>NZ_JFKD01000025.1 GCF_002115725.1 Marivita cryptomonadis
CCCGGGCGTCGGCCAGCCTTTCCTGCGTGCGCGACACCAGGAATTCAGAAATCCGCCGAGCCGCGCGGGACAACGACCTGCGCGCATCAATCACGACCGAGATCGTCGGCGCAGCAAGCCCCTTGTCCGCGAGCGGAAGAAACAACAGCTCTCCACGCGCCAATTCCGGAAGCGCATCCAGCTCTGAGGTGATCATTGCGACCGCACCCTTGCGCAACGCACCTTTGAGTAACTGGATCGAATTCGACGCCATCACAGGCGCGTTTTCATCGAAGAACCAGGCGAAGCGATCGTCCAGATATTGGCGTGTCGGCAAGAGTGTGCTTTGCGCGACCAGCGCGTGGCCGTTGACCTGAGCAAGAGACGTGGAGGAGGCCCCGGCCAACGGATGACTTGGTGCCACAATACATCCAAAGCGCAACTTATCCGACCAGACCACATGCTGGTGCCGCAGCCGCGGCATGTTGAAGGCCATCACCACTTCCACCGTGCCTTCATCCAGTTGCCGCGCGGCCTCTGATGGGGTCATGATCTCTACAGCCAACCGGATGTTGGGATGCGCGTCGAGCAGCCATTCATGCAACTCCTCGAGCATCCCATTGGCCAGACTATCCATCGCCGCGAGCCGTACGCTACCGCCGTCCTGACCGCGAATCTCCTGCAGTTCTGTTGCGAGCCGCTCGGCATCGGTGTTCCAGCGCCGCGCCATCACAACCACCGCTTCGCCTGCGGCCGTGGGGCGCATACCCCGTGGGTGGCGTTCGAAAAGCGGGGATCGGTTCACTTCTTCCAGCGCCTTAATGTGCCTGTCAATCGCCGAGGCCGCAATTCCGAGTGCGCGGGATGCGGCCTGAACCGATCCGTGTTCGGCAACCGCTTGAACATAAAGCAGAGGCCTTGGAACAAGGTGAAATTTCATGCAACGACACCTTTTTGGGCATTCTAATTTCGAGAACGCAGAATTGCCTATTTTGCCATATTTGGCAATCCATTCGGTCGCTAGGCTCATGGCAACAGACTCAGCCACCAACGAGCAACCGATGATAACCGTCTACCAATCCACCCACTGTTCACAGGATCAGCATGCTTTTTGACACCGTCATTCGCGGCGCACGCGTGGTGTCGTCCAGCGAGACATCTCTCTGCGAGGTCGGCATCTCCGAAGGACGCATCGCTGCATTGGGCACAGACTTGGAAGGTGTGGAAATCATCGACGCGGAGGGCCTGATCGCCATGCCAGGTGGCATCGACAGCCACGTACACATCTCGCAACCGTCCGGGCCAGGTATCGAGATGGCGGATGATTTTGCGTCCGCCACCCGCGCAGCAGCCTGTGGCGGTAACACGACCATAATGCCATTCTGCCTGCCCGAAGACGGCCAGACCCTGCGTGAGGCCGTTGCCTCCTATCTGGCCAAGGCCGACGGGCAGTGCCTAACCGACGTTTCTTTCCACCTCATCGTCAATTCGGTCGATCCGGTGACGCTGGGCCAGGATCTGCCTGCGCTGATTGCGCAAGGCATGACCAGCTTGAAGGTGTTCATGACCTACCAAGGAATGCGCCTGACAGATGCCGAAATACTTCAGGTGATGGATGTGGCGCGGCAGCAGGGTGCGCTGACCATGGTGCACGCGGAGAACGAGGATGCCATCGAGTTCCTGCGCGACAAGGCAGAACGAAACGGGCATATCCAGCCAGTGCACCACGCGCGCAGCCGCCCGGTGCCGGTCGAACGCGAAGCCACGCACCGTGCCACCACACTGGCCGAGGTCGCGGGTGTGCCGGTGATGATCGTGCATGTCTCGAACGGAGCGGCCCTGGAGGAAATCCAGCGCGCAAGGGCGCGGGGTGTCCGCGTCTTCGCTGAGACCTGCCCGCAGTACATCACTCTCACGGCGGACGACCTTGATCGCGCAGGATTTGAAGGGGCCAAGTGGGTTTGCTCTCCTCCGCCGCGCGACACTGACGAACAGGCCGCGATCTGGGCCGGTCTGGAACAAGGCGCATTCGACGTCTTCTCATCTGACCATTGTCCATTCCGGTTCGAGGACACGGCAGGGAAGGACGCACCCGGTGCGCGGGCGTCGTTCCGCAACATTCCCAATGGCATTCCGGGTGTCGAAACCCGTCTCCCGATCCTGTTTTCGGAAGGGATCGGCAAAGGGCGTATGAGCCTCGAGACGTTCGCCGCGTTGACCGCCACCAACCACGCGCGGATCTACGGCCTCGACGACAAGGGCGCCATCGCTGTCGGCAAGGACGCCGATATCGTTCTGTGGGACCCCGCGATGACGCGCACCATCACGCAGGACGAACTACATCACGGTTCTGATTACACACCGTGGGAGGGCTTCGAAGTGACTGGCTGGCCGGTTCGCACGATCCTGCGAGGCAAGACCGTGATGCTTGACGGACATCCCGCAGGCGATCCACGAGGCATGCATGTCGCCCGTTCAAAACCGGAGGTGACAGCATGAGTTTCTATCCCATAGACGGCCGTCGCATCGGCATGTTGACGCCATCTTCGAACACGGTCCTGGAGCCTTATACTTCGGCGATGCTTGCACCGTTCGGCGACCGGGCCAGCGCCCATTTCGGGCGCTTTCGGGTGGTCGAGATTTCTATGTCTGAGGCCTCGCAATCTCAGTTCACACTCGAACCGATCCTTGAAGCCGCGGAACGGCTGGCCGAAGCGAACCCCCACCTGATCGCCTGGAACGGTACCTCCGCGAGCTGGCTTGGACTTGAAAAGGACAAGGCTCTCTGTGCCGCGATTACCGAGCGCACTGGGGTTCCGGCCACATCGACCATTCTTGCCTATGACGCGCTGTTCACGTCGATGCGCGTCAAACGGCTTGGTCTTGTCACGCCATATATCGAGGACATCGAAACCCGAATGATCGCCAACTACAAAGCGCAGGGCATCGCGGTGATCAGCGCCGCGCGCCTTGACGACAAGGGCAATTACAGCTTTGCCACCTACCCGCCCGAACAAGTCGGATCGATTGTCGAACAGGTGGCCGAGGCAAAGCCCGACGCTATCGCCATCGTCTGCACGAATTTTCGAGGTGCGCCCATCGCCGAGCAGCTCGAGAAAGCAACCGGAATTCCGGTGCTGGATTCCGTCGCTGTTACGGCGGCGCATTGTCTCCGCGAGGTCGGGCTCGACCCCGCGGAGGTTACTGGCTGGGGCAGCGTCTTTCGGGCGGCATCCCTAAAGATAGCAACCAATCCACCCTGAACACGAGAGACTGTCTGAAACCTTACACCGAGAAATCTGAAGGAGACCAACCATGTTTCGCAAGATCGCAATCGGCGCCACTGCACTGGCCGTTCTGGCTGTGCCCGCCGCGTCCGAAACCCTGCGCGTCATGGGCCAGCCCGTTGCCACCGGACTGATCCAGAAAAACATTGAACAGCCATTCTTTGAAAACTTCGCCGAGGAAACTGGGCTTGAAGGCTTTATCGCCGACTACCAGCCAGTCGATGTCACTGGCATCAAGGATACAGAGCAGTTACGCATCCTCAAAAGCGGACTGTTCGACATCGTGTCGCTTCGTCTGAGCCAGGTATCGCGCGACGAGCCAACCATCCTTGGCCTCGATCTGGTGGGCCTGAACCCCGATTACGAAACCGGTCGCAAGACCGTCGAAGCCTTTGCACCGGTGGTGGACGCCCGGTTGCAGGAAACGTTCAATACGAAGCTTTTGGGCGTCTGGCCATTTGGTCCGCAGGTGCTTTTCTGCGAACCCGAAATCGCCTCACTGGCCGATCTCAAAGGCCTTAAGGTTCGGGTTTACGACCAGAACCTAGCAGAATTTGTCAGCCTTCTTGGCGGCACGCCCGTGCCGATCGGCTTCCCCGAAGTGCAGCAATCGCTGGCGCGCGGCGTGGTGGATTGCGCCATCACCGGTCCGTCCTCTGCCAATTCGGCGGGTTGGCCCGAGGTCAGTTCATTCACGATGCCCATCGCTTTCCAGCTTGCGATGAACGGTTATGGCATCAACCTCGACACCTGGAACAACCTTTCGACAGATCAGCAGGAAAAGTTGCAGGCTGGCTTCGACACGTTGAGCGAACGGGTCTGGACCTATTCCGAGGAACTGTTCATCGACGCGGTGAACTGCAATACGGGCTCCGAACCGTGTGAGACTGGAACGAAATACGATCTGGTGCTGGTAGAGCCGACCGCCGCCGACAAGCAGCTGGTCGGTACAGCCGTGCCCAACGTCTCATTCCCGGCTTGGAAAGAGGTCTGCGATGCCACCAATCAAGGCTGCTCTGATGCCTGGATGGAAACTGTGGGCGCAGACAAGAACATGTGACCCATGCTGCTCCGGGCCTTGTGCCCGGGGCTTTCTCTTGCTCGGGCGGCATTCAGTCCTGGGCAGCACTGATCGCTCACCAACCAACACGGAGCCCCATAATGGATATTCTCGGAAAATGGGTCAGCCGCATCTTCGGCGTGTCCATGTTGTTCCTTTCGGGCTTTGTTGCGCTAGAGACTGTGATGCGCAAACTTTTCAACACCTCTTTACAAGGTGCCGACGAACTGGCGGGCTACACGCTGGCCTTTGGCGCATCGCTCGCCTTCATCGTCGCGATGATCGACCGTGCACATATCCGCATAGATGTGCTGCATGCACGTTTCCCGGTCTGGCTACAGGCGGCCATCGACTGGCTGTCTGTCATCTCGCTGGGGGTCCTGGGACTGTTTTTCCTATACGTTGGCTGGTTCGTCATCTCAGACACGCTGGCCTATGGCTCCACCGCTGCCACACCATGGCGCACGCCACTGATCTGGCCGCAATCAGCTTGGTATGCGGGACTGGCGATCTTTGCGCTGTGCAGTTTCGTGATGGTGGTTCGGGCCAGCAGGCTTTTCTTCTCAGGCCGCCACGACCAATTGGCGCAAGAGTTCAACCCGGTGTCCGCCGAGGAAGAGTTGAGTGAAGAGCTCGACCAGCTCAAGGAGCGTTGATATGGGCATTCTAGACGTTCTCATCGGGTTTTCCATCATGATGGGCTTGCTGTTGTCGGGCCTTCCCGTCGCCAGCGTGATGGTTGCCATGGGCGTTGCGGGCGGCATGATCCTCTACGGCCCGGTGCTTCTGACCAGCATGGGCCCAGTGCTTTGGGGCACCTCGAACGAGCCAGTGCTGACCGCGATTCCGCTCTTCATCCTGCTGGGAGAGCTGCTGCTGCGCTCTGGTCTGGCCGACCGCATGTATGCCACGCTGGCGTTGTGGCTCGGGCGGCTCCCCGGTGGCCTCTTGCACACCAATATCGGCTGCTGCGCGCTCTTTGCCGCAACGTCCGGTTCTTCCGTCGCCACCGCAGCCACGGTTGGTACTGTTGCCCTACCTACTTTAATGGAGCGCAAATACCGCGCCTCACGCGCGCTCGGTTCACTGGCGGCAGGCGGCACGCTGGGTATCCTTATCCCACCATCGGTGAACCTACTGGTCTACGGCTCGTTGGCCAGCGTTTCAGTCGGCCAGCTGTTCATCGCCGGGGTCATCCCCGGTATCCTGCTGACGCTGCTTTTCATGGCGTTCATCGCAGCACAGGACATCCTGTCGCCCGGCGGTGCCTTTCAGGACGCAGACGTTCCGTGGTCGGTCAAGCTGAACGCGCTGAAAAACCTCGTACCAGCCGCCACCGTGTTCCTGATTGTTATGGGTTCGATCTATCTTGGCATTGCGACACCGACGGAAAGCGCCGCACTCGCGGTGATCGTTGCACTTGGCTTTGTCTGGTTCGAGGGCAAGCTAAGTCTCGCCTTTCTCGACATCTGTTTTCGCAAGACTGCACGGACAACGGGCATGATCCTGCTGATCATCGTTGCCGCCTTCACGCTGAACGTGACGCTGGCCCTGGGCGGGATCACCGGGGTAATGTCAGCTTGGGTCAACGGGCTGGGGTTGAGCGCGGTTGAACTGCTGTTCACGCTGATGATTTTCTACCTGGTGCTTGGCATGTTCATGGACGTGCTATCGATGCAGGTGCTGACAATCCCCATTGTCGTCCCGATCATTGTTGCCGCCGGTATAGACCCGATCTGGTTTGGCATCTTCGTGGTGCTGATGTGCGAGGTGGGCATGATCACTCCGCCCGTTGGTATGAACCTTTACGTTGTACAGGGCGTACGCAACGACAAGGGCCCGTTCACCGACGTGATCGCGGGTGCGGTCCCATATACCGGGCTGATGTTGCTATTTACTTCTGCACTTATCTTCTGGCCGGGCATCGCGACGTGGCTGCCAGAGGCGTTGGGACGATGACGCCAAGTGAACAAAAGAACGCTATCCCCGATGTCTCCGCTTTGTTGGAGGGCTATCGCACACGTCTTTATGATCCCGTAACTCAAATGCAGGCCTGTTTGGAACGCATCGACCGGCTGCAACCCAAACTCAACGCGTTTTCTGCCCACAACGCAGGCGCGCAGGAAGAGGCTCAGGCTTCGCGCGCGCGGTGGCAGGACGGCACGCCTCTTGGACCGCTCGACGGCGTGCCGATCATCATCAAAGACAACCTGATGTCCGCAGGTCTGCCCGCCGCCTGGGGCAATGCGGAACTGAGCAAGCGCGTCTGTATCCAAGACGAACGTCCGGTCGCCGCCTTGCGCAAAGCGGGCGCCATCGTGCTGGGCAAAGGTAACACGCCGGAATTCGCCGTTGACGGCTACACCGGCAACCAGACCTTTGGCACAACACGCAATCCGTTCAATCCATCGTTGACGCCCGGTGGCTCTTCAGGCGGCGTCGTGGCGGCAGTGGCCTCTGGTATGGCGCTGGCAGGACTCGCCACAGATGGCGGAGGCTCGATCCGGCGGCCCGTGGGCTATACCGGTCTTTGGGGGCTGAAGCCTGGTATCAATAGCGTGCCCCGTGGTGGCGGTCTTCCACAGGTGTTGCTGGATTTCGAAACCGTGGGACCGGTCACCCGCTCGGCCCGGGATCTTTCACTCTTCTTTTCTGCCTTGTCGGACAGCCCGGTATCCACACCATCGCGCACGCTGCGCATTCTCGCTGTGGAACGCATGCCCGCAGCTCCGTGCGACCCGGGAATACGCGCGGCTTTTGCCCGCACGACGTCGCGGTTACAATCGCTGGGTCACAGCGTCGAGACCGGAGAACTCCCGATCGACCTCGTTCCACTGGGCAAACTCTGGCCGCAGATCGTCGAAATCGGACTTGCGCATCTGGCGCAGGCCGATCCGCGGGTCATGGCGTCCGCCGCACGGAAATACCGCGACATGGCGGCGCGAGGAGCCGAGCATGGCGCGGTAGGTCTTTACGACGCGATGACACGCGTCTTTGCCATGCGGGAGGCCGTGCGCGGCTTGTGGGGCTTTGATGCAGTTCTCCTACCCACGGCCGCTGCCCAGCCGTGGCTTGCCGAGGAAGCCTATCCCTCAGTGATCGACGGCCAACAGGTCGGCCCGCGCGGTCACGCAGTCTATACCGGATGGGTCAACGCAACTGGCCTGCCCGCCCTCGCCTTTCCGGCTGGACTGGCTGGAGGAATGCCGGCCGGCATGCAACTGGTTGCCGATCACGGCGGCGAGGCAATGCTGCTTGATCTAGCTGATGCACTGGAAAGGCATCCGCAATGCGATTTAGCTGTCGTGCGACCTTGATGCCATTTTGGCCGGAACTGTAGGCAATGGAAAACGGGTTCCAAGCCTATTCTAAAAGCCTCTGAAATCACTCACGAAGTTTAACCCACCTGCGTTAACTGTCACTTTGGCCACAATCAATCACGCGGCTACATGTTAGCAAAAGCCACAGACTGCAAGATCGCACAAGTTAGCGAGTCAAGAACTGGAAAATCCAAACAAGGCCTCAGAAGGTCGGCAAACCCTACCATCCCTGCTCCACCTAGGATGACAACGTCGGCACCGCCTTTGCGCGCCAGGTCGACCTTCTTGGCTATAAAGGGAAGTGCTTTCTGAGGTTCTGCTGCCAAGACATCCCCTGTTTGGTCCAGTGTATAGACCCCGCTCATGCGTGAAGAGAGTCCAGTAACTCCAACGAAATCCCTCAGCATCGGCTCCCAAGCAGACCCGCCCGTCACGATTGCGAAACGGCGTCCCACCTGGCAAGCGACATGGCAAGACGCTTCTGCCATGCCGATTACGGGTATCGGCAATTGGTCCCGCACAGTCCACAGTCCGGGATCACCAAAACAGGCAATCACCAATGCATCTGGCATTGTTTCGGCATCAAGTTTCTCTGCAAATTCCACGACCGCTTCAGCTGCGACCAAGGCAGTATCCTGATCCGAAATGTATTTGTGGCCACGCGCGACCGTTGCTCCGCGGCAGTTTGGATGCAAGACGCGTGCGGCATCCAGCATTTTGTCCGTCATGGCTGTATTGGTGTTCGCATTCAACAGCAGGATATCAGGAAGAGCATAGGTCCTGTCAGGCCCGTCATGCACCTGGCGACCACGCATCACGGCACATTCCGTCTCGCAAGCGCTTGGTTGGCCCATTCCTTGAGAACTGTCGACGCGTCTTGGTCCAGCGCCTGCTGCGCGGGAAGGTGCCGTTGGTCGATTGAGTGCGCACATTCGTGACGCAATCGATCAACATCGATTGGGAATCTGGCGTCTTCGGGCAAGGCCCCCAAGGCGGAGCCCGCCTGCGCCATACTTGCGGCGTAATACAATTGCGAAATTCCGGCAATTTCCATCGCAGCCACGCACAGCGCGCATGGTTCGCAGCTGGTATAAAGCTCACAGCCCCGCAGATCGACGGTTCCAAGCTTGCGACAGGCGTCTCGGATTGCCTCAGTTTCGCCATGCGAGGTCGGGTCATGGTTTTGAACCGACCGGTTGATGCCTTCGCCAATGATCTGACCATCGCGTACGACGACGGCACCGAAGGGTTCTGTTCCCGGCGTTACCAAGGCTTCGGCCGAAATCTCGATGGCGCGACGCATCAAGGCTTCCACATAACTCATTTGCGTGTCTCCTCTGCGGCAAAGCACGCGACACGCCCCTGATGGACATCTGCGTTGCGCACTGGGCGTTCTGACATGCAGCGATCAAAGGCCAAGGGGCAGCGCGGATGGAAACTGCACCCCTTGGGCGGCGCAATGGGCGACGGCACCTCCCCGCCCATAGGCTTGCGGTCCCTGTTTGGCACTTTCAGGTCGGGGATCGTCTCCAGCAGCATCCGCGTATACGGGTGCAAGGGACGTTCAAAAAGATCGGCCTTCGGTTGTATTTCAACAATGCGACCCAAGTACATCACAGCAATTTCATCGGCCATATGACGCACGACGGATAGGTCGTGGCTGATGAACAGATAGGTCAAGCCGAAGTCTCTTTGCAGCTGTTTCATCAGGTTAAGCACCTGCGCTTGAACGCTGACGTCCAGCGCCGATGTCGGCTCGTCACAGACAAGAAACTCTGGGTCTCCGGCCAATGCGCGTGCAATCGAAATTCGCTGTCGCTGGCCACCTGAAAACGCGTGGGGATACTTCGAAGCGTCAGAAGGCGACAAACCAACAGTCCGCAACAATTCGTCGACACGGGCCCCCAGATCGACCGCCGAGGTCTCGGGCCGCAGGGTCCGCAAAGGCTCGGCAATAATACGCCCGACCCTCCAGCGCGGATTGAGCGAGGCATATGGGTCCTGAAAGATCATCTGCATGCGGTTCGGATCACCGTGAAACTGGATCGCCCCACCAGACGGTTCATAGAGGCCGGTCACCAGCTTTGCGATGGTGCTCTTGCCACACCCAGATTCGCCGACGATGGCGAGGGTCTGCCCCCGCCGGATCTGAAAATCGACCCCGTCAACGGCCCGAAGCGTTTGACGGGGTTTGCGTTCGATGACGCGGTTCAGCCATGGTGCGGAAACATCAAAACGGCGTTCCAGCGCCACAGCTTCGAGAATGGCATCGGTCCGGTTCATTCGGTCGCTCCCTCCAGTGCCAGCCAGCAGGCAGCCCCCGTGCCGTTGATCCGGGGAACTTCGGTGCGGCACCGCGTGCCAGCGTGGGCGCATCTTGGATTGAACGCACACCCCTGTGGGATTGCGTCCAACCGGGGCATTGACCCGGGGATCATCTGCAGTTCCGCCACGTCACCATGCATGCTGGGGATCGAGCCCATGAGTCCCTCGGTATAAGGGTGACGTGGGCGTCTCACTACGTCTTCGACTGTACCCATTTCGGCGATCCGCCCAGCATACATCACAGCGACGCGGTCAGCCGTTTCGGCGATCACCCCCATGTCATGCGTGACCAGCATCACCGCAGTCCCACGCTCGCGACACAACTGGCGCAAAAGCGCCGTGATCTGCGCCTGAATCGAGACATCAAGCGCCGTTGTCGGTTCATCCGCCACAATCAGTTCCGGCTCAGCGCACAATGCCAACGCGATGACCACGCGCTGCCTCATGCCACCTGAGAACTGGTGCGGATAGGCGTCGATACGGTTTTCCGGTGCAGGGATGCCAACCTCGCGCAACAGCTCCAGTGCCCGCGCACGCGCCTGTTCCTTGCCCAGGTCCGTGTGCAGGCGAATGGTCTCGACCAGTTGATCGCCCACGCGGAACAAGGGATTAAGCGACGTCAGTGGGTCTTGGAAGATTGCACCGATCCGACCGCCGCGCACGTTTTCCATTTCACGCTCTGAAAGGGTGTCGATACGATCGCCAGACAGCCATATCTCACCACCCGCAATGCGGCCCGGCGGCTCCAGAAGGCCCAGAATGGCAAGGCCTGTCATCGACTTGCCAGCACCGCTTTCCCCAACGACGCCAAGGATTTCGCCGCGCTGGATCGAAAGGGAAACGCCGTCCAGCGCCGTCAGTATACCAGTCCTCGTGGGGAACTCGACGCGCAGGTCGCGGACTTCCAGAACGGTATCAGTCATGGGACGTCCTCCGGTAGCTCTGACGGAAAATGTCGCGCACGGGCGGATGCCCAACCGTTCGGTCAGGGTATTTCGCAATCAGATCGTTGAACTGAGCCTGCGCACGCCGGTGGTCTGCCACGTCGTCGACGCCGGGGATTTGCCGGTCCTGCATTACACGGCGTCCGTCGATCCAGACATCGCGCACATCCCGTCCGCTACATGACGTCATCAGCGTCTGGATCGGATCCGGCCCTTGCAGTGCCTGTCTCAGGTCAATCACTGCGATGTCGGCCTTTGCGCCGCATGCAAGCCGTCCGATATCATCGCGACCAAGCGCTCGCGCACCGCCAAGAGTGGCCGCATCGTAAAGCATGTCTGACGTCGCCGCCGGCATGCCATCCGCCAACCGAGCCGTCATCATGCCGATCTGAAGGTTCAGGATCATGTCGGCGGGCCAAGTGTCGGTTCCCATGCCGATGTTTATTCCCATCGCCAAACAGCGCGGCAGGCTGCGCAGCATCCCACCATGGCGACCCGAGACCAGCGGGCAATGCACGATGGTTGCGCCCGCATCGCGGATCATCTCGAAATCGAGTGGGGTGGCCTGTGTCCCATGAGGCAACAGCCAGTTAGACCCAAGCGCGTCCTGCGCGGCCAGGTACTCGATTGGCGTCATCCCGTGCTGGTCCTTGACCAGACGCAATTCAATTTCGGACTGCAGACAATGCTGACGGACAGGAGCACCCATCTCGCGGGCTAGTTCGGCAGTCCGGCGGACAAGGTTCGGGGTGCAAGTTTCAATCCGGTCCGGTGCGAACATCGCCTTGATGCGCCCCCCTGCCCGTCCCTCGATGCGGGTGGCAAAATCTGCAGCCGCGTCCAGTTCTGCAAGGCCACGCGCTTCATCGTAGAGAGCGCGGATGTTTCCGGCCTCATCGGTGACCTGCCCGCCCGATCTGTAGGCCGGACCAAGGTAAACCCGGAGGCCCAGTTCTTCGGCGGCATCTGCAGCCGCTTCGAATTCGGCGACGGTCTCGCCCCATTCACGGTAGAACAGCGACGCGATCGGCAAGGCTGTGGTGATCCCGTTTCGGATCAACTCGGCAAAGGCAAAGCGTTTTTGGAACGCCAGTTCCTCAGGTGTGTACATCTCGTACGGACCGCGTTCGACATAGCTTTCCGGCCAAACACGGCCCTTGCGCCATGCTGGAAAGTTGTCGAAGCCAAGAATCGTGGTGTCGAGGTCTGACAGCGCATCCAGATCAACGAACCCGGGCGACAGGATCGCTTCGCCATAGTCAACACGCTCGGCATCTAATTCCGGCACCGGGCCGACATGTGCCACCCGGTCCCCTTCGATCAGAACGCTGCCATTTTCATGGATGACATGGGAGTCGCCGTCAAAGCCGATCACCCACCGCGCTGTCAGAAGCGTTCGTGTCATGGCGCCTCAAGGACACATGTGCCGTCACGGGCGGTGACCTTGCCGCCCTTCAGGACAAGTTTGCGGGGTGCGCGGCTGACCACGGCGTCTGTGAGGGTTTCGCCTTCAACCAGCACGGCGTCGGCCTTGTCGCCCGGGGCGAGCCCGTAGCCCTTCAACTCCATGATCGCAGCACCACCAAAGGTGCAGATATCAAGGGCAATTTCCACCTCGTCATCCCGGCGCAAGTTGTTGCGCTGGCCAATGAACATGGCGCGTTCCAGCATGTCGCCATTGCCATAGGGTCCCCAAGTATCGCGGAACCCATCCGATCCCGAACCTGTCAGGATACCCAGCTCTTTCAATTCCTTCACTGCAGGCACCGGCGCCGAGGCTGGTGCCGTCGTGATGATGTGGATGCGCGCTTCAGCCAATTGCTCCTGTAGGGCGCCGACATAGGAACGATCCATTCCGCCAAGGCAAAAGGCATGGCTGATGGTCACCTTTCCTTGCATTCCATGCGCGAGGGTGCGAGCGATGATCTCTTCGGTAGAATACCCGCCAAGCAAATCGCGTTCATGCAGATGGATATCAATCGGTTTGCCGTGCTTTTCAGCCAGACCGAAAATCGCATCGAGATGCGCACGGGGATCGCGGTCAATGCCACAGGGGTCCAGCCCCCCAACAACTTCTGCACCCATCGCAAGTGCCGCGTCCATCATCTCGACCGTGCCGGGGCGTGTGATCATGCCCGACTGCGGAAACGCCACGATTTCGATATCGACATAGCCCGCAAGCTTTTCACGGGTGGCCATGACACCCTCGATCCCGGCCAAACCGTGATGTGTATCAACGTCCACATGGCTGCGGATGTGGGTTGTGCCGAACCCCATAGACTGGATCGACTGGCGTTCGGATTGCACCCTTGGGTCAAGTCCAAGCGCGACTTTCACCTCGCGCTCATTGGTGATCTTGTCGATCAACCTCGGGCCAACCTCATTGCGATACCAAGGCAGCCCAAGCAGCGATTTGTCGAGATGGGTATGCGCCTCGACAAGACCGGGGATCAGGATGCGCCCACCGCAGTCAATTTCTTCTGCACCGGGTGCGGCCATTTTGGCGAAAAGACCGTCGGTGATCGCCAAGTCTGTCGCGGTCTGCCCCATCGGGCGCACATTCTTCAAAAGCAAGTTTGTCATGTCATCACTGTAATTTGGGGTTGAGGGCATCGCGCAGCCAGTCGCCGATCATGTTGACCGAAACCACGATGAGGCACAGTTGGACCGCCGGGAACACCACGATCCACCACAGGCCCGAGAACAGGTATTCGTTACCAAACCGGATCAGCGTTCCAAGCGATGGCTGGTCCGACGGCATGCCAACGCCGAGAAACGAAAGCGTTGCTTCCGACAGGATCGCTAGGCCGAAATTCAACGTGGCGGCGACCATGATCGGGGTCAGCGTGTTTGGCAGGATGTGCTGCAGCATGATCCGCCACGACTTCACCCGGATCAGCCGGGCCGCCTGAACGTATTCCTTTCGCCGTTCCACCATGGTCGATGCGCGCACGGTACGAGCGTATTGGACCCAAGACGGAACCGCGATGGCGAAGATCAGGATCGGTGCGGCCAACGCACTTTTCAACGACGGCGGCAAGGAAGCCGTGGCCATGGCAGAGATCAGGATCGCAATCAGGATGAAAGGCATCGACAAAAGGATGTCACCGATGCGCATGATGACGTTGTCGATCCAGCCTCCGAAGTAGCCAGCAATCAGTCCAAGGGTGAGGCCGACCGACAAAGCGAGGATGACTGACGCAAATCCGATGATAAGCGAGATCCGCGACCCGTAGAGGATCGCTGACAGCATGTCCCTACCCTGAACGTCAGTGCCCAAAAGGTAGGGCAACTGACCCCGCTCGTCCCAAATCGGCGGAATCTCGGAGTTCCACAGCTCTAGAGCTGCCAGATCATACGGGTTTTGCGGTGTGATCCACGGCGCCAAAAGGGCGCTGAGTGCGATCAGCCCCAAGAGAGCGGCCGCGAAGATCGCACTCGGGTGGCGCACGAAGGAATAGCCAAGGTCGCTTTCGCGCAATCGTGACCAGACACCGTTCGCCTGACGCGCACGCAAGTCATCTTTGGCTGCTGGCGCCGTCTGTTCAGGCTCAGCCATTTGCAGCTCCTGCTTTGGCGCTGTCGTCCTTCAATCGGGGATCGACCCAAGCATAGGTGACATCGACGATGGTATTGAGCGTCACAAAGATCAGGGACACCAGCATCAGGTAAGCTGCCATCACGGGAATATCCACGAAGGTGACGGCTTGGATAAACAACAAGCCCATTCCGGGCCATTGGAAAACCGTTTCGGTCACGAGGGCAAAGGCGATGAGATTTCCAATCTGCATGCCGGTCAACGTGATCACTGGCATCAGGCAATTCCGCAGCGCATGCACCCAGTGGACCCGCGCGCGCGGCACACCCCGCGCCCTTGCAAACTTGACATAATCGGTACGCAGGGTTTCGAGCATCTCGGCTCGGACCAGCCGCATCACAAGTGTGATCTGGAACGTCGACAGCGAGATCGCGGGAAGAATGAGCGCCTGTCGACCAGAAGGCGTCAAAAGCCCGGTAGACCACCACCCGACATCTACGGTTTCCCCCCGGCCAAATGCAGGCAACCAACCAAGCGAAACCGAAAACGCAAGTATAAGCAGGATGCCAACCACGAAACTTGGAAGTGATACGCCGACGATGGAGCCCAACTGGAGAAAATTCGCAAGGCGACTATTGCGGTGAACGGCTGTCAAAACGCCAAGCGGCATGCCAACCACCAGAGAAATGATCGTCGCTACCAAAACCAGTTCGATGGTCGCAGGGAACCGTTCGGAAATCAGCACCATCACGTCTTGCTGGTTTCTGTAGGAGATGCCGAAATCTCCTTGGGCCGCATTTGTGACGAACCGGACATATTGGGTCAGGAAGCCATCATTCAGTCCTAGCCGTTCACGGAGTGCGGCGCGGTCTTCTTGCGTTGCCTGTTCATTCACCATCATTTCGACGGGATCGCCGAAGGATCGGAAGATCAGGAACGCAAGAAAGGCGACCGCCAACATCACAAAAAAAGCATTGGCGGTCCGCTTGATCAGAAACGCAAGCACTGTGTCAGGCGTCCTCTTGTTTGTGGAAGTTCAAAATCCAAAGATTACTCGGACATCTGGGTGAACCAGAGACGCGGCTTGTTGTCAGGGAACAGCGGCATTTCAGCCACTTTATCCGAAACCGCCCAAGCCATCGGCTGCTGATGCAGTGGAAGCATTATATTCTCATCCTTCACGATCTGCAGAGCCTCGGTTTCATAGCCAAGACGAGTTTCCGTATCGAGCTCCTTGCCCGCCTTCTGCACCAGCGCATCGAGCTCGGGGAACGACCATCCGCCCCAATTGAAGACGCCGGAATTGCCTTCCTTGGTGTGGAAGATCTGCAAGAGCGGCGAATAGGCATCCAGCATCGGCAACGTCGCCCAGCCCAACGTGTAGACATCGGTCTGCCCGTTCGTACGTTTCGGCGATTGAACCGCACGGGGCGCGATATCCAGCTTCGGGGCCAAACCGACACGGCTCCACATTGACGCGATGGCTTGGCACAGCTGTTCTTCGTTCACGTAGCCGTCGGACATGCAATTGAATTCGAATTCCAGCCCCTCGGGCACCCCCGCCGCTGCGAGCATTGCCTTGGCAGCTTCCGGATCGTACTCTGGAATTGTATCCAATTCAGGCACATATCCGGGGATCGGAGGTGCGACAACAGCGCCGGCAACGCGGCTTTTGCCACGCATTACGCGCTCGTGGATCAGCTGCAGGTCAATGGCCTTGTACATCGCCTCACGGACTTCATTCTTTGAAAAGGGATTTGGCGCGCCCGACATAAGGGTTTCACCAAAGTTGAAACCAAGCATGATGGTTCGAAGATCGACACCCTCTAGAAGATTGACCCCCGGAGCCGCCGCGAGACGATCCAGATCCTGCACCGGCGCGCTTTCGGTGAACTGAATTTCGCCAGAGAGAAGCGCTGCAACACGGGTGGCCGCCGAATTGATCGGGCTCAATACGAACCCGTCAAGGTTATGTGCCGGCTCATCCCACCAGTCAGGGTTAACGACAAAAACCGTTTGCGCATCCGGTTGGCGGCTTTCAACGATGAAAGGCCCAGTTCCGTTTGCATTATAAGTCGCAAAGCCCTCGACACCCGCACCGATGTCGGTCGGCAACTCGGCACCATTCTCAACCAACCACTCCTCATCAAATATATGTATATTTGTCAGATCGTTAAGAAGAAGCGGATATGTTCCATTCAGGGTGATGTCGATGGTGTAGTCGTCCACAACGGAAGACGAAACATAGGCTGGAAGATTGCCTTTCAAAGGCGAATTCTCGTGACTGACACGAGCCAATGACGCTTGAACATCATTGGCCGTGAAGGGGTTGCCGTTATGGAAGGACACGCCTTCCCGCAACTTGAACCGCCAAGTCACATTATCCTCGAGAATCTCCCAAGAGGTCGCCAACGCTGGTTCGATCTTCAAGTCGAGGTTGTAGCGCACCAAGCCTTCATAAGCATGATTGAGGACGTTGATCGTGAAGCTGTCCCCGTACGAGTAGGGATCCAGTGAGCCGATGTCGCGGCTGGAGCCCCAGTTCAGGATATTTTCTGCATGCGCAGGCAGAGAAAGAGCGCCCACTGCAACGGATGCGATTAGTACAGATTTAAGATTCATGAAAACCCCCTGAGGTAGATTTGAGCAAGAAAGCGCATGCGGATCGTATACAACTTTATGAGATAACTATTGCGGATCACATTGCGGTTTGGCAAGTTTTTTGTATCCAATCGATACCTTCTATGGATACGTGCTTGAACTTCTGCCAGAAAAACTGGCAAGGGACTTACATGAGAGAGCAAAAGCAAAGCACCACGACCGATGCTGTGTATGAACTGCTGTGCAGGGCAATCATTGAGCAGGCCCTGCAGCCTGGCATGCGGCTGCCAGAAGACACTGTAGGCGAGCAATTTGGCGTGAGCCGTACAATCGTCCGGCACGCCCTTGTCAGGCTGGAAACTATGGGTCTTGTCGTCTCGCGACGCAACCGCGGGGCATTCGTCGCCGAGCCATCGATCGAAGAGGCGCAACAGATATTTCAGGTCCGCCGATGTCTTGAAACCGAAGTCATCCGCATCGGCATCGAGACGATGTCCGAAGAGGACTTTGAACAGCTCGACGCACATGTCCGCCGCGAACAGGCCATTAGGGGCAAGGACGGGCCCGTCTCGATCCGACTTTCAGGCGAGTTCCATATCCTGCTTGCACAGTTGAGCGGCAATGAGGTGTTGGCGCGATACGTCACAGAGGTTGTTCTGCGATGCTCTTTGATCATGGCCATGTATGCGAAGTCGCATTCTTCCGACTGTGCGGTCGACGAGCACTCACAAATCATCGAGGCACTTCGCACAGCCAACGCCGACCTCGCTGTTTCATTGATGGAACATCACCTCGGAGCAGTTGCAGAGCGCGCCGCGTTCAAGAAAGCACCGGATACCGTTGAATCTATTCTATCGCGATATGGCAAGGAATTGGCACATTGATCCATCACGCCATACGGTTCTCGGAATTAACGGCTCGACAGGCCTACAAGGTCATGATTGGAACTGTGGTTCCCCGCCCCATCGCGTGGGTGACTACGATTTCGCCTGATGGCGTCGTGAACGCAGCACCCTATTCGTTTTTCAATTGCCTGTCGGCCGATCCGCCCATCCTTGCATTGGGTGTCGAAAACAAACCGGACCTGAGCTTCAAGGACACGGCCTACAATATCCGCCACACGGAGGTATTCACTGTAAATATCGTGGATTTCGCCAATGTCGAAGCCATGGCAGCAACGGCTGCACCCTTTGGTCCAGAGGTCGACGAGTTGGAGATGGCCGGGCTTACGGCAGTGGACGGCACGATGGTGGCCTGCCCAAGGATCGCCGAAGCGCCAGTGGCCTTTGAATGTCGTCGACATACCTCAATCTCTGTCAGCAGTGCCCGCGAAATCATTCTCGGACGGATCGAGATGGCGCATGTACGCGAAGACATCATCGACCTCGAAACATACTACTCGAACTCAGAGAAGCTTGACGCAATCGGACGCATGGGTGGCGATGGCTATTCAATGACACGAAACGCCTTCGACCTACCGACACCATCGGTTGAAGACGTCATGGCAAAAGGTCATGCCAGCTTGGCGCAAACCGATCTGAACGTCGGGAGCAAGATTAACCCAGACTAGCGAAGTGTTATTTTCCGACACTCGCCTGTCGCCGCACAGAAGCAGGGTTGGAGAGGACGCGTGAAACATGCGTATTTCAGGAGGACCGCTCGTGAATGCCCCATATGACCTGATCTTGACATGCGCCACCATGGTGACCATGGACGTGGACCGCAGGGTTCTGGAAAAGAGCTGGATCGCGATCACTGATGACAGGATCGCGGCAATCGGCACAGGCGAGCCACCTGCAGCAACAACGGTCATAGATCGACCGGGCATGATTGCATTGCCCGGTCTTATCGATGCGCATTCTCATGCAGGGCACGGGCTTGTGCGCGGCGCGGGCGATGGCGACGGCGAACTGTGGTTCCGCATCTGCGAAGACATTTACGCTGGTGCGGCCACACCCGCTTTCTGGCGGGCCGAAGCGCAGCTGGCACTGCTTGAGCGGCTAATGGGTGGCGTGACCACCGCAGTTTCGCTCTTGGGCGGTGGTGCCGACATTTATCGAACCGACACGCCCGAGGCTGGCGATGCCCATTGCGCGGCGACACGTGCATCTGGATTGCGTACCATCATGGCGGTGGGTCCGGGCCGCCTTCCCTTTCCACGGCAGTTTGGGCCGGATCGGGCACCTGTCAGTTTCGAAGAGCAAATGGCTGTTTGTGAAGACCTGATGAGTCGCCATGACGATGTTCTTATGCAAGGCACTGGAGTCGCTCTAATCTTCCCAGTCTATACCCCTAACCACATGAAAGAGAATGCCCCCGAGATCCGAACCATGTCGCGGGCCATGCGCGACCTGCAGGATCGCAGCGGCGTTCTCTTCACCCAAGATGGTCACCGAACGGATACAATCGCGCTAGCTGCCGAGCTTGGTCTTCTGTCAACAAAAGCCGCGCTCAGTCATAGCATTGACCTTAGCCCTGCGGACTTCGAGGCGCTCGCCCTCACCGGGGCAGCAATTATACACAATCCGTCGGCCATCATGTCGATCCGCGGCAGATGCCCGGTTCCGGAACTGATCGACGCAGGGATCACTGTCTGCCTTGGCTCTGATGCCGGCGCGCCAGATCGCGGGTTCGACATGTTTCGCCACATGGCACAGGCGATGCACTACCACCGCCGCCACTTCCAAGATGCAGGCATTCTGCCCGAGGGTAAGGCGCTGGAAATGTGCACGATCGACGCTGCTCGCGCATTGGGCCTCGAGACTGAAATCGGGTCGTTGGAGGTTGGAAAAAAGGCGGACATCGTGTTGCTGGACGGGCGACGCGCACATCTATGGCCGCCTGTCATGCCCTTGAACCGGATCACACATTTTGCCAATGCGGCCGATGTGAATACTGTAATCGTCAACGGCCGGGTGCTGTTGGATGACCGAAAGCCGCTTCTGATATTGCCCAACGATGTTCTTGCCGAGGCTGAAGCAGAGGCCAACCGCGTTTTTGCAGTCAGCGGGCATGCCGACGCGCGACGCGAGCATGCTCAAACCTGGGGCAACCACCGAAAACAAACCCGCGGCTATGCGCCATCGGGTTCCAAGCAATAAGTACCTCGCTCAGATTGAAAGCTGGCAAAAGTCGAAGGAAAAAATTGTCACTGCACGATCAACCCTCTGTTTACACAGGTCGCGTGCGATTTTGATCAAATGGGTCGACCGACAGGGTAGGATTTCAAATATCCGCTACGAAAATCATGCGAAATCAAGCGATTAGCACATGATCACGTACTACACACGACGCACTTTAAATACTTGAATTAACTTGAAAATCGCCACCGCCCATCATGGGAGCACAGGATAATCGCGCTGCCGAGGTTGCTGCGTTGTAAGGTATTATCGCTCTCCTATGGTCCGCGTCGCGTCCATGTTGCACACATACTGTACGGGAATTGGGGCAGTCCAGCCCCCCGAAAGGGAAGGCAGGTAAACGGCGGTGAATAGGTAGGTTTGTGTTCTTGCGCCTCTGCTCAGTCGTAAAGCCAAAACCGCACGCGACTTCCAAAGGCAAAGAAAGCAGCTCACTTTGGGCGGCTCATTTCTGTAAAACAATGCGTGGCTCTTCAAATAGAGCCGATTTGGCTGCGCTTTCCAATCAACCGATCTGCATTGATCTCATATCAATTTGCCTCTGCCGACCGTCGCCGCCCAGGCGGGAAATGACAGGAACGAACCCATTCTGTGAATTCTAATTCTATGCGGCGTGCGCTTGCTACTTGGACGATACTACGTCAGCGAGAAATCCGATGCCGCCGCACAGCGGATGATGCGGCCATTGGTCTATGACGCAGCATAGATCAGCAGCCAAATTTACGCTTCGCGAGAACAGCGACTCTTTGGCTACAACTGCGCCGATGCCCACCTTTGAAGCCTTGAATGCAAAGTGATCGTCATTCCTAGCATTGTTTTATCTGAACACACGATAGGGCATCCTGGGTGTCTTGGTTCGAGTATTCTCAAACGGGTGTGCCTTGGGTACGATGGTGGCCTTATGCGGTTTGGGCTCGCGCTCCGAACCGGCGGTTGTAAAGGGTGCGGTAAGCCTCGGCCGATGCAGGCAAATGGGCGCGAACCGCTGCGACAAGCGCCTCTTCTGACGTGCCGCGCAAGGCCGCGATGATGTCAAAGTGCTGGCTGACGATTTGTTCCATATGAGTCTCATCGTCGTATTTGACAACGCGAATAGGCTGCGCTGCGCGGGCGTGTTTGCTGATCAATTCAGCAAGGCGCGGGTTTCCACAGCACGAATACTGCACTTCGTGAAACTCTTGATTGAGCCAGAAGACGGATCGAAAATCGTGCTCCTTAACCGCCTTTTCATGGCGACGTGCGATGTCTTCCAACCGCGTCGCAATCTGTTGGCTACAGGGAAGGTTCGTACGTTCCGCGGCAGCCGTTTCCAGGATGATCCGAACGTCATATAGCGCATCAACCTCATCTGGGGTGAAGTCCACCACCTCAACCCCGCGATTGGGCCGTCGTACCAGAAGCCCACGCGCTTCGAGCTCTGCAAAAGCGTTGCGCACCGCATGCCGTTTGGCGCCATAGATCTCCATAACCCGGTCTTCGATGATTCTCGCGCCAGGCGGATACACACCGAAAATAACGTCGTTCTCTAGGTCCTGTGTCAGCAGGTCGGACATACTGGACACTCCGTTTCCTTCAATAAAACCAACTTAGCAGGTCAGGAAAATCTGTCCATTCCAAATTATCAATAATCTTATTGACGAAACTTTCGTCGTCCGTCTACGCTGGGGACAGTCAAGGGAGGAAACTATGAAACTATTTACCAGCGCGATTGCGATCGCAGCTTCACTGTGCGGCGCTCAGGCTTTCGCATGGGAGGCAACAGAAGGTCGGCCATTCGACGGTCAGACCGTGAATGTATTGGCCGTGAAATCCAGCCAGTTCGAGGCGCACGAAGCCCGGCTGGCCGAATTCGAAGAGGCCACGGGCATCGACGTCGTGTACGATTACGTGCCGTTCCCGAACATGAAAGAAGCCCTGACAACCGAAATGGTTGCGGGCGGCGATTATGATGTTGTGTCGGTGATGGATCAGTGGGTGTCATCGCTGCAAATGCTGTTGGCGCCGATTGGGCCGGGCATTGAGGCACAGGGCACCGACCTGAGTGATTTCCCTGCGGCACACATTCGTCATGGCATGCTGAACGGTGAATTGATCGGCCTGCCGGTGCGCGGCCACGTTCAATTGATGTTCTATCGGACGGATCTTCTGGAAGAAGCTGGCGTGACGCCCCCACAGACCTGGGAAGACATGGTCACAGCCGCGAAAACCATTCAGGAGAAAACCGACGCCGCTGGCGTGGCACTGCCGTATGGCAAGCTCAATGGTCAGAACCTGATGGTTTGGATGAACCTGCTTTGGGGCAATGGTGGCGATCTGTTTGATGCAGGCGGCAATGCGATCTTCAATTCCGATGCTGGTGTTGCGGCGACTGAAACCTACGTCAGCTACCTGACCGAGGAAGAAATCGTTCCTGCAGGTTCTGCCGTGTTTGTTGAGCAGGATGCCGTGACCAGCTTTAAGCAGGGCAACTCCGCGATGCTTCCTGTTTGGTGGTGGGTGCGTTCGCAACTGAGCGATCCTGAGCAATCCACGCTGACGGCCGACCAGATCGGGTTTACGGCCCTGCCATCGGTCGCCGGTGCAGACCGCACAACCTTCACCAACACCTGGATCTTTGGTGTGACGGCCGAATCCGACAACAAGGACGCCGCTACGGAATTCCTTGGTTGGCTGACCGATCCTGCACTTGAGCGTGACGTGCTGATGGACCCTGATCTGTCCGAGGTTGTTGCCGTTCACATGTCCAACTTGACGGATCCTGAGGTCAACGCGCGTTGGGGCGGCATGCACCAGGCGGCGGCTGACGCTCTGGCGACGGCAGACGGTGTGGAGTTCGGCGACAACTGGCCGCGCATCGTGCTGATCCTTGAGACAGCGATCTCCAGCCTTGCGTCCGGCGAAGCAACCGACGTGCAGGCGACACTCGACAAAGCCGCCGAGGATATCGCGGCAATCCGCTAGCCTCCCCAGGGCTGGGCGGCATCTGTCGCCCGGCCCCTTTCTTTTCCTAGATCGTGATGAGGTGCCCCCGTGAAAGATCGGCTACTGCCCTATTGGTTATTGATCCCGGCCTTCATCATCGTGCTGGCGACAACGATCTACCCTCTTGCCTATTCGTTCATCACGTCGTTTCGCGCCTGGGACCTCACCAAAAGCCGCCGCCCCGAAGGCTTCGTCGGCCTCGATAATTACCTTTATGCCGCTGGCGAAAGCCAATTTCTGAACTCGCTTTGGGTGACGTTTGTCTTTGTGATCACCAGCGTGATCCTGACGGTGGTGCTGGCCATGGCGCTTGCGCTGCTGCTGCGCCGCAAGGGGCCGATGCATACCTTCACGCGCATCATCCTGATCCTGCCTTTCGCGATGAGCCCCGCGCTGATCGGTGTCAGCTACCGCTTTATGTTCAACCCCGAATTCGGCGTCATCGCCAATGGCTTGGGCGCTGTGTTCCCCGCGTTGCAGGGCGTGCCGTGGCTGGCTGATCCGCAACTGGCCATGGGCATTCTGGTGCTGACAGATGTTTGGCACTGGACGCCTTATATGACCTTCATGTGTCTGGGCGGCCTTGCCTCCATCCCGCGCGAAACCGAGGAAGCGGCGCGCATCGACGGTGCATCCAACCTGCGCATCGTGTTTGGCATCATTCTGCCGCAGATGCGCGGTGTAATCCTTGTGATGGCGGTTCTGAAAACGATCTTTGCTCTGAAGATGTTTGATCAGGTCGTCACGCTGACAGGGGGTGGACCAGGCACATCGACCGAAACGCTGGCCTATTTCATCTTTAACGTAGGCTTCCGCTGGTTCGACATGGGCTATGCCTCGGCGCTGGCGTGGATCCTGACGGCGATCATGATGTTCATCTCAATCTGGTATGTCCGCATGCTGCTGAGCGAAAGAAAGATGGCAACCGCATGAGAAAGACGCTCGCATATCTGGGCGAACGCGCCCTTCTTGCCCTGATCTCGTTTGTGGTCCTGTTCCCGATCGCGTGGATGTTTCTGACCGCCTTCAAACAGCCCCGCGACGCCTATTCCCTATCGCTGATTTTTGAACCGACGGTGCAGAACTTCGTCACCGTGTTCTCGGAGCCGTGGAACCTTGGGTCGATGGTTCTGAACTCGGTCATCGTAGCCACGGTGACGGTTGCGATTGCGGTGCCTTGCGCGGCGCTGGCGGCCTATTCGTTCTCTCGGTTTAGGGTAAAAGGACGCAAGTTCCTGTTCTTTCTCATCCTGTCCACACAGTTCATTCCTGCCGTGGTGATCGTGCTACCGTTCTTCTTAATGTTCCGGCAGTTGGACCTTCTGGACACGCGTATCGCATTGATCATCGTCAACCTGGCCATTGTGACGCCCTTTGTGATCTGGATGATCAAGGGCTTCATCGACGCGATCCCGACAGACAGCGAAGAAGCGGCGATGATCGACGGTGCATCCCGCCTGCGGGTGATCAAAGACATCGTCATGCCCATGGCCGCCCCCGGCATCATGACCTCATCGATCTTCTGCTTTATCCTGACGTGGAACGAATTTCTGTTTGCGCTGATCCTGTCGCGCCGCGATGCTGTCACCCTGCCCGTCGGCCTTGTCAGTTTCCGCACCGAACGCGGCGATCTTTGGGAATTGATGAGCGCGGCCGGCGTCATGATTACCGTGCCGATCTTTATCATGGCCCTGTTCATCCAGAAACACTTTACGCGCGGCATGACGGCCGGTGCGGTCAAATAAAAGGAAACGAAACATGGCCGAAGTCCGTCTTGTTGATATCGAAAAGAAGTATGGCAATTTCCTTGCCGTCCCGAAGCAAAGCCTGACCATTCATGACGGTGAGTTTCTGGTGCTGTTGGGGCCATCAGGCTGTGGCAAGACCACGACGATGCGCATGATCGCCGGGCTTGAGGACATCACCTCGGGCGACATCATGATCAAGGGCGAGCGGGTCAACGACAAGCCGCCCAAGGACCGCGACATCGCGATGGTGTTCCAGAACTACGGTCTTTATCCGCATATGACCGTACGCCAGAACATCGAATATCCGCTGAAACTGCGCGGCATGTCCAAGGTTGATCGCAAGGCACGGGTGCAGGAAACCGCCGAAAAGGTCGAACTGGACGCCCTGCTGGAACGCCGCCCGTCCGAACTGTCCGGTGGTCAGCGTCAACGCGTGGCTCTTGCCCGTGCTATCGTGCGCACGCCAAGCATCTTCCTGATGGACGAGCCGCTATCCAATCTGGATGCCAAACTCCGCGTGACCATGCGGGCTGAACTCAAACACCTGCATCATGAACTCGGCGTCACCACAGTATACGTGACACACGACCAAATGGAGGCGATGACGCTTGCCACACGCGTGGCTGTCATGCGTGACGGTAAGATCGTACAATTGGACACACCCAAGAAAATCTACGCCGAACCGGCTGATCTGTTTGTGGCTGGCTTTATCGGATCGCCATCAATGAACCTGATTGATGGCGCTGTGCAGAGCGGCGTGTTCCGTGCCGACGGCGTTGAACTCCCCGTCGATCTGGCGGGCTGCAAAGGGGTTGTGTTGGGCATTCGCCCCGAAGAGCTCGATATTACCGAGGACGCAGGAGCGGCCATCAGCGGCAAGCTCTACGCTCTTGAACTGACGGGGGAATCCACGCTGGTGACCCTGCGCAACGGGCCGTCTTCAGTTTGCGCACGCGGTCATGCCGATTTCGAAGCAGAGATCAATTCACCCTGTCATTTGGCACCTAAGGATGGCGCGCGCATTCATCTGTTTGACCGCGCGACCGGCGAGCGTCTCAGATAAAAAGAGGACACATCATGACGACCATCACCCAAGACATCGCCGACGCGCGCCACATTAAGCGGGACGACTATGTGTCCTGCACCGTCGCCTTCATCGACTGCAAAAAGCCCGGTTCGGACACCAAGGAAAACTATTCGATCATTGGGCCCGGCGTGACGTCTTCGGACGATCAGGTCATCAATCTGCCCGAGGCGCATGGCTTCAACATCGGTGCGGCGGCCATGCCCCACGGGATCACCAACAACCTGCACATCCATTTTACCGCCGAGGTGTTCATCGTGCAGGCGGGCGAATGGACCTTCCGTTGGGGGTCGAATGGCGAAAACGAAATCAAGGGCACCAAGGGTGATATCGTATCCGTGCCGACATGGATTTTCCGGGGCTTCACCAATGCAGGCCCTGACGATGGCTGGCTGTTCACCATTCTGGGCGGCGACAACACGGGCGGCGTGATTTTTCACCCCGAAATCATTCGGGAAGCCGCCGACTACGGCCTCTATATTTCGTCCGACAATCGCCTCATCGACACATCGCGCGGGGACGCCGTCCCCCCCGAAAGCGGCCGCATCCCACCCATGCCGGACGAAGACGTTGCAGCACTTCGCGATGTGTCGCGCGATGAAATGATGTCGCGGATCGTCGCCGCGGACGCCCGCGATTTCCGGCCCGCTTTCATCGATCAGGCCCTGCCGACGGGTGGCGCCCAAATCGCCCCTGTGATCGGTCATGGCATGACGCAAAACCGCAATCACGCTGCCCCTATCACCAATCCCCATGGGTTCTCCGCCGAATGGTTGCGGATCGAGCCGGGCCAGTCCGTC
Source organism: Marivita cryptomonadis (assembly GCF_002115725.1). GTDB lineage: Bacteria > Pseudomonadota > Alphaproteobacteria > Rhodobacterales > Rhodobacteraceae > Marivita > Marivita cryptomonadis. The sequence continues at coordinate 26,809 of NZ_JFKD01000025.1, forward strand.
GGCCCGTTCCTGCTAGATGAAAAGATGGTCCTGATGATGCATGAGGGCCAAGCACGGCTGGACTATGTCGAGGGCGACGCCTCTGTCATCCTGAATGCATGGGACACCTACTCTGTCCCTGCGAGTGTTTTCCGCACCCTGACGGCAACCGGCGATACGCCGGTCGAAGCCCTTGTCGTTCTCAGCGGTGATCACCGCAAACGGCCCGTATTCACCCCTGAAACCCTCAACGGCGCGACGGATGCGGGGCTTGGGCTTGATGCAGGCGGGTTTGTTGCAAAGGTTAGCCTTTTGCCCAGCTACGGGCGGGCAGGATAATGCGCGCCAACGCCATCAGAACCCGCCTCGCGGCCTCGCAGATCGTTGTAAACGGCTGGCTCTCGATTGCCTCAGCTTATTCCGCCGAAGGCGTCGGCCACAGCGGCGTCCACGCCGTCACCGTCGATCTGCAACACGGCATGCTGGGCTTTTCGGACGCACTGGCGATCATGCAAGCGCTATCCGCAACGCCTGCAACGCCTATGGTCCGCGTGCCCGAGCTTAATCCAGCGAACATCATGCACCTTCTGGATGCAGGGGCCTACGGTATCATCTGCCCGATGATCTCGACGCCGGAACAAACCAAAACGCTGGTCGATGCCTGCCGCTACCCGCCCCTGGGCAACCGCAGCTTCGGCCCCTCTCGCGGGCTGCTTTATGGCGGGCCTGACTATGTGGCGCAGGCGGATAAAACTGTGATGGCCATCCCGATGATCGAAACCGCCGAAGCGGTCGAGCGTATTGAAGATATCCTAGATGTCGACGGCGTCGATATGGTCTATATCGGCCCCAACGATCTGGCGTTTGAAATGGATGGTCATTCCGGCCATCCCCGCCCGAAATCCGAGGCTGGCTTGCTTCATGTGCTGGCCGCAGCCACCAAACGCGGCATACCTGCCGGAATTTTCTGCGGTTCCGGCGAAGAAGCACGCACCCGTATCGAACAGGGCTTCCGCCTTGTGACACCCGGCAACGACTTTGCCCATCTGACCCGCAGCATGCGCGAGGCCGTGCGTGTCACCCTTGAAGAGACGAGCCCCGGAACCGCCGTTCAAAATGGCTATTGAGGGATTGTCAAACAAACCTTGGTTGCTCTTGCCCGGCACGTTGTGCACCGGGGCGGTCTTTGACAGGTTTCTGGATGGGCTTGGCGTAGCACACACCGCTCGGACCTTTGTAACACTGGACCGTCCTTCCATCGAAGACTACCGCGTGGATTTCGATGGCCTTGCAACCGATACGATCGTCTGCGGCTTTTCCCTAGGGGCAATCGTGGCGGCCCATTTTGCAGACAGCATGACCGCAGACCGCCTGATCCTTTTCGGGCTCAACCCTTACGCCGATGACCCTGCCAAGGCCCCGTTGCGCCACGCTCTGTTGCAGGATGTCCGCACCTTTGGCGGGGCAGCGGCTCTCAAGACCCGCCTTGCGGACATCTTTGGCCCCGCCCCTGATGCAACACGGGCTGCAATCTGCCAGATGGCCGAAGAGACCGCGCCATTAATAGGCGCGCAAACCCAGCTGGCGCTAAGCCGCCCGGGCGCGCTGCCTGCTTTGACACAGGCCGCAATGCCCGTTCTGGCCGCAACTGGCACGCAGGATCAGGCCTCTCCGCCTCCGCAAGGTCAGGCCGCCGCACAAAATGCGCCCAACGGGCAATTTCGCAGGCTGGACGGCTTGGGGCATTTTGCCCCGCTGGAAGACCCAAGTGCCTGCGCCAAAGTGATGCGAGACTGGTAGGAGGCAAATCATGAACACTTCTGACATCTCCACGCTCATAGATCGTTTGCACAACTGCGACACGCCCACCGTCTGCAACGCCATCGAAGCTGCCCAAGGCCAGCGCGGCTTCGCGGGCTTCACCCACCGCACAATCACATGGGCGGGCGACAAAGACGCGCGGATCGTCGGCTTTGCCCGCACAGCACGCATCGCAGGGACCCGCCCGCCCACCGAACCACCCGACGAAATCCGCCGCCGCCGCATGGCCTATTTTGAGGCGATGAACGCAGGCCCCCGCCCTGGCGTGGCCGTCATCGAAGATACTGACGGCGACGCCGCGATCGGCGCTTGGTGGGGTGAGGTCCATGCGCTTGTCCACAAGGGCGTCTTTGGCCTTAGCGGGGCGGTGACCAACGGGGTCGTTCGTGATCTGGGTGACTTGCCCGATGGCTTTCCGGTCCTTGCCGGATCGGTCGGCCCAAGCCACGACTTTGTCCACGTTCGCGACATTGGCACGCCCGTCACCATCTTTGGCATGACCGTAACCGAGGGCGACTTGATCCACGCGGACCGCCACGGCGCGGTCTGCATCCCCGCAGACGTGATCCCAAAGATGAACGTCGCGCTCGACCGGCTCTTCGCTGCCGAAGCCGTGGTTCTGGACCCTTTGAAAGAAGGACCCGTTGATTTTGAAACCTTCAAGGCCCTCTGGGCCAGTTTTGAGAAGGCACGCACATAGGCGCACATGTTCTGCGCAACGTCGCCGACGGTTTCAGCGGCGCGACAATCAAAACGTCAAACATCAATCCGGCAATGGTTTCTGACCAGAGACGTCGCTTGCTGCCCCGCGCGGCTAGTCGGCGTCTGCCAACCCGCACCACTGATCGGCATAAGCCCTGAGTCTGTTCAAAGGTAATTTTGTTTCTACCGTGTCTAGCCCGAGTGAGAACGCTTCATCCGCAAGCAACATGGCTGCGCCGATGCTTGTACCTGTAACGGCTGCATTCGTGAGAACGGGGCGTGCAGTTACTGCATTCAGCATTGCGAGGTATGCGGAATTTCTTGCGAAAGGGCCTTCCACAATCGTGGGGCCGGCGCCTTTGACGAGTCTCAGGCAGGTGCCTGTCATCAAAGCCAAGTAGAACGAAAGCGCGGCCGACCGTTGACCCGTTCCGACCTTTGGCTCACCGCCGTGCCACTGCATCTGCCGCCCCTGAAACGGCCCCGAACAGCGTTCGACCGATGGCAAGAGCATACGGCAATCCTCCAGCACTGCAGACACGTCGCGTTCCGTTGGGTCGACCGGCTGTCCTTGCTGAATCAGTTCGAATTCTCGTCCGCCCATAAAGCGCGCACTTGCCACCGCTTGATCGTGCGCGTTGACGTTGACGAGGGTGTCACGAGACGGGTCTAGCGTAACCGCATTGCCGCCATTCAAGGACATAGCGATGACCCAAGTACCTGTTGAGACCACCGACACCGGGCCGTTTTGCGAGGTGACATAGGGATAAAGCGACGCGTTTGAATCGTGGATGCCCACGCAAACCGGCGTTGCGGGTGTGAGGCCGGTGGCCTTGGCTATCTCGGGCAAAACCGTCCCCAAAATGTCGCCGGGGCGGCGCACGGGTGCGATCTTGTCGCGAATGCCGAGCTTGTCCGTCAGGTCAGAGAACCTCCCTTCATAGGGATTCCACAGATCGGTGTGGCAGCCGATGGATGTGACATCCGTTGCGGTCACGCCTGTCAGGCGATGCCCCCAGTATTGCGGGTAAGTGACGATCTGGGCGGTGCGGTCTTTGAGGCTTGGATCACCGGCAAGAAGCCAGTGCAGCTGCGCGCCAATGTTCAGACCACCTGCAAGCTTGGGCGATCCGGTCTGCGCAAAATCGGGTTTAAGGGCATCGTAGGCGTCGATAATATCGTCGGGATAATTCTGTTCGTAGTCGAGGATAGGTGTCGCCAATGCGCCCGTCGCATCAAGTAATGCGGCACAGGCGCCGTGGGTGGTTATCGAAATCGCGTCGACACGGTGGTCTCTATGGAACTGTGCCAGAGCATCCAGAAGGAACGCCCAGTGTCCCTCCACATCGTAATGCGGATATGGGGGCGCGGTTTGCACGATGTTCGGGCGCGTGACGACCGCTATTTCTGTCAGGGTGGGTAGATCAACCAGCGCGAGTTTCGCGTTGGTCTTACCGATGTCTATAACAGCGATATGGCGTGGCCCCGTCTTGGTCAGTAAAGTCATGGCATGTGAAACAGCGGTGTAAGCGGCATCGCGACGGGCGAATTATCCTCGTTTGTTTCCATGATGTCCCCCATGTAAGCCCACCATTTTTGCATCACCGAATGTTTGGGCAAGGCGTCCATCCTGTGATCGTTTGCGCGCGTCAGAACCCCAATAAGGTGGCCCGTTTCCTCGTCCAGATGGATCGAATAATCGCTGACACCGGCGTCGTGCAGCAGTTCTACAAGTTCGGGCCAGATCGCATCATGGCGGCGCTTGTATTCCTCGGCCATCCCGTCGTTCAGCCGCATGCGAAAGACGTAACGTTCGCTCATGCCTTGCGCCCTGCGGCAGCCATCGCCCATAGACGTGGCAGGGCAATCACCCCGATCAGCAATAGGCCGATGAAGATCGACATCACGATGCCCGGGACATTCAGCAGGCCCAGCCCGAAGGTCACGAGCCCCATCACGAAGGCCGCGATCACGACACCCGGGATCGTTCCAGACCCACCGAGGATGTTAACCCCGCCAAGGACGACCATTGTCACCACCTCAAGCTCCATCCCGGTTGCGATGCTGGGCCGCGTCGAGCCAAGGCGCGACGTAAGGCAGACAGCGGCAATGCCAGACATCAGGCCTGTCAGCAGGAACAGGATGAACTTGACGCGGGCTACGCGGATACCGCTAAACAATGCTCCCGTCGGGTTATTGCCTATCGCATAGACGGCGCGGCCGAAGTTGGTTTTGTGGAGCAGCACCCCGTAGATGATCGCGATGATGACAAACAACAGCATCTCGACCGTGAAGACCCAGTAGATGTAGCCTTGTCCGAACCATGAAAAGCTGGCCGGATACCCTCGGAAAGCATCATCGCCGAGAATTATGTAGCTGATGCCACGAAACAGGCTCATTGTGCCTATGGTTACGACGATGGATGGCAGGCCAAGCACCGTGACGAAGAACCCGTTGAAGGCTCCGCAAAGCAAACCAACCGTCAGACCGATCATGACAAGTTCCGGCGTGCCAGCACCGTATTGCAATGCTAGCCCCATCGCCGTACTGGACAGCGCTATGATGGAGGCGACAGAAAGGTCAATTTCACCCGAGATGATCAGAAGCGCCATGGCGAAGGCGATCATGGCCTTTTCGGTAAAGTTGAATGTTGCGTCAGACAGGTTCCAAGCGCTCAGGAAATAGGGCGAGGCGAAGCTGTTGATCACGAAGATCGCAATGGCAACGGCCAGCAGCAAAGCCTCCCAGCTTTTGAAGATCCGCGTCGCGCGGCTGTTCAGATGGTCAGGGACATGGCGGGTTTGGGTAGCGTCCGTCATTGGGTGGCCTCCGCCGATTTTAGGATAATTCGACCCTTGTTGCGGCCAGAACGGGCGTTGAAGGCCACGGCAATGAGGATCGCGCTGCCAGAGATGGCGAGTTGCCAGAAAGGTGAGATATTCACGACCGGAAGCGCGTTCTTGACGACACCAAGAAAGATCGCGCCCAGGACTGCGCCCCCGACAGAGCCGACCCCTCCAGCAATGGAGATGCCGCCGATAACGCAGGCGGCGACCACCTCAAGTTCGAAGCCGCCCGCGATATCGACATAAGCCACCGCAAAGCGCGACACCCAGAGGTAGCCGGTCAGGCCGGCCAACGCGCCCGAGACGACGAAGGCCCAGAACTGCGTTTTGCCTACGTCGATTCCGGTGTAGACGGCGGCATGTGGGTTGCCGCCGACTGCAAAAATGGACCGTCCGAAGGGTGCGCGCGCCATCATGATCCCGAAGATGATGATTGTGATAATGGCCGCCCATGAGAGCACAGGCAGGCCCAATAACTCCATGCGAGGAAAGCCCGTGAAGGCGGGCGACATTTCATGGGAATTTACCCACTTGCCGTCTGAAATCAGGAAGATGATGCCGCGAAAGATGGTCATCGTGCCAAGGGTAACAACGATCGGTGGGATGGCCAGTTTCCAGACCAGCACGCCGTTGATCGCGCCCATGATCGCCCCCAGAAAGATGGCAATTGCGATGATAACTGGGATTGGAAGTCCGGGCATCGCAACATTGATCATCGCCACGGCCATGCCCGTCAAAGCAAGGTTCGCGGCCACCGAAAGATCGATGCAACGGGTCAGGATCACGACCATCTGTCCAAGCGCGAGGATGATCAGCGGGGCCGTGTCATTGAACACATTGGCCAGATTTGAGGGCGCAACGAAGCCTGCAAAGCGGGAAGAAATGAGAAGGAGCAGCACCAGGATCGCACCGGCCAAAATGGTTTCGCGCACGGGAATAAGACGGGTCATGCTGCGGCCCCTTCCGTCGATGATGTGATCCCCGCCGCATGACGCACGAGTGTCTCGGGGGACAATTCGCCCTTCGACAGTTCGGCGGCGATGCGACCGTCACGCATGACGATCACTCGGTCCGACATCCCGATGATCTCCGGTATTTCAGAGCTGACCATGATGACGGACAGGCCCTGCGCGGCGAGTTCAGACATGAACTCATGCACCGCCGCCTTGGAACCGATGTCGATCCCTTTGGTCGGTTCGTCGAGGATGATCACCTGCGGCTGGGTGGCCAGCCATTTGGCGATGACAACCTTTTGCTGGTTGCCGCCCGACAGATTGCCCACGTCTTGATCGAGCGCCGCTGCGCGAAGGTCCAGCCGCTGCGAATACTCACGCGCCAGCTTGAATTCCTCGGCAAGTTTCAAGAACCCGCTGCGGGATGTCTTACCCAAGGACGGCAAAGTGATGTTCTGGAAGATCGGCAAGCCGATGATCGCACCCTGCTTGCCGCGATCCTCGGGGACATAGACGATCCCGTTTGAGACCGCGTCAGCGGGGGAGCGGATGACCTTGATGTCGCCGTTGACCAGACAGACGCCCTTGGAGGGCTTGGTGATCCCGAACAGGGCTTGCATAAATTCGGACCGGCCCGCGCCAACAAGCCCGTAGAAACCGAGAATCTCGCCACAGTTCAGGGTGAAACCGATGTCCGCGAATTCGGTCGGGTGATCGTAGCCGACGACCCTGAGGACTTCTTCGCCGATGTCATGGTCGCTTTGCGGGAAAATCTGGTCGACGGATCGCCCGACCATCATCGTCACCAATTCCCCTTCGGAAATGTCAGAGATACGACCGTCTCCAACAAAGGCCCCGTCGCGAAAGACGGTATAGCGGTCGGCGATACGGAAAATCTCGTCGAACTTGTGGCTGATGAACAGGATCGCCTTGCCTTGTGACTTCAGGGTTTCGACCAGTTCATACAATTCTTCGATTTCTTTGTGGGACAGAGCCGCAGTCGGCTCGTCCATGATGACCACGCGAGCGTCGACCGACAGTGCGCGGGCAATCGCCACGAGATGTTTGCTGGCAATGCCAAGGTCGCGCAGTTGGGTGTGGGAACTGAAGGGCGCACCGATGTCAGCCAGAAGTTTGCCCGCGTTGCGGTGCATTTGCGCGGTATCAATTAGGCCGAACCGTGTGCGGGGCGCATGGCCGATATAGATGTTTTCTGCCACGGAAAGTTCATCAAACAGCACGGTCTCTTGGTGAATGGCCGTGATGCCTGCTTTCGCGGCGTCATTTGGTGAGGCAAAGGAAATCGGTTCACCGTCTATACGGATTGTGCCACCGTTCGGTTGGTAAATGCCTGTCAGGATTTTGACGGTCGTCGATTTACCTGCGCCGTTCTCACCGACAAGGGCAGTCACTTGGCCCGGGTACAGGTCCAGTTTGACCTCATCCAGCGCTTTCACACCGGGAAATGTTTTGGTGATCATGTCCATGGAGACCATGGGAGACACGTCAGGCGATACGGCGGGCGCAGGGCGGGTCGACATCCGAACACACTCTCAGGATTTAGGGCTGGGGCAGTTAGGCCCGGCGCGCGTGATGTACCGGGCCTAATCAGGGAGTTGTCTTAGAAGATCGACTTGAACTCGTCGATGTTGCTGGCATCGTAGACAAATGGATCTGCCATTGCGCCTTCGTTGTTGTCATCCAGCGTCAGGCTGCCCATGCGGCCCATGGGGATTTCCGCACCCGGGGCGGCTTCGACACCGTTCTGGCTCAGCTCATAAGCCAGCATCGTGGCGGAATAGCCCAGATCAATGGGGTTCCAAATCGCGAAGGACTGAGACGCACCACTTTCGATCGCGCCAGCCATTTCCGACGGCAAACCAAGGCCGGTCACGTTCACCTGACCAACCTTTCCGGCGTCCACGACAGCCTGCGCAGCAGCCACGATCCCAACAGATGTCGGGGCAATGATTGCGTCCAGATCAGGATAGGTCTGCATCAGGCCCGTGGCTTCACGGTAGGATTTGTCCGCAAGGTCGTCGCCGTATACGGTCGCGACGACTTCGATGCCGGGATAGTCGCCCATCACCTTGTTCATCTCTTCCATCCAGATGTTCTGGTTGGTCGACGTGGTTGTTGCGGACAGCAGTGCGACCTCGCCACCATCCGGCAGATGGTCTGCAGCCAACTTGATGATCATATTGCCGATCAGCGCGTTAGAAGACGGGTTCAGATGCATCTGGCGGCCCTCAGGTGCCACACCAGAATCCCAGCTGATAACAGTGATGCCACGCTGCATGGCGCGCTGCAGAGCTGGAACCAATGCGTCGGTGTCGTTCGCGGAAATCGCAATTGCATCGACTTGCTGTGCGATAAGCGAGTTGATGACTTCGATCTGGCCTTCAGCCGTGGTGTCGGTTGGGCCAGTGTAGATGATTTCCACATTGCCGAGTTCTGCGGCAGCTTCTTCAGCGCCTTCAGCGGCCGCTTCAAAGAACCCAATGCCAAGCGCTTTAACGACAAGGGCTATACGAACATCGTCTTGAGCAAATGCTGGGGTCGCGATCATCGCGGCGGCCATCGCAGCGGATGCTGCCAGTTTCTTCAGTACACTCATGGTTTTCCTCCCTGGAGTGGTTGCGGTCAGGCTGGCAGATGCGCCACCCCCTCTTTCTGCGCAGCGCCAGAAGGCACTACGATCAGCGTCACATCCGCCGACTCCAACATGGCCGCAGTGCGGTCATCGATCTTTTCGTCGGTGATGATTGTGTCGATCCGCTCAAGTGGGCACAGCACAAGGCTGGAGCGATTTTCAAACTTCGTACTGTCGACCAGAACAATCAGCTCTTCGGCCTGCCCGATCAGCTTTTGTTCGGCCTGGATCAGCAACGGGTCGCCTTCCATCAGGCCCAACGGGCCGACGCCCTGGGCACCCATGAACATGCGTCTGGCGTAGAAGTTGCGTGTGACGTCATTATCGAACGGGGACAGGATAATGTTCTGCTCGCGATAAATGATCCCACCAGACAGCATCACCGTATTTTGGGTGTTCTTCAGCAGATGTTCGGCAATCGGAAACGAATTGGTAAAAACCTGCATTCGGCGCGATGCCAGTGGGTGGACCATCTGAAACGTCGTGGTGCCACCGTTGATGATGATTGGTTCACCATCCTCGCACAGCTCCACTGCAGCTGCAGCAATGGCCTGCTTTTCAGCGATGTTCATCGTTTCGTTGACGGAAAACGGCCGACCCGCGAGGCCAACAAACGGCTTCGTGGTCAAAGCCTCTGCCCCTCCGCGCACGCGGCGAAGTTTTTTCTGTTCGTCCAGCGTATTGATGTCGCGGCGCACGGTCGCTTCGGATGCGCCGGTCAATGCACACAGGTCTATGACGGTCACCAGGGACCGGTCTTGAACTGCGGATAGGATGACTCTGTGGCGATCTTTTTCGTGCATGGAATGCCCCTTTGACTGGGACGACCGTGGAGCGAGTCGTGTCGCCATGTCAATCATTATTTGTCATCTTCAATCATTCTGCGCCGCAGCATGATTGAAGATGATTGAATTTGATTGACTTGCAAAGATCACAGCGTCACGGTGCAGTAGAACACCACGCCCCAACCGTCGCCCACGGAGAGACAGATGACACCTTCCCAAACCAGCCAACGTCTTGAAAATAAATGGGATGACGCCCGCGCTCAGGATATGAGCGAGCCTGAAAAGCTGCTCTATCGCTCCAACTTGCTCGGCTCGGATAAGAGAATCACGAACTACGGCGGTGGCAATACATCTGCGAAGGTGATGCAAGACGATCCGCTGACGGGTGACGTGACCGAGGTGCTTTGGGTGAAGGGCTCTGGTGGGGACGTTGGGTCGATCAAAATGGATGGGTTCTCAACGCTCTATATGGACAAACTGAACGCGCTGCGGGGCTTGTATCGCGGGGTCGAGTTCGAGGATGAGATGGTTGCCTACCTTCCCCACTGCACCTTCAATCTGAACCCGCGCGCAGCCTCAATCGATACGCCGCTCCATGCCTATGTGCCTGCCAAACACGTCGATCACATGCACCCCGATGCAATAATTGCGATCGCAGCCGCCAAGGACAGCAAAGCGCTGACGCAAAAGATTTTCGGGAACAGGATTGGTTGGCTGCCATGGAAAAAACCGGGCTACGAATTGGGTCTCTGGTTGTCGGATTTCTGTAAACAGAACCCTGACGCCAAAGGTGTCGTGCTTGAAAGCCATGGGTTGTTCACCTGGGCGGATGACGCGAAGGACTGTTACGAGCTGACGCTGAATGTGATCCAAACGGCGATGGACTGGTTCGCCACCGAGACCGCTGGCAGGGATGCATTTGGCGGTCCAGTTCATACCAGCCTTGATGCAGATGCACGCCGCGCCACAGCCGCACGCCTGATGCCTGCTATTCGCGGCTATGTGTCTGGCCAGCAGCATATGGTGGGCCATTTCACCGACAGCGATGCGGTGCTGGAGTTCGTCAACGCCAAAGACATGGAACGTCTGGCCGCTCTTGGCACGTCTTGTCCCGACCATTTCCTGCGCACCAAAATCTGCCCATTGGTGGTCGATTTCAACCCCGCAAAGCCGGACATTGATGCCACCATCGCGGGTCTTGCGGATGCCATCGCCGAATACCGCGTCGGCTATCAGGCCTACTACGATCGCTGCAAACGCGACGACAGCCCTGCTATCCGTGATCCCAATGCAGTCGTGTACCTGATCCCCGGCGTCGGCATGATCACCTTCGCCAAGGACAAGGCGACAGCCCGCATCTCGGGTGAATTCTACGTCAACGCCATCAACGTGATGCGCGGTGCGGACGCCGTGTCCGAATACCAAGGGCTACCCGAACAAGAGGCCTTCGACATCGAATACTGGCTGCTTGAAGAAGCCAAACTGCAACGCATGCCCGCGCCGAAATCCATGGCGGGCCGCGTGGCCTTGGTCACTGGTGGCGCTGGCGGGATCGGGGCGGCCACGGCTGAGCGCTACTTGCGGGAAGGAGCCTGCGTGATGCTGGCCGATATTGATGATGCAGCCCTTGCTGAAACCCACGAGAGCCTCAGCGCGAAATACTCCGCCGATGTGGTGCGCACCATAAACATGAATGTCACCGATGAGGCCGCTGTCGCATTTGCCTACAGTGATATCACCGCAGAATTCGGTGGCATCGACATTCTCGTCTCCAACGCAGGGATCGCAAGCTCGGCCCCAATCGAGGACACGAGCCTCGATCTGTGGAACAAGAACATGTCGATCCTGTCCACGGGCTATTTCCTTGTCAGCCGCGAGGCGTTCAAACTGTTCAAGGTTCAAAACATGGGCGGCGCGATTGTGTTCGTAGCCTCCAAAAACGGCCTTGCGGCATCGCCCAATGCGTCGGCCTATTGCACCGCCAAAGCGTCCGAGATTCACCTTGCCCGTTGCCTCGCCCTCGAAGGTGCGCCCATGGGCGTGCGCGTCAACGTCGTGAACCCGGATGCGGTGTTGAAGGGCTCCAAGATCTGGCAAGGCGAATGGCTTGATCAGCGCGCTGGCACCTATGGCACTGACAAGGACGGACTCGAAGAGATGTACCGCGATCGCTCCATGCTAAAACGCTCTGTGCTGCCAGAGGACATCGCTGAGGCCGCCTATTTCCTCGCCTCCGATCTGTCTGCCAAGTCGACAGGCAATATTATCAACGTCGATGCCGGCAACAAAGAAGCGTTCACACGCTGAACGCCGCAGGGAGGACAGAACATGAGCTACGAGAGCGCAAAAGCCGCCTTTGCTGACTGGGGCGTAGACACCGAAGCCGCCCTAACGCGGCTGGCTGACATCCCGATTTCCATGCACTGCTGGCAAGGGGATGACGTCGTTGGGTTCGAGCAAAAATCTGGCAGTTCGGGCGGCGGCATTCAGGCCACGGGCAACCACCCCGGCCGCGCCCGCACACCGGACGAATTACGCGCGGACCTTGAGTTTTCCTACCGCCAGATCCCCGGCAATCACCGCCTTAACCTGCATGCCTTCTACCTAGACACCAACCAGAAACCTGACCGTGATGAAATCGAATTCAGCCACTTTGCCCCTTGGGTCGACTGGGCGAAAGATCAGGGCCTCGGGCTTGATTTCAATCCGACGTTCTTTGCCCATGAAAAAGCAGACGACAATCTGACGCTCAGCCATCCCGATCAGGGCATTCGCGATTTCTGGATCGAGCACGGAAAACGGTCACGCGACATTGCGGCTCAGATGGGCGCGGCCCTAGGCACGACCTGCGTCAACAACATCTGGGTACCAGACGGGTATAAAGACACGCCGGTTGACCGCATGGCACCGCGCAGGCGGCTGGAGGCCTCGCTCGACGCGATGATGGCAACGCCACATGACAAGGCAAAGATGCTGGATGCCGTCGAAAGCAAGCTGTTCGGGATCGGGGTCGAGGCCTGCACTGTCGGCAGCCACGAATTCTACATGGGCTACGCAATCCGCAAAGGCACCTTGTTGTGCCTCGACATGGGCCATTTCCATCCAACAGAAAACGTGGCCGACAAACTCAGTTCGGTTGCCTTATCAGTTGGCGAAATCCTGCTCCACGTCAGCCGTCCCATGCGTTGGGACAGCGACCACGTAATCCTTCTCGACGATGCAATCCTGCAAATAGCGCAAGAATTGGTGAGCGCCGATTTATTAGGACGCACCCATATCGGCCTCGATTTCTTTGATGCCACGATAAGCCGGACGGCGGCCTGGGTCATCGGTACACGAAACATGCAAAAGGCACTTTTGCGCGCTCTATTGGCCCCTTGGGATGAATTGAAGTCAGCGGAAAACAACCTCGACTACACGTCTCGTCTGGTTGTGACCGAAGAGATCAAGGACTTGCCTTACGCAACCATTTGGGCCGAGTTCTGCAACCGGATGGGCGTTGCAAACGGTCTATCTCTTATCTCAGAACTCGACCAATACCAGGCGCGTGTCGCTGACCGAAACTGAGCACGCTGCAAGCCAAGATATTTTGTGGTTTCGAGCGGCAGCTCTGTGTCAGGGACCTACAATCCGGTCAAATCGTCCTACGGCAGCCAAGTGCGCAACTAGATCCTTGACCGCGAGCACCGCAATTGTCGGGTTTCACCGGTCATGGGATCGACCACCAATATCGCCCGGCTTCAAGCGATCCTTTATCGCTCCAAACTGCTGATCGGCGCAGTCTGGAGCGAATGACCGCGTCCCGGTGCCGGGTGCGGGAAACCGTAAGTCGATCCAGTTCCAGCGCTTCAATTTGCCCAAAACTTCGCAACCACCGAACGCTCGCTATGAAGTTCCAGAAGGCGATTTCAATTTGCACACACAGTACACACGGCGCCATTTAAGCCGCTGAAATCTATAAAGACCCAGTCCAATCCATCATAGGGGCAGAAGAGAGGCGCGCTGCCTCGGTGGCAGCGTTCAAGGTCATCAAGTGTCTCCTTCGGGCCGCCAACATGTGGGACGGACGCTCAGTGCACACCATACGCACACGTGAGACATGCCGCTACCCTACCCCGTGCAAAGACAGGCGTTCGGCGGTCGTTGGAAGGGTCCGACTTCAATCCCACTTCTGAAACTGGTTTCGGTCGTGTCCCAAACCTTGATCATGCTCGTCGCCGACGGGAGCCGGGTAGCGGACGTTCGTACTTCGCGCGGCGAATGACCGGGACGAGCCCAATTTGTCCGATGCCGCGCGGCGCACGAATGTCCGGTTCTGATTTTTGACGCCATGGTCAGGCGACAAGGCCGAGTTCTTTGTCGGTGGCTGTTGCCGCATATTTTTCCCTTGGGGGCATGGGTCTTGATTGCCAAGGCGGCTCGAAGGTGAAGCTTGAAACACTGCGCCCCTCTGGCAAAGCACCATTTCCTGCTCCAAGCGCGTAATCGTAGTACAGCTTGACGATCTCTTCATCGGTCACCTGCTGTGTCGCCGGATGCGCCATACATGCGCCATGCCAAGCTCGAACACGGTCATAGTCCTTGCCCTCGGGGAGCTTGAAACCTTCGTAGTAGTCAAGGAACCAAAACCGCTTGAACATTGGGGTGAAGACGGCCTCAGCCAGACCAAAATCCTCAAACAGATATGGACCGGTTGGGCTGTGATGCCCCAGGAAATCATCAATGTCCCGATACAGCGCCAAGAGCTTGTCTTGATGTACGTCCCGCTGTGCCAGGTCCTGATTCATGACAAAGAGATAACCTGCCATCGTGAACGGGCCCTCGCGGGCAATCAGCATCGACTCAATGGCATGTTCGACCGGGTCGCTGCGGCGCAACGGGGCGCCCGGCAAGGCTTCGTCAAGATAGCGCAGGATCACGAGGCTTTCCTTCAAAATTTGCCCGTCGCTGGTTTCCAGCACCGGCAGGGCAGTGGTTCCTCGGGTTTTGGCGAGCAAATCAGGATCGCGCGGCTTGGTGATGTCTACGACCCGGAATTCTACTGCATCTGTTAGCCCCCGCAGAGCCAGCAGGATTTCCAGACGCTGCGAGAATGGGCAGACGGGGATGTGATAGACGATGTGCTTTTCGGTCATGGGATCAATCCAACAGGGGGCCGGTGAAGGCCATGTTGTGCCGCTTGGCGCTCTCTTCGATAGCGGGCATGTCCTCGGGGATGCGGCATTGACCGGCTGCCATGTCTGCAAAGAAGCCTTCGAAACCGCCGGGGGTTAGGATCACGAAGTGGCGGCAAGGGCCGTCATCGGTCACCTTGAATGTATGTTCATTGCCGCGCGGGATGAACACGCTTTCGCCCGCACCGGCGGTGAACTCTTCGCCTTCCAGCCAGAACTTGCAGGTCCCGGTAACGATCACAAAGGTTTCGTCTTCGTTCTGATGCATATGTCGCGGCGGGCCGCTGCCTGCGGGGGACCAGCTGTCCACAATGGACATCGCGCCACCGGTCTGTTCTGGGCGGAGGATTGTTTTGTATTGTACGCCAAGCCATTCGATGGCTCCGTCGATTTGGGCCAGATCTTCCATTGTTTCGCTCCCTTGGTATTGGATTGAAACGAATGCGCTTTCGTTGACAGATAGCTACATTCTAGCCAACCTATCAGGCAAACCGCATTTTCTGATATTGGGTATCGGCCAAGTGAATTTCGCAACACTCGATCTCAATCTTTTGCGCGTGCTCGACGCCCTCTTTCGCGAAGGCTCAACCGTAAAGGCGGCCGATCGGCTGGCCATGTCGCAATCCGCTGTCTCCGGTGCCCTGTCACGTCTTCGCTATGCCTTGCATGACCCACTTTTTGTCCGGCAGGGAAACCGATTGGTTGCAACGGATTATGCAGCGGGGCTCGAAACCGGTTTGCACGAGGAACTCGAACGTCTGGCGGCGTTGCTCGCCCCATCGGCTACCTTTGAGCCGCGAACTGCTGAAGGGACTTTCCGGATTGCAGCCAGCGATTTTTTCGCGGAACTCCTGATGCCGCCTTTGGGTGATCTCCTGCAAAAGTCCGCGCCCAATCTGCGGGCACAGCTCGTTGATCTGGTTCCGAACGATTATGTGGCCAGCTTAGAACGACGCAAGGCCGACATAGCGCTGATCCCTGATTTGGTACTGCCGGACTGGGTCAATCGGGAACCGCTCTTCCACTCACCGTTCCAGGTTATCGCCCGCAAAGGCAATCCGGGCGTTGTGGGGCTTAAGAACGGGACGCAGATGCCAATGGATACCTTTTGCGCGCTTCACCACGTTCTGTTCTCTCCTGAAGGAAATCTCGCTGCGATGGGTGATGCCGCGCTGACACGCGTTGGCAAACGTCGGCAGGTCGCGATGACTGTTCCTGTGTTCAGCGGCATCTGCCGCGCGGTGAGCGAAAGCGACCTCATTGCGCTTGTACCCGCGCAACTTGCTGAGAAAGTGGCTAAAGCATTTGGGTTGCATGTGTTCAAACCTCCAATGGAGATTGAACCTGCGTTGATCATCGGCATCTGGCACAAGCGTTCCGACAACGCCCCGATGGCGGCCTGGATGCGGAGCCAAGTCTTCGAATTAATGAAGGGCTTGGATCCAGGCAGTTAGTCAAAATGTTCTATCGAGCGCCGTTCGGATAGATAAAAATCAATGTTTCGAAGGACAGAATTGAAATGGATTTGTTCAATCAATGCAGACATTCGCGCAGGCGCAGCGAATTCATCCTTCGTCCGCATGTGAGACATCTGCGTCGAGCGCAGCGATGGTCGGCTTTTGAAGAGACGCGATCAGTCGTGTGTCAAACAGTGGTTCAAAACCGACGAGCAAAACCCGCTGTTGCGCCCTGTCCCAAACCGACCTGCAACTCACTTAACCCTTGATCGCTGTACTGGAGGCCAAATAGCCATGTCTCATTGCAGGCTTGGGGAGGCCCATTTGCCGTTCTGGTTCAAATGCGCTTCAGTTTGACCAAGTCCGCAAAATCGCCAAACGCCCGACAGAGTGCGCCAGAAGGCGATTTCAGGTTGCACACAGCCTGCACAAGAAGCGGCTTAACTTGTTGCAATCAAACGGGAAACAGTCCCATCCATCATCGGCGCAGAAGAGAGGCGCGCTGCCTGGGTGGCTGCGTTATTGGGCATTCTTAAGTCTCCTATGGTCCACGAACTGGTTTCGTGCGGCCATGTTGCACACTTAGTACACAGCAAATGTCGTCGTCTAGGGCCCCGAGCATGGAGACAGGTAAACGGCGGTGAATGGGAGGTTTGTGTTTTTGCCCCCCTCCTCTACGGCAAATCCGAAACGGAACGCGAATGTCTTGTGTACACATATAAACCCAATGAGCTCATTTTCTGCCTCCCAAGGAGGTAAACAAGACAATGGCTTCTATCCAGTAGTCCCGGTCGATCTGCCTGCTATCGACGCGGTGGCTGATGCGCGACCGGCGGGATTTTCGGACCGCCTTGCGGGACAGCTCCTTTTTCGTGCCGGACACCCGATGGCACCACGGACAGATCAGGTCGTTCGAGAACATCGTTGGCCGTCCCTGAGCCGAACCGTGTGGA
>NZ_JFKD01000026.1 GCF_002115725.1 Marivita cryptomonadis
GATCGTCATCTGCAAGATGCGGGATATTGAACCAGGGGTCAGCCTGGATACTGTTGGCAAGGTCGATCATGACGGTCAGCGGCACCCCCCGCCAACCGTAAGAGAAATCGCGTGTGTCCGGCATATCTGCCCAAGTCTCGATCGGAGAGCCGTTCGTGAACATCCAATCCATAAACCGGATCACTTGGACCTTTTGTATCCGCTCAAGCCAATCTGGATTGAACACACCTCCTGCGAGGTAGGTCTCAAGGTGTTTTTCGGGGATCACCCTGATGTTTCGAATTGGATCATCTGCGTTTGTCGCGGATATCGCGATCCCAACTGACCCGGACCCAGGTGAATAACTGAACACCAGAGAACCGGGTTCACGGGTTGCAACCCGCGCACGCCCAGAGACGGACAAATCACCCTGCCCATCGTATAGGACAACATAGCGCCCGCTTAAGTGTATCGCATCCGGCGATTGATCTGTCAGAATGAGGCTTTCAAGCTTTGTAACATTGTCTGGCATGCGCACCGGCCAGCCGTGTTCATCAAAAACACCCTCGGCCATCATGTCCTCGAAATCGACACCGCCCCACTGATTTGGCAAATGGCCGATCCACCGGCGACCTGACTTCATCACGTCAATGAAAGGATGCTGTGTCGACCAATCGGCAACTCCGTTCAAACCAAAGGCGATACCCCTTTCGGCGGCTGCCGACTGCACAGAACCGCCCAACGAAAGGACGGACAAGAGCAAGGTGACGAGGAAAGCCGAAACGTGTTTCAGTAACATGCGGTCTCCAATTGCTGCGTGCTGCCAGTTAATAGCGAAAACCTTTCGTCTTCCAAAACATTCTGCCTGTTATCGCGAAAGACGTTCCAACACGTCCTCACGCAGTCGCTCTGCCGCTGCAACGCGTTCCCGTGCCAGTGCGACCGTCCATTTTTCGACGGGCGCATCATTCCGAAGATTGTCTTCTACAGCGCTATTGGGAAAGGTGGTGTCTGTTGTCGTGCTATTCCAAGCCTCAATGATGTCGGCCTGCCCCTGATCAGTTGGTGGATCTGATTGCTCCATAAGAAGTCCAGGGACATCAAAACCTTCATCCACCAATCGTTCCTCCAATCTTGCAAGAGCGGCGCGCGACGGAGCCGGCTCCAGCGTGGGTACTGCGGCAAGAGCGATCTGCACAAACGTGATACTGTCTGCATCCGCCACCAATCGATCGACAAGAGTGGTGGCAGCATGTTCGCGATCTTTATCCACAAGAGGCGCGTCAGAAAATAAGGCGTTCAAAGCGTCAAAATACCGCTCGTGGTTTAGATAGGACTCAAATGCCGCTTGCCAGCTTTCAATTTCTCGTTCGGTCCCCCGCAATTCGACACTCAAGGCTGCAAGACCGTCGGGATCAGTGCTTGAGCCAGGGGCCACTTTTTCTTCCTGTTTGCGCTGAGTCAAAGCGATCTCAGCGAGGTGATGAGCGTGGAGCTCCGGAAACGCATTTGGCGATATTTGCTCAACGAAACTCTCCAGTCGCGGATACAACACGACCTGCAAACCGATGGGGAGTTCGGACAACGTGTTGATCACCGACAGTTTTACCGGATTGGGCACATCAAACGGATGTCGCGTTGTGGCGATGAGGACATCATCAAAAGGGTTGCAGTCTCCGAACCTGTACGAACCCGTATCCGCCGAACCCATCAGCATTTTTTCGAACACCTCATATTCTTCTTCGCGCTCCGTAGGTGGCTCGGATAGCAGAAATGCCATGCGAGCTTCTTCCAGACGACCTTCGGATAAAAACTGTGCTGCCGACCCAACGTACAATGACCAAGTATCATCGAACCCAACCCAATCTTCTAATGTCTGGCCGTCTTGGGCCGACAGCGCTGATCCTTCAGTTCTGTCCTGCAGATCGTTCCAGATCCGGTCGGACCAAGAACATCGGTCTGGCGGCTTGACCATCGGGATGTCGACGTTGCGCATTAGCCCATTGGTTTTTCCTGCTGCACTGTTGGTCGAGGCAAGCGCCAGTGCAGAAAAGCCTTTCACATGCGACATCTCTCCAAGCTGAGCAGATACTGTCCGATTTATGCGCTCCAGAACCGAATGATCTAAAGAAAACGGCTCTTGATCGGGCCGCCGCGTGTCAAATGGTTTGGGAAACGCGCCTGCCTGATAGGGTAACTCTGGCACTTGGAGTATTTCTGGTTCTGTGTCGTCGCGGATATCGACGATGATCAGCTGCGCTCCCTCTTGTACCACATCTGCATTGCATGTGCAGTTGAGCAGGATTTCAATGCCGCGGGCGGTTTGCAATACATTGGATATCCGATCCCGCCCGATCCGATCAAACATCCGTGTGGTGTCAAGTTTGGTAACGGCAGGCGTCAGCAAAAGCCGATAGGTGGCGGAGCCTATTTCATCCTTCTCCAAAGTCAAAACAGGTTGTTCAGTTGTAAAAGTCAGGCGCGTGAAGTCACCATGTTCTCCTCCTCGTACCACGCCCGTATTTGCCAGAAGAGCTTCCGGAATGAAAAGGCTGCCAGCAAGAACTGTTGCGCGGAGCAAATCAACCATTTGTCTTCAATGTCCTGAGCGCTTCATCGAGCGTCGCAAAAGCTGGGCGAAACTGATGAGGAATGGCTTGCCGTGCGACCTCAAGGCACATTTTCGGCGGGTGTTGATGCAGATGGGACACAAAAACTTCCTTGATCGTGCGGTAGAAGTTGATGTCGTCATCAGCCGCGGCTTTCACCTTGAGAGCGAAGGGCGCCACAAGACAGTATGCCAAAAAAACGCCAAGAAATGTGCCCACCAACGCCCCTCCGATCAGTTTCCCCAAGACTTCGGGGGGTTGGTCAATCGACCCCATCGTCTTGATCACACCAAGCACGGCAGCCACAATTCCCAGCGCGGGCAAACCATCGGCAATTGATTGCAGGCCATGCACGGAATGCTCGAGATGGTGTTTCGTTTCGTCGATCTTTTTGTCCAAAAGCTCTTCGACCTGAATCGGATCATCATAGTTCATAGATGCCGAGCGTAAGGTGTCGCAGATGATATCAAGCGCTGTGTGGTCTTTTAAAAGTTTGGGAAACTGCGAGAAGATGTCGGAGTCGTGCGGATTATCGATATGTGCTTCCAATCCAACCGGATTCTTCCGCGCGAGATGGATCAACTGGTAAAGAACCTGCAAGAGCTGGTTGTAATCTTCGGCCTTCCACTGGCTGCCTTTGAACACCTTCAAAGTGTCCTTCCCGGTTTGCTTGACAGACGCGAACGTATTGCCAACTGCAAAGGCCCCTATCGCAGCACCTCCGATCATCATCATTTCGAATGGAAGCGATTTCAAGATGATGCCAAGTTTACCGCCCGCCAGAAGATAGCCCCCGAAGACCATGACGAATGTGAATGTGATGCCGGCAAGTGCAATCATCGCAAAGTTCCTGTGTGTCTATGTTTCGGGTTACATCACAATGAAATCTGCATGCAGCGCGCCCGCCGCCTTGATCGTTTTCAGGATGTCGATCAAATCGTTCGGCGTGATGCCCAATGCATTGAGACCTGTGATCACATCTGAAAGCGTTGTGCTGCCGGGAACTTCGGCCAACGAGACTGCTGGCGCATTTCCGATTTGGGCGGTCGATCGCGGCACGACGACTGTTTCGCCTTCCGCAAATGGGTTAGGCTGAACGACAATTGGCTGTTCCTGCACGGTCAGCGTCAGATTGCCTTTCGAAACGGCCACCCGCGACACCCGAACGTTTTCGCTTATGACGATTGTCCCGGATCTCTGATCGACCACCACCCGCGCCAACGTATCAGGTTCGATCCGCAGGTTCTCGATCTGAGCGAGCAGATGGGACGGAGATCTTCGATCAGCAGCATCAAGATCAAGAGTGACCGTGCCGGAATCCGTCATTGTCGCGATGCTGGCACCGACGGCTGTGTTGATGGCACGTTCAACCCGAAAGGCCGTCGAAAAGTCGGGGCTCTTAAGCGCCAGAGTGAGTTTGTCCATCTGACCGAACTCGAAAGCGACTTCTCGTTCCACAATGGCACCAGAGGGAATGCTGCCTGCCGTCGGAACACCTTGCACAACACGCGCAGCTTCACCTTCAGCCACCACTCCACCGGCAATGATTGACCCTTGTGCCACAGCGTAAATCTGCCCATCCGCCGCATTGAGTGGCGTCATCACCAACGTGCCTCCTCTAAGGCTGGATGCGTCACCGATGGCAGAGACCGTGACGTCGATCCGGCTACCGGCACGGGCAAAAGGCTGCAATTCGCCAGTCACGATCACCGCCGCTACGTTTTTGGCGCGAAACTGTTCCCCAGTGACATTGACGCCAAGTCGTTCGAGGATGTTGGACATGATATCCTCGGTGAACGGCGAATTCCTAAGGCCATCGCCGGTGCCATCGAGGCCCACAACCAACCCATAGCCGACAAGATCATTGGCCCGGACCCCTTCGAAATTGGCGAGGTCCTTGAGGCGTACGCCCTGTGCAAATGTCAGACTGGGCAGCAACAAAAGAGCCAAGGCACAAAGAGTTATCTTCACCGCAAATACTCCGCCAAGGACACGCGGCTTTGGCGGGCCGCGATTCTGTAGAA
The DNA here is from genome assembly GCF_002115725.1 of Marivita cryptomonadis. Taxonomy (GTDB): domain Bacteria; phylum Pseudomonadota; class Alphaproteobacteria; order Rhodobacterales; family Rhodobacteraceae; genus Marivita; species Marivita cryptomonadis. The sequence goes on from NZ_JFKD01000026.1 coordinate 4,613, forward strand.
GACTTCCAGTTGCTGTTGAGCAGCTTCGAATTCTGACGCAGCTTCGAATTGATCGACGCCCAATAGTGAGACACGATCCATGGAGACCCGGTCGAGTTCGATATCTGTCGCATTCCGAGAGGCGTCGATCATCGCTTCCGAAAGCCCAAGCCCGGCACGCTCCTCGGTGAGGGCCCGGTCGGCTTTCAACAAGTCACTGTGTCCTTCCAGCAAGAGCTTTTTCTGTTCTGTCAAAGTCAGTCCAAGCGCGTCATCCGACGCTAGAGCGGCTGTTGCCAGCGCAGACAAAAGGTCGCGAACCGTTTCCCCGTCGGCCCGAAGCCCGAAGATCACCGTCTGGTCCGGGCCGATCGGTCGTTGCGCAAAACCCGTGGCCGATCCGGAATAGGCGGTGGTTTCGAAGGGGCCATTTGGTGCTTTGAACCAGGATTCGACTGCCGATATCGCCACATCGGCCGAGATCGGCCCGCCAATATCAGCGCGCAACATGTCCATAAGAGCCTGCCCGGATGGAAGAGGCCGGGCATTCGTTGCGGCCCCCGAGAAAAGAAACAGGCCAGCCACATCAGCGTTCAAAGCATTCACAATGTCGACAAACGCCAGCGCTGCCGAGTCAGACAACGCCTTCACCTCGGGTGCGCTATTTAACTGCGACACAAGCGACAAGTTCTTTGCCAGCGCCCCTGACTGTTCCTGAACCCTTTGAAGGATTGATTGCGTTGCCGAAGCAAAGACAGCCGTTTCAGCATTTCCAAGTTGATGCTGTTTAAGAAGCTGTGTCTTTCGATCCAACAGCGAGATCGCCAATGACGATCCGCCAAGATGCTTGATCCTGTTCTTCGCCAAACCGGTTGTTGCTTCTTCAGCCGCAGTTTCCGCAGACATGCGCAAACGGGCCTGAAACTGCTTTGACAGCATGAATGTTGCTAGATCGCCAATGGCGTGCATGTTGTGTCCCTTCAAATTCTCAGAAGTTCTGACAGCATGTCGTCCACGATCTGAACGACACGAGCATTCGCTGCATAGGACTTTTCAAGCTCGATGAGCTTTTGCAGCTCTTGATCTGTATTGACGCCACCCTCGGCAGCCGAGCGACGAAGGTCGGCGAGTTGGGCTGCAGACGTTTCTTCCATATCGGTCCACCGAAGCCTGTCGGCGGCCACGTCATTCGAAAGACCATGCAGGTGATCGACAAGGCTGCTTTGTGTGTTTCCCAAGACAGGCGAGGCAGGAATACGCGACGCTGAGACTTCGGCCTGCAATCGCCCCAATAGGTCGCTTTGCCCGACATCCGCTGGCTGAACCGCGTTGAGACCGTCCCGCCATCGCCACGTTTCAGTCCCCGAAGTGCTTAGGGTTTCATTCAAGCGGATTCGACCGGCAATCCCAACCTCTGCAATCGGGTCAAACGCGAACCCGGCGTCTGTAAAAACACCAGGATCACCCGGTCCAAGTGTCATATCAGGGCCACCGGGCGCAAAGCGTTCGATCACATCACGGGCAATTGCATCAAGCTGATCCATCGCAGTAACCGAGAATTCGTCGCGGATCCGAAAATGCGCCTCAAGTGACCCGCCTCCCAACATGCCTGAACCCGGGATATCGACAGCTTTGCCTCCGATTGTAAGCTGGGACAGCAGGCCATTTGTCACCCGCATATGTGGTGCAACCACCGGTTTGGCTATGAAGCCAAGGGTCACGGCCTTCTCATCCAAAAGTGTCCGGCCTTGTGCCGTAAATACGGCAATGACCCCGCTGTCGCGTTCGATGACGTGCAATGGGACGTGTTCGGACACTGCTTCGAGGACCGCATCCCGCCGATCCCGCAAGCCATGGTCGTCTTGCCCGCGATACTTTGCAGTCATGATCTGCGCGTTGAGTTCCTCAAGTTGCAGCAAACCCGCATTTATGTCGGAAACTGCTTTTGCGATCTTGGCGTCGGCGTTTGATCGAAGATCATCCAGCCCGGAACTTGCCTGTCTCAATGTTGATGCAAACGCATCTGCGGTAAATGACACATGGCGCAGGCGCGTCTGGGAAGACGGATCGGAGGCGGCGGATATAAGAGCGGTCTCAAACTGCGTCAGCCTCTCGGCGATGGACCCGGTGGTGTCGATGCTTCCAACCAGGTTTTCAAACCTGGACTGGAAGGCCGCATGCGCCACATTGGCGGAATGATCTGCAAACGCCATGCGCTTTTGAAATGCAAGGATCGGATCTGAGTGGCGCGTCACTTGGGCGACGACGACACCCCCTGAGGTTTGGATGGCATTGGCTGCTAGGCTGACATCTCGTTTGCCGTAATGATCATTGAGAGCGTTGGCGATGTTGGACGAAACAACAGTTGTGGCACGCGCATTCGCGACCAGTCCGCTCATCGCATTTGAAAGAGCGCCGGAGAGAGACATGAAAGTGTCCTTATGGTTTCACGCAATCAGCGTTTGATGTTGGTTGCTTCCTGCAACATTTCGTCAACAGTCTGGATCACCTTGGCGTTCGAGGAATAAGCCCGCTGCGTTCGGATCAATTCCGTCAATTCATTGGCGATATCAGTTGCAGATTCCTCGAGCGCGAAGGACAGGATATCGCCGGTCGATCCATTGCCAGCATCCCAGAGAAAGAAACTGCCGCTTTCAGGCGTGGGCATGTAGAGTTGGCTGCCGACAGCAGCCATCCCATTGGGGTTCGGGATATCCACAAGCGGAACCTGGTACAGCGTTCGCGTTGTTCCGGTGTCATAATAGGCATTGACCAAACCGGTCTCGTCCACTTCGACTGACGTCACCTTGCCCACTGGGGCACCATCACGGCTCACGTTGAACGGCGCGAAAATGTCTGAGAGCTGTGACAACCCTTCATTCAATCCCGGACGGCCGATATTGATGTCGATAGGCCCACTTGGCGCGGCAATCGTCAGAATACCGGTTGCGGGATCATACGGCGCACCGGTCACGTCCGTGACCCCAAGCAAGGTACCCCCCAAGGTGCGGGCATCGTCAAATTCCAAATCGTATTCGCCAATCACCGTGGCAGGGTCGGCACTATCCACAATTTGAAGGCTCCACTGGTTTGATGTTCCCGTTGCCGGGACAACCGGTGTGAAGGTGAATTCCAGTGTTTCTGCCCGTCCAAGGTTGTCGTAATACTCGATTGATTGTGTCAACGGTGTTCCGAGTGCACCGGTTTCGGTTTCGGTTGCCGGCAGGTTGATGCCCAATTCGATCCGGGTTGTTGGTTCCCCGCTGAACTGATTGACGTTTACGCGCACGGGTTCCAACGCCTCGCTTGTTGCGCGGGGGTAGTTGGGAATGCTTCCGTCAAGGTTTGCGGGCCAGCCCAAAAGGATTTGCCCAGAGGCTGTTCGGAGATATCCGTTGGCATCCGTGCGGAACGACCCTGTCGTGGTGAGAAACATTTGGGGCGATTCAGACCCTGCAATCACTTCAGTCGCTTGCGCAACAGGAAGGAAGCCGCGACCGCTGACAGCCAAATCCGTTGAATTCGATGTAGTGGTAATCGCGCTGTCTTGGTCGATGTATCGCTGCGTCGTTGTTCGGACACCGCCGGCCGTGTACGTCCCGCCACCCGATGTCACCACCATCGAATGAAAGTTCGCTTCGACCCTTTTGTATCCGGGAGTCTGCGAATTTGCGATGTTGTCGGAAATCGTAGCCAGACGGGTTGCGTGCGACGCCAGACCGACAACGCCTGCGCTGAGAGATGAAGAAATCGACATGAAACGCCTTTCTGGTGTGATACTTGTTCTGATCACATCAGTAAGGCGCGCGATTTAACGTCAGCCTAACGTCTAAAATTTGACCCAGTTTCCCGCGCTCACATATCAAAAGCGCAGGAAAACAAGCTCGATCCGGTTGTTTCGCGCAGCCATCGGATTGTCGACTACCGGTTCACGGTCTCCATACGCCGTCACTCTTCGCAAACGTTCAGCCTCGAACCCAAACCCAACCAACAGATCAGCAAGAGCAAAAGCACGATCGGCGGACCAATCCCATGTTGGATCGTCAAGGCGGATCACCGGAACCGTCGCAACATGCCCTTCGACCGCCACATCGTTCTTCAAAAGCTTGCTTGCCTCCCGCACCGAATAGGCGATTTCGCGCATGAGTTTTGTGGGGTCCGCACCATTGGTGAACAGCGGGTCGTCCTCTGCATCAAAGAACTCGAGAACCAGCCCTTCGTCCGTAACGCGTGTCACCACGTGGCGCAGCCATCTGTCTTCCAGCATGCTTTCGCCACTCAGACCCAAAAGCACATCCTGAACTTCCTTGAACTGACTGTTCTGATCTTGTGCGTCCGAATCCTGAGAGGACGTGCTTGGCGGTTCCTGCCAGGAACTGGCACCCACCCCCATCCGAGGCAAAACGTCAGATGCAAACACGCTTTCGCCCATGAACATTCCGTCAGAACCACTGGACAACCGGCTTATCGGCGCGGTTGGACTGAAGTAGTCCGAAATGCCTTTGCGTTGCTTTTCCGTTGTTGCGTTCAACAGCCACATCAACATGAAAAAGGCCATCATCGCAGTTACAAAGTCGGCATACGCGACTTTCCAGGCACCACCATGGTGCCCGCCAGCGACGATCACTTTCTTCCTCTTGATAATGACTGGCGCGACATTTCTGTCGGTCGCCATACCCTACTCTCCTTACGCCCCGCATCTGACTTAGCAAATGGGCGTAAACCCAGCGTTAACGCCTAAAAATCGAGGTGTTTGCCGGGAACAGTCACGATCCGAACCGGTGCGGTGAGAACGGCGTCAAGTTCTGGTTGGTCGGCTGTCCCGCGATCAACCCCGCAACAAGACGTCCTGTCTTAGGCCCAGCCGTCAGGCCCACATGCTGATGACCAAACGCCGTGAACACGCCGGTCTGTCGAATTTGACCAATCAGCGGCAGGCTGTCCGTCGTTGCCGGCCGGTGACCCATCCACGTTTCCTCATGATCGAATTCAAGCTGTGGAAACGCCTCGGCAATCTTGCGCCGCAAGAGATCAAACGGGGCCTCGGACGGGCCTGCATCAAGCCCCCCCAATTCGACGATTCCGGCACAGCGCAATCCCATCTGCATGGGTGTCGCGACAAACTTGCCCGATGAAATCATCGACGGGGCCTTTGGACCTCCAGTCGCGTTCTTCATGACGATGTGATAGCCGCGCTCACTTTCCAAAGGCACGTTCAGACCGAGCCGCGTCATCAGCGATTTGGACCAAGCGCCAGATGCAAGAACGACACTGTCCGCCTCAAGCGGGCCAAGCGATGTGATCACTTTTGGAACGGAGCCGCTTTGGGTGTCGATGTCTTCGACGGTCGCTGTAACGATCTTTCCGCCCATGTTCTGGAAATCCTGCGCAAGCGCGGCGACATAACTCCCCGGATCGGTCACAAAACCATGATCTTTGACCACGGCAAGACAGCTGATCTTCGAACCAAAAGACGGATCGAACTCATGCACTTCGGGGCCTTCAATGAGTGTCGGGACAAACCCGTGATCGCGGCGCAGGTCCCACGTATAGCGGTCTTTCTCGAACTCTGCCCGATCGGAATAGGCAAAGACATAGTCGCTTTTACGCAAATACGACCGAGCAGCCAGACCCTCGGTCAGGGCAAAATGCTGATCCACAGTATCCGCAGTGATCTCGGTCAGGTCCGACGCAATGCGGCGTGTGTCCTTATCGTTGGCGTGCATCAGGTATCTGACCAACCAAGGCGCAAGTTTCGGCAAATAAGACCAGCGCAGAAAAAGCGGCGCATCCCGATCAAACAGCATCTTGGGGGCTTTGGTAATCAGACCGGGCGTCGTCACCGGAACCATCGCACAGGCGGCCAGAAGCCCGGCATTGCCAAACGACGTCCCCATCCCGGGACCATCCCGATCAACCACCGTCACATCCTGCCCTAAACGCCGTAGCCAAATCGCGGCCGAGACACCGACAATTCCGGCACCGATAACAATGACATGCTTGGTCATATGGGACATCCTGTTTGGATCGCGGGTTCTTACGTGGCGTGGACGCACGATGACATGGCTGCGTGGCGTGTTCCAGAACGTTCAATCATGCCTGCGCAATGCATTTTTATGGCTTGAAATCAGGCACGGGGGGATCAGCTTTTATAAGCGCGGAGGACGTTATCATGCGCGAAATACTGACAGGTATAACACTGACTCTGGCGACATGCTGCGCAAGCAGTGCAGAGGCCGAGATTTTCCACCGCCAAACGATCCCCGACTTTCGTGCAGTCAGCATTGCCTATGACGCGCTTGTCTGCGGAATCTGGGTCGCGAATGAGAGCAACGAAGTGGTCCTACTGTCCACGTTCGGCAATGAAATTCGAAGGTTCGATACCGGAATGCGGTCCGTGCGCAGCCTGACGGTCGAAGAAGACAGCATACTCGTGGCAAGTGGCTGGGGCGAATTCCGTCGGTTTGATCGGGACGGCCGCGCATTGGACGCACCCTTTCGTCTGAGCGAGACTCTTTATGACACCGAAGGGCTGCACCGGGATGCTGATGGCAGCTTTCTTGTTGTCGAAGACGATCCGTCGCGGTTGCTGCGGATCGCAGCGGACGGCACGGTACTCATGGAACTGTACGGCGACAGCTTCGATCCTCCGATGACAGAGCCGCAGGGTGTGACGCGTGATCCCTATTCAGGCAATATTCTGGTCGTGGACGACAACGAAGGTTTGAACAGTCTGTTCGAACTTGCTCCGGATGGGCGCGTTCTGTCAGTCACGCCATTGTCGGAATACGGGTTCGACGCCGAAGGTGTAGCGCTGCAACCGGAAACCGGAACGCTCTATGTCGGGTTTGACAGCGGACAGGCTCTTGCGATCTTTGATTGGATCCCAACCGAAATCACCATCGACACACCATTGGAACGCGGGCCCGATTGCGCCTATTCGTAATCGGACCCGATGCCATTTATGCCGATGCGGGCACGGTCGTCATTGGGGGCGTTTTCCCAAAGCGGATGTTGGCAGCCAATATGGCAACGGTCACCACTGCACCGGCGAGGTTGATGGCCAAAGCCTCAGGCCACAAGGTCGCAATCCCCGATACAAGGCAAAGCCCTCGCATGACCCAGCCAAACGGCTTTTCCATACATCCCTGCAGCGCCCCAGCCAGCGCATAGACCCCAATCGCCCCAAAACAGAAGACCTGGATCATCGCCGGCCAATCCCCCGACAGGAATGGCGTGTAGGCAAAAAGCACCGGGATGATGTAAAGACCTTTGGCCAGTTTCCAACTTGCCACACCAGTGGCCATCGCCGGGGCCTTGGCAATTGCAGCAGCGGTAAACGCGGCCAAAGCCACAGGCGGCGTCACATTGCTGTCCTGCGATAGCCAGAAGATGATCATGTGAGCTGACAAAAGCGCACTGGTGGCCACTGCAGGAGGCACCACAAGGTCACGCACCGGTGCCGCGATCTCAAGCGGCAGTGACCGGATCAATCCTACAGCCTCGGCGTGGGTCACTTCGCGACTGAGCAGTTCAATCTGATCAGGCACGCCGAACATCAGCACCGCTTTCGCGGCCTCTGGCATCGTTCCAGCGGCAAGCTGTGCGATCACGAACTGGTCGCTGATCATACCCGAAAGCGCCGGGGCCGAGAGTGTTGCAAGAACAATATAAGCCGCTGTTACGGGCAGACCCATACCAAGAACCAAACTGGCGAGCGCAATCAGAATCAAGGCAATCAAGATGTTTCCACCCGCCCAACTGGTGATCATCAGGCTGAACGTGTTGCCAATCCCTGCGGTCGCGATCACGTTCACCACAAGGCCAACCGAACAGAGCAGAACCGCCGTCAGGACCATGCCTTTTGATCCCATCACGAAGGCTTCAAACACCGCCTTTGGGCCCATACGGTTCTTGGTCAGCCAGCTGGATCCAATCACGGCTAGGATGCCAAAGACCGCCGCGTACGTAGGGGTAAAACCGGCCACCAACAATCCGATGAGTGTACAGATCGGGATGATGAAACTCGCACCACCTTCCTTGAAGGCCGAGCCCAGCGTCTGGCCTTCATCCGGGAGCGGCTGGAGGTTGTTGCGACGCGCTTCGATGCGCACAAAGAACGCAACGGACAGAAAGTAAAGCAAGGCAGGCAAAGCTGCGACTGCGACGATGGTTTCGTAGGGAATTTGCGTAAAGCTCGCCATCACGAACGCCCCTGCGCCCATGATCGGCGGCATCAACTGCCCCCCGGTTGAGGCGGCCGCCTCAACACCACCTGCAAATTTCGGCTGAAACCCTGCGCGCTTCATCAGCGGAATGGTGATCACGCCTGTTGACGCCGTATTTGCTACGGCAGACCCCGAAATCGTGCCCGTGAGACCAGACGCAATGACGGCCACGATGCCCGGTCCGCCCACCAATTTGCCCGCAACAGCGCGGGCCATGTTGATCACGAACTCGCCAGCCCCCGAACGCAGCAGGAAGGCGCCGAAGATGATGAACAGGAAAACATAGGTCGACGAAATTCGCGCGATGGTTCCGAACATGGCGTCATCGCCATAGATCGATCGAAACGCGACGGTTTCTGCGCTCAGCCCAGGGAAAGAAAACACCCCTCCAACGAACTTTCCCCAATAGGCCACATAGCTAAGAGAAAGGATGATCAGCATCGGGATGATGATACCGGCAACGCGCCGTGTCAGTTCGATTGCGCCGATGATGGCGATGGTGGCGGCGATCCAATCCGCGGTCGAGAACTTTACACCCCGGTCATAAATCGCGTTTTCTGCCTGCGCGAGCCAGACAGCGGATACCGCTACCGAAAGCCCCAATGCGAAATCCAAGGCCAATGGCGTAGCCTTGCCAGACGATCCGCGCCACATCGGATAAAGCAGTGCCGCCAACATGGCGAAGCCCGCAAAGTGAAACGCGTTGCGTTGAAGTTCGGACAGAACCGGATCAAAGGCTACGTAGATATGTCCGACAGCGATGACGAAGCAGATGATCGAAAGCGTCTTGTCCGCAAGCCCAGTGAAGGAACGAAGGCGCCCTCCGTCCTCGTCTTCTTCAGTATTTGACATTGTCCCACCCAAACATCAGGAAACCAGCCCGTGCCGTACACGGGCTGGTCGTATTCGTGTGGATCACTTGGCGATCAGGCGATCCGGGATGTCCAAGCCGACTTCTTGGTAATAGCGCAGAGCACCAGGGTGAAGCGGAAGCGGCAGGCCAGCAATGGCACTCTCGATGCTCATCACTTTGGTTGCTGGGTGGATGGCCTGCAGGAAGGGCAGGTTCTCGTAGATCGACTTGGTGATCTGGTAGACATGCTCTTCCGGAATGTCTGCGTTGGTGGCAAGGAAGTTCGGCTGTGCCACGGTCTGCACGTCCGTGTCCTGACCTGGGTAAGACCCGGCCGGAATGGTGTACGGGGTCCAGAGACCACGATCCGAATCTGCCATCGCCATTTCTTCATCTGTCAGGCTCAACAAGGTCACGCTGTCGCCTGCCGAAGCCATCAACTGGCTGATCGCGCCAACCGGCACACCGCCCGGCGCACCGATGCCTTTGACCTGACCGTTCTGCAACGCTTCCGCAGACGGGCCATAGCCTCCGAAGACGAGTTCGTAATCGGTGTCGATGTCGATTCCAAAGCCCGAGAGGATAGTCCGGTTCGACCCGATTGTGCCCGAGTTCTGAGCTCCCATCGCCATCGCTTCACCCTTGAGCGCGACCATGTCGGACAACGTACCAGTGGGTGCGACATCGGACGAAACGACGAAATGTTCGACGTTCTGCCAAAGCATGGACACGGACCGCAGGTTCTCTTGCGGACCGACCTCTGAAATCGGGCCTGTGCCCGTGGCGGCATAGAAGCCGAAGAGGCCCTGAAGAATGCCAAACTGGGCTTCGTTTTCACGCAGCAGGCGGATGTTCTCACCCGACCCGGCCGAGCTGATGGCCGACATGCCGATCTTCTGGCTTGGCTCCAACTTGACCTTCACCAATGTCGACAACGCAACCCCCACCGGGTAATAGGTGCCGCCTGTGGATGCGGTTGTCAGAACATAGCTGCCGCCCTCGTCCTGAGCATGCGCCGCGATGCCAGAAAGAGCAATTGTCGCCGCGAGCGCGGCTGTTTTGACGTGTTTCATGTAGTCCTCCCCATGTACGCCCTTATTGGGCGCTGGTGACAACCATAGCGCCAGAATCGCGTTCTGGTAGGAATCAATCCGCAGGTTAGCGAAAACACCCCTTGCGGAAATCCGCAGGGCTCAATCGAGGAGCTTGGATTTCTCGAGGCCAAGCTTCACGATTTTCTCGTTCAGTGTCCGCCGCCCAATGCCCAGCGCTTCTGCCACAGCATCCATCCGCCCCCCATGGTTCGAGATCGCCTGCGAGATCAGCGTTTTCTCGAACCGGGCCACGGCCTCTCGAAGGGTCGCAGGCACATCGTCTACCAGGTCGTCGGTGCGCAGCGCCTCGGCAACCGACCCACCACCACGCCGCGCGGCAAGAACGCGTCGCTCGGCGACATGACGCAATTCCCGCACATTGCCCGGCCAGGAATGAGCAAGCAGTGCTGCCGCATCCTCTGCCGTCATTTCGATGGGGCTGATCTCGTAGGTTTCACAAAACTGATCTACGAAATGCTCGTACAGCATCACGATGTCTTCACCCCGGTCAATAAGGCGCGGAAGACGCAGTTCAAAGGTATTGAGCCGGTAAAGAAAATCCGCTCGGAACGCACCGGCTTCGACCATAGGTGACAGGTCTTCGTTGGTCGCTGCAACGATCCGAACATCGGTCTGAACCTCCTGATCGGTTCCGACCGGTTGGATCACTCCAGTTTCGAGCGCCCGCAGCAACTTGATCTGAACCGCATTGGGACACGCCGCGACTTCGTCGAGGAACAGCGTTCCTCCATCCGCCTTACGGAAGCTGCCCAGCAGGGTATCTGCGGTCCCGAACATTTGCTCTTCGACACGATCAGGCGCTAGCGAGGCACAGTTCAGTGCAACGAATTCCTTATCCCGACGCGGTCCCAATCGGTGCAGCGCTCGTGCGACCAGCTCCTTGCCCGTCCCGGTCTCGCCGGTGATCAGGACAGCTGCGTCAGACAACGCCAGATCAATGGCCTCGGCCTTGAGTTGGGCCACCCGCAAATCGCTGCCCAGCAACACGCGATCCAACCCGGACAAAGAAACCAACTGTTCCCGCATCCGCTTTGTCATGTCCGACAGCCGATGCTGTTCGGCTGCGTGTTTGAGGACCGTCAAAAGGCGGCGCGGCTCGAACGGTTTTTCAAGAAAAGAATACGCTCCGGTCTGGATCGCATCCACAGCCATCGGAATGTCGCCATGCGCCGAAATCAGAACCAACGGCGGCGACGGTCGCTTTGCCATTTCGGCAAGAAGCTCAAGACCCGACATGCCCGGCATCCGGACATCCGACAGAACAACATCTGGCGCCGTTCCGTCCAACCGTGACAGTGCCGTTTGCGCCGTGCCGACCGCGTCGACATCCCAGCCGGATCGGTCAAGCAGAACAGCCAAGGATTGGCGCATTTCAGCATCGTCATCGACAATCAGAACACGGTATTGATCAGGCATCGGCGCTCCCGGTCTTGGGAAGTGTGATCTCGAACACAGCTCCACGATGTGCAGCATTGCGCGCATTCAGCGCTCCGTGCATTTCGTTGATGATCTGGCCGGAAATCGCAAGCCCTAGCCCCATACCCTTGCCAGATGGCTTGGTGCTGAAGAACGGCTTGCTCAGATCATCTATGTTCAGATCACCCAACCCGGACCCGTTGTCCGCAACTGAAAGCACGACGGAGTCAGTGTCTTGGTGCATAGCAAGCCGCACTTCCGCCGCGTCCATACCTTGCGTCGCATCGATCGCGTTGCGCAGCAGATTGACAATCACCTGTTCGAACCGTTCGGGCCGGCCCCGGACCGCGACAGCACCTTCAGGCAACTCCAGAATGATATCCGTGCCTGCATCTCGCGCCGTGTGTTGAACCAACTGCACCGCAGCATGCACCGTATCCTGTACTGTGAAAATGGTGGTGGCCGAAACCGATGTCCGCCCGAACAATCGCAACTGGTCGACGATCCTCTGCATTCGGTCCAAAAGCCCGGACAGACGGGGCCACAATTCATTCGGCCCCGCATTCGCCGCGATTTCTTCCGCGACAAGATAATTGCGCATCGCCGAAATCGGCTGCCCCAACTCGTGTGTGATCGACGCCGACAATTGGCCCAATGCAGCAAGCTGCTCTTTCTGCGCCAGTTCGGTTCGCGCGGATTCCAGCTTTTTCTCTGCGATGCGCCGCTCTTCGATCTCTCGGGTCAGACGCTGTCGATCCGCGTTGGAAATCGCCAGCGCGTTTCGCAATTGTGCAGCGCGATAGACCGACGCAGCAACGGTCAGCAGCAACAGCGTCATCAATCCACCAGCGACATAAAGCAACGCCTGCCGCCGCGAATTGCGCACCTCAGACAACAGATGCAGCGACCAGTTCTCTTCTTCCAGATTGGCCTTGGTCCAGACATAAGCCGTCCCATACAGCCGCGCGCGACGTTCACTCTCTGGCACCCAATCAAGCGGAAAAAGCGTCTCGTTTCCGAATTGCTGCTGTTCTTCGAGAGTCCGCCGATTTCCGTCCGATAAAGGTGACATGTATCCGTAGATCAGGTCCGGATCGGAACTGGCCAGAACGACCCCCTGTTCATCCGCAACCAGCACCAACTCCCCATTGCCAGAAAGCGCTCGGCTTAAATCATTAAAGCCGATCTTGACTGTGACAACACCGTGGATTGTTCCCTCGGCATCGCGGACAGGTTCGGCAATGAAGTACCCAGGTCGCCCGGTGGTGACCCCTACCGCATAGAACCGGCCCGCCCCACCCGCGACGGCATCGCGGAAATAGGGACGGAAGGTGTAATAGTTCCCGACAAGGCTGTCGGTGTCCCTATAGTTCGAAGACGCCACCGTCTTGCCGTTCAGATCAAGAACATAGACAAATTCGGCCCCCGCGCGTTCGGCAATATCGGCAAGAATCGGGTTCATCTCATCGGTATTGCCAGAGACCAGCGCCCCCAGCGTGCTTTCGTCGATCGACAGGACGTAAGGCAAATGCTCGAGCCGGGTCAGCGCATCATCGATGGATGATGCAAAGAACTGCGCACGCTCGGGCGTCTGCGCGGCTTCGGTGCGCAGGAAGTAAGCCGCCAAAGCAAAATAACTGGCAATCGCGACCGCGCAGAGGCCGAACACAGCCGCAAAGATATAGAAAGCCCGCTGCGGTGCCGGGTCTGCTGTATATGTCGGTGGTTTGCTCAGCGTGTCGGTCATCCTTCGACCTATATCCAAGGATGACCGACAAAGTCAGCGATAAATGGCCCGTCTATTCCGCGGCGATAGGTTCAGGCCCGGCATCCGCCTCAGCGGGACGCGCCGACAGCACCAGACGCAGAAGCGGCGGAACGGTCAGCAGTGTCAGGAACGCGGACATTGCGAGACCACCAACAACCACGGCCCCCAATCCGCGATAAAGCTCCGACCCAGCTCCGGGAAACAGAACCAGCGGCAGCATCCCGCAAACGGATGTCAGCGTTGACATGAAAATCGGCCTGATCCGGTTGCGCGTTGCCTCTTCGATGGCATCCACCGGCGACATACCTTCCTCACGCAGATGATACAGCGACTGGTGCACGATCAGGATCGCGTTGTTCACCACGATCCCGACAAGGATCACAAAGCCAAGAAGCGTCAGCATGTCCAACGGTTGGGTGCCCACGATGTTCAGAACCGCAAGCCCGCCAACGCCACCAGCAGCGGCAACCGGAACCGAAATCATCACCACCAGTGGCAAGACAAAGGATTCGAACAGAACCGCCATGACGAGGAAAACGATCACCATTGCAACCGCGAGGTTGATCTGGATGGCGTTCCATGTTTGCGAAAGCTGATCTGCTGTCCCCGAAACCGACATTCGTACTCCCGGTGGCAGCCCCTGCTCCTCGAGAACCGCGATCACTTCTGTCTCGAGCAACTCCACCGCCGCTTCCAATGGCAGCGCATCGGACGGGCGCACCTCAAGCGTGATTGTGCGCAAGCGTTCAAGGTGCCGGATTTCGGTTGGCCCTGCCGTCACACGCACCTCTGCCAACTCGGACACCGGCACGATGCGACCTGTCGGAGTCACTACGGGAAAATTACCGACATCCTGCGTGCGCAATCCGCTAAGGATCGTGGTGTCCCCTTTGAGGGTCAGGTCAAGTCGCCGATTGCCCACATTGATTTCGGCCACCCGCAGCCCGTCGTTGAACGCATCCACGGTAGCAGCCAGATCTTGCGTGGTCAGACCTGCATCTGCCAGACGCACACGGTCCGGGATCAAGCGCACTTCGGGTGCACCCAATTCAAGGCCGGGAATGGGCCGGAACTGGTGCCCCTCGGACCGTGGCAAAAGCTGCCCGATGGTGCCCGCTGCCTGACCGGCTACCCGCAGGATATCTTCAAGCTCGTCCCCCGAGATGTTCAATTCGATGGTCCGGCCACCCCCCACACCACGCCCGAACAGCGACGGTTGGGTCATGAACCCGAAAGTTCCCGGCTCCGCGAAAATCGGTTGTGACAGGATCGGAATGACCTCGGCCACACGGCTGCCATCGACCGCTGCCGCGCCAACGAAACTGTTGCCGGGGGTGGCAACAAAGAAGAACGATTCCAGCGCCGGTTGCCCGGCTTCCGTTTCAGTCGCAGGGGCCGCATCCCACATCGGTTGTGCAACCGCTTCGATGCGCTGGGCGATTGTTTCCGTGGTTTCAAGATTGTACCCGGGCGGTGGGATGATCAAACCGAACACCAAATTACGGTTTCCCTCGGGGAGGTATTCCAGCTTGGGCAAAAACGTCCATGCAGCGACGGCGGCACCCGTTCCGATGGCGGCCACCATGACAAGCCCGGCCGTACGGAAGCGCACCGTGAACCGTACGTATTTCATGATAAGCCAAGTGAACCCGCGTCCGAAATGGTCGATGCCGGGAAGCCCCAGCTTCTTGGTCTCCCCAGCTTTGAGCAGTCGGCTCGACAAGGCTGGAATGACCGTGACCGCCACCACCAGCGACAGCAGAACAGACACAGAGATGGCCACCGCAATGTCGCGGAACAACTGCCCAGCCTCGAGCTGCATCACGAGAATAGGGATAAACACCATGACCGTTGTCAGGGCCGACACAAGGATTGCACCCCAGACCTGCTTGGCCCCAATATAAGCAGCCTCGCGCCGGGATTTTCCTTCTTCCCGCAATCGGAAGATGTTTTCCAGAACGACGATCGCCGCATCGACGATCATGCCGACCGCAAACGCGATGCCCGCCAGAGAGATCACGTTCAGCGTGCGCCCTGTAACCGCCATCGCCACGAACGTCGCCACGATGGATACCGGGATCGCCATGCTGATAACCAGTGTGGCCCTTGGGCTGCGCAGGAAGATCAGCAACACTGCCGCGGCAAGCAAACCACCGATCCAGATGTTCTGCGTGACCAGATCAATCGCGCCTTCGATATAGATCGTCTCGTCATAGACCTGTTCAAGCGTCAAGCCGTTGGTCGCAACCGGTCCCGCCTCAAGCTCTGCGATAACTGCTTTGACCTCTTCCATGGTCGAAATCACATTTGCGCCCTGTTCGCGCACGATGTTGACCGCCAGTGCCGGTTCCCCCCGAAACCGAAGACGTGCGGTGTTTTCCTTATAGGCAAAGCTCACATCCGCTACGTCGCCCACACGCACGCGGCCCAGCGCACCATTGGTGCCAAGGCTTTGACTGCGAAGAACAACGCTGTTGATCGCCTCTATGGTATTCAGATTGCCATCGGCACGCACAGTATAGCGGCGCTTGCCTTCTTCTACGTCACCGGCAGAAATACTGATGTTCTCGGCGCGCAGGCGCTGAACAACTGCAGGGATCGTAAGACCCAACCGGGCGAGTTCCTCGGGTCGGATCACGATCTGCAGTTCCCGCGAGACACCCCCGAACACGTTGACGGTGGACACGCCGTTCACACGCTCAAGCCGTTCCTTCACGACATCTTCGACAAAATCGCCGTAGCTGGGAAGCGGGCGGGTGTTGCCCTCCTCTGCCTTGACCATAATCCATGCAATCGGGCTGTCATCAGACCCGGAGGTGTTCAGCGTCGGCTCTCCAGCCTCGCTTGGATAGCCGCCAACGCGGTCAAGACGGTTCGACACAAGCAAAAGGATGTCGCCCATGTCCGACCCGATGGCAAATTCAAGCGTGACCGACGCCTGACCCGTGCGGGCGCGACTGGTCATGATCTCTAGCCCCTCAAGACCGCGGAACGCATCTTCCTGGGGGTTGATGATCTCGCGTTCGATCTCTACCGGGGCCGCACCGGGCCATGTTGTCTCGACAACAACAACCGGCTTGCGGACGTCCGGGGCCAATTGCACGGGAATACGGCTCAGCGCCAAAGCGCCGAAAAGGACAGCCATGATGACCACGGCCATCACAGCGATTGGACGTTCGATGGATGCGCGTATCAGGTCCATGGCTTACCCATTGCTCCCGGATTGCGCAGCAGCTTGCGGCGGGCCAGCAGGCGCGATCTCTTGGCCGGGACGCAAACGTTCATTGCCGCGAACGACGACCTCGTCCCCTTCTGCCAGACCGGACAGCACTTCGAATGCATTGTTCAGCGCCGCTCCGATCTCGACGGTGCGGGACATCGCTTTGCCGTCCTCGTTCACAAACACGCTCCACCCGCCCTGCGCCTGAACCAAAGCATCCTTGGGCACGACAAGCACCTCGCGCGGAGAGCTGACTGGCACATCCAGAGTCACAGTCTGACCAACAGCGATGGGCACATCGCTGTCTTGAACATCAAATCGTACCGGACGGGTGCGCGTTGCGGCGAACTCTGTTGGCAAAATGGCGCGGAGTGTCAGGGTCACCGTATCCCCAATGTCGGTGGTGGCCGTCAGTGGCTGATCCATACGCAGGGCGGACACAAAACGCGCAGGAACATTCGCTTCGATTTCAAGCGCACTGGTGTCGATCAGCGTCGCAACTTGGCTGCCGGAAGCGATAAACTGACCAACCTCGGTTGTGACATCGAGAATAACCGCGTCAAAGGGCGCGCGGACCACAGCGTTGTCCAGACGATATCGCGCCTGCTCCAAAGCATTCTGCGAGGCTTGGATACGTGCAAGCGCCTCTTGCTGCGCACCGCGTGCTTCGGCAAAGTCGCTGGCGCGCTCTTCCAGTTGCGCTTCTGCAATGGTCGAATTCTGCCGCAAGGTCTCTGCGCGGCGGAACGCTTTTTCCGCACGACCCAGACGCGCTTCGGACACCGAGATACCGGCCTGCGCAATCGCGATCTGCGCTTCGGCTTGTGCCAGTTCGATCTGCAATAGCTCGGTGTCGAGCCGCGCCAGAATATCTCCCTCAGACACGATATCTCCGATCCGGATCGGAACATCCTGCGCAACTCCGCCCACACGCGCAGCAACCGCGCTTTCGCGCCCCGCAACAACTTCGCCGAAAACCGCTACCGTTTCAGCCATCGTACTGGTTGTGACAACGGCTGTGCTCACACCGGCGGGGCGACCCTGCGCCATGGCGGTTGCCGGACCAACGACGAGTGCACAAACCAAGGCTAACCGGGCAAGAACGTGCATTGCACTTCTCCTTTTCGCATCGGCACCATGCCGCATCGCAGAAGCTAGCGCATATTTCGGGAAAAGCAGGTTCTCAAGATCCGGACATGGTCAGGTCGCGCGATTTTTGCGCTTTTTGACTGCGATGCCTGTCGTTTTGTCAGGTGGCCAGAAAGTCGATCACTTCGGAAAGCAGGGCGTCCGGCGCTTCTTCGGGGATCGCGTGCCCACATGGAAAACCGCGTCCACGGACGTGTCGCGCCTTGTCTTTCCATGTTTGTGTGACGTCATAGAGCTTACCGACCACGCCCTTGTCGCCCCAGATCGCCAACAAAGGAGCATCAATCAGCCGGTCTGCATCGGCACGGTCATGGACAAGGTCGATTGTTGCTGCAGCGCGGTAGTCTTCACAGATGGCGTGCACAGTGGCCGGATCACGATAGCTTCGCAGGTATTCTGCCATGGCGTCTTCGTTCACTGCTCCGGGCGTCTTGACCTGCCCGTTGATGTGACGACGTAGGAAATATTCCGGATCCTGCCCGATCATGCGTTCCGGCAAATCCTCTGGCTGGATCAGGAAGAACCACCAGAAGTAGCGTGTGGCGAAATCCTGATTGGTTTGCTCGTACATGGTCAGGGTCGGTGCGATGTCGAGAACAATCAAACGGTCCACCGCGTCGGGGTGATCCAGCGCCATGCGATGCGCAACGCGCCCGCCACGATCATGTCCGACCAGCGCAAAGCGGTCATGGCCCAGCATCCGCATGAGGGCCACCTGATCTTTCGCCATCTCGCGCTTCGCGTAAGGCAGGTGTGGCGCGTGGCTTTCCACCTTTTCGCTGTCGCCATAGCCGCGTAAATCCGAAGCAACAACCGAATACCCAGCCTTGACCAGATCAGGTGCAATCTTGCGCCAAACGATGTGCGTTTGGGGATGACCGTGCAGCAACAGCACGGGCGGGCCAACGCCAGCCACTGCAAAATGAATACGCACGCCGTTGACGGTCTCATCGCGCAGTGTGAACCCATCCAGAAAGCGCGATGCGGTCACCCTCAGACACCGTCCAGAAGGGCGTCGGCAATTGCGGTAGCGCAGGTGACTGTATCAGCTTTGCCACCAAGATCGGCGGTGCGCAGCGCGTCTTCGGCCAGAACTGTTTCGATCGCCCGCACAATGGCTGCCGCCGCTTCGGTCTGACCCAGATGGTCGAGCATCATCGACGCCGCCCAAATCTGACCGACCGGGTTGGCAATGCCTTTGCCGGCAATGTCAGGGGCCGACCCGTGGACCGGCTCGAAGAGCGATGGAAACCGGCGTTCCGGGTTGATGTTGCCCGAGGGCGCAATCCCAATGGTTCCGGTGCAAGCAGGGCCAAGGTCTGAAAGGATGTCACCAAACAGGTTCGACGCAACAACTACATCGAACCAGTCCGGATGCAGAACGAACTGCGCTGTCAGAATATCGATGTGAAATTTATCGACCTTCACATCCGGGTAACGCACCGCCATTTCTTCGACACGCTCATCCCAGTAAGGCATGGTTATCGAGATGCCATTCGACTTGGTGGCTGATGTCAGGTGACCGCTGCGTGTTTGCGCAAGGTCGAAAGCGTATTTTAGAATACGGTCCACACCGATCCGGCTCATCACCGTTTCCTGAATCACAACCTCCCGCTCTGTACCGGGAAACATGCGGCCGCCAATGGACGAATATTCGCCTTCGGTATTTTCGCGCACGATCATCATGTCGATATCACCCGGCTGACGACCCGCCAAAGGCAAAGGCACACCCGGCATTGCACGAGCCGGGCGCAGGCTGACATATTGATCGAATTCGCGTCGAAACTGGATCAAAGACCCCCAAAGCGAGATGTGATCTGGCACGACCTCTGGCCATCCCACGGCACCAAAGAAAATCGCGTCGCTTCCAGAAAGCTGGTCTTTCCAGTCCGGTGGCATCATCTCTCCGTGCTTGACGTAGTAGTCAGCGCTCGAGAACGCATGTTCCTCGAAATCAAACCCAAGATCGAAGCGGCGCTGCGCCGCCTGCAAAACCCGAACGCCCTCAGGCGTTGTTTCCTTGCCGATCCCATCGCCGGGGATAACCGCAATCTTGTAGCTGTTTTGGGGCACGGGGCAGATCACCTTCTGAGAGGAGGCGGCGCAAGCTTTGCCGCACAGCGGTAGTATAAAAGGCCCGAGGTCCGGGCCAAGTCCCGATGACCTCGGACCCTGGTTTTGTCAGATGTTTTCGCCACGAATGGCTTCACAGACAGCTTCGGTCACTTCCTTTGTGGTCGCGCCCCCCCCCACATCAGGAGTGAGGATACCTTCGGCGCAGACTTTTTCGACAGCACGCATCAAACGCTCAGACGCCTCCGTTTCCCCAAGGTGGTCGAGCATTTGACTGGCGGTCCAGAACGTGGCGACCGGGTTGGCAATCCCTTTGCCCGTGATGTCAAATGCAGACCCGTGGATTGGCTCGAACATCGACGGGAATCGGCGTTCAGGGTCGATATTGGCGGTCGGGGCAACACCCAAAGATCCAGCCAGCGCACCCGCCAAATCAGACAGGATGTCTGCGTGCAGGTTGGTCGCCACGATTGTGTCCAATGACTGCGGGTTCTTGACCATGCGAACGGTCATCGCATCAACCAGCATCTTGTCCCACGTCACGTCCGGGAACTCTTGTGCGACCTCTGCCGCGATCTCGTCCCACATGACCATACCGAACCGCTGTGCATTGGACTTTGTGACCACGGTCAGGAACTTGCGCGGGCGTGATTGAGCCAGTTTGAACGCATAGCGCATGATGCGTGTCACACCGACACGGGTGAAGATCGACACTTCTGTACCCACCTCTTCGGGCATGCCTTTGTGCGCTCGACCGCCATGCCCTGAGTATTCGCCTTCGGAATTCTCACGCACGATCACCCAATCCAGGTCGCCGACTTCAACCCCGCGAAGAGGCGAGGTTACACCCGGAATGATCTTGGTCGGGCGCACGTTAGCGTATTGGTCAAAGCCCTGGCAGATCGGTAGGCGCAGCCCCCACAGCGTAATGTGATCCGGTACATCAGGCGCACCAACCGCCCCGAAATAGATCGCATCGAACGGTTTGAGTTGTTCCAGACCGTCTTCCGGCATCATCACGCCGGTCTTCTTGTAGTAGTCAGACCCCCAATCAAACGAGGTCATTTCAAAACGCACATCTCCGGCGCGCTGTGCGAGAACCGACAGGACCTCGCTGCCCGCCTCGATCACCTCTGGTCCAATGCCATCGGCAGGAATGGCAGCAATCTTGTAGGTCCGCATTATTTTCTCCTGATAGGTGGTCCGGCCGGAAGGCGTGGTCGCTCTGGCCAAGTTGGCGCGACAATCGCAACTTGACCGGGTCAACACAACGCGCCAGAGATCATATAAATAATTGAAATAATGGTCACCGTATGGAACTTCGACAGCTGAGATGCCTAATTGCCGTCGCGGACACGCTTCACTTTGGCCGGGCGGCGCAGAACCTCAACATGCTGCCCGCCTCTTTGGGCCGTCAGATCAAGTTGCTGGAGGAGAGTTTGGGTACACGTCTGCTGGTCAGAACGACCCGCAGCGTGTCTCTGACCGAGTCTGGTCGTAGCTTTGTCGACGCGGCCCGGGACATTGTCGAACAGGCAGATCGGCTCGAGGTGTCGTTTCGCGAGAACCGGCAGGATCAGGCATCAATCCTGCGGATAGGAGCGATCGACAGCGCTGCGGTTGGCCTGATGCCGCAACTTCTGCCTCATTTCCGAGAATTGCATTCCGACATCGACGTTGAGCTTTTGGAACAGAAGACCATCCGTCTTTTGCCGCGACTTTTGTCCGGTCGTTTGGACATAGCGATTGTGCGACCTCCCGAAGTCCGAGATGCGCGGCTTTTCTACCAACACCTGTTCTATGAAACTGCCGTGGTGGCGGTGCCAGAAAGCCATCCATTGGCGAAGCGGAAGACCGTAACGGTACAGGAGATGGCCGACGCGCCATTGATCGTTCCGGAGCGCAATTCACGGCCACATAGCCATGATCTGACGATGAAGCTTTTTCTCGAAGCTGGCTTGACCGCGCGCGTGGCGCAAATTGCTGAGGAAAAGCAGACAATCGTCAGCTTGGTGAGCACGGGCGTTGGCCTTGCCATCGTTCCACGATGGGCATCGCGTCTGGCAGTCGGCGGCGTGACCTTTGTGTCGCTTGAATTGCCCGACACCGCCCGAAACCGTTTGGCCGTGTCCGCCGTTTGGGTCCGAGACGCCCGCCATCCGGCACGCGACGCATTTCTGAACGTGTTGAAAGATCGCCTGTCAGCTTTGGCTGAAACCGCGTGAAACATAGAGATTCACCGATTGTTCAAAATAATTGAATAATCTAGACACCCCAAGTTCAGGTCTTTTACCTTGAATTTGTGAATTCCTTGCCTGTAGCGTTATGTCATGCGTCGCGGATCATGCCGCTATGGGTCGCAATATCAAAACTGCGCCCGAAGAACGCAAACAGTGGAGGAAAACAATGAAATTTACTGCTTTGACAGGGGCCGTTGTGGTCGCTGCCTTCTCGGCAACCATGTCCGTCGCTCAGGACCGGACAGGTTGGCCCGAAAGCTTTACCGTTGGTACAGGATCGCAGGGCGGCACCTATTTCGGCTACGGCTCCGGCTGGGCCGGGATCGTGTCCGAAGTTCTGGGCGTGTCCGGCGGTGCCGAAGTGACTGGTGGTCCGATGCAGAATATGGCGCTAGTGCACACTGGCGATCTGCCCTTCGGCATGACCACAATGGGTCCGGCAGCGGAATCCATCGCTGGTTCGAACCCGATCGCTCCGGGTCTGCCTATGAACAACGCCTGCGCAATGTTCCCAATGTATCAAACACCGTTCTCGGTCACGGCGCTTTCGTCGTCCGGCATCACTTCGGTCGCCGACATTCCGGCAGGTGCGCGCATTGGCTTTGGCCCTGCAGGTTCGACATCTGACACCTACTTCCCGCGGATGATGGAAGAACTTGGCGTCGACTTCGAGCGTCGCAACGGCGGCTGGTCCGACCTTGGTGGTCAGCTTCAGGATGGTCTGCTGGACGTGATCGCCTTTGCAGCAGGAGTTCCGGTTCCGGCTGTGTCGCAGCTTGAGGTTCAGACTGCGATCAACATCATCGAATTCACTGAAGAAGAGCAGGCCAAGATCACGGCAGCCTTCCCGGTTGCGAATTTCGACATCTCGGCGGATGCCTATACCACACTCGAAGCCCCGGCGCGCTCGGTCTCGATGTGGAACTTCGCCATCGCAAACTGTGATCTGCCGGAAACCTTTGTCTATGAAGTCGTGAATGCGGTCATGTCCGACAATGAGCGGATGGTGAACACGCACCGCGCGGCAACCTCGACTCTGCCGGAGTTCTGGGATCGCAACACCGTCATGAAGTGGCACCCCGGTGCGGCACGTTGGTTCACCGAAAATGCGGGCGCCTCAATCGGTGCAGACATGATCCACGGTGGATGATGTTATATGATTTGCGAGCAATGATGCGTTATTGTTCGTAAAATCAGGAAAATCGGAACCGCGCCCCATCTGCGGGCGCGGTTTTGTTTCAATGATGGTCTTGCAAAGGCAACGTTAAGATCACCGAGGCCATCACCCGGGGAGGACACGATGACCGATACCAAGAGCCAGCAGGCCGACGACCTCATTCTCGCGGAAGGCGTGGATGAAGAGCCCATCGAGAGCAACCGGCGCCTGTTCTCGGGGCGCGCCTATCTCGTGATGGCCGGTCTTTCGACGATTTATGCCGCTTTCCACATGATCGCGCTGAACGGGGTTTCCATTTCGGATTGGACCGGGATCGAAATACCGATGCTTCCACAATTTCCGCTGGAGACATGGAATTTCCGGATCGTTCACATTTCCGGCGCTCTGGCCTTGGGGTTCTTGCTGTTCTCGGCACATACCTTTGCCGATGATGACACCCCGCAAAAGCAAACCCGCCTGCTTTCGATTGTAGCCTTGGTCCTGGCCATTCCGGCACTGATCTCTGGGTTCACGGCATCGGGCTATCACACGATGATCAACTCGGGCACCTTGCCGCAAATGGGCGGGTTGACCACATGGGCCGCGTTTCCCGGAACCGAGATTTACGCAAGCGAGGTCTGGTGGTTTGGCACTCCGCTGCTGATTGCCACCTTCGGCGCCATCGTGACCGGTTGGGTCGAACGCCGCGAGCGCGAAGTCTTTGCCTCCTCGGATGTCGTTCTGGCGATCTGTGCCATCGTGATCGCAATCTACCTGATCGCCATTTACGGCACCGCCGCGCGCAATGCGGTTGGCACGCCGTTTGTGCCGATTGGCGTGGCGTTCGCCGCGACTGCCGGATCCGCCTTGATCCTGGAACTGACGCGCCGCGTTGCTGGTCTGGCGCTGGTAATCATTACGGGTATTTTCCTGCTCTATACCTTTGTGGCGCACCTTTTGCCGGGCATTCTGGCCGTGCAGAGCGCCTATAGCTGGCAACGCTTCTTTGGCCATGTCTATTCGGATGCCGGCATCCTCGGGCCGACAACGGCGGTGTCGTCGACCTACATCATTCTCTTCATCATCTTTGCCGCCTTCCTGCAGGCCTCAAAGGTGGGCGATTACTTCGTGAACTTCGCCTTCGCAACGGCAGGCCGCGCACGCGGTGGCCCAGCGAAGGTGGCGATCTTTGCCTCGGGTCTGATGGGCATGATCAACGGTACATCGGCGGGCAACGTGGTGGCCACTGGATCGCTGACCATTCCGCTGATGAAACGTGTGGGCTACCACAAGAAAACCGCTGGCGCGGTCGAGGCGGCCGCATCTACCGGCGGGCAGATCATGCCGCCCATCATGGGCGCAGGCGCGTTCATCATGGCCGAAATAACAGGCATTCCCTACACCGAAATCGCCATCGCTGCGATCATCCCGGCGATCCTGTATTTCGTGTCGGTCTACTTTATGGTCGACTTCGAAGCGGCAAAACTGGGCATGCGCGGTATGCGCGAGGACGAGCTTCCCAAGTTCAATAAGCTTGTCCGCCAAGTCTATCTGTTCATCCCGATCATCATTCTGATCGCAGCCTTGTTCATGGGCTATTCTGTGATCCGGGCTGGCACATTGGCAACTGTTGCAGCCGCGGTTGTGTCGTGGTTCACGCCGCACCGGATGGGGCTTCGCTCCATCCTCAAGGCGTTCGAGCTGGCGGGGATCATGTCGATCCAGATCATCGCGGTTTGTGCCTGCGCGGGTATCATTGTTGGAGTTATCAGCTTGACTGGCGTCGGTGCACGCTTCTCGGCTGTGCTTCTGGACCTCGCCGGGGTAAGCCAACTTTTGGCGCTCTTCTTTGCCATGTGCATCGCGATCCTTCTTGGTATGGGCATGCCGACCACGGCCGCATATGCCGTTGCCGCATCCGTCGTTGCACCGGGCCTTGTGCAGCTGGGTATCCCGACGCTGACCGCGCATTTCTTTGTGTTCTACTTCGCGGTTCTGTCAGCGATCACACCGCCCGTGGCGCTGGCAAGCTACGCGGCAGCGGGCATTTCGGGCGCAAACCCGATGGAGACGTCGGTGGCTTCGTTCAAGATCGGCATCGCGGCTTTCATCGTGCCGTACATGTTCTTCTACAACAGCGCGATCCTGATGGATGGCACATGGGTCGAAGTCATCCGAGCTGGGGTGACCGCCACGGTTGGTGTTTTCCTGCTCAGTTCAGGTGTGCAGGGCTGGTTCCTTGGCGGGCGGTCGGCGTGGTTCTTGCGAGTTGCCTTGATCTGTGCGGCGCTCTTCATGATCGAAGGAGGATTGATCACCGACCTGATCGGCCTCGGGATCGCGGCCGGTGCTTATTTTGTGCAGAAATTCCTGCATCCGAAACCCGATGCCAGCATTCCGGTGCGCGGCGCGGATTAATCAAAGCACTCCGAAATAGAAAAGGCCGGGCATGTTCCCGGCCTTTTTCATACGCGCTGCTGTAGTCAGCAGTAACCTTCAGGGCCGTTCCATTGCGCTTGGGAGTATCTGTCCCCATGCGCCCAGCCTACGGGCAAGATGCTGTCAATCTCGGCCATCATGTGAGGCGTCAGGATCAGGGAAGTTGCTGATGCACATTCCGCCAAGTGATCCGGCGACCGTGTGCCGGGGATCGGAATAATGTGGTCCGCACGGGCAAGGCACCACGCCAAAGCAAGGGCGGTGGCCGTTGTTCCGTTATCTTCGGCATAGGCCTTGAACGCCTGTGCAAACGGAAGATTGAAGCCAAAATTCGGCTCCAGAAACCGGGGGTTGTTCTTGCGGAAATCCTTGTCGAGAAACGTCGTTGGATCGGGCGTCACGCTTGACACCATCCCCCGCGCCAAGGGCGAATAGGCCACCAAGGCGACATCAAGCTCTTTGCAGGTTTGCAACATGCCTAGGTCTGGCTGACGTGACCAAAGCGAATACTCGCTTTGAACCACGTCAACAGGCCCAACCGCAGCCGCACGACGCAGGGATGCGGGAGAGATTTCCGAAAACCCGATGCCACCGATCTTGCCCTCTGCCTTCAGCGCCAGAAGTGTTTGCATGACATCTTCAATCTCGATGTCGCGGTCCCGCCGGTGCACATAGAACAGATCAACGTGGTCGAGTCCCAGACGCTTCAGCGACCCTTCCAACTCTGCGCGCAGATAGTCGGGTTTGTTGTTGAAGCCGCGATTGCCATGTTCCTTGTCGCGCCAGATGCCAGCCTTGGTCGCGATGGTGAACTTGGAAGCGTCGCCCTTGAGGAACGTCCCGATCACGGTTTCAGAAATGCCCATCCCATAGACATTCGCGGTGTCCAACAGGTCCATCCCAAGGTCAAGCGCAGCGCCAAGCGCAGCGTGAGACTCGGCTTCATCAGTGGCCCCGTAGAAACCGCCAAAACTCATGCAGCCGAACCCGATTTCCGAAACCATCTTTCCGGACTTAAGCAAACGTCTTTTTTTCAAGGACTTTCTCCACCGTGTTGCCCAGCGACGTAACTCGCGCAGAGATAACATCACGGCGTTGAGGAAAGGGGAACCCCTTGTCAGGCAGCAACGGCGGATGCCGGTTCAACAAGCCCGCGTGCCTTGAGCACGGCAAGACATTCAGGATCGCGCGTCGCGAGTTCCAAGGTCGCTTCGAGCATCCCTGCCTTGGACCCACAGTCGAACCGGGCACCCGAGAATTGAAAGCCTCCAAGACCAAGGTCGAATGCACCGCGGGCAATCGCATCCGTTAGTTGAATTTCTCCGCCTGCACCCGGTTTTTGCGTTTCCAGCGCATCAAAGATCGAGGCGTCGAGGATGTATCGACCAACCACGGCTTGCCGTGATGGCGCGTCTTCGGCGGCGGGCTTTTCGACCATGCCATCGGCTGTAACGATTGCACCGTCTTTGCCTGTGACGGACAGCACACCGTATTTGTGCACTTGGTCTTCGGGCACTTCCATCGTTGCGACCAGATGACCGGTTTTGCTTTTGGCGTAGGCATCTGCCATTTCGGTAAGGCATCCTATGGATCCGAGGATCAGGTCGTCAGGCAATATGACCGCGACGGGCCCGTCGAGAACATTATCCTTGGCACACAGAACCGCATGGCCCAAGCCCTTGGGTTCAGGTTGCATGACGAAGCGCACATCGTCTTCGATCGGGCAGAACGCCGCTTCAGTCAGGGCTTCGGCGACATCCTCTTTGCCGCGCGCGCGCAGCTCGCGTGTGAGGCGGGCATCCTCCATAACGTGCCGCTCTATAGCGGTTTTGGAGGGGTGGCTGACAAAGATCATGCGTTCAATCGCAGCGTCGCGTGCTTCGTCAACGGCGTACTGGATCAGAGGCGTGTCGAGCACCGGCAGCAGTTCCTTCGGCGTTGCCTTGGTGGCAGGCAGAAAGCGTGTACCAAGGCCGGCAACAGGAAAGATCGCAGTGCGCACGTGACGGGTCATGTTCTGAATCCTCAATTGTCTAATATATCGGGAGTAACGCATTGCAGCGTAGAAAGTTTCGCGCTTGCAGCATTTTCTCTGCAGTTGCACGGAACCGGGCGCGGTCGAGCTGCGTTGAGATTGCATAAAGATATTTTCAATGGGGCTTTCGAATGAAATTTGATCAATTGACCGGGGAGTCGCTTCCCCGTTCTGCGCACCCGTATCGTCGCCTCGCCGTAATTGGTGCGGGTGCTTACGGAACAGCTTTGGCGCATGTCGCAGCTCAAGACGGCACACAGGTTTCATTATGGAGCCGCCGTCCAGAAATTGCGCGTCTGATCAATGAGACATCGCAAAACGCAGAGTATCTACCCGGCGTCCAGCTGGCGGCTTCTATCACCGCCTCGGATGATCTTTTGACGGTTCTCCGCGATGCCGATGCCGTAATGTTGGTCGTCCCGTCGCACGCTCTTCGCCAAACAGCCCGCGAGATGCGAGCCGTCCTGCCTCCGGGTATCCCGATCACGGTCTGCGCAAAAGGCATCGAGGCCGGGTCAGGATTGCTTATGTCTCAGATCATCGAGGACGAATTGCCTGGCCATACTGTCGGTGCGTTGTCAGGCCCAACCTTTGCCAAGGAACTGGCAGCCGGTCACCCCTCAGCTGCGACACTGGCGTTTTCTTTCGATCAAGCGGACCGGCTCGATCCCGAGAACAGCGCAGCGGCTCGAATGGCGGTCACTCTCGCGACGCCGGCGTTTCGCACGTATTTGTCGGATGATCTTGTAGGCGTAGAAATAGGTGGCGCCGTCAAGAATGTGATCGCCATTGCCTGTGGCATGATGCGCGGTGCCGGGTTTGCCGAAAACACACGGGCCGCACTGATCGCCCGAGGGTTGGACGAGATGAAAGCTCTGGCGGAAGCATTGGGCGGGCGGCGTGAAACGGTCACGGGGCTGTCCGGGATCGGCGATCTGACGCTGACCTGTTCAAGCACGACGTCGCGAAACATGTCGCTGGGTGTTCAACTCGGCCAAGGGAGCGTTCGTTCCGATTGTTTCGGCGGCAAGCCCACTGTTGTGGAAGGCGAAGCAAACGCGATCTCCGTCACGGATTTGGCGCGGAAACTCTACGTTCCGATGCCGATCTGCGAAACAGTTCGCGGAATCCTTCACGACGATCAGCCCATCACAGAAAGCTTTGCCCGGCTTTGGTCTGAACCCATCGAATCCGAACCGCGCGCCATGTCACTGACATTCGCGCATCCGACCGCGCTTGCGGAAATCTGTACAGTTGAAGAGAGACCAAGATGAGTTTGCATACACCGATCCAAAAAGCGATTGGCGACAAGCCCTTTGTTCTGGCCACCGACCTCGACGGCACGTTTCTTGGTGGCTCTGCTCAGTCGCGGGAAACGCTCTACAATCTAATCGAAGATAACCGGGATAGTGTCGGCCTGATCTTTGTGACGGGCCGACATCCCGAATTCATTCAGGAACACTGTGACACCTATGGCATCCCGATGCCAGATTACGTGATTGCCGATGTGGGCACCACGATTGCACGGGTCCATGCGCCGGGCATCGTCTTGCCAGATACGCAGCTTGAAGAGCCGATCGCACAGGCATGGCAAGGCAAGGCAGGTCCCGTGCAAGCCTTGATGGAACAGATCAACGGATTGACGCTTCAAGACACACCGTTCCGGCATCGCCTGAGTTATCACATTTCGCCTGATGGTTTTGATGCGTCAGAGATGGAGCCCATTCGGGCACTTGATGTGGATGTGCTGATCTCGGACAACCGGTTTGTCGACGTTCTCCCAAAAGGCGTTTCCAAAGGCCCAACCTTGCGTCGCTTAATCAAGGTGCTTGGCATTCCAGAGGATCGGATCCTCACAGCTGGAGATACTTTGAACGACATCTCCATGCTGACAGCCGACCTTTACGCAGTTGCCGTGGGCGGGTCCGAAGTCGCACTTTACGATGCACTCCCCGAAAGCCCTAAAATTCATCGCGCTCGCGCAATCGGTGCAGCGGGCATTCTTGAGGCCATTGCGGCCTTTGACCTTCATCCAACTCCAGGGAGTTATTGATGTCCTCCGATCTTGTGATCGTCTACCACCGCCAACCGTATGAAGAAGTCGAAGAGAACGGGAAAACCGTTCTGCGTGAAAACAAGAGCCCGAACGGGATCGTACCAACGCTGAAGAGCTTTTTCGGCAAGGTCGAACACGGTGCATGGGTCGCGTGGAAGTTGGCAGACGACGCCAATAACCCCGGCTGGGACCGACAGATCGAGGTCGAGGACAGCTTCGGCAGCTACTCGGTCTCGCGGCTGCCGCTGACGCAGAAGCAGGTTCACGAGTTCTATCACGTCACATCGAAAGAGGCGTTCTGGCCGATCCTGCATAGCTTCAAGGATCGCTACAACTATGACCCGGTGGACTGGCCAAATTTCCGCGAAGTGAATTGGCGTTTCGCAGAAGCAGCAGCTGCCGAGGCTGCACAGGGTGCATTGGTCTGGGTACATGATTACAACCTGTGGCTTGTACCCGGATACCTGCGCCAGATGCGCCCCGACGTGAAGATCGCCTTTTTCCACCACACGCCATTCCCCGCACCGGACATGTTCAATGTCTTGCCATGGCGCAAAGAAATTGTGGAAAGTTTGATGGCGTGTGACAGCGTCGGCTTTCACATACCACGATATGCCACCAATTTCGCTGCGGTTGTCCAAAGTCTTATGGATGTGGAAATCACCAAGCGGGACAAGGTGCCAGACGACCTGATTGCGGAAGGAACGGCTCTGACTGAACGGAAAGTACCTGCCATCCTTGGAGGTCTCAATCGTGACGTGCACCTAAGCGTTGCGCCAGTCGGGGTCGATGTGGACTACATTCAGACCCGCGCCCGCGTGGATGCCACGGCACAGCGCGCA
>NZ_JFKD01000027.1 GCF_002115725.1 Marivita cryptomonadis
TGTCAGACCACTACACACTACGGCTTCACAAGACTATCGATCTGCTAAAAACCCTAAAGGGCGTCGAATAAATTGAGCAGTTAAATCCCGATCTGCATCTTTATCATTTATGGTTGCCGGACATCTACTTTATGAAAATCATTTGCTGGAACATTCAAAAACTAAACATCAATAAGGCGGCCGGTCGCCGTGGCGATATCGCCTCCGCTGTGGCTGCCGCAGCTAATGGTGAGCCGTTTATTCTTTTTGTTCTGGAAGCACGGCAGAATGCCCAAAATGCTTTGGGAGTAGCCAATCACATTTGTCAAGCTCTTCAAGCAGCTCCACACAATATCCACAATATCAACGTAGGCAGGGTTGATATTGGCGGTAATGCGAACAGGCGAGAAGACATCGTAGTTGTCGCAGGATATGGTGCGACGTTTGTGAATCATGGCTCGTTCACCGGATGGCAAGCTGCTTTCGATACCAGCTGCGCAAACCAAGTCGTTTCAGCACAAGCGCGAGAAGCGGCGAGAACACAAAGAAATAATCAACTGCGTGAAACAGGTGAGCGTTTCAAACGTGCAAAAATATTTGAAGAACTCCTGACGTTACCAGCTACTGACTTTAGAAATCCAGCGAACTTGACCATTGGCGATGGAACCAATAACTATCGAGTTCTCGTTTTGCACAGTCCGGGCCCTGCTGACGGCGAAAATTACTCTGATACCACTTATGCGCCGCACTATAATCAAGCAGTTCTTTCGAGTGCCGTTGTCAATGGGTTCCAAATCGTAATGGGCGATTTCAATCAGCATGGCGACATTAACACAACCCTACGCGACTGCACCAAAGGTTACGGAGGCACCACGAAAAAGCATGATGGTACTGCGTCAGTACACCGATATGATAGAGTATTTACCAACCTTCCGGTCCAAGTCAGTGTGGGAGCTGACAGTTTGGCAGATCGGACACTAACCGACCACCTTTTTACTGTAACGACAGTTCCTTTAGTTCCTTTCGTATTTCCATCGATAAATCCGAATGTGTTCGCCTTCAATGCGGTAAAATCAATCAGAAACAGAAATATAAGAAGGCGTCGCACGAAAAGAAAGTAAGTCCGCCATCCACGAGTTGATAGAAGAGCTTTTCACGGCTTCAATTCCATCGTGTCTCCTTGAGGTGATTTATGCCGCGAAGAAAAAATCTTTCATGTGAATTTGAACTTTGGCTTCATTAATAAGACAATAAGATTTGAATGCTTCTAATGATTTCGGAAAAATCTGGAGGCTCGAATATGGGTGGATATGGCTCAGGACGACCCGGTCACAGGCAGAATGCCGAAGATTGTCGTTCGCTTGATGTAAACCGACTGCACCGCGAAGGATGTCTTGAACCCGGCAAAACGGGCAACTGGGTTTGGTCGCGCGATGGCAGGGAAATTGCCCGCATTGGCTACCGTTCCGAAGACGACCGCTTTGTCCTGAATTACCGCGTTCGCCTCTATGGTGGCGACTGGGAAAGCATCAAACAACCGACCCGGCTCACCTACACGCCGTGCAACTTCGGGAATAAAAGGCCCTATTTTATTTGCCCCGCCGTTGTGAACGGTCGCGCCTGTGGCCGCCGAGTTGGCAAGCTGTTCTCAGGTGGGCGCTACTTCCTGTGCCGTCATTGTTACAACGTCGCCTATACCAGCCAGTCAGAACCCCGTTATGACCGCATGTTGCGCCGCGCCAACAAACTGCGCGTGGAACTAGGCGGCGAACCGGGAACCGCGCATTGGATAGCGCCGAAACCCAAGGGCATGTGGCAACGGACGTATCAGCGCAAACGCTTTGAAATTCAGTGGTGCGAAGACCAAGCGAACCGACTTTTCATCAGCAGATTCCGCCAACTTCTGAGCGAGGACGAATTCCAAACTTTCTTCGATTGAAGTGTACGCAAATCGGTCGCCACGTTGTGCTTGGTACCTCGATAGTTCCACCGATCCCGCCCTGGACGCGGCACTTGCCCGTCACAGTCACGCGCCTGAATCTGTTCCCTTTGCAGCAGAAAAAGACACTATGTATTGTCACTGGGCGATGGGTGAAAAGCATAATGGAAGATAGATGGTGAAAGAGCCGCTGACAGATTATGAAATCGACTATGTTCGAAATTGGTCAAAACAAGTTGATTTAAAAGATACTTTTACCTTCAGAGGCTGGAAAAAGCATCATGCGTCTGATGAAGACGCACCCAAAGCTACAAAAATCGGCGAGAAAGTTGTCGCTGCACTGGAAGCCGAACCACCCGACCCCCGTTTGGATTTCATAGGGTTAGCGAAAGGTCCTCGTAAAGGTGGCGAAATCGGCGATAAGTCCAGCAAGAACCATCAGTACTATGTTCGACTCAAGTAGGTCTACCCAGCTACTGGTGGGAAAAAGACAGTCCCGAAAGTGCACTCTGCGCTTCTTCCTTTTTGGGTACCTCAGACCCACTGGACCCGACACCTTCCCTTTGTGCCCGATTCAGCATCGGAGGTAGGGCGACTTCTTTGCGGGGCATTGGGTCGGATGTAAGTATCCGCTTAGTTTGCTCAGGCATGATTGGTCTCCAGAGGATTGAATTCACTCCCATAGAAGTGCTTTCTTGAAACCCATTTGAAATTTTCGTGCTTTGTGATTGTTGCGATGTCAATGTGACCGCCGACTGAATTAGCACCCGGCAAGAACCGAACGAACTGCTTGGTCGTTTCCGCAAGAAACCTAGCTAACTCTATCGCGTCAGACGTTGGCATCGCTGGGTGCTCAAGGTTTGCTTGCGTATACTGCGCAATCTCGGTCAAAGCGCTACCCAGATTCTCTTTTGGTATGCCGCCATGCTCTAAAGCTGTTTCTAGAGCTTGGCTGTAACCAAGAACTAGCCTGTTGATGGCTTCAGGAGCGCCGCCCCAACAAACGCGACTGGCTTGGTCAGCGCTGGCTTCGCAATGAGGCGGCGGGCATACGCCATTCCGGATATCAATTCGCCAGATTTCTCCCATGTCCGCTCCAGAAGAGTAACCGCCAACCCAAAAATGGAAGTCACCCTCCGGCTTCACTTCCAGCTTCGAAAATCTCTCGTTGAAAAGGTAGTCGCGTGCCAGTTCCGCAACCTGTCCTATTGTGTAGGCGTCAGGTTGAATTTCGAACGGGCCGCCATCGGCTTCCGTTAGCTTCCTGAAGTCCTTGGCGATTGTCGAGATCGAAGAGTTGCCAAAGTTACCGATGCCCGCAGTCATCGCCGCTATCGGCAGGCCTTTCCGAAGATTGAAAACCTTATTGGCGTTGTCATAGGTATTGACAGTGAACGCCTGTCCGTCTGCACTCCGCGCCTGCAGCGAAGACGTACTATCCGCCGCAAAAACAAGACAGTCCTGGACCTTGACAGCGACACAGATGGTCATCGAAATTTCCCTTTAACCTGCTGTAAGTGAATCAAAAATCACGCCTGTTTTCAAATTCATAATAGGACTCGATTTCAATGAGTTGGCGCTACTTGCCAAGTTTGGCCGACGTAAACTGACCTCAAACCCTGAGCTTACGCAAAAAGGCAACCTCTTCGACCAGCGGTCAACCCCGGAAGGGTGGTCTAAAGGGTGGGCTCGATGTATCGGCCAACCACCAGGCCCCTGAATATAAACGGAAAATGTGAAAAATTTGGTGCCCAGGAGAGGACTCGAACCTCCACGGCCTTGCGGCCACTGGCACCTGAAGCCAGCGCGTCTACCATTCCGCCACCTGGGCAGGTGTCGTGAGGCTGGCGTTTAATCTGGTCCCGAAAGGGTGTCAACGGACTTTTTCAGACTTCCAGCTAAGGCTTTGCGGCAATCCTACACCTTGCCCGCACAGGCCGACGGGGATACAGGTCAGTCAAGCTATGACCGGGAGCATTCACATGTCCAAACTCGTCACGATCTACGGTGGCTCCGGCTTTGTCGGACGTTATATTGCACGACGGATGGCCAAGCAGGGTTGGCGTGTGCGGGTCGCTGTGCGCCGTCCGAACGAAGCGATTTTCGTGAAACCCTACGGTGTCGTTGGTCAGGTTGAACCGATCCTATGCAACATCCGCGACGACGCGAGTGTTCGTGCTGCGATGCAGGGCGCAGATGCAGTGGTCAATTGCGTGGGTATCCTTGCCAAGAACGGAAAAAACACCTTTGACGCTGTGCAGGCCGACGGTGCGGGCCGCGTTGCCCGGATTGCTGCAGAGACAGGGATTCAAACGTTGGTGCATGTTTCCGCGATCGGCGCAGATGCCAATAGCGACAGTGACTACCAGCGCACCAAAGGCGAAGGCGAAGCAGCAATTCTGGAGCACATGCCCAATGCAGTGATCCTCCGCCCGTCCATCGTTTTTGGCCCCGAGGACGGCTTTTTCAACCGGTTTGCAGGCATGACGCGGATGGGTCCGATTCTTCCGGTTGTGGGCGCAGACACCAAGTTCCAGCCGGTTTATGTCGATGACGTTGCGCATGCAGCATGTTTGGCTGTCATCGGTCAGGCACCTGCAGGTGTTTATGAACTTGGTGGTCCGGACGTAGACACCTTCAGAGACTTGATGCAGGACATGCTCAAGGTCATTCGTCGGCGTCGCCTGATCGTCAATATTCCTTTTTTCGCCGCGTCGATCATGGGTGGCCTGTTCGATTTCGCCAATGCCATCAGTGGTGGGCTGATCCCGGCGATGGTCACTCGCGACCAAGTCAAGAATTTGAGCAAGGACAACGTTGTCTCGGAAGACGCAAAGACTTTTGCCGATCTGGGAATCAAGCCCGTCGCTCTCGAAGCTGTACTGCCGGATTACCTGTGGCGGTTCCGCCCGTCTGGGCAGTATGCCGATATCAAGGACAGCGCGAAGAACTTGCGCGCCTGATCGGTTTCACCACCAAACCGGATGGCCGCGTTCAGTGATGACGTGCGAGATTTTGCATGATGTCGCCGTTGACGCATCCCGGTGGCGGTGTTTTGGCAAACCCTTTTTGATCGCCAAGCCATCCCTGACAGCTTGCGACGAGGGCACATTCACGACAGGCTGTGACCATCGTCGCGTATTCTTGTGCGGTGAGCCGATCATGCGCCATTTCTTCTGACAGACTTACACCCATCACCTTGGCGACGCTGCGTGTAAGCCAGAAATGCAATCCCGGGTCTCCTCGATGTTGTGTCGTCATGGGTTTTGCCTTTCTGCTAGTCGTCTCAATCCGTCGGCATTGCGGCATTCTGCCGGCGGTGCTGCAGTGGGGTCATCGACATGTGCCTTCAGCCAACGATCGCAGCCATCAACCCAGGTGCACGAGCGGCATCCAGTCACCATCTCCACCCAAGTCTCGGGATCAAGCGCACCGCTCTGGGCTGCCTGAGCAGTATCGACGCCGCATGTT
The DNA here is from genome assembly GCF_002115725.1 of Marivita cryptomonadis. Lineage (GTDB taxonomy): Bacteria > Pseudomonadota > Alphaproteobacteria > Rhodobacterales > Rhodobacteraceae > Marivita > Marivita cryptomonadis. The sequence goes on from NZ_JFKD01000027.1 coordinate 5,390, forward strand.
TTCGCCATGCGTTGGACGAGCCAATAATGCACCCCCGGCCGGCCCAGGGGGCGCCATGCTAGAGCCTTCTGCGGACCAATCATTTTGATCTCATGTCATCAAAGAAAGCTTCGTTGCGACAGTAATCCGGCAAATTCAATTGCGGCCCTGCGGTCTCAAGAAGGCACTTGCACGCATCTGGCGCAGTGCAACCAAAGCATCGGTCCACCGCGTGCTCAAAGCGGTCTTCAGACAGCTCTGCGCGCATCATCAGCTCTTGCAAATCCAACCCTTGTCGGTCGGCCATTGCCAGCACCAACTGTGTATGGGTGTTTCGTTTTGTTTCGTAGGTCATGACAATGCTCCCCATTGCTCTGACCTAAGGTTAAGCGGCGCTCGGGATATTGGCATTGATTCAGGTCAATGCCTGCTGGCAACTGGATTTCGGGGGGATCAAGATGGATGCTAGGCGCAGGCGCGCGAGCGTCACTGTTGGGTGGATGCGCGACAGGTCAACAAACGGCCAAATGCAGCGGCATTGGAACATCCCGATGGGAATGTGTCAGCAGAAACCTGTGCCTCATCCAACCAGTTCTGGCACTGGTCGCGAAGTGGACAGAGGCAACACTCCAGAACCATATTTGCGTATTGGCTTTGAGTGAAATCGCCGTCTTCCATAGCGCCACTTAGATTCACGCCAATCTTCTTCGCCACGTTTCTAACCAGCCAATAGCCAAGTTCAGCGTTATGCAAAATCACATCGAGTTCGCGACCCGCATCTGTTGAATTATCAGGTGCGCTGTCCGAAGGATCCACTTGAAAACTTGTATCCGTGTTTTCAAGCAGCCACTCTTCGCACGTATACCGCCATTCCCATGAGCGGCTTTGTTCCTCAAGGTAGCTCCAGCTTTCAAGCTGGAGGCCGTCATCCTCAAGTTCGATACATGTGTCGACGCCGAAAATTCGTGTTTGGGTAAGTTCGCTGACGAAGAAAGCAGAATCGTTGGAAGAGACGAACTCGATCCCACACCAGAATGTGGCGTTCATCTGTTCCATTTGCTTCAAGAAATCCGAGTTGGCGCAGTATTTTGGCACTTGGAGCAAAGGCGTCAAGGCGTTTAGAACACCCTCGCATCTACCGCTTTTGGAACAAGACCAACACTTCTGCGCAGCAATCTGAAGATCGTGCGTGTTGATCGACCCAAGCAACACTTGTTGCTCTAAATCAATACCGCACCGAGACGCCATGTGGAGCACCCACATATCTCTGCACTCGTCAAACATAACAACCTTTACGTCATATAGCTTGCGGCAGCGTAAAAAGGTAAGGTCAGTATTGTCTTTGATCTACATCAAGTTCGCTACAGTCCGGCTGCCGTCCGGCGCACGATTTCCATGCGAGACGCATTTGGCGGATGCGTGCCGAGAAAGCGATTGCCCGGGTCCGGGATGCGATTGAAGAACTGAGCGCCCCTTACCGGATTATAGCCCGCGCGGGCCGTAATGACCGTTCCAAGTTGATCGGCCTCAAGCTCAAAATCTTTGGAATATGTGCGTGCCCCCAAGGATGCGCCAATCTGTTCAGCGGATTGAACCGCCGCTGCATCAGCACCGCCCAGCGCCACCAGACCCGACAGGATCACGGCCCCGACAGCCGCGTTCTGTTGTGTTCTGCCAAGATGACCAAGGACATGGTGCGCGGCCTCGTGGCCCATCACAAAGGCCAGTTCATCCGCATTTTCGACAGACGCAATCAGCGCAAGATTGAACGCAAGAATAGGTCGTCCGGTTCGGTCCACGGTTTGAAATGCATTCGGCGGCTGTCCGGGGCGGTCGTCCACGACGATCTGGAAATCACAATTGGCGCCTGGTGCCAGCCTACGGCACTCTCTTTCAGCCACCGGCTCAACAGTCTGGACAACCGACACGAATTGGCGCGCAGCAATGCCAGCGCGGGTGCGAGCGTCCTGTTGCGAAATGGTCGCTTGTGAATTCTGGGGGCGCGGCTGAACCTGAGTCGAGGTCGTAGGAACGTCGCACGCAGACAACGCGACGAAAGCCAATAATAGAAGCCAGCGCATTAAGACACTCCCTTTGTCTGAGATACTAGAAATAAGGTGGTTGCGCACCTCCTGCCAGAGCCGATTTCCTTGTGTGGCTTTCCACAGATGCTGCTTGGCAAGTGATAAAACTCCGCGCTAGGCTTTAAGTATGTTTAGCATCGAACACGAATTCGACTCGACTGTCGTGACGCTTGTTGATGAAGGCGAAGGCCCTCTTCAGGAAGACGTGATCGTTATCGGCTTTGAAGAATGCATCACAGTCGAGCAGTATGATCCCCGAACGGACAAGGTGAACAAAATCACTTTCTCGATATCTCAGATGCGCGATCTGGCAGCGTCTTTGTCATTGCCCGAAGGGGTTTATTCACGAGAAGAAAAGGCAGACTAGTCCACACGAAACTGTTTGTCGCGTGACTTTGCCCCTCTCACAAGGACAAGCCGCGATTTCGGTACTCCCAAAGCTTTTGACAACAGCAGCATAACCGCTGCATTGGCTTGACCTTCGGCAGGCGGTGCCGTGACACCAACCTTTATAGTGTCGTTTTCGCGTACCACCGTGTTGGCCCTCGCATTCGGCGTCACACGAACCCAAATTATTGTTCCTGTACTTGCAAGATCGGTGAGGCTGTTCTTCGACATTCATTCGTCCTATCACGCAAGAACCTGCCGCGCGGTCAAAACATGGACGCAGGACTGATCGACAAAAAAGGGGGCCAAGATGCCTGACGCAAACCATGCCGTTCTGGACTTTCTTCATACACGACGGTCAAGACCGGCAAAACTGTTGCAGGAACCAGCGCCGGATCGGGACGCGCTCAAGTTGATCCTGACGGCCGCGGCACGGACACCAGACCATGGGAAACTCGAACCTTGGCGCTTTATCGTTCTTGAGAGAGCCGCTCTCAAACGGCTGGCTCTTGCAGTAGATCACTGTGGCGCGCAAACCGGGCGTGCTGCAGAAGATGTCGAGAAGGCACGTAAACAGTTCAGCGATAGCCCCCTTTGTGTCGCGGTCGTTGAAGTGCAAAAGCCCTCTGAGAAAATCCCTGCGATCGAGCAAACCTATTCTACTGGGGCTGTATGCCTTGCTTTGCTCAACGCCGCCTTGGCCTCTGGTTGGGGGGCTAATTGGCTTAGCGGATGGCCAGCGCATGACAATGGATTCTGCGGCAACGCCCTAAGCCTTGCCGATAATGAACGCGTCGCGGGGTTCATTCACATCGGCACTGCGTCTGCTCTTCCACCTGAACGGCCAAGACCCGATATCGATGCAATTACGACTTGGCTGGATACATGATCCTACGAAGCTTTTTCCTCACCCTCAGGCAACTGGGCGATGCTCGGTTCCGCAAGGTTCTGTTCCTTGGGATCGGCCTTGGGTTCGCGCTTTTGGTAGGTTTCTTTGCTGCATTGATGTGGCTTCTGAATGCGGCGTTGGGGCCTGAGGCGACACTGCCATTCATTGGCGAAGTGACTTGGCTTGACGATCTTCTGAGCTGGACCGCCTTCATTTCGATGATCGTTTTGTCGGTCTTCCTGATGGTCCCTGTAGCCTCGGCGATCACATCACTCTTTCTCGACGATGTGGCCGATGCCGTGGAAGATCGGCATTACCGACACTGGCCCAAAGCGGAGCGTGTCCCTTTTGGAGATGCCCTCCGCGATACGGTTAATTTCTTAGGCGTGCTTATTGCTGCGAATATATTCGCCCTGGTTTTGTATGTGATGTTTCCACCCTTCGCGCTTTTTATCTTCTGGGGATTGAATGGCTTTCTTCTTGGGCGGGAATACTTCACCCTAGCGGCCATACGCAGAGAAGGTCGCGCAGGGGCGAAAGCCCTGCGCAAGCGTCATATCGGAAAGATCTGGATCGCGGGCACTCTTATGGCGATGCCCCTGTCATTACCGTTGGTGAACCTCGTGATCCCTATACTGGGCGCCGCAACTTTCACCCACCTGTACCACCAAATTCAGGCGCAGGCCCCATCCGGCCAAAGAAATCCAGATCGCGCACTGTAATCCACCCGGACAGGATGATCCCCGCGATCACGATCCAAAGACCGATGCTGACGAACGTGGTGATCCAAGCCTTTTTCCTGAGGTTATGAACCTCGGGAGAACCGGCATGAGTTCCGGGTACGATCTGACCTACGTCACCTTGCGTTTGCAATCTGATGGGAATGACGATCAAAAAGACCATGAACCAGATCACGGCAAAGAGAACGATAGCAGAGGTGATGGACATGGGTGCGCTCCTTTTTCCCTAATGTGGGGTGGCGTCAGACTTGTTCCAGCTCCACCAAGCATCCATTAAAGTCCTTGGGGTGCAGGAACAGCACCGGCTTGCCATGTGCCCCGATCTTCGGCGTTCCATCCCCCAGCACACGCGCCCCGGTTTCTTTGAGATGGTCCCGAGCTGCGATGATGTCATCTACTTCGTAGCAGACATGGTGAATACCACCGGACGGATTCTTTTCCAAAAAGCCAGCAATCGGGCTGTTTTCGCCCAAAGGGTAAAGCAGTTCAATCTTGGTGTTTGGCAATTCGATAAAGACGACAGTCACACCGTGGTCGGGTTCATCCTGCGGCGCGCCGACCTTGGCCCCGAGCGCATTGCGATATTGGTTAGAAGCTGCCTCGAGATCAGGTACGGCAATCGCTACGTGGTTCAATCGTCCAATCATCTTGTCTCTCCGTCTTTGCTTTGGCGGCTTATCCCCCGAGCCGGAAAATCAGACAAGAGGTATGGGCGCATTAACGCCCTGTTAGCCACACCCGCGCCAAAATGAAGCGACTCATGGAGGGCGAAATGATTGACGATGATGCATTTGACCATCTGCGCAGACCAACCGTGACACGGCCCCTACTAGGGCTCACCATCCTCGCGGTCGAAGACAGCCTATATGCCTGTGATGCTTTGCGACTGATGTGCCTGTACAGCGGCGCTCGCCTAAGGCGTGCGGATTGTCTCAAATCGGCACGTCGACATCTGCAGGTGTATCGTCCATCGGTCGTGATCGTCGATATGGGCTTGCCTGACGGCAATGGTGCAGAGCTCATTGATGACCTGCGCATGACATCGCCGCGCGTTAGCGTGATCCTCGCCTGCAGCGGTGATCCGTTTGCAGAAGATGTAGCCTATGCTGCAGGGGCCGATGGATTTCTGGCCAAACCGATCGCGAACCTTGGGGTCTTTCAACACGCGATCCTTCAACATCTTCCCCAAAACGCTCAACCTTGTGGACTGCGAAATATCAGGTCCGACGTCATCCACCCCGATCTCTTCGCGTTCCGTGAAGATATGGCGTATGTCGCTGAGCTTTTGGGCGGGCCAGTCGATGACAAAGTCATTTCCTATGTCACAGCTTTTCTGCATGGAGTCGCCCTGACAGCAGAGGACGATGCCCTGCAGCACGCTGCATATGAACTGGCCGCGGCGCAATCGAATGGCGCACCAACGCTTGGTCCAGTGGCGAGGTTGGCAGGTCTGGTCCAGGCAAGAGTGCAAGACGCAGTGGCAATCTAAACAAAAGGCCGCCCTAAACAGGACGGCCTGATATTGTTGAAGTCGGCCGTTTAGGTACCGATGTGTTCGCCTATACGGCTCTCAGATCACGCCTCTTTCGGAAGCACCCTCAGTCCAAGTTCCATAAGCTGATCGCTTGTAGCATCGGACGGGGCGTTCATCATCAAGTCCTCGGCGCGCTGGTTCATCGGAAACATGATGACTTCCCGAATATTGGCTGTATCCGCCAGCAGCATGACCATGCGGTCGATCCCCGCGGCACACCCACCGTGGGGCGGCGCGCCAAAACGGAATGCGTTGACCATCCCGCCGAACCGCTTGCGCACTTCGTCTTCGCCATACCCGGCAAGTTCAAAAGCCTTGAACATGATTTCCGGCTTGTGGTTCCGGATTGCACCCGAAACCAATTCGTAACCGTTGCAAGCAAGATCGTATTGATAGCCAAGCACATCAAGCGGGTTGTCGTTGAGCGCATCTAGGCCACCTTGAGGCATGGAAAACGGGTTATGGCTGAAATCGACCTTTCCAGTTTCCTCATCGGCTTCGTACATCGGGAAATCCACGATCCATGCGAAGGCAAACCGATCCTGTTCGGTGAGGCCCAGTTCATTGCCGATTTCCACACGGGCTTTCCCGGCCACTTTCTCAAAGCTTGAAGGCTTGCCACCCAAGAAAAACGCCGCGTCACCGACGCCTAAGCCCAGTTGTTGACGGATCGCTTCGGTGCGCTCGGGGCCGATATTCTTGGCCAGCGGCCCGGCGGCTTCCATTCCATCGTCACCGTCACGCCAGAAGATATACCCCATGCCGGGCAATCCTTCCTTCTGCGCAAAGGCGTTCATGCGATCACAGAATTTTCTGCTGCCACCACCCGGTGCCGGAATCGCGCGAATTTCGGTGCCGTCCTGCTCAAGCAGTTTCGCGAAGATCGCAAAACCCGACCCACGGAAGTGATCAGAAACGACCTGCATCTTGATCGGGTTGCGCAAGTCAGGCTTGTCGGTGCCATACCACAGCGCTGCATCGCGATACGAGATCTGTGGCCACTCGGCATCCACTTTACGGCCGGCGCCAAATTCTTCGAAGACGCCCTGCATCACCGGCTGAATTGTGTCGAATACATCCTGCTGACTGACAAAGGACATCTCCAAGTCGAGCTGGTAGAAGTCCGTCGGAGAGCGGTCGGCTCGCGGGTCTTCATCGCGGAAGCAAGGCGCGATCTGGAAGTACTTGTCAAAGCCACTAACCATGATCAGCTGTTTGAACTGCTGCGGAGCCTGCGGAAGGGCATAGAACTTTCCAGGGTGCAGACGACTTGGCACCAAAAAATCGCGGGCCCCCTCGGGGCTTGAGGCCGTGATGATCGGCGTCTGATATTCGCGGAAATTCTGATCCCACATCCGTTTGCGGATCGACGAGACAACATCCGAGCGCAATGTCATGTTGCTTTGCATCGCTTCGCGGCGCAGGTCGAGGAAGCGGTAACGAAGACGCGTTTCTTCAGGATACTCCTGATCGCCAAAGACGATGAGCGGCAGCTCTTCGGCTGCGCCCAAGACTTCGAGGTCGCGGATGAACACTTCGATTTCACCGGTCGGAAGCTTTGGGTTCGCAAGGCTTGCATCGCGTGCCTTCACCACGCCGTCGATCCGGATACACCATTCCGACCGTACCTTTTCGACATCGGCAAAGACAGGGCTGTCCGGATCGCAAAGAAGCTGTGTCACGCCGTAATGATCCCGCAAATCGATGAACAAAACGCCACCGTGGTCCCGGATACGGTGCACCCAGCCAGACAGGCGAACGGTCTGGCCAACGTCGGCCTTGGTCAGATCGGCGCACGTGTGGCTGCGAAAGGCATGCATGTCGGATTCCCAGTTCTGTGTATATGTCAGGTCGCTGGGCTCAATGATGCAGGATCGTGAAAAAGTCCAGACATAGCGTAGCACTTGGCGGATTGAGCGCCACTACGTGATGCGATAGGGCGGACGCCTTGTCAGGCCATCGAAAGCTCAAAGCGGCAGGACTCTCCGCCAGCGGCGCAACATTGCGTTTCTTGGCACCGGAGTCGGATGTCGACTGCTCTTGCGAATACGTTTTCCAGCACGGTTTGCTGAAACAGGCAGACTGGGACGTCGCTGGTTTCAGACCGCGTGACTGGGTTGTTGGAAATTTCGAGCATCGAGGTGCGCAAGACGCGGAAATCTCCGCTGCCCGAAAACGTCCATGCGCTTTGCGTTGTGGTGCGGACAAGCATCCACGTTGCAAGCGACCATGGCAGTCGGCGCAACAGGTCTCGAGCAGATGCGTCCAACCGATAATCCAAAACCACCTGCGCCGCTTTTTCGCCGGCGGTCACCATGATGTCGCGCCAAATTTCAGGCAAATCACGACGAATTCCCTGATGGAGTTGCGCGACAAGTCGCTCCCTGACCGGGTCTTGGGGGGACGGAAGGAACTTCAACCCGGCCTCTTGGAAAATTCGGTCCCGTTCTTCGGCGCCCGCGTATGTTTCGAGAACCTCATGGATCGGGAGAATCATGTTGGAGCTCATGAAGGTCCTCTCGCGAGGCTGTTTTAACGGACCTTTCATCGGCGCGCTCATTCTTGTCTCTCACCCCCATCGCGCGCGGAGTGTTCCGCCCCAATGTTGCCATACCCGCGAAGTCGTCAACGCTGCGTGCGGGTCCTGACATTTTCTTTGACGCAGTTCTGGTGTGCGCCTCCCGCGAAAGAATTGCTCTCAGGTGCCCCAAAACTTTATCGAAAGATCGAATAATCAGCTCTTTTCCATGCCGCAATTGCATTCAGACACCAAAACTGTCCAAGCAAGTTGACACAACTTACCACCAACGCCCAGCTTAACATTCAAAACGCACGATGTGAAACGCGACAGCGCAATCAGAAAGCGCTGAACGAATTACATCCACAGCTTCGAAACAGGAGCGTAAGAGGCTTGAACGTCACTCGCGCATGTCTATAACCCGCTGGAATTTGCCCGCCGGGACTTCACCCGGCACCGATCCGCGCGAAACGAGGTGACACAATGCCCAAACGTACCGATATCAAATCAATCATGATCATCGGAGCCGGGCCCATTGTAATCGGTCAGGCATGTGAATTCGATTATTCTGGTGCGCAGGCCTGCAAGGCCCTGAGGGAAGAAGGCTATCGGGTCATTCTCGTGAACTCGAATCCGGCTACCATCATGACCGATCCTGGGCTTGCTGATGCCACTTACATCGAGCCCATCACGCCGGAAATCGTGGCCAAGATCATAGAAAAGGAAAGGCCGGACGCTCTGCTTCCGACCATGGGAGGGCAGACGGGTCTGAACACATCCCTCGCGCTTGAAGAGATGGGAGTTCTCGAAAAGTTCGGTGTCGAAATGATTGGCGCCAAGCGCGAAGCGATTGAAATGGCCGAGGACAGGAAGCTCTTTCGTGAAGCGATGGATCGCATCGGCCTTGAAAATCCGAAGGCGACAATCATCACCGCCCCTAAGAAACCAAATGGCAATGCCGACCTTGATGCCGGTGTGGCACTTGCCCTTGCCGAACTTGAGGATATTGGCCTTCCGGCGATTATTCGCCCCGCCTTTACCTTGGGCGGTACGGGTGGCGGTGTGGCCTATAACCGCGAAGACTTCGTCCACTACTGCCGGTCCGGCATGGACGCGTCTCCTGTCAATCAAATCCTCGTCGACGAGTCGCTTCTGGGGTGGAAAGAATTTGAGATGGAGGTCGTACGTGATCGCGCGGACAACGCTATCATCGTCTGCGCCATTGAAAACGTCGACCCGATGGGCGTGCATACCGGTGATTCTATTACCGTCGCCCCAGCCTTGACCCTGACTGACAAAGAATACCAGATCATGCGGAACGGCTCTATTGCCGTTCTTAGGGAAATTGGGGTCGAAACCGGAGGTTCGAACGTCCAGTGGGCGATCAATCCTGAAGACGGTCGTATGGTGGTGATCGAAATGAACCCCCGCGTCAGTCGGTCTTCAGCGCTTGCCTCCAAGGCGACAGGTTTTCCGATCGCCAAGATCGCGGCCAAGTTGGCTGTCGGCTACACACTTGATGAACTTGATAATGACATCACCAAGGTGACTCCGGCATCCTTTGAGCCAACGATTGACTACGTGGTCACGAAAATCCCGAAATTTGCGTTCGAGAAATTCCCGGGTTCGGAACCTCACCTGACAACGGCAATGAAGTCGGTCGGGGAAGCGATGGCCATTGGCAGAACAATTCACGAGTCGCTTCAAAAAGCACTGGCTTCCATGGAATCCGGTCTGACCGGGTTCGATGAGGTACTTATCGAAGGTGCACCAGAAAAATCTGCCGTGATTAAGGCGATCAGCCAACAGACACCAGACCGTATGCGCACCATCGCGCAGGCAATGCGCCACGGCTTGAGCGATGAAGACATTCATGCGACGACCATGTTTGATCCATGGTTTCTGGCCCGAATTCGGGAAATCGTCGAAGCCGAAGAAGGCATCCGCGGCGGTGGTCTGCCTGAAGACGCGGCAGGGATGCGCGCGCTCAAAATGCTAGGCTTCACCGATGCGCGTTTGGCCAATCTGACCGGGAACACGGAAAAAGAGGTGCGCGCGCTGCGCCTCAAGTTGAATGTTAAGGCAAGCTTCAAGCGTATCGACACCTGTGCTGCAGAGTTCGAGGCACAAACACCGTACATGTACTCCACCTACGAGTCCCCGATGATGGGCGAGGTGGAATGCGAAGCGCGTCCCAGCGATCGTAAAAAGGTCGTCATCCTTGGTGGCGGTCCCAACCGGATCGGCCAAGGGATCGAATTCGACTACTGCTGTTGCCATGCTTGTTTCGCGCTGACGGACGCTGGCTATGAAACGATCATGGTCAACTGCAACCCGGAAACCGTATCCACCGACTATGACACATCGGATCGGCTGTATTTTGAACCGCTGACCTTCGAGCATGTGCTCGAAATTCTGCGTGTCGAACAGGAGAACGGAACGCTTCACGGTGTGATCGTGCAATTCGGCGGTCAGACGCCTCTCAAACTGGCCCGCGCTCTCGAAGCAGAAGGTATTCCGATCCTCGGAACGACACCGGATGCCATTGACTTGGCCGAAGATCGCGAACGGTTTCAAACCCTTGTCAACGATCTTGGCTTGAAGCAACCGCATAACGGAATCGCTTCTACCGGGGCGCAAGCCTTGGCAATCGCAGAGGATATCGGGTTCCCTCTGGTCATCCGCCCCTCTTACGTTCTCGGCGGACGTGCGATGGAAATCGTCCGCGACATGGGTCACCTTGAACGCTACATCAATGAAGCAGTCGTCGTGTCAGGCGACAGCCCTGTTCTTTTGGACAACTATCTGTCTGGTGCCGTTGAACTAGACGTTGACGCATTGTGCGATGGCACGCAGGTGCATGTTGCCGGCATCATGCAACATATCGAAGAAGCAGGTGTTCATTCGGGCGACAGTGCGTGTTCCCTGCCTCCCTACTCACTCTCGGACGACATTCTGGCAGAAATCAAGCGCCAAACCGAAGCGCTTGCTTTGGCATTGAACGTGGTGGGACTGATGAATGTGCAGTTCGCGATCAAAGATGGAGACGTTTACCTGATCGAGGTGAACCCCCGCGCCTCGCGTACCGTGCCGTTTGTCGCCAAGGCGACCGATTCAGCGATTGCCTCCATCGCAGCACGCGTAATGGCAGGCGAACCGCTCACCAACTTCCCGATGCGGGAACCTTATCCCGAAAACGCTGACTATGACACTGTATTGCCGCTTGCAGATCCGATGACCCTCGCCAATCCGATGATGCCTTGGTTCTCGGTCAAAGAAGCCGTCCTGCCCTTCGCGCGATTCCCAGGTGTCGACACGATCCTTGGGCCAGAAATGCGCTCCACCGGCGAAGTTATGGGGTGGGATCGGTCGTTCCCCCGGGCCTTCCTGAAAGCGCAGTTGGGCGCAGGTAACTTCCTTCCGCGGTCTGGCAGCGTATTTTTCTCGATCAAGAACGAGGACAAGACTGACCAATTGGTCGAGACTGCCCGACTTTTGGATGATCTCGGCTTCAAAATCGTTGCTACCTCAGGAACCGCCAAGTTCCTGTCCGAGCACGGCATTTCCTGCGAGACAACGAAGAAGGTCTATGAAGGACGTCCCAACATTGTCGATCTTATGAAAGATGGCGGGATTGACCTTGTAATGAATACGACCGAGGGCACCGCTTCTGTAGAGGACAGCCGAGAAATCCGCTCGGTCGCTCTCTACGACAAAATCCCCTATTTCACCACTGCAGCTGGAGCACATGCTGCCGCACTTGCCATGAAAGCCCAAGAGGAAGGCGAGCTTGTTGTCAAACCACTGCAAGCATAGCGGCTGTGTTTGCTTGCTCCTGCTACCAAGGCGCCTCGAAAACCGAACGCCCTTCAACCGCTATCTAAGCTTGGCGACATCAGCTTCGCCAACAACTGTTCCATTGGCCAAGAGCAATTCCGCACCAGTTTCGCCGAACTGAATCTCCTCCACCAAGCCTCCAGTGTATACGGGCACATTAATCAGTGCATTATCTCCGATCCCACGGACTTCAACCGTCAACAGCCCCGTCGCAGCCAGTGAACCGTCAAGCGCCTTACCATCCCATTGCAGTCTTGTCTGACCTGCATTCAAGTTCACTTCTGCCACCAATGCACCCCTTTCGTTGGTGATGGTAAGCTTGGCGTCACCATCTTGCCGTGGCGCCTCACCCAATTCAAACGCAATGGCCGAACCGGAATAGTTGAAAGGGCCATCATGCAACGCATATCGCCCAACCACCGAAGCAAAATTCGAGATACGGCTGGCAGACAACATGTTGATCAATGACCCTATATTCTGATTGGTCAGCGTTTGCTGTTCGACCATTGAGAAAGTCGCCAATTGGCTGGCAAATTGATCAGCGGCCATTGGGCTTAAGGGATCCTGGTTTTGGATCTGTGTTGTCAGCATCCTCAGGAATGTCTCAAAATCCTGCGAAACACCTTTTTCTGAAGAAGGCGCAAGGTTAGTATTTTGTATTTCAACTTGGGCGATTTCCACAATGACCTCTTAGATACGCTTGTCGACCCCAGTAGCTGGAAAAAATTGCGTTGCAACTGCAACCTCCTCCACCAGATTTTGAGTCATTTCGTTTTTAGCGCTGTTAAGCGATTTTTCGGAAGAGTGCCCTCCAGCGCATCCATTAGAAAAAGAGAATTGATAACTTTGTAAATCAGATTGTCTAAAAATATTTCTTAATTCTTGTTGATTACGCGAAAGTAATTCGGTGAGCTCTTTACTTGAGGCCGTGAATTTGATGTCGACACCTTCAATACCATTTTCCAACGTTATGATTGTAAGTGGTTGATCAGAAGTTAAGCTTGTTGAAAATATGCCAATTTCGGCTGGCCGTCGCACCCAGTTTTCCAAGCGGGTCTGATGTCCAAACCGATCTATGTATCCAGCTGTTCCTTTGGAGATTTCATCTAAATATTTCGGCTCGACAGATGCCGGCACGTCAATATCAACTTGCGCAGAAGATGAGATTGCCATCTCATCCTTATGCAAAATCGACAAAGGTCGCAGTGGAATATTTTTTGTGTTTGAGTTCCCTCCATCTATCCAACGGTCAACACGATGACCAACACCTTCTTTAAGCCCACCGTCACCAGAAACCCGTGTTTCATTCACAGCCATATTTTTATCATTTGGAAATTCTACGAGCTGTTTAGCGCTATGTTCGAAAATAGTGATATTATTCTCTGCGTAATTTCTTATGTCTCCTCCAGATCGAAAACTTGATTGCAGATGTTGAACACTTGTAACCGTTGGAGCTTTCACACTACTCATGGGTGGTGAGTCTTTCAAAAAATCATTCTTGTCAGAACCCTCATGTACACTTGGAAGCTCGCGGACCAAGTTCTCAGCTTGTACTTTTTTCATTGGGAGCTTTTGGGAGCTTAATTTGTAATTTGACGCCGTAGATGAAGCCTCTTGAGAGATGTCCAATATATGAGAATGCGGATTTGACTGTCTACCAAAGTTCAGAACAAAATTCATTCTTTCGTTAGTGTGTATCATAGAACGAAATTTGGCTTGCCGTGGAATGCCTTCTGACTGAGGGGAATGTGAAGAGATTATTTGACTAGAAGCTATTTCATTTGAAGAAATTTCATCCGAGTAATCTCTAGAGGGTTGCGGCTTTTTCAGAAAATTTTTATCTTCTAAATCTTCAATTAATACTTTTTCAGAATCTACTCCTGAAATAGATAAGTTTTTCACAATAAATATATGCTGAAGAAAATTTGTAGGATCGACTTGAACAGAGTCATCCACGTCATCCACAGTGGGTGAGCATATATTCTTGGTCATTGACGAGCCACGTGAAAAATTCAGATCTACGAGCACAACACCCAACTCATGTTAACGCCAAGGATACTTTACACTCTAATGCTATTTTTCAGCTCCTTACAAACTACTAACGAGTGCGTGATTATTTATCAAAATCTATCTAATTAGATCAGGTTTCCAAATCGTATTAATTCAAAATTCACATCTATCGCAGAATCTAATGGCGCACGGTGAGCGTGGCGCGGGCACGGTGTTTGTCAAAGGAGTTGTCCGCCGATTTCATGCGGCGTCTCTGATTTCAGGAGCACCTATTTCGGTTTCGGGGTTGAGCCAGACGGGTCCAGCGGGTTGCCAGTTGCGGGTTTTGCCTGACCAGCGTTGCGGGTTTTGCGCCCGTGCAATTGCATAGAGACTGGCACGGCTGGCGAGGGTTGCGCGATCGAGCCCGGCGTGACGCGCATCTGGCGTGACGAAGCGGATGGCGCTGTGCAGGTGCTGCCCGTTATACCAGCTGGCGAAGGATTTCACCCAGGCTTGGGCATCGGCCTTCGTGGCAAATCCCTTGTTCGGCCAGTCCGGGCGATATTTGCAGGTGCGGAACAGCGCCTCGGAGAACGGGTTGTCATTGCTGACGCGCGGGCGGCTGTAGGACGCGGTGATGCCCAGTTTCTCCATAGTCACCTTCATCGTCGCGCCCTTCATCGGGCTGCCGTTGTCAGCGTGCAAGACCAGCGGACGCAGGGTGCAGCCCTCGGCCAGAACCGCCTGACGGACCAGAGTGGCCGCCAGCTCCGCGCTTTCGCGCTCATGAACTTCCCAGCCGACGATCTTCCGGCTGAAGATGTCCACGATCAGGTAGAGGTAGAAGAACATCCCCGCGACCGGCCCCGGCATCCAGGTGATGTCCCAGGTCCACACTTCGCAGGGTGCGCTGGCCATGTAGCTGGTGGGTGGTTTGCGCCGGATCGGCGGTCTGGCCCGGCCCCGGTGCTGCTGCTGCCCCTCTGCGCGCAGGATGCGGTAGAAGCTGGATTCTGACGCCAGATACCGCCCCTGATCAGCCAGCTTCGGCACGATCTGGCTGGGCGGAAGGCTGGCAAATTCCGTTGAATTACATGCCTCCAGCACAGCCGCGCGTTCCGCCGGGCTCAGCTTGTTGCGCGGTTCCGGACGCGGCACGAGGGGGCGCTGATCGGGCTGCACCTCGCCGCCTTTCGTCCAGCGACGCAGGGTGCGGTCGCTGATGTCCAGCACGGCACAGGCTTTGGCCCGGCGCGCGCCAGCGGCGACGGCCTCTTCGATCAGCAGCGTGGCGGTTTGGCGATGTGGGGTGCTGATCATACGTCCTCTCCGTCCCCCCAGATCGCTGCCGCCTTTTTTCTGAGAACCAGAAGTGCTGCGGTCTCGGCCAATGCGCGGTCTTTGCGAGCAAGCTCGCGTTCCAGTTCCTTGACCCGCTTTTTTTCGTCCTTGGTCGCCCGCCCAAGACGCGCAGTGCTGGCACGATCCCAGTCGTTCGCCTGTTCACACGCAGCCCGCCACGCCGAGATCTGCGCTGGATAGAGCCCGCGCTTGCGGCAGTATTCGCCCAGATCGGCCTCGTTCAGCGCCGCCGTTTCCAGCACCGCCGCGAACTTGTCGCGCGAGGACCAGCCCTCGGGGCCAGCGTCTGCGTCGGGCAGAAGCTGCCCCTTGCCGCGCGCCTCGGCACGCCACTTGTGCAGCGTCGCCTCAGAGATCCCTTCCTCCTGCGACAGCTGCCGAATGGCCATGGTGTTCGGCGGCAGCATCCGCTTCAGCACAGCCGCCTTGCGTTCCGGTGAGTATCCCAAATCATCGTCCTATCCCGCCCACCTGAGAAATAGAGGAAAAGTAGAGCAGCGGACAACTTCCCTGACACAGGGGGGGCACGACCCAGCACTTGTCAGAATGGCATTGAACCGCAATCCTTTTATTTGAGGGTTGCCCAGAAATGTGCAAAGCACAATTGAAAGGAATACAATGTCCAGCATTCTGACAAACAATGGCGCCATGGTCGCGCTTCAAACACTTAAATCAATCAATTCTCGATTGACCGATACACAAAATGCGATCTCGACCGGAAAATCGGTTGGCACAGCACGCGACAATGCCGCCGTATGGGCCATCTCAAAGGTCATGGAGTCTGACGTTAAAGGGTTCCAGGGCATCTCAGATAGCCTGAATCTTGGTGAATCCACTGTGGCAGTGGCGCGTAACGGTGCGGAAACCGTGACTGACCTTCTGACTGAGATGAAAGGAAAAATCGTTGCATCTCAAGAACAGAATGTCGATCGCGCAAAAATTCAAACTGATATCATCGCGTTGCGTGACCAAATCAATGCAGTCGTAGGGGCTGCTCAATTCAATGGCCTAAATCTCTTGTCAAATCGGGAAACCGATGCCGGTTCTGGAACAGTGAATGTCCTCGCGTCCCTCGATCGTTCTTCTAGCGGCGTATCAGCCAGCGATATTGCTGTCGGAAAGAAAGATCTTGGCACTACCGCCAGTTCAGTGACTGGCGGGACCGTGGCAAACCTGACAGCGGCAGCAACTCTTAATGCAACTCAAACAGCTTCTCTTGCAGTGACTGCACCGACAGGTGCGGGTCAGATTTTCAGCCTTGGCCTGACTGGAACAGACGCCAACGGCGACAACTTCGCTCCAGCGGACTACACAACCGGAACGACCGCAGCGGACGCGCAGAAAATTATGTATATCGCTCGGGATGGTGACACCGCTGGTGATGTCGCAAAAGGACTGGCGCAGGCGTTTGCCATCTACGCAGCTGAACAAGGCCTCGATACCGACGTCTTCAATGTCACTGCTTCCGGAAGCAGCCTGTCGATCGCATCCTCTGTGACTGATGGCACGGACACGATCGCTGCGCGCATCGATACCCTTACCAGCCCAACGGAAGTCACGATCGGTGGTGGTTTGGAGAGACTCAATGATATCGACGTAACGACAGACAGTGGTGCTGATGCTGCATTGGTTGCAATCGAATTCATGATCCAGAATGCCATCGATTCCGCCGCATCTTTCGGGTCGGCTCAAGGGCGCATTGAAACACAGTCGAACTTCATTTCCAGCCTGACCGACTCCTTGAAATCCGGTATCGGGACACTGGTCGATGCGGATATGGAAGAAGCATCCGCAAGGCTGCAAGCTCTTCAAGTCCAGCAACAGCTGGGCGTTCAAGCGCTCTCCATTGCCAACCAGGCGCCGCAATCTTTGCTCTCATTGTTCCGGTGATAAAGACCGGGCCGTTCAAGCGGCCCGCTCCGCCTTCACCACAATGATACTGCATAGGTTGAACTCGTAATGTCTCAGAACCTCGCTCACCATAATTATTCAAACGCACAGACGAGATCGGTAAAGGATGCAGAAATTGACGTCATTCTTGAAACGACTCGACGCTTGAGGCGTGCTAATCAGATGCGCGCCGAAAATTTTCCCGACTTTGCCAGTGCTTTAAGAGATAATTGCAAACTGTGGATTGTACTTTCCGCTGATGTAGCGAGCACCGGCAATGCCTTGCCAGAAAGCCTTCGTGCAAGAATATTTTACTTGGGTGAGTTCACACAGGAGCACACACGCAAAATTCTTTCGAACAAACTATCGGCCGACCCATTGATTGATATCAATCTTTCGGTGTTGCGCGGCCTTACAAACAAGAAGGATTCTCAATGACCGGTCTTGTACTGAAATTAGGCCCCAAAGAACGTGTCTTGATTAATGGGGCGGTAATTGAAAACGGTGATCGTCGTTCGCGAATTACTGTTTTGACTGCACAGGCTAATATCCTGCGTCTCAAAGATGCAATACATCCAGACGATGCTAACACTCCGGTGCGCCGGGCGTGCTATCTGGCACAACTTCTGCTCAGCGGCGAAGTCGATGCATCCCCTCTTTGGGACAGGTTAATGGGACAAATTCAGATCTTGGCAGATGTTTTGGTCGACCGGGCAAGTTCGAACCTTTTGCAGCAAGCGAAAGTCGCAATCGAGGAAAGAAATGCTTACGGGTGTTTAAAACTTCTCAGACAGATTTTGCCACTGGAAGCGCGTCTCTTGGCGCAGCGCAGACAATGAGCTTTCAGCCATTCGTATCAGGCACGGGTCTTGCAGGTTGGACGCTTCTCAAGTCAACGCTGAGCACCCAAAAAGCTGCGTTCAACCGGAACCCACAAACACTCTCAAACTCAAGATATTTTCTAGAAAAGTTCGACACCGTCAACAGTGCCGAGGACCTTGTCGAAAATCGCCGATTATTGCGCGTTGTCCTTGGAGCGTACGGCCTTTCCGAAGACATCAATAACATACACTTCGTAAAGACCCTTATGAAAGAAGGCGTCGATAGCCGGGCTGCTTTGGCCAATAAGTTGTCGGATCAAAGATATAAAGCGCTCGCTCGGGATTTCGATTTTTCGACAACGCCACCGCAGCACAAGCTGGCGACAGGATTCGCTGAAGAAATCGTGGTGCGCTTTCAAAATAATGCTTTTGAAATCAAGATCGGAGAAAATGATCAGGATATGCGTCTTGCTTTAGAGTTTTCGCGCGAATTCAGAAAACTCTCTGCAACCTCGATGTCTAATGCTGCAGGTTGGTATCAAGTTCTTGCAACACCGCCCATTAGGGAAGTGATGCAAACAGCCCTTGGCCTTCCAAAGGCATTTGCGCAGTTGGATATCGATGATCAGCATCAAAGAATTAAAGCCAAGGCAGAGAATGCTTTTGGCACCAGCAGCCTTTCAGAGCTCAGCAGCGAAGCGCTGGCCGAAAAGATAACCCGCCAGTTTCTGGTAATGCGCGACGTTGGAAAAACGGCGGAATCCACGCCCTGGCAAACAGCCCTCATGTTACTGCAGGCAATTCCCCAAAGATCCTCTTAAGGACACACCCTACCGTCAATCTTTCAGTGCACCACTTCGCAGCAAACAGAGCCGCAGCGCGCCGAAACTGTCTTGGATCGTGCCATCGGTTCGTGTCTTGATGAATTCCGAAAAGAAGTTCTGAAAGGCAATGGCTTGATCCAATTCAGGGTCGCCGCCGCCGGTGTAAAGACCAGCTTCGATCAGCGCTGAAGCCTCGTGGTAACGCGCCAGGAGGTGTCTTGAGCGCGCGATCAGATCGTTTTCTGCAGCATCTGCTGCAGAAGGCAGAGAACGAGAGACGGAGTCCAAGGTGCTTATAGCGGGAAATTTGCCCTGATCAGCCAGTTTTCTGTCGAGAACGACATGCCCGTCGAGGACTCCACGCAACATATCAGCTACAGGCTCATTCAGGTCCGAAGCTGCAACCAGAACTGTAAAAATCGCAGTAATGTCACCTGCACCATGCGGACCGGGGCCCGCTCGCTCGGCAAGTTTAGTCACACGAGAGGGCGTTGAAGGTGGAAAGCCTCGCAAACTCGGAAATTCCCCAGCCGACACCGCAACTTCCCGGTGCGCCTCCGCGAAGCGCGTTATCGAATCGACAAACAAGAGAACCTGTAGCCCAGCGTCTCGAAAATACTCAGCAATTCTCATCGCTGTCAGCGGACATCTCAATCGGGCGGTTGGCGCCGAATCCGCAGTGGCAGCAATGACAATGGCACGTTCATGATCTTGGGCTCCAAGCACATTCTGCGTGAATTCAGTGATTTCGCGCCCGCGCTCTCCGACCAAAGCCAAAACAATAACATCGGCTTCCATGGATCGAACCAAGTCAGCAAGAAGCGTGGATTTTCCTACGCCTGAACCCGCGAAGATCCCGAGGCGCTGGCCACGCGCAATAGGCAGCATTGTATTCAAGAGATGAAAACCGGTTCTCAAACGAGGCCCCATTGGTTTTCGAGACATCGCACTTGGCGGTTCATTCTCTAGGTCGAACGCGGTGGGCCCAGGAACAAGAGAGCTCCCATCAAGCGGTTTTCCATAAGGGTCGATCACCCGTCCAAGCCACGACGCATGTGGTGCAATACGTACTTGCCCACAAAGTGTCACACGATTGGATAAGGCAACCTGCCGCAGCGATGTATCGGGCAGAACTGTTACCCCAGTGTTATTGAGACGCAGAATATCGCCCATCAAAGCCGACCCGTCTGAGCGTATCAGACGCACGCGATCGCCCATACGGCCATCTTTTTCCAGTCCTGACACCTCGATCGTATGTCCATCGGTCGAAACGACTCGCCCAACTGCTTGCGAATGCGAGATTTCGGCGACTTTGCTTTTCAGCGATTCAAAAGCGGGGGCTTGCATCATGCGCTCCTTTCACGTTCTGCAAACCCTTTCTAAAGGAATCAGGGTTAAGCCTTCGTTGAACGAAACGAGGGAGAAGCCCTGTCATGTTCCAGAACTTGGATGTGTTCAAAACCGCAATGTCGATGGCGCGCCACGCTGGCGCGAAGCAAGCGCTCACGTCTCAGAATATCGCAAATTCAGATACGCCGGGATATTCCGCACAAACGGTCAGGCCGTTTGAAGACTGGTTGCCACGATCGCATGGCGGCTTTGAGACACGCAGAACTCGGGATGGTCACCTCGAACCTGTGGCGATCATGAACCCGCGGTCTTTCGCATTGGCGACCAGCAGCGATCCGAATGGGAACAGCGTCAATCTTGAAACAGAGATCCTGACGTCAGTAGAAGCAAAACGCCAACATGATCGTGCTCTAGCCATTTATCGCGCGTCTCTTGGTATTCTCCGCAGCGCCCTGAGCAAGCAGTAGGAGGTTCAAAATGTCCGATTTTTCAAAAGCCCTGAGCGTTGCAGCAAGTGGCCTGAAAGCACAGTCGTACAGGCTGAGAATTGTTTCCGAAAACGTCGCAAACATTGACACGCCCGGATATCGTCGGAAGACCGTCGCATTTTCTGAAGACCGCACCGTTACTGGCGTGTCGGCCGTTGCGCTAGAGAAAGTGGCGCTTGATCGGCGACTGGGAGAGCGCATCTACGATCCCGGTCACCCTATGGCCGATCAGTCGGGGCATTATGTCGGTTCGAATGTCGACCTCATCCTAGAAATCGCGGACGCGCGCGAAGCGCAGCGCAGTTACGAGGCCAACCTCAAGATGTTCGACCAGACGCGCCAAATGTCTTCGGGCCTCATGGATCTTTTACGCAAATAACCCCTTCCAGAATGGAGATACAGACATGGACGTAAAAACACTTTTCGCCTCACAGCAATACGCGGCGCTCAAACCCGCAACAGAACCCGATCCTCGCGCAGAAATCGCGCAGAGCTTTGCGAAGATCACAGAAGATTTTGCACAGGCGCTCTCGGCGACGGAAACAACCGCAATGGGGTCGATGTATGGTGACGCCGATCCCCATGCTTTGGTTGAGGCGTTGTCGCAATCGCAGCTGGCCGTCGAAACAGCGGTGACAGTCCGTAATCGGGTTGTCGAAGCGTACCAAGAAATCCTCCGAATGCCGGTGTGATCAGAATGCTGAGTGAGGGCTACATTTACGACGTATTGCGCGAAGGTCTGCGCGTCGCCGTAGTGATTTCTGCGCCTGTTTTGCTTGTGGCTCTCGTTACGGGTGTCTCGATCGGGTTGTTTCAGGCCCTGACATCGATCCAGGAAATGACTCTGACCTTTGTACCGAAACTGGCAGCGATGCTGGCCGTGTTCTGGGCATCGATGAATGTCATGACACAAAGCCTGATCGACTTTTTTCAGACCGTCATCATTCCGTCAATTTCAGGAGGCTGAGATGGAAACCTCAGGATATGTGACGCTGACGCGTCAATCCGGGCTGATGCGTGAAATGGAAATTATTGCGCATAATATGGCGAATGTCGCCACAACTGGATTTCGGCAGCAAGGAATTGTTTTTTCTGAATATATTGAAGCGGTTGGTCAAGGCGACAGCCTGTCCATGGCGGCAGCGCGGGTTAAATCGACCTCGATGTCACAGGGCATTCTTACACAAACAGGAAACCCTCTTGATCTTGCCATCGAAGGCAACGGATTTTTTCAACTCGAAACGCAAAATGGCATTCGTCTGACCAGGGCTGGCGCGTTCAACGTTAATTCCGTCGGCGATATCGTGACTGCCGAAGGTCACCGCGTTCTCGATATTGGGGGAGCGCCGATCAATGTCCCACCCGGAGAGGCAGATGTCACTGTCGCAGCCGATGGAACAGTCAGCCTCGGAGAGCAACTGCTTGGGCAGCTTGGTGTGGTCGAACCGGAAGCCGGGGCAGATCTCAAGCGCGAAGCTGGTGTGCTGTTTCAAACTGATGCCGCCCTTATACCCGCAGCGAATGGGCTTGTTCTTCAGGGTCATCTCGAAGGCTCGAACGTCGATGCAATTTCCCAATTGACCCGGTTGATCGAAGTGCAGCGTGCCTACGAAATGGGTCAAAAACTCCTCGATATGGGGGATGAACGATCCAAATCCGCCCTCCAGACACTCATCAAATAAAGGAAACTCCATGCGAGCTCTCAAGATCGCCGCAACAGGCATGACGGCCCAGCAAATGCGGGTCGAAATCATCTCGAACAATTTGTCCAATATGAACACAACCGGCTACAACGCACGCCGTGCAGAATTTTCCGATCTGCACTACCAACAGATTGCGCGCGCCGGCACCGTGAATGCAGCGGACGGGACTGTTCTGCCGACCGGCGTGCAAGTCGGACTCGGCGTGCGTCCGGCCGCTGTGTCGGTTCACCTTGCACAAGGGTCACTCAGCCAGACCAATTCCGATCTTGATTTAGCAATTGATGGCAATGGATATCTCGAAGTCGCAATGCCGTCCGGCCAAAGCGCCTACACGCGGGATGGCTCTTTAAAGCGAAATGCAGAGGGCCTGATCGTCACCTCCGAGGGATTTCCTGTGGCTCCCGAGATCGTCATCCCTCAAGACGCGCGCAGCATTTCCATTAATCCCGAGGGCGAAGTATATGCCTACTTCGCAGAAACTGCGGAACCGCAACTGCTTGGTCAATTGAGTCTGGTCGGATTTGCAAATGCAAAAGGCCTTGAAGCCCTCGGCGGCAATCTTTTTGCCGAAACCGAAGCATCTGGCGGCCCCTTGGTCGCGACCCCGGGCGAAGAAGGTTTGGGCACACTACGGCAAGGATATCTGGAAGACAGTTCCGTCGACCCGGTACGAGAGTTGACCGAGCTGATCGAGGCACAACGCGGTTACGAGTTGAACGCCAAGGTCATTTCAGCCGTAGACCAAATGCTCGGTGCGACCACACAGGTGCGATAGTGCGGATACTTCTCACACTCGTGTTGTCCTTCACCGGTACGTCAGTCTTCGCAGAGACGGTCTTCGCAAGAAACACCATCCGTGCCCGTGAAGTGATTTCGGCAGACGCCGTATTTCTGAAAATGGTCGAGACAGCCGGAGCCGCACAGTCTCTTGAAGACGTCATCGGGTCCGAAGCGAAACGGGCAATTTACGCCGGACACCCTGTCTTGGTGTCGAATATCACCCAAGCTGCTGCGATAGAACGCAACGAAGTTGTGACGGCAATCTTTGAACTCAACGGATTGACGATCTCCACCGAAGCGCGCGCCCTCGAGCGTGGTGCTGTCGGTGACGTGATCCGTGCAATGAACCTCACGTCCCGCAACACGATCCGCGCAGAAGTAATTGCAAATGGTTCACTCAGAGTACTCCCTTGATATGGCGCATCGTTTCACAGTCTTTCCCATCGCTTTCCTGATCTTGGCAAACTGCGGTCGCCTCGAACATGTTGGGCAACCACCCAGCCTTTCGCCGCAAAATGAAAGCGTGGAGCGGCAGGCGATGATCTATTCAGGTCTGCCTGAGAAGGCGATTGATACGTCAGCTTACCGACAAGCCTCCTTGTGGAGCGGTGATCAATCGTCCCTGTTCGGCGATCGCCGCGCATTCACAACCGGAGACATCCTGACTGTTCTCGTCGAAATTGACGATGAAGCCGAGATTTCAAACACCACATCCAGATCCCGTGGTGCAAATGAAAACCTTGGCATCCCTCATCTTCTGGGCACACCGCAACGGCAGAACAAATCTCTACCTGATGGGGCGAGCCTCGACACCGCAGTAGATCTTGAGTCCTCGAGTTCGAGCCAAGGCAACGGTTCGGTGCGGCGAAACGAGAAATTGACCCTGCGCATTGCCGCCACCGTGGTCGATGTTCTACCGAATGGCGTTCTCCGGATAGAAGGGACGCAAGAAGTCCGGGTGAATTTTGAACTTCGGGAGCTTTTTGTTTCCGGGTTTGTGCGCCGGGCCGACATCACGCGACAAAACGAAATCACCTACGACAAAATGGCTTCAGCGCGTATTTCTTATGGAGGACGTGGGCAAATCAGCGACGTACAGCAGCCTCGGATCGGACAGCAAGTGCTAGACGTCATTCTGCCATTCTGAAACCCGGAAAGATTCATTATGCTCAAATACGTGTTTCCAATCCTCGCACTTGTCATAGGGCTGGCCAGCGGAGGAACAGCCGCTGTTTTTCTTTCAAAGTCAGACGACGGCGCGGCGTCAGAGGCACATGGCGCAAGCCCAACCGATCAAACGGTCGCAAAGGGCACAGCAGAGGATGCTCAACAGGAAACCGGTAGTCTTGAAATCGTCAAGTTGCCCAGCCAGTTCGTAGTGCCTGTCATCATTGACACTCGCGTTCGCGCAATGGTCATTTTGACGGTTGCGCTCGAAGTCGAAGCAGGTCGCGGCGATCTTGTTCGCTCGTTAGAGCCCAAGCTTCGCGACGAATTCATTTCCGAACTGTTCGGCCTCGCGGCACTTGATGGTTTCAATGATGAAATCATCACACGACAAACGTTGGAACTTGTGAAACGCGCATTGTCCCAAAGATCGAAAGACGTTCTTGGGGTTCAGAATGTGAACGTCTTGATCACCGATATGGCGCGACAGGACACATTCTAGCGCCGTTTGTTCCTTTCAAACAAAAGCTGGTCGCCGGCCGAATATACAGAGGACCGCGCCTTGTCCCGATCTCTGCGTTCAATTCCCAGTTCGATAGCAAGCTTCTGACGTAAGGCCGCACTGAGTTGATCTTGAGTGTGCGTGCGTTGAATGGCGGCTCTGGCCAAAACCGGCTGCAACCTGAGCTGATCTTCAACTAGCTTTTGCAATCTCAACTCTCTGGCTTTGAAGGTGGCGGGCTGCTGGACGGATCGCTCTGAAAGGCATGCGATCAGGGTGTCTTCTTGTCGGGTTATCGCCACTTGTTGCGCACGCAGCTCGTCCTTCAGGCGTAACTCAGAGGCCAAATTTGATCTGAAGAGTTGAACCCGGGCATCCATAACTTCGAGAACGCGTGTCAGTTTGTCGTCATCGGCCACGCGCCATCCTCTTCTCGATGCGACGTGCATACCCGATGGCTGCAGCAACCGCTTTGTAATGCGATATGTCGATTGTCAGTCCAATTTCCACTTTTGCAAATAGCTCGCGTGCCGTTGTTGGATCACGATAAAGCGGTACGCCGCTTTGCATGGCAATCTCCCGAATTCTGCGCGCAGTTTCGTCAGTGCCTTTTGCAACGCATTTTGGCACGGACTTCGCAGTCCCATCCCAATGCAATGCCACGGCATAGTGGGTCGGATTGGTGATCACGACAGCTGCCTTAGGCACATCCAGCAACATGCGATTGGTTGCGATCTCTTCTGCCTTTGCGCGCCGTTTATGTCGAATGGACTCGTCACCTTCCTCATTCTTGTGCTCGTCCTTCATTTCCTTGTGGGACATTCTATTTTTTCGAGCGTGTTCCTGCACCTGCCAGAGCACATCGATCATGGCGAATATGACATAGACACCAAGAGTGAACCAAAGCCATTTGAATGCAACGTCATAGATATTTGCAAGAGCATTGTGTTCATCCAGCGTAATAGCGCTCTCAAAAAGAATGAAACTGTCGCTGAAAAAGAGCGAAATTAAACCAGCCAAGATCAAAAATTTCACAACATTCTTCGTAAACTCAAAAAAGCCAGACGCTCCAAATTTTTTTCTGGCATTCCCCAAAAGCGAAAGGCGATTCAATTTCGGTTGTATCTTGTTTGAGGTGAAAAGAACTTGACGCGTGGCGATAAGCCCAAGCAGCAAAACACAGAACGGAAATACGAATAGGAAAAGAAAAATCGGTGCAATTGAACGGGTGCTTCTGACAAACAGATTTCGACCGTTCAAAATCTCACATTCTAACAAGGAAGTCTGGATAAAATATCTCATATCTTGAACAATATCAGCCATATAGCCACCATAGATCACTGCAAGTGCGATCAATACAAGGGAGATGACCGCGAGATTGACCACATCTTGAGATCGAACAATCTCACCTTTCTTGCGTGCCTCCTCCAGCTTGCGGCGCGATGCTTCATAAGGCTTGTCACCTTGATCTTCTTTCTCCTCGCTCATCGTTGATAAGTATAAGGCATCATCAGAATCACTTTCGCCTTCTCTTGCCAGACCGATAAGAGCATGTCGTGATGCAGATAAAGAAAGTGTATGGAAAACAGCGCCACAAAAGGAATTCCAATAAAAGACACCATGAATTGGGGCATCGCCTTATTTACAAATCCAATAAATAGATAATAGACGAACATCAAACTCAGGAAACCAGACGCGAGGACAACAGCTTGGTTGAAAATGTAGTTAATTAGATTTGAGGCTTTTCCTGCCAGGAACCCTGCGATGTTGCTCATCGACGGCATGGAAAGGCTATACCCTGTGACAAATGTATAAAGCATCTGATCAGCCAATGTTGTAGAATACAATATAGCTACCCCAGTCGTGGTAAGAATATGGCTCACGACTGGCATGGGTTCCGTCGCATTTCCCAACATTTGCGACAGGGAAATCGACTGGCTTATAATCGCACCAGCTTTTTCGAGAAGATAGATCATGCCACGCGACACAAGGCCGATGAACGTGCCCAAAGTCGTCTCTCGGAGCACATACCAAAAAAGATTCGATCCAGTTGGAGCAACATCCGGAAGATGCGGCTCGAGTACCGGCGCAATCGCGGCGGCAAAGCAGAGGGCCACAACCAATCGGACCCGCGCAGAAACGTAGCCTTCTCCATAACCCGGAGCGAGAAAGAATGCCGGGCCCAGCCTAAGAAAGACGGCAGCCACCAGCCAGAATTGAGAGGTAAGTTCTGTAAGAACCCCTTCGACCATGACTAGGCAGCAATCGTTCCGACAAGCGCGGGTTTTGCATCAAGGCCGATTTCTTCGAACGCCATAACCGGATTGGATAGGCCTTTGGCTGTCAAAATGCTTCGCAGAAACCGGCGGCGTCTGCCTGGTGTCACCAATGCTGGAAAGATGCCTTTCTTGCTTGTTCGTGCGAGTTCTTCCGCAATGCGTTTTGCCAGAGTTTCAAAGTCACTGGGAGACAGCGCAACATCCGGTGCGCCCCGTTCGCTCTTGATCTCACAATCGACAAAGCGCTTTTCCCATTCGGCCGCCAAATGCACCAACGGGATGGTGCCATCGTCGCGGCGCAAAGCGGCAACAAGTTGGAACCCAAGCCGTTGCCTGACATGTTCACATATCGTTTCTGCCGCGTGTCCTTGGCCACGCATTTCAGCAACCGCCTCGAGAATTAACTGGAAGTTTCGGATAGATACCTGTTCATCGAGTAGAAGTTTCAAAACCTGCAACAGCGTATCCATTGGCACCTTGTCGGGAATGGTCTGATCTAAAAGTGTGCGGTTCGCCTCGGCGCGTGATGGGTTCGACAACGAGCAAAGTTCATCCAAAAGCCGTTTCAGAGACTTCATCGTCAGAAGCCGTCCCAAGTTCCGTTTGATCACTTCAAGAAGATGTGTCGCCAGAACCTCGCTGGGAGACACCACAGTAAGACCGTTCAGTTGCGCTTCTTCGCGTTCCGATCGGTGAATCCAGCGGGCGGGCGCTCCGTAGACTGGTTCTTCGACGTCCTCACCCTTGGGAAGCGCCACAGAATCTTCTTGGATCAGTGCGAGCATCAGGTCAGGATGCAAAACGCCACGTG
Organism: Marivita cryptomonadis; assembly: GCF_002115725.1. GTDB lineage: Bacteria > Pseudomonadota > Alphaproteobacteria > Rhodobacterales > Rhodobacteraceae > Marivita > Marivita cryptomonadis. The sequence continues at coordinate 33,327 of NZ_JFKD01000027.1, forward strand.
CGACTTCGACACCATGAACGCGGAGCACATAGGTGCCATCCCGGAGCAACGCGTCATCTGTCAGGCGGACTTCGGGCATGATCATCCCGAAGCTTCGCGCGATATGGGTCCGCATATTAGTGATCCGGGAATCCAGTCCATTGGCGGGATCGAGAACCATATCGACAAGGTCGGGTGCAAATTCGACGTGCACATCATCGAGATCAAGCACATCTCCGATCGGACGCTCGATGCGGGGCGCAACAGCTTTGGCTGCACTTTCGTCTTTCTTGTCTTTCAGGTTCTGTCGACTGACCCAAAACGCCAGCCCTCCAAGGATCGCCCCCCCAAAGAGGAACGGCACACCGGGCAGACCGGGGACCAAGGCAAAAAGAACCATCAGAACAGCCACGGTGGCCAGCGCGGCGGGGTGACGCCCCAATTGCGACGTGATCGCAAGATCGGTTGCGCCAATTGCGCCACCGCGCGCAAGCAACAACGCGGCGGCAATGGAAATGATGACAGCCGGGATTTGTGTGACCAGTCCATCGCCAACTGTCAGGATCGCGTAAGTCTCGAATGCGGCTCCAATCGGCATGCCATGAACGACCGTCCCCATGATGAGGCCGACCACGATATTGAGCAGGGTGATCAAGAGCCCTGCAATCGCATCACCTTTGACAAACTTGGAGGCACCATCCAACGAACCAAAGAAAGTTGTTTCTTGCAATTCGCGATCTCGACGTGCGCGCGCCTCGTCATGTGTGATCGCACCTGCGGCCATGTCACTGTCGATGGCCAACTGTTTGCCGGGCATGCCGTCCAAAGCAAAGCGGGCTCCTACCTCGGCCATGCGCGCGGCGCCTTTCGTAATCACCATAAAGTTGACGATCAGCAGAACGCAAAAGACGACGAGACCCAGAAAAACGCTGCCGCCCATGACAAAATCGGCGAAACCCTGAATCACATTGCCGGCGGCATCAGTCCCCGTGTGACCTTCGCCAATGATCAGTTTGGTCGAACTGATATTGAGAGACAGGCGCAGCATTAATGAAGCAAGCAGGATGGTCGGGAAAGCCGAAAAATCTAGTGGTTTTTCAACAAACAGCGTGACGGTGAAAATCAGGATCGCCAGAGCGAATGACGTGGCAAGGCCAATGTCCAGAACCAATGCTGGAACGGGCAAGATCATCATCACAATGATCGCCATCAAGGCAACGGCCAGAGCAACCGTCGGATTGGCGAACATGTCCTGCACAGCGCGCAACATCAATCCGACTTTCTGAACGGGATGAAAGGTTGATTGGTCGCGCTTTCGGACAGAAACAACGATCCCGGTCGCGCAGTGCCTGACCGGCCCCACGTTGACGCGACCTCTTGTATTTGCTTGAGGGGCGCACTGGAGTCAGGTTGCGGCAGCAAGTTACGTATCTTGCTGAATTTGGCTTTGTACTTTTCCGCGAATTTGGGTGTGCGGCTGTGATATGCGCCCGCGGCTTCAGCCCAAGTGCCGAACTCTCGGTACAGGTCAATCAGGAAACGCGCGGCGTATAAAGCGTTCAGATCAGGGTTAAACATGTCATCAAGAGACCGAAACCCATCAGCATGCCAACGGTAGTTGATTTGAAAACAGCCTATGTCGATGTTCGACTCACCCCGTTTTATACGCGAGAAAACAAAAGATCGGGCCTCGTCTTCGGTCTGAAACCATGACCCATTGCCAGCGTGATTGATCGTCCAAGGCCAGGGATCTGCCGTCTTTCCCCGGCCCGTTTCAAGCCGAGTGATAGTTTGCATTACGTCAAGCGGCACACCGGTTTCCGCAGATGCCTTGCGCGCCG
>NZ_JFKD01000028.1 GCF_002115725.1 Marivita cryptomonadis
AGGTGTTCAAGTGTTCGTGGAATGAGTGTTCAAGTCGCGTGGAATACACAGGTAGATGCGCTCAAAGTGGTTCGCCAAGCTGATTTTCGGCGTTTCCCCCCGATTACAGCGTCGCCATTGATGAGTGAATCGCCCGGGATTCCCAAGGTTTTTGATTTCTGATTCAGTCCCCTCGGGGAGGATGTCAGATGGGCAACGCACTTTCGATGGATCTTCGGGTCCGGTTCAAGCGGTTGATGGATGGCGGCATGCGTGCTGCGGAGGCAGGCAGGGTACTTTTGCTCAGCCCCGCGACGGCGGCGCGATGGGGCAACAAGATCCGCAACGGCGCGTCGTTGGCCCCGCTACGCTCGGGGCCTCGAAAAGGCAGCGGCAAGCTTGCTCCCTTCTTCGACTTCTTCGTGGAGCTGATCGAACAGGATCCGGATATTACTTTGGTTGAACTACAATCATCGTTGCTGGTGGCTCACGAGGTGACGTGCTCCACAAGCGGCATTGACGCGCTGCTGCGCCGCCGGGGCTACACATATAAAAAAAGGGCTGGTCGCCCAGGAACAAGGCAAGCCCGCGGTGCGCAAGGCCCGGCGCGAATGGGGTAAACGACAAGTCATCATGCGGGCCAATCCCGAGCGATTGATCTTCCTGGTCGAAACCGGCACCGACACAAACATGACCCGGACCCATGGCCGGTGCCCGAAAGGCGAGCGCCTCAAGGGGAACACTCCGTTTCGGCGATGGGGAAACCAGACCTTGATTGCAGGCTTGTCCAGCGAAGGGATCGTCGCACCGTGGGTGATCTCGGGTGCGATGGATCGCGACGCCTTTGACACCTACATCGAGAAGGTCCTCGTCCCCGAGCTCGAGCCCGGCACCGTCGTCATCCTCGACAACCTGGCCACCCACAAGAGCGACAAGGCCGCGGCGTTGCTCAAGACCAACGGATGTTGGTTCCTGTTTCTGCCGCCCTACAGCCCAGATCTCAACCCGATCGAAATGGCCTTCTCCAAGCTCAAGGCTCATCTCCGCCGGATCGGTGCAAGAACCTTCGATCACCTCATCGGTGCCATCGGAGAAATCTGCGACCTCTTCACCCCCGAGGAATGCTGGAACTACTTCACAGCTGCCGGATACACCTCATGAATAAATGGAAACGCTGTATGACCAGCTTTGACCCATTTACGCGTGGTTGCCCCTGCATTTTCACCCTCAGAGAGTATCTCCACGGTTCGCCGGACACAGCTTTCCCGTCGCAAGCGTTGAAAGATTCCGAATCACAGCCGTTGCTGGTCATGCGCACGTTGCTCCAGCTGGCGGTCCGCGTAGGGTGTTGATCATGTTCAGGATGGCGGCGAAGACGTCACGTGGGATGGCGACCTCGGCTATCTGGAAGATGGCGTAGCGGCCATGGCGCACCAACCGCGTGCCAGTCTTGATCAGCCGTTCGCGCAGGGATGTCAGTGACCACCGCTCGATCAGTTCTGGCGTTGCCGCTGTCCGCAAAAAGTTGGCCAGATTGTAGGCCAGCGCGTGAAGCTGGAGCCTCACGGCGTTTGCCGCGAACTTCATGCAGGAGAGCCGCGTCCATTTGAGCGCGTATTTGCCCTCTTTGATGTGCTGCTCGGCGGTGCCCCGGCCTTGGTAGAACGCCATCACCCGCTCGTTCGGCAGGCTGCGATTGGTGACGATAAAGCCGACGGTCGGGAACAACTCGCCCGGATGAAACTCGACCTTCGCCACGATGCGGCGTGCCTTTGACCAGCTTTTCGCCCGGTAGTGGAAGCTGGTGTAGAGGCGCACGACGTGGTTCGGCGGTCGACCGGGACTGCGCTTCGTCAGGTGATCGATCCGCTCGTGGAGTTTGGCGTTGCTCTTCATGCGGATGGCATAGTCCCAGCCCTCAGCCTCCAGCAGGTCAAAAAGCGCCGGGATGGCGAAGGCCGCATCACCCCGGAACCGCCGCCTTTTGATCGAAGGCCGGGCGGAGGCGGAATAGCGCGCCAGAACCGGCTTCAGCACATCCTCCCAGCCATCGGCACTGTGGACATTGCCGGGACGCAAGGAACACCGTTCCAGATCACCGAACTGGTTGAACACGAACAGCGGATGCAGGCATTTCTTCTGGAAATGCCCATTCCATGCCGACCCTTCCTGATCGCCGTGCACCGGGCTTTCCGAACTGTCCATGTCCAGAGTGATGACCTTCGGAGGGCGCTTGTCGTGCACCGCGTCGATCCAGCGCCCCGGCAGATCGATCAGCGCCGTGAGGTTGTCCGGCTGGGTCAGCATCTCGGTCTCGAACCGACCCATGGCGGAGGCGGAGGCTGCGCCCGTCTTCACCGCCCGTCCACCGACAATCTGCCGCATCACCGGATCGTGGCACAGCCGGTCAGCATCATTGACGTCTTCGTATCCGGCCAGGCGCGAGAAAACAGATTGGCGCAGGAAGTCAGCGAGGCGGTGCCGTCCATTCTGGCCAGTGCGAACATCAGCAAGCAAACCAGCCGCCATGTCCGACAAACCCAGAGCGTCATCGAGTTCCCGGTGCAGCAGCAAACCGCCGTCCGAACTGATTGCAGAACCGCTGAACTCCACCTTGACCGAGCGATCAAATTCCAGCCGCAGAGGCCCCGATTCCGCTTCACCCGCCACGTCCTGCGCCAAATCCCTGCTCCATCACCGCTAAGCTTTTGATGAAGAAAGATTATCACCTATCGGTAGGACGCGAAATCGTTGTTTATCTGGGATATCCGGGCTAAAACGCTTGACGTTGCCGCTGGCCATCGCAACCATCGCCTCTGAATCAGGAGATACGAATGGCAGCCACTTTGCCCGAGCTTGCCCGATCCGTCGCGCCCCTGCAGGGTGCGCGCCCGCACGGTCAGATTATCGACATCCTGGGACGTATCAAGGATCAATTGAACGGGCTTAGTCCGGCGGAGCGCAAGGTCGGGGCCGCGGTGCTGAAAGATGTGCCTCGCGCGGTTGAGGACAGCATTGCCAGTCTGGCCCAACGCGCGGGGGTCAGCGAGCCCAGCGTGACCCGGTTCTGCCGGGCGATCGGCTGTCAGGGAGTGCGTGATTTCAAGCTGAAACTGGCGCAAAGCCTTGTGGTTGGAGAGCTTTACCTGAACGCCGACGCCGCCCCCACCGCGACCGATTCCGATGCGCCTGCCTATTGGAATCCGATCCTGTCGGACGCGCACGGCGCCCTGCGCGAAGTCGAGCGGCAACTGTCGCCCGCAGCCGTTCAGGCGGCGGCAGAGGCTGTCGCGGGCGCGCGGCAGGTCGTGACCTTTGGACTGGGCGGAAGTGCGGCAATTCTGGCGGAAGAAGCGCAGTACCGCCTGTTTCGCTACGGCGTGAATGTCGCCTGCTGTCCTGAGGCCTATTTCATGCGCATGACCGCGGCCACACTGGGACCCGAGGACGTCGTGCTGGCAATCTCGGCCTCGGGGAAAACCGCCGAACTGATCGAGGCCGTCTGCCTTGCGCGGGGCTACGGCGCGACGACAATTGCGATCACCGCGATGGCCAGCCCGCTCGCCGATGCTGTGGACCATCCCCTCACCGTGGCCGTGGCGGAAACTCAGGATACCCTGACGCCCACCTCGGTGCGGTTCGCGTATCTTGCCGTCATCGACCTGTTGTCCGCCGCAACGGGATATACTCTGGGGCCAAAGGCGCGGGAAAACCTGCGGCGGATCAAGTACGCTTCGTTGAACCACCGGTCCGGCAATATCCTGGAACCGCTGGGGGACTGAGGCCTCATTGGCGCAAGTGGTTCCGGCGCTGACGTCAGCGACAGGCCGCCCCGATCCAAGGAAGCCGCTGCGCCGGGACCAGGCCCAGATTGTAGAAATTGAACCCATCCGCCAGGTCCTTCGCCGCCGTAACCCGGTCACGCAGATCGGCTGCACTGGCGACCTCTGGGTAGAACAGTTGAAAGCCGGCGATCAGGGTTTTTCCGGGTCCGATCACCTTGCGCACACTGGCAAGAAGCGGCGCAATGCGCGGCGATGGCACGGTATAGACGCAGTAAAGCACGCCATCACAATGGGGCGCGATCCGCCCCAGATCGACGCCGCCCCACCAACTGCCCTCGGCATCAATCACCAACAATTGCGTGCCTGGGTGGGTCGCCGCCCGAATTTCCGAGATCAGGGAGGCCACCGGCTCTGTCCGCCAAACCAGATAGGCATGCAGGTCAGGCGTGTCCCGAAAGGCATCCAGGGCCTGTTGCGGAAAGCCGGGAAACTGCTGTTGAGGCAATTCGCGGGTGAAGGCCGCGTCAAGCAAAGCCTTTACCTTGTCCCGTGCCGCCTCGGCAGGCACACCGGCAGATCGGGCGCGCGTCATGCAATGGTCGCAAAAACACAGGCCCAGAAGAAAACGATCCTCTGGCAGCAGGCCTAGCCCGTCTTTTTCGTGGTGAAAGCCGTGATCGAACCCCATGAAGTCAGGGCTTTCCAGCTCGATCCGGTCGGGGCGGTAGCGATGGGAAATCTCGGCGGCCAAGCCGGTAACATAGGCGCGGGCCGCCGGGCTCGAGGGGCAAAGCGCGTAGAAATGCGGATCGCCCTGTGCGGTTCGCATGACATGATCGGGGTGCGCCATGCCCAGGCGGGTGTTGTGCAGGCAGACGGTCCAGCACGACACCTTTGGCCCACCGGCATCGCGCCGGGCCACCAGTTCGCCCAGATAGTCGCCTTCAGTCTCCACGATGTCCGCCTGAAGCGGCCTGATCTCGGCCCCGTCCCAGCGGTCATCGTCGACGGCATAGTAGACCGTGCCATCCTGCGGAAACCAGACACGGCGCTTGGGATTGCCGGGCTGCAGGAAACGCCCCGCATGATACGAGGTGGCCAGGCTAATCGTATTGACGCCCTGCACCGTCAAAGACGCCAGCGCGACGTCAGTGCCGATATCATGCAGATCCCAAGGATAGGCCCAGACCGATAAATTCATGGCTAGGCGTTGATCCATTTGCCGGCACGGACCGAGCCTTTGGCGGTGATACGTTGCGGGTGGACCACGGTTTCGCCCAGTACGTCCACAAGCTCGATCGGCTCGTCGGTTACAGCGATCACGCTGGCGTCGCCGATCCCGCCCGCACTCAGCCGCCCCAATTCCGGCCGTCGCAGGGCATCGGCGGGTGCGGTCGTCGAGGCAGTCACGACATCATCCAGGGACATGCCGAGGGCCAGCATCTTGTTCATCGTGCGCACGAGATCCCAGGCCGGACCGTTGATGCACATCGTGTGCACGTCAGAGGAAATGGTGTCGGGGGGGAACCCCGCCGCCATCATCGCGCGTGCAGATTTCCACGAGAACGCTCCCATGCCATGCCCGATGTCGAACAGGACGCCCCGCTCGCGGCCTTTCAAAACGCCGTCCCTGACAGTTCCGTCCGCAAAGACCGGCGCGTTGGGGAACGGGCGATAGCAATGGGTCAGGACGTCGCCCGGCCGCAAAAGGTTGACGACTTCCTCGTAGGTGGGCGACGGCTCGTCTATGTGGGCCATCACCGGCAGGCCACACTGGTCCGCCGCGATCAGCGCCAGTTGCAGCGGAGCGATCCCGTTCGGGCCGCTGGTGTTCTTGCCCACCCGTACCTTGATCCCGATGATATCGTCGGGATTGGCCAAGGCCACGGCCACCGCGTCCTTGGTCGCCATCAGGCGCATGTCCTGGCTTTCTCCGACCATGACCGTGGGGGAAAAGGCAAAGATGCCCGCGAACGAGATGTGCAGGTAGGACAGGATGCGGGTTGTCGAACGGTCGATGACATGAGCCTTGAACCCGGCGAAATTGCCCGGACCGGCACTGCCGGTGTCGACAAGCGTGGTGATGGCAGAGCTATGGGCGTAGCTGTCCGGCGGCACGCTCAGCGAACTGCCGCCCCAATAGACATGGGTATGCAGGTCGATCAGTCCCGGCGTCACCAGCGAGCCCGAGACGTCCCGCACCTCGCGACCTTTCAGCCCCTCGCCGATTTCGGCCAGCTTGCCGTCGGAAAAGGCCACATCTGTCTGGCGGTCGAGACCGCTGGCCGGATCGAATACGCGGCCTCCGGTCAATATAAGGTCGTGGGTCACTTTCGGGCTCCTCCCGATTATAGGTAATCAAACGGTCGGCGGTTTTCGCGCCGACCAGGGCATCTCGGACTCCAGCAGGGCCGACACCGCCAGCAGACCGGCCTCGTCTCCGAGCCGTCCGACCAGTTGCACTCCCGCAGGCAGTCCGCCTGCCTCGCCTAGTGGCAAGGAAATCGCGGGCTGACCAGACATGTTGAACGGAAACTGGAACATGCTGTCGGCCCAAAGCGCGTTGTAGCCGTCGAGATCGGTCAGGCTCATGTCATAAAACCCCACCGGGCGCGGCGGCTGGGTCAATGTGGGCGTCAGCACCAGGTCGAATGGGTCGAGGTCCTGGACGATGCCACGCGCCATCTGGCGAACCTGCTCTATGCGGGTCGCGTGCTCTGTCGCTTTGGTCGCGCGACCCCGTTGGATGATCGCCCATGTCACGGGTTCGACGTCCTCTGGCGTCACCGGTCGGCCCACCACCGTCTCCATAAAGTCGAACAAGCCCGCCGTCTCGACGCAGGTCATGTCTGTATAGGTCCGCCAGGCGGCGCCCGCATCCAGCGCCATGTCGTGCGCGGTCACCTCGTGGCCCATCCCCTGCAGCCGCTGGCCGACCTTTTCGACCAGGGCCCGGATTTCGGGATCAATCGGACCGCCGTCCGGCGGGGTGGTCATCACAGCGATGCGCATCGGTTTCGGCGGGCGTTGCATCAGCGTCAGATAGGGATCCTGCGGCATCGGAATGCCATAGGGATCGCCGGGCACCGCGCCGCCGATCACGTCAAGATAGGCCGCCGTATCGCGGACCGTTCTGGAATTGCACAGGAAATAGGCGCAACCTGCCCAGTAGTCCGCGAATGGCGCCAGCGTGACGCGCCCCCGCGATGGCTTTAGCCCCACGATACCGCAACAGGACGCCGGGACCCGGATCGAACCCGCGCCGTCACTGGCTTCGGCCACCGGGATCATGCCAGAGGCGACGGCGGCGGCAGTCCCGCCACTGGATCCACCGGCGGTGACCTGCGGGTTCCAGGGGTTGACGGTCGCGCCATAAAGGGCCGGTTCGGTCGTGATGCTCCAACCATTTTCGGGCGCATTGGATTTGCCCATCAACAGAAGCCCCGCCTTGCGCAGCCTGCGGCTGATCTCGCTGTCGCCTGCGGCCACCTGATCCTTCATGAAGCGCGAGGAATTGGTGACAGGCGCGCCGGTCCAGGACGAGGCAAGCTCTTTCAGCAAGAACGGCACCCCGGCCAGGGCACTGGCGCCGGGCTGCACCTGTGTCGCGCCGCTGCGCGCCATATCGTACAGCTTGTGAACCACGGCATTCAGCCGGGGGTTCATTTCCTCGATGGCGCGGACGCCGGCCTCGACCAGTTCGGCGGGCGTCACCTCGCCCGCTTTCACATGGTCCGCCAGACCGACGGCGTCCGAGCCGCGATAGAGTTTGTCTATGTCATTCATGGGTCAGTCGAGCCGGATGGCCCGCTCTTCCTTGATGCTTTGTTCCGCGGCCAGTACGATACGCAGGCTGTCGACCGCCGCCTCCATCGAAGCGCTCAGGTCCAGATCCTCGCGGATCGCCTTCAGGAAAAGCTCCTGCTCGCGATCACATAATTCCTGGTGGCCCGGCTCGTCCTCCATCGACGTCAGATCGTCCGGTTTCACAAAATTCTTGTCCGCACCGACCTCGGCGTGGTGATAGCGGATCGCATCGGTCTTGGTGTGCTTGTCTATGTCGGCGCTGCCCGACAAATCGTCCGCGTCACTGCGTACCGCTTCATTGGGCACCATCGAAACCGACCCCTTGGGACCCACGATGTCCTTCACGAAAAATGCCGTCTCCGACATCATCGGTCCCCAGCCGGCCTCGTACCATCCGACGGATCCATCGTCGAAGGTCACATGGAGATGACCATAGTTCTGCTTGTCCGCCTCGGCCCACAAACTGGCCCCGATGCCGTGCACGCGCACAGGTTTGGCGCCGGTCAACTGGCACATCACGTCGACATAATGCACACCGCAATCAACGATGGGGATCAGACTGTCGATCAGGTTCTTGTGCCAGCGCCACGCGTCACCTGACGATTGCTGGTTCAGGTTCAGCCGCATGACCAGCGGTTTGCCCAGCGTCTTGCCCAACTCGATGAATTTGATCCACGAGGGATGGACCCGCAAGATATAGCCCAGCACCAGCTTGCGCCCCGTCTGCTTTGCCTTGTCGACAACCGCGCGCGCTTCCTCATTGGAGGTGCCGATGGGCTTTTCCATGAAAACATGCGCGCCCGCGTCCATCGCCTTGATCGCGTAATCGGCATGGGTATTGGGCCAGGTGTTGATCGACACCGCGTCAGGTTTCAGATCCGCCAGCGCGGCCTCGTAGTCCTCGAAAAGGGGGTAGCCCTGCAATTCCTGCGGGATCTCTCTGGACTTGATGCTGCGCGAGCAGAGGCCCACGATCTGGAATCCGTCCATTCGGTGATAGGCGCTGGCATGGGACGCGCCCATGTTTCCCAGACCCACGACAAGTACGCGCACCAGGTCAGTCATCCTCCGGTCCTCCCTTAATATGATGTGTGCCGGGCGACTGCGCCGCCCGGTCAGGTTCATGCCCTAGATGGACTGGTCGAACATGCTCGCCTTCAGCGTCTCGACATCCACAGCTGCAAGATCCGCGTCGACCTCGATACCGGCGGCATCGGCCTTGACCTTTTCGTGGTCGAAGTCGTTGGCGCCGGGGATCAACTCGTTCGTGCAAACCTCGGAAGCCTCGATCTTTTTCGTGTTCTGGCCGATCTGGGCCGACAGGTCGAAGAAGGTCTGCCAGCTTTCCATGTCGTGCCAGCCCCAGCCCTCCCGCTTGGACATGTCGCCGCGGAAGACATTCATCTGCTGCAGGATCGACATCAGCCCCAGTTCCGGTCCCAGGTTCGAGGCCAATGTCGGGAATTCTTCGAACACGGCCTGAACGGCGGCGGCGGGGTTCTGCTCGGCGAATTCCAGGCCCATGGCCCAGCCCTTGAGGTATTGCTCAAGGAACATCTTCTTGTCGTCATCTTCCAGATCCGCGGCGCGAACGACGAAGGTGTTTGCCGGCAGCGGCGAGTTCTGCACGCCCAGCCAGTACTCGAACTCCAGCCCGGTCGAGATCCACTCGGCCCGCAGGCCTTCCCAGGACAGTGCCGCATCGCCCTGCCCGGCCGCCAGTGCGGTGCCCCAGGTCGGCCAGCCGGCCTCGATGTATTTGATGGTCGAGACATCAACACCCTGTGCGGCCAGCATCGGATCGACGATTGGCTGCCAGGCGGCAGAGCCCAGAAGGATTGTCTTGCCCTCGATATCCTTGATGTCCGCCGGACCCTCGCCCTTGCGGAACGCCAGGCTGAAGGTATCGAGCGCGCCCATGTGGAACACCGATTTCAGCTTCATCCCGTTCTCGATGGCGAACGAAAACACCCCGGGGCTGGGGAACCCCATATCCGCCTGACCGACATCGACGAATTTCACCGTCGCCGTGCCGTCCGAGGGACCAGGCTGCATCTCGATGTCGAGGTCGCCGAAATAGCCCATCTTCTTGGCGATCCAGAAGCCGTAATCGTCCAGCACCTCAAGCGTGCCGCGCGGGCTGATCCAGGTGAAGCTGTCGTCATAGGGCGCCGCTGTGGCGCGGCTTAGCCCAAGGCCAGAGACCACGACGCCGCTGGCGGTAAATTGCAGCATGCGACGGCGTGTCAGTCCGGAAATCATATGGTTATTCATGTTTTTGCTCCCTGTTGTTCATGTCACTTGGGGCAGACCTGTCTCAGGTCTCCCAACTCGCCCACTTCTTGCCGATGAGAAAAAAGATCACGTAGATCAGGATGCCGAGGAACGAGAGGATCAGCACGACGCCGAAGAATTCAGGCATCCTTATCATCGAGGAATAGGTGGTCAGACGGTTGCCCAGGCCAAACCCGCCGCCGACCATTTCAGACCCCACCGCCGTCAGCAGACCGAAGATCGCGCCGATCATCAGACCCACAAGGATCATCGGCAGCGCCATCGGGGCACGCACCTTCCAGAAGATTTGCAGCGTCGAGGCCCCGTAGGACCGCGCCAGCGCGATCTTGTTGGCATCCACCCGCCGGAACCCTGTGGCCGAATTGATCATCACCATCGGACCGGACGCCAGCGCCACCGCGATGATCCGCGGCTCATAGCCAAAGCCGAACCGCAGGATCAGCAGCGGCACCAGGGCCAGCATCGGGGTCGTCACGAGGATCAGAATGTAGGGCGCAATGATCTTTTCGGCGAAGGGAAACTGGGTGATCAGGGCCGCCAGGAACATGCCGACTCCGGCCCCGATGGCAAAGCCGGACAGCAGGACCACCAGCGTATGGCCCAGATGCGGCAGGATCAGGGGGAAGTCCTTGATCAGGCCTTTTACGATGGCCGAGGGCGGCGGCAGGATATAAAGCGGCACCTCGAACCAGCGCAGGGCTAGTTCCAAGCCACCGATGACGATCACGGCGGTTGCTATGATTGCAAAGACTTCCAGCCGGGTCGTCCCCGACCCGAAGGTCGACAGCGATTGCAGCCCCTTGCCGACTTTTCCGCCCACGACGTCCTTGCTCATCCTGCCTCCGTCATTCAGCCGCAGCGCGACGCGCGGTGTGCTGGCTGTAGATGTCCGCCTTGATCCGGTTCGTCAGATCGAAGACTGCCTTGCTTGACATGATCTCCAGGGTTCTGGGGCGCTCGAAAGGCACGTCATAAATGTTCAGCACCCGCCCCGGTCTGGGCGTCAGCACCACGACCTGATCGGAGAGAAACAGCGCTTCTTCGATCGAGTGGGTGATGAAGACGATTGTCGTTTTGGTCTCGAGCCAGATTTCCTCGACCAACTGGTTCATTTCTTCACGGGTGAAGGCGTCAAGTGCGCCGAAAGGTTCGTCCATCAACAGAACCGATGGCTGTAGTGACAGGGCCCGCACGATAGAGGCGCGCTGTTGCATGCCGCCGGACAATTCGTTGGGAAAGCTCTTCTCGAACCCCTTCAGACTGACCCGTTCCAACAGGTGGTCGATCCAGGCACGATCCGGTTTCTGACCTTTGATTTCAAAGGGAAACAGGATGTTATCCATCAGATTGCGCCAGGGCAGCAGGTTGGCCTCTTGAAAGACCAGACCGACTTCGGGGCGTGGGCGGGTGATCGGCGTGCCGTCCAGAATGACCTCGCCGCTGGTCAGAGGGTTGAGGCCCGACATCGCCCATAGCAGCGTGGTCTTGCCGCATCCCGATGGCCCGACGATCGAAACGATGGTCTTGGCGCGGACATCAAGCGAGCAGTCTTTCAGAGCATGGAAATCCCCATATTGCTTGGTCGCGGCCTTGACCGAAAGCGTTGTCGCGCCAAGAACGCCCTGCCCCATGAATCCCCCTAAGTCGCAAAGCCGGCAAACGCTCGACTCACTCTTCAGACTGTGTAACTCGCTTACATTTCTGTCAAGATTTACCGGCATCAGTTAAAAAAAGGCTCAATTAGCGTTTGTTATGCGCGGCCGTTTATTTTAGAACATATGATGAACATTTGCTGTGAAGGGGCATATATGGACCATGATATTTTTCTGGCGTGGCTCAATGAGACAGACAACCTTTCGCCGGGCCAGCTCGCCGAGGCGAGACGGGTGCTTTCTGGGTCTGCGCCATTTCAAACGGTGGTCAATCTCCTTGAGGCAAAGGTTCGTGAGGACCGTATCTGCCCGCACTGCGCTTCGGAAGGAGCGATAATCAGAGGCCAAGCAAGTGGCCTTTCCCGGTTCTTTTGCAAAGCTTGTGGCAAAACCTTCAACGCGTTGACCGGTACTCCGCTGGCACGCCTGCGTCACAAGAGCCGTTGGGCAGAGTTCGCCGCTTCGTTACGAGACGGCGAAACGGTAAAGGAGTCGGCTGAGCGTTGCATGGTGGCGAGCACGACCGCTTTTCGATGGCGTCATCGTTTTCTTCGGGCTGTGACGGCTGGAGCGATCAAGCTGCGCGGCATCGTCGAAGCCGATGAGACCTTCTTTCTGAGCAGCCGAAAAGGTGAACGAAACCTTGATCGCAAGGCCCGAAAGCGCGGCGGCAAGGCCTCCAAACGCGGGCTGTCGGAGGAGCAGGTTCCGGTCTTGGTCGTAGCCGACCGATCTGGCACCACCATAAGTGCTGTCTTGCCAGCAGTGACGGCCGCACATCTGCAGGCGGTTTTGCAACCGCTTCTCGATCCTGATGCACTCTTGGTTACTGATGGCTGCACAAGTTACCCGCCTTGCGCCGCAGCAATGGGCATCAGCCATGAAAGCCTCAACCAGACCGCAGGACAACGTGTTCGCGGCGAGTTGCACATCCAAACCGTGAACAGTCGACATGAGCGGCTCAAAACATTCCTGCGGCGTCATCGTGGCATCGCAACCAAGTACCTGGACAGTTACCTGCGCTGGTTTCACCTCGCGGTCATTCCAAAACACCAAACGCCCCGCGCGATACTCGCCGCCGCCGCAGGAATCCTGCCGATTTCACAGCACGCATAATTAACGCAAATTGAGCCTAAAAAAATGGCCTGACGGGCGTGAAATTATCCTTCCTTTTGTAATCGAATTACAGGATGATATTCAGAAATATGCCCTTGCAGAATTGGTTCAGGGGCGCGCCAAAACGTTGACGCCGCCGAAGGGAGCACCGCTTGGAAAATGAGATCGACCAGTGGCTCGCAGCCCTGAACCAGGCCTTGCAGCAGCACGATATCGCGGCGGCAGCGGCGCTGTTTGAAGCTGATGGGTATTGGCGCGATCTGCTGACCTTTACCTGGAATATCAAAACAATGGAGGGACGAGGGGCAATTCAGGACATGCTGACCGCCTGTCTGGAGCACACCGCCCCCTCGGCCCTGACCCGGGACGGGCCGGCCGAGCAGACGGAAGACGGCGTCAGCGCCTGGATCGCGTTCGAAACCGCCACCGCCTGGGGCACCGGGCGCGTTACGGTCCGCGACGGGCTGTGTCACATCCTGCTGACCGCAATGGATGATCTGAAAGGCCATGAGGATCCGAAGGGCTCCAGCCGCCCGAAGGGAATCGAGCACCGCGCCGACCGTGCCCGCAAGACCTGGTCGGAACACCGCGCCGACACCTCCGCGCGCCTGGGACGAGAGGACCAGCCCGAGGTGGTGATCATCGGCGGCGGTCAGGGCGGCGTAGCATTGGCGGCCCGCCTGAAGCAGCTCGGCGTGCCGACCTTGATCATCGAAAAGAACCCGCGCATCGGCGACAGCTGGCGCAATCGCTACCGCAGCCTCGTACTGCATGACCCGGTCTGGTACGACCACCTGCCCTACCTGCCATTCCCCGAAACCTGGCCGGTGTTCTGCCCCAAGGACAAGATCGGCGACTGGCTGGAAGCCTATGCTTCGATATTCGAGCTGGACACCTGGACGGGGACGTCCTGCGACAAGGCTGACTGGGATCCCGAGACCGGGCACTGGACCGTAACGGTTCGCCGCGAAAATGGCGAAGAAATCACCCTGTCACCGCGCCATTTGGTGTTCTGCACCGGCGCCTACGGCCCGCCGCGTCTGCCCGATTTCGCCGGTCAGGAGGATTTCCAGGGGACCCTGCTGCATGCCTCTCAATATACCGAAGGCGCGCCGTTCAAGGGAAAACGGGTGCTGGTCATCGGGGCGGGAAGTTCCGCCCATGACGTCGCCGTCGATCTGTGGGAAGCCGGGGCCGAGGTCTCGATGTTCCAGCGTCGCGCCTCGATCGTGGTGCGGTCCGAAACCCTGATGGAGCTTGCTTTTGACATCTACTCCGAAGCGGCGCTTCAGAATGGCCTGACCACGGAAAAGGCCGATCTGCTGGCCGCTGCGACTCCATACGCCCTGTTCGCAGACAAACAGAAGCGGCTTTACCGCGCCATCCGAGACCGTGACGCCAAGTTTTACGACGCTTTGGGAAAGGCCGGGTTTGCCTATGATTTCGGAGAGGATGAAACCGGCCTGATGATGCGTGCGTTGCGCACCGCCTCTGGGTATTACATTGATGTGGGCGCCTCGACGCTGATTGCGAATGGCGAGATCTCGATCATCTCGGGCGAAGAGATCGAATGTCTGATACCCACCGGCGTGCGCCTTGCCTCTGGTCGGGAGGTTCAGGTCGACGCCATCATCGCCTGCACCGGCTACCAGTCGATGAACGAGGCTGTTGCCGGTCTTGTGGACCGCGAAACCGCCGACCAGCTTGGCCCGTGCTGGGGTCTGGGCTCTGGCATTCGGGGCGACCCTGGCCCCTGGAAGGGAGAATTGCGCAACATGTGGGTGCCGACCGCGCATCCGGCGCTGTGGTTCCACGGCGGCAATCTGGCCCTGTCGCGGTTCTATTCCAAGTTCGTCGCCATGCAGCTCAAGGCACGTCAGGCGGGCATCGACACCCCGGTCTACGCCCGCCCCGCGCCCTGTCAGAGCGGCTTGTAGGCGATGGCCTCGATCTCGACCGCGATGTCGATCATCAGCCGCGATTCCGCCGTCGAGCGTGCGGGCGGGTTCGTCGGGAAAAACTCGGCATATGCGGCGTTGAATTCGGGAAAATCGTCGCGGTCGCGCAGCCAGACCGTGGTCTTGACGATATCCTCAAGGTCGCATCCGGCCATTTGCAGGCATTTGCGAAGGTTTTCGAACACTTTACGCGTTTCGGCACCGACGCCGCCCTGGACGATGGCCTTGTCGTCCCCGACCGGCACCTGGCCGGAAACGAATACGAAATCACCGGCGCGGACGGCGGGTGACAATGGCACATGGGACGCACCAAAGAACTGTTTGGACATTGAATTCTCCTTGTTTCGACTGGCGCGGATATGATCAGAACCTTTAGCGAAGGCCAAGACGATGTTTGATTTTGACGGGGCCAGAGTTGTCATAACCGGCGCAGCAGGCGGTTTAGGCGCTGCGTTATGCCAAGGATTTGCCGCGGCCGGCGCGCAGATCATCGGCTGTGACCGGACCGTAGACGGCATCCCCGAGGTCTGCGTCGAAACCCGGGCCTTTGATCTTGCCGATGCCGATGCGGTGGCTGCCGCGGGACAGGCCATTCTGGCAAATGGCGCGCCGCATATCTTGATCAGCAACGCCGGATGGACGCGGGCCGAGCTGATGACGGACGTCACCGAGGCAACCTTTGCGGCTGAAATGGATGGCAACTTTACCGGGGCTGCGCGTCTCTCCATGGCCTTGCTGCCCTCGATGCGGAGGTTGAACGGCAATCGGTGCATCGTCTTCGTCGCCTCGGTCAACGCGCAGGCGCATTTTGGCAATCCGGTTTATGCGGCGGCCAAGGCGGCGGGTCTTGCCTGGGTCCGCGCGCTGGCGACCGAGGAAGGCCGTCACGGCATTCGCGCGAACTCGGTTGTGCCTGCCTCGATCCGGACAAACGCCTGGGATCGAAGGATCGCCGCCGATCCCGACATCCTTCAAAGACTGGCCCCGCTCTATCCGCTGGGCCGGATCGTCACACCACAGGAAGTGGCCAACGCTGTCCTGTTCCTCGCCTCGCCGCTTGCCAGCGGGATCACCGGAACCTCGCTGAATGTAGACGCCGGACTGATGGCCGGTAATCTGCCCTTCATTGATGCCATCACCCTGCAGGAGCATACCTGATGCACATAGACCAGATCGACACACCCGCCGTCCTGATCGACTTGGACAAGGTCGAGGCAAACCTTGCACGCGCCCAGTCCTATGCTGATGCAAACGGGCTGCCCCTGCGGCCCCACGTAAAGACCCACAAACTACCACAGATGGCGTTGCGGCAACTGGCGCTTGGTGCCATCGGAATCACCTGCCAGAAGATCGGCGAGGCAGAGGCCATGGCCGATGGCGGTCTGAAGGACATCTTCCTGCCCTATAACATTATGGGTGCCGACAAACTTGACCGGCTGGCTGCCCTGCACAAGCGCGTCACCCTCTCCGTCACCGCAGACAGCGCCGAAACCATCGCCGGATATGCCGCCCGTTTCGCCAAGGCCGCGCCCCTGAAGGTGCTGGTGGAATGCGATACAGGATCTGGTCGCTGCGGGGTGCAGACCGCCGATGAGGCCGTGAAACTGGCGCAGCAGATCACCGACGCGCCGGGACTGATCTTTGGCGGGCTGATGACCTATCCGCCGAAGGGTGAGATCGCCAAGGCCGATGCCTGGCTGAAGGAAGCGAAAGCCGCGCTGGACTTGGCCGGACTGCCGCCGCCGATCATTTCCTCGGGCGGAACGCCGGATCTGCAGCGCGCGGCGGAGGGGTCCGTCACCACCGAGTACCGGCCGGGCACCTACATCTATTCCGACAGGATGCAGGTGGCCTGGGGGCACGGCACTTTGGACGACTGCGCACTGACCGTGAAGGCCACCGTTGTCAGCCGCCCTACCCCTGACCGTGCCGTGCTTGATACCGGGTCAAAGGCGCTCGCCGCCGACCCGGTTCCCGCACCCTTGCGCGGTCATGGCCACATTGTCGAATATCCCGACGCCCTCGTGCACAGCCTGTCCGAGGAACATGCGGTGGTCGACCTTTCGGCATGTGACACGCGGCCCGACATCGGCGACACCCTGCGCGTGATCCCGAACCACGCCTGCGTCGTCTCGAACCTCTATGACCGCGTCTATCTGATCCGCGGCGACCAGGTCGAACGCGAAGCCGAGGTCACATCACGCGGAAAGTTGCGATAGGAATTCGGGCGGTGACCGCGGCGCTTCACACCGCCGCGTCGCCATCAAACACCCGGTTCCGCGCCTTTTCTATGTGCTTGTACATTGCGTCGAATGCAGCCTCGCCGTCCCTGTCGAGGATCGCTTTGTAGACGACGCGGTGTTCGGCCTGCACCAGATTAAGTCGCTCCAGCGGATTCAGCAGCGAAAGCTGGCGGTTCAACAGCATGGCCGTCTTGACCGATTGTTCCAGCGAATGAAGCGTCGTTGCGAAATAGGCATTGCGCGAGGCATGGGCGACCGCGTTGTGAAAGGCGAAATCCGAGGCCACGTCAACGGTTCCCAACTTGATGGCTTCGTCCAGGGCCTCAAGCGCTGCCTTGATTTTTTCCAGCTCCTTGTCATCGCGACGCGTTGCGGCAAGTTTCGCGGCCATCGGCTCGACCGCAATGCGGAATTCGAAACACCGCTGGATATCCGCGATGCTGCCAATTGGCGCAAATCGCAACAGGGCGCTGCCGGGACGTTTCAGCACAAAGCTGCCCGCGCCCTGTCGAGGCTGGATCAGGCCATCGTCGCGCAGTCGCGCCAGCGCCTCGCGCACCACAGGGCGCGACACGTTGAATTCCTGTGCCAGGGTCGTTTCGGTCGGAAGTTTTGCCCCCTCGGGAAACCTCCCCTGCACGATATCCGTCAACACGGCCTCGTAGACCTGATCGCTGAGTTTCATCTGCTGCCGCTGGGCCAGCCGGGACTCGGGCGCGGGTGTCGGGGACGGGTCTTGCGGGGTTGCCATGCATATACTCAATTCAATGGTTCGGACCACCGAGTACAGTTACCGGCCCGGGAGGCTTGCAATTAATGCGTTCCCGCCAGGCCTGCAACCAGTCGTAGAACGAGGCGAGGCCCGAGGCGCGCCCTGTCTCAGGCCGCAGAAAGGCGCTCGCTACCCCACTGAGGCCGCCATCAGATTGCGCGCCGCACTCTGCACGGGCGCGCGCAGATCGGCGGCGATATTGCTCATCAGGGGCAGCATCGGGCCCATGTCGGCAATCTCAGCCAGCGTCACGGCTTCGTGCAGGACAAAGGCAGGGCCATGTCGGTCACGCAGCGTTTCCAGATCAAGGAAGGTCCGGCGGATCCGGTCTGCCGCGTCGTAGTCAGCCGCCTTCAAAGCTTGCAAAAGCCGCATGGAATGGGCCGGCGCCACGGCGCCTGACCCAGTCGTGAAAGCGTTCAGCCCGAAGGTGCGGAAGTGCGCGATTGCCGGGCGTTCGCCGATTCCGCTGACAACCTTGTCGGCGCCAATTGCGTCGATCAGGCTGTTCAGAACGTCGTCAGTTTCCGGGGTGTCGCGGACGATTGCGTATTTGACGAACAGCAGGCACCCGTCCCAGTCCAGCTCGGCGATGGAGGCGGTGCTGAGATATCCTTCGTCTTTCACATAAAGGACAAGCGGATAGCCCAGTTTTTCATGGGCCAATCGAATTGCGCGGACAAGCCCTGCCTCGGTCATGTTTGCCATTGTCGGCAGGACCATGGCCGTCGGGAATTTCTTGCGCGCCAGAATGGCGGCCTGATCCATCATGGTGCCGTAGGCCGGCCCGATCGAGGGAATGACCCATGTATCGGCGGCCACCGTCTGGGACAGGAAATCAAGGATTTCCTCATACTCAGAAAGGGCGACATTGTAGAAATTGGCATTGCCGCCACACATGATGATTGAGATGCCTCCCGCCTCCATATGATGGATCAGTTTGGCGTTGGCGGGTTTAGCCAGGGTCAGATCCGCATTTCGCGCGAGCGGCGGCACGGCGATGACCGACGACTGCCAGTCGGAGGGGCCATTCAGGGTCTCCTTCATGGCATTACTCCTGCACCGAACGGGTTGCGGCGCGATTCATAGCGGCTGGCCAAGCGTCGGAAGTGTGGGTTGGTATGCGCAAATCTGGTCTCCTTTGCCTGGCTCCTCGGACCGAGCAGGTGCCCACCTTGTTTCCTTGCTTCGAAAGCATTGACGAGGCCCCCGGTCGATGTCTAGGTTAGGATAAGTAAACTTGACTGACAACTTATTTTTTAACCATCGCCCTTAGAACTGCCGCCGGATCAATCGTCCGGTTGAAAAACAAAGATCAAGCGACCTTGGCCGGAACCGACACGACGGACTTGTTGAAGAAGAGAGACAGATGGCACGCATTCTTCTGAAGAACCTGCGCAAGATGTACGACGACACAGAGGCCGTGCGGGGCATTGATCTGGAGATCCCGCACAACGAGTTTCTGGCGCTTGTGGGCCCTTCCGGCTGCGGCAAAAGTACGACCCTGAGAATGATCGCCGGGTTGGAATCAATCACTTCGGGCGAGGTCATCATCGGTGACCGGGTGGTGAACACCGATCAGCCCAAAGACCGCGATATCGCCATGGTCTTTCAGAATTATGCCCTCTATCCCCATATGACGGTGTATCAGAACATGTCCTTCGGCCTTCGCCTTAAACGCGTCGCCAAAGCCCAGATCCACGCGCGCGTGCTTGAGGCGGCCGAGATCCTTAACATCACAGAACTGTTGCAGCGTCGCCCAAAGCAGCTGTCGGGCGGGCAACGCCAAAGGGTCGCCATGGGCCGGTCCATCGTGCGCAACCCACAGGCGTTTTTGTTCGACGAACCCCTGTCCAATCTGGACGCCAAACTGCGGGTTCAGATGCGGACGCAGATCAAGAAGCTGCACCAGAAGATGAAGACCACGGTGATCTATGTGACGCACGATCAGGTCGAGGCGATGACCCTCGCCGACCGGATCGTCGTGATGAATGGCGGACGCATCGAACAGGTCGACACGCCGCAGAACATGTATGACCACCCGACAACAAAATTTGTCGCCGGTTTCATCGGGTCCCCTGCCATGAACATGATCGCCTGCACGCTTGAGCGGCGATCGGGTGCGCTTGTCGCGCGGCTGGGCAATGGTCTGGACCTCGAAGTTCCGACAGATCGCACGGAAAAATACACCGATTACACCGAGAAACCGATGATTTTCGGCATCCGCCCCGAACACATCACCGAAAAGCGCGCCCATGTGAATGCTGCGCAGCGCGACTTTTCCGAGATCGTTCGCGTCCTTGAACCGATGGGTGTGGATACGATGGTCTTCCTTGAAATCAACGGCGAAGAGGTTTCGGCCCGCGCCGCGCCGCATTCGGTCAACAGGGTCGGCGAGGCAATGGAATTCACGATTGACCTGTCGAAAATGCACCTGATCGACCCAACCAGCGACAGGGTCATCTAGGTTCCGCCCGTTCTGCCCTTTCTGCCAAAAGGCCAAGGCCATGAAGATTACGGCAATCGAGACTTTTCTGATGCATGCAGGCGCGCCACCCGCCCGCACCATCGCGACGAACCCCACCCCCGAAAGCGGCAATGTCTGGAACGCGCGCAACTGGCTGTTTTTGCGCATTCAAACCGATGCAGGGATCACCGGCATTGGCGAATGCAGCGGCTGGCCGAGGGTGATCGAGACTGCGGTAAAGGATTTGACGCCGCTGCTGATTGGACAGGATCCGACGCATATCGAACGGATTTGGCAGCGGATGATGAGCGCGATGATGGGCCACGGCGTGCTGGGCACCGTCGGCAGCGGAGCCATGACCGGTATCGACATGGCGTTGTGGGATATAAAGGGCAAGGCGCTTGAGACGCCGGTGTGGAACCTGCTGGGCGGCCAGGTTCGCGACCGCATCCGGGTCTACGGCCATGCAGGCGCCCCGGAACGGGCGCTGGACCTGGTCTCTCGCGGTTTTACCGCCATCAAGACCGGGGGGCTAAGCGATACGGTCGAGCGCGTCGACGCCATCCGTGCCGCCGTAGGGCCGGACGTGGATCTGATGGTTGACATGCACGGCCCACCATGGATGACGACGAAGGATGCAATCCTCCTTGGACGCGCGTTGGAGCCCTATAACCTTCTGTTTTATGAGGACCCGGTCGCGCCAGAAAACCGCGACGGCCTGCGCCGCGTGCAAGATGCCGTGCAGATCCCGATTGCCGCTGGCGAGCGTCTGTCGACGATTTGGGGTGAGCGTGAGTTGATCGAGCAAGAGCTTGTCGATGTGATCCAGCCCGACACCGGTCGCACCGGTGGCATCACCCAGATGCGCAAGATCGCCGCCATGGCCGAGGCGCACTTCATCACGGTCGCGCCGCATTCCGGATCGCTGGGACCGGTTGCGGAATACGCAGCACTTCACCTGATGGCCGCAATTCCCAATGCGCTGATCCTGGAACGGGTCGAGGATGATGTCCCCGTTCGGCAGCAGGTCATCCTCCCTGCTCCCAAAGTCGTCGATGGCCATATCGAGGTTCCGAACCGCCCCGGACTGGGTGTCGATATTGACGAGGCGATCGTGGCGGCGCATCCGTCCATGGGCAATCTCTCGATCCCGGGACACCCCGACGACGGCGCATATGCCGAAGGTACATGGTCCGAGCATGTCTATTTCCAAAGCCGAGCGCGCAACGCGCGTCGGTTTGGGGGAGGCTGAGGATGAACTGCCATATTCAGGGCCGGTCGGGGGCCTATGGGGTCTCAGGGGAATCGCGCTTGAGCTTTGACAGTTGTGCCGAACTGGATTCTTGAGGTTTCATCATCAGATGGAGCTTCGAGATGCCGACATTATCCAGCTATTTCAATGAAGAAGACGATCCTCGCAAGAGTAACGCGCCGCGGCATAAGTTCTGTGATCTGATGACGATCAGTCTGTTGTGCGCGCTGTGTGGCGGGGAGACGGCCGTCGATATGGAGCATTTTGGGCAGATGAAGGAGGAATTCCTTCGCGAATTTCTGGAATTGCCTCACGGGATCCCCTGCCATGATGCCTACTCGCGGCTCTTTCGTTTGATGAAACCGACCAGCCTACAGGCCTTTTTCGACAAGTTCCGAAGCGACTTTGCTGCTGCCTATGGCGAGCATCCGGCGATCGCCATAGACGGTAAGGAGATGCGGCGCAGCTTTGACAAGGCGGCCGCCCGGTCGAACCTGAACGTTGTCACCGCCTTTGCTCATGGTGCACGGCTGAGCCTTGGGATGACGCAAAGTGCCAAGGGCGGCGGGGAGATCTTGGCCCTGCGCGATCTGATTGAGATGCTTGATATTCGTGGCATCACCATCACGGCCGATGCCTTGCACTGCCAACGAGAGACATGTGACCTGATCGTGCAGGAAGGTGGTAACTATTGCATGGAGCTATGCGGGAATTTGGGTGATGGCGTGATTTGAAGGGCGGCGTATCGTGGCGGGTGTCAAAGCCAGCCAGAACCTCACAAGGAACGATACGCCATGAAGGAAGATACAACGATCCTGCCATTTCGCCAATCGGAAACGATCGTCGATCCGCTGACAGAGCTTGCTCGGCAAGGTGCTCGTCGGATGCTGGCGGAAGCGCTGAAGGCCGAGGCTGATGCCTTTGTCGCCAGTTTTGCCGATGAGCAGCTGGAAGACGGGCGTCAGCGGATCGTACGGCATGGATTTGGCCCTGAACGGAAGATTCAGACGGGGATCGGTGCTCTGGATGTCCAGCGGCCCAAGGTGCGCGACCGGATGGCGTCCTCTGATGGGGCAGAAAAGATCCGCTTTACCTCGAACATTCTGCCGAAATGGGCGCGCCGCTCGATCAGCTTGGACGCGCTGCTGCCTGTTCTTTATCTGAAGGGCATATCGACGGGCGATTTCCAGGACGCGCTGTCGGCCATCATGGGGCCGGATGCGCCTAACCTCTCGCCAAGCGTCATCTCGCGTCTGACTGCCGGATGGCAGGTTCAATATGATGCCTGGGCACGGCGGGATCTGTCTGCCCGCCACTACGTCTACATCTGGGCGGACGGCGTCTATCTTCAGGCGCGGATGGAGGAAAATGCCGAATGCATGCTGGTGATCATCGGCGCGACACCGGAGGGCAAGAAAGAGCTGATCGGCTTTCAGGTCGGCCTGCGGGAGAGCGCGCAGAGCTGGCATGAGTTGCTGACCGACATCAAAGGCCGCGGGCTGTCCGTCGCACCGGAAATTGCGGTTGGGGATGGAGCCATGGGGTTCTGGAACGCACTGGACAAAACGTTTCCAGGCACAAAGCACCAACGCTGTTGGGTGCATAAGGTAAAGAACGTCCAGAACTGTTTTCCCAAGCAGATGGCCCCGGCGGTCAAGTCAGATCTGGACGACATCCAGCACGCCGGAACGCGCGCAGAAGCCGATGCTGCGTTGGCAGTTTTCTCCGAAAAGTATGGCGTCAAATACCCAAAAGGTGTTGCCTGCCTGACAAAGGACGAAGAGGCGATGCTTGCATTCTTCGACTTCCCAGCTGAGCATTGGGGCCATCTGCGCACCTCGAACCCGATTGAAAGCGTGTTCGCCACTGTTCGGCACCGAACGGTGAGGGCCAAAGGGGCGCTGTCACAAAAGACCGCAAAACTGATGGTCTTCACCCTCATTCAGGCAGCATCGAAAAAATGGCTGCGCCTCAAGGGAAGAAATCAGTTGCCAAAGGTTATCGAAGGAATCAAATTCAACGACGGTGTCGAAGTGACCAACGACACCGAAAACCGCGCCGCCTGATGATGCGCGTCACCCAAATTCAAGCATAGCTCATTGCATGCAGCTCAAGGGCAATCAGGGCGACATGCAAGCCGACGTGCGGGCCTTTGTGGCTGACCAGGACATTGAATACATTGATGAATATGCCTCTGTAGACGGCGACCATGGCCGGGTTGAGGAGCGGTCATATCGCGTCTACAACGTGCCGGACTATCTCGCTGAAACCCATCAATGGCCACATCTTGGTGCCTTCGTTCATGTCGTCTCCAAGCGCACGGTAGGCCAAACGGCCAGCAGCTCCGAGCGGCTGTACCTCCTGTCAAAATGCGTCACAGCTCAAGTAGCCGCCACGCTGATCCGTGGCCACTGGGAAATCGAGAACAGCTTGCATTGGTCATTGGATGTGGTGATGAACGACGACCAGCACCGCGCGCGCAAAGACAACGCGCCCGCCAACTTCGCCGCACTACGACAGATCGCATTGGGCATCATCAAGGCGAATACCGCAAAAGGCTCAAACCGCGTGAAGTTCAAAAAGGCAGGCTGGAGCAATGACTTCCTGCGCACACTCATCGAAGGATTCTGAAGCGCGATTGCCCTGGATGGGGTCTACCGCTCACTTGACCTGAACCAAACCCACAGATATATTAATTTGTTAGACAACATCGGTCATACCGTGATGGAGGTCTAGGTGAAACGGATTCTCATCGCCGGGTGCGAGCAGGAAATCTCGTCGTTCAACCCGCTGCCCAGTCGATATGAAGATTTCTCGATCGCAGCCGGAGAGGCGCTGATTGCTGCTCACAGTGAAGCAGATTCCTGTATCAGCGGATTTCTTGACAGTTTCTCCGATCGCACTGACCTGACCCTCGTTCCGGTCATCGCGGCTGCCGCATGCAGCGCCGGGCCACTGTCGGCCGAAGGCTTTGAGCGCCTGTCGCGCGAAATCCTGACGGCAATTGATGCGACCACCTCCGATGGCGTCGATGCCATCTATCTTTCCCTCCACGGTGCAATGGGCGCCATCGACGAACCGGACCCCGAGGGGTTTCTTCTGGAAAGCATCCGCGCGATGGTCGGCCCTGACGCGCCGATTGTCATCTCGCTGGATCTGCACGGCATTCTGACTGACAGAATGTTGCGCAACTGCGATGCGATTGCCGTATTCCACACCTATCCTCACAACGATTTCACCAGCACCGGCCAACGCGCCGCCCGGCTGATGAAGGCCATCCTGGACATCGGCGCCCGCCCGGTCATGGCCCGTATCTTCATTCCGGCATTGGTGCGCGGCCCCGAACTGATCACCGAAACCGGTCTATATGGCAAGATCATCGACCGGGCCAAAACGATGGAGGATACGGGAGAGGCGCTTTCGGCGGCTGTCCTGATCGGCAATCCCTTCACCGATGCGCCAGAGCTTGGGTCGCAGTCGCTTGTGATCACCGACAACGACCCGGTCCTCGCCGAAAGGCTGGCGCTGGAACTGGCGCAAGCGTTTTGGCGCGATCACGAACACATGCTGGCCGACCTGGTGCCCTTGCCCGATGCCTTGGCCGAGATCGGCACCCGCAGGGGTCCGTTCACCCTGACCGACGCCGCCGACGCGATCAGCAGCGGTGCCTCGGGCGACAGCAATGCCATTCTGGCGGGACTGGTCGAGGCCAATTACGCAGGCTCAGCATTGATCCCAATCGTCGATGCCCCGGCGGCAGCGAAAGCCCATGCCGCAGGCCTCGGCGCGCGGTTGCGGTTGTCCTTGGGCGGTACGGTCGATCCGAAACGATTTCCGCCGCTGGAGCTGATGGTCGAGGTCGAAAGCCTTTGGGACGGGAAATACACCCATGAGGTATCTCGCATGCCGGTCCATGCCGGGCCTACAGCCGTCCTCAAGCACGATAATATTCGCATCATCGTCGTCACACAGCCGGTGTTCATGATGGATCGCGCGATCTTTCTTGCCCACGGGCTGGACCCCGAGACCGCCGATATCATCGCCGTAAAATCCCCCGGCGCGGCGGTACGGTATTTCACCTTTGCCAAGAAAAACTTTGTCCTGGATATCCCCGGCTCGACCTCTGCCAATCTGCCAAGCCTCGGACACAGCGTCTGTTCGCGCCCAATGTTCCCACTGGATGACCATGTCACCTTCGAACCTGTGGTCCAGCATTACCCCCTGGACGAAAGGTCGGCCGCATGATGCACACCGCCCCGGCCATGCTTTGCCAGAACCAGCCCCGAGAGCGTTTCGTGCATCTGCCGACGCCCCTTGAAGCGGCCCCCCGCCTCTCTCGCGACCTTGGTATAAACCTGCTGATCAAACGAGAGGATCTCGCGGGCCTCTGCGTTGGGGGCAACAAGTCCAGGTTGCTGGAATTCGCCCTCGGCTCACTGCGCGACACGGGTGTCGATACGCTGATTGCTTATGCGGCGCCGCAGTCCAACAAACTGCGCGACATCGCCGCTGTCGCCGCGCGTTGCGGAATGAAAGCGGTGCTGCTCATCCCGTCCGAAGGGGGCGATGACAATACGGTCTTGCAGGGAAATCGGCTGCTCTTCGACATCCTCGGCGCCGAAGTCCGGGGTGTAGCCGCTGACTTGAACCGCGCGGGCATCCTGAAAGCGCAAGAGGCGGCGCGCGACGGCATGGTTCGGCAGGGTCGCCGCCCGATCATCCTCGACCGAAAGCTTGACTACGGCATCGACGCAACTATCGCCTACGTCGACGCGGCTGAGGAGTTGCTCTGCCAGCTTGCGGAACGACAGGTGACCCCGCATTCCGTATACATCGCGGTGGGCGCGGGCATGACCGCGGCGGGGCTGGCGTTGGGGTTGAAACACCTCGGCTCGACCATGCGCGTCGTCGGCGTCTGCATCAGCAGCCCCGCCGAGGACATGGCACCAGAGATCGAAAGCCATGCGGCCCGCGCATCACGGCGTCTGGGACTGCCCACAAGCTTGAAAGCCAGTGATCTAACGTTGATCGATGACCAGATCGGCGCGGGATATGGCGTCTTGACCCCGGACCTGACCGCAACCGTCCACCGCTTCGCGCGCCTTCACGGCATGGTCATCGACCCGGTTTACAACGCCAAAGTGGCACAGGCCCTCTGCGAGGCTGCTGAAAGCGGACGGATCCCGAAAGGCGAAACTGCGGTTTATGTGAATACCGGCGGCGGGCCAGCGATCTATGATTTCAGCGCAGCGCTAGGCGGCGCGGCATGACCCGCCCAGCCCAACCAAACGCAGATTCGACACGAAAGCCCTGCCATTAGAACCGGAGACTGAAATGACCATCGCGGAAAAGCCCATGACAGGTGACAGCACCGATATCCGGGTGCGTCTGGGCGTCAGCCCTTTGATCAACCTTACCGGAACCCTGACCACAATGGGCGGCATTAGCGCGCGCACCGAGGCGATAGAGGCCGCCGCCGCGATGATGGGCCATGGCATTGACATGGTTGAACTGCAGGCCGCGGCCAGCAAGATCATTGCGGACGCCACCGGCGCAGAGGCGGGGTTCGTTTCTGCCTGTAGTGCGGCCGGCATCTGCATGGCCGTGGCCGGCGCGATGACCGGCGACGACATGGCCGCGATCGAGCAGCTTCCCGATACATCCGGGATGAAGAACGAGGTCCTGATCCAGACCGGGCATCTGGTCAATTACGGCCATCCGATCGAGCAGGATATCCGGCTGACAGGCGCCCGCGCGGTAAGCTTTGGCGCGGTGAACTCGGCAACCCAGGCCCAGCTTGCCGGGGCCATCGGGCCAAGGACGGCGGCGGCGCTCTATGTCGTCAGCCATCATTGTGCGCCAGACGGGCAGATCCCCTTTGCGGATTTCACACGGGTCTGCCACGCCCAAGATGTGCCGGTGATCGTCGATCTCGCCGCCGAATACGATATCACGGGCTATCACCGCGACGGCGCGGATATCACGATCCATAGCGCCCACAAGTTCCTCGGCGGCGCGACGGCCGGTGTGGTTTCGGGTAAAAAGTCTCAGGTACGCGCGGCGTTCTTGCAGAACTATGGGCTGGCGCGGCCCATGAAGGTCGGCAAGGAAAGCATCGCCGCCGCCCTGGCCGCCCTGCAGGCCTATGTCTCCGACGATCGGGCAGAGGTTAACGCAAAGTTGCGCAAACCCCTTCAGGCCTGGCGCGAGGCGGTGGCGGACCTGTCCGGCGTGCAGGGCGATTTTGACGCCGACCCCACCGGCAACCCCTTCGAGCGCTTGCGCATCACTATCACCCCCGAGGCAGGTTTCGCCGCCGTCGACCTCGTTCATGCCCTTGAAACCGGCACCCCCTCGATCCGGGTGCGGACCCACCAATTGGAACATGGCTCGTTCATCATGGACCCCCGCTCGCTGGGTGCGGGAGAGGAAGGCGTGGTCGCCGAACGTCTGCGCGCCGCCATTCAGGGATTGCAGGGCGCCAAGGCCACCGGCGCGGCGGACCAGGTTCAGTCGTGGAAAATCCGGCGGGCCAACGCCCTGCGCAACTGGCCCGACCCACTGGCGGAGGACGCGACTTGACCGACGCCACCGCGCCGCAACCCTCTCGCGGACCGAACCAGCAACCGACGCTGTGGGAGTATATCTCAAACGACGTGCGCACGCTGGCGTTTCTGTTCCTGCTGCCGACTGTTCTGGTCCTGACCTGCGTCGTTCTTTACCCGTTTTTCTATGCGCTATTGCTCAGTTTTCAGGACAAGTCACCGGGTGTTCCGGCACGATTTATCGGCCTGAAGAATTATATCGAACTGCTATCCGACAATGAATTTCAGCAAATTTTCTATAATACGGTCTGGTACACGGTCGTGGCGGTCAGCATCAAGTTCGCGATTGGTCTGACCTCGGCCATGGTGCTGAACCAGCCGCGCCGGTTCAACAATATCTACCGCACGATCCTGTTTGTGCCATGGGCAGTTCCCACCGTCATCGCCTCGCTTATCTGGCTATGGGTATACAACGAATTCAACGGCTTGCTGAACCTTCTTCTGGTGGATCTGGGTCTGCTGGACTACGGCGTTGCCTGGCTGGCCGAACCGAAACTGGCGATGTGGTCGGTCATCGCGGTGGTGGTCTGGAACGGCACACCGTTCTACACGATGCATTTCCTCGCCGGTCTGCAATCCATCCCGAAAGAGCTGTACGAGGCGGCAGAGATTGACGGCGCGGGTGAGTTGCACAAGTTCTGGCACATCACCATCCCCTCGATGGCGCCCGTTTTCACGATTACGGTGATGCTGTCCACGGTCTTTACCTCGACCAGTATCGTGGTGGTCAATATCCTGACCAACGGCGCGCCAGCAAACCTTACGCAGATCCTGCCGAATGAAAGCTTCAGCCTCACAATCGAGGCCGGGCGGATGGGGCTTGGGTCGGCGATCAACATGATGCTGTTCCCCTTCCTTGTCGTCTTCATCATCCTGCTGACCCGCCGCCTGCTAAGCAAAGACGGAGGCTGACACCATGACCCTGACCCAAAACCAATCGAAGACACTCGTGCGGGGTGTGGGTGGCGTGATCCTGTTCGTCCTCATCGTCTGGACGCTGGCGCCGCTGTACTGGATGCTGGTGACATCCCTGAAAAACAACACCGAGATCTACAGCCCGGACTCAAATTTCTGGCCCATCAATCCGACGCTGGACAACTACCGCACCCTCTTTAACGAGACGAATTTCCTTATCTATTTCCGCAACAGCCTTATCGTCGCCGCCGTGACCACCCTGCTTTCGCTGATCCTGTCAGCCCTAGGCGCCTATGCGCTGACCCGGCTGCGTTTTCCCGGCCGAAAGTTTTTCGCGCGGGCGCTGGTCTATACCTACCTGATGCCCAGCTCGCTGCTGTTCATCCCGCTTCTGATCATTATCCGCAGCGTCGGATTGCAGAACTCGCTCGAGGGGCTGGTCTTTGCCTACCTCGGCTTCACCGTGCCATTCTGCACCTGGTTGCTGATGGGCTATTTCATGTCGATTCCGATCGAGCTTGAGGAAAGTGCGATGATCGACGGGTGCTCTCGGCTGGGGGTGCTGTTTCGCATCGTCCTGCCCCTGACGGTGCCGGCCCTGGCAGTCGTCGCCTTCTTTTCCTTCACCCTGTCGTGGAACGAATTCATCTATGCCTCGGTCCTTGTCGCCGACACCGATGTGCGGACGATACCGACGGGAATCCCGAATTTCATTGTCGAAGACGTATTTTTCTGGGGGCCGATGATGGCGTCGACGCTGATCAGCTCACTGCCTCCGTTGATCGTATATTTCCTATTTCAGCGTTTCCTGATCACCGGCTTGACCCTGGGTGCGGTCAAGGGGTGACAAAGACTGTCCGAAACCACCCAACCGAAAGGAAAGAGACATGACAAGATACACGTACTCAAGACGCCAGTTCGGAAAACTTGGGGTCGCCGCGGCGGCCGGACTTTCGGCGCCCTTCCTGGCAACCCGCGCCAATGCGCGCGAAGCGCAACTGGTTTTCTGGCTGCAGCCGAACTTTAACAAGGTTGCCGATGATCTGCTGGAAGCGCAGACCATGGAATACGCCAAAATGCAGGGGCTGAACGAAAGCGATGTGCGTATCGAAAAGGTGCCCGGTGGCGAAGTGGCCAAGCGGATGGCCGCCGCACTCGAGGTAGGCTCGCCCCCGGATGTCACCCGGGTCAATGAAACCGACATGACCAAATGGGGCTCGGACGGGCACTTGGCAGACCTCACCGATCTGGTGGACGAGATGCGGGCCCGCGAGGGCGGCATCAACGAAGGTTCCATCCCGCTGGCCAGCATAGATGGCGGTATTCGCGGCGTGCCGATGGGCATCGCGGCCAACGCCGCCCATGTGCGCGCCGACAAGTTCCGCGAAGCCGGCTACGACGCGCTGCCGGAAACCTGGGAGGAGTTTATCGAAGCGGGGAAAAAGATAACCAAACCACCGTTCTACGCCTATGGCATGGCCTTGGGGCTGACGCCGTCGGACAGCCTTGGCGATGTGATGTCGGTGGTCGCCGCTTACGGCGGCAGTCTGGTGGACGATCAGAACCGCCCTGCATTTGAAAGCGACGGCGCGGTCGAGGCGTTCAAGATCATCAACCGGATGTACAATGTCGACAGGATCATCCCGCGCGGCACGCTCAGCTGGGACAACTCGGGCAACAACAAGGCGTTCCAGTCCGGGCAGATCGCCTATGCGCTTAATCCGACCAGCATTTATTCCAGCCTGATCACCAACGAAAGCCCCTTCCTTGAGGAAACGATCCTGGAGCGCCCCCCCGGAGGACCCGCGGGCCGGTTCTCGACCGCGTCGACCGATTACTACGGGGTATTCAACGCATCGCCGAGCGCCGATCTGGCCAAGGGGCTGATCCAGCACTTCATGAAACCGGAAAACTACGGCCAGTTCCTGCTGGAAGCTGGTGGGCGGTATCTGCCGATCTATCCCGCGCAACTGGAAGACCCGTTCTGGCAGCGTCCCGCCTTTGCCGGTCTGCGCGAAGCGGCAAAGACAGCGCGGTCGACCTACTACCCCGGCACGCTGACGCCCGCACTGAGCGAGATCGTGACCCGTTCCATGATCGTCGAAGAGGTTCAGAATATGTTGGTCAAGGGCAAGGACCCGGCGCAGGCCGTGGCTGATGCGCACAAGACCATGGTCGAGGTCTACACCCGGCTTGGCGAGCCGGTCTAGGCGCGCCCGGGAAATACGCCGTGTGCGGCCAGTTCCGCGCACGGCAACCCGTTTGCTGGCAAGAAAACCCGCTCAGCCCTCCGGCCCTGCCAGATGGGCCACGCAATCCCCCCGATCGACCCGCGCGGGATGACGCTGACAGACAACATCGCCTGCGCGCTCGAAAAGCATGTCGATCGCCGGGCGCTGCGGGTTTTCGGGAAAGATAAGCTGTCCACAAAGATCACCCGCTTTGACAGCATCGTCCAGCTCCGTCGCCGGCACGAAGACACCCGGTTCCGGCACATAGACATGGCCGAAAAGCCGCAGCACCTGAGGCTCTGGCAGTGGGTCAAAGTGCCGATCCGTCGCGCCGAAGAATGCCAGCAGCCGCTGCACCGCGTTGTCGACCAAGGCGATGCCGGACTGCGTCAGGGATCCGGTGCCACCGTATTCGCCGTTCAGATAAATCTTGTTGTGTTTGCGGGTAGCCGTTGAGACCGCGCCGCCCCCGCTTGAATTTTCCAGGATCGCCACATGCGGCACGCCCAGCGCCTTGACGGCCGCAAGACTGCGCGCTTTGAGCGCGTCCGAGGCATCGGGCGCGTAATGGGTGCTGGCGTGTGGCCGGTAGGACAAGCTGGTGCCGCCCCCGTGAAAATCACCCACCACATCGACAATCGGCACCAGATGATTATGCACATAATCGGCGATCTTCCATGTGGGACCGCCCGACGGATCGCCGGGAAAGGCCCGGTTGAGGTTTCCCTCATCCAATGGGCTGACCCTTGTGCCGGCAATCGCAGCGGGCGTGTTGAGCGAGGGGATCACGATCAGCAGCCCGCGTATGTCCTTTACGTCAAGCTGTTGGATCAGGCGTGTCAACACAACCTGCCCCTCATATTCGTCGCCGTGGGTTCCGGCGGTCAGCAAGATCGCAGGCCCTGCCCCATTACGCCAGACAGCGATCGGTACGGGAATGACACCGTAGGCGCTTCGGGTAACGGAATGCGGCACGCGTAGCCAGCCGACCTGTTTGCCCAGCGTCTCGAAATCGACCGTTGCTTTCACCTGTGTCATCCCTGCCCCCCCTTTTACGCTTTGCAGCATGCGCGGGTTCAGGATAATCTTGTAAGACAAGTTGTCAAATAGCCGGAGACCTCGAGATGCATGATATTCTGATCCGTGGCGGCAAGGTCATCGACCCGTCGCAAGGTTTGAGCGCCCTGCGCGATATCGCCGTCACCGAGGGGAAGATCACGGCCCTTTGCGATCCGGGTACGGCGGGCGAGGCTCGACACACTATCGACGCCACGAACAGCATTGTCACACCGGGTCTGATCGACCTGCATGTGCACGTTTATAAACACGTGCCACTCGGCCTTGATGCCGATCTCCTCAGTCTCGGCGGTGGGGTGACAACGATGCTGGATACCGGTTCCGCCGGCAGCAACAACTTTGACGCTTTTCGCAAAAGTTGCATCGACACCGCGCGCTGCCAAGTACTGGGACTGGTCAATCTGTCACGTGCAGGGCTTGTCGCCGCCGAACTCGGAGAGTTGATGGACCGGCGCTATGCCGACCCCCAAGGCGTCGTGCGCACCATCGCGCGCCATCCGGGCGTCGCCGTTGGCGTGAAGATCCGCGCGGGCGCGCATATCATCGGCAAGGGAAAGGATGGCTGGGACAACCTGAACGAAGCGATCTGGGCGGCACGAGAGTCCAAAACCTGGCTGATGGTACATATCGGCGAATGCCCGATGTCGATCCCGGATCTTGTCAACGCCCTGTCACCCGGCGATGTCTTGACCCACTGCTTCAAGGGCGGCACCACGCGCGTCACCGACGATCTGGGCCGAATCTTTGACGACGTTCGGGCGGCCCAGGAGCGGGGCGTGGAATTCGACGTGGGCCACGGCTTTGGCAGCTTTCAGTGGGAGGTGGTCGAGGCGGCCCTTGAACAGGGGTTTGAACCCACAACCATAAGCACCGATCTTCATATGGCGAACCTTCATGGTCCGGTTTTCGACATGCCGACGACGATGAGCAAATTCTTGATGCTGGGCCTCTCTATGGAACGCGTGGTCGAAATGTCGACCTCGGCCCCTGCCAGAACGCTTGGGCTGCAGGATCAGATCGGTACGCTGAAGGTCGGAACGCAGGCCGACGTAACGGTGCTGGAACCGCTCGAGGGCAAATTTCTGTTCACCGACAGCTATAGCGTCAAACGGACCGGGAATACCTTGCTGTCCGCCGCCGTGACCATATTGAAGGGAGAGATCCTACCCGCCGGCGGCGGCCGCCGAATGCGCTTTCTGGCGTGAACGCTAAAAGACTAGCCCTTAACGTCTAGTGCTTAAAACAGTGGGCCTTCCAGCCCCAGTTTCGTAGCCACCTCGGTGATCTGGGCAATAGTGACCGCGTCGATCTCGATCCCGTTCGCCCGCCGGTCGGCCCGCGCCGTCCGTTCCGGATCGCCGGGCAGTTTCACGCCCCCGCCTGTTTCGTTTTCAGACAGCACCCAACGGGTCACGGCATCCAGTTGCCGTGCATAATCATCCGCGGTTCCCAGGGTCTCGGGATCGACAAGCACCGAGAACATGGAATTCACGATGGCGGTGCTGTTCGCCGGTCCATCCTGGACCGGGGCGCCGACCATCGCTGCGGCCAGCAATTCGCAGGCCAAAGCCAGGGCGCCGCCTTTGTGACCCCCGAAATGTTGATTGTCACCGAGAACTGACCCGGCATTGTCACCGAGAACTGACCCACCCAGTTGTTATTTCCTGTGCTTCATGTTGTCGTCAATACTGCTGTCTCCTTCCGTTTCTTTTTCGCGGTCTTCGAGCTGGCCTTGAAGCGGTAGCTGTCGTTTCCCGTTTCCAGGATGTGGCAGCGGTGGGTGAGCCGATCGAGCAGCGCCGTCGTCATCTTCGCGTCACCGAAGACTGTGGCCCATTCGCTGAAGCTCAGGTTGGTGGTGATGATGACGCTGGTGCGCTCGTATAGCTTGCTGAGGAGATGGAACAGCAACGCGCCGCCCGAGGCACTAAACGGCAGGTAT
>NZ_JFKD01000029.1 GCF_002115725.1 Marivita cryptomonadis
ATCTATGAGGCGCCATATTCGCCAGACCTCGACAAGGTTGCAAAGGCCGTGGGCCTGTCGCCCGAGGCCGTCATCACTGCCCATCTGGCCGGGCAGTACGATGTTCTGATGTACGGGTTTTCGCCCGGTTACGCCTACTTGTCAGGTATCCCCGAAGAGATCCGCATCCCGCGCAAGCCGACGCCAGTGCGCGATGTGCCTGCGGGAAGTGTGATCATCGCGGGGCCGCAATGCCTTGTGACCACGCTGACCATGCCCACGGGGTGGTCGATCATTGGGCGATCCCCGACACGGATCCTGACAGGTGATGCCGAGCGACCTTTTCTGTTCGATGTCGGCGATCAGGTCACGTTCGAGAGGATCGACCTTGCGGATTTTGAGCGTGCGCAAAAGGAGGCGGACGATGACTGATGCTGCATTCACCGTCAGTTTTGCCGGACCTTTGGTGACCTATCAAGACGCGGGGCGCACGGGTCATATGCGTTATGGCGTCTCTGCGTCGGGTCCGATGGATCGGCTGGCCTTTGATGCCGCCCATGCGGCTTTGGGCAACCGGCCGGGTCAAACCGCGATTGAAATTTCATTGGGAGGGTTGGTCCTGACATGCACCTCAGGCGCGGTCAGTTTTGCCGTCACAGGCGGGGATTTCGGGGTCGAGCATCGCGGGCAAAAGCAGGGCTCATGGACAGTTCTGACCGCTGAAAAGGGCGACCGGATCACCATTCGCGGCGGTAAGGCAGGCAGTTGGGCCTATCTGACCTTTGCCGGGTCGGTCGCCTGCACCGGGTGGCTGGGAAGCGCTGCGACCCATGCCGCGTCGGATTTTGGCGGTGGTGCTTTGCAGGCCGGGCAAACCATCCGGGTCGAGGATGCCTCGGTGCGCGGGGACCGCGCCGGGGAAGTGCCGCGCCCCGGCTTTCTGACAGATGGACCAATGCGTGTGGTGCCCGGCCCACAGGATCAGCATTTCAGCGGTGACGCCCTAGAGCAGTTTCTGTCGGAACGTTTTGCGGTGACCGATGCCTATGATCGAATGGGTATGCGGATGCGTGGCCCTGAATTGCCGCTGGCCGGTGCCTTGTCGATCCCGTCGGAGCCGATTGTCCGTGGGTCCGTGCAGGTGTCGGGGGATGGTGTGCCTACGGTGCTGTTGGCAGATCACCAGACGACCGGGGGCTATCCCAAGATCGCCACAGTGATTGCGCCGGATCTCGACCGTTTGGTGCAGTCCCGATCCGGGGACATGGTGCGCTTTGCGGCAGTTTCGGCGGCTGAAGCTGTGCATGCTGCGCGAGGGCATTTGGCGCATAAGGCAGCGTATCTTGAACAGATCGCGGTGCCGCGCGGGTCATTGGACCAACGATTGATGCGGGAAAACCTGATTCATGGGTGCGTTCTAGATTGAAGGCCGTGGACGCGTCGACGCGTTCGGGGCCTCAGTCGACTGAAAACCGGCGATAACCTCAGTAGAAGCTCTGCGGGTCGATATCGATTGCCATGCGCAGCTCTCCCTTGAGGCGGAAGGGTTTGATCCATTCCGCAAGCGCCGGCTGCAGAGCGGTGCCTTTGGGTGCTTTGACCAACAGACGCACGCGATGACGCCCGCGCACACGGGCGATGGGCGCCGGGGCCGGGCCGAACACCTGTGCCCCCACACGGCGCAGCGGCCCATCGTTGCGGGCAAGTGCGTTGCCGAGGTCAAACACCTCTTGCACGTCGGTCGAGGACAGGATGATCCCGGCGAGGCGTCCATAGGGCGGCACACCTGCGGCACGCCGTTCGCCGGCTTCGGCGGCCCAGAAATCCTGCTCGTCCCCGGACAGGATCGCGCGGATCACGGGATGTTCGGGCTGGTAGGTCTGCATCAGCGCCTGACCGGGCTTGTCGGCGCGTCCGGCCCGGCCTGCCACCTGTCGCATCAACTGGAAGGTGCGTTCCGCGGCGCGCAGGTCTGACCCTTGCAGGCCGAGGTCTGCGTCGATCACGCCGACCAGTGTGAGCAGCGGGAAATTGTGCCCCTTGGCGACCAACTGCGTTCCAATGATCAGGTCCGCCCCACCGCTGGCGATGGTTTCAATCTCAGCCTTGATCGCGCGGGCGGAGCCGAAAATGTCCGAGGACAACACGGCAAGACGGGCATCGGGGAAGAGCGCTTGCGCCTCTTCGGCGAGGCGTTCAACGCCGGGGCCGACGGCGGCGAGTTTGTCTTCGGCTTCGCAGGACGGGCAGGTGTTGGGTAGCGGTTTGGTCTCACCGCATTGGTGGCAGACAAGGCGCTTGAGGAAGCGGTGTTCCACCATGCGTGCATCGCAATGGTCGCAGCCGATCTGGTGCCCACAAGCGCGGCAGATGGTAATGGGGGCATAGCCGCGGCGATTGATGAACAGCAGCGCCTGTTCCTTGTTGTCGAGCCTTTGCTGCACGGCGCGCTGCAGGGTTGGGGAGATCCAGCTTGATCCCGGCAGTTGTTCGGTTCGCATGTCGATGGCGCGCATGTCGGGCATGACGGCAGCGCCGAAACGCGAGGTGAGTTCGAGCTTGGTGTATTTGCCTGCGTCGGCATTGGCCCAACTTTCCAGACTTGGGGTCGCCGAGGCGAGGATCACTTGCGCCCCGCAGATCGAGGCACGAAGCACCGCCATGTCGCGGGCGTTGTAGAGCACGCCATCCTCTTGTTTGTAAGATGTGTCGTGTTCTTCATCGACGACGATCAGACCAAGATCGCGGAACGGCAGGAACAGGGACGAGCGCGCACCGACAACCAGTTGCGCACCGCCCTGCGCCACCATTTTCCAGACGCGGCGGCGTTCTGTGATGGTCACGCCAGAATGCCATTCGGCGGGTTTGGCGCCGAAGCGTGCATCGACGCGGGTGATAAATTCCGACGTGAGTGCGATTTCCGGCAAGAGGACCAGCGCTTGATGGCCTTGGGCCAAACATTCGGCCACCGCTTCGAGATAGACCTCGGTCTTACCGGACCCGGTGACGCCCTTGAGCAGGGTCGTGCCATAGGCCCGCGTGGCGACTGCGGCGCGGAGGGTGGCAGAGGCGGATGCCTGATCGTCTGTCAGGGCTTTCCCGGCATGGTCTGGGTCGAGCGTTGGGAATGGTGTGTCACGCGGACTGTCTTCTTCGCGCACCGCCCCCTGTTTCACGAGACCTTTGACGACAGAGGTGGTCACGCCAGCTGCCTCGGCCAGTTCCTTGAGGGTGAGTGACAGGCCACCCATCTCGCGGAGCACGTCGAGTACACGGGTGCGGGCATCCGTCACCCGGTCAGGCGTGGTGTCGCCCAGACGATAGATTTTGCGCATCGACGGCGGATCGCCCAGCCCCGGCGCGCGGGTGGCCAAGCGCAGCATCGCAGGCATCGGGGTGAGCGTGTAATCTCCGGCGCGGGTCAGGAAAGACATCAGTTCTTCCCGCATCGGTGCCGCATCGAGAACCCGGATCACTGACCGGACCTTGGAGATATCGTAATCGCCCTGCCCCGGCCCCCAGACCACACCCAGAACCTTGCGCGGGCCAAGCGGCACTTCGACGAATGCGCCCAGATGACAGCCCCCTTCGGGAGCGCGGTAATCCAGCACCCGGTCCAACGGCTGGGTGGTCAACACGCCGATCAGCGCGCCCTCATCGAAGTAGCTGGATGTTAGCGCCATCAGTTCAGGGTTTCCGTCGTCATTGTCATGGGGTAAAGCCCAAGGTAGGAAAGGCCAACCCATCACAGGAGCGACAGCCATGAAATTCTTTGTCGACACAGCCGAAATCGACGCCATTGCGGAACTGAACGATCTGGGGATGGTCGATGGCGTGACCACAAACCCCTCCCTGATCAAGAAATCCGGGCGCGATATCCTCGAAGTGACCAAAGAGATTTGCGATCTGGTCGATGGTCCGGTGTCTGCCGAAGTTGTGGCACTGAAAGCCGAAGATATGATCGCAGAGGGCCGCAAGCTGGCCGAGATCGCCGAGAACATCGCGGTCAAAGTGCCGCTGACTTGGGACGGCCTCAAGGCGTGCAAGGTGCTCACGGATGAAGGCAAGATGGTCAACGTGACGCTGTGTTTTTCGGCCAATCAGGCGCTTCTAGCGGCCAAGGCGGGCGCGACGTTTATTTCTCCGTTCATCGGGCGTCTTGACGATCTGAACATGGACGGGCTCGACCTGATCGCGGATATCCGTGAGATTTACGACAATTACGGTTTTGAGACCAATATCCTTGCCGCGTCGATCCGCACTGCCAACCACATGAGCGAATGCGCCAAAATCGGTGCGGATGTGGCGACTGCCCCTCCGGGTGTGATCAAGGCGATGGCGAACCACATTCTGACCGACAAGGGTCTGGACCAGTTCGTCAAGGACGCGGCAGCGGCCAAGATCAAGATCCTCTGAGCCGGGCAAAGCCGCGTCCACGTGGCTTTCTTAGCGTCCTTCGAAGGATGTTCCTGCGCTTCTGCCACAGTTTTTCGAGTTGCCCGCATTTTATTGAAAAAATGCGGGCATCTTTTTGGCACGGCTGATAGTGTCCCGCAAAATACAACACCACGAGGATGGCATGAGCAGCCCCCGTATCGACGACGACTTGCGCGAAAAGATCATGACGCGCCCCGATGTGATTCTCGAGGATCAGGACCTGATGCGGGCCTTGATCGCCGCGAATGAACGCGCAATGGGCGGCAATATCGTGGATCTGCGCGGCATCGCGATGGACCGGCTTGAAGCGCGCCTTGACCGGCTGGAAGACACACACCGGTCGGTGATTGCGGCAGCGTACGAAAACCTTGCCGGCACCAATCAGGTACATCGCGCCATCCTGCGGATGCTCGACCCTGTGGAGTTTGAATCCTTCCTGCGTGATCTGGGTGGAGATGTAGCCGAGATCCTGCGGGTCGACGTGATCAAGCTGGTTTTGGAATCGGTCCAGAACGACGAAGACCCTGCAATCAAGCGGCTTGGGTCGGTTCTGTCCGTGGCAGCCCCCGGCTTCATCGACGCCTATCTCAGCACCGGGCGCAACGCACCGCCGCGACAGGTGACGCTGCGCCAGATCGACACCGGAACGCGTGAGATTTACGGCGACAAGGCGGATTGGATTCGCTCCGAGGCCTGTCTCAAGCTGGATTTTGGGCCGGGGCGTCTACCCGGATTGCTGGTCATGGGGGCGGAAGATCCGCACCAGTTCACACCGCAGCAGGGGACGGACCTTTTGACCTTCTTCACAGGTGTGTTCGAGCGCCAGATGCGGCGCTGGTTGTCGTGACATTGATGATCTCTCCGGCGTCGCGGGACGCGTTGGAGGGGTGGCTCGCGTCAAGCCGGGCGCTGAATGGGACTGCCGAGAACACATTGACCGCCTATCGCGGCGATGTCGTGGACTTCATTGCCTTCCTGACGGAATACCATGGCGAGGCGCAGGGGCTTGCACCTTTGGCGCGGATCACGGTGCCGGATATGCGGGCATGGATGGCGCACACGCGCAGCGGAGGGGCCAGTGCACGGTCGCTTGCGCGGAAGCTGTCTGCGGTCAAATCCTTTTACCGCTGGCTGTCCGAGCGCGAGGGGTTCGAACCCACCGCTGTTTTATCGACCCGAGCGCCCAAGTTTCAGAAGAAGCTGCCCCGGCCTTTGAGCGAGGATGCAGCGCGCGAGATGATCGACACGGTGGGCCTGCAATCACAGAAAGATTGGGTCGGAGCCCGCGATATGGCTGTGGTGACCCTGCTTTATGGATGTGGGTTGCGGATTTCCGAAGCATTGAGCCTGACGGGACGCGACCTGCCTTTGGGCGAAGCGATGCGGATCATCGGCAAGGGCGGCAAGGAACGGGTGGTGCCCGTCCTGCCCATCGCGCGGCAGGCGGTGGCGACCTATGTGAAACTGTGCCCGTTCGAGATGGCGCCGAATGCGCCGGTGTTCCGGGGCGCGCGGGGCGGTGCCTTGAACCCGAGGCTGGTGCAGAAGGTGACAGAACAGGCGCGGTTGCAATTGGGTCTGCCCGCGACGGCCACGCCACACGCAATGCGGCACAGCTTTGCAACACATCTGTTGTCGGCAGGTGGGGATTTGCGCGCAATTCAGGAATTGCTCGGCCATGCGTCGCTGTCGACCACTCAGGCCTATACCTCGGTTGATACGGTGCATTTGATGAAGGTGTACGAGGCAACGCATCCCAAGGCGAGCTGATTGTCTCGGGTACAATTTAGAGCGGGATTTTCGCGCGCGCCTGTGCAAGCTCTGCGATGTTTCGTTGGCCTTGCGAGTGAGTCCCATGCATCCGAACCCAAGTTTTCACAGCCACGACCATGCCAAGGACATCGCGCTTGTCCGTAACAGGGGCTTTGGCACATTGATGGTGAATGGCGACCCGGTGCCGATGGTGGCGCATGTGCCGGTGCTTTTGTCCGAGGACGGATGCACGGTTTTGATCCACCTCGTTCGATCGAACCCAATTGCGCGGGCGTTGAAAACGCCACTGCCCGCACGGATCGCGGTGACAGGACCGGATGCCTACATCTCGCCCGACTGGTACGGCGTCGCGGACCAAGTGCCGACGTGGAATTATGTGGCGGTGCAGATCACTGGTGTTCTGGAGCTTTTACCTCATGAGGAAATGCGCGACGTGCTGGATACGCAAACAGCGCATTTCGAGACCCAGTTGGCCGATAAGACACCATGGACGACCAACAAGATGACGCCTGAGGTTTTGGACAAGATGATGCGAATGATCGTGCCCTGCCGAATGACAGTCAACGAGATCGAGGCAACCTGGAAACTGGGTCAGAACAAGGATGACGCGGTGCGGCTGCGCGCGGCAGAGCAGGTGCCGGGCGGGATGGGCACGGAGCTTGAGGCACTGGCTGCGATGATGGCGGACCCACCGGTTTTGTGACGCGCCACTTGGCATTTGTCTCGCAACAGGATTACGTGAGACATCACAGACATTGGGAGCAACCAAATGCAACTTCTTCGTTCAGGGCCATCACCGTTCGTGCGCAAGGTTCTCGTGACTCTGCACGAGACCGGACAATACGACGAAATCGAGCATGTGGATGTGGCCAGCACGCCGCTTGCCCCGGATTCCAAGCTGATTGCGGCGAACCCAGTGGGTAAGATTCCCGCATTGATCCGGTCTGACGGACCCGCGATCTACGACAGCCGGGTGATCTGCCGATTTCTAGATGCGCGGGCCAATGCGGGGCTCTATCCGGAGCATCGCATCTGGGACACGCTCACGCTCGAGGCAACGGCCGATGGCATTCTCGATGCGGCGGTCCTGATGGTTTACGAGACCCGGTTCCGCCCCGAGGAAAAGGTGATGATGGAGTGGGTCGAGGGTCAGTGGGGCAAGGTGTCCCGCGCTCTGGATGCGCTCAACACCCGCTGGATGAGCCATTTGAACGGGCGTATGGATATGGGACACATCGCAGTGGCCTGTGCGCTTGGATATCTGGACTTACGCCATGACGCGCGGTCCTGGCGGACTGGGCGTGATGGGCTGGCAGCATGGTTCGAGTCTTTTTCAAAGCGTGACAGCATGGTGGCCACCAAGCCCGAGGCGTGACACGCGACGGCACGTCATCACAGGATGCCTTGCACGTTGGCCTGCGCGGGTTTACCGACGCGCAACGCTTTGAAAGGATACTGCCGCCATGCGGATGACAGATACATTCATCAAGCCGATGCACCCGGAAGGGCGCAAGTTCGTCGCGATCTTTGCGGCGATCACTTTGGTTCTGTTCGCCGTCGAAGACGTGCTGGGGTGGATCGGCGTCGGGTTGACGGTCTGGTGCTACTACTTTTTCCGCGATCCCGAACGGGTCACGCCGGATGCGCAGGGGCTGGTGATCAGCCCCGCAGACGGGGTTGTGTCACTGATCGAACCAGCCGTGCCCCCGCGCGAACTGGGCCTGTCGGAAGAAGCATTGACGCGGGTCAGTGTGTTCATGTCGGTGTTCAACTGTCACGTGAACCGCGCACCTGTGGCGGGCAAGGTTGAAAAAATTGCCTACAAGCCCGGCAAGTTCCTGAACGCATCACTGGACAAGGCGAGCGAGGACAATGAGCGCAACTCTCTGGTGATCCGGATGGAGGATGACCGCATTCTGACAGTGACACAGATCGCCGGGCTGGTGGCGCGGCGCATCGTGAGCTTTACGCAGGAAGGTGCCGTCCTGGACCGGGGTGAACGGTTCGGGCTGATCCGGTTCGGGTCTCGTCTGGACATCTATCTGCCCGAAGGTGTGGAGCCGTCGGTCAAGATTGGTCAGACAATGATCGCGGGCGAAACGGTGATTGCGGACTTGTCAAAATGAGCACCGAGCAAAATGGCCAAAAACTGACGCTCGTTCAGCTTTTGCCGAACATGCTGACTGTGACGGCCATTTGTGCGGGGCTGACCGCGATCCGGTTCGGGTTGCAGGGCAATTACGAACTGGCAGTGCAGTTGATCCTGCTCGCCGCAATCCTTGACGGTTTGGACGGTCGTCTGGCCCGTGCCCTTGGCAGTGACAGCAAGATGGGCGCCGAGCTCGATTCACTGGCGGATTTTTTGAATTTCGGGGTCGCGCCGGGCATGTTGCTGTATGTCTGGGCGCTTGAGGACACACGGCAATTGGGCTGGCTTGCGGTGCTGGTCTATGCGGTGTGTGCGGTGACGCGCCTTGCCCGGTTCAACGTGGCGCGCAAGGCCGAGAATGGATCTGCCGAGAACGCCTATTTCATCGGGATTCCGTCGCCTGCAGGGGCAATTCTTGTCATGCTGCCGATGTATGCGTCATTTGCCTTTGAAACGCCGCAGATCATTCCGGACGTGTTGCTGTCCATCTACATCGCAGGCATCGGTTTCTTGATGATCGGACGCTTCCCCGTCTGGTCGTTCAAGACCACGCGGATCAGCCAACGCAGGGTGAAGGTGTTTCTGGTCGGATTTGCCGCCATCGGTGCAGCGGTGGCGATTTATACTTGGGTCGCACTGGTTGTGCTGAGCCTGATCTACATCAGTGCCGTGGTCTGGATGCTGCCATCCTCGCGGCGGGCATTGGCAC
Organism: Marivita cryptomonadis; assembly: GCF_002115725.1. GTDB lineage: Bacteria > Pseudomonadota > Alphaproteobacteria > Rhodobacterales > Rhodobacteraceae > Marivita > Marivita cryptomonadis. The sequence goes on from NZ_JFKD01000029.1 coordinate 9,048, forward strand.
AAACCAAGAGCGACGACGCGGCGCGCGATGACACCTAGGCCAGAGGGGACGTTTCATGTCCACCGAACCGCCCTGTCTACATGTGATTTGTGGCAAGATCGCCGCCGGAAAGTCGACTTTGGCGGCGCGGCTGGGGGCGGTCCCGAATTCGGTGATCATCGCTGAGGATCACTGGCTGGCGGCCCTCTTCAAAGACCAAATGGCCACCGGACAGGACTACATGCGGTTTGCCGCCAAGCTGAAAACGGTCATGGGCCCGCATGTCGCGGCCATTTTGCGCAATGGTGTCTCTGTCGTTCTGGACTATCCGGCCAATACGGTGGATTTCCGGCGCTGGATGCTTGATGTGGCCGCAGCCGGGTCCGCGCAGTGCATTATTCACGTGCTCGACGTTCCCGACGAGGTCTGCCTTGCGCGGCTCAAAGCCCGGAATATCGAAGGCGCGCATGATTTCGCTGCCACTGAGACCCAGTTCCGGCAATTTACGAAGCACTACCAGCCTCCCTCAGCTGAAGAAGGCTTTGACGTGATCCGGGTGATGGGGCCGACTAGAACTTGAGCGTGAGACCGACATTCAGAGCATTTGTCTTGATATCGGTTTCGAGCGATCCGCCTTCGGGAAGATCGACGGAATTACTGGAATACGTGAACTGGTATTCACCAAAGACCGCAAAACGATCGTTGATATCATAGCTCACACCCGCAGTGAGACGCGCGGCAGGACCCGTAAACTGAAACTCATAGGTTTCGAGACCAGTCGTCGTGTCTACATCAACGTGCGGCACAGCGATGCCGACGCCACCGCCGACATAGGGCGTCACAGTGCCCTGTGCCCAAAGACCGGGCCAGCGCTGATAGGCGTTCACGGTCAGGATGTTGAGGCCATCGGTAAATTCAAGGTCGGAAAAGCCGATTGCGGCTTTCTCGTTGTCGGGGGCGTAGACCTTGGCATGCGTGAATTCGAGGCCGAAGCCAAGCTTTTCGTTTTTCCACCATGTCCCACGCACACCGTAGTAAGGCGGCATTTCGAAAGACCGACCTTCCCATCCAATCAGCGCATCGATATCGGCGCCCGTTCCGGGATAATCGCCATATAGACGGCTGTGCGGCGAAGTCTGCCAGCCAGAGTAAATGGACAGCTCCATTTCTGCCAGCGCCGGCGCGGCGAAGGCAGATGTGCTGACTGCTATGATACCTGACAGAATCGTTTTCTGCATGGGGGTTCGTCCATTTCGTATTTTGCGCGTCACTACCACGCCATATCTGCAAGTGCAGTGCCATTTGCCGCGACACTTCGGCGCTTATTCTTAACCTAGGTGTTCTGGAGGTGGACGGCTAGGGGGTAGCCCGCTAAATAGCCCCTCGGAGCGCCGCCCGTTGGGTGGCCTAACCCGTACTGTGGCCAGTCGATCGGCCGTTAAATGGAGATAACCTCGTGTCCAACGCAGAACACCACGAAGGCACCCGGAGGGACTTCCTGTACTACGCAACAGCCGGCGCAGGCGCGGTTGCCACCGGTGCCGCGGTTTGGCCTCTGGTCAACCAGATGAACCCGTCGGCAGACGTTTTGGCACTGTCCTCGATTCGAGTGGACGTGTCGGGCGTAGCAGAAGGCTCTCAGATTACTGTAAAATGGCTCGGCAAGCCGGTCTTTATCCGCCGCCGGACGCCCGCAGAGATCGAAGATGCGCGCAGCGTCGACGTGTCCGATCTTCCGGACCAAGTCGCGCGCAACGCGAATATCGAAGAAAGCGCAGATGCGAGCGATGAAAACCGCGCGCTGGATGAAACCGGCGAATGGCTGGTTCAAATGGGCGTGTGTACACACCTCGGCTGTGTGCCTCTTGGCAACGCCGGTGACTATGTCGCTGAAAGTGGCGTGGGTGGATGGTTCTGCCCGTGCCACGGGTCGCACTACGATACGTCTGGCCGGATCCGCAAAGGGCCGGCGCCGGAGAACCTGCCGGTTCCTCCGGCTGAATTCGTCGACGAAACAACAATCCTGCTGGGATAAGGAGACGCGCGAATGTCTGGAATTCCACACGACCATTACGAGCCGTCAAGCAACGGCGAAAAGTGGCTGCACTCGCGGCTGCCGATCGTCGGTTTGATGTATGACACCCTGATGATCCCCACACCCAAGAACCTGAACTGGATGTGGATCTGGGGTATCGTTCTTGCCTTCTGTCTGGCGCTGCAGATCATCACCGGTATCGTCTTGGTGATGCACTACACGCCGCATGTCGATCTGGCCTTCGGTTCGATCGAACACATCATGCGCAACGTGAATGGCGGCGCGATGCTGCGGTACCTGCACATGAACGGCGCGTCGCTGTTCTTTGTGGCGGTCTATGCACACATTTTCCGCGGTCTTTACTACGGGTCCTACAAAGCCCCGCGCGAGATCACGTGGATCATCGGTATGCTGATCTACCTGTTGATGATGGGTACAGCGTTCATGGGCTACGTTCTGCCCTGGGGCCAGATGTCCTTCTGGGGTGCTACCGTGATCACCGGCCTTTTCGGTGCGATCCCGTTCATCGGTGAATCGATCCAGACGTGGCTGCTGGGTGGACCGGCCGTGGACAACGCCACGCTGAACCGCTTCTTCTCGTTGCACTACTTGCTGCCGTTCGTGATTGCCGGTCTTGTGATCGTTCACATCTGGGCCTTCCACACCACGGGCAACAACAACCCGACAGGTGTCGAAGTACGTCGCACGTCGAAAGCAGACGCCGAGAAAGACACTCTGCCGTTCTGGCCGTATTTCGTGATCAAAGACCTGTTCGCACTGGCGGTTATCCTCGTGGTGTTCTTTGCGGTTGTCGGCTTTATGCCGAACTACCTTGGCCACCCGGACAACTACATCGAAGCGAACCCGCTGGTGACACCGGCGCACATCGTTCCGGAATGGTACTTCCTGCCGTTCTACGCCATCCTGCGTGCCTTTGACGGTGACGTCTGGGTCGTGATCGCGGCCAGCTTCCTGACCGGTGGTATCGTCGACGCCAAGTTCTTTGGGGTTCTGGCGATGTTCGGTGCGATCGTTGTGATGGCACTGGTGCCGTGGCTTGACACATCGTCGGTGCGCTCTGGCCGCTACCGCCCGATGTTCAAGTGGTGGTTCTGGCTCTTCGTGGTGAACTTCTTTGTGCTGATGTGGGTTGGCGCGATGCCAGCCGAAGGGATCTACCCCTACATTGCCTTGATCGGGTCCACCTATTGGTTCGCCTATTTCCTCGTGATCCTGCCGCTGCTTGGCGTGCTTGAAAAGCCGCTGCCGCAGCCGGACACCATCGAGGACGATTTCAAGGCAAACTATGGCAAGTCCTCGACCAAAGAGGGCGCACCTGCTGCGACCCCGGCCGAGTAAGAAAGGACAAGCGAACAATGCTTAAGAAACTTGCCCTCGCGGCCACATTGGCCCTGGCCCCTGTCTCCGGCGCGTTTGCCGCCGGAGCGTCCGGAGAAGTCACGAACTACGACTTCTCGTTCGAAGGTGCTTTCGGCACCTTTGATCAGGCGCAATTGCAGCGCGGTCTTCAGGTCTACACTCAGGTCTGTTCCGCGTGCCACGGCATGCAGTATGTCCCGCTGCGCACCTTGTCGGCAGAAGATGGACCCGGCATGCCCGAAGATCAGGTCCGTGCCTATGCAGAGCAGTTCTTCGAAGTTTATGACGACGAACTGGAAGACTTCCGCCCGGCACGCCCGACAGACCACTTCCCGGCCAACACAGCGGCGGGTGCTCCTGACCTGAGCATGATGGCCAAGGCACGTGCTGGCTTCCATGGCCCCTATGGTCTGGGCATCAACCAGTTCTTCAAAGGCATGGGTGGCCCGGAATACATCGCGTCCCTTCTGGCCGGTTACACCGGTGAGGAGAAAGAGGAAGCGGGCGTCATTCTCTACGAGAACAAGGCGTTTCCGGGTGGTTGGATCTCTATGGGCCCACCGCTTTATGGCGATGACGTGGAGTTTTCCGATGGGACCGAAGCGACCATCGAACAACAGTCGCAAGATGTCGCGGCTTTCCTGATGTGGGCGGCCGAACCCAAGTTGATGGCACGCAAGCAGGCAGGCTTTGTCGGTGTGGTGTTCCTGACGATTTTGTCGGTTCTACTTTACCTCACCAACAAGCGCCTCTGGGCGCCGGTAAAGGCCCGCGCGAAGGACTAATCCTTCAGGTTTGAAACATGAAAAGCCCCGCCGATTTGGCGGGGCTTTTTCGTTTGCGGGAAAGCCGGTTGCAACAGGCGTGGAAAACGCGATTTGGAAATCACGTTCACCGCACCTTCAAAGGCGCTTCACCCAGAACCGAGATAGGCGCGCAACCCTGGCGGAGGGTTGTCAAGCAACGTCATTGTATCCTGCGGCGGACTGACTTGTCCGGCCTCCACCACGATGGTCTGCGAGGCGAACCGTCTCGCGTCCTGCGGATCGTGCGACACAAGCAGGACGGTCAGCCCTTCCGCGTCAGCAACCTCTGTCACCAAATCCAGCATTTCAACCTTAAGCGCCGGTCCCAGCGCCGCAAAAGGCTCGTCCAAGAGCAGAACAGGCCGCCCCTGCAGAAGCACGCGCGCCAAGGAAGCACGGCTTTGCTGACCACCGGACATCTCAGACAAACGACGCTCTGCAAACCCCTCGAGCCCGACCCGCGCGAGACTGGCATTGATCTGTTCGGTATCCCCTGCCCGCAACCGCCCCGAACCGGGGTTCAGCGCCAGAGCAAGGTTCTGCCTAATGGTCAGGTGCGGAAAGAGGTTTGTGTCTTGAAATAGAATGCCAATTGGGCGCGCTCCCGGCGCTTTTGCCGTGATGTTCTGCCCAGCCCACAGCACCGAACCCGACACCGGGGTCAGGAACCCTGCGATCACATCAAGCAGGGTGGACTTGCCAGAGCCAGATGCCCCGATGATCGCCACGCGCTGTCCCACCTCTACCGACAAGGTCGCGGATAGATCGAATGTCCCGGACCGGGCTTTGATATGGTCAAGTTGCAGAGCCAACACGCCCTCCCCGATCAAACATCCAGAACAGTCCAAGGCTCAGGATTAGCAGTAGCAACGCGCCGCCTGCCGCCTGATCCATCCGGTACGCGCCCATCAGTTGATACACTTTCAAAGGCAGGGTCGCCCGGTCCGGATCTGCGAACAAGGCGATGACACCTAGGTCCCCCATCGACAAAGCCGCCGTCAGGCCCGCCGCAAAGCCCAAGGGGCGCTTCAAACGCGGGAGAAACACCCACCGCAGCCACACCCAGCCGGACAGACCCAGCGCGTCGCGCAAACGGGCATAGTCGGCACGGATCGCTTCCGCTTCAGGCCGCAGGATACGCAGAACGAAGGGCAGGCTGACAAAGGCATTGACCGTCGCTGTCACATAAAGCGCCAACTCGAACGGGTTGGCGAAAGGGCGCACAATCAAGAAGAGGCCAATGCCCAGCACTAAGGGCGACAACGCGATCCCAGCAAGGCCTAGCCATTCGCCCCAGCGTGTCGTCAAGGGTAGCGCCCAGAGCAGGCAAAGTGCCGTCGATCCAAGCGCCACAAGAACCGAATGCCCCGCCGCTTGCCAGACAGAGGCGCCCAAATTCGTGATCCCAGCAAGGCCGTTTAGAGTGACCATCAGCAGCGGCATCAGCAGGAAAAGAGCTGCGAGTCCGATCCAGACGATATCCGTACAGATTGCGCGACGATCCGTACGGTCCCAGCGCGGCACCTGCCGATCCAAACCCTTGGCTGCGACAGGCAACGAGGTGACCTGCAGCGCAATCAACCCCGCGGTCAGTGCCAATGCCAATTGCACCAAGCCCAGAACCGCCGCGCGTGCCAAATCGAAATCAAACCGCATCGACTGGTAGATCGCCAGCTCCAGCGTCGTCGCCCGAGGCCCGCCCCCCAATGTCAAGGCAACGGCAAAAGAAGACAGGCAGATCACGAAGATCACGGCAAAGGCGCCAGGAACGATCCGTCGCAACATTGGCAATTCAATCGCGCGCCACATCGCACCGCGTCCCATACCCAGCGTCGCGGCCAAGCGGAACTGCTCTGTCGGAATGGCGAGCCATCCCTGCAAAATCAATCGTGTCGCCAGTGGCAGGTTAAAGAACACATGCGCCAGCAGCACGCCATGCAAGCCATAGATCTGAACCTCTGGCACCCCAAAGGACGCTAAGACACGATTGATCAGCCCGGACTGTCCGAACACCGCCAGTAGACCAAGCACTGCCACGATCACAGGCAAGATAAACGGCGCGCCCAGAAGCGCCACCAACAGGCCGCGCCCAATAAACTGCCGCCGCGCCAGCGCGCGCGCCAAAGGGATGGCGAACATCACACTCAGCCCTGCCGACAGCGTGGCCTGCAGCAGCGTAAACCAAAGCGCCTGCCAGTCCGCAGGGCGGAACCCACTAAACGCCTCTGCCCGCAGGATCACAGCCGTGACCGGGCCGATCGCCAGACCGGCCACGGTCAGAGCCGCGACTATTGAGAAAGCGCGCGACGCCATTCCTCAACCGTTTCATCGCGCAATGCTGCGGCTTCGTCTTCGGAATAAAACAGCACCTTTTCTGGCAGGTTCAGTTCCTTGAAGCCTTCAGGCCATTTGGAGGCGTCCAATTTGGCCGGGAAGGACCAGTTGCCGGTAGCGATCATGGTCTGGAACGCTGCCGAAAGCTGGAATGCAAGGAACTGATCCGCCAACTCCGGCACATCGGTACCCGCGACCTTGGCCGAGAGTTCCACCATGAAGTAATGCCCTTCCGGAAAAATCGCCGCCTTCTTGGTACGGTCTTCTTCAGCGATGATGTGATAGGCGGGGGAGGTCGTATAGCTGAGCACCATGTCGGCCTCACCATCGGTGAACAGGCCATAGCTTTCCGACCAACCCTTGGTGACTGTCAGTATTTTCGGCGCGAGCTGTTCCCACGCCTGTTCCGCCCGATCGCCGTAAATTGCCTTGACCCAAAGCACCAAGGCCAGACCCGAGATCGACGAGCGTGGATCTTGAATGACAATCTTCAGATCATCAGGCGCATTCAACAGTGCATCAAAGCTGTCGGGAACGTCCGAAATCCGTTCTTCATTATAGATGAACGCGGTGTGCCCGTAATTGAACGGCAGGAACACGTCGTCGGTCCACTCAACCGGCAGAGTCAGCGTTGACGTGTCCTGCCCATGTGGCGCGAACAATCCGCTTTCGCGGGCGCGTTTCGTAACATCGGTGTTCAGGCCAAACACGATGTCCGCGTCGGTCTGTGCACCTTCCAGCAATATACGCGGCAAAAGATCGCCCGGTTTGAATTGCAGATCACAGGCGCATTGCGCTTCGAACATCTCTTCGATCTTGGGGCCGGGGCCCCATTCCGAGACGATGTAATCGCCCGCGTAGACGGTAAGAACGGGTTTATCCTGTGCAGAGACCATCGTGGTCGACGCAAGAAGTCCCGCTGCAAATGAAAGGGCCTTTTTCATGGCTCACTCCTGTTTTGCGGCGAGAGGGCAAAGCAGGAGCGTGTCCAGACCTTCCCTCCGCCAGTGTTAACTGGTTCAGGTTCAACGGGTTCGCATGACGCATCTCAGCCAGTTTTCTGGCACCCCGAGGTATTGGTAGAGGTAGAGCTCTCAGCAGCTGTCTTCAAGCCGAAAACTCTGCTGCTTCATCTTGCCAGATAAACTCCGGGGGTTCGGGGGCTGGCCCCCGACCTGTCGGATGGGCGCAGCCCATTCGAAACACCTTGAGACCAGACCCGCCCTGCCCTAGGACACAGTCCAAGCCAAGGAGACTGCCATGAGCCTGAACACATTTGGACATCTCTTCCGTGTCACCACATGGGGCGAAAGCCACGGACCAGCGCTTGGGGCGACGGTGGATGGCTGTCCTCCGGGCGTGCCGATTGATGCCAACATGATCCAGCACTGGCTGGACCGGCGCAAACCCGGGCAAAACAAATACACCACGCAACGGCGAGAGGCGGACGAGGTGAAGATCCTGTCGGGTGTCTTCGAAGGTCAGACCACAGGCACTCCGGTACAGTTGATGATCGAAAACACCGACCAGCGGTCGAAAGACTATTCCGACATCATGGAAAAATTTCGCCCCGGCCACGCAGATATCACCTATTGGCAGAAATACGGCATTCGCGACTATCGCGGTGGCGGGCGATCCTCGGCGCGGGAAACGGCGGCGCGTGTGGCGGCGGGCGGACTGGCGCGCGAGGCGATCAAGGCGCTGCTGCCCGGGGTTCAGATCAATGGCTACATGACGCAGATGGGGCCGCACCAGATCGACAGGGACCGGTTCGACTGGGACGAGATCGAAAACAACCCGTTCTGGGTGCCGGATGCCAAGGCGGCGGCCGATTGGGCCGACTACCTCGACGGGCTGCGCAAGTCTGGCGAAAGCGTTGGCGCGATTATTGAAGTGGTGGCGCGCGGTGTGCCTGCGGGGCTTGGCGCGCCGATCTATGGCAAGCTGGACACGGATCTTGCAGCTGCGATGATGAGCATCAATGCAGTCAAGGGTGTGGAGATCGGCGAAGGCATGTCCTCGGCCATGCTTACCGGGACTTTGAACGCCGACGAAATTTTCATGGGTCCGAATGGCCCGGAATACAGTTCAAACCACGCAGGCGGTATTTTGGGGGGCATCTCGACGGGTCAGGACATCGTTGTGCGCTTTGCGGTCAAGCCGACCTCTTCCATCCTGTCAACGCGCAAGACCATCACCAAGTCTGGCGAAGAGACCGAGATTATCACCAAGGGTCGGCACGACCCCTGTGTCGGCATTCGCGCAGTGCCGGTGGGTGAGGCGATGATGGCTTGTGTGGTTCTCGACCACCTGCTGTTGCATCGTGGTCAGGTGGGCGAGAACCGCGGCAAGATCGGCTGATCAGGTCACGAGGTGGCCGCTGCCAAAGCCGTGTCCATCAGCGCCTTGATGTCAGCAGTACCGGTCTGGGCCACGATACGGCCCAGTTCCTCCTCGCCTTTCAACACCACAAGCGTCGACCGGCGCGGAATCTTGAGAGATTGCGCCAGTTCCGATGTGCCGTAAGTGTCCCAGTCGATGTCGATGAAGGTCACACCCTGTGTATAGGCCGGGTTATCGGCCTTCAGCGCTTGGATCGTGCGCGCTTGCGAGCGGCATGTCGAGCACCAGCTGGCGGTAAAGTCGAGAAACAGCGTTTCGCCTTTGGCGAGCCGTTCCTTCACCAGTCCGGGTGTATAGGACAAAGCTTTGGCCCGTGCTGCATACGGCACGACCAGAGATACGGCGGTCAGGGTCAGAAAAGTACGACGATCCATGTATCAGGACTCCTTTTAGGTCAATAACGAACGGACAGGTCGACCAGCCATGTCGGCATGTTGTCGAGCAGCCAGATTTCAATCACGTGATGCCATTGCAAAAGCAGTCCCGCGCCCACCAAGAGAAACGCCATACCAAGCACAGGCCGGCTCGCCAGCGCGATCTGGCGTAGGCGCGTCGAGTGACGACCCATCGCACCGCGCGCGCCATAGGCAAGCGTCAGCATGAAGCTTGATACGCCCAGCGCGAAGGAGGTCATGATGAGGGTCACATGGCCCAGGCTTTGCCCTTGGCTTGCCAATGCGATGGCTCCGCCCAATGTCGGGCCGATACATGGGCTCCAGACTGCGCCCAGCAGCGCCCCCCCGGCAAATTGTCCCCGCAGGCTGTGGCCATCAAGGTCGTTCATCCCAGCATCGGCGCGGGCAGAGAGCCCGGATGTAGCCGCGACCATGACAGCAGTTCCTTTGGGGACCAAAAGCACCAATCCGAATGCAACCATCAGCCAAGCGCCGATTCGAGCCAGCGTATCGACGGTCAGGCCGATCAGGTGACCAAACGCCGTGACCCCAACCCCCAGCACCACGAAGGATAGGCTCATGCCCGCAGCAAGCGCCATCGGTCCACGCCGATCCGCCTGAACTGCCGTTGCCAGCACGATCGGCAGCACGGGTATCACGCAGGGGTTTATCAGGGTTAGAAGACCCGCAAGATATGCAAACACCAATTCCATGACATAAGGCGTACGCCGCAAGCCTGCTGTCTGTCACTGAAACTCGTGGTGACGCGTTTTCACTTCGCCGTTGAGTTTGTTTCAGTTCTGCCGGTCTGTCGCGAAATCTGCACAGCCAGAATACCCAACGTAATGATGATCACACCAAGGATGTCCATTGTCCCAAGGCCTTCGGACAGGACCAGCGCGGCAATCGCCACACCCAGAAATGGGTTGAGGAAGTGAAAGGTGGCCGCTTTGACCGCACCGATGCGGTTGACAAGCCAGAACCAGACCAGTGTGGCCGCAAGCCCCGGCACCAGAGTGGTGTAGATGAACGCCAAAACAAGTTTGGCGGACAGTGTCACTTCGACTGTTTCCAGCAGCAGGCCTGCTGGCCAGAGGACAGCGCTGCCGATCAGCATTTGCAGACCCACGACCATCATGAAATTGCCACCCGAACTGGCGTTGCGCAGTGCCAGTGTGGCCACAGTCAAGGACAAGACACCGATCAGGCAGAGGCCAATGCCATACAGGTCGGCCCCGGCACCAAGCCGCGCGCCCATGATAATGACCACGCCGCAGAACCCGGCAATGAGTCCGATCACACCAATGAGAGACATCCGCTGCCCGGCAAACAGCCACCCCGCCACACCGACCAAGAGCGGCATGGAGGATGCAATAATCGCAGCCAAAGACGCTTCGATCCGTTGCATGGCCACAAAATTCAGCCCGAGATAGAGTGCGTTCTGGCATATTCCAAAGATGATCGTCGCACGCCACTGTGTCCGGGTGAGCCGCCAGCTTTGGCCCATCCACAGGGCAATCAGCACCGCCAAGGCTCCGGAAATAGCAAACCTGAGGGCAAGTGCCATAAGCGGCGGCGCGTCGGCCACGATGATCCGCGCCGAGGTAAAGGCCGACGACCACATGACTGCAAAAGCCAGTCCCATCAGGATTGCGCGTATGTCCACTTGGGCCTCCGGTCTGGGATGAAATGCGACAGCCAGCAGAGGGGCCACACGTTGCGCCCATCTACACATCGCGGGCCGGGAACTGCAATGACTGCCAAGTCGATTGACCCTATGGGCATTAGAAACAGAGCGCATCGTCGGGCGGCCATGTTCCGGCGTGGCACGAGCGCTGAAGGTGGCAACCTGCGACATCCTTGCCATGCCGAAGGCCGCTTGCGTTTGGACAGGCTTGCAGCGCTACCAGTCTAGTGCAACTTTCGCAGGCAACATAACACAGCGGAATGAGTGCGACATGACCAGAGCCAAGGCTTTCCTCGCGGCCCCCCTGATCCTCCTGAGCCTTGCGGCTTGTGAACCGGTGCCCACGTCGGGAGGCGCAGGTATTGTCACCGTGCCAGAGTCCGTTTCGTCCATTGCGGCCCCGTTTCAAGACCTGACGACAGCCCGCGTCAGGGCAGAAGATGGGTGTTATTGGTACACCCATCGTGGCCCGGTCGAGACGACTGAATTGCCCTTGCGCACCAGCAGCGGCAACCCGATCTGTGTTCGTCCACAAAGCTGAGCGCAAAGTGGATCAGAGCGCTCCACCGTCGGTCGGATAAAGATATGCGGTCACTCCGGTATCGACCTGATCATACAGAGTGTTGATGTGCGGCATGACCATGCGCACGCATCCGGAACTGGCACGTGTGCCAATGGAGCGTGGTGCAGGAGTGCCGTGAATCCGCAGATATGTGTCGCGGTTTCCGACATAGAGATACAGTGCCCGCGAGCCCAAAGCGTTTTCAGGTCCAGGAGGCATACCTTCTTCCCAGCGGGCGTATTTCTCGGGTTCGCGCTTGATCATCGCAGGTGTCGGCGTCCAACCCGGCCATTTGGCCTTGCGACGGATCGTATAAACGCCCGGCTCGTACAAACCATCGCGACCGATGGCGACGCCATAGCGCATCGCAGTACCGTCGTCCTGAATGTGGTAAAGATAGCGGGCCACCGCATCGACATGAACATCGCCGGGCTTGAGCCCTTCATTGGCTCGGACTTGCTGCGGCAAGTATCGCGGGTGCAAGCCCCAAGGATTGGTTGATCCCAGATCGAAATTCGCTGGTGTCACCTGCGAGTCCCACGCGTCCCATTCGCTTGGCGCGGCGAGAGCTGGGCCGACTAGGGCCGGAGTTGCAAGCGAGGTAAGTGTCGTGGCGATCATCTGTCGTCTGGTGAACATAGGCAGCCTTTCAATCGTCGTGAGCCCAAAGCTAACCGGCCCGGTCTGTGTTCAGTATGCAATGTACCTATTGGAACCGTCAATTCGATGCCGGGTTCAAACGCAATCGCCCAAACTCACAAAATTGTGTGCCCTGTCGATGAGGGTGCAGCGTGCGGGTAAATCGTTCCAACGCAGTTAATGCGTGGATTTCCTTACCGTGATCGCAATTGCTTTGATGCCTGCCCGTATTTGCCCAACTGGCGGTGCATTGAGAGGCTTGGCCGTTGGCACAGTTTTTTTGCGACGGCTGCCCACAACACTCCTCGTCTCACAAGCTTTACCTCAAAGGCGGGTTCAACAATGCGCAACCGCATTGGACCCACGGCCCTGTTTGGACAATCTTGATAGCCGCACCCATTAACCTTCCGATGTTGGACGCAGATGGCGTGAGGCAAGCGCCAGTTGCACCACCAACCTGGCGGCTGACAAACTGCATAACCCCGCTTTCGACAGCAAAAGCGAACAGCATAGTCAATCACACAAACGAACCAGAGCCTCCATTACTCAGGCTGCCCTGAAGTCCCATTTTACATGACGACGCACACTTTTGGTTCCATTTTGACCGAAGCTGCCAAACGAGCAGCTTCGGCAAACCCGTTCATTCGGCAGTGGCTTCAACCATCGTCACGCTGACACCGCCAATCCCCTCGATCACGACCTCGACCTCCATCCCTGCTTTGATCGGTCGAGCGCCAAGCGAGGTGCCGCAAGCGATCAGATCACCGGGGTTGAGGGTCATATCCTGCGACAACAGACTGACGATCTGAGCGGGAGGCAGGATCATGTCAGCGGCGGGGTAAGATTGGCGTTCACGCCCATTGACCAGCACGGTCACGGTGACATCCTGCCATGCCAGATCCGTTTCGATCACAGGCCCGACGACACCGAAACCATCAAAGCTTTTGGACCGCGTCCATTGTGGAAAAGAAGGGTCTGCGTTGAGGATATCCAACGAGGTGATGTCGTTGATGCAGGTGTACCCGAAGATGGCCTGCTCTGCGTCTTCAACCGAGGAGTTCTTGCAGGTTTGCCCAATAACGATACCCAACTCACCCTCAAAGATCACACGACCTGCGGAAGCAGGAAGCGAGACACTCGCTCCTGGACCAGACACCGACGCGTCGGACTTGAAGAAATAAAGGGGATGGGTCGGATGCTCGTGCCCACCTTTCTCTGCGGCTGCTTTGAAATTGTTCCACAGGCCAATGAATTTGCCCGGAACCACAGGAGACAGCAACGCCACATCAGAAAGCGGTACCGCATCGCCTACGGCCTGATCCGAACCAAGACCTTCACGCGGGTGAAACAGGTCATCGACAATAATCCCAGTCCTTGCGGCGCCACTGCCGACAGTCCCTCTTGCCCATTTCATCGCATATCCTCCTGATTATTGGTCGGTGCAGGCGCAATAAAACCCGCAGATTGCAAGGGTTATAGTTCGAACGTTTCGGCGCGCCACGGAATTCGACAAGTGCTTGGAAGCTACAAGAGAACGGCCGGAAGCAAAAAACCCCGCCGAAAACCGGCGGGGCAAGGTGTAGTGCCGCGGGATCATGGCCGCAGGCACCGGCGGTGTTCGGTGGGATCAGTTCATCTCGGCGCGGATCTGCTGGCGCAGCACGTCAATTGGAACGGTTTTCCCGTCGCGTTTGAAGCACCAATAGGTCCAACCATTGCAGCTTGGTGCACCTTCGAGGTGGGCGCCAACCTGATGGATCGAGCCCTTGATGTCATTACCAATCAGCGTGCCATCGGCGCGCACTTTGGCCTTATGACGTCCGTTCATGCTAAGAAGTTCTTCGCCCGGACGCAGCATGCCACGTTCGACCAACTGGCCGAACGGCACACGCGGTTCAGCGCGTTTGCTTGTCGAGGTTTCAAGCGCGGCTTTGTCGAGGCGTCGCACAGATGCAATCCGCTGTTCGGCGACGACGCGGTACTTAGCCTCGCGTTCAATGCCGATCCAGTCACGGCCCAGCATCTTGGCCACGGCCCCCGTGGTGCCCGTGCCAAAAAACGGGTCAAGCACGACGTCGCCCGGTTTGGTGGAGCCGACCAGCACCCGGTGCAGCAAAGCCTGCGGTTTCTGGGTGGGATGCGCCTTTTCGCCTGCCCCATCCTTGAGACGCTCACCACCGTTGCAGATTGGCAGAACCCAATCCGAGCGCATCTGGATGCCTTCGTTCAACGACTTGAGCGCCTCGTAGTTGAAGGTGTACTTTGCACCCTCCGATTTCGACGCCCAGATCATGGTCTCGTGCGCGTTGGTAAACCGCTTGCCACGGAAATTCGGCATCGGATTCGATTTGCGCCAAACCACATCGTTCAGGATCCAATACCCTGCGTCCTGCAACGCGGACCCGACACGGAAGATGTTGTGGTATGATCCGATCACCCAGATGGCTCCATCGGGCTTCAGCAGGCGACGCGCGGCCTTGAGCCAGGCGCGGGTGAAATCGTCATAGGCCTTGAAGCTGGAGAACTGATCCCACTCATCATCCACCGCATCGACACGGGAATTGTCGGGGCGATGCAGATCGCCTTTCAGCTGCAGGTTATAGGGCGGGTCGGCAAAAATAAGATCCACGGATGCGGCGGGCAATCCATTCATGATCTCGATGCAGTCACCCGCAAGAATCGTGTTGATCGGCAGCGCATCCGCGCTGTTCGGTTTGGTCATCTTTGTCATTCTCTGCCTATCGTCCCGGCGCTGATTTTGCGCTCTGTGATTGGAACAAAAGATGAGTCAAAGGCGATTCGCGGTCAATTTCTTTTTTGAATCAAGTGGTTATGAATTTATCTTGTCACAACATATTGTGGACGGGCTTGAACGAACGTCTATGGTGTGGGGTTACACCAAGATTTCGAAGGGCTTCTTTGTGACACTTCGTGGGGTATCCCTGATTTTGCTCCCAGCCATAGCCGGGGTACTGTTGCGCCAAATCCCACATGATCGCATCGCGCCTTGTTTTGGCCACAATTGACGCCGCTGCGATGCTTACAGATAGGCTGTCTCCCTTTACAACAGCGGTCGCCGACAAGGTTAAATCGCGCGGCACAAGATTTCCGTCGATCAACACGTGGTCCGGGGCAACATCCAATTCTGCGATGGCGCGGTTCATCGCGAGATGGCTTGCCCGCAGGATATTGAACTCGTCGATCTCAGCAACACTTGCCAAGCCAACTCCAACATCTGCACACGTCAGGATCATTTCCAAGAGTGCTGATCGTTTCTTCGCCGTGAGTACTTTCGAGTCGTTAAGACCTTCCGGGACACTGGCGAGATCAAGCACAACCGCTGCTGCAACCACCGGCCCCGCCAACGGACCCCGCCCCGCCTCATCCACCCCGGCAATCCGGTGAGCGCCAGACAGGCGTAAATGGTCTTCGAAATCAAAGCTTGGTCCCATGCAGCCACCTTCATCATATGACGATTAAAGACAACCCGAAGCGACCACCTAGGCACCGCTGTTCATGTCGTTTTAGCTTCAATGTTTGTTTTTACGATTTAGGTCGAAAACCCACTGGACACGCCCCAAACCGTCACATAGAACGCCGCCACCTGAACGATGATCGTTCACCCGTGCCCGGGTAGCTCAGGGGTAGAGCAGTGGATTGAAAATCCTCGTGTCGGTGGTTCGATTCCGCCCCCGGGCACCAAAGTACCTCTTAGTATGAATGATATCAATGGGTTATGGGGCAAAATCGTCCCACCGTTTTCGTGTCTGGGAAAAAGTGGGACTTTTTTGTTCGTGAGACGTTCGCGTTCCGGTGCGCGAAATCGCACCCTCGGCGGCAGTCGGGGAGTCGTTCGTCTTGGAGGTTCGAGCACACTTTCTCTTACGCTCCGGGCCAGGGCACTCGCTTGCTGGTTGAGGCCTGCTGAGCTAGCCTTCCACGAAAACCGGTGTGGAGGTTTGCGAGATGATTGTCCGGCCGTTGGCTATCTTTGTTGCGCTCGTCTTCAGCGCTCCATCCCTGGCGGAGGAAAACCCGCTGCAATCGGAACTGGATGACATCGAAAGACAGCTGGTCGAGGTTGAGGCACTCACGTCTAGATACGATGGCGGCTTGATACTCGGTTTGATCGAAGCTCGTCGTGAGGCCCTGCTTCTTGCACGGACCGTTGTCCAAAACCGTATTAATGCCGAAGCAGGTGGTGCCACCATTGAAGTGGTAGTGTCGGCAATCCAAACCGATGAGCGCCGGGCCGAGCAGTTGCTGGGAGAAATGGCCGCTGCTCAAGAAAGGATAAGCCAGGCAGAAAGTGAGGCGGCAAGTTCGGGTGGGCTTGTTCAAGCGCTCGCATTGAGCCGTCTTGAGACTGAACGTCTTACGCTTGCCCAACTTCAAATGGGCTACTTGCAGGCGCGCTATGGGATTGCCTTTCCAATTGCACAGATGCCCTCTGAACAGGTTGAGACCTCTGTCATAGCTGACGAAGGGGCTGTTGAGGCGTCTGGCGCAGAAGGCCAAAGCGTGGTTTGGGCAGACCCGGGTTTTCCTAATACCGACTACACACTGCAGCCCTTTGAACAAGCGCATCGAGATGGTCATCAGATATCTGGATGGTGGACGATCGAAGCGGAAAGAGCAGCGATTGACGACAGCCCTCAGATAACCGCAGTCAACTATTCACAATACGATCCGAACAGTTTCACGGGTTTGACGGCACTTGTGGCGAGATGCTCGGAGGGCGAAACCGCATTCATTTTTGTTCAAGACGATTTCCTGATGGCCGACTTCCGTAGGAATTCCTTCGATATGACACTGCGGGTTGACGATGAAGCGGCGTTGCAAGCCCGCTGGAGCAGCTTGACGAGCAACAAGGGCGCGGGTTTGTTCGGTAGTGAAGCGGAAGCCTTCATTCGAACCCTTTATGATGCCAATCAGCTCTTCATCCGCCTTGTTGAGTCCAATGGGCAGCGGCACGATGCCGTTTTTGATCTTTCTGGCGCTCAGGCTGCATTCGAAGAAGTTGCCGGGGCCTGTGGTTGGACAACGCTTTCTCTTTCTTCAGACGATTATCGCGCAATCCAAACCTTGCTGAATGCTGGAGGCTTTGACGCAGGTACGCCGGACGGGCAATGGGGGCCAGCTTCGCAAAGGGCAATGCGTGCGTACCAAGCTTCAGTCGGATTGCCGGAAACTGGCGCACCTGATCGGGCGACCCTGGAAACACTTGGGCTCAATAATTGAGAGAGGCCCCTATGCACCTTTCGGGCTCAGGCACCTGTTTGCCGCCTGCGCCGCGGCTCGTCCGTCTCGCCTAGCCCCTCAAGCGCGACTGGAGTTTTACCAGGGAACTCGACCATCAGCTTGAGCTCGCCCCCCATCGCGCGGACATAGCTTGTCAGCGTCGAGAGCAGGAGGTCGCTCTGGCGTTCGTACTTCGCAACGGTGGCCTGCTGGACGCCGAGGGTTTCGGCCAGCTGAACCTGGGTCAGTTGCTTTGCCTTTCGCAGCTCCTGAAGCGTCAGGTACTCGGCATGCAGTCGATCCGCCTCGGCCTCGATCTTAGCGCGGCGGGCGGGGTCGAGGGTCGCCAGCTTGTCCTTCAGGCTCCGGGCCATCGTCGTCAACCTTTCCGTCTCTCCAGGTGGCGGTCGAAGCGGTCGTCCGCTCTAGCGATCAACGCCTTGTAGAACCGCTTCTCACTGCCACCCGATTTGTCTCCGCCGACGAGCAGGATCGCCTGCCGATCGGGGTCGAATGCGAAGGCGATGCGCCAGACGCCACCGGAGGCGGTGCAGCGCAGCTCCTTCATGTTGGCATGCTTCGACCCGGTCAGGGTGTCTGCATGGGGTCGCCCGAGCATGGGTCCTTCCCGCTCGAGCAGCAGCGCCCGGGCGAGGATCGCGTCCTGCACCTCTTGTGGCAGGGCATCGAATTCCGGTTCGAACTCCTCGGCAAAGGATACGGTCCACGGCATCGGGTAAATACTTCCTTGAAGCTATATAGCCTTGAGAGACTTTTTTTGCAAGAACGAGCTGAAGGACGGTGATGTCGCTTCCGCAGGCTTGGGACAAGGATCAGTCTGCGTCTTTGAGCAGTCCCTGTGCCTTTTCCGCTGCGCGAACGAGGCCGGGAATCTGTTTGCCGGGGGTATCCGTCGCTCGCTGGAATTCGGCAAATGCCTCTGGCGGGAGCGTCGAGGTTGCGCCTTCATCCAGCTTCAGTTTCTCGGTCTTGCTCATGACTGCCTCCTTTGTGTTCTTGTTGGTCGTTTCTGTCTTGGCGGGGGAAGACGGTGTATCATGGTTCGCCACCCAGAGTTTCCCCTCTTTCCGGCCCGCTTCCTTCCCGCGACAGGAGCTTTATCCCCGACGCCGCCAGCACCTTCTGGCGCGCGGCGCGGGTGTAGCGCGAGGCTTCCTTCATGGTCGTCCATCCGAAGATCGCCATCAGTTGCCGCTCGGTCGCGCCGTTCTCGGCCGCCAGAGCCGCGCCCGCCTTCCGGAGCCCGTGGGCGGAGCAATGCTTCAACCCGGCCTCGTCGCATTGCTTGCGGAACCAGTTGCCGAAGCCGTTCGAGGTGAAGGGCTTGCCGAAGGCCGTGACGAGGAAGGCGAGATTGCCGGTAGGCGTGGCGTCGAGCACGGTCTTCAACTCTGGCAGGACCGGGATGGAGAGGGTGACGGGCTTGCGCTCGCGGTTCTTGGCCTGAGTCAGGGTGATCCAACCCTCCTTGATGTGCTGCGGCCCGAGCCTGACGATGTCCGACCGCCGCTGACCGGTATAGAGCATGAGCGCGAGCGCCAGCCGCGGCTTACTGCCGATCGGGTGATGGTCTTCGAACTGCCGGACCTCCTCCATCGTCCAGGAATGGAAGCCGTCGCCCTTGGCCTTGAGGTAGGGCACGTCACGGGCCGGATTGCGCTGCGCCAGCTCGTACTCGACCGCGAAAGCATAGACCTGCCGCAGCGCCTTGACGAATCCATTCGCCGCCTCCGGCCTGTCCGCCATCTCGTCGCGCATGCGCCGGACGTGGCGAGGCTCCATCAACGCGTAGGGTTTCGATCCGTTCTTCTCGCAAATCCGGTCGAGGATGCTGCGCCGGACATACTTGGTACGATCACCCAGCCGTTGGTATTCAGCCGAGACGTAGTACTGTTCGCAGAGCCACTTGAAGCTGCCCCTCGCGCCACGCCGCTCGAGCGGTCCGGCCGGCGCGCGCGGCGTCGCCCCCATCATCGCGGCGCGGTATTCGGCGAGGAAGTCCTCCGTTCCCGGCTGGCTGCGCAGCCGCACCTTCAGGTGCCCGGGCCGCCGCAGGTAGACGCGCACGTTCCCGTGCCGGTCGGTATCCTCGATAACGTGCTTCAGGCGGATGCTGCCCGAGCCGTCTCTCATCCTGAATGTGAGCATGGCACACGCTGCCTTTCGTCAGCCGTCAGTCGTCCCAGGGATTGTGGTCGGAGTGATCCCCATCAGGGATCAGCTCGAACGCCCGGTCAAGTTTTTTCCGGTCCCAGACGGTGCGGGCATTGATCCGCTTGGGCGGCGGCATGCGCCGGTCGCGGACCAGGTGATCGAACAGCGTGGGCGAGACCCCGATATAGGCCGCCGCCTCGGTCCGCGAGAGACCGCGGGGCGCTAGAGTGGGCGGCAGGATGTCGGGACGCTTGGGCATGGGGCGATCGGTTGGGGTTTCGGGTGCCTCGAGGATGCCGGAAAGGGAGGGGGGAACGAAGCCAAGAACGGGCGGAGTAGACCTGTGGCGGGGAATGACAGGCGGGAGGCGGGTGTGGTGTTGCTGAGCGGTGTTCTGGCTGGGTTGGGGTAGTTGCATTTTTTCGTGGGATCGGCGCAGCGCCGCGCGGAAAATAACTTCACGTCAGTGGGTTGGTACTATTGATGCTTCAATAGCCGTGTGACTGCGGCGGATATTCTCTCTGAACAACAGCAACTTGAGGTGGCCATGCGGCACCTCTTTTATCTCGCGCTCCCATTGTTGAGCCCGAGATGCCACCTCCCAATGCTCGAAGTTGTCGCGTCTTCAACCGAGCAGGCGCCAAGAGCAGGTTTCCGCAGTGTGCATACCAGCGGTCTGAAAACACTGCAAATTTGCAGGAAACCTGCACACGACCGATTTGCATGCACGCGAAAACGCTAGTCACGTCAGTGACTTGCGGCATTTGTGGCAGGCGCTTTTATCTTGCCCATTTCCCGTAGCGCTGCAGTCCGAGGGCTTCTACTTTGCCGTTTGCTCGCGATTGCATCCTGGCCTTCGATGTCGTGCGAAGCGGCCAGTTGGTTTGACTGATTGCCAGAATGGAGCGTTCAAGGCGCCGGAAGTGTCCAAAGAGAGTGCAACTGGGGTGCAGCGTCTTTGCCAAAGGACTACCGCTCGGCAGCTTGTATTTTTTGCCGAAGTAACGATTGCGGGCCTAGCCTCGAGCCGTTCGGCGGGCTTGTAGCCGAGGATTGAGAGCCAAACTTCGTCAAGAAAGGGCCCCAAAGCTAGAGATTGAGCCTGGCTCCGGTGACCGTCAACCTGCAGCCCCGAGGTGGTCGCGTATCTACTCGTTCGCGGTAACTGAGTAATTGATCCCTTTCACCGAAAGCAGCAGTTCTGAACGTTCCTCCATGATGGCGTTGGCAATACTCTGCAACCAGGCGACCATCGTTTCCAAATCCATTCTTTCGCCGGTGTCTGGATGCTCCCATTGCCGCGGTTCACGCATACAGATTAAAAGGCAGCCAACTCGACATCGCTCATGGTTCAGATAACGCCCCACGAGTTGGTCGATCAAAGCATCTCTCAGTTGGCTTCCGCTCCATCGATGTCTTGCGTCATCTAACTTCGCTTCTACAGATGCGTATCGGTCCAAACCGGCTGCGTGCAATCGGATGTCTGTTCGCTTTTCAGCAATTGCGACGGCTTCTTGTGTGACACTGTATGCACTTCGAGCGTTCTGGGTCAGCCAGTAGGAAAGAAATTGACGTAGCTCTGTTTCGCCTTCCACCTTTCGCAAAGTTGCTACAGTTGTCTGCTCGTCGTTAAGCAGGTGGTGTTCAAAGTCTGCTAGCCTGTGATTCATGACCGCAAATAGTGACGGGTCATCATAGGCACGGTAGTTTCGCTCTTGGTCGAATGTTCGGAATGCCGAGGCATTCATGGCCTCGGGTTCCGATATGTTCGCCGCTAACTCTGTAGCCATCTGTTTCAAACGGTCAGTCAGATGCGCGAATTCGGGCATCGCGGATAATTCGTAAAGCACCGACAGCGTTCTCGGCGACTTCGTGGAAGTAAGGGTGCTCAGAAGGTAACCGCGTGCTTCCTCAGCGTGGTCGCGAGTGTTCGGTGTAAAGGTGCCTTCATGGTGCTGATCCTCTTGCGGGCGCACCGTTTGGTAGGCTCTTATGACCAGCTGGGTCAACAAATCGAGGCGACGGCCATTCTCCACCCCATCAAAACTCGGTTGCCCGCCCCAGTGGCGATCACCGAAGATCGCGGCAAGTATTGAAATTGCAGCTTCTCGGGACTCTTGCGTTGATAAGTCAGCGGTCGCTGCCAGCACCGCTTCGCACCCTTGCTCTAGGCTCAGTTGGGTCAACATTTTCAGCCAGAACCGCTGGCTTTCAGCAGTGATTTGGTTGGATGTGTCGATATGATTTTGGATCGCTCCAACGGCATTCGAAATGGCCTCATCCGTGCCATGGCCAGCAATCAGTTCGAAGGCGTACTTAAGGTCGGTCTGGGTATTCTGCCCCAGCGCATTCTCAAATCCCGGTAGGCTATCTGTAGCCGCTGCGGCTGCGATGTCGCGCATGAATAGTGTGCCATGGTGGAGTGCGTCATGCAAAATGGGTGCACGTCCTACCTCCATAAGGTTTGCGAGCTGTCGGTTGATTTCAGTACCAATGACTTCTTCGATGGCGTGCGGGTGGGCCGCTTCCAGCTGCGGCAGGAAGGCTCCGAAACCGTTCAGCTCCAATGTTGAAATGCGCGTCGCCCTTACTGCTTCATCATGCGAAAGGACTTCGGCCCAATTCGCGGTCTCAGCCTCGCATTTCAGCGCAGCAAGTGCCATAA
>NZ_JFKD01000003.1 GCF_002115725.1 Marivita cryptomonadis
ATGCACGATCTCGAAGGGTTTCACCGCGTTGCCGCAGGCGTCGCATTTCACGGCGTCCTGACCGATCCCCTCGACATGGGTTTCCGGCCAGACCGTGTCGCAGACCGGGCAGCGCGCCGCGACATAGGGGTCTCCCAGACAGAACCCCTCGGGCGAGCTGTCATGCCCCGAGGCGGTCGCGATCGAGGTCACGGTGATGTCCCGGATCCGGATGGCCACGGCATCGCCCACCTCGGCCCCCTGCACGAAGACAGGCGTCGTCACCTCATGCCCGCCACGCAAGCGCGGCGTAATCATCGGGCCCCAGCAGCCCGGGGCCGTGTTGGCGATAATCGTGCCGCCGTTCTCGATCGGGCCCAACATAGGGGCCTGTGGGTCTAGAACCGAGTTCGTGAATTCCGAAACGACAACGCTTCTGCGTGACGTGGGCGTGCTGCCATCGGGCATGGGTGTCTCCCTTTTGTTGTTCTTCATGGATGCGAAAAATTTAGCGTGAGATCAGAGGCCTGCAAGGACAATCCCGATCACCGCCTGTAATTGGTAGGCCCCCTCCGGATAGGCCGCACAAGCGGATATGCCCGTCTCCTGCGGGACCAAATCCACACGCGCCGAGCTTCCCAGTGACGAATCAGTAAGGCCAAAACCGAGGCCATCAGCCTCGGATTCCCACCATCAGTTGACAGACAGCCCCGGACCTTGTCTGCGAAACCCAACCCGAGTTCCGCTTTCGCTCCGGAAATAGCCACCCCGGCGGCCGCGCCTCTAGGGGCATCCTCGTTTTTCGGATCACCTAACATGCTAACCTGGCTGGCAACTCGCCCTGAGGATGCGGCCTGTGGGACCTGCGGAAATCAGAAGACTAGCCAATGGGTTTTTATTGTTTCACATCAGATACTTATGAATAGATTCCGGGTGGCGCATGCCAGCCCGATCCTGTATTCCTTGGCTCAACCGAAGGAGAACGTAATGCGAACCACAACCCTGCCTCACGGACCATGATCCGCCTCCCGTCAGTTCAGGCCCGGACACAAACCCGGACCTCCTGACGGCACTGAACCTCACCTGCATCGATACCCCACAGGAACGCGCCTTGGCGCGACCGATCCCCTTTTTTTTTCGCAAGGAGCCGCCCATGATCCAGACACCATTCCAAGCGCAGCCCTCGGGCTTGCCCTATCACGGAGGCGGTCATGGATAGCGCCCGCCCCACACCCGGACTTCATGAAGCGCTGGCGTATCTGGACTCACTTAGAGCGGGCGACCTGGCCCCCCAGGCAGATGTCCCTGAGGACGACGAGGACGCGTCCTATGATACCCTCGACGCGCTCGTCGATCAGCAGGACGCGAAGCCCACGCTTCGACCTAGCCCAGATGAGGCGTTGACCGCGATTGCGATCATGCGCCTGTGCCACGCCGCAGAAAGCGCCGGGCCGGACCTTCTTTGCCCCAGGCCGGGCCTTCTGTCTTTGCTCTTTGTCTCATCTCACGAGGATAGGAACCGGGTCGCGCGGCGACACCCGGATCTTTGGCGACGACTATCCTTGCCGTTCCCTGCTCTCATGATCGAGGATCCCCTGGGCCGGGTCGGGGCAGCGAAAGATTTTCATGCCAGGCTGGCAGGAAGGCTCCTGTCAGGCAACGGGGTGCTCGCCATTGTCTCAGGTATGGCGCAGCTCCCGCCCGAACTGGAGACGCTGGTCACAGCGCGCGCGACCCTGCCACCCATTACGCGGCGCATGCTTGCCCTGATCCTTGAGTATCTTCACCCGGGGCACGATGTGGATCTCCCGATATCCGAAAATCAGCTCGGCAAGCTGGCCCCAGTCGCGCTGGCCCCCGTGCTCGCCGCCGAGACCCTCGACACAGCCCTCACCCAGCTTCGGCGCCTCGAGGATGTCGCACGGTCCCCCAACGGCGGCCCCGGCCTCGATGACGTCTATGGTCAACCGGAGGCGGTGGATGCCCTGCGCCAGGTCGTGTCAGATCTGGACGCCTGGCGGGCTGGAACGCTGCCGTGGCGCGAGGTCACGAAGAGCTTCCTGCTGACGGGCCCACCCGGCACCGGCAAGACGATGCTGGCAGAGGCGCTGGCCCGATCCGCCGGTATCACCCTCGTGAAGACGTCTTATTCCGACGTTCAAAAAGCGGGGCATCAGGGCGACGCACTGAAGGCGCTCAATGCCGCTGCCGAGCAGGCTAAGACAGGCAGTCCATCGGTGTTCTTCATAGATGAGATAGACAGTTTTTATAATAGAAATCAATCTAGTAACGGATACATCCTCGGCATGGTGAACGGGTTGCTCACGCTCATTGACGCCCTCTCTGCGACCGAAGGCGTGGTTCTCGTAGCCGCGACCAACGATCGCGCACGCGTGGATCCGGCCATCGTCAGACCCGGCCGCTTCGATCGACACATCCGGGTAGGTCGCCCGATCCGGTCCGGCATCACGGCGATGCTGTCAGCCGCCGTGGCGGACGTGATCCCGGGACCGGACCTCGACCGCGTGTCCGAACAACTTGTCGGCCTGTCCGGGGCCGAGGTCACGGCTCTTCTCCGTGAAGCCCGTACCGCTGCGCGCAAGGCGGGGCGAGATCTCGCGCTCGAGGACCTTCAAGCTGCGGCCGACCGCGTACAGCCTCAGCTCGGCGACGCGCTGATGCGGCGCATCGCGCTCCATGAAGCGGCCCATGTGGTCGCCGGTCACGCGGTTGGTCTTCCCGCAGCTACGCTGGCACGGATCAGCCCTCGCGGCGGAGAAGTCGTCCGGCCGCATCTGAATGCGATGACCGCACGGGACATAAAGGGGATGATCGCTGCGGTCCTCGCCGGGCGGGAAGCCGAGGACATCTTCTTCGGCGACGTGACCAGCGGAGCCGGGGCTGGCTCTAACAGCGACCTTGCACAGGCCACCTCCCTCGGCATCCGGGCGGAATGCGCTTTCGCCTTCGGCCCGTCCTTGTCCTGGATCTCCCCGGACACCCCGCCAACCCTGCTGCCGACTGAGGTCCGGAACCGGGTCGAAGCCCGGCTCCAGGCCGGGCAGGAGGAAGCGCGTAAGATCATCGTTCAACATCGCGGGGCGGTCGAGCGGATCGCTGCCGCGCTCCTTGAACACCGCGAACTCGATGGCGCCGCCTTGGCGGGGCTGCTGGACGGTGTGGAGGTCCAGGCTGACGGCGCGGTGCAGCATGTAGGTGGTCACGATGCGTGATCGGGTCGCCCACCCCAGGAAAACTTCGGGAGCGAACGGCTCGGAATCTGTTGAAGCCGGGCGTTCGCCTCGGGGTGTTCGAATACACCTGCGGCATCACCCTGCCGGTCGGCGGGTGGTCAAGCCCCGGAGTGCGCCTGATGCGGGTCAAGGTGAGCGTCACGTTGAGCAGCCACCTCGTGGATGAAGCCCGTCGCCTCGGGCTCAACATGTCGCGCATCATCGAAGCCGGCCTGCGCCTCGAAATGACGGCCGAACGCTTCCGGCGACAAGCCGACCGGGCCGGGGACCGAGAAGGCGACGGGACAGGATCCGGCACCGGGGAGACGTAGCCGACCACGCGCCCGCGTACGCTGCGGTCGCTTCCGTTCACCGACGACCAGGCCCGGTTCGACCATTCAAACGAAAAGTCGCAACTGAGGTTCTCTATTATACATCGATAAGCAGCCCACGGAGGCCAACATGTCAGACCTGTTCAAAAACCGCGCCGCAGCGAAAGCCCGGTCCCGCGAAAGGGACGAAGAGCGCCTTCGCCGAGGTGAGGTCACCCCCTCCCAGCTCCACCAGGAGAACCTGGTGTTCCGGGGGTTCAAGAAGGGAGAGATCGGCCTAAAGCCGAAATACATGCGGAAGATCAAGCAGCAGTACGAGAATGTCAGGGGTAATACCTCAAAAGATTGATACGAAACTGCAGGGCCAGTAGGGTAAACAAGTATTTTCGATTCAGAAAAGCTTGAATGGCATGAGTAGTGGTAAAGTACGCCGCCGTGGGGCATCGAGATGACCACCCTGCCCATTTCAAGCCCCACTCCTATGCCGCGGGAGACGCTTTATTCCTATCTGTCGCGACTCGCGGCATTCTGGCGCACAGATGTCCCGGAGTTCGCCTATGACATGGGCGCACCGTTCAGGCGGCTGTTGGAACAGGATGAGGCGCTCGAAACCTTTGCCAATTGGGCGAAACTCTCCCCTGATCGCATGGACGAGTTGCTGTCCTGGACCGGTACTCGGACAGGGAACGTCCGGATGGAATTCCGAGGCGAGATCTATGTTTCAAGAGCGCTTCGCAACCCGATCATGCGCGGATGCCCCGTCTGCCTGCGCGAGGACGCCGCGGGAACGACGGGGCCGGCCTATGCCGCGATGATCATGCGGGGGGACTGGCAGTTGCGCGAGGCGACGCTCTGCGTGCGCCACCGCCACCCGCTGGTACCTCTCTGGCAGGCCACCGCCCCTCGAGATCGCTTCGACATCGGCGCCCGCCTGCGCGAGATTGAGGCGGATATCCTGTCTGGGACGTTAGACCGACCGCTGCGGGACCCATCCGCCTACGACCTCTGGCTCGATCGGCGGCTTCACGATGGAACGGACACCACATGGTTCTCGGATCACACCGTTTATATCGTGACCACCCTGTGCCGCCTGCTTGGGCTGGCCCTGCTGAAAGAGGATACCCTCGAGGATGATCAGGTGTCCGACCGGGCGCATGCGGCCGGCTTCGATGTGGCGGTTGCAGGAGAGGCGGCGATCAGGGCCGCTCTCGAACATATGGCGGCGCGGGCAACCGGCGCTTTGGATGAAGCTGGTAAGGCCTTCGGACCGCTCTATTCGCGGCTGAACCGGGACTACCTTAATGATCCGGGGTTTGACCCGTTTCGCAACATTCTGCGCGAATGCGTCCTGGAAAACTGGCCCATAGCGCCCGGGGAGATGGTTCTGGGTCAGGTGGTTTCGGAAAGGCGCTTATATTCCGTCACGACGGCGGCGACGGAGATAGGGATCGGCACGAAAGTTCTGGAGCATTTCCTTGTGGAGGTCGGGGCCATCGCGGCCGATGATCCGCGACCCCAGAGCCGGAGGTTGTTCGATGCCAAGGCCTATGCCGGGCTTATGGCGGAAATCCCCACCCTTGTCGGGCCGATCGCTATGCGGACCGCGATGGGGGCCACCCGGATGGAGCTTGCTGCCCTGGCCGAGGAGGGACTGCTCATCCCCCGGACCCGGGTCGAGAAGGTGAAGAACCCGTGGCGCGTCTCGGACGGGATCACCTTTGTGGCGGAGCTATCCGCCGGGGCCCGCCATGTCACTGAGGATGACAAGGAATGGGAGACCCTGCTTCTTGCATGTCGGCGCGCCGGGGTCCCCTTGTCGGAGCTGATACGGGCCATTGGCGACCAGCGTCTGACCGTCGGACAGCGCGCAGGTGTGACCGGCTTCCATGGGATCGTCGTACCGAAATCCGAGGTGGACGTGCTGGCCGCTCCGGCCCGGACTGTCCGGGATGAGTTTCTGGAGGAGGTTCCGGGCAGCGTCACCGCGGCAGAATTCGGACGATCCGTCGGGCTACGCGATGGCGGGGTGTTTCAGGCCATGATCGGGGCCGGTCATGTGAGCGCCTATCGGATCATCAATCCCCGGACGGGTCGCCCGCAACACCGGATGACGCCGCAGGATATGGCGGCGTTTCACCTCCGCTTCATGACCCTGACGACCCTGTCCGCCGAGACGGGTCAGCATCGCAATACCCTGAAAGGCCTTCTCGCCGCCCGCAGGATTTCCCCGTTCGCGCCCGATGGGCAGGATTTCGGCGCGGTTTATCTGAGGGCGGATGTCGCGGCGATCATGCGATGACCAGCCCTCAAGTTAAAGGTCAGCCTTGGATGGCTTACCTCGATCAAATTCCCGACTTTTGCCGAAAAGTCGGCGTTTGCGCGCCTGACGACACCTGCTTGGAAAAATGGCGTTTGGCGATCCCTGAAGGACTCGAACCCTCAACCTGCTGATTAGAAGTCAGCTGCTCTATCCAGTTGAGCTAAGGGACCGCTGCGCGTTATTTGCAGGTTTTGTCCTTGCGGAGCAAGAGAGGGTCATAGAGTTCGTGTCATAAAAACGCTGAGCGGGTCTTCTGCGTAGCCGCCAAAAGGGGGGCAGTAGGTGAACCCATGACGTTCGTAAAGCCGCCGCGCCGTCGCGAACGGTGCTTCAGAGCCCGTCTCCAGACTGATCCGGGACATTCCAAACTCGGTTGCTTCCGTCAGCATTTTTTGCATCAACGCTGCGCCAACGCCTCTGCCCCGCGCTTCGGTACGGGTGTGCATGGACTTCAACTCACCATGGTGCGAGTCCAGCGGCTTGAGCGCGGCGATACCCAGAATAGACGCGTCATCACGCAAAGCGTATACTCTCGCGCCTGCGGCAAATAAATCGTCGGCGCTCATGACATGGCAGCTTTCGGACGGCGTCTGAGCGCGCATCAGGTCGAGATGCCGATGGACAAGCTCTGCAACATCCCAAGTCAGCGCAACGACCGGCTCAATCCGAAAACCCGAGGTCACGTAGCTGGGCAAAGTCGTCTCCAGACACCTGAATTTCAAATTCCAAAACCAGAACACAAAGCTATCGCAGGTTGGTTTCGGAGTAAAGGCATGGCGACAGCCGGGACAGGTTTCGCCCTTTCAGAACCTACCATTTGTGCCCTTCCAATTGCCGACTGGCGTAAGTCGTCAATAGTCACATCATCAGAGCCAACCGTACTTTCCAGCCCTGGCTCAATGACCAGTGCGTGCAGATTGCTTACACAACATCCGCGACGCGTTCCCAGAATGACGCTTTGCGGGCGTGATTTGTTTTCAGTCGGTTGAGGTATTCCTCGTGTATCGGGTGCACTCCATAGTCCGGTATCGCCATATCCACTGAGGTACAGGACGCGAGGTGGCGGGCGGCGTGGCCGTAGCGGCCTGAGCGGGCTTTGGTAAGGGAGAAGTCAATCATTGACCGCCAGAGGAGGACGGCAGCAAGGGGGTGCGTTGCCACCAAAGCATCTGCCAGCGGGGTCAGGATGTCGTAGGCCTCGCCGTCAATCTCGGCATGGCGGGACAGGACCAGCTGGGACGCGAGGGACATGTCCTGAACTTGCAGACAGTAGGCCAAGGCTGCGTCGATCACCGGAAATGCGAGCACATGCTGGCGGGCGGCGTCTTCGGCCTCGATGTCCTCGAAATCCGGCAAGAGCTTGAGGTGCCGGCGCAGCGCGTCCGGGCAGAGGCGCGTTTCGAACCGCGCCCACAGAGCATTGCGGAGGTCGTCCTTGCGGCCCAGCGCCTCAAGGCAGGCGAAATGCGCCTCGTCAAGATCGGCGGTGTCGAACCAATGATCGTTCGGCAGGGCACCTTCGACAAGCCCAAGCGCCTCTTCGGCGCGGCCGGCGGCCAGAAGGCGTGTCGCGGCCTCGGGGGCGATGGTGTGGAAGGTCAGTTGCTCGGGCGTGTAACGGGCCAGCCAAGCGTCTACGTCGCCTTGCAGATCGGCGACGTCCTGCAGGATCATCTCGACAGTCCGGTCGCGGGCGACCCGAGCGCGGTCTTCGCGCTGTGCAGGGTCGGTGATGAACGCGTAGAGGATCAGATCGGACTCGGTCAGCGGGGCAGACCGCGCAGCCTCCGACTTTAACTTGAGATGCGCCAGTCCGACGTCACCCAACGCCTCTGCCACGGCGTGGACGGCGTGATCGAACGCACCATAACCATCGACAGAGATCGCATCGAACACATCTTCTGCGAGACCTTTCGGGTCTTTGGTCATGGATGGCGCAAGACGAGCGATCGCCTCCATCGCATCCCGCATTGCGTCACCGATCGTGCCCCAACTGTCGTCGGTGCGCTCGTGGATGCTCGCCGCGAGTTGAAGTTGCGCCCAAAGCAGGTCGAACGCGAGGTCCGGCGCATCAGGCGCGATGCCCGTCTCAATCAGCTGCGTGAGATCGGACAGTTCCTTGGCCAGCGTCTTTTGCGCCTTGCGGGAGATGAAGCTGCGCCCCCGCCGGACCTGCGCAAACCGTTTGCGTACGTCCGCGGCGATGGTCTCGGGTCCCTGTTCCGCGACAAGCGCCATGCGCACGCGCCGTTGGCGGGCAGCGTCACCCTTGACGCTTTCCAAGAGCAGGTCGGCCAGAACATCCGCACCAAGGGTCAGCAAGTTCGCCTTGTTCAGAGCTTTTCCCGCCATCTGGGCACTCCTTTGCCTCAAGTCTCGACCAGACCCCAAATATAGAAAAGGCGCCCATTGGGCGCCCCATATCTAGCTCAAACCATCGTCTTCGCGAAATCTTGGCCCGATTCCGTGCTAACTTTGCCCCGATTTACAAGTTCAATGCGTCCAAGCACCCTTGCGATCCACCGCAAAATTCTCGGCGTAGCCACGGGCGCGGATGTTAGGTTTACGCTTGTTGGGCGCGAACTGAAGCACCTCGATGCCATGATCCTTGGCATAGGCCTTGGCGGCGTCTAGCGTGTCGAACTTAAGTCGCACCTGGCTTTGCGTGTCGGAGGACGACGTCCAGCCCATCAACGGATCAATCTCGCGCGGGCTTTCGGGCGCAAATTCCAAAATCCAGTGGCGCGTTTTCGCAGTGCCAGAAGACATGGCGGTTCTTGAGGGCTGATAAATCCGGGCGCGCATGGGTCTCACCTTTATGGTCTGTGGTGCAGATATGCTCAAAAACGACCCGATCCGCAAGGTCACGATAGTGTCGCAGGGTTTGGACAATCAGTGCAAGCAGGGCCTTATTCGCCAACAAGAAGCGGGGAGCGAGGGGTGGGTGTGTGCCTCCCGAAACCGAATGAAGCCAACTGCTTGCACGATTAAGGTACTTATTTCGCACAGCTTTGGAAGAAAAAAAGCAGCGGCTGCAGATGACCCCCGAAAACCGGAAAAAGCCACCTTGGTGAAATGTAATGAATTCAAGACACTATGGTGTAAACTTTGGTATATACGACCATGGTTGCATTTCCGGCCGCAACCGCCCATTTTGACTTTCCCCCTTTCGACTGCACCTCTTGGCGCAGCAACCGATTCCTTCAGGTGATCCATGTCCGATATTCAGATTCTTCACGCACCTGCCCCGGAAGTCCCTGCCCGCGAAAAGCTGGAAGGGGGCATTCGCTTTCGAATGAATACCGAGTTCGAACCCGCGGGTGATCAGCCGACCGCCATCAAAGAACTATCTGCAGGCGTCTTGGGCGGTGAGCGCGACCAGGTTCTGCTGGGTGCAACAGGGACCGGCAAGACCTTCACCATGGCCAAGGTGATCGAAGAAACCCAGCGTCCAGCGATCATCCTTGCGCCGAACAAAACGCTGGCGGCGCAGTTATACGGCGAGTTCAAGGGCTTCTTCCCCGACAACGCGGTCGAGTATTTCGTCAGCTACTACGACTATTACCAGCCCGAAGCCTACGTTGCGCGCAGCGATACATATATCGAGAAGGAATCGCAGATCAACGAACAGATCGACCGGATGCGCCACTCGGCCACCCGGGCGCTGCTCGAACGCGATGACGTGATTATCGTGGCGTCGGTGTCATGCATCTACGGTATCGGCTCGGTCGAAACCTACGGGGCGATGACGCAGGATCTGCATATCGGCAAAAGCTATGACCAACGCGCCGTTATGGCCGATCTGGTGGCGCAGCAATACCGCCGCAACGATCAGGCATTCCAGCGAGGATCGTTCCGGGTGCGGGGTGACAGCCTCGAGATTTTCCCGGCGCACCTTGAAGACCGGGCGTGGAAGCTGTCGTTCTTTGGAGATGAATTGGAAAGCATCACCGAGTTCGATCCGCTGACCGGCGAAAAGACCGACACTTTCGAACGTATCCGCATTTATGCCAACAGCCACTATGTGACGCCGAAACCGACCATGCAGCAGGCGATGATCGGGATCAAAAAGGAATTGCGTCAGCGGCTTGATCAGTTGGTAAATGAAGGCAAGCTACTTGAAGCGCAGCGGTTGGAGCAACGCACGAATTTCGATCTCGAGATGCTTGAGGCGACGGGCGTGTGCAACGGGATCGAGAACTATTCACGCTATCTGACCGGCCGCGCACCGGGCGAACCCCCACCCACCCTCTTCGAATTTATCCCCGACAATGCCATCGTGTTTGCGGATGAAAGCCATGTATCGGTCCCGCAGATCGGTGGCATGTACAAGGGCGACTTCAGACGCAAGATGACGCTGGCTGAACACGGGTTCCGTCTACCCTCTTGCATGGACAACCGCCCTCTCAAATTCGAAGAGTGGGACGCGATGCGCCCGCAATCGGTCTTCGTGTCTGCCACCCCAGCCAAATGGGAGATCGAGCAAACCGGCGGCGTGTTTACTGAACAGGTGATCCGGCCTACCGGGCTTTTGGATCCGATGGTCGAAATCCGGCCTGTTGAAATGCAGGTTGATGATCTTCTCGACGAAGTGCGCAAAGTCGCGGCTGACGGCTATCGCATATTGGTCACCACTTTGACCAAGCGGATGGCCGAAGATCTGACCGAATACATGCATGAACAAGGCATCCGCGTGCGCTATATGCATTCGGATATCGACACGATCGAACGGATCGAGATCCTGCGCGACTTGCGTCTTGGGGCCTTTGACGTGCTGATCGGGATCAACCTGCTGCGCGAGGGTTTGGACATTCCCGAATGCGGTTTGGTCGCCATTCTGGACGCGGACAAGGAAGGCTTCCTGCGCTCTGAAACCTCACTGATCCAGACCATCGGTCGTGCGGCACGGAACGCCGAAGGCCGCGTGATCATGTATGCCGACCGGATCACCGGGTCGATGGAGCGAGCGCTGTCCGAGACCGACCGCCGCCGCGCCAAGCAAATCGCATATAACGAAGAGCACGGCATCACGCCCGCAACGATCAAAAAGAATGTCGATGACATTCTTCAGGGTCTCTACAAAGGCGATGTGGACATGAACCGCGTCACTGCCAAAGTCGACAAGCCATTGGCTGGCGCGAACCTGCAAGCGGTTCTGGACGGGTTGCGCACGGACATGCGCAAGGCAGCCGAGAACCTCGAATTCGAAGAGGCAGCGCGGTTGCGGGATGAGGTCAAGCGGCTTGAAGCGGTCGATTTGGCGATATCCGACGATCCGCTGGCGCGTCAGTCAGCAGTTGAGGCAGCGGCAGATGCGGCGGTGAAGTCCTCGGGGCGATCCACGGCCGGGCGACCGGGCCAGCGTGGTGGGAATGTGCAAAGGCGCAAGAAAAGGTAACGTCATGCGACTGCCGATCCCTCTGCAATAACGATTGAGGCCTGTCTCGGTCCGGAGTAGTCCTATCCCAACGCCGCACGGTCCATTCGGCCGATGCTTGAAATCAAGGTGATCCTTCATGCGACGTTTTCTGTCGTGCCTCGCCGCAGCCATTCTATCGGTGGCCTCCAGTAGTCCCAGTGCGCAAGCACAGAATTGGAGCCAACGCGCGACGACCCTGAGTGACAGTCTTACCAATGAGGTGGTGCGCCGCTTGCGAAACGATTTCCGGCAATGTGGCGAGCTTCTTAATGTCTATCGCTATGATTGTTACAGTAAAAGTTATCGGAACGCGGCCATCAAACTCTCTGGCATTCCAGATTATGGACCAGCACATGATGCCCTGCGTCTTGTCGAAACGCGCATCGTCGCGGTGATCGACGCCAATCTGGACCCGACGCGCCCAGCGCTGCGCCAAGGCTTCAGGAGTTTCGACGCGGTCACCGAAGCCGCACTTCCCGAGGTGAAGCGCGAAACGCTCCGCGCTATGGAAGACGCGCAGACAATCCTCTTGCGGTCACCCTCAGCGAGCCAGCAGACACACTTCGCAAGGATCGCCGCTGTTATCGACTCGAACAAAGTATTGTTGCGGTCAGCGTTATTAAAGTTGGGTCATGGAGTGACACAGTTCGCTGGCCTGCTGGGCCTCAAGCGGACATACTGATCGGCATGCCGCAATCAAGCGTCAGATGAATGGCACAAACGGCACGCCACAGGCGCTCAAAGCCAACAAACTTGCAATCGAAATCCACACACGCATAACGCCTCCTAGTGCCGGACGGTTTCGTACGGCCTAAGGGATGCAGGATCAGAAGTCGAACAGGTCTTCCAGAAACCCACCGCGTTTCTTTTTTTTGCCGTAACCTGTGTCCTGATAACCCATGGCGTGACCGCGTGTGGGTTGAGGTGTCGCCGGCGGGGGCGGTGGCGGCGGAGCGTAACTGGCGCTGCGTTCGATGATCTTGTCCAGCTCGCCGCGATCCAGCCAGACACCCCGGCATTGCGGGCAATAATCGATCTCGACACCAGAGCGTTCGGCGATCACCAGAGCAGTTCCGTCGATGGGACATTTCATTAGGCCGTCTCCTTGCGTTGGGCCACCACGACATATGCACTCTGGGTCAAATATCATCCCCGGTGCGACCGTTCTTCCTAATCCGACTGGCACAATGCGAACCGTACGCTACCATACGGTCATGCGTACGGTTGCTTTTGCCTTTGCCCTTTTGACTGCGCCACTCTCTGCAGCGGCGTGGGAGTTTTCACCCGTGCCGATCTGCACTTTGTTCCACCAAGATGCGGATGTGGCGGTCATGGTCACCTATGACCCGGCTACCGGGGAATATGCGATCCAACTGTCGCGCGAAGGTGGTTGGCCGGATGCTGCCGTGTTTTCCATGCGGTTCGAGGGCCAACGCGGATTGACCATTTCGACCACGCGGCATGTGATCGAAGTCGAAGACACACGCACCCTCACCGTCCGAGACCGCGGCTTTGGGAACGTTCTAAACGGGCTCAACTTCAATCAGCGTGCAGTTGCCGTTCTGGGCGATCTGGAAGTGCCCGTCTCGCTGGACGGCGCAGCCCCCGCGGTAGAGGAGTTTCGCGCCTGTCCGACAGATCAATTTGTACGCAGTGCGTGGACAGCTGCGATACAGGCTTCCTGACCGCCGCTTGCGGCGTGTGGGCAGACAGGCTTAGAAGACGCAATGACCCGCCTGCCCATCGACCCCGTTCTCCCCGAACTCATCGCGCATTTGCGTGACCACGGTCGTGCCGTTTTGCAGGCCCCGCCCGGTGCGGGGAAAACCACGCGCGTGCCGCTTGCCATGCTCGACGCTGGATTGACCACACAGCGCATTGTCATGCTCGAACCACGCCGCCTCGCTGCGCGTGCTGCAGCCGAGCGGATGGCCGAAAGCCTTGGCGAGACCGCAGGACAGACGGTTGGGTACAGGGTGCGGGGCGACAGCAAAGTGTCGGCCAAAACCAGGATCGAAGTGGTGACCGAAGGCATCCTGACACGGATGATCCAGTCGGACCCCGAATTGTCTGGCATCGGCGCAGTCATCTTCGACGAATTCCATGAACGTTCCCTGAATGGCGACCTTGGTCTTGCCCTGTGTCTTGAAATCCGTGGCGTGCTGCGGGAGGACCTGATCCTTCTTGCGATGTCCGCAACCTTGGACGCTGAACCCGTCGCCCGGCTCATGTCCGCGCCGATCGTGACATCGGAAGGACGCAGCTTTCCCGTAGAGACCCGCTGGTTAGACAAACCGATCAGCAAGTCCATCCGTTTCGAGAACGCCATGGCGGACCTGATCAGCCATGCGACCAAGGCTACCGAGGGCGGCGTTCTGGCGTTTCTTCCCGGAGAGGGCGAAATCCGACGCGTTCAAGCAGCCCTTGCCGGGCGTTTACCGAAAGACTGCCAGCTTCAGCCGCTCTTCGGCGCGTTGCCTTTCAAGGCACAACAAGAGGCCATCCGACCGCAAAGATTAGGGCGCAAGGTTGTGCTGGCCACGTCGATCGCGGAAACTTCGCTGACCATCGAGGACATTCGAGTTGTGGTCGATGGCGGGCTGGCGCGGCGATCACGGTTTGATCCGGGGTCTGGCATGTCGCGGCTGGTGACCGAGAAAGTGACCAAGGCCGAAGCCACCCAACGCGCCGGGCGCGCCGGACGGGTGGCAGAGGGCGTGGCCTTTCGACTTTGGACCAAGGGCGAGGATGGGGCTTTGGACGCATTTCCCCCGGCCGAGATCGAAGCTGCAGACCTTGCCGGGCTTGTTCTTGAACTTGCCCTGTGGGGCGCGCAACCGGGCGACCTGTCCTTCCTGACGCCCCCACCCGAAGGCGCGTTTGCCGAAGCGCGATCCCTGCTACGCATGCTAGGTGCTCTGGACCGCGAGAACCGCATCACAGAGCATGGACGTACGCTGGCCGCCTTGCCCCTTCACCCCCGTCTGGCGCATATGATCGGCATCGCCGGGCAAGACGCCGCACCGCTAGCCGCTTTGCTGTCCAACCGGGATCCGGTGCAAGGTGCCGGGGTTGATCTGGCCTTAAGGATCGAAGCCCTGCGCGCACAGGCGCGGTTCGAAGAGCGCCGCAACGCTGTCCTCAACCGTGGCGCGATGGATCGCATACGCGACGAAGCCAAACGTTTGACTCGTGCCGCCCCCAAGACGGGGGCCAGCGAACTGAGCATCGCGGAAATGACGGCACTTGCCTATCCCGACCGGATCGGATTGCGGCGTAACGGTGACGCCCCGCGGTATCAATTGTCTGGGGGCAAAGGTGCGGTGATGGACAGCACAGATGCTTTGGCCGGGGCGCGACTGATCGTGGCAACTGATCTTGATGGAAATCCACGTGAGGCGCGTATTCGGCAAGCCATTCAGATTTCCGAAAGCGCTGTGCGGGCCTTGTTTCCCGACCAGATCGCTTGGGTCGACATCTGCGAGTGGTCAAAACGCGAGCGCCGCGTGGTGGCACGCCAGCAGGAAAAGCTTGGTGCGATTGCGCTGGACGACCGGGTGTGGAAAGACGCTGCGGCAGAGCAGATCGCGTTGGCGATGCTGGACGGTGTGCGCGACTTGGGGCTGCCCCCCGCGATGAGCGATGCCGCGCGTCGGTTCACAGCCCGTGTGCGCCTTGGTTGTGCGGCCGGAATGGCCTTGCCGGACATGTCAGACCCTGCCTTGATGAGCAGCCTTGGAACATGGCTCTTGCCGCATCTGGGCTCTGTGCGCAGTGCCGATGATTGGAAGCGGTTCGATCTCTTGCCGGCTCTTCGCGCAATGCTGGATTGGGGACAGATGCAAGATCTGGATCGGCTTGTTCCCGGCAAGTTCACAACACCTTTGGGACGCGAAATTCCCATCGACTATTCAGGCGAACATCCGGAAATCTCGTTGCGCCTGCAAGAGTTGTTCGGTCAGAAGACGCACCCGCGTGTCGGCAAGACGCCGCTGCGGGTCACCCTGCTGTCCCCGGCGCACCGTCCGGTTCAAACGACGCTTGATCTGCCCGGTTTTTGGGCGGGCTCTTACGCAGATGTGCGCAAGGACATGCGCGCGGCCTATCCAAAACACCCCTGGCCCGAAGACCCGACCCAAGCCGACCCAACTTTGCGAGCCAAGCGCAAACACAAAACCTGAAAGCTGCGGACCTTACACGCGATGCTTGCTGAACCGCGCGATCCGCCGTACATGCCGCTCATGCTTGATGATGCTGACGACATACACCCTCTGTTCTACGGTGCGCCAAAAAGCACCGAGTTCAAAAAGCTGCGTAAACGCATCGTGCAAAATGTGCGCGAGGCTGTCGAGCATTATGGCATGGTTACGCGCGACCCCGAGAGAACGCCGAAATGGCTGGTGTGCCTGTCCGGGGGCAAAGACAGCTACACGCTTCTTGCGGTGCTGTACGAATTGAAGTGGCGCGGATTGCTGCCCGTGGATTTGCTTGCGTGCAATCTGGATCAAGGGCAACCGGGCTTTCCTGCGACAGTTCTACCAGATTTCCTTGAAAAGATGGGCGTTCCGCACCGGATCGAATACCAAGACACCTACTCCATCGTGATGGACAAGGTGCCTCAGGGCCGAACCTATTGTGCGCTGTGTTCCAGATTGCGACGCGGAAACCTGTACCGCATCGCCCGCGAAGAAGAGTGCGATGCCGTGGTGCTTGGCCATCACCGCGATGACATTCTCGAGACCTTCTTCATGAACCTGTTCCACGGGGGGCGCCTTGCGACAATGCCCCCGAAACTGGTGAACGAGGACGGGGATCTTTTTGTTTATCGCCCGCTTGCCCATGTGGCCGAGGCCGATTGCGAGAAATTCGCCCGTGCGATGAAGTATCCAATCATTCCCTGTGACCTCTGCGGCAGCCAGGACGGGCTTCAACGCCAGCAGGTGAAAGCCATTCTGGACGGCTGGGAAAAAAACAGCCCCGGTCGGCGCCAGGTGATTTTCCGCGCCCTTACAAACGCGCGTCCTTCGCATTTGTTGGACAGCGAGCTTTTTGATTTCAAAGCACTTTCGACGCGACTGGCTGACGATGGTGAAAATTCTTCGGACATTCCGAAGCTGCGTTAAACCTCCGCTTACCTAAATTGCGCGATCCTGCCCGAAACACATCTTTTGGGCGGGCCTTCAATGCGACCGAATTTGGATTTCTCCGGCTTTTGGCCTGCACTGAAAAAAGGGGGGACCGGCGCGCAAATGCTGGCGTTTCTGCCAGCGCTGTGCCTTTCAGCATTTTGGATCGGGGGAGAGGCGTTTTTGGTCTTTTTTTCGATTGCAATTCTTTTGGCTTACGCAGCTTTCGGGGGTGTTGGTCGCCATTTCGATCCTGGCAGCAACGAACGTCTGGCTGCGCCTTCGCTCTTGGGCGTTGCGCAGGAGTTTCTTGAAATCGCACAGCATAATGGACAGACAACCGCCTGTTTTCAGTTCGTGGTTCCCGAACTGGATCAGATATCCAAACGCTTCGGTGAAGAAAGGGCTGCGGATGCACGCGCCTTAATGGTATCGCGGCTGCGGTCTTCGCTGCGCGCAGCGGACCATGTGTTCCATGATGAAGGGTCTGGGTTTACAGTCTTGATTGCGCCGGGTTTTCGATTGCGTCTCGACGACCTTCTCGGCCTCGGAAAACGCCTGCGCTCTGCAGTGGAAACGCCTTTGGCAATCGAAGGTGTATCGCACGCATGCTTGGCGTGTATTGGAATTGCGTCTTCGCTGAACTTCGGGCGCAATGTGACGGCCGAGACGTGGCTCCTTTCGGCAACCGAAGCCGTGGAAGAGGCAAGAGTGTCCGGGCTTGGCACAACACGTCTCTGGTCAGACCGGTTGTCTCGCCACCACAAGTCTCGACATACCTTGCAGGACGAAATCTCGGCAGCCTTGGATCAGGGGATGATACAGGCGGTTTTTCAGCCACAGGTCAATCTGCGCACAGGTGACGTGATCGGGATGGAAACGTTTGCCCGCTGGGATCACCCCACCCGCGGCGTCCTTACTGCCACAGAATTTCTGTCGGCTGCCCGAAACAGCCAGCAGATGTCACGACTGGGTCGCACGATTTTTTTGCAGGCAATGACCGCCTTGTTGGATTGGGACGCCTCCGGGTTCGACATAAAGACCATCAGCGTAAACCTTTCCGAAGACGAATTGCGCGATCCAGACCTTGCCGCGCGCATCAAAGGGGATCTTGTCCGCGTCGGACTGCCATCGACCCGCATGATCCTCGAAATTTGTGATCGAGTCTTGGCGGCAGAACGCGACGCCGTTGTTGAACGCAACCTCCGCGAACTGCACGCGCATGGTTGCGCGTTCGATCTTGACCGGTTCGGGGCAGAAGATTGCGGCATCGTCGCGCTTCAACAGGTGCCGCTGATGCGCGTCAAACTCGACAGCGATCTTGTTAGAAATGTCGATCTATCTGATGAAAAAAGGCGCGCGGTTTATGCGCTGCTTGGTCTGTGCGAACGGCTGGACATCCCAGCCGTCGCCACCGGAGTGGAAACGCTACAAGAGCAAGGTGTTTTGCGTGATCTCGGCTGCACCTACGCACAAGGCAACGTGTTCACCACTCCCGCAAGCGCTTCGGAGATTGGTCACTGGCTGGCCGGACGGCAAACCAAAAACCAGAGCGCGACCCGGGGGTGATTCACCGCATCAAATAAATGCGCAAACCGAAACACGACCTGTCACAAGCTGCTGAACAAATGCCGCACCGCACCGGTCTTTACTGTGAATCCGCTTGACGTTCAGGCACAGTGCCTGTTGAACGCAGCGGTAATCCAAAAACCACAGGCGGCGGCCCCTATGGACGATCAGAACAAGAACCTTTTAGTCGCAACAGCGCTGAGCTTTGCGGTAATTCTGGTATGGTTTGTCTTGTTTCCGCCGCCCGAACCGACGGTCAATCCGGATGCAGCCGTGCCCACCGCAACCGAGGGCGCGACACCGACGATTGCAGCAACCCCGGACGCCGCACCCGGAAGCACGGGCGCCACCACACAGGCAAGCCCAACAGTTGTCGAGGACGCACCTCGCGTTCCTATCGAGACTGATCGCGTTGTGGGTTCGATTTCGCTTGTCGGCGGGCGGATTGATGACCTGTCCCTCAAAAACTACCGAGTGAGCCTTGCCGAAGATGCGGATGTTGTTCATCTGCTCAACCCCGTCGGATCCGAGCGCCCCTACTATGCTCTTTTCGGCTGGGCCCCCGGCGGCGGGCTGAC
The DNA here is from genome assembly GCF_002115725.1 of Marivita cryptomonadis. Classification (GTDB taxonomy): domain Bacteria; phylum Pseudomonadota; class Alphaproteobacteria; order Rhodobacterales; family Rhodobacteraceae; genus Marivita; species Marivita cryptomonadis. The sequence continues at coordinate 18,557 of NZ_JFKD01000003.1, forward strand.
CTTGAACGACGTGCCCAGTGTCACCACGAACTGGAGCGTCGAATCCGGCGATACACTGAACGCGGACAGCCCCGTGACACTGCGATGGGACAGCCCGAACGGGACCGTGTTCCGCCGCACCATCGAAATCGACGAAGATTTCATGTTCACGGTGACCCAATCGGTCGAAAACACCAGCGGCGACGCCCTGACCATGGCCCCCTACGGCCTGATTGCACGGCATGGGGAACCGGCCGATCTGAAGAATTTCTTTATTCTGCACGAGGGTGTTGTCGCGATGGCGGACGGCACTCTGGCCGAGATCGATTATTCCGACATGACCGACTTTGCCGTTGATCCCGCTGAGGGAGCCCGCGCAGAGGTCACGCAGGTTGCTGAAAACGGCTGGATCGGTTTCACTGATCATTACTGGATGACGACGATCATCCCTGAAAACGGGACCGCGTTCCGGCAGGTTGCGAAATACAGCGACGCCAGCAACATCTACCAGACCGAGGCCGTCCAGCCCACAATCACAATCGGCCCCGGCGAAACGCGCGAAGTGTCCACGCAACTGTTTGCCGGTGCGAAAGAATGGGAAACCATTCGCGAGTATCAGCAATCCGGCGTGGATCGATTCATCGACGCGATTGACTGGGGTTGGTTCTTTTTCCTGACCAAGCCTATCTTCTGGCTGCTGCACCATCTGAACGTGCTGATCGGCAACATGGGCTGGGCGATCATTGGTCTGACGCTGATCATCAAGGCCGTGCTGTTCCCGCTGGCCTATAAATCCTACGTCTCGATGGCGAAGATGAAAGAACTTCAGCCCGAGATGGAGAAGATCAAGGAACGAGCGGGGGACGACCGTCAAAAGCTCCAGCAAGAAATGATGGAGATGTACAAGAAGGAAAAGGTGAATCCGGCCTCTGGCTGTTTGCCGATCCTGCTTCAGATCCCGATCTTCTTTTCGCTCTACAAGGTGATCTTCGTCACGCTTGAACTGCGTCACGCACCATGGCTGGGCCCGTTTCAGGATTTGTCCGCGCCTGACCCGACATCGATCATGAACCTGTTTGGCCTTTTGCCATGGGCCGCACCGACACCCGGATCCCTTTTGGCGCTGGTCTTTATCGGCATCCTGCCTCTGCTTCTAGGAATCTCGATGTGGTTGCAGCAAAAGCTCAACCCCGCACCCACGGATGCGACCCAGGCGATGATCTTTGCGTGGATGCCTTGGGTGTTCATGTTCATGCTTGGCGGTTTTGCCAGCGGTCTCGTGGTTTACTGGATCGCCAACAACACGATCACCTTCACCCAGCAGTATCTTATCATGCGGTCGCAGGGCTATAAGCCGGACGTGTTCGGCAACATCAAATCTGGCGTCAAGCGCAACCCGAAAACGGGCCAAAAATGACAGCAACGGTAACCGAGATCTGGCGACACCCGATCAAGAGTCACGGTCGGGAAAAGCTGGACTCGGTGACGGTTCAAGCTGGTGGAACGCTTCCATTCGACCGACTTTGGGCCGTGGCGCATGACAGGTCCAAGGCTGATGGGTCAGAATGGGTGAGTTGTGGCCATTTCTGTCGGGTTGCAAAGCTGCCCAGCCTGATGGCGATCAGCGCTAAGTTCGACGCAACATCCGGGCGTGTCACACTCAGCCACCCAGACGCGGATGATCTGACTTTCGATCCTGATACGGACAGCGAAGAGTTCATCGCGTGGACCAAAAGTCTGGTGCCGGAAGATGCCTTGCAACCTGCGCGACTGGTCAAGGCCCACGCGCAGGCGTTCACCGACAGTGATTTTCCCAGCATCACGCTGTGCAATCACGCATCGCACCGGGCCGTGGAGCAACGTGTCGGTCAGCCCTTGTCACATCTTCGGTGGCGCGGGAACATCTGGATCGACGGTCTCGCCCCATGGGAAGAATTCGATTGGGATGATCGCGAAATCCGCATCGGCGAGACGATCGTCAGAGTTCGAGAAAGAACCGATCGGTGCAAATCGACCCACAGCAACCCTGAAACCGGCAAGCGCGACGCCGATGTCCTGTCTGCATTGGCAAGCTGGGGGCATCAGGATTTTTCAGTACGAGCCGAGGTGATCAACGGTGGCGAGATCAAAGCCGGTGATGAGGTGGCCCGTGTCTGAGATGAAGTTACCCTTCCCACTGGCAGAAGAGCCAGACGAGATCCTCCGCGAAACCGGGCGCAAGCTTTTCGCGGGCGAAGTCGACTTTCTCAAGGGTGTCGTTGCAATGTCCGGCCTCCCGGCTGATGACCGGATCGAGGTTTGCTTTGCGGGACGGTCGAATGTTGGAAAATCGTCGCTGATCAATGCGATCACAGGGCGCAAGGCTTTGGCCCGCGCATCGAACACGCCGGGACGCACGCAGGAAATCAACTATTTCACGCTGGGCGAGGAACGGTATCTCGTCGACCTTCCGGGCTATGGCTATGCCAACGCTCCGGTGAACGTGGTTGAGAAATGGCAAGCGCTTCTCAAGCAGTACCTGTCCGGACGCGCCAGCCTGCGCCGGGCGTTTGTGCTGGTCGACAGCCGCCATGGCATCAAGACCGTCGATGAAGAGATCATGACTCTTCTCGACAAGAGCGCTGTCGCCTTTCAGGTTGTTCTGACAAAGGCTGACAAGATCAAGCCGTCGCAATATGATGGACTGCTGGCGCAGGTGCGCGAAAAGCTGGCCAAGCACCCCGCAGCCTATCCCGAACTGGTCCTGACAAGCAGCGAAAAAGGCGATGGCATCGCAACCCTGCGCAGCATCATCGCCGGGATCGGCTGAGCGCAAAACGGCTTGCCTCGGGGGAAGCCATGTCGCACACAAGGTAAGCGCCGGACACAGGTCCGGTTTGGATCGAGAACAGGCATGAAATCCCGAGATATGAACCACGATTGGATCGCAACCGCCCGCACCCTCTCTGAAGCTCTGCCCTTCATGCAGCGCTATGCGGGGGCCGTTGTGGTGGTCAAGTTTGGCGGTAACGCCATGGGCGACGAAGACGCGATGGCTGAATTCGCGCGCGACATTGTTCTAATGCGTCAGGTTGGAATCAACCCGGTGGTGGTGCATGGCGGCGGTCCGATGATCAACGACATGCTGACCAAGCTAGGCATCAAGTCCGAGTTCGTGCGAGGCAAGCGTGTGACCGACAAGGCCACTGTGGAAGTGGTCGAGATGGTGCTGACCGGACTTGTGAACAAGCGGATCGTACAGGCGATCATGGACGAAGGCGGCCGCGCGGTTGGTCTGTCGGGCAAAGACGACGACCTTATGGTGTGCGAAGCGGATGACCCCGAACTGGGCTTTGTCGGCCGCCCTGTGGAGATGAACCCGCAGGTTCTGCGCGATCTGTTCAAGGCTGGGATCATCCCGGTGGTGGCCCCAGTGGCAACAGGGATGCAGCCCAATGAGACCTTTAACGTAAACGGCGACACGGCAGCCGGTGCAATTGCAGGCGCGTTGCAGGCCGACCGGCTTTTGCTGCTGACCGATGTCAGCGGCGTGAAGGATGCAAGTGGTAACGTCATGACAGCAATGACCCCGGAAGAGGTCAGCGCGATGATTGAGGATGGGACCATCGCCGGTGGTATGATCCCAAAGACGGAAACCGCGCTCAAGGCCATCGAAGAAGGTGTACGCGCAGTGGTTATCCTTGATGGACGTGTGCCAAATGCCTGTCTGCTAGAGCTCTTTACCGAACACGGCGCAGGATCGCTGATCCGACCGAAGCGGTGACCCTCGACCAGCTTGATGCGGCTGCCCGCGCAGTTGGTTTGGCGCTGTGCGGAGCGTTGCATCCCAAACCGGAAGATTCTGCGCCAGACGGCACACAGACGCTTGTTCTTCTTGGCCCTGACGAACCCCGGTTCTGGGACATCTTCATCGCATCGCCTGAATATTGCGATCGCCAGCCGCATCCATTGGACCGCTGGTCGAAGCGGGTCGTAGCGACGGTTTCGGCCCCTCTTAACGGGACGGCAATCTTTCCCTACGACGGTCCGCCCTATGCGCCTTTCCTACGGTGGGCTGAACGCAGCGGGGCAAGCTGGTCTTCCCCCATTGGATTACTCGTACACCGCCGGGCAGGACTGTTCATCAGCTTTCGGGCGGCTCTTGCGTTACCCGTGAGGTTCGACCTTCCTGCCGCAGAGGTTAGCCCCTGCCAGACATGCGACACGCGCCCCTGCGAGACAGCCTGCCCTGTTGGCGCGCTTGCCCCCGGACAAGAGTACGACGTCCCCGCTTGCGTGGCACATATCCGGTCGCCTGAAGGAGCGGCGTGCCGCGAGGGGTGCCTTGTCCGCAGGTCCTGTCCGATCTCAGCAAAGTTCGGACGTCGCGCGGAACAATCCGCTTTCCACATGCGTGCATTTTTGGGAGAGTGACCCGCACTCAAGGAAAGGCCAGCCCCACGTGAAACGACTGATCCTCATGCGTCATGCCAAATCGGATTGGTCAGCTTCGGGCGATGATCACAACAGACCTCTCAACGCGCGTGGAGCGGAGAGTGCGCCAGCGATGGGACGTTGGCTGGCAAATCAAGATTGGTTGCCCGATACGGTCCTTTGCTCGACCGCAACGCGCACACGGCAGACATTGGACCTTTTGGATATCCCTGTGGTTCCCACATTGTTCGAACGCGCGCTTTATCTGGCCGAGGCTGACGAGATCATTGAGACCGTGCGAAGTGCCACGGGTGACACCCTTCTGCTGTTAGGTCACAATCACGGAATTGCGGAATGCGCACAGGGCTTGGTCAAAGAGTGGCCAGATCACCCGCGTTTTGCGGATTATCCGACCTGTGCAACCACCCTGATCCACTTTGATATGTCGGCGTGGAGCGATCTTCGCAAAGGCACCGGGAACTGCGCGGGCTTCGCGATCCCACGCGAGATCATATCCGCCGAATAGTCGAACTAAGCCACCACCGCTCCAACATAAAAAAACGCCCCGGACTTGATCCGAGGCGTTGAATGTGTGTTGTGTGACGAACCGTCAATGACCGAGGATTTGGCTCAGGAAAAGTTTGGTCCGTTCGTTCTGTGGATTGTTGAAGAACTCTTCGGGTTCGTTCTGTTCAACGATCTGACCTGCGTCCATGAAGATCACGCGGTTGGCGACCTGGCGGGCAAAACCCATCTCGTGGGTTACACAGAGCATGGTCATGCCCTCTTCGGCCAGTTCCACCATCGTATCAAGCACTTCCTTGATCATCTCGGGGTCGAGCGCCGAGGTGGGTTCGTCAAAGAGCATGATGCGCGGGCGCATGCAAAGCGAACGCGCAATTGCGACCCGCTGCTGCTGACCACCCGAAAGCTGACCCGGGTATTTGTTGGCCTGCTCTGGGATCTTCACCTTTTCGAGAAAGTGCATCGCCGTCTGTTCGGCTTCACGCTTGGGGATCTTGCGCACCCAGATCGGCGCCAACGTGCAGTTTTCCAGAATGGTCAGATGGGGGAACAGGTTGAAGTGCTGGAACACCATCCCGACCTCGGAGCGGATCGTGTCGATGTTCTTGATGTCCGAAGACAGCACCGTTCCATCAACTGTAATCGACCCTTTCTGGTGCTCTTCAAGCGCGTTGATGCAGCGGATGAGCGTGGATTTCCCCGACCCCGACGGGCCAGCGATAACGATGCGTTCTCCGCGATAGACGGTGAGGTCGATATCGCGAAGGACGTGGAACGATCCATACCACTTGTTCATGTTCTGGATCTGGATTGCCACCTCGTCAGAGACGGCCATGGGTGCATTTGCAGATTCAGCCATTGCTAGGCCTCCTTATCGGTGATCGGTGGCAAGCTGACGCTCGAGCCACTGCGAATATTTTGAGATACTGAAGCAGACGATGAAGAACACGAAGACCGCAAAGCCCCAGAGTTCCCAATAGACACCATTCCATTCTGTGGAGGCGAGGATCGGCCCGCGGATCATACCCACAAGATCAAACATCGAAATCACCGACACCAGCGTCGTGTCTTTGAAGAGACCCACCGCCACATTCACGATCCCGGGGATCGAGATTTTCAATGCCTGTGGCAGAATGATGAACCGCATCGACTGAGCATAATCCAGACCAAGAGAGTCGCCCGCTTCGTACTGGCCACGCGGAAGCGCTGCCAGACCACCCCGGATCACCTCGGCGATGTACGCCGAAGAGAACATGGTGATCATGATGATGACGCGCAGGACAAGGTCGATGTTGGACCCCGGCGGGAAGAAGTAGGCAAGAACCACGTTTGCCACGAAAAGCAAGGTGATCAGCGGCACGCCCCGGATGAACTCAATGAAGACCACACACATCCATTTGATGATCGGCATGGACGACTGACGGCCAAGTGCAAGCATGATACCCAAGGGAAGCGACAGCGACACGCAGACCGTCCCAAGGATCATATTGAGCATAAAGCCCCCCAGATCACGCGACGGGATCGCTTGCAGGGCCAGCACGTCGGGCATGGCGGCGGGGATGACGCCACCGGCCCAGATCACAACCACAGTCGCGACCAGCCCCGCCAGCATTCCCATCGCAAAGCTTTGACGCTCGAACTTTTTGAACGCGAAATAGCCTGCGATCAGTCCGACAAGCACCATCAGCGGTGTCAGCAATGTGCCGCCCCAGATGAGCCAGAAGGCAAGGAACGGATAGATTGCCGTGAAGAGCATCAGCTTGCGCGGTGCTTTTGGGTAAAGAACGGGCGCAATCGCGACAAGCAGCAGGACTACCGCCAGTGTCGGACGCCAGTAGGCTTCGGTTGGATAGGTGAACCCGAACAGAAGCTGGTTCCAGCGCTCGGTCAGAACCGAGAAACACGCGCCCGTCATGCCATCGAGCATCTCGCGGCATTCAGCAAGGGAACTGGTGTTCCAGATCCCGTTGGCGAACCATGGGTAGGCACCGCTGACGATCTTATAAATGAAGAAGATCGACAGAAGGGTCAGGATGGAATTGAACCAGCCCTTGAACAGGTTTTCGCGCATCCATTTAATGACGCCGGCTTCAGAAGCGGGTGGCGGTTGCTCAGGCAACATCGTGTCGCGGACGAAAGCAACGGTCTGTGCATGTGTATCTGACATCTCAGCGCTCCTTCAGCTTCACGGCGTTGTTGTAGACGTTCATGATCGCCGAGATCGCAAGCGAGATGGCAAGGTAGAACAGCATGAGCAGAAAGATCGCCTCGATGGCGCGGCCCGTCTGATTGAGCGTGATGCCTCCCAACGTGCCGGTCAGGTCCATATAGCCCACCGCGATCGCCAGCGACGAGTTCTTGGTGAGGTTCAAGTACTGAGAGATCAGCGGCGGGATGATCACCCGCAGCGCTTGCGGAAGCACCACGAGATTCATGATCCGGCCCGGACGCAGCCCGAGTGACGCGGCGGCTTCGGTCTGACCCTTGCTAACGGCAAGGATACCAGCACGGACGTTTTCCGCGATAAAAGCCGCGGTGTAAATCGACAGGGCGAACCAAAGCGCAATCAGCGAGTTGCGCATGAAGATGCCGCCTTGGAAGTTGAAGCCTTGCAGCGACGGCAAGTCCAACGTGATCGGGCGTCCCATGACAAAAAAGGCAAGGATCGCCGGAATAAAGAAAATCGCCAGCGAGGGCCACAGCGTCGGGATCAGTTGCCCACGGTCATAGAGTGCTTTCTTCGCATAATTGCGGAATGCAAAAATCCCTGCAATCGACGCAAGAAACACGGCAACCACAACACCCGAACCCGGACCGAAGACCGGCGCAGGGGAGTAGAAACCGCGACCTGTGAACGCAAAAGCCCCAAAAACCATCGAGGCCGTTGCATCTTCTCCGCGGAAATCACGGGGCTGCGGCAAGACGGCGATAAAGACCGCCATGATGATGAGGATCCAAATCAGAACCGGAACGTTGCGGAAGATCTCGACATAGATCGACATAAGCTGGCGCACGAGCCAGTTGTTACTCAGCCTGAGAACCCCGACCACCACACCGATCACGGTCGCCATGATGCAGCCAAGGAACGCCACCAGAAGGGTGTTCAAAACGCCAACCAAAGATGCGCGCCAATGTGACGACTGGCTCGTGTAATCAATCAGGGTTTGGTTGATATCGTATCCAGCAGGTTCACCAAGAAACTTGTACGAGATATTAAGACCTGCAGCCTGAAGGTTGGCCAGCAGGTTATAGCCCAGATAGGCAAATGCCAGAATGAGCAGGATGAGCGCGATGAATTGAAACGTATAGGACCGGTAACGCGTGTCGTTGATCAGCATCGACAGCTGAAACGACCCCGACGGTGGGTCTGAAATGGTGGACATTGGTTTATCCCTGTTTTTCCGGATTCTCTTGGCGGCGCTTGTCGCGCTCTGATGCCTGATCCGAAGGCTTTTTGTTTGATTTGAAAAAGGGCGCGAAGTGATCCGCGCCCTTTTCCTAAGTCAATGTCTCAGCGGAACGGCGGTGTGTAGAGCAGACCACCTTCGGTCCAGAGCGCGTTCAGTCCGCGCGCAAGTCCGATCGGTGTGTTTTCACCAATGTTCTTTTCGAACAGTTCACCGTAGTTGCCGCCAGCCATGATAGCCTTGACGGCCCAGTCAGCTTCGAGGCCCAGCATCGCACCAAGTGTGCCTTCGGTGCCGAGCAGACGGTTGATTTCCGGGTTGCTTCCTGCAGCCGACGCCAGCTCCGAGACGTTTGCTGACGTGACGCCCAGCTCTTCTGCCGCGATCAGTGCGTTCAGCGTCCAGCGTGCGATGTCGCCCCACTGGTTGTCACCATGACGAACGAGCGGACCAAGCGGCTCTTTCGAGATGATCTCAGGCAGAACGACGTGGTCGCCCGGGTTTTCGAACGCCGCGCGTGTCGCTGCGAGGCCCGACGCGTCTGTCGTGTAGACGTCGCAGGCACCTTCAAGGTACAGCGGCTGCGCTTCGGCATTGGTTTCGATCGGGACCGGCTCGTAGCTGATGTTATTGGCACGGAAGAAGTCCGCGAGGTTCAGCTCGGTGGTGGTGCCAGTCTGGATACAGACGGTTGCGCCATCAAGTTCTTTGGCCGAGGATACGCCCAGCTCCTTGGGAACCATGAAGCCCTGACCGTCGTAGTAGTTGATACCGACGAATTCAAAACCAAGGTCCACATCGCGCGAGAACGTCCATGTGGTGTTCCGCGCAAGCAGGTCGATCTCGCCCGAGGCGAGCGCTGTGAAGCGGGTTTTGCCAGTTGTCGGAACGAATTCGACCGCAGTCGGATCGCCAAGCACGGCAGCCGCAACGGCACGGCAGACGCCGACGTCGAAGCCTTCCCATTCACCGTTTGCATTCGGCGCTGCAAAACCGACGAGACCAGTGGTCACGCCGCAGTTCAGCTTGCCACGTGCCTTGACGTCGTCAAGTGTGGCAGCGGACGCAACACCAGCCGAAAGGCCGGCCACGGTCATCGCGCCAAGAATTGCAATTTTTTTCATGTTTACCTCTTCCTGTTAGCCCGCACCTATCAGTGCGGTTTCTGACGAACGCATCTGCGCTCATACGACGAAAGTAGGGAACCCCTACTCGCGATACCAACGATTTTGTGGGGATTCATTTGCGGAGGTCAAGCCGCATAGCCTATTTTTTGATCAAAACGGCTCTGTTTACCCTGCGTCAGTCAGACGTTTGCACGCTCAACAATCGCATGAATTCACTGGCGTGCAAAAAGGCAGCCTTCTTGTGTTCAGCCATTTCCGTGGCCTCTTCATCTTCGCCCCATTGTTCTTGCTGCCACGTTTCATCAACGCGCGACGCGGCCCAAAGCTCTTCTATAGGTTTGAACTGCGCCTTGGCGGCAAAGCCGATGACGAGGGACCCACTGATGGCGACCAGATCGTGAAATGCAGCGAGTTCGAATTCAGTCAGGGCGTGAACCCTCTTTCGCAGCGCGGTAACTGCGGCAGTGTCCTGCGGAGCGTGCATGACCCCGACCCTTGGCTCGAGACGGGCATTCATTTGTCTTGCCGCCCAATCCAGCAAAGGGTCCCACATGTCGTTTTGCCGCGCCACAAGTTCGTCGGGCGCTTCGGCGCGATAGCACAACAGATCACTGTCCCCATAATCCGCAAGCATGTCCGCCACGTCCGCATGCTGGACCGCCACCTTGTCGACCGCAGCATTCGCCGTTCTTGTGAATGGCATTGTTCGAGGATCGATCCTCTCGTTCTGAGCGTCGAATTCCTGAACGATTCTTTCCGCGATGGAACGACTGGGAACATGCAGAACGGCTTTGGCGGGCGTGCGGACAGGACGGCCATCAAGTACGACGCCGAATCCGTGGTCTGTGATCAGGATGTCTGCGGATTTCCAAAACCGTTTCGGTGCCCATTCGCTCATGTGCGTCCCCCGATCCAATCTGCCAATGCGGTTTGCAATTCGTCCGTGGTGTTCACGATCTTGTCGGCATCTGCAAGCAGGTCGACAGGGTGATTGCCCCAAGTCACGCCAAAGGCATGAAGACCAGCCGCCTTGGCCATGTGCATGTCATAACTGGTGTCACCGATCATGACGGCGTCCTCCGCCTGAACCCCAGTGTCCGACAACGCTGCATAGAGCATGGAGGGATGTGGCTTTGACGGGTGGGTGTCAGCGACCTGCGTCGTCTGAAAATAGCCATCAAGCCGGTGTTGCATGATGATCCTATCCAATCCACGTCGCGACATTCCGGTGGCCGTCGCCATCAGAGTAAAATCATCAGCTCGCAGCCAGTCCAAGATTTCACGAATTCCGGGGAAGAACACCGCTGTATGATCTTGGCCTGTTGCCATGTGACGGGCCAGCGACGCGGATTTGTATCCCTCGGACAGCGTTTGATGAACGCTATGTGGCTGATCCGGCACAAGCTGAGCCATCAATTCCGGCAGTGACAGCCCCACGCCGTGAAGGATCGCCTCGCGAGATGGCACCGGAAGGCCAACTCCGCTGAAGGCGCTCTCCATCGCGTCCACGATATGCGCCCTGCTGTCGACCAGCGTTCCATCGACATCAAACACCACCAACCGCAGACGGTTTGGCATCAATCGACATCCTCGAACGGATCGGCGGGTACGTCGCGCGGATTCCATTGCAGGAATTCCCAAGTGCGTTCCATGTGTTCCGGCAGCGGCGCGGTTATGGTCAACCGCGCACCCGTGACTGGATGCTTGAGCGAAATGGATCGGGCATGCAGGTGCAGCTTGCGGCTGATCCCACCGCCCAGCATCGCGCCCCAGCCATCGCCAAGGTTTTCCTGACCGGATCCGCCGTATTTGCCGTCCCCGATGATCGGATGCCCAAGCTCTGCCATGTGCGCGCGCAGCTGATGGGTCCGTCCAGTGATCGGCACCATCGCAACCCAAGCCGCACGTTTTGCGAGTGCGCTGAGAACGGCATAATCCGTTGTAGCGTGTTTCGCACCTTCGGTGGTCGCGACATCTTTCGGATGCACGGCCCGCATTTTCTCGTTCTCGCCACCCGCGCCATGACCAGGCGCTTTGACAAGACCGAACTTGATTGTCCCCATCTGCGGGAACGGCACACCCGCCACGGCGGCCCAATAAATCTTGCGGGTTTCCCGCGCGCGGAACGCCTCGGTCAGTGCACCGGCGACCGCGCGGGTGCGGGCCAGCAGCAGAACACCCGAGGTGTCTTTGTCGAGGCGATGCACCAGCCTGGGCTTGTCGTCAAAACCAAAGGTCAGCGCCTCAGCAAGACCGTCGACATGGCGAACCTGCTTGCTGCCGCCTTGTGTCGGCAGACCGGGGGGCTTGTTCAGAGCGATGATGTGATCGTCCTTGTAAAGAACAAGCGACTTAATCATCGCGGCGTCTTTGTCGGACACACTGGGCTTGGGACGCGACTCGACCTCACCGGGAGTCGGGAGCGGCGGGATGCGCACCTCTTGTCCCGTGGCAAGGCGCGTGCTGGCCTTTACGCGGCCACCGTCGACGCGCAGTTCACCCTTGCGGCACATCTTCTCGATCCGCCCCTGTGCGAGATGCGGAAACAGCCGCTTGAGCCAGCGGTCAAGGCGCTGATCCGAATCCCCCGGCCCAACCGTGATGATCTGAACCTGACTCATGCAAAGACACCCCTTGCCACCAATAGCCCTAAGGCCAACCCGCCAACGGACAAAACGACCGAAAGCACGACATATAGCATAGCCGACCCCATCTGCCCGCGTTCAATCAACGTAATCGTCTCGAGCGAAAACGCCGAGAACGTGGTGAACCCACCCAAAACACCCGTCATCACAAACGGCGAAAAAGATGTCAGACCGCGATGCGCGGCTGCAGCCGCAAAAACACCCATGAGAAACGAACCAATGATATTGACCGACATGATCGCCACCGGGAATTCCGTTGGTCCGATCAGGCGCAATACACCCACCCCGGACAAATACCGAAGTGACGCGCCGATGGCTCCGCCGAGGGCGACAAGGGACAGGGTGGTGAACATGCAGGCTCTGTCGCGCGGCCTCTGCAAGAAGTCAAGCAATGCCCCATTGCTCTTTGCAGACCGACCACTAAGGTTTTCTAATCAACATTGGAGGAGCCAACATGCAACGTCGTCATTTCTTGGGCACTCTCGCGGCAGTGAGCGTCTTTCCGCATGACGGCTTTGGACAAACCAGTACATCGCGACTGGTCGCCGGTGTGCATCGGCAGCAGGTCTTGCCTGCGGGTTATCCCGGCACCGAGATGTGGAGCTTTGATGCCGCTTTTCCCGGCACTGCGCTACGCGCCCGTCAAGGCGACAGGCTGGCCGTCACGGTGGAAAACCAGCTCCCACAAGCGACGTCTGTACATTGGCATGGTTTGAGACTGGAAAACGGTATGGACGGCGTACCCGGCTTGACCCAAGCCCCCATCGCAAAAGGCGCATCATTCGACTACGACTTCGCCCTGCCGGACGCGGGAACCTATTGGTATCACAGCCATGCCAAGAGCATGGAACAGATCGAGCGCGGGCTTTACGGCCCCTTGATCATCAACGAAATCGATCCCCCCGACGTGGATCAGGACATCACCCTGATGATCGACGACATCCGGCTGGAACAGGACGGCAGCTTTGCCGCCTTCGACAATTTTCATGACCTCAGCCATGCTGGACGGATCGGCAATCTTTGGCTGGCGAACGGCCAGATCGACCCAGCCTATCCTTTGAAGCGTGGTGAACGGGTGCGGGTCCGATTGATCAACGCCGCCAATGCGAGGGTGTTCACCCTTGGGCTGCAAGGGTTTGACGGCTGGGTTGTGGCGCTGGATGGCATGCCGCTCAACGACCCGCAGGCCTTACCCGAGGAGCTTGTTCTTGCTCCGGCACAGCGCGTCGACCTGATTGTCGATGTCACGACCGATGACGAAGAGGCGTTTCTGATCACTTTTGAACGCGACGGCGGATATGCCATCGCGCATTTTCCGGTCTCTGGTCCGTCCAAAGCGGCGCGGTCGGAAAAGGTGATCCTGCCACCAAATCCAGATTTCCCGATTGATCTGGCAAATGCGCGCACCGCAACGCTGTTGATCGAAGGCGGGGCGATGGGTGGCATGCGCGCTGCCCGTCTCGACGGTCAGGAGTTGGGCGCGCGCGAGCTTGCCGGACGTGGCCTCTTCTGGGCTTTGAATGGCGTGGCCGGGCGACCCGAAACACCGCTGCTGGACCTATCGCTTGGCGAAAGCGCCCGGATCGGCATGGCCAACAACACGGCGTTTCCGCACGGGATGCACCTGCACGGGATGCATTTCTCGGAAGTTCTGGCCGATGGCTCACTGGGGCCCTTACGCGACACGATCCTTCTGAACCCGCAGGAAACCCGCGAAATCGCGTTTCAGGCGCACAATCCCGGGGATTGGCTGTTCCATTGCCACATGTTGGCCCATCATCAGGCGGGCATGGGCAGTTGGATCAGAGTCTCGGCCTGATCCGTCAGTCGTTTCTCTTGGCCCGCAGCTTGGCGAAATAGTCGATGCGCTTTTTCAGGTCACGTTCGAAACCACGTTCGACTGGTGCATAGAACTCGGTTCGGCCCATCGACTCCGGAAAATAGTCCTGTCCCGAAAATCCGTCTTCAGCGTCATGATCGTAGGAATAGCCAGTGCCGTAGCCCTGCTCTTTCATCAACTTGGTCGGGGCATTCAGAATGTGTTTGGGCGGCACCAGTGATCCCGTCTTTTTCGCAGCCGCGCGTGCGCCTTTGTAAGCCGCGTAGACCGCGTTCGATTTTGGCGCGAGGGCAATATAAACCAGCGCCTGCGCGATGGCCAATTCGCCTTCAGGGCTGCCGAGACGTTCAAAGGTTTCCCAGCTTTGAAGACAGATCGCTTGCGCCTGGGGATCGGCCAACCCAATGTCTTCGACCGCCATGCGGGTGATCCGTCTGGCTAGGTAGCGGGGGTCTTCGCCCGCATCGAGCATCCGCGCATACCAATAAAGAGCGGCATCCGGGTCTGACCCGCGCACCGATTTGTGAAGCGCCGAAATCAGATTGTAATGCGCATCCCCCGATTTGTCGTACTGCGCCGCGCGTTTCATTAAGCGCTGCCCAAGCGCCGCACTATCAAGCGGTTTGTCGACATGCCACGCCATCACCTGCTCGATCAGGTTGAGCAGCGCACGACCGTCGCCATCGGCCATATCCAGCAAGTTTTCCCGTGCCGAACTATCCAGCGGTAAAGTCCGGTCCAATTCGGCTTCTGCGCGCTGGGCCAGGCGTTCGAGATCGACCAGATTGAGCCGTTCCAAAACCAGAACCTGCGCTCGACTGAGCAAAGCGGCATTGAGCTCAAAAGAGGGGTTTTCGGTCGTGGCGCCAACCAAAAGGATCGTGCCATCTTCCATATGCGGCAGGAACCCGTCCTGCTGCGCCTTATTGAAACGGTGGATCTCGTCCACAAACAGCAATGTGCCCTGACCCGCTTTGCGCCGTTGCTTGGCCGCTTCAAACACTTTGCGCAATTCGGGAACACCAGAAAAGATCGCGCTGATCTGGACGAAATGCAGCTCGGTCTCATCTGCGAGCAGGCGCGCAATCGTGGTCTTACCCACACCCGGCGGCCCCCAGAAAACAACCGATCCAAGGCTGCCCGCCTCAAGCATCACGGTTAGCGGCGCGTCAGGCCCGATGACCTGCGACTGGCCGATCACTTCGGAAAGTTTGCGCGGGCGCAACCGATCTGCGAGCGGTCGAGGCGCCTCTTTGGGCGCGTCACCCGTGTCGAACAGGTCCGCCACCGATCAAGCCCGGAACCGAAGGATCAGGCGTTGTCCGCCTCGTTCCGCTTCGATCGACACGTTTGGGGCGGCCTGTCTAAGGGCAGGGCCAACATCTGATGGTGACTGAATAACAAAGCGATCCACCCGGCGGATTACGTCACCTGTTTGAAGCCCAACGCGACGCCCCAACGGTCCTGCTTCGATCACCACAATGCCATCCTTATTCAACGGCAGACCAAGCTTGGCCGTAACCGCCGGATTGATCCGCGCCACGTGCAGCCCCGTTAAAACCTCTCCCTCGGACAGCACAAGCGCCTCTCGTGGTGGCAGGTCAGGCGGCGCGATAAGGGCGACAGTAGTGCGAAAAAGCTCACCATTTCGAAGGTACACCATCTCGACCTCTTCACCCAGACCTTCGACCGACATGCGGAATAGCATCTCGGCGGGTGTGTTCACCGGCTTTCGCGCAACTTCGACAACGACATCGCCCACGTCAATGCCCGCAGTCGAGAGCGGGCTGGCACGATGCAACGCGGTAATAATGACACCTTCGGGGCGCAGCAAACCAAGCCCATCGGACAGATCGGCATCCACCGATTGCCCGGTCACGCCGGCCCAAGGACGTTCAAAGGCGGTTTTCCCAGCGCGCGCCTGATCCAGAAACTGTGCGACCAATGCGGCCGGAATGGCAAACCCGATGCCGTTCGACCCACCCGACCGTGTCAGGATCGACGTGTTGATCCCAATCATCCGCCCCGCGATATCAATCAGTGCGCCACCGGAATTTCCCGGATTGATCGGCGCATCGGTCTGAATGAAATACCCACGCCCATTCCCGGTGGCCGTACCGGATCGGGCAAGACCAGAGACGATACCGGAAGACACCGTCTGACCCACACCAAAGGGGTTGCCGATGGCCAAAACCAGCTCTCCAACCTCAACCGTATCGCTGTCGCGCAATGTCAGATACGGCATTGCCTCGGTGTCGATCTTGAGAATTGCGAGGTCGGATTCTTCGTCACCGATCAAAACGCGGGATTGGTATTCACGGCGATCGTTCAGCACTACACGAATATCATCGGCCTGCCCGACGACATGGTAATTCGACACGACGAACCCATCCGGAGACACGATAACCCCAGATCCCAGAGAGTTCTGAACCCGAGGGCGCGGCGCACCGAAGTCTCTGAAAAGCCCACCAAAAAATGGGTCACCTTCAAACGGACTACGCTGTGATTGAACAACGCGGCGTGCATAGATGTTCACAACGGCGGGCGCGGCTTCCTTGACCAAGGGCGCAAAAGACAGGCTGATTTCAGCGGCAGAATCCGGCACACGGGCTGTGCTGTCCGATTGCGCAAGGCCCTGCCCCGCAAGCAGGCCGAACATGACGATGCAAAGAACTTTGATCCCAGTCATGGCGTGGATATGTCGCCGGCCAAAGAGTTTTGCAAGACAGCTTTTCGGGAAACACCAGTGGCAGCCCGTAGGGGAATCGAACCCCTCTTTCCAGGTTGAAAACCTGGCGTCCTAACCGATAGACGAACGGGCCACTCTTGGTGAGCGGTGTTTAGGCAAAGCAGCGCGGCCATGCAAGCGGAAATTGGAAGGTTTTTCGCGGTTTTTTCGAACTTGGCGAAATAAATTTGACCATTCGGTAAAGGTTATACTTTTCAGATACTTAAATGGATCACCGCCCTGCACGCGCCGCGTCTTCCAAGCGCAATTGTACAGACCTCTTGCCACCCCATTCGTTGATTTCCAAACGTCCGGCCAAATGGAATCGTGCACCCCCATGCTGTTCGAGTGCCGGACCAAGTGGTCCATCGTATGCTCCGAAGGAAATCGCGTCTATCCGCGCGCCAAGACCGTCGCCAAAACTGATTTTGAGATGCGAACTCCCGACCCGTTTGGCGAATCCAATCTGCATATCCGGAAAAACAAATCTCGGTGCGGCCGCCCCAGCTCCGAACGGTCCAGCCTCTTCGAGTTGTTCGACAAGCTCCGGCGTAGCGGCACCCGGCATCAGTGGGCCATCCAGTCGCAAATCGGATGCACCCAGTTGGTCCGCACCCTGCTTTGCAAGAATCTCTGACAGGCGCATCATCGCCGGTTCCAGCTGCCCACGCGACAGCGACAGGCCAGCCGCCATCTTGTGACCACCGCCCTTTTCCAGATGGCCTTCGGCAGCCAGCTTCTGGATTGCAGCCCCTAGGTCGATTCCGCTGACCGACCGTCCGGACCCCTTGCCCGCATTCCCATCGAACCCGATCACAATGGACGGGCGGTTGGTGCGTTCCTTGAGGCGCGATGCGACAATCCCCACGACACCGGGATGCCAGTCCTCGCCAGCGGCCCAGACAAGCGGCGCGTCAAAGCCACGTTCTTCGGCCTGTTCCAAAGCCTGCGCACGCACAGCCTCTTCGATCTCGCGCCGTTCGGTATTGAGCCCATCGAGACGTTCGGCAATTGATTTGGCCTCGTGCGGATCAGTGGTTGCCAGAAGCCGAGCGCCAAGGTCAGCTTTGCCGATCCGCCCCCCCGCATTGACCCTTGGTCCCAGAACAAAGCCAAGGTGGTACGACTTGGGTGCGGTATCCAGACGGCCCACATCACAAAGCGCCACCAGACCGGGGCGCGCGCGCTGCGCCATCACCTTGAGACCTTGCCGCACAAGCGCGCGATTCACACCTTTGAGCGGTGCCACATCAGCCACTGTCGCCAGCGCCACAAGGTCGAGCATCGACATCAGGTCCGGGCCTTGAGCGCCAGTCTCGCGAATTTGCCGTCCAGCTTCGACCAGTGTCAGGAACACCACGCCCGCTGCACACAGATGGGCCAGGGCTCCGTCCTCATCCTGCCGGTTCGGGTTTACCACGGCGAAGGCCTCGGGCAGAGTTTCTCCCCCAAGGTGATGATCGAGCACGACAACATCCGCACCGCGTGCCGCCGCAATCGGGCCATGCGAGAGAGTTCCGCAATCAACGCAGACGATCAGGTCATGATCCCGTGCCAATGCCTCCATTGCAGCCTCATTGGGGCCGTAGCCTTCGTCGATGCGGTCGGGCACATACAGCGTTGCTTTGCGGTCAAGCTGCCGCAACCAGTCGATCAACAGAGCAGCAGACGCGCCCCCATCCACATCGTAATCGGCAAAGATCGCAATCCGTTCTCGGTTTCTCACCGCCTGCAAGATGCGGCCCGCCGCGTGCTCCATATCACGCAAGGTGCGGGGATCGGGAAGCAGCGCACGCAGGGTTGGTTCAAGGTAGGTGGGCACTTCGTCGGCAACGACGCCCAGACGGGACAATGTCTGGCACAATGCGGGCGGCAAGCCCGTCTGTTGCATCAGCGCTTCGGCATGTCGTGTGATCTCGGGCGCCGGACCGATCCAGCGCCGCCCGGTCAATGACCTGTCGACGCCAAGATATGCGGTCACGCCTGCCCCATCAGTGCATTGGGTTCCGGTAGGTCATCCGCCGGACCGATCCGGTCTTCGAGCGCATCAGCAACGTCTCGGTCGTGTAGAACCCAACCTCTCGCTTGATCCCAGCGAGCAGCGATCCGGTGGTGACACCGGTGGCCGCGAAGATCACGTCCTGAGTGACCATCTCATCGCGGGTGTAGATCTTGTCGAGATCGGTGATCCCTGCCTTTGCCGCGCGCCCTTTTTCGTCGTCATTGCGGAACAACAGACGCCCTTGGATCTGGCCACCCATACATTTCAAAGCCGCTGCGGCCAGAACCCCTTCGGGTGCGCCTCCAGTGCCCATATACATATCGACGCCGGTCTGGGTGGGTTCGGCGCAGTGCATAACACCGGCCACGTCACCATCGGTGATCAGGCGGATTGCAGCACCAGTAGACCGGATCTCGGCGATCATGTCTTCGTGGCGTGGGCGTTCAAGGACGCAGACGGTGATATCCCGCGGACTGCACCCCTTGACCTTAGCCAATGCGGCAACGCGTTCACGCGGCGACATATCGAGGGTTACCAGACCTTCGGCAAAGCCCGGACCAATGGCCAGCTTTTCCATATAGACGTCTGGCGCGTGCAGCATGGACCCGCGCGGCCCCATGGCGATCACAGTCAGCGCGTTGGGCATGTCCTTGGCGGTCAGCGTTGTGCCTTCCAGTGGGTCAAGCGCGATATCGACACCGGGACCATTTCCGGTGCCCACCTCTTCGCCGATAAACAGCATCGGAGCTTCGTCACGTTCACCTTCGCCGATCACAACGACGCCAGCAATGTCCAGCAGGTTAAGCTGTTGACGCATTGCATTCACAGCCGCCTGATCCGCCGCTTTCTCGTCGCCGCGTCCGATCAGGTTCACGGTGGCGATAGCGGCCTGTTCTGCGACCCGCGCCAAACCAAGGGACAACATACGATCATTGAAATCAGCGCGCGCGGTCATGAAACTCTCCAGTCACGAAAATAATTCAGTTGGGAAGCGTGTTAAGCCCGCGCCCCCCTGCTGACAAGGTTGATTGCGCTAAAGCGGTCAGACCTGTTCGATCCGAAGCGCGACAGGTTCGCCTTCGACCACATTCGTACCGACCATAGCGGCCAACGCCGTGTCCAATGCGGCGCGGGTGGTCTTGTGAGTGACAATCAGCACCGGCGCAGTGTTCAGATCATGGCTGCGCTGGCGCATCCTGTTGATCGACACACCGGCTTCGCCCAGCACCGCAGCAACTTTGGCCAGTGCGCCGGGTTTGTCGAGAAGGATCAGTCGTAGATAATAAGGCGCAGGGGTCGCCGTCTGTGCAGGCGTTGCCTTGGCCAACGACGCAGCAGGCTGACCGAAGGTCGACACCCGCGTGCCGCGCGCGATGTCGATCACATCACCCATGACCGCGCTGGCAGTCGGACCTTCCCCCGCGCCTGCACCGCGCAATACGAGTTGCCCCACCTGATCGCCTTCGATCACCACCATATTGGTGCCACCGTCAAGCTGGCCCAAAGGCGATGTTGCCGGGACGAGGCAGGGCGACATGCGCTGTTCAAGCCCACGTCCGGTCATCTGACAAACGCCCAGCAGTTTTACTTTATAGCCCATATCCGCCGCCTGACGGATGTCTTCGATGCTGACTCGCCCGATGCCTTCAAGCTCGACCGCATCGAAAGCCACTTGGGTGCCAAAAGCGATAGAGGCCAAAAGCGACAGCTTGTGACCTGCGTCTATGCCGCCCACGTCAAGGTTGGGATCTGCCTCAAGATAGCCAAGGCCATCCGCTTCGGCAAAAGCCTGATCGTAGGTCAGGCCTGCCGACTCCATGCGGGTGAGGATGTAATTGCAAGTGCCGTTCATCACACCCATCACACGGGTTATGTCATTGGCGGCCAGTCCCTCAGTCAGCGCCTTGACCACAGGGATACCGCCGGCAACCGCTGCTTCGAACCGCAGCACCGATCCAGCCTTTTCAGCCGCGTCGGCAAGGTCTTGCCCGTGATGTGCCAAAAGGGCCTTGTTGGCAGTAACGACATCTTTGCCCGCGCGCAAAGCCGCCTCGGTCGCAGCCTTGGCTGGACCGTCGCTCCCGCCGACCAGTTCTACGAAAACATCCACATCATCCCGCTGCGCAAGGGCCACGGGATCATCCTCCCACGCATATCCATCAAGCGGAACACCGCGATCCTTGGCCCGGTTGCGCGCGCAGACCGCTGAAATAGTGATCGGTCGCCCGCCCCGTGCCTGAAGCAGCGCGGCTTTCTGGCGGACGATCTTGACGACGCCCCCACCGACAGTGCCCAGACCCGCAATTCCAAGACGCAGAGGTTCAGTCATTCAGGCAATCCTTTTGCAGTCGGCAGTGATTTTGCCCGCAATAGCGCCTTGCGTTCTGCGCTGCAACGGCCCTGATCAGGGTTGTGTCACACCATCGTCCATTCGGTCACGGGTGTCGCGGTCGATGACAGGGCCACGCAGCCCATCAGCCCGGTTGCGCAGACCCGCGGCACGGGCCAGCAGCGCCTCATCGTCGGTTTCGCTCAAAGCCGTGTCCTGATCCGGTGCCAATTGTTCGAACGGCAATAAGTCTGGGTAACCAGCATCGGGATCACCGGCCGCAAGAGCCGCATCCACTTCGGGAAACTCCGCACAAGCGGTTACGAGAAAACCAAGGATGATCGCCGCCCGCCACATCAGAACTCTCCTTCTGCCCCGATTGTCATGCCGCAGTGCAGGCAGGGGCGCAACCACAGGCTTGATCTGAACGGGTGTTCAGATAATCTGCCAAGCATGGCACGCACGGCTGGCTCACATTCGGATATCACAGGGCCCAGGGTGCGCGAGGCGGCGCTCTCGCTGTTTGCGCAACATGGCTACGCCGCCGTTTCAATGCGGCGGATCGCGCAGGACGTCGGAGTTCAGGCCGGCGCGCTGTACAACTATACACCGGACAAGCAGTCTCTACTCTTTGACCTGATGCGCGGACATATGGATGATTTGCTGCAGGCAAGAGCGCTTGAACCGCAAAGCGCTACACCTCTGGATTGTCTTGAAGACTTCAGCCGATTTCACATCCGATTTCACCTCGAACGGCCTTTGGCGGTGTTCATTTCATATATGGAGCTGCGAAACCTCACCCCCGAAAACTTTGCCACGATCGAAGACCTGCGTCGCCGCTATGAAAGCGAACTTGAAACGATCCTGCGCGACGGGCGCGATACCGGAGTGTTTGATGTCGCCGATACCAAGATTACAACATTGGCGATCATAGCGATGCTGAACGGGGTGAACACATGGTATCGCAGTGGTGGGCGCTTGTCGCTTCCCGAGGTGGAGGCCATCTATTGGGGCATGGTGCACAAGGCGGTCACGTGAAAAGAGATTTAAATCTCTTGACGTAAGCGCGTTGAAACGCGGTTTGCAAACCGCGTATCAAGGTCTTTCGAAAGATCTTTTCGGCCTCAGACAGACGTCCCCGGCACCCCATTTGTAAACTCGTCATAGGCCTCAAGAGCCTTGGCGCTAAACGCCACCGAAGGTCCCCCACCCATATAGGCGATCATCGCCAGCGCCTCGCAGAACTCGTCGCGGGGCGTCTTTAGCCGCACCAACGATTTGACGTGGAAGGCGATACAACTGTCACACCGGGTCGCAATCGCAATACCCAGCGCGATCAATTCCTTGGTCTTTTCATCCAACGCGCCATTGGTCTTTGCGGCCCGCCCCATTTGGTTGAAGCCTGCGAACGTCTCGGGCGTTTCCTTTTGCAGGACATCAAGACGCCCAACGGTTTCCTTCATGAAGTCCGACCAACTCATCTCAATCTCCATCAACGGCTTTCATCTGCACCCATCTTACGCTCAAGCCACCGCACGAAGAAGCTGATGATGAGAACAAGCACAAGGTATTCGAGGATCAGCAACGAGTAGATTTCGAGTGGCCTGTATTCCGTAACCACCAACTCGTTCGCCCGCCGTGTCAGTTCCTGCATCCCGATGACCGAGGCAAATGCCGACATCTTGACGATGTAAATGAATTGATTGGCCAACGGCGGCAGGATGCGTCGGATCGCCTGAGGCAGGACGACGTAGCGCATCGTCTGGCTGTAGGTCAGGCCAACGGTCCGGGCTGCTTCGGTCTGGCCTTTCGGGATCGACTGGATGCCCGAGCGATAGATTTCAGCCGTGAACGCGCTGTCGGAAATCGCCAATGTGATGATCGCCCCCCAGAACGCATCGATGGTGATTGGAAATCCAAGCGACCGCATCACGACCGGAAGACCGTAGAACACCCAGAACAGCATTGGCAGCAGCGGGATCGCGCGCACAAACTCGATATAGACCCGCGACGGAAGCCGGATCCAGCGGTTCGACGACATACCCGGCAAGGCCACCAGCAGCCCAATCGTCATCGACAACGCCGTGGCGATCAAGGAAAGCTGGATCGTTGCCCAGAAGCCGCCGACAAGGAAACGGATGTTGGTCTGGCCCTGCGCCGTCGACGGGTCGATCACGTACCAGCCCCAAGTGCCGTCTCCGGAACAGGCGGCAAGAAACAGGCAGGCGCCCAGCAGCATCCAGATTTTGAAGAACCGTTTCATCACAATAACCTCAATGCTGCAGGATCTTGTCGAGAAACGACTTGAAGCGTTGCGTCTTCGGGGCTTCGAAAACCTCCGCAGGTGTTCCGGTCTCGACGATCTCGCCACCATCCATAAACACCATCCGGTCTGCGACTTTGCGGGCAAACCCCATCTCGTGCGTGACCACCAGCATGGTCATGCCATCGCGCGCCAGTTCCACCATCACATCCAGCACTTCCGAGATCATCTCGGGGTCAAGAGCCGAGGTCGGTTCATCAAACAGCATGATCTTGGGCGCCATGCACAAGGAACGGGCAATCGCCACACGCTGTTGCTGACCACCGGACAGGTCGCGCGGTCGTTTCTGCGCCTGTTCAGGGATTTTAACCCGTTCGAGATATTCCATGGCCAGCGCGTCCGCGTCCTTGCGAGACAGGCCGCGCGCCTTCATCGGACCCAAGGTCAGGTTTTCGATCACGGTCAGATGTGGAAAAAGATTGAACTGCTGGAACACCATTCCAACCTCTGCGCGCACCCGATCAACGCCACCCGGAGCAGAGAGCGATATGCCATCAACTGTGATTCCACCGGAATCATACTGTTCCAATCCATTGACACATCGGATTAAGGTGGATTTACCCGAACCCGAAGGTCCGCAAATGACGATACGCTCGCCCAGACTGACATTCAGGTCGACATTTGTCAGAACTTGGAAATCCCCAAAGGATTTGTTCAGCGACCTGATCTCTATGACGCGGTCAGCGTTCATGCCACACTCCGATCTACCAGATTTGCTCTCTAGATAGCGCGCATGCCGAAAAAACAGCGTTGCGAGATGGCCGTCGGAGCTTTTGCCGTTATGTAACCCCACGAAGATAGACACGAAAAGGGAAATACCATGCGTTTTCTAAAATCACTTGGCCTCGCGGCTGCCTTTGCGGCGTCGTTCCTGGCGGCACCGGCATCGGCGCAATCCGCGCTTCAGGACATCCTGAGCGGTGGCGTTCTCAAAGTCGGCACAACCGGAGACTGGAACCCGATGTCCGTGCGGGATCCGGCGACCAACAGCTATGTCGGCTACGACATCGACGTCATGACCGAACTGGCAACTGACCTCGGCGTCGAGCTCGAGTTCGTGCCGACCGACTGGAAAACGCTCGTGAACGGGGTCGTTGCCGGGAACTACCATATGACCGGTTCCGCCTCGATCAGCCCAGCGCGAATGAAAGCTGCCGGTTTCTCGGACAGCTATATCTCGGTCGAGATTTTTCCGTTCACCACAGACGATAAGGTTGATCGTTTCTCGGGTTGGGACTCTATCAACTCTGCAGACGTAAAAGTCGGCACCACCTTGGGCACCACGTTCGAAAAACTGGTCAAGGAATGGTTCCCCGATGCCGAAGTGACAGTGGTCGAAGCGCCGGCACGCGGCTATCAGGAAGTTCTGTCCGGGCGCTCGGATGTGTTCATCACATCGAATATCGAAGGCGCGACACTGGTGTCCAAGTTCCCGAACTTGCGCCAGATCGAAACCGATGGTCCACGCGCACCATCGCCCATCGCGATGCTGCTGCCGCAAAATGATCAGGTCTGGATCAACTATGTAAACAGCTGGATCGAACTGAAGAAAGCCCAAGGTTTCTTTGATCGCACAGCCGAGAAATGGGGTCTCTGAGACCAAACCGAAAACTAGAAAAACCGGCGTTAGGCCGGTTTTTTTCTGCCCATCTCAGGGCGCTATTTCTCTCGTATGACATCATGCGGGCCAACCATATCGACCACCTTGATCATCCAGCGTAACACTTCGGCATCCTCATCCTTCACCACCCGAGTCTCGAGAAGCTGTTCTGCATTGAAACGCAGGTTTGGCCATTGCCTGTAGAAGTCGACCGCATCGGTGATCTCAAGCGAAGTAGGCTTTTCGGACATGAAATGGTCCTTTTCTCTTTCCGTTCCCGCAGGTTAGCAAAAGCATGTTGCGACCTACTGTGAAATAAGTGTGAACACCTTGGTTCCAAAGCAGAGCGCGGCTAGCATGATTTAAGATGATGAGAGAGGCTAACGTGGCCACAGCGCTTGAGATTTCCTTGTTCGGATCATGCGTGCTCAGGCGCGCGGATGCGCCTGCGCAAGAGATCACCGGTGCCAAACATCGCGCGTTCTTTGCCTTGCTGGTCACTGCACCGCTCAACCGCCGGTCCCGAAGCTTTCTGCAGGAAACGCTATGGGGCTTTGCCGATTACGAAAGCGGCCATCAGAACCTGCGCCGCGCGCTGTCCGACCTGCGTAAGATCGTCGGGGCCGATTTCGACAAGATTCTAACCGTAACCAACAAAGAAATCGAAATCGACATGTCGCGCGTCAAGGTCATAGGTCATCCCTCGGATGGCCCCTTCCTTGACGACCTCAACGTGCGCGAACCGTCCTTTCTTGCGTGGCGAGACAGCGTCCGCGCCGACCCCAGTTCGATAAAAGCGCTGTGCTTCATGTCGAACAAGCGCGGGCCCGTCCGCATAAGGCCACGTGTCTGTGCCTTGCCTTTGAGCGTGCCGCCGGGGGATGTGGAACTGGCCATCGCAGGCGACTGGATCGCCGAAGAGACCAGCCGGATGATGTCGCGCTCCAGCTTGTTGTCAGTGATCTCTCACCTGTCCGGTCGCGCGATGTCGCAACGCTTCATCGACATCGTGAATGTGCGCGATACGCTGGATGTGGATTACATTTTGACCGGCAGCATGCGGCGTCAGGGCGACATGCTGATCGCAGATCTCGATTTTACGGACGTGCAAAGCGGTACGCTTTTGTGGAACAGGCACCTGTCCTGCAAGATGACACACTTCTCGTACGAAGCCTCGGGCTGGCTTGTCAACGTGGTGCAATCGGTTGGCCGCGCCATCGCGGAAACAACGCTTCACGCAGGACGCCAGACCCCGCTACCCGAACTGCCGGACCACAAGCTGCTGATCGCTGGGGCCACGGCGATGCACCATCCAAAACTGGGTGATTTCCTGCGCGCCCGTCAGTTCCTCGACGAGGCTGCAGCCCGTGCCCCGGCCAATCCCCACATCTTTGCATGGCTGGGCAAATGGTACGTGCTCAGCATCTTCAAGAATTACAGCACCGACCGTCAGGGCGACACCCAAAAGGCTTTGGATTGCACTGCGCGCGCGCTTGATCTTGACCCTCAATCAAGTTTTGGTCTGACCATTGACGGCTTCGTCAACGGCAACATCCTCAAGAACATGGACGTGGCGGAACGACGCTACAGCGCCGCGCAGGACATCAACCCAAGTGAAAGCCTGTCATGGTTGTTGCGCGGGTCGCTCATGGCATTCAGGGATGAAGGGCAATCCGCCATTCGCGCCACAACAATGGCCCGTGACCTGTCTCCAATTGACCCATTTGGATACTATTTCGACAGTCTGGCCAGTTCCGCGCATCTCGCGGGTGGTGACTATACAAAAGCCCTCGAACTTGCCGATCGGTCACTGGAATCAAACGACCGACATATTTCAACTCTGAGAACGCGGATCGCCGCCCTGCATGCGATGGACCGCGGCGCCGAAGCGCGTGAGACGGCCCAAGACCTTTTGCGGCGTTTCCCGTATTTCAGTCTCGAAGATTATCGCAAAACTCACCCGTCCGCCGACAGCAAAACTGGGAAACTGGTGATCTCGGCCCTGTCATCGGCGGGGCTTTCTTAAAATCAATTAAAACAAAGGATACATTTCATGGCTCAGTATGGCGGATTTGGTGGCTTCGGCGGGTTCGGAGGCTTCGGTGGTTTTGGTGGATTCGGCGGTTTTGGTGGCTTCGGAGGGGGCACAAACTTTACCGGACTGGGCGGATTTCTCGGCAGCGAGGACCCCGGCGGCTATGACCCCATGACCACCCACGGTCTTCAGACAACAGCCGAAGGTTTGCGGCACCTGACCGAAGATGGCAGCACACCTACAGACAAGGAACTGGGATTCTCTGATCCCAACAATCTGAACAGTCTGGCGACTTGGGTGCGTGGATCGCTTTATGTCAGCGAATTCCTCGCGGGCATCGGATCAAATGCGGTGGTGGGCACCGGCGGCGCACCCGACCGTGTGGCACTGTCCTTTGATGGCACGACCTGCCTGACGCTTGACCGTCCGGCGACTGACCTCTTGCGGTCGCAATGCCGATTGGTATCGGACTATGCCACCCTGCGCGCCGAACGCAGCGCCGAAATCACATCACAGTTGGGGTTCCCAACACCATATTTCGCGATGATGCTCGGTCTGCACAGCGCACAGAACAAGAAGACCTTTGAACTGATCACCGCCACACAAGTGGCCGCCGCGCACACCGCGATGATTGTCAAGAACCACCTCGCCATCCGCCGCCCCGACCAGTTGGACGCGCGTTTGATGCCGATGATCCCGACGCCGGGCCATGGCAGCTTCCCCTCGGCCCATGCAACCGAGGCCTATGCCGTGCTGACCGTACTGGAAGCACTTGTGACAGCATGGGGCAGCCTGTCCGACGGCGAACAGCGCATAAAGGTGCTGCGCGGTCTGGCAGAGCGGATCGCGGTCAACCGGACGGTTGCAGGTGTGCATTACCCCATCGACAGTTGGGCGGGCGCGGCGCTTGGCCGGATCGTCGGACAGGTCGTACTGAACCGTGCAGGTGCAGGCGCGCCGGTTGCGGAGCTGGCCTATAGCGCTGGGGATCACGACTTCTTCGACGAGGATCAACGCGACCCCGCGATCGCCGCAGCCAAGGGCCTCACCGCGACAGGCGCAACCGCCACACTCTCGGCCAAGCCCGCCTTCTCGTGGCTTTGGTCCGGCGCTGTGGCCGAAGCGCAGAAGGCCTGAGCCATGTTCCCGCACCGCCACGATGATGAACGGATCGACAAGTACACCGGTCCCTATGAACGCTGGATCTTTTCCGAAGATCTGGGGCGCCCCTTTGCCTTCCCGGCCATTCGCAAAGGTCCGTCCAGCCATATCACCGCGCTGATGGAAGGCGAGGGCATGCTTGCCGGGACGGACGATGTCGAACTCCGCATTCCACCACTGTGGAAGGAAAATCCCGACGTCACGCCCTTTGCCATGTGGAACAAATCGGTCGACCCTGACACCGATCCCGTACACGAAGACGTAGAGCTTGCCCGCTGCCTGCACGCATTGAACGGAACACGATATCGGCTCAACATGCCGATCGATCCCGTGACATGGCCCACAAGCTACGACGCGACGGCAACACCCGAAGGTTGGCAAAAGCCCAAGGTCAAACCCCGCGTCATTATTGGCGTGATCGACGATGGCATCCCGTTCCTGCACCGTGCCTTCCGCGATGCAGCGGGCGACACGCGGATCAACCTTTGCTGGCTGCAGGCCGCGCGGGCGGATACCACGGCAGCAGTTCCCTTCGGCTGCGAAATCACAAGCACCCAGATCGACCAGTTGCGCGCGCAATACGGCGATCAGGAGGTCCGCGCCTACAAGGCCGCCCACGCCATCGACGCCGATCTTCCCGAGGTGGACACGGTGCTCATGCATCACGCCACCCATGGCGCGCATATCGCCGGGATTGCCGCAGGGAACGACCCCTTTGTCGGCGCGACCGATCTGCCAGACGACGCGGCAGTGATTGCCGTGCAACTGCCGAACACCATCGCTTGGGACACCTCTGGCTTTGGCAAGGAAATGATGATGCTCAGCGCGATTGAATACATTTTCAACCGCGCCCGCATGATCGCGCAAGCGTATAACTGCCCGGAGATTCCGCTGGTGATCAATTTCAGCTACGGCTGGAGCGCAAATCGCCATGACGGGCAGTCGAGTTTCGAACGGGCGGTCGACGCGTTGATCACCGACCGGCGTAAAGAGCAGCCCTGCACAGAACTGGTCATGCCGACGGGCAACAACTTTGCCAACGACATGCATGCAAGGTTTGCGACCGATGATCTGGGGGATGGCGCTGTAAGCTTTGGCTGGCAGCTCAAACCCGATGACCGCACGTCGAGTTATCTGGAAATCTGGCTTCCACCGGAACGCGACCCCCAAGGCTGGACCATCACCGTGACCCCACCTGCCGGAAGCCCGCCAGAGTTGCAGCAGACGATTTCGGTCAAAGCCAATCCCCTGCTGAAAGACGGCGATCCGCGCCGCTTTGTCGAGATCGAAATCGGTGGCAAGAACATCGGTCAATTGTCCGCAGATAAACATCTGGGCAACCGCTGGCGCGTGATGCTGGCGATGATCCCGACCGCAGGAAACCTCGGTGCCGGACGACGCACGCCGGTTGGGTTGTGGACGATCCACATCGACACTGGACCCGACCCGCTGTGCGAAGGCGAACATATCGACGTCTGGGTGCAACGCGACGACGATCCGACGCAGTTGGGCACAGGTGGGCAGCAAAGCTATCTGGTCGACCTATCCCACCCAACACCGCCTCGCGTGTTCGAACCGCCAACCCTGAACCCGGTGCGCGGATTTGGCTGCCTGAACGGCATCGGCACCGCACCCTCGGTGTTCCGCATCGCGGGTTACATGGAATCCACGCTCAAACCTTCGGGCTACAGCGGTAGCGCGTCGATCAAGTTGGACACGCAGGGCGGTGCAGTTGTCGATGCGAACCTACCTGCTGCGACGGCCACATCCGATCAAGGATGGTTCAGACCCGGCTTGCCCTCTATCGGAGTGCTGTCTGGATCGGGTGCGCGGATCATCGGCACCAGTGCTGCGGCAGCGACTGCAACGCGGTTGATTGCGCTCAACTTCATTGCAGGTCACCCCGCGCGGCAAGGCTTCACAGAGCTTTATCCCGGCATAACACCCGACGCACGAACGCTTACCAGAACAGGGCCTTACCGCGTGCCACCCGTCTGCGGCGCCGCCCCCAAACAGCCAGGGGAGCAGCCGTTCATCGGGGTGTGAAAAACGCGTTCACAGCGTCCTCACTCACCCTACGTCAACCATCTCTTTACCCTTTGGATCGTGTCGAGCGGCTGCTGCCCCTGCCGCGCACGATCTTTCGGAGTAAAGACGATGACGTTCCAAATGCAATCACACGGTGGGGCGCAGGCGAAACGCGCACCCACCGAAAAACCCCAACTTCTCGAAGCATTGCGTCCCGCCGACGGTGACATCGCCGTCGACGAAGCTGCCGATTTCGGTTTCCTGCTACCCCCCGGTGGCGACGCCAGCCAGTACCTGCCCGATGTGCCCGATGCGGATCTCGACCAACTGGGCGACCTTATGGTGCCTGATGTCGATACGGTGGATGCCACGCCTGATGGCGCGATGGCCCCCGTACTGACCTATTGGGGTCAGTTCCTAGACCACGAATTGACCGCCCGCACCGACCGCGAAAGTGACCTGACCGCCATCGATGATCCGACGCCCAAGGCCACGGGCGAAGAGATCGAACGCCAACTCAAGAACGCCCGCACACCGCGCTTTGATCTGGACTCGGTCTATGGCGGGTTGCCCGTTGGCACATTCTCAGACCCGTCCATTCAACATGCCGCGTCCGTCCTGCGCACCGGCCTGCGCCATCCCGTTCACACCGCCAAGATGCGCGTCGGAACTGCGGTCGAACCGGGCCCCCTGCCCGACGACACGCTGGACCCGCACCGCGATCTGCCGCGCTTTCATCAGGTCGAACAAAAGGTTCGCGATGCCGCGCTCGACATCGCCCGTGCACAGATGAACGACGACGGTTTTGCCAAGTTCGAAGCGGGACTTCCCAAGCGGGCGCTGATCGGTGACATGCGCAACGACGAGAATATCATCATCGCACAATTCCACCTCAGCTTTCTGCGGTTCCACAACAAGGTGGTGGATTTCCTGACCGCGAACGATACCGGCTGGATTGCCGATTTCGACGCCGCCAAGTCCCTCACCAAACTGCATTACCAGTGGCTGGTCGTGCATGGCTATCTCAAGGACATCTGCGATCCGGATGTGGTGAGCCGCATCCTCGACACCCGCAACGCGCATTACGACGCCTTCCGCGCCGACTATGCCGCGCGCAATCCGGGGCGTGTGGTGGGCAACGTGATCCCGCTTGAATTCTCGGTTGCCGCGTTCCGGTTTGGCCATTCGATGGTTCGCAATATCTACGACTACAACCGTACGTTTGGACGTCCGAACGGTACGGCCCCGTTCGACCAGATCTTCGCCTTCACCGGCGGCGGTGGTATCGGCGCGCGGTTCGGGTTGAACCTGAACAACATCCCCAAGAACTGGGTCATCGACTGGGCGCGGTTCGTGACCCCGGATGGCAGCTTTGCCGATGGCGGCCCACAACGTTTGGCCCGCAGGGTGGATACGGTGATCGCACCACCGCTTGGAGATATGGCAAACGAAGGGGGTGAGTTCGACGCAGGCACTCCGGACGGGGCAGCATTGCGCGCGCTCTTCCGCAACCTCGCCCGCCGCAACCTGCGTCGCGGCAAGAGCCTGCGCCTCCCGACTGGCCAAGCCCTGCACGCACATTTGCAAAGCATCGGCGCCGTAACAAGCGGCCCGCAGACCGACGTGCGGGTTTGGCTCGACAACAAACCCGACCTTGCCGCTTTCCTCGATGACCACGCGTTCAACAGCGCGACCCCGCTCTGGTTCTACTGCCTTGCCGAAGCCGAGGGCACACCCGGCCCCGGACTTGGTGAGTTGGGCAGCTGGATCGTTGCCGCGACCTTCATCGGGGCCCTGATGGACGACGCGGACTCGGCCCTGTCGCGGGAATTTTCGCCCGATCAAAGCCCTTTGCGCACCCCCGACGGCGATCCGATCAACACGATCGAACGCTGGATGCGCTTTGCGGCGGTCCTCGCCTGACCGCCTTGGCCGGTCCTTTCCTCCCGGGGACCGGCCACCCTTTCCCTCATGCCACAGGAGCACGCCATGCTGCCCTTTGATGATTTTCAGGTTGAGACCTTTCTGCGCACGGGTGAACACGAAGCGGCTCTGCGTGCTGAATTTGGCGACGCGCTGTACGAGGATCTTGCCAATCTGGCACAGAGCGCCGCCCGCGAAGCTCCATTGCTAGAAGCGCGGCGACGCAAGGTTTTCATCCTGCCTGGCATCATGGGCAGCCGTCTGAGCGCAATCCGCAACGGACAAGCTGATCTGGTCTGGGTGCATCCGTCTGACCTAGCGACAGGCGGCATTGCCAAGATCAAATGGGGTGCCTCGGTTGCGGCAACAGGCACGATACTCGCACCTTATCTGCGCATGAAATTACGCCTGACACTGGCAGGTTTCGATGCCGAGTTCATGCCCTTCGACTGGCGGCAATCGCCAGCGGTTGCTGGCAAGATGCTGATCGACCGTATCCGAAATCGCGGTCTGACCAACGTGTCACTTGTCTGTCATTCGATGGGCGGGCTGGTCGCCCGGCAGATGGCGGCAGAGGATCATGACCGCTCACTGATTTCTCGGGTTGTGACCATCGGCACGCCGAACCACGGCTCATATGCCCCGGTGCAGGTGTTTGACCTCAGCCATGATATGCTTGGCCCATTGGGTTTTGCCGATCTGACCCATGACCGCAAGAAGATCGTCGACAAATTCCTGCGCGGCTTTCCCGGGCTGGTCGAGATGATGCCAGACCCAGACAAGCGGCCAGATCAGACTTTCTTCACACGCAGCTTCTGGCCGAGCGGCGCGGTGCCTCCGACCGCCAACAGCCTGCGCGCCGCCAGACTGGGGCGCGGTGACCTTCCCGCACCGGATGCCCGCTTTCAACAGATCATCGGCACAGGCGAAGACACGGTTATTGGCGCTGACAAAACAGCGAATGGGTTTGTGTATCACCGTTCTTTCGATGGCGACGGAACCGTGCCTCGCGATCTGGCGGAAATGGGCGATGTCTCGCGCTACTATTGCGAAGGCGCACATGGCTGGCTCTGCAACCGTTCCGACGTGATCGCGGCAACGATTGACCTAATCGGCACAGGTGCCACCCACGCTTTGGACGACACACCCCGCATCCGTGCGGTCGAAACTGGGATGCCCGACGTCATCAGTGCCGATCTACGGCTAGAGACCTTGTCAGCCCTTCCGCCGCTCAAGGAAACCGATTTTGCAGGTGCGTTCCTGTCAGGTCAGGCTGATATCGAACAACCTGTTGGTGCGGTCATCTCGGACGCGCCCGCGACCGATCAAAGCGCCTATCCCCGCGCCATCGTTGATGCGGCAAGCCTGCGCTGGAAAGCGTCGGACGCCGAGCGCAAGACCGTGCTCCAATCGCAGCACGAAGCCCGCCCCTTGAGCGCTGAAACTCCGGAACGGATCGACGCCTACACCCGTCGTCTGCTGACGATGGTCGATGCCGCCAGTGCCAATGGACAGGGCCGCAAACTCAGCCGCGAACTTGAGACCGCGTTGGAAGGTCTGGAAAAAGCGAAACCCGGTGTTCAGCCTCCAACCGGCGCGACAGCCGCAATCCTCGAACGGGTGATTGGCGAGGCCGAGGAATTCCTTTCGGTTATGTTCATCAAACGCGCCTTGGTCGCAGCCCGTTCGGTTGGGCGGATCGTGTCCACATCAACCGGACAAGGCTTTGGCACTGGGTTCATGATCGCGCCGGGTGTTTTGATGACCAACCACCACGTTCTGCAAAACAATTTTGCGGCAAGCCGCGCGTCCGTGCAGTTGCGCTACGAGTTGGAGATCGACAGCCGCCAAACAACCGGCCATTGCTTTGCCCTTGAACCCCAACGATTGTTTCATGCCAATGAACGCCTGGACATGGCCATCGTCGCGGTCGCCCCAATCAGTGAAGACGGTGTAGACCTGTCCGATTTCGGGCATCTGCCGCTGATCGGCGTCGAGGGCAAGATCCGCAAAGGCCAGCCCGTCAACATCGTGCAGCACCCTCTGGCAGGTCGCAAACAGGTGGTGTTCCGCGAAAGTCTGCTAACCGCCCTGCCACCCGACAACGACCATGTCGCGCATTACACCGGCGACACACAGCCCGGATCATCCGGCGCGCCTGTCTTCAGCGATCTGTGGGAGGTTATCGCACTGCATCACTCTGGTGTGCCCGACCAAACCCAGTCCGGACATTACGTGACCGTGGATGGCGGCATCTGGAACCCGTCTGCCGACCCTGAGATGAAAACCGTCAAATGGATCGCCAACGAAGGCATCCGCGTGTCGCGCCTTGTGGCGCATCTCAAGACGGTGGCGGACCGCATGTCGCGTGATGGAACTCCGGGGGCTGATCTGGTCGAAGAGGTCTTGGCCATAGGCCGCGATGCGGCGCACACTGGTGGGTTTAAGATGCCGCCCGGGAACCTGCAGGAACGCACGCCAACTCGCAGCATTGCGTCAACGCCGGTGGCCCCGAACGTGGGCCAAACCGCCAGCATCACGATCCCGCTGCGCTTGGACATTTCTGTCGGAGCTTCGGACAGCCCCCCTTTTTCGAACTCGTCCTAGGGGCGGCGCCTCTGGCTGGCGGGCGACCGGGCCAGGTTGATCCATTTCGGGCCAACGCACCGGTCGCAATTTCAGAACTTATTTCAACAAGGATTTTAGACATGGCTAAATCAAAGAAAGAGGGCGTCGGCCACGTGCAGGACAGCCCGAATGATCCGGTTTTCGTTCCAAATTTTGAGGACATCGAAAGCCTGAAGAAAAAGATGACCCAAGAGTCGCTCACCCCCGACAGGCTTGAGTATGGCGACATTCGCGAAACGATATGCGGCACCACCGACGACAGTCAGCCGGTCGAACAATATGACGGCAGCCTTGGCGTGACCCGCGCCTTTGTGGACACCCATCAGGCGCCTGTTGGTGTGCTGCGGTGGCACACCAATCTGGCCAGCATCTACACCAATCCCGGCAACGTCGCGGGGCATCGTTGGTGCACAGGTACGCTAATCGCGGACGACCTGTTCCTGACTGCTGGCCATTGCTTTGACCAGACCGGCGGTGGCTGGAATCGGCCGCGCATTAATGGTACCAGCAACATCATTTCCTCGCAGGAAATCGCGACGCGGATGAACGTGGAGTTCAATTTCCAGGTCGATAGCAACGGTGTGCAGCAAAGCCCGGTGTCCTTTGCCGTCGAAGAGCTGATTGAATACCGGCTTGATGGTCTCGACTTTGCCATCGTGCGCTTGTCCGGCAATCCGGGTCAGCAGTTCGGCATCACCCGTTTGGCCGAAGACGACGGCAATCAAGGTGACATGATCTGCATCATCGGCCACCCCGCCGGGCAGCCAAAGCGGATCGAAGCGGGCCCGATCACAAGCTTCGAGGATTTCCGCGTCCGGTACAACGACATCGACACGCTTGGGGGCAATTCCGGGTCGGGCATCTTGCGGGCCAGCGATGGTTGCATCGTCGGCATCCATACCAATGGCGGCTGTAACGCAGCGATGACCGGGTCTAACTTCGGCCTTCGCATCACACGCCTACGGGCGGCCTCACCCACCGTTCAAAGCTTGGGTGCGCATACCAACACGATCCGCGATATCCTGACCAGCACGGTTGCGGACCGGATCACCACAGTCCAGTCGGATCGTCTGACCACCATCCGCGACGACCAGATCCATTCGCTGCCACATCTGGATCGCCCGCCGACGAATGTTATCCTCGACAAGCGCCCGACGAACATCATCGACGATCGCGGCCCGACCAATATCCTGCGCGACTTGCGACCAACCTCGATCATTGATGATCGGGGGCCGACCAACATCCTTCTCGACCGGGGTCCGACCAGCATCTTGGATGATCGCGGACCGACGAATGTGTTGATGGACCAAGGGACCAACATAATCGCTGATCGCGGCACCAGTGCCATTCTGGATCAGGGCACCGATCCTATCGGCGACCGCAAGGTCAGCGGGCTCGACAAGCAGTTCTCGGATCGTATCCCGGACCGGTTCGGCGGATTGCGCGGCGGGCGTTTTGGCGAAGCGGGGGCGATGCCCTTTGTCATGGCAACGCCACATCACGCATCGGGTGCAATGGCGGGTCTTCAACAGACTTACTCCAGCGATGCCGAGGCACAGCAGATCGAAGAGCTTGTCCTCTACTACGAAGAGCTGTCGGCGATGGCGGAACAGATTCTGTCTGAGATGGCTGAGATCGAAGCGCTGTTTGACGATCCACAAGACTGATCGCCTCAGGAAAGGGCCAACCCGGCCCTTTCCGACGCCCTTAATCGGAGATTTCCCATGATCCTCATTCTTTCCAGTGACGACGATGTTCACGCCCACCACGTGATGCAGCACATCGCTCAACGCGGTCACAGCGCCACGCTTCTGAACCTTGCCGATTTCCCCAAGGACGCGCATTTGATCTTCGAAGCGGGTCAACCGTCGTCCCGGCGTTTGATGCAGTACCGGGGGCAAACGATTGACCTGTCGAAAGTGTCTTCTGTTTGGTGGCGTCGTCCGCAACCCTACGGGATGAACCCGGACGTGACCGATCCCGTGCTCGACCATTTCGCCATCCGCGAGGTGGACGAGGCCATTCAGGGGCTGTGGCTCACCCTCGATGCAGACTGGATCAACGTTCCCGGCCGCGATCAGGACGCAAGCCGCAAGGCATGGCAGTTGGACGTGGCGCGAGCCGTTGGCCTGACAATGCCCCGCACGCTGATCACCACAGATCCAGATGCCGCCCGCGCCTTTGTCGCCAAGGAAGGCGTAGACCGGACCATCTACAAACCGTTCCAAGGCAGTGAGGATGCGTGGCGCGAGACACGGCTGCTCAAGGCCGAAGAGTTGGACAAGATTGACGCGGTGAAATACGCGCCGGTGATTTTTCAGGAATACATCGAAGCCACCTGCGACCTGCGCGTGACCGTCGTTGGCGACCAGATCTTTGCTGCTGCCATCGACAGCCAGAAAGCCGCTTATCGCGTCGATTTCCGCATGGACATGAACGTGACAATCACACCAACCACGCTGGCACCGGAAACTGTGGCGGGCATCCGCAAGCTGATGAAAGCCCTCGACTTGACCTACGGTGCCATCGACTTCCGCCGGCGGCCAAACGGCGAGGAGGTGTTCCTTGAGATCAACCCCGCTGGGCAATGGCTGTTTGTCGAAGACCAGACCGGCCAATCGATCAGCAAGGCTGTTGCGGACTGCCTGATCGACCGGGCCAGAACGGACAATATTCCGCGCTTGACCCACCCTTTGCTCAACACAATTCCAGGACCGCAACCTGCTCCAGCGGTCAGATCAGACCAGACCGTCGCCGCGAGATGACGACCAGCATCAGGATGGTGACCAGATACGGCAAACTCGACAGCACTTGCGAGGGCAGTCCCACGCCCATCGCTTGGGCTGTCAGCTCGCCCAAGGACAGGATCCCGAACAGCAATGCACCAAACGCCACACGGCCCGTTTGCCACGTCCCGAAGACCACCAGCGCCAACGCGATCCAGCCACGTCCAGCGATCATGCCATCGGCCCAGAGCGGAGTGTAGACCGTAGAGGCATAGGCCCCGGCCAACCCACACATGGCACCGCCAAAAGCGACGGCGATCAGACGGATCATCACCACCGGATACCCGATGGATCGGGCTGCATCGGCGTTTTCGCCAACTGCTGCAATGATAAGGCCCAGCTTGGTCCGATTCAGCACCCACCAGAGCGCGACCGTGCCAAGAATGGAAAGCCAGACAACGATGTCCTGCGTTAGCAAAGTCGGTCCAATGACGGGAATGTCCGAAAGAATTGGGATGTCGATCTTGGGAAGGCCTTTGATCGTCAGGCTTTCGTAGGATTTGCCAAAAAGCGCTGACAAGCCCAGCCCCAAAACACCAATCGCCAGACCCGCTGCCACCTCATTGGCCTTTACACCGATCACGAGGATCGCAAACAGCATCGCCACGAAAGTGCTCATCAACGCTGCAGCCGCAAAGCCCAGCAGATGTGACCCCGTATGGTAAACGCAGATAAAGGCTATCGCGGCCCCGATGGCCATCATCCCCTCAAGCCCAAGGTTCAGCAGCCCGGTCTTTTCCACGACCATCTCGCCCAGTGCGGCAAGCAGCAATGGCAAGGAGGCGGCAAGAGTTCCCGCCAACAGAAACTCCAATCCGCTCATGCAGGCACCTTGCGATCGATCTCGATCCGGAACCGGATCAACGTGAAGGTCATCAGATAGAAGAACAAGAGCAAGCCCTGAAACACCTCGACCGCCGCGACGGGCAATCCGGCGGACACCGTCGCACTGTCCCCGCCGATATAGATGACCGAGATCAGAAAGCTGGACCCGATGATCCCCAGAGGATTCAGCCCGCCAACGTAAGCCACAATGATCGCGGCATACCCGTAGCCCGATGTAACCGAACGCTGCAATTGACCCAAAGGCCCCGCGACCTCGCTCGCCCCGGCGATCCCGGCGGCCAAGCCGCCAAGGCCAAGGCCCAGCCACACCATGCGCGGAGCTGAAAATCCGGCATAAAGCGCTGCACGCGGCGCAAGGCCCGCCGTGCGCAACTGGTAGCCTCGGAAATGATGTTGCATCATCAGGTAAGCAAAGACGCTCGCCAGCAAAGCAAAGATCAAAGAGATGTTCGTGCGCGTCCCGTCGAACAGGATCGGCAGCATCGCATTGTCAGGGAACATCACTGTCTGCGGAAAATTGAACCCGCGCGGGTCTTTCCATGGCCCCAGCAACAGGTAATTCAGGATTTGCACCGCGATCAGCGCCAGCATCAGCGTGACAAGGATCTCGGACGCCCCGAAGCGCGTGCGCAAGGCGGCCGCGATCAAGGCATAGACCGTGCCGCCCAAAGCGCCGAAGGCGATCATCGCGGGGAGCATCAATGGGAAATCCCCGTCCGGGAAATAGACCGGCAAGGCCGACGCACAGAGTGCGCCGACGATGAACTGACCTTCCGCCCCGATGTTGAACACGTTGGCGCGGAAGCCGATGGCCAAACCTTGGGCGATCAGCAACAGTGGCGCCATCTTCAGCAGGACTTCGGAAAAGCTGTACCAGCTCAGGAACGGCTTGAGCAGCAACGCATGCAGCGCCGCACCCGCCGGTTTGCCAAGGGCCGCGAACAGAACAAGGCTTGCCAGACAGGTGAGCACAAGCGCCAGCACAGGAGCTGTGAGCATCGCAAGGCGCGAAGCGGAGTCTCGGCGGATCAAGCGTATCTTCACGTCTCGGCCCCAATCATGTAGCGGCCGATCTCTTGCGGCGTTGTCTCTGCCGCTTCAAGCGCTGGGGACAGCCGACCATTATGCAGGACATGCAGCTTGCTGCACAGTTCGAACAATTCGTCCATTTCTTCAGAGATCACCAAGATCGCACAACCCTGATCGCGCATGTCGAGCAGGCGCTTGCGAATGGCCGTGGCCGCCCCGATATCGACACCCCATGTGGGTTGTGACACCAGCATCACATCGGGATTCAGCATGATCTCGCGGCCCAGAATGAATTTCTGTAAATTTCCACCCGACATTGCGCCAGCCTCGGCATCGGGTCCGGGCGTGCGCACATCAAAGGCTTCGATACATTCGCGGGTAAAGGCGCGTTCCACGCTGCGCCGGATGAACCCGCGCGACAGCATGCTGCGACTATGGGCGGTCAGCAGGCTGTTGTCGGCCAGCGACATCTCCGGCACCGCCCCGCGCCCCAACCGTTCCTCGGGCACAAAGGCAAAGCCCAGCTTGCGCCGCGCCATCGGACCAAGGTGGCCGACCTTCTTGCCCATAATCTCGATCATGCCGGGTTCCTGCGCGCGGCTCTCGCCCGAAATCAGCGCGGCCAGCTCCTGCTGCCCATTGCCGGAAATACCCGCAATCCCGACAATCTCACCGCTGCGCAGTTTGAGGTCGATGCCGTCCAGCGTGGTGCCAAACCGGCTGGCCCGCGGATGGCCAAGCGCGTTCAGCCGCAGGCGTTCGGCCCCCGGTGGCTGTGGCGCGGCATGGGCCACATTCGGCATTTCGCGCCCGATCATCAGTTGCGCCAAGGACCGCGCATCATGTTCACGCGGATCAACCCGCCCCGTCACCTCGCCGCCGCGCAGCACGCTGGCGGTGTCACACAGCTCGCGGATTTCATCCAGCTTGTGCGAGATGAACAGGATCGCCATCCCGTCTGCCTGCAACTTGCGCAGCGTCTCAAACAGGCGGCGCACGTTTTGCGGTGGCAGGACCGAGGTCGGTTCATCAAGGATCAACAGCTTGGGATTGAGCAGCAAACAGCGAATGATCTCGACACGTTGGCGTTCGCCCACCGACAGGCGATGCACCATCGCGTGCGGATCGACGGACAGCCCGAACTGGTCCCCCAGATCGGTGATCTTCTGCGCCAAATCCGCCGGTTTTCCGGGGATCATCAGGGATACATTTTGAACGACGCTCAAGGTCTCGAACAGCGAGAAATGCTGAAACACCATACCGATGCCCAGCGCCTGCGCGTCGGAGGGTCGGGCAAAATGCACCTCTTGCCCGTTCCAGCGGATATGGCCCGAATCCGGTTGTTCGACCCCGTAGATAAGCTTCATCAGAGTCGATTTCCCGGCCCCGTTTTCGCCCAACACGGCATGGATCGACCCCGAATGAACTTCGAGGTCGATTTCGTGATTGGCCTGAACAGTGCCATAGCGCTTCGAAACTCCAGCGAGTCTCAGCAGCGCGGGCTGGCTCATGAAGGCAGTGGCGTGGTGACGCCTGCGACGTGCCAATCCATGCTGATGATCTCGTCATCGGTCATGGCAACTCCATCCGCCACACGTTCCGCACCCGACTGATCGGTCAGCGGACCTTGGAAGACGACAAAGTCACCGGTTGCGATTTCCGCCTGCTTGGCTTCGATTTGCGCAATCATGTCGGCTGGGATGTCCGGGTTCCAGTCTGCGGTGAAGACCACATCGTCTTCCATACCGAGCCAGTAATTGGCGCTTGGGAAATCGCCCGCGACGTGTCCATCGACCAGACGCTTGAAATGCGGACCCCAATCGGTGCCGACAACGCCAAGATATTTGGTGGGCGCGTATTTCTGCATGGATGAGTTGAGGTTGTAGGCATACACGCCCGCCTCTTCCGCAACCGCGATCACCGACGGTGTGTCCTGCGCGTTCGAGAACAGGATATCCACATCCTGCGAAATCAGGGCTTTGGCCGCTTCCTGTTCGGATGCCGGGTCAAACCAGCTGTTTACCCAGACAACGCTCATTGTGATTTCCGGATCAACCGACAGCGCACCCAGCATGAAGGCGTTGATCGAGGTGATCAGTTCCGGGATCGCGAACGCGCCGACGCAGCCGATCTTCTTGGTCTTGGTCAGTGATGCCGCAGCCATACCCATCAGGTAGGTGCCCTGCCAGTATTTGGCGGTGAAGGGAGAGAAATTCGGTTCGACCATAAAGCCCGAGGCGTGGATGATCGACACATCGCGGTTGCGCTTGGCGATCTGAATGCCACCGTTCTGGTATCCGAACGAGCCGAGCAGCAGAACATTGTGGCCTTCCGCGACCAGACCGTTCGCGATGCGGTCCGCGTCCGGGCCTTCTGCGATGTTTTCGAGAACGGTCACTTCCAGCTTGTCGCCATAGGCCTCTTTGACAGTGTTCACGCCTTCCATCAAAGTGTGTGACCAACCCACATCAGCAGCAGGCGATGGCAGCACAACGCCCATCTTGAGAACCTCTTGCGCATGGGCGCGCATCGGCAAGGCAAGAGCCGTTGTGGCGGCAAGTGTGCCTTTCAGAAAACTGCGGCGTTTGAGTGTGTCAGACATGGTTATCCCCGTTGGTTGTGTTTGGCAGAATGGTGTGAAGTGTCTCTTCGGCGGCCGCGAACAGCGCGCCTTCGTCGATTCCTGGAAATTCGCCTTTGTGCCAGACGATGCGTCCGTTGATCATGGTCAGGTCCGTGGGCGCACCAACGCCGACCTTGGCCAAAAGGCTGATCGGATCGTGGCGCGTGCCCACGAAATCAAGCTTGCGGGTGTCGATGGCGAACAGGTCCGCCGCCATACCGGGGCGTAGCGCACCGATGTCGGTGCGCCCGAGCAGCGAAGCACCGCCCTCGGTCGCATAGTGCAGGAACCGTCCGGGCACAGGCACGCCGTCTTCCCGGGATGAGGCGACAAGGCATTGCAGCATGTAGCCGGAATGGATGCAGTGCATCAGGTTCGAATTGTCGTTCGACGCCGCCCCATCGCAGCCAAGGCCCACCCGAACGCCCAGCGCGTCCATGGCCGGAATGTCGGTGACTTCGGCCCCGACCAGATAGACGGGCTCTGGGCAATGCGACACGCCCGTGCCAGATGCAGCCAGTTTGGCCAGTTCGGCGCGCGTTAGTTCCCATGCGTGGGCATAAAACACGTCCGGCCCGGCAAACCCGATCTCTTCGCAGTAATCGACTGTACGCTTTCCGTGCACCTGTTCGATCACAGGGCTTTCGCCTTCGCCTACATGGCTGTGCAGGATCACGCCCTTGTCCCGCGCCAGCGCCACGGACTGCTCGAATGTCTCGCGATAACAGTTCACTGGCTGGCAAGGCGCAACTGCCACCTGCCGCATCGAAAGCGGTGCGGGATCGTGAAACGCGTCAATCGCGCGTTCACAGGCGCTGATGAATTCGTCAGTGGATTCCAGCATCTCGTCCGGGATCGTGCTGCCTTCGGATTTGGGCAACGTGTTGCCCCCACGCCCCGCGTGAAAGCGCATGCCCAGAAGCTCTGCCGCTTCGAACTGTCGGTCGATGATGCGCGACCCGGCATGGCGGGGGAAACAATACTGATGGTCGAACGCCGTGGTGCAGCCATGCTTGATCAGCTCGGCCATCGCCACGACAGAGCTGTGGTAGAAACAGTCCTCGGTCAGGCGCGAAAAGATCGGGTAAATGCGGTCCAGCCATTCGATCACTGAATAGCGCGTCCAGTCCAATTCGGCGCGATTGCGGACGAAGCATTGGAAGAAATGGTGATGCGTGTTGACGAGGCCCGGATAGATGAAATGCCCCGTGGCATCGATGATGTCGGTCCCCTCGGGCGCTTGTCGGGACAGGTCAGGACCAATCGCGGTGATCGCGCCGTTTTCAGACAGGATGTCTTGGTGCCGCAAAACCGGAGCACTGGCCGAGGTGACAATCGCCTCGCAGTTCGTGAGAAGGATCGCGGTCATGCCGGGTGCGCCAGTTCATGTAGGCGGTGAATGCCGGGCATTTCGATGAAGCCCGGCAGCGATCGGATGGCCCGCATCCAAAGGCGTACAGATGGATACGGATCAAGGCTCACACCTCCATCCGGGGCCAAAGCGGTGTTCGGGAAGCACGCAATGTCCGCAATTGTGGGGGTCTTGCCAGTCAGGAAGATCAGGCCGTCGAAGCGCTGTTCGGTCAGATGCGCCTCTAGCTTGCGCAGAGCCGCAACGCCGGCGGCACGGGCTTTTTCGATGTCTGCCTCGTAGCTGATCACATCATGCAAGCGGGCAAGTCCAAGGCTGTTGTTGAGGTCGGACGCAAAGGCCAGCCAGCGGTCGTCTTCTGGGCTACGCCATTCAGGATGCTCCGCCGTCAGATGCCGCAGGATGTCGGCGCTGTCGGTCAGCACCGTGTCGCCGTCTTGCAGGATCGGCAACGTGCCCTTGGGGTTCAGCGCCAGCATCTCGGGGGATTTGTGCTCCTGCGCGGGATGAAAATTCACCGCATGCAAGCTGAGCGTCTTGCCAATCAGCGCCGCCATCAGGCGGACCTTGTAGCAACTGGCGCTGAGGACATAGTCGTAAAGGATCATGCAGCCACCAATTGCGCGCCGTAGGTGTAGCCGATCTTCTTGAGCCAGCGGCGATAGGCGACCGAGGTCATGTCGGCTTGTGTCGGTACCTCCATCCCCGGATCAAGCGGCAGTTTGCGCGGCAACTGGTTTTCGAGGATCGAGCGGTCCTGCATGAAGATCAACTGTTGGAAGCTGACCATTTCGGACATGGTTGAATCATCGTCATAAAGCGCCATCCACGGCCAAACCTCGCACCATTCATCGGTCAGCGGCTGCACAAAAAGCGTGATGACGTCCCATTCACCGGGACGCGGCGGGCAGGTTTTGTAGAGCACCGAACAGGTTGGGGCTGGCACGCGGTACATGTATTCCGTGGTGATCCCGCCCTCTGCCGATTTGGCTGCCTGCGGTTGGAAGAATTTGACCTTGGTGGCCCAGACCTCGTCCACCTCTTCGCGGATCTTGACGTCGTAACGGTCGACCTCGGTATGAGGTTCCGCCCCCAGAATATCGGTATGCACAAATGGAAAATGTGCGATGTCGAGGAAGTTCTCGACCGCGCGCAGGGGCGAGCATTTGACCTTGACCGATCCGACATCGACCAAGCGGCGACCGGGGCTGTCGGCTTCGGGGATGGTGAAAAGATCGCGATTGGGCTGGCCGGGGCTGGTCCAAAGATGGCCGAAGCGTTCGACGGTAGGCAGCGCGTTTCCCGACGCGTCCTTGACCCAACAAGTGCCACGTTCGCGGCCCACAGTAATTTTTTTACCAAGCAGTAAAGTTTCACGCGGTGCTTGGATGCCCGAGATCATGGCGACCGGATACCAGTGATTGTCGATGGTCGCGGTCATGACGGCATCCCTTCCAAAGTTGCGCGCAAATCCTCCAACCACCGCGACACGGTGGTTCGATCCTTATCGGGCGAGGCAAGCACATGGGCCATACACGCGTTATCCGTACACGGCTGTACGGCAATCAACACATCATGGTCGGACACCACGGCAATCGTGGTGTAATCTTCCGCGCCAAA
This sequence comes from Marivita cryptomonadis, assembly GCF_002115725.1. Classification (GTDB taxonomy): domain Bacteria; phylum Pseudomonadota; class Alphaproteobacteria; order Rhodobacterales; family Rhodobacteraceae; genus Marivita; species Marivita cryptomonadis. The sequence goes on from NZ_JFKD01000003.1 coordinate 63,526, forward strand.
ATGCGCGGCAAGGTCATTTGCAGACAGGTTGATCGGCAGGGACCGGACAGGCTTACGCCCACCCAACGCGGGCAGCGCGCTGTCCGTCTTGTTAAGCGACACCCAAATCACGCCGCCCGCTTCGGTGCAGGTATAGGTGGGCACGCAGATCGTGTCAGGCGGGGTCAGTTTGGGGTGCGCCGGAATGTAATCACAGGCCCCCTCTTCGTTATACTGCCAGCCGTGATAAATACAGGCAAGCGTGTCGCCACGGACAAACCCGTGCGACAAACGCATGCCGCGATGCGGGCAACGGTCGGACCATGCGTGGTAACGGCCAGACGGCGTACACCAGATTGCCAAATCCGTGTCTTCTATGCGGCTTGGGATCACGACGCCCGGGGGGACGTCTTCCGTCAAAGCCACTGCAACCCAGTTCATAGTTTCTCCGTCGAAGTCGGACAGAGTAAGACAGACCAGATCTCGGCGATCAATAAGACTGGCAGCCGGAAGTGCCAGAAATCAGAGATATTTGCACAATTATTGCACTAAGCGATGAAATTGTGATCGCAGGTTTCGTCAACTGCACGCAGCGGTTGTGATATCCATCGTTTCGACCAGAACGCTCTCCGGTCCGAGACTCGCCCCAAGAGCAAGCGCTTGCAGCATTTCTTCTGCACCCTGAGCAGTCACTTCCAAACCTGACGGCACCCGCTGGGTCGTTACGTGATCAAGGCCCAACTTATGGGCATGACGGGCGATCCATTGGGGAAAATCCGCGCTGTGAACATCGCCTGTCAGGTAAATGCGTGCGGACATCTTTTCGGACATGCGGGTCGCCTTGTGGTTTGCTTATGCGAGATGGGATTTCGACATCATCATGTGAACACCCTTTTCGCGGTTGACGGATTGGGTGATGCGTAGGTCACCGGCAAGTGAGCAGAGCATATAGGCTTCGGCACGGGTGATCCCCACGCGCTGTGACACGACGCTGATCATGCGGCGCAGGGCGATCTCGACGCAGACATCCAGATCGGGATGCATGCCCATTGTTATATAGTGCGTTGGCGTTTCGGCCTCGGGATAGGTGATGTCCAAATCCCGGCGGGTCGTAAGGCGGAACCGGCCCTGTAACGCCGTTTCAATCGCGGTGACACAGACCTCTCCATCGCCCTGTACGCCGTGCCCGTCGCCGCAGGAGAACAACGCGCCTTCGGTGTGGACCGGCAGATAAAGCGTGGTGCCCGCCACCAGTTCTTTGTTGTCAAGATTGCCACCATGCGCGCGGGGTTCGATGGTCGAGATGCGGCCCCAAGCGGGAGGCGGGGCGACGGCCATGACACCGAAAAACGGCGCAAGACGGAGTTTGAGGCCCCAAGGCATCGTCGCTTCATTCCGGTCGCGATCCAGCGGGATGATGACCTTGTGCGTTTCGTCAAAATCCAGCGGCAACGTGCCCGACAAGGGGCGGATGAAATTGTATCCCCAGTCCTGACGCAGTTGCACATCAAGAATGTCGACCTGAAGGACATCGCCGGGCATTGCGCCATCGACGGCCACAGGCCCGGTCAGGATATGTCCGGGTGCTGTGGGTTCGCCTGCGGCCTGCAACGCCAAAAGCTCAGGCGGGACATGAAACCCCTCGCCGGGCAGCATGGCCTTGCCACCGGACACGGAGTTCATCGTGACCTCCGAACCACTGGCCACGGTTGCCACCGGGTCAAGCGATGCATCGAAATATCCCCAGTGACAGCTTTGGAGGCCAGCCTCGATAATCATGCCGGAAGCCTCTGTTCGGCCAGCGCCACCCAATAGGAGCAACCGGTCGGAATCACGTCATCGTTGAAGTCGTATTGCGGGTGGTGCAGTCCCGGCCCCTGCCCAATTCCAAGCTGGATATAGGCACCGGCACAGGCCTGCAGCATGTAGGCGAAATCCTCGCCGCCCGTGGTGCGCGGTGCATCGTCGATGCAGCCTCCGGCCACGTCCCTGGCGGCGCGAATGCAGTGTTCGGTTTCTACGTCGTGATTGACCATGACGGGATAAGGTTCTTCATCAAAACCCAGTTCGGCCTCGGCGCCATAGCTTTGCGCGGTGAGTTCCGCGATGGCCTTGATCCGCTCCAGCGTTTTGGCGCGTACATCCATGTCAAAGCTGCGCACTGTGCCGCGCAGGACGGCATGCTCAGGGATCACATTAAACGCTTCGGATTCCGTTCGGAACGACGTGACCGACACGACAACGGCCTGTTGCGGATCGGTGTTGCGCGACACCACCGATTGCAGCGCCATCACGATGGCCGACGCGGCGAGCGTCGTGTCCACGGTGTTGTTCGGGCGTGCGGCATGCCCCCCCTTGCCGCGCACGTTGATGTGGAAGCTGTCGACAGCGGCATAGAACGCGCCGGGACGGATTGCGAATTGACCCAAAGGCAAAAGCGGCGAGTTGTGCAGACCGTAGATTTCCGAGATGCCGAATGTGTCGATCAGCCCGTCCTGCACCATTGCTTCGGCGCCTGCGCCGCCCTCTTCGGCGGGCTGGAACACCACAGCCACCGTGCCGTCGAAATTGCGCGTCTCGGCCAGGTATTGCGCCGCACCCAGCAGCATCGCGGTGTGGCCGTCATGACCACAGGCGTGCATCTTGCCCGGCGTTTTCGACGCATGGGCCGCGCCTGTCGCCTCGTAAATCGGCAGGGCGTCCATATCAGCGCGAAAGGCGATGGTTTTGCCGGATGCGTTGGTTTTGCCGTGGATCAGCGCCACAACCCCGGTGCGCCCGATCCCTTCTACTACGCTGTCGCAGCCGAACGCCCGCAGTTTGTCCGCCACGATCCCTGATGTGCGTGGCAGGTCGTATTGCAGTTCCGGGTGTTCGTGTAGATCCCGCCGCCATGCGGTGATTTCCGGGTGCAATTCGGCGAAACGATTGCGGATGGGCATAATGACTCCCGTGCCTGAACTGAGTGGTTGGCTGCATCAGACCTCAGAACGACAGCAGTGGCAAACGGGAAAGGCGCCTAGCGCCCGATCGCGTAGGCTTGCATCATGCGTGGGGTCGCTGCGGCCCGCAACATGCCGTCCGGTTCGCGCAAAGCTGCGGTCAGTCGGCCCACAGTCCACGGCTCGGCCACTGTCACGATATGCCCACGTTTGCGCAAATCGGCGATCACGTCTTCACCCACATTGGGTTCGATCATCATCTCGCCCGAGCGCACTTCGCGCGGGAAGAAGGAGCCTTGAAAGTGCATCGAATGGAACAGCGGCTGATCCATACATTCCTGCAAGCCCATCCCGAAATGCACAAAGCGCAGGAACCAGATCAACTGCCACTGATCCTGCTGATCTCCCCCCGGTGTGCCAAAGACAAGCTGACACCCGTCCTTTTCGGCAAGGCTGGGAGTCAGGGTGGTGCGTGGCCTGCGCATCGGGGCAAGAGATGTAGGCAAACCGTCCTCGAGCCAGAACATCTGGGCGCGGGAATTGAGAGGAAAGCCAAGTCCGGGAATGACCGGATTGCTTTGTAGCCAGCCGCCCGAGGGCGTGGCCGAGACCATGTTGCCCCAACGGTCGATGATATCGAGATGCACCGTATCGCCACGCTTTTCGGTGAGATGCGACATGGTCGGTTCCTGCGCGGCGACCGGGCCAACATTGAAATCCCGCTGCGCGCGCTCGACACAGGCATCGGCCAGATGTTCAAAGCCGGGAACGCGACCAGGGCGCTGGTCAAGCGATGCGCTGCCATCAATCAGCTTGCGCCGTTCGGCGTTGTACGTTTCGCTGAGCAGTACATCCATCGGGATTTCGCTGAAATCCGGGTCGCCATAATAAGCTTCGCGATCCGCATAGGCGAGCTTCATCGCTTCGATCACGGTATGGACAAACTCTGCCCCGTTCGGGTTCATCGACCCAAGATCGACACCCTTGAGGATCGCCAGCGTTTGCAACAGCACCGGCCCTTGAGACCAAGCTTGGGTCTTGTGGACGGTCCAGCCGTGATACTCATAGGTCAAAGACGCTTCATAGCTGGCGCGCCAGTCGGCCATGTCCGAAGGAGCAAGAACCGCGGAGTGCTTTGCGTCCGAGACATCCATCACCTGCGCATCTGCGAGGTAGTCAAAGATGGCCTGTGCCACGAACCCTTCGCGCCATTCATGCCGCGCCGCGTCGATCTGATCTTCGCGGGTGGCCCCTGCACTGTTGGCCAGACGGTCATAGGTCGCCGCAAGATCGGGATTCTTGAACAGCGCGTGCGGCTGCGGTGCCGCGCCATCGGGCATCCAAACCGCAGCCGAGCTTGGCCATTCAGTTTGGAAAAACCCGGTCAAGCCGGCGATGGTTTGCGCGACACGTGGCAAGACAGGGTGACCATCGCGCGCATAGTCGATCGCGGGCTGCATAACGTCGCGCAACGTCATCGTGCCATGATCGCGCAGCATCAACATCCACCCGTCAAAGGCACCGGGCACCACGGTCGACAGCAATCCCGACCCCGGAACAAGCGTCAAACCCTGCGAGCTGTAGTGTTCCACCGTTGCGGCTGCGGGTGCCACACCTTGCGCACACAAGACATCCACGCGACCCGTGTCGACGGAATAGAAGATCGCTGGCATATCCCCTGCCGGACCGTTCAAATGCGGCTCCACCACTTGGAGGGTCAACGCCGTCGCCACAGCAGCATCAAACGCGTTGCCGCCTTTCTCGAGGATACTCATGCCGACAGCAGAGGCGATCCAATGCGTCGAGGTCACAACCCCAAACGTGCCTCGGATCTCTGGGCGGGTGGTGAAATCAGACATGGTGCCTCCGGACTGATCAAACTGCGGGATGGCGCGTTTCGCTGGCTGCTGCCAAGTCTGGTGCGGGCGGTGGGACTCGAACCCACACGGCGCTAAGGCCTTCGGATTTTAAGTCCGATATGTCTACCATTCCATCACGCCCGCTTCGTGCTATCCCTAGCCGGGGGATCGGGCGAAAACAATGGTTTGGATCGGTGATTTGCGGGCATTCCCAATTTCAGTGACACAAGGTCAAAGATCGTCGCCCTCTGGTTGCTTGATCAAGGCCCGTTCACCCAGCCACGGGTTTAGCGAAACCGCTTCCTTGAGGACCGGCTGGGCCTCATCTTCCCGGCCCATCGCGATCAGGGTCAACGCCTTTCCTGTCAAAGCCCCCGTATGACGCGGGCTGAGTGCAATCGCTTGATCGAGGTCGGGCAGAACCGCAGGATAATCCCCCCGCAGATAATTCAGGAAAGCGCGCTGGTTGTAGCCTTCGGCATAGAACGGGCAGTAGGACACAAGTGTGTTCAGCCGGTTATTGGCCCGTAGATAGTCGCCGATCCGCATGGCGCGCAGGGCTTCGTCCAACATCATCTGCGAAGGCTCATCCGGCGCTTCGAGCCACAGTTCCCACATCTGGCTGGAAAAATTGCGCGCGATCATCTCGTTCGGCGCGCGCTGCACCTCGGCGTAGAGCCCATCTAGGGCCGCAGTGTGATCGGGTGCCACGGGACATCCATCAGCAACCGCACTCTGCGCCGCAACAACGGCAAGGACTGAAATCAAACGTCGCATGGGTGCATTTGGCCGCGCCCGACCGGATCGGTCAAGTCACGTTCCCGAAAGTGTCTTCCTTTACCGCCTGCATCGCAACATAGGTCGACGTGGCCGCGACATGCGGCAGCGTCGAGATCTTTTCGGCCAACACTTTGCGATAGCTGCGCATATTCGCGGTGCGCACCTTGAGCAGATAGTCGAAATTTCCGGCGATCAAATGCGCCTGCTCAATCTCGGGGATCTTGGCCACTGCTTCGTTGAACGCAGCCAAGGCGGCCTCGCGGGTCTGGGTCATCTTGACCTCGACAAAAGCGATATGATCGAGTCCCAGTCTTATCGGGTCAAGCAAGGCGCGGTAGCCTTGGATTGCACCCACTTCCTCGAGCCGCCTCAAACGCGCCTGCGTGGGAGATTTCGACAAGCCAATCCGCCGCGACAGCTCGGTGATCGACACACGTCCATCGCGTGCCATCTCCTGCAAAATCGCCCGGTCGAATCTGTCCAGATCTGAGATAATCAATTCGCCTGCCTTTCCTGCCAAAATCAGTTCATTTGACGTGCCGAAATTCGATAATCCGGCACTTACCCTGCATCTTCAGCGGTATTGTAGGGGATATGACTGGAGATCGCCATGCCCCGTGATGAGCTGCCCAACCTACGCCCCTTGATAGACGACAACACCTATGCCGATGAAACGCAAAAGGTGGACAGCCTGCGCACCGCCGCGCAACTGACCCAAACGGACCGCGACGCGATCAAGGCCCGCGCAACCAAGCTGGTCACGGCGATCCGCGAAGATTCGCGCCCCGGTCTGATGGAAGTATTCCTGAGCGAGTACGGTCTGTCGACCGAAGAAGGCATCGCCCTGATGTGTCTGGCCGAAGCGTTGTTGCGGGTGCCCGATGCCGCAACCATCGACGCACTGATTGAAGACAAGATCGCGCCATCGAACTGGGCCAGCCATTTGGGCGAAAGCACGTCGCCTTTGGTCAACGCTTCTACATGGGCGCTGATGCTGACGGGCAAGGTGCTCAAGGACGAACAGCCCGGTCCCGTTGGCCATTTGCGCGGCGCGATCAAACGACTGGGTGAGCCGGTGATCCGCACCGCCGTGGGCCGCGCGATGAAGGAAATGGGGGCGCAGTTCGTTCTGGGCGAGACCATCCAATCCGCGATGACCCGTGCCGCCAAGATGGAAGCAAAAGGCTACACCTATTCCTACGACATGCTGGGCGAGGCCGCGCGCACGGAAACCGACGCGCGCCGCTATCACCTGTCTTATTCTCGCGCCATCAGCGCCATTGCCGAAGCCGCGAAGTCCAAGGACATCCGCGAGAATCCAGGTATTTCGGTCAAACTCTCTGCGCTTCATCCACGCTATGAAGAGGCGCAACAGGACACCGTGATGAACGAGGTCGTGCCGCGTCTGCGCACGCTGGCGCAATTGGCGCGGTCTGCGGGGATCGGGCTCAACATCGATGCAGAGGAGGCAGACCGCCTGTCAGTCTCTCTCGACGTGATCGAAACCGTGCTGTCTGAACCGTCACTCAAGGGATGGGACGGATTCGGCGTGGTTGTGCAGGCCTACGGGCCGCGTGCGGGGCATGTCATTGACTGGCTCTACAATCTGGCCGAACGGCTTGACCGCAAGATCATGGTCCGGCTGGTCAAGGGCGCCTATTGGGACACCGAGATCAAACGCGCACAGGTGGCGGGCTTACCGGAGTTTCCGGTATTCACAGCGAAACATCATACCGACATCAGCTACATCGCTAATGCGCGCAAGCTGCTGGGAATGACCGACCGGATCTACCCGCAATTCGCGACGCACAACGCACATACCGTGGCCGCGATCCTGCATATGGCGCAGGACCGCTCGTCGTTCGAATTCCAGCGTCTGCATGGCATGGGCGAAGCGCTGCACGACATCGTCAAGGACGCCGAGGGCACCCGCTGCCGCATCTATGCTCCGGTCGGGGCGCATCGCGATCTGCTGGCCTATCTTGTGCGGCGTCTGCTGGAGAACGGCGCGAACAGTTCTTTCGTGAACCAGATCGTCGACACGGATGTGCCGGCCTCGGAAGTGGCCTCTGATCCGCTCGACGCCCATGCCGTGCCAAAGCTGCCAACCGGACCTGAATTGTTTGCGCCGGAGCGCTCGAACTCCATGGGTTGGGACCTTACCCATCGTCCGACCCGTGCTTCGATCGAAGCGGCGCGCAAACCGTTTGCTATGGTACAGTGGTCCGCCGAACCGATGGTGGCAAGCGATCCCGAAATCGGTGCAACTGACCCCGTGATCAACCCCGCGCGCCCCGGCGACACAGTGGGATCGGTGACTTGGGCCACGACCGACACTGTCGCCGCAGCTTGCGCCGCAGCCAAGCCGTGGGACGCCCCCGCAGCAGAACGTGCTGCGGTTCTGAACAAAGCGGCCGACCTTTACGAGGCGCATTACGGCGAAGTGTTCGCACTCTTGGCCCGCGAGGCAGGCAAATCGATACCGGATGCTGTGGCCGAATTGCGCGAGGCGGTGGATTTCCTGCGCTATTACGCTGCCCGCAGCGAAGGCCCAGACCCGCAAGGGGTCTTTGCCTGCATCAGTCCGTGGAACTTTCCACTGGCGATCTTTACCGGGCAAATCGCGGCAGCCCTTGCCACTGGCAATGCCGTGTTGGCGAAACCTGCCGAACAGACGCCGCTGATTGCACATCGCGCCGCGCAATTGTTGCACGAGGCAGGGGTGCCGAAAACAGCGCTGCAACTGCTGCCCGGTGCCGGCGATGTCGGCGCGGCCTTGACATCGAACCCGGCGGTCAAGGGCGTTGCCTTCACCGGCTCGACCGAAACTGCGCAGATCATCCATCGCAGCATTGCCAAACATCTTGACCCCGGCACGCCGTTCATCGCTGAAACCGGCGGTCTGAATGCAATGATCGTCGACAGCACGGCGTTGCCCGAACAGGCGGTTCAGGCGATTGTCGAATCCGCGTTCCAGTCCGCCGGTCAGCGCTGTTCTGCGCTACGCTGCCTCTACGTACAGGAAGATATCGCCAAGGGGTTTACCGAGATGCTGACGGGTGCCATGGACGCGCTGGTGATTGGCGATCCTTGGATCTATGGCACCGATGTCGGTCCCGCCATCGACGTCGAGGCGCGTGACGGTATCATCTCTTATGTCGATGCAGCCGAGGCCGAGGGCCGTGTGCTTCACCGTTTGCCGCTGCCCGGCGGCGGCACGTTTGTGCCCCCCACCCTGATCAAGGTCTCTGGCATCAAGGACATGGAGCGCGAGATTTTCGGCCCCGTCCTGCACATCGCGACGTTCAAATCCAAGGACATCGACAAGGTGATCGACGCGATCAATGCAACCGGGTACGGGCTGACCTTTGGTTTGCAAACCCGGATCGACGACCGCGTGCAGCATGTCTCGGAACGGATCGAGGCAGGCAATATCTATGTGAACCGCAACCAGATCGGCGCGATCGTGGGAAGCCAGCCGTTTGGTGGTGAAGGACTGTCGGGCACCGGACCCAAGGCGGGCGGGCCGAATTATCTGGCACGTTTCCGCAAGCATCCCGCACCTAGCGGGGCTGAAAGCTGGGATGGACAGGACAGCAAGGATCGCTTGGCCAAAGAATTGGCAGCCAAGTCAGCGAAACACACGGTTAAAAAGACGACTTTGCCCGGGCCGACTGGGGAATCCAACGTGCTGACTGCGATGGCGCGAGGGCCGATCCTTTGCCTTGGGCCAGGTTTTTCGACTGCGACAGCGCAGGCAAAGGCGGTCGAAGCTTTGGGTGGGAGAGCCATCGTTGCTGAGGGCAGTATTGACGCCGCATGGGTGTCCGATCTGCCTGCAGACGGTATGCTTTGGTGGGGCGACGCCGAGACCGCTCGCACACTGCGTTCTGCTTTGGCCGACCGCTCAGGGCCGATCCTGCCGCTGATCACCGGGATGCCGGATACCGGTCATGTCTGTCACGAACGTCATGTCTGCGTCGACACCACGGCCTCGGGCGGAAACGCACAGCTTCTGAGCGGCGCGGCTTGACGCGCCGCCGCTTTGCGCCAACTGTCGCGGCATGTTTCCAATCCGCGATCACAACCCGTCGGGCCGCACGCCCTTTGTCACATACGCGCTGATTGTCGCGAATGTCGGCATCTTCCTGAGCTATTGGCCGCTGATGCAAAGCGACCAAGAGATCATGCGCTTTTACTTTGACTATGCGCTGATCCCGGCGCTTGTCAGCGAAGGCCAGGGGTTCAGCGGGTTTCTCACTTCCATGTTCCTGCATGGCGGCTGGATGCACCTGATCGGCAACATGCTGTTTTTGTTCATCTTCGGCGACAATATCGAAGATGAGATGGGGCATATCGGTTTTATCCTCTTCTATCTTGCTGCCGGATTGGGCGCGGGGTTCATCCATTACATCAGCGCGCCGGGATCGCCTGTGCCCACTGTCGGGGCATCCGGCGCGATTGCCGGGGTGATGGGCGGCTACCTTTTGCTGTTCCCCAAGGCCAAGGTCGATATTCTGATCATCATCGTGATCATCTTCCGCATTTTCCCTATCCCCGCCTGGATCATGTTGGGCCTCTGGTTCGCCTTCCAAGTCTTTGGTGGATTCGGCACGGCAGCTGATGAAGGTGGCGTGGCCTATTGGGCGCATGTCGGCGGCTTTGTCATTGGGCTTGCACTTACGCTCCCGCTCTGGCTGCGTCTGGGTGGGCCGCAATACTGGACACGCACCGAAGGCCATCCGCCACACCCCGAAGCCAAGTACCAGCTTTCCCGGTCACGCGTTCCGTCGGTACGTCGGAAATGACCGCTGAACTCAAGGTCAGCTGCCATTGCGGTATCGTCGAACTGTCGGTTCGCCTAAAAGACAGCCTTGAAAATGCGCGGCGCTGTGATTGTTCCTATTGCCGCCGCCGGGGGACCCCGACCGCCAGTGTTCACAGGGATGATCTGGATATCGTCAAAGGCGCAGATAGCCTGACACTCTACACCTTTGGCACACACACAGCGAAACACTATTTCTGCAAGATATGCGGAATCTACAGGCATCACCAACGCCGATCCGATGCAGAGGAATACGGCGTGAACATGGGATGCATAGAGGGCGTGAATCCCAAGGACTTCGAACCAATCGGTTGGCATGACGGTGTGAATCACCCTTCAGATCAATAATCCATAGAGCCTAGCCGCCAATTCCAAACAAAGCCTGAACACGCGTGATTGCACGGGTCCGCCTGCGCGTGTATCCCTCGGCAAAATCGAAATTCAAAGGAACGCGATCATGGCAGCCTATCAGTATGTCTATCACATGAGCGGGGTCTCAAAGACGTATCCCGGCGGCAAGAAGACGTTCGAAAACATTCACCTGAACTTCCTTCCCGGGGTCAAAATCGGGGTCGTCGGCGTCAACGGCGCAGGTAAGTCGACCCTGCTCAAAATCATGGCCGGGCTCGACAAAGACTTCTCGGGCGAGGCGTGGTCTGCCGAAGGTGCAAAAGTGGGTTACCTGCCGCAGGAGCCACATCTTGATCCCGCGCTGACCGTGCGTGAGAACGTGATGCTGGGAGTGGCGGAAAAGAAAGGCAAGCTGGACCGTTTCAACGAGCTTGCGATGAACTACAGCGATGAAACCGCTGATGAAATGGCGACATTGCAAGACGAGATCGACGCCAACAACCTGTGGGATCTGGACAGCCAGATCGACGTCGCAATGGAAGCCCTGCGCTGCCCTGCGGACGACGCCGATGTCACGACTCTGTCGGGCGGCGAAAAGCGCCGCGTCGCGCTCTGCAAGCTGCTGCTCGAAGCGCCGGACATGCTGCTGCTCGACGAACCGACCAACCACCTCGATGCCGAGACCATCGCCTGGCTGCAGAACCACCTGATCGAATACAAGGGTACGATCCTGATCGTCACCCACGACCGCTACTTCCTCGACAGCATCACCGGATGGATTCTCGAACTCGACCGGGGCCGCGGCATTCCCTACGAGGGCAATTATTCCAGCTGGCTGGACCAGAAAGCCAAGCGTCTTCAACAGGAAGCGCGCGAGGACAAGGCCAAGCAAAAGACGCTGGAGCGCGAACTGGAATGGATGCGGCAGGGCCAGAAGGCGCGGCAGGCCAAGTCCAAGGCGCGTATTCAGGCCTATGAAGAGATGGCGGGCCAGTCCGAACGCGAACGCGTCGGTCGGGCGCAGATCATTATTCCCAATGGTCCACGGCTTGGTTCAAAAGTCATTGAAGTCAACGGCTTGAAAAAGGCGATGGGCGACAAGCTTTTGATCGAGAACCTGTCCTTCAGCCTGCCGCCGGGCGGCATCGTCGGTGTCATTGGCCCCAACGGCGCCGGCAAATCGACGCTGTTCAAGATGCTTACCGGGCATGAACAACCCGATGAAGGCGAGGTTTCGTACGGCGACACCGTGCAGTTGGCCTATGTCGACCAGTCGCGCGATGACCTGAATGCGGGCGATACCGTTTGGGAGGCCATCTCGGGCGGGGCGGAAATCATCAAACTGGGCGATGCCGAGGTCAACTCCCGCGCCTATTGCGGGTCGTTCAACTTCAAAGGGGGCGACCAGCAGAAGAAGGTCGGCCTGCTGTCGGGTGGTGAACGCAACAGGGTCCACATGGCGCGCCTGCTCAAGGAGGGCGGCAACGTTCTGCTGCTCGACGAACCGACCAACGACCTTGACGTGGAAACGCTGCGCGCACTGGAAGACGCCATCGAAGATTTTGCAGGCTGCGCCGTGGTCATCAGCCACGACCGTTTCTTCCTCGACCGTCTGTGTACGCATATCCTCGCCTTCGAAGGTGATGCCCATGTCGAATGGTTCGAGGGCAACTTCGAAGACTATGAAGAAGACAAGAAGCGGCGTTTGGGTGCGGACGCGCTTGAGCCGAAGCGAGTGAAGTTCAAGAAGTTTGTGAGGTAAACCTTGGAGCAGCGTAGGCCGGGCTTCAGCCCGGCAGCATACCGTTACAGTAAACCGGGCTAAAGCCCGGCCTACACAGAGCATCACCGGCATAGTTGGGTCGCACAAACTTGGAAAATCGCGCTTTTATTGTGCCCCATCGTTCGGATTAATTCGTGTCGTCCAACGGCAATGTCCAAATGGCATGCACGTGATCAGAAAGCGCGACCCAAGCGTCGATAAAAAACGGGCGTCGGGCGTGGGTTACATGAATAGCGTCGAGGAGAACGTCGATTTCCTCCTCTAAAAGCCGTGCGCCCCGCTGGGCGAGGCCGGCTGTACAGAACACGGGAACACCGCGCAGCCGGGGCGCAAATAGATGGACATGCGTGACGGTTGGTCAGATCAGGTAAAGGCTAGGTTACCTCACCCCACCCAGCCAACGATCTGATCCGCCCGCATGGCGCCTGACTGCCGCGCGCCTTCACGGCCACCGACAAAGCGGATCATCGTCGGAATTCCCCGGATGCCATAGGTCTGGCCGGATTGCGGGAAGTCTTCTGTATTGAGTTTCACCAAGCGTGCCCGGCCCTTGAGTGTCGCCGCCGCCTTGGAAAACTCAGGCCCCATCATCTTGCAGGGTCCGCACCACGGTGCCCAGAAATCGACCACCAAGGGCACCTCATCATTGCGCGCAGCCTTTTGCAGCGTGCTCCAATCCAGTTCGACGGCTTTACCCGGCATAAGGCCTGAGCCGCAGGTCCCGCATTTCGGCCCCGCATCAAGCCGGTCTTCGGGCACGCGGTTGACCTGACCGCAGTCGAGGCATGTAATTTTCTTGCCGGACATGGACGTCCTCCCAGATATTCGCAAAGCGACATATGTAGAAAGTGACCTATGGGCAAGTCCTTGCCAGCACCAGCTATCAAAAGAGAATCCTCTTGTCTCAGATGCGGCAACCTGTCATAGGCGAGGTGCTAACGATCTTCTACTCGACCTACTGTTTTCCGACACCGGCACGCAGCTTTCGATCCAGACGTGACTTTGCCGGGTTGCCGCATAAAGCGGGCAACGGAACACAAAAGGATACTTCACATGGCCACTGGCACAGTGAAATGGTTCAACACCACCAAAGGTTACGGCTTCATCGCACCCGATGGCGGCTCCAAGGACGTTTTCGTCCACATCTCCGCCGTTGAGCGTTCGGGCCTCACCGGCCTGCGCGATGATCAGAAAGTGACTTTCGACATCGAAAACGGCCGTGACGGCCGCGAAAGCGCGATCAACCTCGCGCTGGCGTAAGCCACAGCGATTCTCGATCTAGGACCGCCCGGTGCCACATGCGCCGGGCGGTTTTTCTTTGGCGGCACCGCACGAGGCCGGGCGCGCGCCACATCCCATGCCGCCTGACCTTGTGTCCTTTCTGTCGCAACTGCCTTGGACGCGTGACGGACAAATGTGCAATTAAGCTTGTTTTCGCCTAAAGCCTTGGCAACATCTTTTTCAGACTTCGTTTGTACGAGTTCAGAACAACAAGGAACAGTGCTGCCCATGATTTCTAGACGTCACTTCCTCGCCGCCACCGCTGCTGGTCTGGCTGCCCCGAGTATCGCCTCTGCGCAAGCTTTCCAAATCGACCCGATCTACCGCCCCCAAAACGTCAGGATCAAAAGCGATGTGGTTCCGGGCCAGATCCTGATCCTTCCTCGCGCGCATTTTCTGTATCATGTCACCCAACCCGGCGTCGCCCGCCGATACGGTGTTGGTGTGGGCCGCGCCGGTCTTGAATTCACCGGGACGGCCGAGATCTCGGTCAAAAAGGAATGGCCGACCTGGCGTCCGACCCAGGAGATGATCGAGCGCGAGCCCAAGACCTACTCCAAGTTCGTGGACAACGACTATGTTCAGCCCGGTGGCGCCGACAACCCGCTGGGCGCGCGTGCGCTGTATCTTTTTCAGAACGGACGCGACACGTTTTTCCGCATCCACGGAACGACGGCGCCTCGGTCGATCGGGCAATCCGTTTCAAATGGCTGCATCCGCATGTTGAATGAGCATGTAACTGACCTCTATGAACGGGTGCCGATCGGGACGGTCGTCACGGTGCTGTAAAGCCAAAAGATCAGCACACCGGAGGCGCATCTGCACACGTCTCCGGTTTGCCCTGCCGCTGCCACAATTCGAGCGTTTTCGACAGCCATTCACGGCTTGTTAAGACTTGAGACGCATCAAGGTGCAAAGGGACAGGACATGGCGGCAATTGCGCTTATAGCAGGAAGTGGTCTTGGCTGGATCGTAGCGGGTATTGCGCTTGCAACAGGGGCCATGCTGTCCACTGCAATGTTGTTGTTCCTTGCCGTAAGCTTGAGCGTTTTGGCGATCGGTATATTTGCATCAGGCCAAAACCAGTTTGATCCGTCCTGAACAAAAGGCGCGACCACGCCAAGCGGTCGCGCAAAAAACTGCTTAAATCTGCGTGGTGTTACAGAAGTACGTGAATAACCAGCAGGTTCGGAATGATGAACGCCGCTGCGATGCAAAAGAGCTTTGCCAAATGCGACGCTGTCTTAAACAGGGTGTTCTCTTCCAACGCATCTCCATAGGCCATGGCCGCAAACAAGAGAGCGCCGGATTGTCCGTTTTCGATCAACCGGTTACGCTCAATATCTGCGCGAGCCTCGGCGTAGCGCTTATCCAGCATCTGTTGTTCCGTTTTGGCGGCCACGCGGACGTCCATGCCTGACATGTTCACTCTCCCTGAAGTCTAAGACCGACTAAAGATGGGGCGCGCTGCGCTCAAGGCAAGCCGATTTCACAGGAAAGAGAAGCCTCGGCTTTTTTCTTGCGTCCTATTTGGAATCACCTGAAAACTTGCATTGCAAAGTTACCATATTCGACCACTGCTCCGACACGGCTCAGTTAAGCGAATTTGACTGACCGCGCCCGTCGCATCGTCTTGTGCGGCGGAAGACATGACAGACAGGAGTAGAACGGATGGCCACTGGCACCGTCAAATGGTTCAACACCACCAAAGGATACGGGTTTATTGCACCGGATAACGGCGGCAAAGACGTATTTGTCCACATCTCGGCCGTAGAACGGTCTGGACTGACAGGTCTCGCTGACAATCAGAAAGTGACCTTCGACCTCGAGTCAGGTCGCGATGGTCGCGAAGCGGCAGTGAACATCTCGCTCGCCTGACCGGGCACTGGGCTGGTGTCAGCCCATTCCTTTGATCCCGGCAGTCATCATTTGGGTATGGCCTCTGGGATGAACATGCAGACGGGCGACATTCACGTCGCCCGTTCGCCAAATTTTACATTTTGAAAAGACCCTCTGAACACCGCAGTTACTCTGCTGCGCGTTGCTCTAATCTGATGCCCGTTTGACCAATGCGGCGACCGCAGGACCCATCTCCGCAACGATCAGATCCACCCCTTCTGCATTCGGGTGGATGCCATCCATCTGCATCACATCCCGCAATTCCGCTGGAGTGCTGCCGACGCTGTAGAGCCCTTCAAAGAAACGCGGAAAGTATAATGCGCCGTATTCTTTGGCCAATTCGGGATACATCGCATCGAACTCGGCCTTGTAGTCTGGACCATAGTTACCCGGTGCTTCCATCCCGACGATCAACACATCAAGTTCTTTGTCTCGTGCAACCTTAAGAATGCCTTCGAGGTTTGCCCGCGACACCGCCGGATCAAGGCCGCGCAACAGGTCATTGCCGCCCAAAGCGACGATCAGCGCTTCGGTGGCTGGGGTCAGCGACCATTCCACACGCGACAGGCCACCTGCCGTCGTGTCGCCCGACACACCTGCATTGACCAGACGCACATCAAGCCCCTGCTCTTTCAGCCACAACCGCATCTTGGGCACAAAGCCTTCTTGGTCGATCAACCCGTAGCCCGCTGTCAAACTGTCGCCTAACGCCAGAATTTCGACCGGTTCGGCCTGCGCGGCTGTGACTGTGCACAGGCACACAGCTGTCACGCGCACCTTGCTCAGAACCCATGACGCCCCATATGTGAAAGAGTGAAACATGATAAAGCTCCGTATCCAATGACCCAGCCAGTTCTAGACCTCAAAGATGTCACGCTCAGCCTCAAGGGCAATGCCGGAATGGTCGAGATCCTACATGGGATCAGCCTTTCTGTTCACAAGGGCGAGACATTAGGACTGATCGGACCGTCGGGATCGGGCAAGTCTTCGTTGTTGATGGTGATGGGCGGGCTTGAGAATGCCAGTTCGGGCAGCGTGGTTGCACTCGGTCAGGACCTTACCGCGATGGACGAGGACAAGATGGCGCGCTTTCGGCGCGATCATATGGGCGTCGTGTTCCAGTCGTTTCACCTGATCCCAACCATGACGGCGCTGGAAAACGTCGCTACACCGCTGGAACTGGCTGGGGAAAAGGATGCCTACGACCGCGCCCAAGCAGAGCTTGAAGCAGTAGGCCTTGCCCACCGAGCGGATCATTACCCGGCGCAGATGTCAGGCGGCGAACAGCAGCGCGTCGCGCTGGCCCGAGCCTCGGTCACGCGTCCGGAAATCCTGCTAGCGGATGAACCAACAGGCAACCTTGACGGTGTAAATGGTCAGGCGATCATTGACCTATTGTTCGATCTGCGCGACCGCCACGGCGCAACATTGGTGCTGGTCACCCACAGCCGCGAACTGGCCGCGAAATGCGACCGGGTGATCCGGCTGACGGATGGGCACATCTCGGACAACCAGTTGAAGGCTGCAGAATAATGGCGCTAAGCACGGCTGCCCGCTTCGCCCGCCGGGAACTGCGTGGCGGTCTCAAAGGCTTTCGTATTTTCCTTGCGTGCCTCGCACTTGGCGTGGCCGCGATCGCAGGCGTTGGCTCTGTCCGCTCCGCGATCCAGTCGGGACTTGAAGCACAAGGGTCGATCCTCTTGGGCGGCGATGCATCGGTGGAATTCACCTACCGCTTTGCAGAACCAGAAGAACGCGCCTATCTCGAAAGCATCTCGGCCGGCATTTCCGAAATCACCGATTTTCGCTCCATGGTGGTCAAAGACCCCGAGGGCCTGGCAGAACGTGCGCTGACGCAAGTCAAATCCGTTGATGACGCTTACCCGCTTACAGGCGAGGTTGTGCTTGATCCGGTTATGCCTTTGTCAGAGGCTTTGGCGGGCGATGGCACCCAGCCCGGTGCAGTCATGGCCCCGTTATTGGCAGATCGTTTGGGCCTTGTGGCCGGCGACAGCTTTCGGCTTGGCACCCAAGATTTCACGCTTTCCGCGATCCTTGTCACTGAACCAGACAGCTCTGCCTCCGGCTTCTCATTGGGCCCGCGTACACTTGTTACCACAGACGCGCTTCGCGAGGCCGGTTTGCTGCAAACCGGCACACTCTACGAAACCGAATATCGTCTACTCTTGCCGCCAGACAGCGATCTCGACGCACTGGAAACTGCAACCGAGGCTGCGTTCCCAAGCAGCGGTCTGCGCTGGCGAGACGCACGTAATGGTGCACCGGGCGTGGCGAGGTTTGTCGAACGGCTGGGCGCGTTCCTGATCCTGGTGGGTCTTTCAGGTCTTGCGGTAGGAGGTATCGGTGTGTCCGCAGCCGTCCGCGCCTATCTCGCCAGCAAGACCAGCGTGATCGCCACGCTGCGCACCTTGGGGGCAACCCGCGCGACGATCTTCCAGACGTATTTCCTTCAGATCGGTGCACTCAGCCTGCTTGGTATCGGCATTGGCCTTGTCTTGGGCGCGCTTGTCCCGATCCTCTTTGGCCCGCTGATCAGCGCTTCATTGCCGGTGCCCGCAATCTTCACCATCCACCCGGCCCCGCTTATCGAAGCCGCGCTTTATGGCATCCTGACAGCGTTGGTGTTCACCCTCTGGCCGCTCGCACGGACCGAAGACATCCGCCCCGCGATGCTGTTTCGAGATGCTTTGGACGGGGGTAAAATGCTGCCCGCGTGGCGCTATGTGATTGCGACGCTCGTCCTGTTGGGCCTGCTTGTCGGTGTGGCCTCGCTTTTTTCCGGCAGCCCCTTCCTCACTCTTTGGACTGCCGGAGGGCTGATCGGCGCGCTGATTGTGCTGGTCTTGGCGGCCATCGCTATCCGCTGGATCGCCAAACGCTCAACCAAAGCCACGCGCGGTCATCCGGTCTGGCGGTGGGCACTGGCCTCGATTGGTGGCCCGCGGGATGCGGCAGCTCCTGTGGTTCTTTCCCTCGGACTGGGCCTTTCGGTTTTGGCGGCAGTTGGTCAGATCGACGGCAACCTGCGCACCGCAATTGACCGTGACCTGCCCGAGATTGCGCCCGCCTACTTCTTTGTCGACATCCAACCCGACCAGATGCCGCAATATACCGAGATGCTCGAGAACGACCCGGCAGTCGCCCGCATCGATACGGCGCCCATGCTGCGCGGCGTACTGACCCAGATCAACGGTCGACCGGCCCGCGAAGTCGCAGGCGATCACTGGGTGGTCACTGGCGACAGAGGCATCACCTATGCTGCTCAGCCTGACGCCAACACGCGGGTCGTCGCAGGCGAATGGTGGGAGGCCGACCATGACGGCCCCGCTGAGGTCAGCTTTGCCATTGAAGAGGCCGAAGAAATGGGTTTGTCGCTGGGCGACACGCTCACCGTCAACATACTGGGGCGAGACATCGGCGCCACAATCACCAGCTTCCGTGATGTGGATTTTTCGACCGCCGGCATGGGCTTTGTGATGACGCTCACACCCAACGCGCTACAAGGTGCGCCGCATACCTTTATCTCGACGGTCTATGCGCCCGCCGAAGACGAGGCCCGCATCCTGCGTGAACTGGCGACCGCGTTTCCGAATATCACAGCGATCAGCGTCCGCGATGCTATCGACCGAGTCAGCCTCCTGCTCGAAGGCATTGGCGCCGCCGTGCGCTGGGGGGCTGCGGCCACCCTGCTTACCGGGTTTCTTGTATTGATCGGCGCTGCCGCCGCAGGCGAAGGGGCACGCACCTATGAAGCTGCCGTGCTGAAAACACTTGGTGCCAGCCGCGCACGTATTCTGCAAAGCTTTGCCCTGCGCTCTGCGCTTTTGGGCGGCGGTGCAGGTCTGGTCGCCTTGGGCGCGGGCATCCTAGGCAGTTGGGCAGTAATGACCTTTATCATGGACAGCAGCTTTGCCGTGGTCTGGCCATCCGCCCTTGGCGTCGTGGTGGGTGGTGTGATGGCAACACTGCTTGCCGGCCTGATTTTCGCATGGCGCCCCCTTGCGGCACGCCCAGCCCAAGTGCTTCGGGCGCGGGAATGATCTGCGTGACGTGGGCCGAAAGACCCAATGAACGGCAATATACCACCTTGCCCTGAGGCCAATCCCTTGGCATGCCCCGGACAGCCCATCACAAGAAATCGAGTCGCCCGATGTCCGATAGCCTTCCCATGACAATCCCAGCCCCGCTGACCCCGGCCCAGCGCACGCAGATCATCAACCTCGTGCGCCGCGCCGCGCGGGCCGAAATTCTGCCGCGCTTTCGGACGCTGGGCACCAGTGACATCGACCAGAAATCAGGACCGATGGATGTGGTCACTGCGGCCGACAAGGAAGCGGAAAAGATGATCGTGCGCGGTTTGCTTGCGATGTTCCCCAACGCTTTGATGGTCGGTGAAGAAAGTGTGACTGATGAAAAAGTCGCGGCGCTTGCCGATGCGGAAATGGGCTTTACCATCGATCCCGTTGACGGCACTTGGAACTTTGCGCATGGGTTGGCGACCTTTGGCGTGATCCTGTCGATGACGCGCTTTGGTGTGCCCGTGTTTGGCCTGATCTATGACCCCATCACAGACGAAGTTCTGATTGCAGACGAGACAGGCCCCGCGCAAGTGATGGCACCGCGCCGCCCCGCCCGCAACGTTTCAGTGTCCAAAGGCGGGCCGGTTGAATCGCTTAGCGGCTTTGCCTCGGTGTACAATGTCCCGGACGACAAACGCACCGACCTGATGGGTCTCATGACACGGTTTCAACGGCTCTACATGCTGCGCTGCGCCGCGCATGAATTCCGTATGGTGGCCTTGGGGCATATGGACTTTGTGCTTTGCTCGAACCTGACACCTTGGGACCATGCCGCAGGGGCTTTGATCGTCCAGCGCGCCGGTGGCCACGTCGCCTGTCTTGACGGATCAGAGTATCGCGCGCAGATGCGTGAAGGCTATCTGCTCTGTGCGTCGGATGCAGCGACTTGGGGCCGGGTGCGTGACGCCATGTCGTTCCTGTTGGACGACACCGCCAAAGCCTGATTTTCAGCGCGTCAGCACAACATCCGCTTTGACGTCCAACCCCTGCTCGACCGCGTCGATCAGATAATGCGCCACGCTGGACCGGGAAATCAGCCCGTTGCGCCAAGTCTTGGGGTCCCGCAAGGCGCGATACGCATCGGTGCGTGCGCCCTTGGTCAGGATCACCGGACGGGCAATTGTCCAATCCGTCGCTGACGCCATGATCAGGTCTTCCTGACGGTCTTTGTCGGCATAGGGCTTACCAAGGATGGCGCGATGACCCGTCCTTTCGACCCAACTCATTGCCGTCTTGCTGCGTCCTGCGCCAAATCCAGTGACAACCACAAGCCGCGATACATCCGATGTTGCCATTGCCTCTAGCAACACCCGTGTTGTTTCCGAAAAGAGGGTCTCTTCTTCCCACAACATGGCCAGGCGCTCGGTGATACCAAGCGCATAGACGACGGCTTGCGCACCGCTTAAGGCCCGCGCCACATCCTCTGCCGATGTCGCATCGCCCTTGAACGGCTCGACAAGGTCGGTCGCGTCAAGGCTGTCAGCGCTTCGGGCAAAGGCGCGCACGGGCAAACCGCGTCGCACCGCCTCGTCCAGTGCGGAGCGCCCAATGCCAGAGGTCGCCCCCATAATCAGGATAGGTTTGGTCAATTCTGAAGATCCTCGAAATGCGCCGTATACCGACGATGCTGCGCCCGATCATGTTTCAGCGCCAAATCGCCGCGATAGGCGGACACGGTCACGACCGGGATCGCCTTCTGCTCATCAGCGAGCGTCTTGGGCCTGATGTGACCGAACCATGTTCTCAACTTCTGCAAAAGGTGTCTCATACCCAAGCAACGTAGCGCTGTCCGATTGGTTGCAACGCCCTCGCCAGTTTTTTCCGATTGCGACACGCTTCAACGAAACAGGCCGGGCAAAGAACCCGGCCTGAACTCTCATAGGCGCACTGTCGCGCCTGTGGCCCAGCAGTTACTCGGCCGCCTCGGCATAGTCCTCCATCGGCGGGCAGGTGCAGACCAAATGCCGATCGCCATAGGCGTTGTCGACACGGTTGACCGGCGGCCAGTACTTGTCGACCCGGAACGCGCCTTTGGGAAAACAACCCTGCTCACGGCTGTAAGGCCGATCCCAGTCGCGCACGAGATCTTCCATCGTATGCGGAGCAAGCTTCAACGGGTTTATTTCGCGATCCATCTCGCCCGCTTCGATCGCTCGGATCTCGTCGCGGATTGCCAGCATCGCATCACAGAACCGGTCCAGCTCGGCCTTGGTTTCCGACTCCGTCGGCTCCACCATCAGAGTACCCGCAACAGGCCAACTCATGGTCGGCGCATGGAAGCCCGCATCCATCAGACGTTTCGCAATGTCTTCCACTGTGACGCCAGCAGTTTTCTCGAACGGACGCACATCAAGAATACACTCATGCGCCACGCGCGCTTTATCGCCACGGTACAGCACGTCAAATGCCCCTTCGAGCCGTGTCGCAATATAGTTCGCGTTCAGGATCGCCACGCGCGTCGCCTGTGTCAGGCCTTCGCCCCCCATCATCAGGCAATAGGCCCACGAGATCGGCAAGAGCGACGGTGACCCAAACGGCGCCGCACTGACAGCCCCCTCACCCGACACCGGATCACCCGGAAGGTGCGGGATCAGGTGCGCTTTCACACCAATCGGCCCCATGCCCGGCCCACCGCCACCATGCGGAATGCAGAATGTCTTGTGCAGGTTAAGATGGCTCACATCTCCACCCAGATCGCCGGGCCGCGACAGACCGACCATGGCGTTCATGTTGGCTCCGTCGATATAGACCTGACCGCCGTGCTCATGGGTGATTGCGCAGACGTCCTTGACCGTGCCTTCGAACACGCCATGGGTCGACGGGTAGGTGATCATCGTCCCGGCAAGGTTCTTGGAATGCTGCTCCGCCTTGGCGCGGAAATCCTCAAGGTCGATCGAGCCGTTGTCGTCGCACTTCACCGGCACCACTTTCCAACCGACCATCTGCGCCGAGGCAGGGTTGGTCCCATGCGCATTGACCGGGATCAGGCAAATGTTGCGATGCCCCTGCCCATTTGCGCGGTGATATCCGGCAATCGACAAAAGCCCTGCATACTCCCCCTGCGCGCCCGAATTGGGCTGCATGGAAATCGCGTCATAGCCAGTGATTGTGCACAGCTTTGCGTTCAGATCCCCGATCAGCGCATGATACCCACGCACCTGATCGTTGGGCACATAAGGGTGAATATCGGCGAACTCGCGCCAGCTCACCGGCATCATCTCGGCCGCTGAATTGAGCTTCATCGTGCACGACCCAAGCGGGATCATCGCGCGGTCCAGCGCCAGATCGCGGTCCGCAAGACGGCGCATGTAGCGCATCATCTCGGTCTCGGCCCGGTTCATGTGAAACACGTCATGTTGCAGATACTCGGAGGTGCGGATCAACCCGTCGGGCAAGCGATATTCCGGTGTTAGCTCATCATCCGATTTGAGCAGACCAAAGGCCCGCCATACCGCCTCGATGGTCGCTGGGCGCGATTTCTCGTCCAGGGTGATACCGATCTTGGTCTTGCCAACGGCCCGCAGGTTCAACCCCTCGCGCACCGCCGCCTGCAACACGCCGCGCTGCAGGAGCCCCACATCCACGGTGATCGTGTCAAAATAGGCTGCGGGCTCGACCTTGAAACCGGCAGCTTCCAACCCCTTGGCCATACGCACTGTCTTGCGATGGATGCGCTGCGCGATCGCCCGCAAGCCTTTGGGTCCGTGGAACACAGCATAGAACCCAGCCATCACAGCCAACAGCGCTTGCGCCGTGCAAACATTCGACGTCGCCTTTTCCCGGCGGATGTGCTGCTCGCGGGTCTGCAAGGACAACCGGTAGGCCTTGTTGCCATGGCTGTCGATGGAGATACCGACGATCCGACCCGGCATTGCGCGCTTATAGTCGTCCTTGGTCGCCATATAGGCCGCGTGTGGACCACCATAGCCAAGGGGAATCCCGAACCGCTGGGTTGATCCCACAGCAATATCCGCGCCCATCGCGCCCGGCTCTTTCAGCAGACACAGCGCCATCGGATCAGCAGACATGATGGCAATCGCGCGGGCACCATGCAGCCGCGCAATGTCATCAGTGAAGTCCCGCAGGTGGCCATATGTGCCCGGATACTGGAAGATCGCCCCGAACACCGCCTCGGGGTCCATGTCAGCCACATCCCCAACAATCACCTCTATGCCCAAAGGCGCCGCGCGCGTCTTTATGACCGAGATGTTCTGCGGGTGACAGTTCTCATCTACAAAGAACGCTGTGGCCTTCGACTTGGCCACACGCTGCGCCATGGTCATCGCCTCGGCACAGGCCGTCGCTTCATCCAGCAGTGATGCGTTCGCAATCTCCAGTCCAGTCAGGTCGCTGACCATGGTCTGGTAATTCAACAGCGCCTCAAGCCGCCCTTGGCTGATCTCGGGCTGATATGGCGTATAGGCCGTGTACCAGGCCGGGTTCTCAAAAATGTTCCGCTGAATCGCAGGCGGAGTGACCGTGCCGTGATACCCCATCCCGATGAGCGAGGTCAGAACCTCGTTCTGCGACGCGACCTCGCGCATGTGGTACAACAGTTCCCGCTCTGACAGCGCTTTGCCAAAATCCAACGGTTCGGCCTGACGGATGTTTTCGGGCACCGTCTGAGCAATCAGATCGTCGAGCTTTGACACCCCGACCGTGGCCAGCATCTCGGCCATCTCCGCAGGGGATGGGCCAATGTGACGCCGGTTGGCAAAATCATACGGCAGATAGTCGATGGGATCATAACCCATGTCGCTCTCCTTGCGGTTCGGAACGGCGCACCGTCCCCTGCTTCTTCTTTTTCCAAATATGCCAGCGCCACGGCAGCCAAAGTGTCGTCCAGCCGGGGCGATGCGAAGGGCGGACAACTCCGCCCCTCAGACGATCAGCCGATGTATTTCTTGTACGCGGCCTCATCCATCATGTCGTCCAGCGCCGACATGTCTTCGATCTTCAACTTAAAGAACCAAGCCTCGCCCTCAGGGTCTTCGTTGACCTTGCTCGGTTCTTCGACCAGCGCTTCATTCACTTCAGTGATTTCACCGTCGAGTGGCGCAAGAATGTCCGACGCGGCCTTGACCGACTCGATCACAACAATCTCGTCATCCTTGCTGACAACCGTGCCTTCCTCGGGCAGTTCAATGAACACCACATCGCCCAATTGTTCGGCGGCGTGTGCCGTGATGCCAACAACCACTTCATCGCCTTCGACGCGCAGCCATTCATGTTCTTCGGTAAATTTCATGTGGTCCCTCTTGGTATGATTATCGTTTGAACCCTGCCGCCACGAAGGGCAGTTTGGCAACAGAAACAGGAAGCCGTTTGCCCCGGACTTCGCCAAAAAGATTGGTGCCGATTTCAGCATGGGCAGCGTCGACATAGCCCATCGCAACAGGGGCGCCGACAGTTGGGCCAAACCCGCCCGATGTGACGGTGCCAACCGGAGTTTCTGCATCGGCCACGGCAAAAAGCACAGTGCCTTCACGCATCGGTGCACGGCCTTCAGGAAGAAGTCCAACGCGCTTGCGATCGGCCCCCTTCTGCATCTCGCTTAGAATACGATCATCGCCAGGAAACCCGCCTTCGCGGTCGCCACCAGACCGGCGCGCTTTCTGGATGCCCCAGGTCAATCCGCCTTCGACCGGGGACGTTGTGTCGTCGATGTCATGGCCATACAGACACAGCCCCGCCTCAAGGCGGAGCGAATCCCGTGCGCCAAGACCGATGGCCTCCACATCCTCGTGGGCCAGCAACGCCTGAGCCAGTTCTTGGGCCGCCGCCAAAGGCACGGATATTTCATATCCGTCTTCGCCGGTGTAACCGGACCGCGACACCCAGCATTCGGCCCCCGCAATCGGGACAGTGGCTACATCCATAAACCGCATCTCGGCCACTGACGGGTGATGTTCTGCCAACACGGCTTCGGCCTTCGGGCCCTGCAACGCCAAAAGCGCGCGGTTCTCCAAAAGCTTGACTGTCACATCCGGCTCTAACCCGGCGCGCATGCGTGCCACATCCGCATCTTTGCAGGCCGCATTCACGACGACGAACAGGTGATCACCCCGATTGGCGAACATAAGATCGTCTTCGATCCCGCCTGCATCATTGGTGAAAAATCCATAGCGCTGGCGGCCTTCGCCCAGTCCCAGCACATCCTGCGGGATCAACCGCTCCAAAGCAGCTTTGGCGACCTCAGGGTTGTCGGCCCGCAAAATGACCTGCCCCATATGGCTGACATCGAAAAGCCCCGCGGCCGCTCGGCAATGAAGATGTTCCTTCATCACACCTGCCTTGTACTGCACCGGCATTTCGTATCCCGCAAATGGGACCATCTTGGCGCCCAGCGCAACATGCAGATCGTATAGCGGTGTGCGTTTCAAATCGCTCACGCGGCATCCCTTCGTGTCAGACCGGGCGCATGTGATACGACAACCGGCATATTCCAAATCGCGCAAAATGCGCGTTCGTCCTATGCCCCCTCTGTCCTTTTGCCTGAGATCGTTATCCCTTCGGCGTTCCGGGTCACGCCCGAAATCTCTCCAGAGTTTATGTCCGCGACGGTCCTTCGGCCTGAGAGTTTCCGGGGGCGGTTGCTCCTTCGGCACCGGTCGAACCGGTTCTCCCATCGTGGATGACGCGAGTGGTAGACCGTTTTCGCAACGGCCTCAAGTCTCAAACTGCGAGCGCGGCTTCTCTGGCAGCGCAAGCGCGTTCGGGGTTCAAGATGTCCAGAAGGTCGGCATTGGTGCACACAAGCGCGTCCAGCGTGATCGGATCAAGCGATAGATAGAACGCCTCGACCGCGTCGGTCAAAGCCGTCCGCAGACGACACGCATCTTTCAGCGGACAGGTGTTGTCGACATCGGCAAAACACTCGGCCAGCGGCACCGGTGCCTCGAGCACGCGGAACACGTCGCCGATCCTGATCTGATCTGCCGGACGCCCCAACTCCAAACCGCCATTGCGCCCGCGTTGGGTGTGAAGGAACCCAAGTTGCCCAAGTTGGTTGATCACCTGAGCTAGGTGGTTTTCCGACGCATTACAGCGTTCCGCAATTTCTGCCTTGGTCACAAGACGCCCCGTATTGGCGGCGCAGAACATGAGGACACGCATCGCGATGTTGGTTCGTTTGGTGACACGCAAGGCAGTCATCCTTTCAGATCGGTTGGCCAAACCTACCGGATCATGCAAAGCTGTCTTTGATATACATCAACCATTCGTGAGCAGATAGCCCCGTGAAGCACCCGCATTTTTTCGGCTACGGATCACTGGTGAACCGGAACACCCACAGCTTTACCCCACTTCATGCCTCGCACATCACCGGTTGGCGGCGCGTCTGGCAACGTGCGCCGAACCGCCCAGCAGCCTTCCTGTCTGTGATTGCCGAAGCCGAAAGCGTCATCGACGGAGTCATCGCCCCCGTTCCCAACGACGACTGGGTCGCTCTGGATGCGCGGGAGTTTTCCTATTCCCGCCTTGCTGTCACCGACGCGGTTCAGCACACAGCGCAGGATGTACGTGACATCTCGATCTACGCCATCCCGCCGGGTAATGCGGCGCCACCGGACAAGGATCACCCGATCCTGCTCAGCTATGTCGATGCGGTTCTGCAAGGGTATCTGCGTGAATTCGGCGAAGCCGGGGCTGAAAGGTTCTGCGCCACCACCGAAGGCTGGAACACCCCCGTACGCAACGATCGCAGCAATCCAGTCTATCCTCGGGCGCAAAAGCTCTCCGCAGCAGAACAAGCCTTTGTCGATGACATGTTGCTGACCCTGCGCGCCAAGGTGTTTGCCTGATGCGCGAACGCATCTGGCTTTGGCTGACCCGGCTTTGGCGGCGCCCCGGCATCCGAATTTCAGCCTTTGGCAGCGCAGCCTTGCTGGTGGCACTGTTCGCACCGCTGTTTGATCAGTTCCTGCCCGACTCACTGGCCCAACGCTTCTCACGCGACGCGGTTCTACCGATTCTGAACATCCTCGCCTCGTCGATGCTGGCGGTCACCACCTTTTCACTGGGCATCATGGTGCAAGCGTTTCGCTCGGCGGCAGGTCAGGCAACGCCGCGTGTGTACCGGCTATTGATGCAGGATATGACGACCCTCAACGTCATGTCGGTCTTTGTGGGCGCGTTCCTCTTCTCGCTCGCCTCCATCGTCATGTTCCGCGCCGGGTTCTACGGCGACTCCGCTGCTGTGATCGTCTTCGGTCTGACCATGGTCTGCATCCTGATGATCGTTGTCGCGATCCTGCGCTGGATCGCCCATCTCAGCCAATTGGGCAGCCTGCACCACACCCTGACCTTGGTGGAACAATCCGCGACGCAACCGCTGGAACGGTTGGCCAAAACCCCCAACCTAGGCGCCCGCCCCGCGAGCGATGCACCGCGCGCACCGGACAGCTCAAAAGCACTCCTCTCACCGAGATCGGGCTATGTGCAATTCATCAGCCTGGCCGAACTCAACGAACAGCTCGAAAAACAGGACGCGACGCTTTGGGTGTACACCCCCCCCGGCAGTTGGGTGCTCAAGGATACGCCAATGGCCTATGTCGATGGCGAATGCGATTTGGACGCGCTGCTTGAAAACTTCACTCTGGGGGATGAACGCACCGTCGAACAGGATGCCCGCTTCGGCCTTGTGATCTTGTCCGAAGTCGCCTCGCGAGCACTGTCACCCGGTGTGAACGATCCCGGCACTGCCATCGACGTGATCCACCGCATCGAACGCATCTTGTGGTCGCTGGGCCAGGGCATGAGCGACCCAGAGCGTGACGCCAAACCCAAGTTCGACAGGGTCATCATCGGCACGGTGTCAGCGAACGATCTTCTGCATGACGGGTTTGCCAGCCTGATGCAGGACGGTGGCGACCGGTTTGATGTGATGGCGCAGATGCTTAAAGCTGCGAACCGGCTCAGCAAAAGCGACTGGTCGGATTTGGCGAATGCCGCTGAAGAGACCCGCGCTGCCACGCTAGGGATCATCGACCGCCGGATCGACGACCCCGACGCGGTCAAAGCTCTGCATCAAAAAGCCAAAGAAACTTAGGCTTTCGCGAGTTTGCGTGCTGGAATGGTTTGCAACACGGGTAGCAGATCGGCCATTTCCGGCCCCCGCTCTTGCCCGGTCAGCGCCTTGCGCAGCGGCATGAACAGACCCTTGCCCTTGCGGCCTGTCGCCTCTTTCACGGCGCTGGTCCAACTGCCCCATGCATCCGGGCCAAGTGGGCCCTCGGGCAGCAGAGCCATCGCTTCTGCAATGAATTCTGCGTCTTCATCCGCGACCATCGGCTCCGCGCCCTCGGCACAGAGCGCCCACCATTTGGCGATATCGTGGCGCGTGGTGATGTTGTCGCGTGCCACGTTCCAAAACGCTTCGGCCTTGTCAGCCGGAACGCCCAGCGCATCCAGATCGCCTTTGACGGCCGTCACATCCAGCCCGTGCAACTTGCGCGCGGTCAGCGGGAAAAGGTCCTCAAAATCGAACTTCGTCGGCGCAGAGCCAAACTGGCTTAGGTCAAACCCATCCGAGATCTCTTCGAGCGACAATCGCAATTCCACCGGCTGTGACGAACCCAGCCGCGCCATCAGGCTCAGCAATGCCTCTGGCTCAATGCCCTGCTCGCGCAGATCGCGCAGCGCCAGTGTGCCCAGGCGCTTGGACAGCGACTCGCCCTGCGGCCCCGTCAGCAGCGAATGATGCGCAAAAGACGGCACGGTGCCGCCCAGCGCGCGGATGATCTGGATCTGCGTTGCGGTGTTGGTCACGTGATCGGACCCGCGCACGACGTTGGTCACACCCATCTCGGTATCGTCTACAACCGACGCAAGCGTATAAAGGATCTGCTTATCCGCCCGGATCAGCACCGGGTCGCTGACGCTGGCCGCATCAATTGAAATGTCGCCAAGGATGCCATCGGTCCATTCGATCCGTTCCTGGTCCAGCTTGAACCGCCAGACGCCATCGCCCCGCTCGGCGCGCAGTTTGGCCTTTTCATCTTCGGACAAGGCAAGCGCCGCACGATCATAAACCGGCGGTTTGCCCATGTTCAGCTGTTTCTTGCGCTTCAGGTCCAATTCGGTCGGTGTCTCGAACGCCTCGTAGAAACGCCCCATCTCGCGCAGCGTGTCGGCTGCCGCGTGGTACTGGTCCAACCGCTCGGACTGCCGCTCAACACGGTCCCATGTCAGGCCCAACCACTCCAGGTCATACTTGAGCGCATCGACATATTCTTCCTTTGACCGCTCCGGGTCGGTGTCGTCGATCCGCAGGATGAATGTCCCACCGGACTTGTGGGCGATAAGGTAGTTGAACAAGGCGGTGCGCAGGTTGCCGACATGGATGTAACCAGTGGGTGACGGGGCGAAACGGGTGGTTGTCATGGACTGTGTCTCCTGTTGACCGCGCTTTCACACAAAGGGATGCTTTTGTCCAGAAAGCCCCGCACCAATGCTCTGCACGATTGCACAGTCACGAAGCCGTGAATGAACAAGCTTTGGTCGGTTTTGCAGCTACACTCCTTCCCAGATAAAACAGGGGAGCGATCAATATGTCCGAATTTTCCATGTCACGCCGCAGCCTTCTTGCCGGGGCCGCCGCCCTTCCGATGGCAGCAGGTCTTGGCATCACCAAGGCAAGCGCCGCCGGTCACATGCAAGGGGCTCAGATCCCCCGCGTAAACCGTTTCGGCGTCGGCGATTTCGAAGTCACCACGATGCTCGTTGGCAGCCGCACAGTGGAAGAACCGCAAACGATCTTCGGTATGAACGTCAGCGCCGAAGAATTCGCAGCCGCGTCAGCCGAAGCGCGCATTCCGATCGACAAGGCGCAGTTCTTTTTCACGCCGACTCTTGTCAACACAGGCGCTGAACTGATCCTGTTCGACACCGGCCTCAACGGGGCAGCTACCGCGCAGGCGGTAGAAATGGCAGGCTATACCGCCGATGCCGTAACCCATGTCGTTTTGACCCACATGCACGGTGACCACATCGGCGGCCTGATGACCGACGGTGCAGAGACTTTCAGCAACGCCGCCTACATCACCGGTCAGGCGGAGTTCGACCACTGGTCGGGCACCGACAACGAAGGCTTTGCCAACAACGTCAAACCGCTGGCGGAAAAAATGTCCTTCCTTGGCGATGGCGACAGCGTCACCTCGGGCATCACGGCGATGGCCGCGTTTGGGCATACGCCGGGTCACATGACCTTCATGCTCGACAGCAATGACCAGCAGCTTCTGATCCTTGCCGACCTGACCAACCACTATGTCTGGTCTCTGGCACATCCCGATTGGGAAGTCCGTTTCGACATGGACAAAGCCGCCGCTGCTGCATCGCGCCGCAATGTTCTGGGCATGCTGGCGACAGACGCGGTTCCGTTCATCGGCTACCACATGCCTTTCCCGGGTGTGGGCTATGTCGAAACACGCGGTGACGGCTTCCACTATGTGCCACACAGCTATCAGCTCTTGCTCTGATCTTGGCTTGACGCGGTCAACTTGTGCGGTGCTGATACACGGATGACCGCACAAGACGATATCGACGACATTACACGCTATGCCGAGGCAGCCCTGAACGGGCTGCCTTTGCCGTTTCGGGACCTATGCCAGGACGTTCTTCTTCAGGTCACCGACTGGCCACCCGACGATGTTCTGGCCGATCTGGAGATCGACGATCCGCTGGAACTGACCGGGCTCTATGACGGCATCCCCCTGACCGAGAAATCCGCCGGTGATCCGTCGCCCTTTCCCGATCAGGTTTGGCTTTATGCCGAACCCATCCTTGCCGAATGGCGCGACCGAAAATCAGTGACGCTTCAGGATTTGGTAGCCCATATCGTCGCGCATGAAATTGCGCATCACTTTGGCTGGACCGATGACGAGATTGCCGAAGTGGACCGCTGGTGGGAATAGCCCGGCCAAAGTTTGCAAACCCGCGCACCGAGTTTGCAAACACTCACATCACCCGTCCGTCAAAGCCCCGTTGATCCATTCACCCGTGGCGGTTTCACCCGAGCCATAGCGCATCGTGCCAGTGCCCTGACGTTTGCCGTCTAGGAACGTGCCCTCGTAGACATCGCCATTGGCATAGGTCGCGGTCCCCTGACCGCTGATCTCGCCATTCTGCCAGTCTCCGACGTACTTGAACCCGTCGGCCATGGTGATCTCGCCCTGCCCATGACGCTGCCCGTCCGCAAACTGACCAACATAGAAGGTGCCATCAGTGTAGGTCGCTGTGCCCTGCCCGTGGCGCTGCCCGTCCAGCCATTCGCCTTCGTACTTGTAGCCGTCAGGGTATGTCATGACGCCATAGCCGTGGTTGCGTGCGTTCTTGAAGTCGCCCTCATACACAAGCCCATTGGCATAAACCGCACGGCCCTTGCCGTCGATCACACCATCGATCCAATCGCCTTCGTAGGTCGACCCATCCGGATAGGTGATCTTGCCCTCACCATTGGCAAGATCGCCCCGGAACTGGCCTTCGTAGACAGAGCCATCGGGATAGGTGACCTTGCCGATCCCTTCGATCTGCCCAGCCACCCATGCGCCTTCGTAACGGTAGCCGTCGGTGCCAACGAACATACCTTGCCCGTGGCGCAGGTCGTCCTTGAACTCTCCTTCGTAGACATCGCCGTTGGCATAGCGCACCGTGCCCTGCCCGTCGCGGCGTCCAGCGACAAGCTGGCCTTCGTAGACATCACCGTTGGATTGGGTCAGCGTGCCGATCCCGTCGATCTGCCCGTCTTTCCACATTCCGTCATAGACCAGACCGTCTGGCATGGTCAGTTTGCCCTGCCCTTCGCGGTCACCATCCGCGACGCGGCCCTCATAGGTCGACCCATCGGGATAGGTGATGGTCCCGTTGCCTTCCTTAACACCATTGATCCAGTCGCCTTCGTAGACATAGCCACCCGGGCTTTGCATCGTGCCACGCCCGTGATGCAGCGCATTGCGGAACGATCCTTCGTAGCGCACGCCATTGGCATAAAGCGCCACGCCCTGCCCGGTGATCTTGCCGTCGAGCCACGATCCTTCATAGGTCGACCCATCTGCAAACACGATCTTGCCGATGCCCTCGGGCTTGCCCTTGGTGAACTGGCCTTCATAGACCGAACCGTTCGGGAACCGCGCCACACCGTCGCCGCGAATCTCGCCCTCGACCCAGTCGCCGGTGTATTCATAGCCGTTCGGCAAACGGTAGGTGCCGGTGCCATGTTGCAACCCGTTTAGGAACGTCCCCTCGTACACGCCCCCATCATCGTATTGCTTGGTCTGCACCTCGCCGTCCTGCGCCACAGCGCCCTGTGCGAGGATAAGTGCGACGGCCGCACCCAGAATGACTTTGCTGCCCGGTCTCATTTGTTCGCTATCCCACTCATGTCCGTTGCCATGACCCTGTCCCCGAAACCTATGCGAGCAGGCGGGGTCAGACAATGTCTTATCCCACAAGTGGCTTTCCCTCGCGCGGGGTTCTGCTATGTCACCCGCGATATCGGCAAAGGAAGGACCGCCCCATGTCGGATCGGTTTCGCATCACTCTGGCGCAGTTGAACCCCACCGTGGGCGATCTTGCCGGCAACGCCGCCAAGGCCCGTACGGCATGGGAAGAGGGCAAAGCGGCCGGGGCCGATATTGTCGCGCTACCCGAGATGTTCCTGACCGGGTATCAGGCCCAAGACCTGATCGTGAAGCCCGCCTTCGTGGCCCATGTGCAATCCGAACTGACCGCACTGGCCGAGGCCTGCACAGACGGACCCGCACTTGCGATTGGTGGTCCAAGCGTTGGCGAAGACCTCAAGCTGCACAACAGCTACTTCGTCCTGCAGGGCGGCAAAATCGCCTCGACCGTGCACAAATACTTCCTGCCGAATTTCAATGTCTTCGATGAAGTGCGCCTGTTTTCGCGCGACATGATGCAGGGGCCGGTGGCGGTGAACGGTGTCCGGATCGGCATGCCGATTTGCGAGGACGCATGGTATCCAGACGTGGTCGAAGCGCACGAGGAAAGCGGCGCGGAATTCATCCTTGTGCCCAATGGGTCCCCCTATTTCCGCGACAAGTTCGAGACCCGCCTGAACCACATGGTCGCCCGCGTGGTCGAATGCGGATTGCCGCTGATTTACCTCAACATGGTCGGTGGACAAGACGATCAGGTCTTCGACGGCGGATCGTTTGTGCTGAACCCCGGCGGTGTGCCCGCGGTGCAATTGCCGACCTTCGACGAGGTCATCAGCCATGTCGACCTAGAGCGCACCGACAATGGCTGGCGCGCGTTGGATGGCGATTTCACCCAGCATCCCGATGCGATGGAACAGGATTACCGCGTCATGGTCACCGCGCTGCGGGATTACATGGCCAAGACTGGATTCAAGAAGGTTCTGCTTGGCCTGTCCGGCGGGATCGACTCTGCCATCGTCGCGACCATTGCAGTAGATGCTTTGGGCGCAGAGAATGTGCGTTGCGTGATGCTGCCATCCGAATACACGTCGCAAGGATCTTTGGACGATGCAAAGGCAGTGGCCGAAAACTTGGGCTGCCAGTACGATTTTGTACCAATTGGTAAAACTCGCGATGCTGTCACCAAAACGCTCGGCCCATTGTTCGAAGGCACGAAGCCCGATCTGACCGAAGAAAACGTCCAGTCTCGCATCCGGGGTCTGCTGCTTATGGCGCTGTCCAACAAGTTCGGTGAGATGTTGCTGACCACCGGCAACAAGTCCGAAGTCGCAGTGGGCTATGCCACGATTTATGGCGACATGGCGGGTGGCTATAATCCGATCAAGGACATGTACAAAACCCGCGTTTTCGATTGCTGCCGCTGGCGCAACGCCAACCATCGCGCTTGGATGATGGGGCCAGAGGGCGCTGTGATCCCCGAGGCGATCATCACCAAGCCACCTTCCGCCGAACTACGCGAGGATCAGAAGGACAGCGACTCCCTGCCCGACTACCCGGTGCTGGATGGTATCCTGCAAATCCTCGTGGACGAAGACGGCTCCATCGCGGATTGCGTCGCCGCCGGGTATGACCGCGCCGATGCCAAGCGGATCGAGCATCTGCTTTACATCAGCGAATACAAACGATTCCAGTCCGCCCCCGGCGCGCGCCTGTCGAAACGCGCCTTCTGGCTGGACCGACGCTATCCCATCGTGAACCGCTGGCGCGACCCAAGCTAGGGGCCGCGCCGCATCAGTCAGCTTGCCTTGAGAACGCCGCGTTCGATCTGGTCGGCTTCGATGCTTTCGAACAGGGCTTTGAAGTTGCCTTCGCCGAACCCATCATCGCCCTTGCGCTGGATGAATTCGAAGAAAATAGGCCCGATCACGGTTTTCGAGAAGATCTGCAGCAGGATGCGGGTCTCACCTCCGCCGACCACACCTTCGCCGTCGATCAGGATGCCGTGTTTCTGCATCCGGTCGATCGGCTCTTCATGGCCGACAACGCGGGTTTTGCTCAGCTCGTAATAAGCCTCCGGCGGAGCCGGCATGAATTTCAGGCCACGATCCGCGATCTCGTCCACCGCGTCATAGATGTCGTGGGCGCCCACAGCGATGTGCTGGATGCCTTCGCCCTTGTAGCGTTTGAGGTATTCCACGATCTGCCCGGTCTCACCCCGGTCCTCGTTGATCGGAATACGGATGCGTCCGCAGGGCGAGGTCAGCGCGCGACTTAGGAGGCCGGAAAACTTGCCTTCGATGTCGAAGAAACGGATTTCCTTGAAGCCGAAGATTTTGCCGTAGAAGTCGAACCACGTGTCCATATTGCCCTTGTGGACATTGTGGGTCAGGTGATCGAGGTAATGGAATCCCACACCTTCGGGATTGGCGGTGGAGACCCAGTTGAATTCGTCATTATACGGGTTCTGGCCGTAGTATTTGTCGATGAAATAGATCAGCGACCCGCCGATCCCGACAATCGCAGGCACATCCATCGCCTTGTCATCGCCATCATAGGGCGTGGCGCCCAGCATCACTGCGCGATCATAGGCGTGTTTCGCGTCAACCACGCGCCATCCCATCGATGGGGCGCAGGGGCCGTGTTCTTCCACAAAGCGCATCGCATGACTGCCGGGTTCGTTGTTGATGATGTAGGTGATGTCGCCCTGCTGCCACAACTCGATCTGTTTGGTCTTGTGCGTGGCGGTGTGGGTGTAGCCCATCTTGGTAAAGAGCGCCCGGAGCGCGTCGGGGTCGGGGTGGGCAAATTCGACGAATTCGAACCCGTCGGTCCCGGCGGGGTTTTCGTTGGTGATCGTTGCTTTCGGCGCATTGTGCGGGAACGGACCCATGGCATCCTCCTTGTTTTCACAAAGATTACGGCGTCAGACATGCGTCGTGCGCTCATAGTTGCACGCGCTTGATGTTAATTACGCGCTGATCTTGCATGATTTCACCAAAAGATGCAGATTTCTCGCATGAATTCGCTTGACCCCAAAGACATCAAACTTCTTGCCCGGTTGCAAAGGGACGGCCAAACTTCGGCGCAGGACTTGGCCGAAGACCTTGGCATGTCGGCATCCCAGATCAGCCGACGACGCCAGCGGCTCGAAGCCGAAGGCTATATCATGGGCACGCCATGCCGTTTGAACCCCGCACGGCTTGGCCTGACGGTGCAGGCGTTTATTCAGGTAGAGACACGCGCCCAGAGCAACGGCACTCATCAATCCATCAAACGACTGGTTGCCACGACACCCGAGATCGTCGCGGCGTGGACGCTGACCGGAGAGGCCGATTACATCTTCCGAGTTTACTGCTTGGACCTTTCCGCGCTCAACCGGTTGGTGCAGGAGGTTCTCTTGCCGCACGACTCGATCGGGCGGGTGCACAGCCAAATCGTGATGGATCAGGTTAAAGACGACACCGCTCTGCCCTTGCCGCGCTGACCGGGGTACTGGGCACGCCTTTTACAAAAGGCGTACAGGCTTTTACGGAAAAGCCTTACACGGCCTTTCGAAAGGCCGTGCCCTTCAATCCACTTTGATGAACCGCGCCCCGCCTGCGCGTTCGCCGACACTAACGCGCCGGGCCCCTGCGGTCACCGGCGCGCGCGCCGCATCATTGCGCATGTCGCGCATCATGGCGCTGACAGCGACAGGCAGCGACATGCCAATGGCCTCTTTCTCGGCATTGGGCGCGGTGGACATCATCGACACCACCGACACGATGCGCAGCCGCCCCTGATCGTTGACAAAGACCGGCGCACCGGATGACCCGAAGGTGACATCGCAGTCAAAGCTCATCAGACCACCCCGGTAGGTCTGCTTGTGGCGACAACCCGATTCACGCTGAAGCGACGTGTTTCGACCCCTGCCATAGGATACAAGGATCACAGAACCCGCATCCATCGCGCGGTCGTGTATGCGAAATGGTTCGGCCTCGGTGCTGAAAATCGGACTGTCGAGACGCAGCAGCGCAAGATCGGTGCGCACCTGCTCGGTCAGGGAAGCGTCCAGAGACTCAAGGTAGCCGTGGGACAGAACAATCCGGGTGACCCCCCGGATAGCTGCTGTGAAGTCATGGGTCAGGCCCGCACTAAAGCGCATGCGGTCTATTGGCAGCACGGTACGGGTGGCCTCATCAACCACGCAATGAGCCGCCGTGAGAACCAAGTCGCGGGCGATGAGCGTGCCGGTGCAGGTGCCGATTGACGTGTCGAGCCGACCAACGCCTTCCCATCCCAAGACCTCGCCCCGGTGATCCAGACGGTCGCGTTCCTGCGCTGCAGCTGCAGTGGGAAGACACATCAGCGCCGCCAGAAACAGAATGTGAAGACCCCGCATGTTCCATGCCTTTCACCGTTGACCCCTGTGCAAGGTAGCGACCGGAGATGGCACAAGATGGGCGGTTTTGCGACGCGGTTGGGCCTTAGACGAACTGCTCGCGGATCAGCCGTTCCTCGAGCCCGTGGCCCGGATCGAACAGAACCCGGTGTGCGATCGAGGGTTCTGACCGGATTTCGACCCGCACGACGTCACGCACGGCACGGGCGTCGGCTTCGGCCATGACTGGCCGCTTGTCAGGGTCAAGCACTTCGAAAGTGACCTCGGCCGTCTTGGGTAAGAGCGCGCCGCGCCACCTGCGGGGCCGGAATGCGGCCATTGCGGTCAGTGCCAGAACGTCGGAGCCAATGGGCAGGATGGGACCGTGGGCGGAGTAGTTGTAGGCGGTGGATCCAGCAGGGGTGGCAACCAGAGCGCCATCACAGACCAGTTCGGACATGCGGACCTTGCCATCGACACTGATCCTCAATCGCGCAGCCTGTGGCCCTGCCCGCAACAACGAGACCTCGTTGATCGCAAGCGCCCGTTGTGTGCTGCCGTCCTGTCGCGTGGCCAACATCGAGAGCGGGTTGATCACCTCTTCCTGTGCCTGCTCAAGCCGCTCTTCCAGATCGTGTTCAGAGTATTCGTTCATCAGAAAGCCGACTGTGCCGCGATTCATCCCGTAGACCGGGGCGGGCAGGTCTTGTGTCCTATGCAGGGTTGCCAGCATGAACCCGTCGCCGCCCAGTGCAACGATCACGTCTGCACCGTCTTCGTTGTGGTCGCCATAGCGGCGGGTCAGCCCCGCTTTGGCCGATTGGGCAATCGGAGCAGAGCTGGCGGCAAAGGCGATGCGCAGGGACATATGTTCGGGTTCCTATCGGGGTCGTGCCGTTCCGAAACAAGCACAAACACCTGCCGCACGCCAGACATGGCGCAGCTTTGTGTCGTGTGGTCGCTTTCCAACCTTTGCCTTTTGGCGCGACTCCTATACGTAACCGCCAAAGATTGACCCGCTTCAAGGAGGCCCTGCCCATGAACGCTCCGCACCGTGACACCGGATTTTTCTCCAAATCGCTGGCCGACAGCGACCCGGACCTGTTCAAGTCGATCACAGATGAGCTGGGCCGCCAGCGCGACGAGATCGAGCTGATCGCCTCGGAAAACATCGTCAGCCGTGCCGTGATGGAAGCGCAAGGCTCGGTGATGACGAACAAGTACGCCGAAGGCTATCCGGGCCGTCGCTACTATGGCGGGTGTCAGTTCGTCGACGTGGCCGAAAACCTTGCTATCGAGCGCGCCTGCCAGCTGTTTGATTGCGGCTTTGCCAATGTGCAGCCGAACTCCGGCTCTCAGGCCAACCAGGGCGTGTTCACCGCGCTGTTGCAGCCGGGTGACACGATCCTCGGCATGAGCCTTGATGCCGGTGGTCACCTGACGCACGGTGCCGCCCCAAACCAGTCGGGCAAGTGGTTCAACGCCATCCAGTATGGCGTGCGCCAGCAGGACAACATGCTGGATTACGATCAGGTTCAGGCACTGGCCAACGAGCATAAGCCCAAGCTGATCATCGCCGGTGGTTCCGCCATCCCGCGCCAGATCGACTTTGCCAAGATGCGCGAAATTGCCGACAGCGTGGGTGCGTACCTGCATGTAGACATGGCGCACTTTGCCGGTCTGGTGGCGGCGGGCGAACATCCCAGCCCGTTCCCGCACGCACATGTGGCCACCACCACCACGCACAAAACCCTGCGCGGTCCGCGCGGTGGGATGATCCTGACCAATGACGAGGCACTGGCCAAGAAGTTCAACTCGGCCATCTTCCCCGGCATTCAGGGCGGTCCGCTGATGCATGTGATCGCCGCCAAGGCCGTGGCCTTTGGCGAGGCGCTGCGCCCCGATTTCAAGATCTACCAGCAGAACGTCATCCGCAACGCCCAAGCGCTGTCGGATCAGTTGATCAAAGGTGGTCTGGACACGGTGACCCACGGCACAGACACACATGTCGTGCTGGTTGACCTGCGCCCCAAGGGCGTGAAGGGCAACGCGACGGAAAAGGCACTGGGCCGCGCGCATATCACCTGCAACAAAAACGGTGTGCCGTTTGACCCGGAAAAGCCGACGATCACGTCCGGTATCCGTCTTGGGTCGCCCGCAGGCACGACACGGGGCTTTGGCGAGGCCGAGTTCCGCCAGATCGCAGATTGGATCATCGAGGTAACCGATGGTCTGGCTGCCAATGGCGAAGACGGAAATGGCGCTGTTGAGGACAAGGTCCGGGCCGAGGTCGCAGAGATGTGCGCCCGTTTCCCGATCTATCCCGATCTCTAAAATTTACCGGGGCGCCTAAGTTCCTTCGTACGAAGACTCTTTGGCCAAACGGTGACTATTCCGATGACGAAAATGCGCAGCCTCCCACAGCTGCGCATTTTTTCATTCGACGGGTTTTCTTTCAAAAATTGCTGCGTATAGTCGCCCGCATGACACGTTTGGCTCATATCGCAATCTGCACGCGCTTTTCCGCGCCTCTTGCGCTGGCCACCCGTCTTCTCCTAATCCGCCTCTGAGCGCGGCCTTTCCGGCGCGACCGCTCAGAGGATGACCGTGACGCGCCGACGGATTTGGACAAGACAAGAAAGACCCTAACCATGACAAGCACTGAAAAAGACCGCGTGGTGATTTTTGACACCACCTTGCGCGACGGCGAACAATCTCCCGGCGCAACCATGACCCATGACGAAAAGCTCGAGATTGCCGAGC
This sequence comes from Marivita cryptomonadis, assembly GCF_002115725.1. Lineage (GTDB taxonomy): Bacteria > Pseudomonadota > Alphaproteobacteria > Rhodobacterales > Rhodobacteraceae > Marivita > Marivita cryptomonadis. The sequence continues at coordinate 103,845 of NZ_JFKD01000003.1, forward strand.
TTCTGGATGACATGGGTGTCGACATCATCGAGGCCGGGTTTCCGATTGCCTCCGAAGGCGATTTTCGCGCGGTGAGCGAGATCGCGCAGCGCTCCAAGAACGCGGTGATCTGCGGGCTGGCCCGCGCGCAACTGCCCGATATCGACCGCTGCTGGGAAGCTGTGCGCAACGCTGCAAAGCCGCGCATCCACACGTTCATCGGCACCTCGCCGCTGCACCGAGCGATCCCGAACCTCACGCAGGACGAGATGGCGGAGCGGATCGAACAGACTGTGACCCACGCCCGTAACCTTTGCGACAACGTGCAATGGTCGCCAATGGATGCCACGCGCACGGAATGGGATTACCTGTGTCGGGTGGTTGAGATCGCGATCAAGGCGGGTGCCTCCACGATCAATATTCCGGACACTGTTGGCTATACCGCGCCGGTGGAAAGCGCTGATCTGATCCGTCGCCTGATCGAAACCGTGCCGGGTGCCGATGAGGTGGTCTTTGCCACCCACTGCCACAACGACCTTGGCATGGCGACGGCGAACGCTTTGGCCGCCGTGCAGGGTGGCGCGCGCCAGATCGAATGCACAATCAACGGCTTGGGCGAACGCGCGGGCAACACCGCTTTGGAAGAGGTGGTGATGGCGCTCAAGGTGCGGGGCGATATCATGCCCTACACCACCAGCATCGACACCAAGAAAATCATGCATATTTCCCGCCGCGTGGCGACGGTCTCGGGTTTCCCGGTGCAGTTCAACAAAGCGATTGTAGGCAAGAACGCATTTGCGCACGAGTCGGGAATCCACCAAGACGGGATGCTTAAGAACGCCGAAACGTTCGAGATCATGCGCCCCGAAGACGTGGGCATTGCGGGCACATCCCTGCCCTTGGGCAAGCATTCGGGCCGTGCCGCGTTGCGCGCGAAGCTGCGGGAATTGGGCGTCGAAGTTGGAGACAACCAACTCAAGGACATCTTTGTTCGGTTCAAGGATCTCGCTGATCGCAAGAAAGAGGTTTTCGACGACGATATCCTCGCGCTGGTGACAGCAACGACCGAAGGCGATGACGCACTCCAGCTTGTGAACCTCAAGGTGGTCTGCGGCACTGGTGGCCCGGCAGAGGCCACGCTTGAGATGGAGATCCACGGCGAGGACATGTCGGCGGTCAGCGAAGGCGACGGGCCAGTGGATGCGACCTTCAAGGCGATCCGTATGCTGCATCCAAACAAGGCGCGGCTGCAGCTTTATCAGGTGAACGCCGTGACCGAAGGCACCGACGCTCAGGCTACAGTCAGTGTGCGCCTTGAGGAAGACGGCATGATCGCCACGGGGCAATCTGCAGACACCGATACGGTTGTGGCTTCGGCCAAGGCCTATATCCACGCCCTGAACCGGCTGATCGTGCGGCGTGGCAAGACGGGCAAGGACGTTAAGGAAATCTCGTATCGGGATGTGACCTAAGACGCCGTGCGTGCAAGCACACACCCTACGTAGGGCGCCGTGCTTGCACGCACCGTTTTCAATAGGGCACCCGCCATTTCGGCTTGCTCGGCTGCGCCTCGACCTGCGCCAGACCGCTGGTCTCCATCAGGCGCGTGATCTCTTCTTCCAGCAGGCGTTCATCCGCCAGGCCGCGCACGGGCACTCGACCGGGCTCGAGAAAGAGTGGCGCGGCAAGCGGGGTCACCCGATCAAGGCGCAGCAGGTCGATGCGGTCGCCCACGCGCTCGGCCATTTCGCGGATGCGGGCGAAATCGACCAATCCGCGCATCGCCTCTTCACGGGTGATCTTCATCAGCAGATGGTCAGGGTCGTATTTGAGCAGTGTGTCATACAAGATGTCGGACGACATCGTCGCCTGCCGCCCGGTCTTGCGTTGCCCCCCAAGATTGCGTTCGATCAGCCCAGCGATGGTGGCCGACGCGCGGAAGGTGCGTTTCATCACCGCGTTGCCCGCAAGCCAGCCTTCCAACCCGGCCTCCAAAGCCGCCAGATCGAATAGCGGCGCGGGGTCGATCACAGCATCCAGCCCCCAGATCAGCACCGCGTAATCGGTAGCAACGAACCCCATCGGCGCAAGGCCTTCCTCCTCCATCCGCTTGGTCAGCAAAAGCCCAAGCGTCTGCATCGCGTTGCGCCCGGCAAAGCCGTAGGCCACGAGCTGTTCACGGCCATCATGCGGGAAACTTTCAATCAACAGCCGCCCTGGTTCGGGAAGACGACTGACACGGCGCTGCATCTGCAACCAGTCGCGCGTGTGACGCGGCAGGTCGGGCCAGTCGTCCTGTTGGAACATCCCTAGAATACGATTCGACAATTGCGTAGACGTGGCGAATTTGGTGCCCATGAACGTGGCGATCTTGGGTTTGCGCCCGGGGTCGCGGGTGACTTCGACCGTTAGCTCCCGCAGGCCCTCGTAGCGTACAATCTGCCCGCCAATCAGAAAGGTATCGCCACATGTCAGGGTCGCTGCGAACCCCTCTTCGATCTCGCCCAGTGGCGCGCCACCCCGGCCCCGCCATTTGACCTTGAGCGTATCGGTGTCCTGAATCGTGCCGATATTCTGACGGATGCGCGCGGCGGAACGTGGGTCGCGGAGTTGCCAGCGCCCATCCGGCAATTGCTTGAGCCGTTGCCACTGGTCATAGGCGCGCAGAGCATAACCACCTGTGGCACAGAAATTCAGGCAGGCGTCGAACGCGTCGCGGCTGAGATCCGCATAGGCCCCGGCCGCTGTCATCTCGGCATAAAGCGCATCAGCGTCGAACGGCCCGGAACAGGCGGCGATCAGAATGTGCTGGCACAGCACGTCACGCGGCCCGCGCCCGCGCCATTCGCCGTCCAGATCATGCGCCTTGACCGCCTCGAGTGCGGCCACGCATTCGACCACTTCAAACCGGTTGGCTGGCACCAGCAACGCCTTTGACGGCGCGTTGTAGCGGTGGTTCGCACGACCAATCCGCTGCACCAGACGTTTGACGTTCTTAGGCGCGCCGATCTGGATCACCAGATCCACATCACCCCAGTCGATACCAAGATCCAGACTTCCAGTGCAGACAATTGCCCGCAAGTCACCGCGCACCATCGCGGCTTCGACCTTTTCGCGCTGTTGCCGGTCGAGTGATCCGTGATGAATACCGATGGGCAAAGCGTCTTCATTGGCGAGCCAGAGGTTGTGGAAAAAGATCTCGGCCTGCGCACGCGTGTTGTGGAAGATCAATGTCGTCTTGTGCTGTTTGACCTGTTCCAGCACCGCAGGAATGCTGTATTTTGCACCGCCACCAGACCAAGGCGGGGCTTCGTCGGTGACCAACATTGCGATGTCAGGCTCTGGTCCCGGATCGGCGAGGACAATTTCGCAGGGATCGGGATGACGAGCCAAAAGCCGTGCGATGGCAGCCGGATCGTCGACCGTCGCCGACAACCCAACGCGGCGCAGATCGGGGCACATGGCCTGCAATCGCGCCAGCGCCAACATCAGCTGATCGCCGCGTTTCGATTCCGCAAGCGCGTGGATTTCGTCGACCACCACCCGCTGCACGCCCTTGAACATGCGGGGTGCGTCTTCATAGCTGGTCAGCAGGGCAAGCGATTCAGGCGTGGTCAGCAAGATATGTGGCGGGTCAGCGCGTTGACGTTTCTTGATATGTGCAGAGGTGTCGCCGGTGCGGTCCTCGACCCGGATTGGCAGGCCTGCATCGTCAATCGGGGTACGCAGGTTACGCTTGATATCAGCGGCCAACGCTTTGAGCGGGCTGACATACAGCGTGTGCAACCCGTCGCGCGGTCTCTGAGCGAGGTCTACAAGCGTCGGCAGGAACCCAGCCAATGTCTTGCCGCCCCCCGTAGGCGCAATGAGCAGCAGGCAGGGGTCGGCGGCGCGGTCCAGCATCTGTTGCTGGTGCGGATGGATCGCCCATCCGCGCGTGTCGAACCAGGTTTGAAGGGAGGCGGGCAAAGCGGTCATGCTTTGTACATATGTCGCCCCGGGGCAAAGAAAAACGCGGAACGCGCATTGCGGGCAGGATCGGCATCACAGATGGTGCGCTTACTTCTGAAAGGCCCCCTATGCGCACCCCTCATCCGCTTTTGTTGACCTTGACGCTTTATCTGGCGGGACTTGGCGCAGCAGGGCAGTTTTCCAAACTGGCGGTGAGTTTCGTCACTCTGACGCAGGTCTATTCGGGGAAAAGCGAGGCGATCCTTGGTCTTGCCGTATCGCTCATCAGCCTTGTCGGCCTCATCCTCGGGCTGGTGGCAGGGATTGTCGTGTCGCGCATCGGTGCGCGCCGGGCGCTGGTCGCAGCTTTGGCCTTGGGGGCGGTCATGTCGCTTTGGCAAGCCACCCTGCCCAATTTGTCGGTGCTGATGCTGAGCCGTGTTCTGGAAGGTGCGTCGCACCTATTGATCGTGGTCGCCGCGCCAACCCTGATCGCCGAAGCGGTGCCAGACCGATATCGCCCTGCCGCGCTTACACTTTGGAGCACGTTCTTCGGGGTGGCCTTTGCGCTGACAGCGATCATCGCCCCTTGGGTGATCGCACATGGTGGGTTGTCCCTGCTGATCGGAGCACACGGTGTGTGGATGGCCGTAGCCTGCGCAGCTATTCTTCTGGTCTTGCCGCATCCCGTGATACCGCCCGCGCCAGCCGCGCGGATATCCGTACTGCGCCGTCATCTGACGGCCTATGCGACACCGGGCATCGCCACCCCGGCTTTGGCTTGGCTGTGCTATACCCTAACCTTCGTATCTGTCCTGACAGCGTTACCGCTGCTGACCGGTGGTGCCGCCCCGACATGGCTGGCCGCGATCGCACCTTTGGTGTCCATCGCTGTCGCGCTGACAGTTGGGGTTGCCATCTTGTCGCGCCACCCGGCGCAGCCCGTTGTGACGCTGGGCTTCGCGCTGTGTGCCGGGGTGGCTGTGGCAATCCTTGGGGTGGGCTTTACGACGGTGACGGTATTGGCGCTCTTTGCAAGCATGGCCTTGGTGCAAAGCGCGGGCTTTGCTGTGGTGCCACAGATCAACGCCGATGCGCAATCGCGGGCCATGGCGAACGGCGCGCTGGCGCAGATGGGAAACCTTGGAAACCTGAGTGGCACGCCGCTGCTGATTGCGTTGTACCAGGGGGCCCCGCTGTTCGGGCCGTTTCTGTTTCTGATCACGGCCTATGGTGGTGGTGTGCTGATCACGTGGGTTCTCGGGCGCCGTGCTGTTGCGGCGATGGCCGAGGGGCGTGTTTCAGTCGACTGAACCACCGAACGCGTCGACGCGTTCGTTACCCCTGCATTTCGGCAAGCCGCGCCACATAACGCGCAAGAGTGTCGATCTCGAGGTTCACCTTGTCGCCCACCTTGGACGCGCCCCAGGTCGTGACCTCTTGCGTGTGGGGAATGATGTTCACACCGAACTGCGTGTCATCGACTTCGTTCACTGTCAGGGACGTCCCATCCAGCGCAACCGACCCCTTGGGTGCGATGAACCGCGCAAGGCTGCGAGGGGCATCGAACGTATAGCGGACGCTGTCGCCTTCGGGCCGCATCTCGACGATCTCGGCCAGACCATCGACATGACCCGACACGATATGCCCGCCCAGCTCGTCGCCCACTTTGAGCGCCCGTTCAAGGTTGATCTTTTGGCCCTCAACCCACTGGCCGATATTGGTCTTGTCCAGGGTTTCCGCGCTGATCTCGACATCAAACCAGTCGGGGCCAAGCTGCACCACGGTCAGGCAAACGCCGCTGCACGCGATGGAGGCACCAATGTCGATGCCCTGCGTATCGTAGCGTGTCCCGATCCGGGCGCGCAGATCGCCGCGCCGTTCAAGACTGCGGACATCTCCGATGTCGGTCACGATCCCGGTAAACATGAACTCGCCCTCGCTATCGTCACCCGCGCAAAATCTGGCGGATTTTGATTCTCAGAATGCTGCCTGTTGTGTTAGTCTTCAGGCAGTCTGAGGGATACTGCGCCGACATGACAAACACAACGGGCAAGCCCAAGACCACCCAACCGCGCGTCTTTCTGTTTTTGCAAGGACCGCACGGTCCGTTCTTCAGCGAATTGGCCAATCGGCTGCGCGAGACCGGTGCCACCTGTTTTCGGGTGGCATTCAACGCAGGCGATGCGGCACGCTGGAAAGATGCGGCTTCGCTGCTGGTGTTCCGAGACCCGGTCCCCGCATGGCGCGATCAGCTCACTCGCTGGATTGATGCAACACAAGCCTCCGATCTGGTCCTTTACGGCGATGTCCGCAGGCATCATGCCGAGGCGATCCAGATTGCCAAAGCCGCCGGTTTGACCATTCACGTGTTCGAGGAAGGCTATCTTCGCCCCTACTGGGCCACGTATGAACGGGATGGGTCAAATGGTAATTCGAAGCTGATGCAGATCAGTCTGGAGCAGATGACAAACGCTCTGAACCGCACCGCGGATGTACCGGCGGTGCCGCCGGATCGCTGGGGTGACTTGCGGATGCACATGATCCACGGCGCACTTTACCATTGGCATGTTCTGTTTCGAAACCAGCGGTTTCCACACTACCAGCCACACCGCGATCAAACAGTTGCCGAAGAATTCCGTCTTCAGGTTCTGCGGCTTTTGCGGCGGCCACGGCACATGGTGGAACGCTGGATCACAACCCGGCGCATCCGGGCTGGTGGCCGTCCCTACCACGTCGTACTGCTGCAATTGGAACATGACGCCAGCTTTCGGGCTTTTTCCGATTTTGCGTCGCAGACCGAATTTGTCGACATGGTCATTGCGGGGTTCGCCGGCGGTGCGCCACAGCATCATCGGCTGGTGTTCAAAGCACATCCTCTGGAGGACGGGCGCGCGCCGCTGGACCGGACCATTCGCGATACCGCGCGGGCACGTGGCGTATCGGACCGTGTGCATTTCGTACGCGGCGGCAAGCTGGCCTACCTCCTGCAAGCTGCACGCTCTGCAGTGACGGTGAATTCGACTTCGGCGCATCAGGCCTTATGGCGCGGGCTTCCTGTGCGCAGTTTTGGTGTCAGTGTTTATGACAAGCCCGGCCTCGTGTCGGACCAGCCCTTGCCCGAATTCTTCGCTGATCCCATGCCGCCAGACCCGAATGCCTATGCGATCTACCGGCAATTCCTTCTGGAGACGAGCCAGCTTCCTGGCGGGTATTATTCATCGAAAGGTCGCGCCCAGCTGCTTCGGCACGTGGTGGATCGGATGGTGTCGACCAATGACCCCTATGATCTGAGGTTGCAGTCACGCGAGACCGCAGCGCAACAGTTGCGTGTCGTTCGCTGAGAAGCACCAGCCCTAGTACTGGCCAAACTCACTGGATTCCGGTAACTTACCGAAAAAATATAAACCGAGGCAGTCAATAACTGGTCGAGGAGACCAAGCAGTGTTCAGTTCGAAATTCCGGTGGGCGCGGCCCATCGCTGTGGTGCTTTCGGCATCGGTCCTCGCGTCCTGCGGCTTGCCGGGTGTGGGCCCTACGAAAAACCAGATCTTCGCAGGCTCCGTGCAGCGTGAAGGCGATGCATTCGTTGTTGCGATCAATGATCGCGTCACCAGAGCGACTGCCTTTGTCCCAGCCCTTGGATTTTCAGATAAGCTGAAGAGTGCAGGCATCCAAAGCGCTGATATCATCCGCCCCGGCGACGTGCTTGGGCTGACAATCTGGGAAAACGTGGATGACGGTCTTTTGGCCGGGGCTACATCCAACGCAACCGCACTCGAGAACGTTCAGGTCGACGGATCAGGCTTTATCTTCGTGCCCTATGCCGGGCGGATCAAGGCAGCAGGCAACACCCCCGAGGCCATCCGTCGGATCATCACGGAAAAACTTGAGGACCAGACTCCTGACCCGCAGGTAGAAGTTCGCAGGACCGCTGGCGACGGGGCCAGCGTGTCGATCCTTGGCTCCGCCGGCGTGCAGGGCATCTTCCCGATCACCCGCCCGACCCGTACGCTTGCCGCCATGCTGGCCAATGCCGGAGGGGTTGGCGAAGTGGCCGAGATTGCACAGATCACGCTCACACGTGGCAACGTCAGCGAAACAATCTGGTTCGAAGACCTGTATGACCATCCCGAATTGGACATCGCTTTGCGCGATGGTGACCGCATTCTGATCCAAGCGGATCAACGGTCGTTCACGGCGCTTGGTGCAGCTGGCGCGCAAACCCGCCTGACCTTCGAGTCGCAGACCCTGTCGCTGGTCGAAGCACTTGCGCAGCTTGGCGGATTGAGCGCGAGCACTGCCGACCCAACCGGTGTCTTCGTGTTCCGCAATGAACCTGCCGAGATCGCGAACGCGGTGCTGGGCCGAACTGATCTCGTTGGCGCGCAACGCTTGATTTACGTGATGGACCTGACGGAGCCCAATGGGTTGTTCATGGCACGTGATTTCCTGATCCGCGATCAAGACACGATCTATGTGACCGAAGCTCCAATCGTTCAGTGGAACCGCACGATCGCGTCGATCACGGGGACGCTGGGCGGCGCGCAGAGTTTGGGAAGCGTGGCGACGGGCGGAACGGTTACCGAGTAACGGGGCAATGCAACCTCCGAGTTCACTGGAAAACGCCGGGGCAGAGATGTCCCGGCGTTTGTATGTCTACAATTCCGGCTTTCTGACCCAAGCCCGCGTCAAACGAATTTTGCAGCTTGCGGGATGGTCAGTGACACTCGGGCGACCGTCAAAGGAAGACTGGGTCGGCGTTTGGGGGGCGGCCCCCAGTGCAGAGCGTGGCCTTGCCGTGGCAGATGGCCGGGACGCCCAGGTCCTTCGGGTAGAGGACGCGTTCTTGCGATCCCTTCATCCAGGCCGTGTATCCGGCGAACCACCACTTGGACTGGTTCTGGACCGAACCGGGCTGCACTTTGATGCTTCCCGCCCGTCCGATCTCGAGACGCTGCTGATCAACGATCCGTTGGACGATAGCGCGCTCTTGAATTCTGCACGGGATATGATGGCGCGCTGGCAACGGGCGCGACTGTCCAAATACAGCGCTTATGAACCCGACCTGCCGCTTCCCGAGCCGGGGTACGTGCTGGTGATAGATCAGGCCGAGGGGGATGCCTCGGTTCTTGCGTCGGTGCCGGGGCCTGACATGGCGCGCGCCAGATTTGCAGAGATGCTGTATTTTGCACAGACCGAGCATCCCACTGCGCGCATTCTGATCCGCTCGCATCCGGAAACGCAGGCCGGGAAACGGGCCGGGCATTATTCCAAAGATCAGGCACAGGGTCGCGTTTCCTTTGTCGACGGGGCGTTTGCACCCATGGATCTTTTGGACGGCGCAATCGCCGTCTACACCCTGTCGTCGCAAATGGGATTCGAAGCGATCCTTGCAGGCCACAAACCGCGCGTGTTCGGAACGCCGTTTTACGCAGGATGGGGGCTAAGCGAGGACGAACATCAGCTGATCCGCCGCCAGCGCAAGCTGACCCGCGCGCAGCTTTTTGCAGGCGCAATGATGCGCTATCCAGTCTGGTACGACCCCTATCACGACCGCCTGTGTGCGCTGGAGCGTGTCATCGGGACGCTGGAAGCAACCCAGCGCGCTTGGATCGAGGATCGCCACGGCTGGGTCGGACGCAACATCCGTCTTTGGAAACGTCCGCACATGCAAGCGATGTTCGGGCACCAGAAACCCATGCGGTTCGGGACTGCGCAATCGAAAGCCGATGTTCGGGTGATGGCGTGGGGCCGTGCCGCGCAGACGGGCGACGTATGCGTCGAGGACGGTTTCATCCGCTCGCAAGGATTGGGAGCACACCTTGTTCCCCCGCTGTCTCTGGTTCTCGATGAAACGGGCATCTATTTCGACCCGACGCGGTCGTCACAGCTTGAGGCCCTGATTGCAAAAAGCACATCGCTGCCGGACCATGCGCTTGCGCGGGCCCGACAGATCATGCGCCGCCTCGTGTCCGAACAAGTCACCAAATACGCATCCGGCGCGCAAAGTCCGCAGCTTGAGCCTTTTGAAAAAGGGCCTGTGCTGCTGGTTCCGGGGCAGGTGGAGGACGATGCGTCGGTCGTCCTTGGCAGCCCAGAAATCCAAACCAATGCGGCGCTTCTCAAACGAGTGCGCGATGCCAATGCAGACGCCATGATCCTGTACAAACCGCATCCCGATGTCGTCGCAGGTCTGCGGCCCGGCATTGTGGAAGACGCCCTCCAATGGGCCGATAGGGTGATCACAGACATCCCGATGGCCAGTCTGCTACCACAAGTGAATGCGGTCTGGACCATGACCTCACTTGCAGGGTTCGAAGCATTGTTGCGTGACGTGCCGGTGACAACGCTGGGTTTGCCGTTTTATGCTGGATGGGGTTTGACGACCGACTTGTGCCCAACGCCGCCGCGCCGCGGTCAGGTGGTCTCGCTCGAGATGTTGGTACATGCGACGTTGATCGACTACCCGCGCTATTTCGATCCTGTTACGGGACAGGCCTGCCCCATCGAAATTGTGCTGGACAGGCTGCGCGATGGTGAAGTGCCCAACGCCAAAGGATTGCGGCTTCTGGCCAAGGCACAGGGGATACTGGCCAGTTACGCGTCGCTTTGGCGGCGCTGACGCATCCAGCTTTGCACAACGTCATCGCCACTTTGCCGAACGGATTTCAGCGCGAAACGCGGAGCTTCCGACAATCGGTCAAGGCCAAGCGCACCCAGCGCAGGCCGCCCCTCTGCGCCAATGACGACACCGCCCATATGCAAATCCAACTGGTCGACAACATCCGCCGACAGCAGACTGGCGGCCAATTCGCCGCCACCTTCGCAAAAGACGCGGGTTAAGCCCTGAGCGCCCAGCGCCTGCATCAGTGCCGGGATTTCCACTTGTCTGCCTTGCAAGGGCACACGGATCAGCTTTGCGCCCCGCGTTGTCCATGCTTCCCGAAGGTCGTCGGGCGCGTCATCTGCGTGACACAACCAAAGTGGTGCGATGTCGAGGGTGCGCGCCAGATTGCCATCCACCGGAAAATCCAACTTGCGGGATACCACGATGCGGACAGGTTGCCGAGGCACATCAAACCCGCGCACCGTCAGCAGCGGATCATCCGCGCGCACCGTGCCTGCACCGACCATCACCGCATCATGTGTTGCGCGCAGGCGATGCACAAAAGCACGGGTCTCAGCGCCCGTGATCCATTGACTGTCCCCACTGGCGGTAGCAATCCTGCCGTCGAGGCTTGTTGCAAGCTTGAGTGTCAGTGACGGCCGTCCGGTTTCGATACGACAGAAGAACCCGGCATGATCATCCGCCGCGTCATCGGCACAGACACCCGTTACCACCTCGACACCCGCGGCGCGGAGGTGATCAAAACCTTGACCGGACACGCGGGGATCAATGTCGGAAAACGGGGCCACGACGCGCACGATGCCCGCCGCGATCAACGCATTTGTGCAGGGTGGGGTCAGCCCGTGATGTGAACAGGGCTCCAGCGTCACATACGCAGTTCCGCCGCGTGCTGCTTCGCCCGCCTGCTCCAATGCTTCGGTTTCGGCATGTGGACGACCGCTGGGTTGGGTCCAACCTTCTCCAACCACGACGTCACCGTTGACGATGACGCAGCCCACCGCCGGGTTGGGCCACGTATTTCCAATTCCGCGGCGGCCCAATTCCAGCGCCCGGTGCATATGGCGCGCATCATCCGGGCGCATGGTGCAATGTCACTCTTCGGATTTAGGTTTGTCTTTTTCGTTTGGCCGCAATTCGCTGACGAATTTGTCGAAATCGTCGGCTTCCTGAAAGTTCTTGTAAACACTTGCGAAGCGCACATAGGCAACCGTGTCGATCCGGGCAAGTGTTTCCATCACGATCTCGCCGATCTGTTTGGACGCAATGTCGGTTTCCCCGAGACTCTCAAGGCGCCGCACAATCCCCGAAATCATCTGGTCAATGCGTTCCGGTTCGATCGGGCGCTTCTGCATCGCCATCCGGATCGAGCGCTCCAGCTTGTCGCGGTCGAAATCCTCGCGCCTGCCGTTGGACTTGATAACCACGAGGTCGCGCAACTGCACGCGCTCGTAGGTCGTGAAACGGCCTCCACAGGCTGGGCAAAAGCGTCTGCGCCGAATGGCTACATGATCTTCAGCCGGACGACTGTCCTTCACCTGTGTGTCGATGTTTCCACAAAACGGGCAGCGCATTGGCCGTTCCCCTCTTTTTATCTCTGCCTCAAACTGTGGGTTTTCCCCACTTATCCACAGCCACTATAGGTCAGCCGCGAGGTTTTGGGTAGAGGGGAATTCAGGCCGCAAACTGTGGTGGTGCAGAAGCGCCAAGGTAGGGAATTTCCCTGATGTTTCAGGGGATCGGCTTACAAGACCGGGGCAACTGACGTGCCTGCGATCAGGTTGGCTTCGCGGTTTTGCATCCAAGTCTTAATCTCATCCGCTGTAGGATTTGTCGCGTCGATCCATTCGGCACACCACTGCAATTCACGAAGCAGATCGCTGTTCGGAACATTGTCCAGCCCCCGCTTGGGATCATCCCAGCGTGGGCCACCCAGATAGACGGCCGCGAACATCAGTTTGGCTTTCTGCGGCGGCGTCCCGGATGCAATGAGCGCCTCAAAGAACATACGGTGCACGTCTTCCCATGCGCGGGTCTGAAACGTTGACAGCGCTTCGTTCCCTACGCCGCAAAACGCGTCATGCAAAGCCGCCGCCAAAAGGTAGTCGCGGCTTTGGCGATCGCCGATGATGGGCTCGAAAATCGTGGGAATGGACGCGCCGTCGGTTAGCGTTTTGACCGGAGCTGTCCAGACATCCCCACGCGAGTCGATAAAGGTCAGTTCCTTGGAGGTCGGCAGAAAGGCATGGGCGAACTTCTCGACAAAGACCGGCGATCCGGCCATCTCAAGCGGCGCCCCAACGAACTTGCATCGCTCTGGCGTCGCGCGAAGGGTCAGGCAACTGCCACCCTCGGTCGCCGCGTATCTGGACAGGTAGAACGGCACCACGGTCACGGCGGTGAAAAGTACCCCCACACCAAGCAGTCCTGTCCAGATCAGTTTGCGCATCGTTTCGCCCGTGTTTTGTCGTCGGTCTGGCAGCAGGTCACCAGAGGAGCGAAACATCGCATTACGGTATCTCGGTCAAGACACATGCGCTACCACTCGCCTTGTATGCGGTGGTGACCGGTGTTCGAATAGGAAAATACCCTGCCACGTTCCAAGCGCCAACTGTCCGTTCGAAACTGGGATCGAAAGGCTCACCGGCAGCAGCGCCGCCTTGATATGTGCAGGCATGTCGTCTGGCCCTTCATAGGTGTGGGTCAGGTAGGACATGGACGGATCGGTGCTGGGTGGCACGAGACGGTGGAAGAATTCGGTCAAATCGGTCCGAACTTCTGGATCGGCGTTTTCTTGCACCAAAAGGCTTGCCGATGTGTGCTGCACAAAAAGAGTGAGCAGCCCTGTACCCGTCACCCAACCCGCAACCGAATGGGTGAATTCGTACAGCCCCGGCCCATTTGTGTGTATTTGAAAAACGGTCTGCATAAACGAACAATAGCCACACGCCGCAAGAGCGCTATCCTAACTCACATCGCTGCCGATGCGGCGGCCTGACAGGGAGCAAAGACATGAACGAGATTACCCCGACTAAGCGAATGACGGCCAAGGATTTCGATCAGGAACTGCTTGAGCTGTATGACTATTACGCCCATGGCCGGATCACCAAGCGCGAATTCCTTGACCGCGCGGGCAAGTTTGCGGTGGGCGGTCTGACCGCTGCAGCGCTGCTGAACATGATGTCGCCGAACTATGCGCTGGCCGAACAAGTCAGCTTTAACGACCCCGACATCTTACCGGAGTACATCATGTACCCGTCCCCGAACGGACATGGCGAAGTTCGTGGCTACCTTGTGAGGCCTGCCAACCTGACAGGTCCGGCACCAGCGGTGGTTGTCATTCACGAAAACCGCGGCCTCAACCCCTATATCGAAGACGTGGCACGCCGTGTCGCGAAGGCGGGTTTTATCGCTCTGGCTCCAGATGGTCTGACCAGTGTCGGAGGCTATCCCGGCAACGATGCGGAAGGCCGCGAACTGCAGCGTACGGTCGATGGTGAAAAGTTGATGAACGACTTTTTCGCCGCCTACGAATTCCTTGCCGATCACTCCGACACAACAGGCAAGGTCGGCTGTGTCGGCTTCTGCTATGGCGGCGGCGTCTGCAACGCAATGGCGGTGGCCTATCCCGAATTGGGCGCATCGGTACCGTTCTATGGCCGACAGGCCAGCGCGGCGGATGTACCGAAGATCGAAGCCCCGTTGCTGATCCATTATGCCGAGCTCGACGAGCGGATCAACGAAGGCTGGCCCGCCTACGAGGCAGCGCTGCAAGAGCATGGCAAAACCTATACCGCGCACATCTATCCCGGTGTGAACCACGGGTTCCACAATGACAGCACACCCCGCTATGACGAAGCGGCGGCAGATCTCGCATGGGATCGCACTATTGCGTTTTTCAACGAGCATTTGAGCTGACCTAACGGTTCCGGGGGAACCCGGACCAACCCCTTCTGCGTTGGTGCTCTGACATCAGACATCAACGCAGAGGACATTTCATGACCCGCAAGACACTCTTCATCACCGGCGCCTCCACTGGCATCGGAGCAGCAACAGCGCGCGCAGCCGTGGAAAAGGGTTGGAATGTCGGCCTCTTTGCTCGGTCCGAAGACAAGCTAGCCAAGCTGGCCCAAGAATTCGGCGATCACGCACTGGCGCTCCCCGGTGACGCAACCGATCTCGCCTCTCAGACCGATGCGCTGGCAAAGCTGGCGGATAAATTTGGCGCGGTCGATGCAGCCTTTGCCAATGCGGGCACAGGCCTGAGCGCGTCCGGGACCGAGGCAGGAGACCCCGAAGAATGGCATAACATGGTGCAACTGAACATCATGGGTCTGCTCTGGACGACAATGGCAGCGATGCCGCACCTCAAGTCCGCCAAGGGGCACCTCTTGATGACCGGCTCCGCGGCGGGCCGTCGCCACATCAAAGGGTCGGTCTATGGCGCATCCAAGTGGTTCGTGCATGGCTATGGCGGAAACATCGCAGAGGAAATGCGCGAATGGGGCGGTCGCTGCACAGTGATCGCGCCCGGCATGGTGGACACCCCGTTCTTCGACGACGCCAAGCCTGACAAGCTGAAGCCTGAAGACGTGGCACGGTCGGTGCTCTTTGCACTGAACGCGGACCCACGTGCGACCATTCAGGAAGTCTTTGTGATGCCCACGAATTAAGGAGCGAATTATGACAGCGGAAAACTCAGACCCAAGAACCGGCCCCGGCTCCACATTGGACCCAAACCAAGCCGATCGCACCGGCTTTCCTTGGCCCGACAAATTCAAGGACGTGCCGAAAACGTCGGACAGTCCGAAACAGATAAACCCGGACCCGAAAACAGGCCCGGGTACGACAAGCGATCCCAATCAGGCGGATCGCACGTGAAGAAAAGGCGCGCACCAAGGGCGCGCCTTTTGCGTCAGGATGTGCCTGTCGGGGTCGTGGCCACCACCGGGCCGGTGGATGGCTCCGGCAGGACAGTGTCCACAATATCTCCGGCACTTTGACCGTTCGGAACGTTTGGGTCAGGATACGCCACGGCAGATACCGGCAAGAGCAGGAGCAAAGCAGTCAGGGTGTGTTTCATCTGAGTGTCCTTTCATGACGCTCAGATGTGCATTCCCCGCCATTACAAAAACGCATATTCGCGCAGAGCCATTGTGCGAGATGGCCCTGTCACGTCTGTGTGAATTCCGGGGCTTACCTGAAAATACTTTCGCCTTGCTGGTCCACCAGCATGCGCGCTTTATTCAAAGACGCGGCACATGCCTCATCAAAGCTCTGCAAGGTATCTGCACGCATCATGAAGTGTGATTTGACCTCGCCATCGATTTCTTTCTCGATGCGCGCACCAATGCGCCACGTGCCGCCATCTTTGACCGGCTCGGGGTACAGCGTGTAACCGTTGTGAGTTTCGGCAGGGGTCGAAGGCGGTGTGCTTGATCCACCGCCTCCGCCAAAGAGTTTCTTGAGAAACGACATCGCTTACTGATCCAAGAACGACCGCAGCTTGCGCGACCGGCTCGGGTGCTTGAGCTTGCGCAGCGCCTTGGCTTCGATCTGACGGATACGTTCACGCGTCACGCTGAACTGCTGGCCCACTTCTTCAAGCGTGTGGTCGGTGTTCATGCCAATGCCAAAGCGCATCCGCAGAACACGTTCCTCGCGCGGGGTGAGCGACGACAGAACCCGAGTGGTCGTTTCCTTGAGGTTTTCCTGAATGGCGCTGTCCAACGGCAGCACAGCATTCTTGTCCTCGATGAAATCACCAAGCTGGCTGTCTTCCTCGTCGCCAATCGGCGTTTCGAGCGAGATCGGTTCTTTGGCGATCTTCATCACCTTTCGAACCTTCTCCAAAGGCATTTGGAGCTTTTCGGCCAGTTCTTCCGGCGTCGGCTCGCGGCCGATCTCGTGCAGCATCTGACGACCTGTCCGGACCAGCTTGTTGATCGTTTCGATCATGTGCACCGGAATACGGATCGTGCGCGCCTGATCCGCGATAGAGCGTGTGATCGCCTGACGGATCCACCATGTCGCATAGGTCGAGAACTTGTAACCGCGGCGATATTCGAACTTATCGACCGCCTTCATCAGGCCGATGTTGCCTTCCTGAATGAGGTCAAGGAACTGCAAGCCACGGTTGGTGTACTTCTTGGCAATCGAGATAACCAAACGAAGGTTCGCCTCGACCATTTCCTTCTTGGCCTGACGGGCTTCTTTCTCGCCCTTCTGGACCTGCTGCACGATGCGGCGGAATTCGCTGATATCCAGACCGACATATTGGCCAACTTGCGCCATGTCGGCGCGTAGTTCTTCGGCCTTGTCCAGCGAGCGTTCGATGAACATCTGCCAACCGCGACCAGCCTTCTCGGCCATCTCATCAAGCCAGTTGGGGTCAAGCTCGCGGCCACGATAGGCATCGATGAATTCGCGGCGGTTGATGCGGGCCTGATCGGCAAGCTTCACCATCGCAGAATCGATCGACATGATGCGCTTGTTGATCCCGTAGAGCTGGTCGATCAGCGCTTCGATCCGGTTGTTGTGCAGGTGCAGTTCGTTCACCAGAACAACGATTTCCGAACGCAGTTTCTGATACCGCTGTTCGTCACCTTTGCTGAATGATCCGTCTTCGTTCAACGTGGCTGAGATGCGGTTGTCCTGCATGCTGGCCAGTTCTTCGTAGTCCTGAGCGATGCGGTCCAACGTTTCAAGCACGCGCGGCTTGAGCGCGGCTTCCATCGCGGCAAGCGACATGTTGGCCTGTTCGTCCTCGTCATCATCGTCTTCGCGACGAATAGGATTTCCATCCGCGTCGTATTCTTCGGTCTCGTTATTTTCCTTCTCGGACGAAGACGCCTCTGTCCCAGCAACAACGCTTGAGGCGACATCTTCCTCATCGCCCATCTGGTTGCCGAATGTGGTCTCAAGGTCGATCACATCGCGCAACAGGATGTCTTCACTCAGAAGTTCTTCGCGCCAAATGGTGATCGCCTGAAAGGTCAACGGGCTTTCGCACAAGCCCGCAATCATCGTGTTTCGACCGGCCTCGATCCGCTTTGCGATCGCGATTTCGCCTTCGCGGCTCAGCAGTTCAACGCTGCCCATCTCCCGCAGGTACATCCGGACGGGATCATCGGTGCGATCCAGTTTTTCCGAAGTACCCGATGCAAGGGCAACCTCGCCAGGCCGTGCTGTCTGAACGAGGTCTGTCGAACCCTTGTCATCGTCTTCGTCGGACTCTTCATCATCCTCGGTGACCTGGATGCCCATCTCGGACAACATCGACATAACGTCTTCGATCTGGTCGGAACTGACCTGATCGGGCGGCAATACGTCGTTCAGCTGATCGTATGTGATGTAGCCGCGCTCACGCGCCTCGGCGATCATCTTTTTGACCGCAGCTTGGCTCATGTCGAGGCTGACATCATCCTCGCGGTCTTCGGTCTTGGCGTCGTCGTTATCTTTGGCGGCCATGGATGCTCCTGTCGAGGCGGGGCGATTCGATTGACCCGAATCAATAGCGCGAATTAGTGATTCGCACACCCGTTTACCCTGTTTCGTTTACGCTTTCCTTAGCAAAACACCGTCAACTCCGGGGTTTCTCGAAGCGAATGGTTTCCATCAAAGCGGCAAATGCGCTGCGTTCTTCTCGATTGATCGCGGCCCCGTTCGGGCCAAGATCATATTCAGCCTTGTCTTCGGACTGCGCCTTTTGCGCAATTTGCCGTGCTGCTGCTGCCTGACTCAGTCGCCATGTCAGCGATTCATCTGCAGCACCGTACAAGTCTTCGGCTGCATCGGCAATTTCGGCATCCAGCCCAATCCCTGCTTCCAGTTTTGCCAACTCTTCGGCGATGGTGAGCCGAGCCAAGTCACGGTCGCCTGCATTGCGGATACACGGTGTGATCGCGACATGGCGTGCGCGACACAGCTTTTCAAGGGCCGGTTCGCCAAGTAGCGCGTCGGCAGCGGCTTGCACCACGTCCGCCGTTTGGCCCACATTCTGCAACAGGCAGGTCCTGAGAACGGCATGATCAGGATCGACGCAGGGAAGGTCTTCCAGCTGAGCTTCGAACTCCGCGATCAAGTCAGGCGTGGCTAGAAGCGCGGCAAGGATCACCGCTTCACGCAAACGGGTTTCGACGCCCTTGCCTCCCGCAACAAGCAAAGAGGCGCGCGTCCCTTCTGACGGTTTCGTGGGCAAAGGCGACCCAAAGCGCCGTGTGGTAGACCGGCCCGGTTGCGCAGGTGCGCGGAACAGCCCCCACCTCAGACGTTTGATGTCTTCGCCATAATGGCTGCGCAGTGACGGGTCCTTGATGGTCCTCAGCTTTTCGCGCAGGGTCTTGTCCAGCGCCGCCTTGCGTTCAGGGCTGTCGAACACCCGGCCTTCGGTTTCGCGACGCCAGAGCAATTGAACCATCGGTTGCGCCGTATCCAGCAGGCTGCGCATGGCATCCCGACCTTCCGAGCGGATCAGATCATCAGGATCTTTACCCTCGGGCAAAAGAACAAAGCGCAGAGATTTCCCAGCCTCAAGAAGTGGCAGCGCCGTATCAATCACGCGGTACGCCGCGCTCAACCCGGCCTTGTCGCCGTCCAAAGCCATGATCGGTTCGTCCGTGATCCGCCACAGCATCTGCAACTGGGCCTCGGTCACCGCCGTGCCCAATGGCGCAACCGCGGCCTCGAACCCGCCCGAGGCCAACGCGATTACGTCCATATACCCTTCGGCAACGATCAACGGCTGACCTTTGCCCGCGGCCTCACGCGCTGGACCCTGATTGTAAAGCGTCCGGCTTTTATCGAAGAGCGGTGTTTCCGGGCTATTGAGATACTTGGCGTTGTCATCCGGGTCCATCGCCCGACCGCCAAAGGCAATGGTCCGCCCGCGCGCATCGCGGATTGGAAACATGATACGGTTGCGGAATGTGTCGTAGGGTTTGCCGCCTTTTTGCGACGGCTTGGCAAGCCCTACCTCAATGATCTTTTCCGGCGCGATCCCCTGCCCTGTCAGATGGTCCCACAGTGTTTGCCAGCCCGGTGCCGCAAAGCCGATGTCGAACCGGTCCTGCGTGGCCTCATCCAAACCACGCCGTGTGAGGTACTCACGTGCGTCCGATCCGGCCCCACTGCGCAACTGAAGGCGGAAAAAGCGCACGGCTTTTTCCATGACCTCGACCAGCTCAGTGCGATGATCCGCCTTTTCCTGCGCCTTTGGATCCCGGGCGGGCATAGGCATCCCGGCCTCGGTCGCAAGAATCTCGACCGCTTCCATGAAACCTACGTTTTCGGTTTCACGGACAAATGAGATGGCATCGCCTTTGGCGTGACAGCCAAAGCAATAGTAATACCCCTTGCGATCATCGACGTGGAAACTGGCTGATTTTTCCTGATGAAACGGGCATGGCGCCCACATGTCACCCTTGGCCTGATTGGACTTGCGCGTGTCCCACAGGACCTTGCGCCCCACCACCTGTGACAGGCTGATGCGGGTCCGCAAATCGTCCAGAAAATTGGGTGGCAGGCTCATGCCAAGAATATCGGGTTTCGATCGCCGAGAGTCCAGTGGGCCAACGACGCAACTGAACTAAGAGGACAAGAGCGCTATTGCGACAGGCAGGTTTGGTAAAGCGCGTTGCTGACCTCTGGTGTCAATTGCTCTTCCGGCAACGAATAAATCCAGTCGACCAATTGTACGGCCAGCACTTCGTCATTCTTGGACTTGTTTGGAATGGCCCGGATCACGCGCCGTTCCGCGCGACGCACATTTGTCCCGTTTTTCCGTTCGGCCATGATGTTCGTGGCAATCTGACCGATTTTGCGACACTCGGCTTCCTTGTCTTGCGCCATTGCCGGGACGGACAGGCTGAAGATGAGGGGAACGGAGGCAAGCAGAGTGCGGATCATGGATGTTCTCGTGAATTGGGCCGGGTCAGGCCAACACCTAACCCAGCCCAATCGGAATGTCATCCGTCAGAGACCTTTGGCCCGATAGCTTGCTGCGACCTTGGTGATTGCAACGATGTAGGCCGCCGTCCTCAGATCGCTGACGTCTTCACGCCCGTGCCAAACTTCGCGCATGGACTGGTAAGCAATACGCATCGTGTCATCGAGACCAGAGCGCACCAGTTCCAGTTCATCCGCTCCGCGCAGATACCTGTCTTTGAAGTCAGGCGTCATTGACCACTTGTCCCCCATCATGTCGTCAAGGCGCTGCAATTCGTCGATGACCAACTGGTGCCGCGCTTCTTCCTGACGGCGCTGCATGCGGCCAAAGCGGATATGGCTCAGGTTCTTGACCCATTCGAAGTACGACACCGTCACACCACCCGCGTTGGCGTACATGTCCGGGATCACGACCGTTCCTTTGGCACGCAGAATGTCATCCGCACCGGCCGTGATCGGGCCGTTCGCTGCTTCGATGATCAGCGGAGCCTTGATGCGGTTGGCATTGGTCAGGTTGATGACACCTTCAAGCGCAGCCGGGATCAGGATGTCACAATCCGCCTCGAGCACCTCTGGCCCGTCCGCCGTGTGGCGTGCATCGGGATACCCACTGACGCCACCATGTGAGACGATCCAGTTGCGGACGGCATCCACATCAAGACCGTTTTCATTGTAAAGCGCGCCATCACGTTCGATGATCCCGATGATCTTGCAGCCGTCTTCAGAGCCAAGGAACTTGGCAGCGTGGTAGCCCACGTTGCCCAAGCCCTGAACAACCACGCGTTTGCCATCGAGTGTTCCTGTCATGCGAGCGGCTTTGACATCTTCAGGGTGACGGAAGAATTCCCGCAGCGCATATTGCACGCCGCGTCCCGTCGCCTCGACCCGTCCGGCGATACCACCATTGTTGATCGGCTTGCCGGTTACGCAGGCCCGCGCGTTGATGTCAGTTGTGTTCATCCGCGCGTATTGGTCCGCGATCCACGACATCTCGCGTTCGCCGGTGCCCATATCGGGGGCGGGCACGTTCTGGGCCGGATGGATCAGGTCACGCTTTGCCAGTTCATAGGCAAAACGACGGGTGATCTGCTCTAGCTCGTATTCGTCGTATTCACGCGGGTCGATCCGCAATCCGCCCTTCGATCCGCCAAACGGCGCTTCGACCAAGGCGCATTTATACGTCATGAGCGCAGCTAGCGCCTCGACCTCGTCCTGATGGACGGAGGGCGCGTAACGGATGCCGCCCTTGACGGGTTCCATGTGTTCCGAGTGCACGGACCTGTAGCCAGTGAACGTTTTGATCTGGCCCCGCAGTCGCACGCCGAACCGCACCGTGTAGGTCGCGTTGCAGACGCGGATCTTTTCCTCAAGGCCGGGCGGGAGGTCCATCAGCGCAACAGCGCGATTGAACATCAGATCAACTGATTCCCGAAACGTCGGTTCATTGGCTGGTATCGTGCTCATTTGTCCCTCCCAAGGTTGCGGGCACTTCGCCCTTATTCCACCAGCCTATGACAGCTTGGTTAATTTCATAACGTTTAATCTTGGACACGGTTTAGCAAACGAAACCTCAAAATACGCCAGACTGTTTCGGCCAAGGCATCAATAAGGCCTTGAAACCCCGAATTATCCATAAAAAACAATACACTCCTTATTTTCTTCATAATTGCAGCCGTAATCCCGCCGCGTTTCGCCTTCAGATCTCCCAAAATCTAAGTGGGGTGTCAGACCGTCCTGAAAGGTCGGGAAAGAGGTAACAAATGATCGGACTAAGCAACCTTCTGCCAAGGGTGCGGACCGAGACACGGGGCAAGTCGAAGTTGCGTTCCAGCGCCGCCTCGATCCTGTCCCGGTACTCTCGGGAAACCGACGGCAACATGACCATCTTTGGGATTGCTGGCGTCTTCATCATGTTGGTCTACGGTGGCATCGGGATCGACATGATCTACTCCGAAGTAGAGCGCACGCGACTTCAGAACACGCTTGACCGCGCTGTTCTGGCGGCGGCCGACCTTGAACAGCAGATCGACCCGCAAACACTCGTTCAGGATTATCTGACCAAGATGAACCTGGAAGACACACTTGCAAACGTGAACATCTCGGTTGATTCGGGTTTGAATTACCGGACCGTTACTGCCGAAGCGCAGAGGACCTACAATTCGAACTTCCTGCACCTGCTCGGCTTTGACAAACTGCAATCGACCGGCCTCGCTGCTGCGGAAGAGCGGATCTCCAATATCGAGATTTCCATGATCCTCGATATCTCTGGCTCCATGGGCCAGAATGAGAAAATCGAGAACCTGCGGACTGCGGCAACCGAATTCGTCGATACGGTAATCAACAATGACGATGCCGGTCTAACGACGATCAGCATCGTGCCGTACAACGCAACGGTGAGCCTTGGCCCAACGGTTTCGCAGTACTACACGCTGTCCGACGAGCACGACATCTCGAACTGCGCGATCTTCCCAGACAGCGCGTTTACGTCGCGTTCGATCTCGACCAGCGAGACACTGCAACGTCTGGCGCACTTTGATCCGTACACGCTCGATCAAAACACGGTCGTCACACCTGATTCGTGGTGTCCGGTCGGGACCTATGGATCGGTCATTGCCCACAGCTCTGACCGGGATCAACTGGTTGACCACATCGCGACTCTGAGCGCGGGCGGCAACACGGCCATCGATCTCGGGATGAAGTGGGGTGTCGCACTGCTCGACCCGTCTGCACGTCCGGTCGTCACTGGCCTGATCGGCGAAGGCGATGTTGTGCCCGAAGCCGCAGGTCGTCCCGCGGCCTATGATGCGCCGGATGCGCTCAAGATCGCAGTGGTCATGACCGACGGTATGAACACGACACAGTTCGATCTTGCACCCGAATATGCCAGCGGCATGTCTAATATCTGGATCGATGATCGCGGTGACAACGATGCGACCAATGATCGTTTTTCGCACCGGGTACGTGACTGGAGCGGAACCAGCAACGACGTCTATTTCTGGTCCCGGTTCGAATATAACAGCTGGAACGACAAGTATCGGACCACGCCCGACGGCGGCAACAGCGCACGCCGGATGAGCAACGCAGAAGTCTTTGCACGCTGGGGCACCCGTGCCTTTGGTCAGCGGTTCTTCCGTCAGCCCTATTGGGATGGCTGGGTGTCATACAACCAGTACTACAATGCGTATTACTCGTATGTGCCGATCGTCTCAGGCGACCAAGCCGATGACCGTCTGTCGACAATCTGTAGTGCGGCTCGTGATGCTGACATCACAGTTTTCGCTATCGGTTTCGAAGCACCCGATGCGGGTCAGGCCGCCATGCGTGACTGCGCCTCTTCTCCGGCTCACTATTTCCCGGTCGAAGGTCTCGAAATCTCCGACGCGTTCCAAGCGATTGCCCGGACCATTAACCAGCTGAGGTTGACACAATGATGCGGTTTACTCCTAAAAACATCCGCAGATTCCTGCGGGACGAAAGCGGCTCTGTCGTTACGATCCCCTTCGTCATCTGGCTGCCGGTCTTCCTTGGCGTGATCGTCGCGGGGATGGAAATCGGGGCACTCTCGGTCCGCCACACGCAACTCGAGCGCGGATTGGACCTCGCGGTTCGCGAAGTGCGCCTCGGCACGGGTGAGAACATGGATCACGACACGATCAAGACCATGATCTGCGAGAACACCACCCTGCTGTCGGATTGCGATCAGATGCTGCGCCTCGAAATGATCCCGCTCAGCCTTCGGGAATGGACAGAACCGGCACGTGAAGCGGACTGCTACGACTCTGCAGAACCCGTACGCCCGGCACGCCAATTCGATCCGGGCCAGCCCAACGAACTGATGCTGCTGCGCGCCTGCTACAAGTACAAGCCGATCACTCCGGCCGGCAGTGTGGCGGCAGCGATGCCCAAAGACGCCGAAGGCTACGCAGCTATCGTATCCTTCTCGGCCTTCGTACAGGAGCCTTACTAATGACTGCTCGTATCCAGAAAAGTGTGTCGCGGTTCCTCCGCGACACCAAGGGCGATGCTTCGCTTGAGGCAATCATCATCCTTCCGGCCCTGATCGTGATCTTCGCAATCTCATGGCTGTATTTCGACGTGATGCGCCAACAGGCCATCAACCAGAAAGCCAACTATACAATCGGTGACATCATCTCGCGTGAGACTGAAATCCTCGATGATGAGTACATCGACAGCGCCCGCGACCTGTTGTTCCACCTTGCCCAGGCACAGGGTGACGATGTCGATTTGCGGATCTCGGTGGTGCAGTACAACAAGCAAGGTACAGGCCTAAGTATAGGCAACGAAACCTATGATCTTGTCTGGTCCGCGGCTCGTGGTGACTGGTCTGCTCTGACACAAGGCGACATGACCACGTATCGGCCACTTCTGCCGATCCTTGCGGTTGGAGACCAAACCATCATCGTCGAAACACGCGACTGGTATCAGCCGCTGGTTCATCTGGCGAATGACGGCTTCGACATCTCGACCTATTCCTTCACACGTCCCCGCTTTGCCTCGCAGGTGATCTTTGAAGGGGCCAATGATGGTTCCGGCAAGACCTGGCAGAACAACGGCTGGGGCAACGGTGACCAGGATGCACCGGGCGGCTCGCTCTGCAACAACAACGCAGAAAACGCCGATGAAGGGGATGCCTCCACCGAGTGCGCATCTACCACGACCAAGCCGACCAATGGCAAAGGCAAGAAGAAGAATACCTGATCTTCAAGCCTGACGCCGGGCGATGATGATGGCAATGATATCAGCCATCGGGCGGGCCTGTGACCCAGGGGTCACCCCGCCCACAGCAACCCGGCGACCCAGACGCCACCACAAACCCGGCTGCCACGCCCGTGGCGCCGGGTTCTTCAATTTCAGGGTAAACCCGTTCGATGGCTTCATCGCAAACGCGCCACGATTGACCGCAACGATATCCTCGACCCGAGCGATCATTGTGCCTTCACTGTCCGTCAACGCTTCTTCCGTCAGAAAAAGCTTGCGCGTCGTCGCCACCTGCAGCTTGTACGCCATCCAAAGCGAGACCAGACCCATACCTATCAGGAAGGCTTGCCAAAGCGGATTGGCGGGCGGCTGCAAGAACGCCAGATAAAGCACAATACCGCCCAACATGAGCAGCATCCCGATACCGATGACACGACGGGGACCGCGTGGGTCGACCTCGGCAAGGATCTCATCATGCATGGCGTCTCTCCTTTGATGCAAAGACGCCGATAGCGCATTCATCGCATCAAGGCGAGACCGCTCTGCCGATCTCCGATCCGCGTTCCTCGGGTTCGTCGTCGATGAGTTCGGTCGGGAAGCCGGGTGCTGTGATCGAAAGCCCGGTCGCTTCCTCCAGCCGCTCGATCAACCGATCCGACTGCGCCCGATCGCCGTACCGTGCTTGCCCATCCTTGACGATGTCGATCAGCAAGGGTGACAGTTCCAGCGGCACATTCTTGGCATCTGCCAAGGATTGGAACAGTCCAATATCCTTGAGCACCAGATCCAGTGTGAAATCCACGTCGCGATTGCCCGACAGGATCAACTGGCTTTCGGTTTCATGCACAAACGATGTGCCGGACGACGCCTTGATCGCCTCGTAAGTCGTGCCAAGGTCGATCCCGTGCGCGGCCATCGTCGTCATCGCTTCACAAAGGCTCGCCAGATGGATGGTGGCCAGATAATTGGTCATCACCTTGAGAACCGATGCACTGCCCACGTCGCCTGTGTGCAGCACACGCCGCCCCATATGGGTCAGCAGCGGCAGCACGGTTTCAAACGTCGAGCGGTCACAGCCCGCAAAGATCGAAATATTGCCCGTCGCCGCGCGGTGGCATCCACCCGAAACTGGCGTGTCCGCCGCCTGCCCTCCCCTGTCCTGAACGGCCTTGGCTTGAACGCGGATCGCTTCGGCATCCGTGGTCGACATTTCCAGCCAGATTTTGCCGGGCCCGACCTCGGGCAATAGCTGCTCCAACACCGCCTGTGATGCGGCAGGGCTGGGAAGGCTGGTGATCACCACGTCACAATCACGCATGACTTGGGCAGGACTCGTCCCTGCCTTGGCCCCTTTGGCCACCAGCAAGTCGATCCGCACGGGATCAAGGTCGAAGACGGTCAGGTCCACCCCGTTACGCGCGAGTGTGCCCGCCAGCTTGGCCCCGACAGCCCCCAATCCCACAAATCCAACCTGCATGGCCTTCTCCCTATTCGCCGTTTGGCATCAAGGTGCCGCTGCCGGAGTTGACCTGTCATGGTCAAAACCGACACTTGCCGACCTGCTTGTCGAAATTTCTACTCGGCCGCCATGCCGTCGGTGAATTGCAACCGCGCCAGACGGGCATAAAGACCGTCCTCAGATACCAGAGCATCATGCGCACCCGACGCGACAATGCGGCCCTGATCCATGACGATGATCCGATCCGCCTTTTTCACGGTCGCCAGACGATGCGCGACGATCACGGTCGTGCGGCCTTCGGACAGTTCGTCCACCGCGTGCTGCACCGCCCGTTCGCTTTCTGCATCCAAGGCGCTGGTCGCCTCGTCCAGCAACAGAACGGGAGCGTCCCGCAGAATGGCGCGGGCAATGGCGATCCGCTGTTTCTGACCACCCGACAGCATCACGCCACGTTCGCCAAGATAGCTGTCATATCCATCTGGCAGCGCCTCGATAAAGTCATGCGCAGCCGCAGCCTGTGCCGCAACTTCGATCTCAGCATCGGTGGCATCCGGCCGCCCAAAGCGGATGTTTTCCCGCGCCGAAGCGGCAAAAATCACCGGGTCCTGGGGCACAAGTGCGATATGCTTTCGGAAAGCATCTCGCGTCAGCCCGTCAACCCGCATCCCATCCAGACAAATCGCGCCGGAATCAGGGTCGTAGAAGCGTTGAATCAACTGGATGATGGTCGTCTTGCCTGCCCCGCTGGGTCCAACAACAGCCACCGTTTCGCCCGGTGCGATCCGCAGATTGACGCCATCCAAAGCGGCCACACCGGGACGGCTTGGATAGGCGAAATGGACGTTTTCGAACGTGATCTCACCGCGCACCGGCTGCGGCAGCGAAAGCGGCGTTTCAGGGTCGTTGACTGTGTCCTCGGCATGCAGCAATTCGACAAGACGCTCAGTGGCACCCGCAGCGCGCTGCAATTCGCCAAAGATCTCGGACAGCGCCGCCACAGACCCCGCGACCATCACCGAATAGATCACGAACTGAACCAGCTCACCTGCGCTCATCAAGCCGTT
This sequence comes from Marivita cryptomonadis, assembly GCF_002115725.1. GTDB lineage: Bacteria > Pseudomonadota > Alphaproteobacteria > Rhodobacterales > Rhodobacteraceae > Marivita > Marivita cryptomonadis. The sequence goes on from NZ_JFKD01000003.1 coordinate 131,590, forward strand.
GCGCACATCCGTAGCACCGATCCAGAGAACGCCGACGATACCGGTGAACACAAGAAAGATCACAATCGCGGTCATCTGCGCCCGCGTCCAAATGCGGCGGCGCGCGGCGTCAAAGCTCTTTTCCGTAACATCGCCAAACGCATTGCGCGAAATGTCCTCATGCGTGAACGCCTGCACGGTCTGAACAGACGACAATGCTTCGGACGCGTTGCCGGAAGAGGCCGCGATCCAGTCCTGGTTTTCGCGGCTCAGCTTGCGCATCTTGCGGCCCAGCACGAGGATCGGCACCACAACCGCAGGCACGATCAACAGCACCATCCCGGTCAGCTTGGCCGATGTGAACAGCATCAGGATCATGCCACCGAAGAACAGCAACACATTGCGCAGGGCGATGGAAATCGACGAACCCAGCACGCTTAGGATCAGGGTTGTGTCGGTGGTGATCCGACTCAGCACTTCACCTGTCATGACACGTTCATAGAACGATGGGCTTAGCCCGATCACGCGCCCGAACACGGCCTTGCGGATATCCGCAACAACCCGTTCACCCAACCGCGTGACCAGCGCGTAACGCAGCGCGGTTCCGATCGCGAGCAATCCCGCGATGCCCAGGGCCGCCGAGAAATAGAGATCCAGCAGCGCACCGTCAGAGGTGTTGAAATTGTCGACCACCCGACGCACCGCCATCGGCAGGATCAAAGACACACAGGCTGTCGCACTCAAAGCGAACAGCGCTGCGAACATCAGCAGCCTGTAGGGCAGGATGAATGGCCACAAGGCCGCCAGCGATCCGATCTTCTTGGATTTCTCGCGTTCTTCGTTCTTTGCCGGTATCGGTGTCGCGTCCGCCATCAGGTTCCCGTTTTCAGCTGCACTCGCTTAAACATTGGCCTGCCCGTAATGGTCAAGCCGAACGCGCAGCAAATGCCGATTTGCCGCGCTAAAGTCTTAGAAATTTCGAGGCAACACGAGGATTTTGGGAAGATTTTGGAGCGGGCGGCGGGAATCGAACCCGCGTCATTAGCTTGGAAGGCTAAGGTCTTACCACTACACAACGCCCGCTCAACGCCCTTGGACCTATGATATGGTCGGTGCGCCGTCAAGTGGCTCGGTTCGTCGGATCTCCGGAAAAAACAACCTTGGCATCGGCGCGTCACGCCGCGTCGAAAAGCCGTCCGATACGCGTGCAGCGGCTGGAAAACCCCGCCAGCACCCCAAGATGCCATGCCAGAACCTGATTGCTAGACAGCGCGGGCACGCCCAGTTCGGCCTCGATCTCGTCGATCACCTCAAGCGCGCGCAGATTGGTGCAGGACAAGAACACCGCATCACACGCACCTCTTCGCCCCACATGGATGGCCGCATCCCGCACAGATTGTCTCGAAATACGCACCACGCGCTCTTCGAGCGGTTCATCGAAACTGCCAAACGATGTCACGCTGATCCCAGCCGCCTCAAGCCCTTGGATCAACCGGTCGCTGACTGAGGCGACATAGGGGCTGATCAACCCGATCCGGCCAATCCCGTGCGCCGTGCAAGCCGCGATCAACGACGTCAATGGATCGGACACATAAGGCGTGTCCGCACCTTTCCGGATCAGCTCTGCCACCCGGGCCGCGCCAATGGCCGCACTCGCCGAAGTACAACCATACCCAACCGCCGCCAGTTCTGCGCCGATCGGCAACAGCCGCGCAGACGCCGTCAGGCTGTCTTCCATCGCGCAAAGGCTGTCCAGCGAAACTGTTGCACCAGACGGCACCCGGGACACCAAGAGCTCCACATCCGGTGGCAAGAGCATGCGGAAATCCCGCTCGATGGTTTCATCGCTTTGCAATGTCACCAACCCGATCTGCGTCGGGCGATGCGTGTCGATCGTATAAGGCAGCGCCATCAGATCACCCTCATATCGCGTGATTGCGGTTGCGACAGGAATGCGGCTCCCGACTCGCGGATCACGATGTTCTCTTCATGTACAAGGATCTTGCCGGGAAGGACTGTCACGGACGGCTCAAGCGTAAGAACCATACCCGGCACAAGAACGGTATGATCCTGCGGGATGATCGACGGCCATTCCGTCAATTGCATCCCCAGACCATGCCCAAGACGCCCCGCCTCCATCGCCTCGCCTCCGGGATTCACCACGTCGTTCATGGCATGAAAGAGATTGGCAATCGTCACGCCCGGTTTGGCGATCTCTGTCGCTGCATGCGTGGCGTCGATCAGGCGGGCATGGGCCGTCGCGACATCCGCCGAAGGTACTCCGACACTGTAGTTCCGATCGAAATCACAGAAATAGCCATCCCAGACCAACCCGGTGTCCAACATCAGGACATCACCTGACACAAGCGGAGTATCCGTGGCAGGCGAGATCACGTCAGCATATCCCGACGCATCTGCCGCACCAGCCAAATACGGCACCCAATCCGCACCGTCTTCGAGGCACAGCATCTGAAACCTGCGGAACACGTCCGACAACGACATGCCAGGCGACACGTGGTCAGGCGCTCGGTCAAACGCTCGGGTCGCGATTTGGGCGGCATGTGCGATCTTCGCAATCTCCGCTTCGGATTTCACCATGCGCAGACGCCGCGTGATCGTTGTATCCCCCACCAATCGGCGCGGCGCCAACGCCTGTTCCAACCGACGCAGGTCGGCCAGCGGCATGCGCACATGGCTTTCCATCTGGTCAGCGATCCCAATCCGCCCGTCTTTCGGGACAGTCTCGGTTAGTGCGTCTGTCAGCAGGCCAATGCCGTCATCCGTATAGTCAGGCGCCGCCCATGTGCGGATATCAGTGATCCAGCTTTGCCCCATTAAATGCGCCCCGATAGAGGGGATCACCGCAATCGGATCACCCGACACAGGCAGGATCACGAACCAAGGCCGTGTCGGGCTTTCCCAGAACCGGGTCAGGAACCCGGTGTAGTAGCGAATTTCGGGCTCTGTCGTCAGCAACATCGCAGCAAGGCCCTGCTCGACCATCAAAGCCTGCGCGGCAGAGGTGCGCTGCCGAAACTCCCCAACATGGAAGCCGCGCGGCGGTGATGTCATGACGCCTGCTCGCTGAGGATGACCAAGACACGCGACTCCGCTGTCAGGCCCAAGTCAGCACGTGATGTCCCTGCCGCAAGCAAACCGGCAATCCCCGCCCCACCCGACGGAGTGGTCGGAAAGCCCGCGTCGGCACAGACCGCGCTGCCCGCAGCACCTTCATCCTCCGAAATCAGCATGAAATCGTCCGCATCCCGCGCCAGCCCCTTAAGCGCGATCAGCGACGGCGCTTTACAATCAAGTCGCCCCATCGCAGATTCCGGTCCCTCGGTGACTTGCGCGGCTCCGGCTTTGATCGATGCATAAAGCGCCGGGGCGACTTCGGGTTCGACCACGATAATCCGCGGAGTATCGCCCCACGCAATCCGCGCATAAGCGGCGCAAGCTGTGGCCAAACCACCAACACCGGCTTGCAGGAAAATGTGCGTCGGCGGCGAGGGCATCTGCGCGACAGCCTCCCGCATCAGGACCAGATAGCCCTCCATCAGAGTATATGGCCGGTCGAGGTAACCCGGCCACGAACTGTCCGACAGCAAGGCCCAATCGTTATCCGTTGCAGCCTGCGCGGCGCCTGCCATCGCCTCTTCATAGATCGCCCCGTGTCGGACAACTTCCGCACCAAAACTGCGCAGCCGGTCGGCAAAACCCTCGGGCACCGTATCGGCAAGGTAAACAACGGCGCGCGCGCCAAACGCCTGCGCGCCCGCCGCTACAGACAGGCCGTGGTTGCCTGCACTTGCGGTGACATAGGTTCTGCCGTTGGCGTTGCCGACTTCGGCATCACGCGCAATCACATAGGCCGCACCCAACGCCTTGAAGCTTCCCAACCCCATGCGCGCGCGTTCGTCTTTGATATGCAGGTGCCCAACACCCGCCACCTTCGCCAAGGCAGGCGCATCGTGAAGCGGTGTCACACCGGCGGCAGGACACCGGGTCAACAGGGTTGACGGGCGGTCCGCATCAACGCTGGGAAAAGGAATTTCTGCCAGTGTCGCAAGCACGGCATCTGCAAGGTCGGGGGTTTTGTGCAGCACGTTCATATCCGCACTGTGACAGCACATTGCCGCGTCTGTCACGCCAAGTCCGACATCCTCCGCGCCTAGACCGACCATCTGTTTGCCCTGCCCTGCGAACCGCTTTAGCGTTTGGACAAATCAAAGAAGGCCTTGCTCAGAATGACCCGTCCGAACACCACGATCCGCGCCGCCGACCACCTTGTCGACCTGCTTGTTGCCCAAGGGACAACAGCCGCCTTCGGGGTGCCCGGAGAAAGCTACCTGCCCGTGCTCGACGCGTTCTATGGGCGCGAGACGGACATCCGTTTTGTCACCTGCCGGCAAGAAGGCGGTGCCGCGATGGCCGCTGATGCATACGGCAAACTCACAGGTCGTCCCGGCATCTGCTTTGCCACGCGCGGACCGGGTGCCACCAATGCCAGCGCCGGGGTGCATGTGGCCCATCAGGATTCGACCCCGATGATCCTGTTCCTAGGTCAGGTCGCGCGGGACATGATGGATCGCGAGGCGTTTCAGGAAATCGACTACCGCCGCATGTTCGGCCAGATGGCCAAGTGGGTTGCCCAGATCGACGATGCGTCGCGGCTTCAGGAATACATTTCCCGCGCATTTAGGACGGCTATGTCCGGACGGCCCGGCCCGGTGGTGCTCGCCCTGCCGGAGGACATGCTTTACGATGAGATCACCCAGCCCACGCCGCCTTCGCGGATCGAGACTCCTCGTTTTTTACCATCCGGTAAAATCATGGATGACCTCAAGTCCCGGATCGCCAAAGCCCAACGCCCGCTGGTCATGGCGGGGGGTGGTGGATGGACCAAAACCGGGATCGCAGCCTTGCAACGTTTTGCAGAAACGCAAAGCCTGCCCGTTGCCGTTTCACTGCGATGCCAAGGACTTATGGACAACCGGCATCCGAATTACATCGGCCATTACGGCGTCGGCACCCCGCCCTACCTCAAGGACATCATGGCCGAGACCGACCTGCTCATCGCCATCGGCCCGCGTCTGGGGGAAATGACCACAGCAGGCTATTCGATCCTGACACCGCCGGTATCGGACCAATCGCTGGTGCATGTCTTCCCCGAACCCGAAGAAATCGGCCGCGTCTACGAGCCGGAAATCGCGCTGGTAGCAGATACCGAAAGCTTCTGTACGGCTGTCGCTGACTGGGCCCCCATCGCGCCTGACAGCTTTGCGAACCGTACGAAAGACCTGCACGAACAGTACGTTTCGTTCAGCGACCCAGCCTCGGTCGGGGATGATCCGCTCGCCCCCTATTTCGCACATCTGGCCGAGATCCTGCCCGACGATGCGATCCTGTGCAACGGCGCGGGAAACTACGCGGGCTGGCTGCACCGCTTCTACAAGTACCGCGCACCGGGATCACAACTGGCCCCAACGTCCGGCTCTATGGGCTACGGCCTGCCTGCTGCCATCGGGGCTGCGATCTGTGAACCAGAGCGCGAAATTTTCGCGATCGCAGGGGATGGATGTTTCATGATGACCTGTCAGGAAATGGCCACCGCCGTGCATCACGATCTGAACCTGACCGTGATCATCATCGACAACGCCCGCTACGGCACGATCCGCGCGCATCAGGAACGGGAATATCCAGATCGGGTATCTGGCACGGTACTGACCAATCCCGATTTCAGTGACTTCGCGCGGTCCTTCGGCGCCCATGCTGCCAAGGCACCAGACTACGAGAGCTTTGTTACGGCCTTGGCCGAAGCGCGGTCGCACACAGGGGTCAAGTTGATCGAGGTGAAGGCCGATCCCAACTTCCTGTCACCGGGAAAGCGGCTGTCCTGACTTGGCTCATAACAGGCCCGTTGCGAGCAGCAGCAGGCTTGTTCCAACCCCCAGCACTGGCACAGCCATTGGCACGCGGAAATGCTGGTCAGCAGGTGCGCCGGCCAGCTTGATCCGGATCAGAGCAAGGTTCACCAGAACGAAGACGAACAGCACGATCTGCGACGTGCGTTCGGCCAGCGCATCAATGGGGAACGTCAGAGCTAAGAGCAGGATTGTAAGACCAACGACCAAGGTGGCGACGACTGGTGTCTGGGTCTTGGGCGAGACATAGGCCAAAGGCTTGGGCAGATGTCCCCTGTCCGCCAAACCATAAAGCACGCGTGACGCCATGATCATCTGGATCAGAACGCCATTCACCGTTGCAACGATTGCAACAAGGCTGAACCCCTGTTGCAACGGGGCCGGAGCGTCCGCGAAGACCAGCAACAAAGGTGCCGCCGATGCGGACAGCGTTTCAAGCGGAACCGCCATCAAGACGGCAGTGGTCGTTCCGATGTAAAGCACGGTCGCAAGAACAAGCGTCCACAGGATCGCGCGGGGCATGGTATGCAGAGGGTCTTTCACCTCTTCCGCGACGTTGGCCATGTCTTCGAACCCGACAAAGGCAAAGAACGCGAGAAGCGACGCCGTACCGATCCCCACCCAGTGCGGGCCGGTCAGGGGCGGGATGATCTCAGGTAATGTCACGCCGGATGGGTCCGAAAAGACAAACCCCCAGAGCATCACCATGAGAAGCCCCGAAACCTCGATGACCGTGATCACCGCGGCGACGGTGACTGACTGGGTGATTCCCCAAAGCGCGATCACCGCCATGAGCGCCACAACGGCGACGGTCAGACCTTCGGTTGGCGCACCGGTCAACCCATGCAGATAGGAGGCCGCACCAAGCGACACTGCCGCCGCAGACACCAAACCCGACAGCACGACGGCAAGCCCCACCACCGTGGCCAAGCTTGCAGACGAAAACCCCGCTTCGACGTAAGCCGCCTCGCCCGCGCTGACGGGATACCGGGTCGACAATTCGGCATAGGAAAAGGCGGTGAAGGCAACAACCACCGCTGCCACAACAAAGGACACAGGCGCGAAGACCCCGGCCTCTGCTGCCGTTGCGCCGACCAAAACGTAAATCCCCGCACCCACGGTCACGCCAAGCCCGTAGAGCGTCAGCAAGGGCACATTCAAAGCGCGGCGCAGTTTGTTTTCGGGGGTCACCATGGTGAAACCGGCCTGTCTATCAGGCGGCGCATGGGTGCCCGCCTTGTCACCCATGTTCTAGCGCGGATTGCGTTCATCCAAGATGATATGGGTCAAGCCACGCTTGGCTTCATCGGATCAGAGCGTCGAGCGAACCCATCCAGCAAAGGCGTCGAACACCTGATCCGACGCTGTACTGAAGGCGTCGATCACGACAGATGTCTCGGTCGTTGCAGCCGTAGCGATTGCCGAGAACCGGCGACTGGCGATGATGCTGGCGTCCCGTTCGCGTACGATCCGCACGAGAAGCGCGATCTGCACATTGGCGGTCTCGGTGCCCGGAACCACATCGGCCTGAAAGTCGATGACCTCAGTCACAATGGCGAAGTCCCCACTGACGCCCAAGGGTTTGCGACCGACATAGCGCACAGCACCCGTGGCTTCGATGGAGCGCAGCATCAACGTCTGGATCATCACCGGGGTCGGTTCGCTCCACCGGACGTCGGGAAGGTACTGCGCCTGCAAGGCATTGGGCCGGATCATGATCCGGTCAGTGGCCAAGGCCCCGCTTGTGGTGGGGATTTCGACAATCACATCGCGCGCCGATACGCGCCCGCCACTGGGCGCAATGCCGCCCGGTGCGCGCAATTCGTACACGTCCAGTGGCGTCGCTGCATCGCTGACGGCGGTGATCGCAGCACAGCCCGACAGCACGGCCAGACTTGCCGCCGCGATGATGCTCCGAAGGGGGGCCCATAGTGTCATCGTCTGAACTCCGGGGTTTCGCTGTCGAGGAAGAAGCGCGTCGGGTCTCGTTGTATCTGATCGGTCAAACGGTCGAGATTTGCAATCAATGCACGGCTTTCCTGTGCCAGCCGGGAATAGAGCGGCAGCGCGGTCGTGGTGAATTCGCGGATCGCTGGCGACGCGGCGCTGGTCAGGCTGCGCAGCTCGGCAAAGGTGTCGCTTGCCGCCTGACTGGCAGCACGCAGATCAGCCGACATGCCGGGGATGTCTTCAGACACCTGAGCGATCGCCGCATCGAGGCTGCCCAACGATGCTTCCAACCCGGTGATGATGCCATCCAGATCCTCGTTTATGACACGATCCGCGCCGGTGAAGGCACGTTCTGCCGCGCCAAGAGCACGGTCGCCAGTTTCCAGCGCGTCGTTGATTGCAGCCAGCGTCGTGTTGGCATTGGCAAAGGACACTCTCGCGTCTTCAAGCGTCACTCGCGCCGTGTCCAACACCGCCTCGGCGGATTGGCTGGAGGCGGTCAGGTTGCCGCCAACTTCGGTGGCAACGGTTCGGAAGGTTTCGGCAGTCTGGCGGATGTCGGCGATGATCACGGGCAGATCTTCGTTGGCGATGGTCGCAACAGATGCGATTGCGCGGTCGGCTTCGGCTACCATCGCGCGGGTTTCCGACAAAAGCGGCGCGCCTTCGTCGCGGATCAACGTGTCAATGCTGCCTGCAGTTTCGGTCACGGCCTCGGCGGTGCCATCAAGCCGGGCAATCAGCGCGTCGGTGGCTTGCAGGGTCGTCTGCGCCTCTTGCAAACGCGCGGTTGCGGTTTCGCCGGTGGTGTTCAACGTCGCCATCAGCGCGCGGGCGTCGGCAGAGAGCGCGGTGAGTTCGCTTTGCAATGCGGCAGTGGTGGCCCGCAAATCAGCGGTGGCTTGGGTAAGATCGGTGGCGATGTAGGATTCCGTCTGGTCGATGGCGGATCGCGCGCTGATCAGGGTTTCGGCCCCGGTTGTCAGCACCCCTTTGCCCTGTTCAGAGAGTTCGCCAATCGACACGAGTGTGGCATCAGCGGTTTGCAACACACCCGTAAGATCACCGGTCAGCGTGTTCAGCGTTTCGTTGAAGCGGTTGATCTGCTCGGCAAAGTCATTGACCGTTTCAGAGACCGCTGAAAACCCATCCAGCGTCTCTGCAAAATCGGCAGAGGCGGTTTCGACATTGGCGATGATGCTGTTGATCCGCGCGCGGTTTTCATCCCCCAGCAGTTCCCCCACATCCGACACCAGTTGCAGGGATTCCTGCAAAAGCTGCGGCGCGTCTTCCGACAGGCTTTGCAGCGTAGAGCGTCCTGCAGTGATCTCGGGCACGGGCTGGTCTTCGGTCGGCTCCAACAGTTCAGCGGTGGTCGAACCGGGCCCAATGCCCACAAAGGACACGCCGGTCACGCCCTGCGCTTCGATGGTGGCGATGCTGTCGGTGCGCACGGGTGTTTCGGCATCCACCTCGACCCGAACAAGGATTGTGCCGTCCTGATTGGGGGACAGGCGCACATCCACCACCTGACCGACGGGCAAACCGCTAAAGCGCACGTCAGACGCGTTGCCAAGCCCGGACACCGACGAAAACCGAATGTCGTAATAATCGAACTGGCGGTCCAGCTCGACCTGCGCGAACCAAAGGAAAAACCCAAGGATGCCCAGCAGCCCAGCGAGAGTGAACGCGCCGATCAGGACAAAATTCGCCTTGGTTTCCAAATCAGTCGCCTTTCGTCTTGTCAGGCACAGCGGCGCGGGCGCGGGGGCCGTGGAAATATTCGTGCACCCACGGGTGATCCACCTCAAGCATATCCGCCATGCTGCCGGTCACCAGTACCTTTCGTTCCGCCAGCACCGCGATGCGGTCACAGGTCGCGTGCAGCGTGTCGAGATCGTGGGTCACAAGGAACACGGTCAGACCCAGAGAATGGCTGAGGCCCCGGATCAATTGATCGAACGCCGACGCACCAATCGGGTCAAGACCAGCGGTCGGTTCGTCGAGAAACACGATATCAGGATCAAGTGCGAGCGCCCGTGCAAGGCCCGCCCGCTTGCGCATCCCGCCCGAAAGTTCGGACGGGTATTTGTCACCGGCAAGGTATTGCAGACCCACCATTGAGATCTTGAGATCAGCCAAATCGCGGCGGATCTGCGGGTCAAGACCCGGTATCGCGCGCATTGGCACTTCGACGTTTTCACGCACGGTGAGCGAGGAAAACAGCGCACCGTCCTGAAACATCACGCCCCAGCGACTTTCCAGTTTTTGCCGGGTGTCCTCGTCCGCGTTCAGAACATCGGTTCCCAGCACATCCACTGATCCGGCAGCAGGTTTCTGCAACCCGGCGATGGTGCGCAGCAGAACCGATTTGCCTGTGCCAGAGCCGCCTACAACGCCAAGGATTTCACCGCGATAGACGTCGAGGTCCAGATCCTCGTGCACCACCTGCCGCCCGAACTGATTGCGGATACCGCGCAGCTTTATGACCACCTCGCGTTCGGTCATATGCCGATCCGCGCGAAGAAGATGGAGAAGACGGCATCGGCCACGATCACTGCAAAGATCGCTGTGACCACCGCGTTCGATGTCATCCGGCCCAGCGATTCCGCGTTGCTTTGCACCTGCATCCCGGCATGGCAGCCGACAACACCAATGATCAGGGCAAAGACAGGCGCTTTGACCAGACCGACAAAGACATGGCTGACCGCCGTGCCTTCGACCAACCGTGTGGTGAACATCGCAGGCGAGATGCCAAGGTCGATCCACGCCATCAATGCACCACCGAAAAGCCCGGCAAGGTTGGCGATCAGTCCCAGAATGGGCAGCATGATGAACAATGCCAAAATGCGCGGCACAAAGAGGTTCATGCCGGGATCAAGCCCAAGCGTGCGCATTGCGTCGATTTCCTCGCGCATCTTCATCGACCCGATGGCGGCAGTGAAGGCAGAGGCGGTCCGACCTGCGACGATGATGGCGGTTAACAGGATGCCCAGTTCACGAAGGATGGAAATCGCGATCAGGTCGACGACGAACACCTCGGCTCCGAACTGGCGAAGCTGTGTGGAGCCTTGAAAGGCCAAGACAACGCCGATCAGGAACGCCATCAGCGCCACGATGGGCACCGCCTTGAGGCCCACCTCTTCGCAGTGATGCACCAAAGAGGTCAGTTTGAATTCGCTGGGATGGCGCAGGGCGCGCGCAAGGCGGTGGAGGAATATGCCTAGATACGCCGTCAATGCGCGCAAGAACATCAGGCCCGAATAGACCCGCTGTCCAAACCGGTTGAGCCACGCTGCAAACGATCCATCATGCCGAGGGGGGGCTTCGGGGTTGGGCAGGGCGCGTTCAACGGTCTGCAACAGGCTTGCCGCCTCTGTGCCAGCGCCTGCGATTTCAATGCCCTCCAGCAGTCCGGCGCTTCGCGTCAAAGTGACCAGCGCCCATGCGCCGGCCGTGTCGAGCCGGGTCACAGCGGACAGGTCTATCCGTTGCACCGCACTCGCATCCAACGCCTGCAATTGGCGGCGCGCAGTCGTCACTGTCTGGATTGTCAACGCTCCTGACAGGTGGACCGTGCCTGTATCATCGGCTGGTTTCAGGCCAAACTCCGCCGCGTCAGCGCCCGTCATAGCAGCGCTATCGCAACAAGTTCTGGCGGTTGTGTTGGCGCGATGCGTCCTGAGTCCATGCGCCCAAGCTAACTGGTCCTACCAGCACGTGAAAGCGGTCATCCCCTGCGGCGAAGAGCCTCTGTTTCGCGAACCAATTCAGGAAAACAGCGGAATTTTGCGCGGCGCTGCACATGCAGAAAAACCGGGAATTTCCTTTTCCGTCAAATGCCGCACCTGCGAAACAGCCTGTACGGTATACCGTGGTATTCCCATAAGTACTTAAAATCATTTGATTTTTTTACTTTTCGGCGCTAACTATCGACCTGTGCGCTGTGGGGAGGAAACACATGGACATGCTAAATCTGGATGCCTGGACTGGGCGCGTGACCCATGACGCTGGTTGTGTCACACCCGAATTGGCCCGGCAGCTTCATGCTACGGTCGGCTTCGGAAAAATGCCCAATCATGGTGATCCGCTGCCGCCGCTTTGGCATTGGTGCGCGTTTCCTTTGGCCACGCCGAATGAAAAACTGGGACGCGACGGTCACCCTCGCGAAACCAACCTTCTGCCGCCTGTGCGTCTGGACCGGCGTATGTGGGCGGGCGGGGCTCTCAAATTTTATGGCCCAACGCTGCGCATTGGCGATCCACTCGAACGGCGCTCATCGATCCGGTCGGTGACCGAAAAAGATGGATCAAGTGGGCCGATGGTGTTCGTGACTGTCGATCACGCAATCTACGGCCCCTCTGGCCTTGCCATCGAAGAACGGCAGGACATTGTCTATCTGGAAATTCCAGACACCTACTCACCGCCGAAGAAAAAGCCGCTGCCCACTGCCCCGATCGAGGAAATCGACACAACCGAAGCACTGCTTTTCAGGTATTCCGCAGTCACCTTCAACGCGCACCGGATTCACTACGACCTTGCCTATACCAAGGAGGTTGAGAAATACCCCGGCCTTGTGGTGCATGGCCCGTTGCAGGCCACACTGCTGATGCGCGCCGCAATCCGTGAACGCGGCAGGACGCCCAAGTATTTCGATTTCCGTGGTGTGCATCCGATGTTTGCCGGTGCGCCTTGCGAGATTGCGATGGAAGCCGAAGACGCGGTTCTGAGCCTCTGGACCGGACAGGACGGGCATCAATGCATGCAAGCCACAGCCATCTGGGCGGACGCACAATGAGCGTGCTCAAGGGTATGCGGGTCGTCGAAGGATCGGCCTTTGTTGCGGTGCCACTGGCGGGCATGACGCTGGCGCAGATGGGGGCCGAGGTGATCCGCTTTGACCGTTTGGGCGGTGGGCTGGATGCAGGGCGCTGGCCGTTGGCACCGAACGGCGAAAGCCTGTTCTGGGCCGGGATGAACAAGGGCAAGAAATCCATCGCTTTGGACATGAGATCCCCCGAAGGCCGCGAATTGATCACCCGGATCATCACCGCGCCGGGTGACGATGCAGGGCTGTTCCTGACCAATCTGCGGGTGCGCGGCTGGATGGATTACGAGACCCTGAGTCAGTATCGGCGCGACCTGATCATGGTCACTCTGACGGGGGATCGGCACGGGCGGCCACAGGTGGATTACACCGTGAACCCGGCGTTGGGCATTCCGCACATGACCGGCCCTGCGGACAGCGACGACCCTGTTGCCCATGCGTTGCCTGCGTGGGATCTGATTGCTGGCAACATGTGTGTCTCAGCGCTTTTGGCCGCCGAACGCCACCGGCTGCGCGGAAAGGGTGGGCAAGAGGTCGAGATTGCGCTCAAAGACGTCGCAGCGGCCACGCTGGGCCATCTGGGTATGATCGGGGATGTCACCCTCAACACCGAGGACCGAGGCAAATCCGGCAATGCACTTTATGGCGCATACGGGCAGGATTTCGTCTGCGCCGATGGTCGCCGCGTGATGGTGATCGGCCTGACTGACCGCCAGTGGCGCGGCATCTGCAAAGCGACGGGCACGATTGAGGCGATGACGGCGTTGGAGGGGCGGCTTGGCGTGTCCTTGGCCGACGAAGGCAACCGTTGGCGCTTCCGCGAGGATATCACGGCGATCCTCAAGCCTTGGTTTGCCCAGCGTCGCGTGGCCGAGTTCGAAGCGGCGTTCAACGAGGCCGGGCTGACTTGGTCCGAGTTCCGCAGCGTGCGCGAGGCGGTGGAGAAGGATGTGGACCTGAGCACTGACAATCCGATGTTTTCCGACATCCAGCAGCCGGGGATCGGCACGTTTCGCGTGCCTGCCCATCCGGCAGTATTTAACGCAACGCAACGCAGCGCAGCCACGCCTGCCCCTACTTTGGGTCAGCACACCGAAGAGATCCTATCAGATGTCGCAGGGTGCACAGGCACCGAGATCGCGCGATTGTTTGATGCCGGGATCGTGCAATCTCCGACCTTCGCCAAACCGCGCAACGCGGCCTGACCGGGCGGTCAGGTCACGGGAGCAGAGGATTTCAGCACGGCGCGGCTTTGGTTCTGCAAACCAACATCTTCAAAGAAATCCCGAAGGATGCGGTTGAAGATGCCGGGTTTTTCCAGATGCGCCGCATGGGCGCAGTTGGGGATCACTGCAAGACTGGTATCGTCGATGGCTGTCCAGAGCTGCTCAGTCTGGTGCCATGGATAGGTGCGGTCATGATCGCCCCAGATCACAAGAGTCGGGGCTTTTATGGCAACCAGATTTGGCTCCCCATTCCACCCCTCCATCGCATTCAGGCCTGCTTCGATAGCTTGCAGGCTGCTGCGCTCGGCAATGGCAGCACAGCCTTCGAAGCCAGCGGCCGATTCCCGGTCAAGGAACCATGTTGCAGCGATGCGGCGGGCGGTCTTGCGCGGGCCATCGGTCTGGGCCCGGCTTTTCGAGATGTGGATCGGTTCGAACCGCCCCGGCAAGACACCCGTCGCTCCGGTTCCATAGAGCACAAGCCGGTCCACCCGATCCGGCGACAGCGCGACCATCTCCTGCGCAATCATGCCGCCCATGGAATGGCCCAACAGGTGGAACCGCTCGATGCCCTGCGTGCGCAGGTGGTCCAGCACCCATGTCGCAAAGGCGGTGATCGTGTCAGGCGCGCGCAGATGAGCGTTCAGCCCAAAGCCAGGAAGATCAATCGTCACAACGTCAAGACAGGAGGCAAGCGCCTTGGTCTGCTCGGCCCATTGGCGGCTGCCGCCCATAAACCCATGCACCATGACCAAAGGCATCATTTGCGTGCGCCTTGGACGATGCGATCAAGGATCATCGCACAGAAAAGGATCGAGAACCCGGCAAGGATACCCTGTCCCACATTGGCGTATTGCAGCGCCTCCAGCACATCCTCGCCCAGCCCTTTGGCCCCGATGAGCGAGGCCACAACCACCATCGCCAGCGACAGCATGATGGTCTGGTTGATCCCGGCCCGGATCGATGGGCTGGCAAGCGGCAGGTCCACTTTGGTCAGCAAATACCACTTGTTCGCGCCAAAACTGATCGCCGCCTCACGCACGCTTTCCGGGACGCCACGCAGCCCAAGCACGGTCAGGCGCACCACGGGTGTGCCACCAAAGATCATGGTCACGATGACCGCCGCTGGTTTGCCGACACCGAAGAACGCGATGACCGGGACCATGAAGACAAAGGCGGGCATGGTTTGCATGAAGTCCATGATCGGTTGGATAAACGCATAGAACCTTGGGCGGCGGGCGGCGAACATGCCAAGGGGGATGCCGATGATGATGGACAAAAGCGCAGCTGTCCCAAGAAGGGCAAGCGTCGTCATCGCCGCCTCCCAAAAACCCAAGAGGCCCATATAGGCGAGGAATGCGCCTGAGTAGATCGCGGTACGCAATCCGGCGGTCAGCCATGTGAGCAGCACGATAAGACTGACGATTACGATCCATGGTGTCTGGACAAGGATCACCTCGAGCGCGTCGAGCAGGGATCGGATGCCAAAGGTCAGTCCGTCGAAGAACGCCTCAGAGTTGCTCACGCACCACGCGATAAAGTTCTCAACCAACGTGATCCCAGTCAGACGAATATCAGGGTCAGTTGGAAAGGTACTCAGCAACGAATAGCGCCCCGGAAAACTGTAGTGCACCATGGCAGTGGCCACGATAATCACCATGAAAAGCGCACTCAGAACGATGTGCTGCGGCGGCAGACCGGAACGGACATTGCGGTCCGACAGCCATTCAGAAAATCGGGCTTCAAGCGCCCAGTTGGCGACCGTGGCTTGAATGGCCTTTACCACAATCAACAAGACCACACCGGTCAGAACGATGGTTGGTCCTTCGGCGGCCAACGCTTCGGCCTCTGCGCGGATACCGCCAATATTGGCCTCCAAGGAATCCACTGTGCGCTGAAACGCATCCACACGGTCGGACCCGTTTTCAATTGCGGCGGCCAATTGCTGACGACGCAGTTCAAGCGTGCCTTCAATGGATGCGATCCGCGCCATGGCATCGGCGGCAAGGTCTCCGAACAGGCCGCGTGCGATCTGCACGAAGGCCAGTGCTTCAAGGATCAGAAACGGCAACGCCCACGACCACAGCCCGCGCGCGCCAAACCAGATCGGACCAAACAGACCCGCCATAAGGTTAAACGTGGCGGTGAACCGGGACGACGCCCCGATCTTGTCGAAATTACGGATGTAGTAATCGGGACTTGTGCGCACAAAGGTGCGGATATTCTCGCGGCGCTCTTCTGCATAGGCCAGAGCGGCTTCGCTTTCAGTATCTTCAAGAGGATTGATGTCTTGTTTGTTCATGACACTTCCGTTCCCTCGATCACAGTGCGCAGCAGATCCTTGCGGGTGATGACACCAACATCCTGACCGCCGTCCTGCACGAGAACCGCGCTGTCGGTGTCGATGGCGAGATTGATCAGCGTACTCAGCGTTTCTTGCGCCCCGACCCGAGGCGCATCCGCATCAATCGGACCGTGTGCTGCAACGTGGGCGTCGATTGGCTGCATCACCGCATGGGCATGCACCACCTTGAGCCGTGATATCCCGGCGACGAAATCGGCCACATAGTCGTCAGCTGGGTGCATGACGATCTCTTCTGCCGTTCCCATCTGCACCAGTTTGCCATCACGCATGATCGCGATGCGATCTCCGATGCGGACGGCCTCGTCCAAATCGTGGGTGATAAAGACCGTGGTTTTCTTGAGAATCTTACTCAGCCGAATGAATTCGTCCTGTAACTGGCGGCGGATCAGCGGATCCAGCGCCGAAAACGGCTCGTCCATCAAGAGTACGTCAGGATTCGCGGCCAATGCACGGGCCAAACCAACCCGCTGCTGCATGCCGCCGGACAGTTCGTGGGCGAACTTCGCCCCCCACGCGCCCAGTTCTACAATATCCAGAATGGCCGCAGCCTGACGCATACGTTCGTTCTTGGCGACCTGCCGGATCTCCAGCGGCATCGCCACGTTGTCCAGCACGGACCTGTGCGGCATCAGCGCGAAGTTCTGGAACACCATGCCGATCTTTCGGTTGCGGAAGGTCTGCAAAT
Source organism: Marivita cryptomonadis (assembly GCF_002115725.1). Taxonomy (GTDB): domain Bacteria; phylum Pseudomonadota; class Alphaproteobacteria; order Rhodobacterales; family Rhodobacteraceae; genus Marivita; species Marivita cryptomonadis. The sequence goes on from NZ_JFKD01000003.1 coordinate 148,547, forward strand.
CTTTGGGGCCCAGCGCCATCACATCGGTGCCTTCGATCTCGATCTTCCCAGCGGTCGGCTCAAGCAGACGGTTGAAATGGCGCACAAGCGTGGATTTTCCGCTGCCGGACAGGCCCATGATGCAGAAGATTTCGCCGCGTTTGACCGACAGGCTCACATCCGCGACGCCAACAACGGCATTGTACCTTGCCAGAACCTCGGCCTTGGTCAGACCTTCCTCGCGGATCGCCCGAAGCGCAGCTTGGGGGTTCGCGCCGAAGATCTTCCAGACATCGGAAATTTCTATGACGGTTTCGTCATCCATCAGGCCACGCCTCGTCATCGGGATTTGGGGGATACTGGCCACCGGACGCAAACCCGGTGGCCAATCGTCAGAGGATGGGACTCAGAGACCCAGCCACGCGTCAACGCGGTCGGAATTCGCATCAACCCATTCCGCCGCCACTTCTGCCGGATCGCGGCCGTTGGCGCTGATTTCAAAGGCCAGTGCGCTCACATCCGAGGCTTCCAGACCGAAATTCTGGAAGAATTCGGAAATCGCCGGAGACCGGTCAACCAGCGAATTCGACCATGCAATCTGAACGTCTTTCAACGCATCTTTCGACGCGACCATTGAATTCTCGTACCAGTTCGGATCATCCGACGGCTGCACCATGACATATTTTTCGGGATCGTATGTCGGCTCTGTGAGCATCATCACATCGAACATGTACCAAACCGCATGCGGTTCGTAGCAATAGAACGCATAGCCTTCGCCCTTGGCGATACTGTCCTTTATACGCGCTGTTTTGACCGCTTCTTCAGCACGGATCGGTTCGATGAAATCAAGCAAGCCGTAGTCGCGTGTCTTGACCTCGTTCACATTGGCCGAGGCCCAGCCCGGAGCGCCGATCCAAAGCTCCCCTTTACCGTTGCCATCGCTGTCCATCAGCGCCGCAACATCTGGACGACCCAGATCAGTGATGTCGGTGATGTTGTTGGCTTCGCCAAACTGCTTGGACACGCAGAAGCCCTGGTTGCCCTTATAGGGGTTCGATGACAGCGTCACGGTGCCCGCATCATCCACATATTGCTTGGTAAAGCTTTCCTGGTTCGGCAGCCACACGTCGGGGTGCACGTCGATATCGCCTTTGCCCTGGTCCATCGCCTGGAAGATCGTGGCATTGTTGCCCGGCACGTATTCCACCGTGCCACCGATGCGTGTTTCCACGACATGGCCCAATACATGCGCGATAGCCTGAGCCCCGGTCCAGGACGGTACGCCGATCTTGACCTCTTCCGACGCAAAGGCCGGCAAGGCAAGTGCGCTGACCACAGCGGCCAGCCCGAGGCTTTTGATATTCTTGATCATGGTCGTCTCCTCTGTTGATGGCTGGAAATTGGTTTCCAGCTCGACATATTTTTCTTGCACGAACCCAAGCGTTCACGCGCTGGCCTTTCCTCCTGCATCTCCAAGACCGACAGGATCCCCCGACGGCTTGGCACAAGAGACTCACGCCCATATCAAAGCGTAGGAACAGTTTTTCCGACCACTCCAATTCAAACATTTCATCAAACTATTCCGATTTTGCATAGAATTTGATACACTCCCAGAAAATTCATACTTTTCAGAGGCTTGATATGGATCTCAATTGGTTGCGCGATTTTGAGTGTCTTGCGCGCACTCAGAACTTCACGCGGGCTGCTGATGAAAGAAACATCACTCAGTCGGCTTTCAGCCGTCGGATCAAGGCGCTGGAAAGCTGGGTTGGGCTGCCTTTGGTGAATCGGGCCACCTATCCGGTTCAACTGACTGAAGCGGGCGCACAATTCCTGCCTGTAGCGACAAGCGCCATGTCGCACCTCTCTGAAGCACGCCAAACACTGCGCGATGCAGACAGGGGGGAACACCGGTTCATTCGTTTTTCGGTCTTGCACACGATCTCGGTCAATTTCCTCGCCAATCGGATCGAGACCCTTCAGCACAGCATGACCGACATTCGCACGCGGGTGATTTCGGACTCTCTCAGCACCTGTTGTGAATTGCTGGTCGAAGGCGCTGTGGACATCATGCTCTGCTACACGCACAGCGCAGTATCACTGACGATCGACGAGGCTGCGTTTGACCGCAAAGACTTGCTGACCGACCGCCTGATCCCTGTCGCCGCCGCGCAGTCTGCACGGGACAACGGATGGAACCTCGACAACCGTACCGGCAAGGACATTCCCTACCTCGCTTATGAACGCACCAGCTTTCTGGGGATGGTCGTGGATCACGCCATAGGGCGAAAACCGTTCCGCGCCGAAACTATCTATGTCGATGGATTGGTCGAGGCCATCAAACGCCGCCTCATGGCGGGAAGCGGTTTTGCCTGGATGCCGGAAACAGCGATTCAGAGTGAATTGGCGGACGGCACATTGGTGCGTGTCGGAGGCGACGATTGGGTCGAACACCTGACCATCGCGGCCTATGCGAACCCGTCCCAATTCGACAAGACAACGCGCGATCTTTGGGATGTTCTCTAGCGTTAAAGTCGTCGCGTGGCGGCAGATTTCAACGCTTCTGTCTGATGCTGGGAAAGACTTACAAGGGGGAAGTGGCGGACCGAGGAGGATTCGAACCCCCGACCCCTTGATTCGTAGTCAAGTACTCTATCCAGCTGAGCTATCGGTCCACGAGGCGTGGGAATAGACCCAGTGCCGGAGTGATGCAAGCGCAAATTCCAAGAAATTTTTTCGCCTTGCCAAGAGACCTCTACGTCAACCCACCCATCGGCAACCGGATGCGAAACGCGGTTCCGGATTCATCCGTTTTCACAAGCGTCAAAGTCCCGCCATGCCCGCGCGCAAGCTCTTCCGCGATGGCCAGTCCAAGCCCGGACCCGCCTTTCCGCGCACCACCCTGAAAGGGCTGGAACAGGTATTCGACCGCCTTGGGCGGCAAGCCCGGCCCGGTATCGGTGACATCGATACACCAAGCATCATCACATATCTTGGCCGCCACATTTATCTCGCCCGGCTGACCAGTGCCAATGATCGCCTGCCGCGCATTGCGCACCAAGTTGGACAACACACGGTACATTTGTTCTGGATCGGCCCGCACCATCAGATTTCCGGGCACGTCTTCGCTTAGGCTCAGATCAAATTCACCAATGGCCAGACGTTCGCTGTCCAGCACATCCGAGACAAGTTGCGCCAGATTGATCAGCGTCAGCGTCGGTGCTGGCTCTTCCGCACGCCCGAACGCCAGCGTGCTTTCACACAAGGAAACCGCACGGGTGATAGAATTCACCAGCTTGGGCGCCATGCGTTTGACTGCCGGGTCTTCGCTCATCTCGATCCGGTCGGTGAAAAGCTGGGCCGAGGTCAAGATATTGCGCAGATCGTGGCTTACACGGGCCACGGCACCGCCCAATTGCGCCAGACGTTCCTTTTGCTTCAACGCCTGTGTCAGCTGGGTTTGCAGAGATTGCAGTGCTTTTTCGGCCTCAAGCAACTCTGTCACGCTGGCAGACGGCTGAATAATCCGGCGCGCGTCTTCGGGCGCTTTGGCATAGCTTTGCATATGACCGACCACGCCCTTGATGGGTTTGACCAGCAACACCCGCACAGCAAGGAACAACAGCCCTGCCGTAAACACCGAGATCACAGCAGAGAGCACCAGAATGCGCAGACCGTAATCGATCATTGCCATGCGCAGCTCGGTGGTATCCAGCGTGATCTCGATCAGCAGCCCCCCATCGCGGAACGGGTTTCCGATCACACGGATGGTTTCGTTCTCGGGATCGATCAACCGCGCCATCGCATCGCGGATCAGTGTCAAAGCCGTGGCCTCGCGCAAATCGAATGTCTGGGATACCTCGCTTGGCATCGGTGAGGACAACACCAACTGCCGCAGTTCATCGCGGCGCAACACTACGTTGAACACACCCGCATTCAACAACAGTTCGGCTTCGAGTTCCGTGTCGATCATGTCGTCCGCCAGCAGGGCGAGCGACGCGATCTGCGCCCGTTCGAGGCGGTTGAGTAGAAAATCCTCACGATACCGCGCGATGGAGGGCACAAAGATCAGAACCTCTGCCAACATCACGAAGACAGTCGTCAAAATGAGGAAACGGCCGGAAAGTGAGTTCAGCATAGACGCAATCCCGGCCTTTTCATGTCAGGGAAGCCACTTCTGAACAAATCCGACAACTTTCTTCACGGTATCACTTTCAAACAGTCGGGGTGAGAAATAAGCACCCGCCGCCCGTTTGTTAAGCTCCCCGATCGTGGGGTACGGGGCGACCATATTGGCGATCTGGCCCATTTTCATCTTGTTGGCGATCACCAGCGCCCAGAGATTGATCAATTCTCCGGCTTGTTCACCGGCAATCGACGCTCCCACCGGACGCCCCTTGACCACCATGACCTTGATCAGCCCACGGGTCTTGCGTTCGGCAATGGCCCGGTCGTTGTGGCTGTAGTGAAAGCGCACAACTTCAAGATTGGTCCCATGCTCTTTGCGGGCCTGCGCCTCGGTCAGACCGACCTGAGACAATTCGGGCTGTGTGTAGGTGGCCCACGGGATGTGCCGCGTGGTGGCCTTGGCAGGCAGACCGAACAGCATCGAGCGGATAATCACACCGGCATGGTATCCTGCGACGTGGGTGAACTGCAGCCCTCCGGCGACATCGCCAATCGCATAGACCTTTTTATTGGATGTCCGCAGGCTGTCATCCACGGCAATTCCTGTCCGTGTTGTCTTGATCCCTGCCTTATCCAGATCCAGACCGTCTGTATTGGCACGCCGACCGACCGCGACCAGGATATGCGTGCCTTTGAACACACGGCCATCCTCGGTCTCAACCTCGATCGCGCCCTCTTTGCCGCGCACTTCCTTGGCGTTCGACCCTTCGGCAATCTCAAGCCCTTCTTCGCGCAAACTGTCGAGAACGATCTCGGCCATTTCGGGGTCATCCTTGCCCAGCGCCTTGGCCCCTTCGATCACCGTCACTTTGGATCCCAAACGCAGATGTGCCTGCGCCATTTCCATTCCGATGGGACCGCCACCGATGACCAGCAGATGCTCGGGCTGTTCACGCAGCTCCCACAACGATTCATTGGTGATATAGGGCACCTGATCCAAACCGGGGATCGGCGGCACGAAGGGGGATGAGCCTGTTGCAATCACCACCCGGCGTGCCGTTATGCGATACTCGCCGGCCTCAACCTCGGTCGGGGACACAAAACGCCCGTATTCCCGGATCACCCGGACGCCCAGACCTTCGAAGCGCTCTTGGCTGTCCACCGGTTCGATCTGACTGATGACATCAGCGACGTGGTCTTTCGCGGCAGCGTAGTTCACCTGAGGCGCGACGCTGGCGATGCCGTAGCGGTCAGCATGGGACATGGCATAGGCGGTTTTGCCCGAAGCGATCAGGGCTTTTGACGGAACACACCCGTAGTTCAGGCAATCACCGCCCATCTTGTGCGCTTCGAGCAGGACAACGCTGGCCCCCATCTGCACCGCGCCTGCCGCCACCGACAATCCGCCGGACCCTGCACCGATAATAAGAACGTCTGTTTTGATCTTTTCCATGGCTCAGAGACCTTTCTTGCCGCGCACGGCCTTCAGAACGATCGGCAGTGCCGCAAGAACACACAAACCAAGGATCGGCAGCAGGATATGGGGTTCAAAGATGATGCCGAGATTCGGCGTCTCACCACGAGCAAAAACCTCACCCAGACCGGCGCCGACTGACGTGTAGACCACGCCACCGGGGATGATGCCAAGAAAGGTTGAAACAAAGAAGCGATACAGCGGCACACCGACCAAAGCAGGAACAAGATTTGCGACAAAGAACGGCACTGCAGGCACCAGCCGTATCAGAAACAACATCGACCACTGGTTTTCGTCGATCCCATCCTTGATCTTGCGCACTGCGCCGTCGCTGGCGTCCATCTTTGCCGACAGGCGTTCACCCAGACCGTAGCGCGCTGCAAGAAAGATCACCGTTGCGCCCACAGTGGCCGCGAAGACGTTGAACAAGGCACCGGGAAACACGCCGAAAAGAAACCCACCGGTCAGCGTGGCGATGGTCGCCCCCGGCAGGGAAAACCCGACGATCAGGACATAGGCCAGAATAAACATACCGGCGGTCAGCAGGTAGTTGGCATCACGAAACGCCTCAAGCGCCTCACGGTTGGCAGCAAGTGTCTCGAAACTCAGATAATCGCGCAATGTGACCGCACCGACCAGCGCAACAGCGCCAATCGCGATCAAGGGCGCATAACGTTTCCATGCAGGGGTGTCTTGGGTGTTGGTCATATCGGTCATGTCATACAGGCCGGGAAAGGCCGCCTCTTCAAGTGTTGTGTTGTGCTTGATCAAAACATGACCCTTGCAGCAGCGCAGCAACACCCGTCTCACGCCTGCTTGATCAACGGCTCCGCTTTGCGTGAGAATTCGTTCAGGATTACGCCAGATTGAAACAATCCCAGCCACCGTTACCGAGTTTTGTTGCAGTCTGTGTCAGGTTCACACGCGGCCGTGTGGCAATGTTTCAAAACACGGCATCATCTACGCCCCCAAACCTCTTCTCTGTTTTGCAAATACCCCGAGAAGACGCCCACACGGCGACGTGGGCAGCACCCCCATAAACGTGGTTCGCAGCAGAACCCGTACGATGCGGCCGTGCATCGTGTCACCGATCAAGAAAAACGGTGTGAATCCCCGACACAGCGTTTGACAACCCAAAAGCACCTGCCTATAGCACGGGCTTCGAATAACCCCGGCGGACGAATCCGCGCCCCCGGACCGACCAGACGGAGTAGGACGCGATGAAACGCACCTTTCAACCATCGAACCTCGTACGCAAGCGGCGCCACGGCTTCCGTTCGCGCATGGCAACCAAAGCTGGCCGCAAGATCCTGAACGCGCGCCGCGCCCGTGGCCGCAAGTCGCTGAGCGCGTAAGCGCCCCGCGACACCACAGGTGATTTGACATGACACCGCCGGAGGCCTCCTCGGACACAAGGGGAAACACGCCTCCGGCGGTGTTGTCATGTCCACCCGTCACCGTTCTGCGTCATCGCGCCGATTTCTTGCGTGCCGCCCGCGCCTTGCGTCGGGGCACGGACGGGATGCTGGTACAGGCACGGCATCGCGATGACGAGGATCCGACGATCCGTGTCGGCTATACCTGCTCCAAGAAGATCGGAAACGCCGTGGCCCGCAATCGTGCCAAGCGCCGCCTGCGCGCGGTGGTGGCCGAAGCCCTGCTGCCCGCTGCGCAACCCGGCTGGGATTACGTTCTGGTCGGCCGCCCCGGCGTCACCATAGACCGTGACTTTCAGGCCCTGAAGGGCGACCTGACCTACGCCCTGCGCAAAATCCACGCAGCGTCATGACCCCGCTGGCCTGGACCCTTGCCCTACCGGTCAAGACCTATCGCCTGATCTTCAGCCCTTGGGTCGGTCACAACTGCCGCTATCACCCCACATGTTCCGCCTATGCGCTCGAAGCGCTGCGCAAACATGGCGGGATCAAGGGCGGCTGGCTCACGCTGCGCCGCATTGGCCGGTGTCAGCCCTGGGGTGGCTCGGGCGTAGACAACGTGCCGGACTGACGCCAGCGCTTGACCGTCCCGACGGCCGCACAATAAGTGTCAGCGCGTCGGAGCGTCCGACAACGCAGCCTGAACCGCAGCATCCCATCCGAGGTAGAGCCTGTCTCCGTCCCGAACGACCGGGCGGGCCATCACCTTGGGCTGTGCCGCGATCTGAGCGTCAACCTCGGACGCCTTCTGCCAAGCGCTCAAGGCCCGGTAATCATTGGTCGAGCGATCGACCAGACGGTCACCGAACTCCGTGATGAACTCGGCCAATTCGGCCTCGCTCAGCGGCTCTGCCCGAATGTCGCGGAAGCTGACGTCCCGACCCTCTGCCTCCAGCGCCTTCTGCGCCTTGCGGCACTCAGAACACGTGCTCAATCCATAGATAACCACAGCGCGGTCTCCTCTTTCCGGTGTAGCCGAAATGTCACGTCTTTTCGGGCGGTGCCTTGTCTTTCTTGGTGGTCTTGTTGTTCCACTGGTTGTTGCTCAGACCCAACGCGCTTGGCAGCGGTTTAGTCTTGCCCACGCTGACCGTGCCACCCTTGTTCAGGTACTCCTGAATAAGCGCGTCGTCGGTGGTTTTCTTCGGGATGTGTTTCATACGCACATGCTTACGGGCAAAGCTGCCCGCAAGTCACGCACCAATCCTCAAGGCTGCCGGTCACACGCCGAGGCAATAACGCATGATCGCTTTCTGCGCATGCAACCTGTTCTCTGCCTCGTCAAAGATCACCGATTGCGGGCCATCCATCACCTCGGACGTCACCTCTTCACCGCGATGCGCTGGCAGGCAATGCATGAACAGCGCGTCGGGTTTGGCGTGTCGCATCAGATCCACATTGACCTGATAGGACCGCAGCATATTGTGCCGCCGCTCTTTGGCAGATTGCGCATCGTGCATCGACACCCAAGTGTCCGCGACCACAAGATCGGCCCCTTCCACCGCCTTGAATGGATCTCGCTCAATGGCGACAGAGACCCCGGCGTTCCGCGCAAGCCCCACAAACTCCATCTCAGGATCAAGCTGAACAGGCCCGGTGAAGGTGAAATCAAACCCGAACTGCGCCGCCGCATGCAGGAAGGACGCACAGACATTGTTGCCGTCCCCACACCACACAACCTTCTTGCCTTTGATCGGCCCGCGATGTTCCTCATAGGTCATCACGTCCGCCATGATTTGGCAGGGATGCGTGCGGTCGGTCAGCCCGTTGATCACCGGAACGCTGGCATATTCAGCCATCTCTTCCAGCACGGCCTCATCAAACGTCCGGATCATGATCAAATCGACATAGCGGCTCATCACCCGCGCGGTGTCGGCAATGGTTTCGCCATGGCCCAACTGCATGTCCGACCCCGACAGCACCATCGTTTGGCCGCCCATTTGACGCACACCCACATCAAACGAAACCCGCGTCCGGGTCGAAGGCTTTTCGAAAATCAGAGCAACCATGCGCCCAGCTAGAGGTTGCGTGTCATCCGGCGCGCCTTTGGGACGACCGTTGCGGCTGACTTTCATGGCGATGGCTTGGTCGATCACAGTCCGAAGGTCGCCCGCGTCGGTTTTGTGAATATCCAGAAAATGCTTCATGTCCAGCCCTCAGCCCTTTGCCTCAAGAACCGCGTCCGCCGCAAAGTCCAAACGGTTCACAGCTTCTGCGATCTCGTCCTCGCTGATGTTAAGCGGCGGCAGCAGACGCACCACATTGTCCGCGGCTGGAACCGTGATTACACCACACCCGTAGCCGGCTTTCACCAACTCGACGGGCGCGACCTTGCATTTGAGGCCAAGCATCAACCCAACGCCACGTACCCCTTCGAACACATCCGGATGCGCCGCAACCAGCCCTTCCAACTTTTGCCGCAGGAATCCGGCCCGCGCGTTCACCGTTTCAAGGAACTCCGGCGTGCTGACAATGTCCATCACCGCGCAGCCCACGGCACAAGCGAGCGGGTTGCCGCCATAGGTCGACCCGTGCGTGCCTGCCGTCATGCCCGACGCCGCCTCTTCGGTGGCCAGAACCGCACCCAGCGGGAAGCCCCCACCGATGCCCTTGGCGACCATCATGATATCCGGCGTCACTCCGGCCCATTCATGCGCGAAAAGACGCCCGGTGCGGGACACGCCACACTGCACCTCGTCGAGGATCAGAAGAATACCCTTCTCATCACAAAGCGCCCGCAGCCCCTTAAGGCATTGATCGGGCAGCGGTCGAATCCCGCCTTCGCCCTGCACAGGCTCGATCAGGATCGCGCCAACCGTGTCATCAATCGCCGCGTGCAGCGCATCGTGGTCGCCCCACCCCACGTGCTTGAATCCGGACAAAAGAGGCGCAAACCCCTTGGTCATCTTCTCAGACCCGGCCGCCGCGATCCCCGCAGAGGATCGGCCATGGAACGACCCGTCAAAGGTCAGGATCGTCGTCTTCTCGGGATGGCCCTTCTCGTACCAATACTTGCGCGCCATCTTGATCGCCAACTCACAGGACTCGGTTCCGGAATTGGTAAAGAACACCGTATCGGCAAAGCTACTCGCCACCAGCTTGTCGGCCAATGCCTGCTGTTGCGGGATTTCATAGAGGTTCGACACATGCCAAAGCTTCTGCGCCTGATCGGTCAACGCATGCACCAATGCAGGATGCGCATGGCCCAGCGCGTTCACCGCGATGCCAGCGCCCAGATCAAGAAAACGTCGCCCGTCCGCCTCGATCAACCAGGTGCCTTCTCCCTTCACGAAATGAAGTGGCGCACGGGAATAAGTCGGCAGGACAGAGGGGATCATGGGAAACCTCGTTTTAAGAAGCCTAAGCCGTGCCAAGCGGCGCGGGCCAAGTCAACGGAAAGGATGATGAATTCAGACAAAAGGTGACGGAACGCCCACAATTAGGGGCAGCAGAGCAAGATCAGCAGTCTCGTCGGATGTCGGTCAGCTTTGTCATGCGACCACTTACTTTCAAACCAATCCGAAAAGCAATCCCAGACCTTCTTCTTTTTCCAAATATTGCCGGGGTTTGGGGCAGAGCCCCAAGCAGATTTTTCGAAAAATCTGACACCGCGATGCGCCATGCGCAGCGCAAGATATCTATGTGTCAAAGGGGTCGTCAGGGTACCCAACGCCCATCAGATACAACCCCTGCGGCGGACACACCGGACCACAGGCCGCGCGGTCCCGCGCGTCCAAGGCCTGCTTTACGTCCTCCGGCTCCCAAGCACCCGATCCAACCCGTTCAAGCGTGCCGACAAAGCTGCGCACCTGGTTGTGCAGAAACGACCGCGCGCGCAGCCGAAACTGAAACTCGGTGCCCCAATCGGTCTCGACACAGGCAATCTCCAACCCATCCAGCGTCTTTACCGGGGATGCCGCCTGGCAAATGGTCGACCGGAACGTGGTGAAGTCATGCAGCCCGATCAGATGCTGCGCCGCCGCCTGCATCGGCTCTAACGCAAGTGCGTTCTTGACCTGCCAGACCTGCCCCGCCTCCAGCGTCAATGGCGCACGGCGCGACACCAACCGAAACAGATACCTCCGCTCCAATGCCGAGAACCGTGCGTGCCAGTCCTCTGCAACTTCTGCCGCATCGACAATCGCCACCGGCAACGGCTTCAGATGGTGGTTCAACGCCTCCGACAAACGGAAGGGCGACCAGTCCTTGGCCAGATCGCAATGGCAGACCTGCCCACGCGCATGAACCCCTGCATCGGTGCGCCCGGCTGCGGCAATCGTGTGCTCCCCCGGCTCCAACTTGGCCAACGCGGATTCGATCGCGCCCTGCACAGACGGCTGCTCCGCCTGCCTTTGCCAACCGGCAAAAGGCGCACCATTATATTCGACTTTCAGGGCGTATCTGGGCATGTGCCCCGCTTAGCCTGACGATTTGCGCCGAACAATCCCCCTTGCGCAGCACTGGTAACCGGGGACATGCGCCTTTATCTCTGGGGCCAACGCAAAGAAAAGAGGCCGCCCTTGGTCATATCCAGCATCGCCGACACGCTGACCCGCGGCTTTGAGAACGTCACAGACACCGTGTCCGGCACGTTCTTCGAGCCAACGATCCGGCTTGGCGTGACCGGACTGGCCCGCTCGGGCAAGACGGTGTTCATCACCTCGCTGGTGGCGAACCTGATGGATCGTGGGCGGATGCCGGGTCTTTTGGCGCAAAGCGAAGGTCGTATCCTTTCGGCTTATCTCCAGCCACAACCCGACGATACGCTGCCACGCTTTGATTACGAATCCCATCTGGGCGATTTGACGGCACGCGACCCACACTGGCCCGACAGCACCCGTACGATCAGCGAATTGCGTCTGTCTTTAAAGGTGCGCCCCTCAGGTTTGCTGTCGGGGCTTCAGGGCCCTCGAACCATACATCTCGACATTGTGGATTATCCCGGTGAGTGGTTGCTGGATCTTGGTTTGCTCGACAAAAGCTACAGCCAATGGTCTGAAGAAACCCTTAAACGCATCGAGACCCGGGATCTTGCCCGCGACTACCTCGCGCTTGCCCGTGCCGAAGACATGTCAGCGCCACTGGAGGAACCCCGCGCGCAAAAATTGGCGGCCAGCTTCACGACCTATCTGAACGCTGCGCGACAGATGGGATTTTCTGATTGTACCCCGGGTCGCTTCCTGCTGCCCGGTGACCTTGCCGGAAGTCCGGTCCTGACTTTCGCCCCCCTGCCGCCCACGCCGAACCCACCCCGCAAATCGCTTGCCCGCGAGATGGAGCGGCGGTTCGAGGCGTATAAATCCCAAGTCGTCAAACCTTTCTTCCGCGATCACTTTGCAAAGATCGACCGTCAGGTCGTGTTGGTTGATGCCTTGGGCGCGATCCATGCGGGTCCACAAGCGGTCGAGGACATGCGGCAGGCGATGTCGGACATCCTCAGCGCTTTCCGCCCCGGGCAAAACCAGTTCCTGACACAGCTCTTGATCGGTAAAAGGGTCGAAAAGATCCTGTTTGCGGCCACTAAGGCCGACCACCTTCACCACACTCAACACGCTCGTCTGACTGCCATCATGGAAGCCCTGACCCGCGACGCCCGCGACCGCGCACAATTTGCAGGCGCCAAGACCAGCGCCATGTCCATCGCGTCCTTGCGTGCCACGGTCGAGGAAATGCGCGCACATCAGGGCGGCGAACTTGCCTGCGTCCGGGGCACGCTTCTCGACAGTGGCAAACAGGCCGCGTTCTATCCTGGCGAACTGCCACAAGATCCGACCCACCTGCTGGGCCCCGCCCGCGACGGTGCCGCGAAATGGCTGGATCAGGAATATCAGGTCATGCGGTTTGCCCCCGCGCAACTGAATCTCAAACCGGGCGATGGCCCGCCGCATATTCGGCTTGATCGCGCGGCCCAGTTTCTGATCGGTGACAAGCTGTGACCGTGCTCCGCCCTGCCACTCCGCTAGACGCTGGCCGTGTCGGCGCGATCCTGTCCGCTTGGGTCGACGAAACCCCGTGGATGCCCCGCATCCACACCCGCGCCGAGGATATCGGTTTTGCAGGCATGATGGTGGATCGCGGCTGGGTCACTGTTTCCGAAAACGAAACAATCACTGGCTTTCTGGCGCGCAACGGCGACGACATCCATGCGCTCTATATTGATCCCAAAGCACGCGGACAGGGCATCGGGTCAAAGCTGTTGACCAATGCCATGCACCAAGAGGACCAGCTCACGCTCTGGACCTTTCAGGCCAACACCCGCGCACAGGCATTTTACGAACGCCACGGCTTTACCCCCGTCGAACACACCGGCGGCGCAGGCAATGATGAAGGCCTGCCCGACATCCGGTATCTCTGGCAAAGGACGGACACATGACAAACGCCAAAGGTCCCGTCCTGTTCGATCTGGACGACGCTGCACCAACCCAGACCCCGGCAGAGGCGCCTCCAGTTCCCGACACACTGGACCCAGCGCTGCAGGGGCAAGCCATGACCACGGCCGCAGCCCTTGCATCGCGTCCTGTGTCGCGACTGGCGCGTTGGTTCTGGTCGCTGCTCTTTGCGCTGATCACAACCATAGCCTCGGTCGCGGCGTGGAACTTCGTGACCACTCTGGTGAGCCAGAACCTCTATCTCGGCTATGCGGTGGCGGCGCTTTTTGCAGTGTTTCTGTTGGTCGTTCTGCTGATCGTGATCAAAGAGCTTTCGGCATTTGCCCGCCTTGGACGCATTGATCGCATCCAGCACGCCGCCGAGACAGCCCTAGCGAGCGCAGACCTGACCGCCGCGCGGACGGTCATCAAAGACCTGACCGGCCTCTATGCCGGGCGCGATGACACCAAATGGGGCCGCGATCGCCTGAAGGACCGCGAGGCGGATATGTTCGACGCCTCCGCCCTGATCGCGCTGGCTGATCACGAACTCCTTGGCCCGCTCGACGCCGCTGCCCGGCGCGAGGTTGAGGCCGCCGCCCGTCAGGTTGCGACCGTCACAGCACTCGTGCCTTTGGCTCTCGCCGATGTGGTCGCTGCCCTCGGCTCCAACATACGTATGATCCGCCGCATCGCCGAGATCTACGGTGGACGCTCTGGAACGTTGGGCAGTTGGCGCCTGACCCGTGCCGTCCTGTCCCACCTTGTCGCCACTGGCGCTGTTGCAGTGGGTGACGACATGCTTGAACCGATCCTTGGCGGGTCGATCCTAGGCAAACTTTCGCGTCGCTTTGGCGAAGGGCTTGTGAACGGCGCGCTGACCGCCCGCGTCGGTGTTGCGGCCATCGAAGTCTGCCGCCCTCTGCCTTTCGCACCCGGCAAACGCCCCTCGGTCCGGTCGATCATCAAAACCGCCCTTTCGGGCCTTGTCACCACCAAGTCCCGCTGATCCGTCTTTGATCCAGCGCATGGCAGGCTCAGCGCACCTACCCCAATCTGGATCACATGACCCAATCCCCCGGTGACCACGGCCACAGCCAAGCCGAAATCGAAGCCCGCATCGACGCCCCTGCCGGGCGCGGCTACCTGCGCGACATCGTCTATGGCGCCATCGACGGATCGGTGACCACCTTCGCCATCGTGGCCGGAGTTGCGGGCGCGGGCCTGAGCCCGTGGATCATCATCGCGCTCGGAATCGCCAATGTGCTGGCAGACGGGTTTTCCATGGCCGCCGGAAACTACTCGGGCACCAAGGCCGAACTCGACGACGCCCGCCGCCTTCGCGAGGTCGAAGAACGCCACATCCGCAAATATCCCGAAGGCGAACGCAACGAATTGCGCGAGATTCTGCGCCGCAAGGGACTGTCGGGCGATGCGCTCGACGGTGCGGTCAATCAGATCTCGCAGAACCGCGAACAATGGGTGCAATTGATGCTCGAAGGCGAATATGGTCTCGCCTCTGTCGACCCCCATCCGTTCAAGGCCGCATGGGCCACGTTTCTGGCTTTTCTCGCGGCGGGTATGATCCCGCTTTTGCCGTTTCTTATGGGATTGGAGGATGCTTTCCGCATCTCGACACTCCTGACGCTGATCACCTTCTTCGCTATCGGCGCCTACAAATCCAAATGGTCGCTGGCTCCTTGGTGGCGCTCGGGACTTGAAACCCTTCTCATCGGCGGCACAGCCGCGGCCATCGCCTATCTGGTCGGCACCATGTTCGAGACCTGACCGGCCCCCGTCTTCGTTTTCCAAATAGGGGGTTTGGGGGGCTGGGAAACACTGTCTGGACGTCTGCCTCAGTCACTCCTATAACGCGCCGCATGACGCATCTGATCGCGATCATTATTCGAATTACATGCCCGGCGCTCTGAGCAATCGAGCCGCCGGGACAAGGCGTATGGACACCCGCGCCGATCCTCTCACACATTCCTGATCCGAACACCCGAGGACGCTCCAAATGTGCGCCGACACACCCGAATACAAAGACACGCTGAACCTGCCCAAAACCGATTTTCCGATGCGCGCCGGGCTGCCCAACCGCGAACCTGCATGGCTTGAAAAATGGGCCACGATGGGCATTTACGACCGCCTGCGCGACAAGGCTGCCCGCGCCCATGAGGGCGAAAATGAACAAGCTCGCAAACCGTTCACTCTCCACGACGGCCCTCCCTACGCGAACGGCCACTTGCACATCGGTCACGCACTGAACAAGATCCTCAAGGACATGGTCGTGCGCTCCCAACAGATGATGGGCCGCGACGCGCGCTATATCCCCGGCTGGGACTGCCATGGCCTGCCCATCGAATGGAAGATCGAGGAACAGTACCGTGCGAAGGGTCTCGACAAGGACGAGGTCGATGTCGTGGCCTTCCGTCAGGAATGCCGCAAGTTCGCCGAAGGCTGGATCGACATCCAGCGCGACGAATTCAAGCGTCTTGGTATTACCGGGACATGGGACAAGCCGTATCTGACGATGGACTTTCGCGCCGAGCGGATCATCGCGGAGGAATTCCAGAAATTCCTGATGACCGGGACGTTGTATCAAGGGTCCAAGCCCGTGATGTGGTCGCCGGTGGAAAAGACCGCGCTGGCCGAGGCCGAGATCGAATACCACGACCACAAGTCGCACACGATCTGGGTGCCGTTTAAAGCGACCAACGGCGAAGGTGATCTGCAAGGTGTGAAAGTCGTCATCTGGACAACCACACCCTGGACCATCCCGTCGAACAAGGCCGTCGCCTATGGCAATGACATCGCCTACGGATTGTACGAAGTCACAGGCCGCCCAGAGGAATGCTGGGCGCGCATCGGTGACCGCTACTTGCTGGCCGATACCTTGGCCGAAGACGTGCTTGGCAAAGCCCGCCTTGAGCCGTCGATGTACCGCCGCCTGCGCGACGTGTCCGCTGATGAGTTGGGCGCACTGACGCTGGCACATCCGTTCCGGGGCCTCGACGGCGCGGACGGGTTCTGGGATTACGACGTGCCGATGATCGACGGGGATCACGTGACAGACGATGCGGGCACCGGCTTTGTGCACACCGCGCCAAGCCACGGTCAGGAAGACTACGAAGCGTTCGTCGCCCGTGGCTGGATGGACCGGATGACCCACAACGTGGGCGAGGAATCCGAGTTCCTGCCACACGTGCCGTTCTTTGCAGATCTCAAGGTGCTCGATCACAGGGGCAAGGAAGGCAAAGCCAACACCGCCGTGATCGACAAGCTGGTCGAAGCCGGTGGATTGCTCGCCCGTGGGCGCATGACCCACAGCTATCCGCATTCGTGGCGCTCCAAGGCGCCAGTGATCTACCGCAACACGCCGCAATGGTTCGCTGCGATCGACCGTACGGTTGGCGACGGTCAGGATGACTACGGCACAACGATCCGCGAACGGGCGCTGAACTCCATCGACCAACTGGTCAAATGGACACCACAGACCGGGCGCAACCGTTTGTATTCGATGATCGAAGCACGCCCAGATTGGGTGCTGTCCCGTCAGCGCGCATGGGGTGTGCCGCTCACGTGTTTCGTCAAGAAAGGCGCGTTGCCAACCGAAGCCGACTTCCTGCTGAAGGACGACACCGTCAACGCCCGAATCCTTGAAGCATTTGAGGCCGAAGGCGCGGATGCATGGTACAAACCCGGCGCGAAAGAGCGGTTCCTAGGCAATGACTACGATCCGAGCGAATGGGAACAGGTGTTCGACATTCTGGATGTGTGGTTCGATTCCGGTTCCACCCACGCCTTTGTCCTGCGCGACCGCGAGGACGGATCCGAGGACGGGTTGGCCGATCTCTACCTCGAAGGGACCGACCAGCACCGTGGGTGGTTCCACTCGTCAATGCTCCAGTCCTGCGGCACGCAGGGCCGTGCGCCTTATCGCGGCGTGTTGACCCACGGGTTCACGCTCGACGAGAAGGGCAACAAGATGTCCAAGTCTTTGGGCAACACGGTGGCCCCCGAGGACGTGACCAAACAGTACGGTGCCGATATCCTGCGCCTGTGGGTGGCACAGGCCGATTACACCGCCGACCTGCGGATCGGGCCGGAGATCCTGAAAGGTGTGGCCGACAGCTACCGCCGTTTGCGCAACACGATGCGCTATATGCTGGGCGCTCTGAGCCATTTCGAGGAGTCGGACCGCGTTGAGCCTGCGGACATGCCCGAGTTGGAGCGCTATGTTCTGCACCGACTGGCGGAACTGGATGAGGTCGTGCGCAACGGCTACGATTCCTACGATTTCCAAGGCGTGTTCCAGCAGTTGTTCAACTTCTGCACCGTGGAACTGTCAGCCTTCTACTTCGACATCCGCAAGGACGCTTTGTATTGCGACGGCGACACCGAACGCCGCCGGGCGGCGCGGACGGTGATGGATATCCTGTTCCACCGCCTGACGACTTGGCTGGCTCCGGTGCTTGTGTTTACGATGGAAGATGTCTGGCTTGATCGCTTCCCGGGTGAGGACTCGTCGATCCATTTGCAGGACATTCCCGAAACGCCCGCGTCGTGGAAAGACGAGGCGCTCGCTGCGAAATGGGCCAAGGTGCGCCGCGCCCGCCGGGCTGTGACAGCAGCGCTTGAAGTGCAGCGGACGGACAAGGTGATCGGTGCCTCGCTTGAGGCAGCGCCGGTGGTTCACATTGAGGATGCCGAAACGCTCGACGCGCTGAAGTCGGTGAACTTCGACGACATCTGCATCACCTCCGGCATCAACCTGACCGGCGACCCGGCCCCGGCTGAGGCGTTCCGCCTGCCCGAGGTGACGGGGGTTGGTGTGGTCTTTGAAAAGGCCGATGGCGCAAAGTGCCAGCGGTGCTGGAAGATCCTGCCCGATGTCGGGACGCACCAGCATCCGGGCACCTGCCAGCGGTGCAATGACGCCCTCGGATAACGCCATCGCGGACGTCCTGCTCGACCTCGCGCATCAGCGCGGGGTCGGGAAAACCTTTTGCCCTTCCGAAGCTGCGCGGCAATTGTCGGACGATTGGCGCCCCTTGATGGCAGACGTGCGGCGGGTGGCGGCGACGCTTGATCTTCGCGCAAGCCAGAAAGGCCAAACAGTCGATCCGTTGACAGCCAAAGGCCCGATCCGGTTGGGGCTTCCGGGATGAGCCATTTTGAACATGCAGTTGAGTCACCACTGGGGCCGTTGACCTTGATTGCCGATGCGGTGGGGATTACGGCGCTTGAATGGCGCGATGGACGGAGGGACGGGACACCTGTTCTGACGCAAGCTGCCACGCAACTTGATGCGTATTTCGCAGGGAAACAGCAGGATTTCACTGTTCCGATCCGGCTGACCTGTTCCGATTTTCAGCGGACCGTTTGCGCGGCCATGTCTGCGATCCCATTTGGCGAAACGCGGACTTATGGAGATTTGGCAGCACAGCTGGGCGTTCCTGCGCAGGCGATTGGGCAGGCTTGCGGGGGCAATCCGATTGGAATCCTCATCCCGTGTCACCGGGTGTTGGGGGCCAATGGGCTGGGGGGGTATTCCGGCGATGGTGGGGTCGAGACCAAGGTTTGGCTGCTTCGGCACGAAGGGGCGGCCGGATTGTTGATTTGAGGCGGTGGCGCGTGTGAGCACGCGTCCTTCGAAAATGTTTCGCATGCGAAACAATAGGTCCGATGCGGACCTAACTTTGCAAACCCGATTAATGGCGCGTTAGACTTTGCAAACCGTTAAGAACTGGTAAAGCCACAGGCAGCACCAGCATCGACTTCGCGCGCTGACGCTTGTGCATGAGCATTTATGTGCTACTCCGAACAAGCGCGGTGTGACGTGCTTCGCATAGGTTCAAATAAAAGCGCAGCATGACAGAACAAAACCGTGCCATCCTTCTGATGATCGCCGCGATCTTCTGCTTTTCGATCATGGACGCGACGGTCAAAGCCTTGGCTCCGAACGTTGGTGTGCTTCCTGCTCTTTGGGCGCGGTACGCGGGGCAGATGCTTTTGGTATTTGTCTTGGTTCTGCCGAGACTCAAAACCGTGGTGCGCACGAAATACCCCGGTTTCCAATTCTTTCGGTCTCTTCTGCTGATGAGCGCCACAGCCTGTTTCTTTACTGGCTTGAGCTTGATCCCGCTATCGGATGCGGCTGCTTTGATGTCGACCAATCCCATGCTGATCACGCTGGGTGCAGCGATGTTTCTGGGCGAGAAGCTTGGGATACGTCGCATTGCCGGGATTGTTGCTGCGATGATCGGCGCTTTGATCATCATTCGGCCTGGCAGTGATGTGTTCAGTGCGGCTGCGCTTTTCCCGCTGGGCGCTGCTGTCTGCTATTCCGCCTATGCCCTGCTGACCCGCCGGGTGGGTGCGGATGAGGATGTCTGGACATCGCTGTTCTACACCGGGTTCGTTGGTACCGTATTGCTGAGCATTCTAGTGCCGTTCCAATGGCAGACGCCAAGCGCCACGGATATCGGGCTGATGGTGATTGTGGCTCTGGCAGGGACCACCGGTCAGCTTGCGTTGATCCAGGCGTTCACCAAAGGCGAGGCCGCGATGCTGGCCCCGTATTCCTACACCGGGCTTGCCTTTGCTGCCTTTTGGGGCGTGCTCTTTTTCTCAGAGATTCCAGACTTCTGGACTGTTGTCGGAAGTCTGGTGATCGCGGCGGCGGGACTGTACGTCTGGCACCGGGAAGCCCGCGCCAAGACTGCGTGACACCGCCTGTCGCCTTTGATCAATCCCTGCGCGGATCGCGAGGATATGTTCCCAAAATATTCAGCATGTCGGTGAAATAATCCAGTTCTTCCAAAGCCAGCGCGACATCGGGGTCGTCGGGGTGGCCTTCGATATCTGCGTAGAACTGGGTCGCCGTGAACGAGCCGTCGACCATATAACTTTCCAGCTTGGTCATGTTCACGCCATTGGTCGCGAAACCACCCATAGCCTTGTAGAGAGCGGCAGGTATGTTGCGGACCTGAAAGACGAAAGTGGTCATCATACCGTGTTCGCCGCGACGGGTTTGATCGCCTTCACCGCTCATCAGCAGGAAACGCGTCGTGTTGCTGTCGGTGTCTTCGATATGACGGGCCAGCACATTCAGGCCGTAGATCTCGCCCGCCAGTTCACTGGCCAAGGCGGCGGCGTGTTTTTCGCCGCGTTCCGAGATTTCACGGGCGGCGCGGGCGTTGTCAGCATTCACGCGGCCGCGGATCCCGTATTTGGTGAGGAACGTCGCGCATTGTGGCAGCAGAACCAGATGTGAATGTGCCTCGGTCACGTCTTCGAGTTTCGCCCCCGGCACGCCGAGCAGGTTGATGTGCACACGGACGAACGCTTCGTCGATGATCTTGAGACCACTTTTCGGCAATAAGCGGTGGATGTCAGCGACCCGGCCATAGATCGTATTTTCGACCGGGAGCATCGCAAGGTCGGCCTTGCCTGTCTGCACCGCCGAGATCACGTCTTCAAAAGTGCGGCAGGGCAAAGGGTCCATATCGGGACGCTTGTATCGGCAGGCTTCATGCGAATAGGCCCCGAGTTCACCCTGAAAGGCGATGGCATTGGTCATGTGAACTCCGACAATTGGCCCTTCGGGCGTTTGGTCGCGGCTTCTACACCTTGCCTTGCTGAAGGGGAAGCAATAGATACCCGCGCGACACGCAAGAAACACTAGCGGACGGGTACGCACACAATGTTGGATACAATGACCTTCACCAAGATCGTCGGCAGCTTTTGTGGCGCGCTTCTGATCTTCCTTCTGGGCAAATGGGCAGCAGAGACACTTTATCATGTCGGTGGCGATCATGGTGAAGCGGTTGCAGTCTATGTGATCGAGACTGGTGAGGACGAGGCCGGCACCGAAGAGGTTGTCGCCGAAGTCAACTTTGACACTCTTCTTGAAACCGCAGACGCATCAGCGGGTGAACGCCAGTGGGGCAAGTGCCGCGCATGCCACGTGCTGGAAGCTGGCGAAAACCGGGCCGGACCGTATCTCTACAATGTCGTTGGTCGGGATGTCGGCGTTGCAGAAGGCTTCAACTACTCGGGCGCTTTGAACGAGGTGGCCGACGTCTGGACCGTCGAAAACCTCTACCATTTCATCGAAAATCCGCGTGGCTGGGCCCCCGGCACATCCATGGGCTTTGCTGGATTGTCCGACTCTGAAGATCGCGCAAATCTGATTGCCTACCTCGCGACATTCTCTGAATAATCTTCTGATCATACCCTGACAGATCAGGCCGCTACCCTCGGGTAGCGGCTTTTCTTTTTCACAATCACGTTTTTTCCTCGGCATTTACGCCGGGCTCACGCATTCTCACCTTGAATGTGGGCGAATTCGTTCTTTAGCTTACATATTAGCGCAGAGATGCACGAATGAGCTACGGAGACTAGAACATGTCCAACAGACGCGGCCGGCCTTCCTTTGCAGATATTGATCGTCGTCAAACGCTGAAGTTGCTGGGTGGCAGCGCCGTTGCTGCAGGCGCGGGCGCTTCCGGGACTCTGGCTTTTGCAGAAAGCCACGGCGGCGGGGATGAGATTATCCGTGCACATGGATATTCGTATTTTGGCGATCTGTTGTATCCGCCAGATTTCTCGCATTTCAACTACGTGAACCCCGATGCCCCCAAGGGCGGGCAGATCACGCTGAGCGCGCGGGGCACGTTCGACGGCTTCAATCGCTGGGCGTGGCGCGGCAATCCGCAGACCAATTCGGATGTCGTGGGAGAGTCACTGTTGGCTGGCGACACATTCGGGACAGCGGTTCCGGCGGATTCACTGACCGATCAGTACTGCCTGATTGCTCGCGAGGTTGAATACCCCAAGTCCAAGGAATGGTGCGTGTTCCACCTGCGCGATGATGTGGTTTTCCGCAATGGTGCGCCACTCCGGGCGCAAGACGCGGCATTCACCTTCAACCTGTTTATCGAACAGGGCATCCGGTCGTTCTCGCGGTCTGTCAGTGAACGGATCGAAGGGGTCGAGGTGATTGACGACTACACGTTGCGCTATAAGTTCGTGGACGGAATTTCGCGCCGGTCGCTGATCAGCCAAGTGGGTGGCATGATCGTGTTGTCCGAGGAATGGTACAAGGAAACCGGTGAACGGCTGGACGAACCGTCGGTGATGTCGCCGATGGGATCCGGCCCGTATCAGGTGGGTGACTACGAGTTCAACCGCTACGTGGTTTATGAGCGGAACCCGAATTACTGGGGCTGGGACCACCCGATCAACGTAGGACGCCACAACTTTGACCGCATTCGCATCGAATACTTTGCAGACGCGACGGCCGAATTCGAAGCATTCAAGGCAGGCGAATATACATTCCGGTCCGAAGGGTCGAGCAAACGCTGGGCCACGGGGTATGAATTCCCGGCAATCAATGACGGGCATGCAAAACGCGAGGCGCTTCCCGATCAGACGGCCCCTCTTAACTCCGGCATCATTTTCAACACGTTGCGCGCACCCGTCGATAACCGCAATGTGCGCCATGCCCTGTCACTGGCCTTCAACTTTGAATGGACCCGCGAGTCGCTTGAGTTTGACCTGACGACACAGCGCAATTCGTTTGCCGAAGGTCAGGAATGGGAGGCCAAGGGCGTACCTGAAGGCGCTGAATTGGCATTCTTCCAGTCGCTGGGTGATGTTGTTCCGCAAGATTTGCTGACCGATCCGGTGGTCATGCCGCACAGCTCGAACAAGGACAATCCTTCCGACCGCCGCAACCAGCGTACTGCGTTGCGTATCCTTGCCGAAGAAGGTTGGTCGGTTGACGACCAAGGTCGCATGGTCAACGAAAACGGCGAACAGTTGTCGCTGGATTTCCTGGTTCTATCGACATGGGACGATACGCGGCAGGCGACCATCGAGACCTACGTGAACACGCTGCGCGACTGGGGCATTGAGGTGAACGCCAACGCGGTTGACTCTGCACAGGGGCAGCAACGCTTCCTCGACAAGGATTACGACCTGATCCAGACGTCGATGCAGACCTTCTCAACCATCGGAACGGGGTTGAAACAGCTTTTCGGGTCGGAAACCGCGGAAGTGTCTTCTTGGAACCCGTCGGCGCTGCGCAGCCCTGTGGTGGATGCCATCATCGAAGCAGCGCTGAATGCGGAATCGCGGGAAGACGAAGTGACCGCGATGATGGCACTGGATCGTGCGTTGCGCTATGAGCGAGTGGTTGCCCATGCTGGTTTTGTGCCTGAATATTGGGTCGCCTATTACGACATCTTCGAACGCCCCGAGACTTTGCCAACGCTTGGGTTGGGGGTTCTCGACTTCTGGTGGTTCAACGAAGAGAAATACGAGGCCCTCAAGGCCGCTGGCGCGCTGAGGTAAAAGACCCTTGGGAGCCTATATTCTTCGACGGCTGTTGCTGATCATTCCGACGTTGTTCGGGATAATGGTGATCAACTTTGCCCTGACGCAATTCGTACCAGGCGGGCCGATTGAGCAAACGCTCGCGCGCATCCAAGGCGAAGGCGACGTGTTCGCCGGGTTCTCGGGCGATGGTGGTGGCAACCAGAATGCCGAAGAGACGTTCGGGTCAGACAGCGACTACATCGGTGCCCGTGGGCTGCCCAAGGAATTCATCGAAACGCTTGAGATCGAGTTCGGCTTTGCGCGGATCGTGTGCGAAGATGGTTATGTCGGAGAGCCGGATCTCGAAGATTCTGCCTGCGAGAAAGAAGCCATCGGCGCAGTTGAGCGGTTCGGCATGATGATGTGGAACTACCTGCGTCTTGATTTCGGAGAGAGCTATTTCCGGTCTATCGGCGTGATGGAGCTGGTTCTGGAAAAGATGCCTGTTTCTATCTCATTGGGCCTTTGGTCCACGATCATCGCCTATATCGTTTCGATCCCTCTGGGCATTCGCAAAGCCGTCAGAGATGGCACCCCGTTCGACACCTACACGTCGGCAGCAATCATCGTCGCCTATGCGATCCCGGGATTCCTGTTTGCGATCCTTTTGCTTGTCCTGTTCGCAGGCGGATCGTACTTTCAGATCTTCCCGCTTAGGGGACTGACGTCTGACAATTGGGACGAGCTTCCGTTCTTTGCCAAGATCGCAGATTATTTCTGGCACATTGCGCTGCCGGTTTTGGCCTCGACGATTTCGGCCTTTGCGACGCTCACCTTGCTGACCAAGAACAGCTTTCTGGACGAGATCAAAAAGCAATACGTGATCACTGCGCGGGCCAAGGGTTTGGCAGAACGTCAGGTGCTCTATGGCCACGTCTTCCGCAATGCGATGTTGATCGTGATCGCGGGCTTTCCAGCGGTGTTTATCGGCGTGTTCTTTTCCGGGTCGTTGATTATCGAGACGATCTTTTCGCTAGATGGGTTGGGGCGCCTTGGGTTCGAAGCGGCGGTGGCCCGCGATTACCCGGTGATCTTTGGCACGTTGTTCGTTTTTGGCCTGATCGGCCTTGTCGTCGGTATCCTGTCGGATCTGATGTATGTGCTGGTCGACCCACGCATCGACTTTGAGAAACGGGAGGGCTGACACATGGCAGCCAATCCCGAACCAAGCGACCGCGATATCGTAACCGAACCAAGCCCGGCGGTGCCTATAGCCCCCGTACGCAGCCGGTTCACGTTGTCCCCGTTGAACCAACGGCGCTGGAACAACTTTAAACGCAATCGCCGCGCGTTCTGGTCGCTGATCATCTTCTGCGTGTTGTTCGGCATGTCGCTGTTTGCCGAGTTCATCGCCAACGACAAACCGATCCTCGTGCAGTATCGCGGCGAATATTACACCCCGATCTTCAGCTTCTACCCAGAGACAGCATTCGGAGGCGATTTCAGGACAGAGGCCGCATATCGCGATCCGGAAGTGAAATGCCTCATCCTTACAGGCGGGCTTGAGGAATGCTTTGACGATCCAGAAGGGCTGATCGAGCAAGTCGATCAAGGCGTCGTTCTTGATGGTGATTTCTACAAAGGCTGGTCGATCTGGCCGCCCATTCCCTATGATTATCAAACCCCGGTCGACCGCCCCGGCGCCGCCCCCCTGCCCCCAAGCGAGCAGAACTGGCTGGGCACCGATGATACCAAGCGCGATGTGATGGCGCGGGTCATCTATGGCTTTCGGCTATCGATCTTCTTCACCCTGATCGTCACGGTGCTGGCCAGTGTTGTGGGCATCGTCGCAGGGGCCTTGCAGGGGTATTTCGGCGGCTGGCTTGACCTGATCTTTCAACGGATCATCGAGATCTGGTCGTCGACGCCATCGCTATACATCATCATCATCTTGTTCGCGATATTGGGGCGAAGTTTCTGGCTTCTTGTCTTCCTGACAGTGCTGTTCGGCTGGACCGCCCTTGTCGGCGTGGTCAGGGCCGAATTCCTGCGCGCGCGGAACCTTGAATATGTAAGGGCGGCCAAAGCCCTTGGTGTCTCGAACACGACAATCATGTTCCGGCACATGCTGCCCAACGCGATGGTGGCGACTTTGACCATGCTGCCCTTTATCGTGACCGGTACTATCAGCACGCTGGCAGGTCTGGATTTCCTTGGCTTTGGTTTGCCATCGTCGGCGCCATCGTTGGGGGAATTAACCTTGCAGGCCAAGCAAAACCTCCAAGCGCCGTGGCTCGGCTTTACCGCGTTCTTCGTGTTCGCCTTGATGCTGTCACTGCTGGTCTTCATCTTCGAAGGCGTGCGCGACGCGTTTGATCCGAGAAAGACGTTTACATGAACAGCATCCTCGAGGTGAAAAACCTCTCCGTGGGTTTCCGGCAGGATGGGCAGACCGTACCAGCAGTGCGGGGCGTGTCGTTCCATATCGAGCGCGGCGAAACCGTGGCTTTGGTCGGGGAATCGGGATCTGGCAAGTCGGTGACCGCCTTGTCAACGGTGTCACTCTTGGGGGATTCCGCTAGGGTCGATGGGTCGGTTCTTTATAATGGTGAAGAGATGGTTGGTGCGGATGATGCGCAGTTACGGCGAATCCGGGGCAACGACATCAGCTTCATCTTTCAGGAACCGATGACATCGCTCAACCCGCTCCACACGCTGGAAAAGCAGTTGGCCGAGTCGCTGGCGCTGCACCAAGGTCTGGCCGGAGATGCGGCACGGGCACGGATTATCGAACTGCTGAACAAAGTGGGCATCCGTGACCCCGAAAGCCGCCTTGGTGCCTATCCGCACCAGTTATCCGGTGGTCAGCGTCAACGGGTGATGATCGCAATGGCGTTGGCGAACGGGCCGGAACTGCTGATTGCGGATGAACCTACGACGGCTTTGGACGTGACCATTCAGGCGCAGATCCTTCAATTGCTGGCCGAGCTTAAAGACGCCGAGGATATGAGCCTTTTGTTCATCACCCATGACCTTGGCATCGTGCGCAAGATCGCTGATCGGGTTTGTGTGATGAAGGACGGGCAGATCGTCGAGTCAGGGCCAACCCGCGAGATTTTCAGCAATCCGCAGCATCCTTATACGCAGATGCTGTTGAGTGCGGAATCCACAGGCTCCCCTGATCCGGTCAAAGAGGGCGCGGAAGAGATCGCGCGGACCGACAACCTCAAGATCTGGTTCCCGATCCAGCAAGGTTTCATGAAGCGCACGGTTGGCTATGTGAAGGCCGTCAACGATGCAACTATCGCTGTACGCGCTGGTGAAACTGTAGGCATCGTAGGTGAATCCGGGTCGGGCAAGACGACGCTGGCGCTGGCTATTATGCGGCTGATCGGGTCCGAGGGCGAGATCACATACCGGGGCCAGAATGTGCGCGACTGGTCAACCCGCGAATTGCGGCGACTGCGGAGCGAGATGCAGATCGTATTCCAAGACCCCTATGGCAGCCTTAGTCCACGCATGACCTGCGAACAGATCATTGCCGAAGGACTGGGGGTTCACGGGGCACCAGATGGGCGTTCCGACCGCGAACTGGTCACCGAAGTGATGACCGAAGTGGGGCTGGATCCAGCAACGATGCATCGCTACCCGCATGAGTTTTCCGGCGGTCAGCGTCAACGAATCGCCATTGCGCGGGCGATGGTTCTTCGACCCAAACTGGTGGTATTGGATGAGCCGACATCGGCGCTGGACATGACGGTTCAGGTGCAGATCGTGAACCTGCTGCGCGACCTTCAGAGGAAATACGACCTTGCGTATCTATTCATCAGCCACGATCTGAAGGTGGTCCGCGCGATGTCACACAAGGTCATCGTGATGAAGGCAGGGGATGTCGTGGAATACGGCACTGCTGAAGACGTGTTCACCCATCCGCAGACGGATTACACAAAGACGCTGATGGCGGCTGCGTTCGATCTGGCGAGTTAAATCGCTGAACTGTGGCCAGCCGAGGACAGGTCGTAGGCGTCGAAACTGCGGGCGATGATCCGAGTGAGAGGACGGGCTTCGGGGGGCACGTAAAGACCGTTACTGTCGACAACCAGCAAGTTCTCGAACTCTGAATTGGTCCGTCTGAGCAGATCCGTCACTTCGCCCTGGGTTGTTTTGTAGTCCCGCACAAGCTCTGCCGTGTCGACCCGGAAGTCACACATCAGCATTTCGATCATGCGCGCGCGCAGTTTGTCCTGTTGGGTAAAGCTGTGGCCACGCACGGTCGAGAATTCATGTGCGCGGATCGCCTTGGTATAGGCGGATGTGGCAGGTGCGTTCTGCGCATAGCCCTGCGGAAATCTGGAGATCGAAGACGCCCCCAAACCGACCAAGACGTCTGACGTGTCGTCGGTGTAGCCTTGGAAATTACGGCGCAACGTGCCTTTTCGGGCCGCAACGGACAGACCATCTTCGCGGGTGGCGAAATGGTCGATCCCGATCTCTTCGTAATTGTCCCAGACAAAAAGCTTGCGGGCGGTTTCGAACAGATCGAGCCGTTCGTCCGGGCGCGGAAGCGCATCCGAGGGAATCATCTGCTGACGCTTGGCCATCCAAGGCACATGCGCATAGCCATACAGTGCGACGCGGTCCGGAGAGAGAGACAAGAGCTTCTGCACCGAATCGACGATCTTGCTGCGGGTCTGGTCGGGCAAGCCGTAAAGGATGTCCGCGTTCAGGCTTTGAATACCCCGGTCGCGGATCATGTCGACCGCCCGTTTGGTGGTGTCGAAACTTTGCTCTCGACCAATGGTCTTTTGAATGACGGGATCAAAATCCTGCACACCGATCGAGGCGCGGTTCATGCCGCCTTCGAACAGGGCATCAAGACGACCTGCGTCAATCTCGTTCGGGTCGATTTCGACGGAGAATTCGTAGTTATCTGCAAAATCGGCCACTTCACGCACAGCAGCGTTCAGATCACGCATATGTTCAGGCGACATGAGGGTCGGCGTGCCCCCGCCCCAGTGCAGACGTGACAGACGAACGCCGCGCGGCAGGTGCCGCTTTAGAAGGGTCAATTCGTCCTTGAGCGTTTCCACATAGGCCGTGACTGGTTCACCGCTGGCCGTTCCTTGCGTCCGGCAGGCACAAAACCAGCACAGACGGCGACAAAACGGCACATGCAGATAGAGCGAAATTTCGGAGTTTTCTGGGATCGCTTCGATCCAATCGGAGAAATCCCCCGGTTTCACGTCATTCTTGAAATGCGGCGACGTAGGATAACTCGTGTACCGAGGTACCTTCGCGTCGAATAGTCCCAATCGGGAAAGTTGTGTTCTCGCTACCATATGCATAGCATTAGAAGAGAAACACCAAATCAACTTTGATGCAGATCAAGACGAAAGCCATGTTGAAAGAAGATCATCTCTCCGTCACGCAGGATTGCAACGATTGTCCGATCCGCCACCGCGCGGTTTGCGCCCGGTGTGAAACAGACGAATTGGCGCATCTTGAAGACATCAAGTACTACCGTCGCTTCGAGGCCGGACAGACAGTCATCTGGTCCGGGGACCGGATGGATTTTGTCGGGTCCGTCGTGTCAGGGATCGCGACACTGACTCAGACGATGGAAGATGGGCGCACACAAATGGTTGGCCTTTTGCTGCCAAGCGATTTCGTCGGCCGCCCGGGGCGTGCGACGGCGGCCTATGACGTTGTGGCGACCACGGACATGGTCATGTGCTGCTTCCGAAAAAGCCCGTTCGAAGACCTGATGGAACGCACACCGCATATCGCACAGCGGCTGCTTCAGATGACGCTCGACGAACTGGATGCGGCGCGCGAATGGATGCTGGTTTTGGGCCGCAAGACCGCACGCGAAAAGATTGCGTCTCTGCTGTCGATTATCGCCCGTCGCGATGCAACGCTCAACATGGGCGGGCTTGACGGGCCGGTCACGTTCGACCTCCCCCTCACACGCGAAGCGATGGCGGATTACCTTGGGCTGACCCTTGAAACCGTGTCGCGACAGGTGTCCGCGCTCAAGAAAGACGGAATCATCCACCTTGAGGGCAAGCGTCACATCATGGTGCCCGATATGAGCCTGCTTCTGGAAGAGGCCGGAGATGATACCGATGGTGGGATGCTGGTCTGACGATCACTGACTCATCGCGGCGACGTATCCCACGCCCGCCGCAAGAATCAGACCAAGAATAACGGCAAAGGCGATTTTCCACCCGGACCAAGGCCGTTCGCCCTGCACTGCACCTGTCCGCCCGTTGACGACGAACCGATAACTTTTCCCGCGGTACTTGTACGCAGCAAGCCAGACTGGAAGCAGAACGTGCTTGAACGTGACTTCTGACACCCGTGTGTCGATATCATGGACACGTTGGCGATCTCCGCCGATGTCAAATTTCACATCGCGCACGATAATGCGGTCCATGTAGGCGCGCGCCTCGTGATACCCGTCGTCCAACGCAACACCATATGCCTCAGCCCGGAACCCCGCGAGGTATTCTGGCTGGTAAGGTTCAAGTTCCGATAAATCCCACGGTTCCAGCGCATCAGTATGTTTCTTAGGCAAAGAGCGTGACGCAAGGACCAAAACATCATCAAAGAACCGTGCGACATGCCCCGAGGCCGGACGCCAACGCACCTTGGCGACGCGCACGGTTTCTGATTTTCCGTTCCGCACAACCCTCTGATTTTCATAGTAAACAGTGCCGTGCTCGCCCCGATAGGATGATTTCGTCTCTGCGTCGAAAGTCCAATATGGCACGTATATCCCGGTCATCTTCCGCCCCTTGCGGGCGTAGTCCTGCAATCCGTTGGGCGCGAACCAAAGCCGCCCCAGCCAATCGGTCATGGCTTTTCGGGCGTCCTTTTCATCCAAAGCAAAGGGCAGCAGACCCTTCGGCTTGATGTGGCGATTGGGACCGGTGTCAGTGACGACAGGTGTCGCACAGAATGGACATTCGGCGGCGTGAACACCGGGGTCGAATTCCACTTCGGCTGCGCAATTGGAACATTTTGAGACACGTGTTTCTTCCATGTCCTGCGACGGAAGCTGATTGGCAATTGCCGCCTCGAAATCAATTTCGCGGATGGAGCCACCAGACCAAGGCCCCGACTGGGAAATCTCCTCGATCGCACCGCAGTGATCACAAAGCATCCGCCCTCCCGCAGGATCGAACCGAAGATCCGCGCCGCAGTTTTCACAGGGAAAGCGATATTGGGTTTCTGACATGCCAGATCGTCTCAGTGTCTAAATATGCGGCGATAAAGGTCGTTCACGCAAAGGACATTGGATGAAAAGGATACATCATGGCCCCTACAGACCTTTATACGCAATTGAACGAAGCTATCGGAGCTCATGGCGCTTGGAAGCTCCGGCTGCGGATGGCGGCCCAGAAAGGCACCAGTTCTGAGATGATCGAAACCGCCGGGGATTGCCATGTCTGCGATTTCGGTCGCTGGTTGGACAGCTTGCCCAGCCACGTGCGAGCGCAACCCGAGGCGCGCCAGACCATCGACCTGCATGCTGCGTTCCACACATGCGCTGGCCGCGTTGCCAAGATCGCGGCTCAAGGCCAAAAGGACACGGCTTTGGCAATGCTGGACCACGAGTTCAACGACGCCTCGAATGCGCTGAAAAACGCTGTGGTCAAATGGAAGCTGGCTGCAAATTGATGCGGCATGGTCGGCTGACTGAATCATGCCGATCTTTCGACAAGGCGAGACCTGCTTTGGTCCATTCCAAAACAGGTTTGCGCAACGTCGATCCGACCGAACAGACCGCATAAAGGTGCACTCCCCATAGGTTTTAAGCGCCCGGCGGGGGTGGTGGTAGGACAGTGAACAGCTGCGCCAGTTCCATCACGTCTTCGGCCTTTTTCCAACCGTCCTGCCCAGCCGTCCAGACATAGCTTTCCCTCGTCAGGCCGCCTTGGCTGGCCATGCGGCCCAAAGCGGCCTTGGAGAAGGGCCCCTTTGTTTCGCCGTTCTCGGCCACGTGCCAGACATGTTCGACCGGCGGCGGGGGCGGCATCTGGCGCGCCGGGGGAACGGCTGCGCTTTGCACCTGCGTCGGGCCTCCCCACGGACCGGCCTGCGCTGCTGCGTGTCCGATTTGCATTCCAAGACCAGCACCCAGACCCGCCTGAATAGCGGCGGCGCCGGCTCCGTCTTTGCCCAAAGCTTCGGCCGCCTGAAACTGCATGTATTGGTTCAGATTGCCAATGACCCCCATCGATGACCGCTTGTCCAGAACCTCTTCGACAGCCGGAGGAAGCGAGATGTTCTCGATATAGAGTTCGGGCAGCTCAAGACCGTATTCCGCCAGCATGGGCGCGATTTCCTTGCCCAGAAGTTTGCCCAATTCGCGCGTGTTGGCGGCCATATCAAGAACCGGAATGCCCGCGCGAGCGATGGTGCGCGAAAACTCCTGCACGATGATGTTTCGGATCTGGTAGCTGATCTCGTCCATGGTAAATTCGCCGTCCGTGCCGACGATTTCGATCAGGAACTTCGCCGGATCGATCACACGCACGGAATAGGTGCCGAACGCGCGCAGGCGCACAGGGCCAAATTCGGGATCGCGGCAGATGATCGGGTTCTTGGTGCCCCATTTGAGATCTTGGAACCGTGTGGTGTTCACATAGTAAATCTCGGATTTGAACGGCGAGCGGAAGCCATGATCCCAGTGTTGCAACGAGGTCAGAATGGGCATGTTGTTGGTTTCAAGCATATAGAGACCGGGTGTGAACACATCGGCCAATTGGCCTTCATGAACGAACACCGCCGCCTGCCCTTCACGCACGGTCAGCTTGGCCCCGTACTTGATCTCGTGGCCCTCGCGCTCGAACCGCCAGACCATCGTATCGCGGGTGTCATCCGTCCAATGGATGACGTCGATGAATTGGCCACTCAGGAAATCAAAAATCGGCATAGGGGCTCTCCGTTCAGTCAGCTTGGTCCACCGTCGACAAGCTCTTGGGCGAGGCTTTGCACGATGGGGCGTGCCTCGTCCGCGGTCATGCCGGGGGTCAGGCGAGGGTCATAAAGGATTTTCAAAAGAAGTTCGTCATGGTTTGTGAGCAGCGCGAATTCCTCGTCGTCGTTGAAAATCGACGGCCGGGCATTGGGGTCATCATTGGCAAGGCCAAGCCCCTGCGCGAGCTCTTCATGGATGCAGGCCTGCCGGGTGAGGTCGGGGTGTTCCGTCCTCACCAAAGCAATCGCCTGACGATAGGCGCTGCTTGCGTTACTGTCGGCGAAGGCCACGACAAGACAATGGATGGCACGCGGCAGGTTCAGAAAGATCGCTCGGCTCGAGGCTTCCATACCTGGCGCGATGCTGTCCAGCGTAGCACGCAATTGGTCTTTGTCGTCTTGGCCCATGACCAGAACATGAAAGTTGGGCTGCGACGAAACAAGCGAAATGGGGTGACCTGACACGCGTGAAAGCCGACGTGTATAGCTTGACAGGATATCGCGGTCCTTGGCCTGATTTGCCGCTGACAGGCTGTCACCGAAGGTTACACCGACGCGCACCGGGACCGTCCATTTCTTGATATCGCCCAAATCTCCGCTGGACGGCTGCAATCCTGCACCCCGCGTGTATTCCTCGGCCAGTGCGATGCGTTCGAAATTCCGCGCCAGCATCTGATCGGTGAAGGGTGTGTCGACGCCACCCCCGTCAGTCCGGAGCAGACCCTGTGCCAGCAGGTCTTCCTGCACCCGCGCATAATACCGGCGCAGCTCGATCGCTTGTGCCGATGGAGTGGCAGTCTTGGCCGGGACCTCGGATTGCGGGCGCTCGGGGCGGGCCTGCGGCTTGGTATCCGCAGGCACGGCATCCGTCATGAAGGCATCGCAAGCAGACAAGGCCGCAAGCGCGGCGCAGGACCACAGAATATGAGACCAGCGCCGCTGCACGATCTTACTGGTCCGGCATAGATGCAGCTGTGGTGTCGCCAATACCGTCCCGGCGCGCTTTGGCAGAGGCGAGCGTATCGCGCAGGTCGGCTTCCATCTTTTTGAGCTCGGCTTCGGCAGCGGCGCGCTTGGCCTTGCCTTCGTCCGCGATCTGCAGGCTCTCTTGAATCGTGCCGATCAAATCAGCATTGGCCTGTTTGACCGCATCGATATCGAAAACGCCGCGTTCCATTTCCTCGCGGATCAGCTTGTTGCTCTCGCGCAGGTTCTTGGCGTTGGATGTCAAAAGCTCGTTGGTAAGATCATTGGCATCGCGCACCGCTGCCGCCGCTTCAGCTGAACGCTGGATGGTGACTGCCTGCGCCAACTGAGTTTCCCAAAGAGGCACGGTGTTGACCAGCGTGGAGTTGATCTTGGTGACCAGCGACTTGTCGTTTTCCTGCACCAGACGGATCGACGGCAGCGATTGCATCGTCACCTGCCGCGTCAGTTTCAGGTCGTGCACCCGCCGTTCCAGATCGTCACGGGCGGCCCGCAAATCCCGCAGTTCCTGCGCCTTCATCACCTGATCGTTTTCCGGTGCGGCCTGAACCTCGGCCTCTTTGGCCGGGATGTCGGTGCTGTCGATCGACTGCAGCTTTTCTTCACCAGCGGCGATGTAAAGCGCCAGTTCGTCGTAGAATTGCAGGGTCTTGTCATAGAGCAGATCAAGCGACTTGATGTCCTTGAGCAGCGTGTGTTCGTGCTTGAGAAGATCATCGGTGATCTTGTCGATCTGACCCTGCACTTTTTCGAATTTCGCGGTGAATTTCGCAAACGGTGCAGCACGGCCTAGCAGTTTTTCCCACCAGCTACGTTCGCGGCGCACATCCAGTTCCGACACCGAGAAACCGCGGATCGTGCTGACGATGCCCCGCAAACTGTCACCGGCAGGACCCACGTCCTTATTCCGCACATCGGCCAGCATCGCTTGCGAGATTTCCTGCAATTCCGCCTGCGCGTTGGACCCGAAAGACACGATGGACTGGGTATCTGTCATGTCGATTTCGGCCATGCGCGACCGGATTTCCTCGGTGAGGGCGGGATCTGCTTGCGCCAGAGGCACAATGGCGTCCGCGGCTTTGGGTTCCGGCAGGATCACAGCATTCACTTCTTCGACCAGAGCAAGCGTATCTTGGGCTTTGGCGCGGGTTGTTTCAGACATCGAGATTTCCTCTACAAAACATTTTCTACTCTATTTCATGTCCCGATCAATTCGGACACCTTCACGCTGCAAACGGTCGCGCAAAACGTCGATTTCGACCGTGAGATCGGAGCGATCGTCCAGCAACATCTTACGTGTGCGTGCTGAAAAATTTTGTTCCAGATCGTCCAACAGGGATTCGTAATCTTTGCGCGCCTGCGCGTCCTGCGTCCGGGCGTAGACGTCTGCGAACTTGATCGTCGCGTCGCGGGCGCCGATCAGATACACGCTCAGGTATTTGCGCGCGGATGTGAGGTCTCTGGGGTCGTCCTCCACCGTGCGAAATAGGTCTTTTGCGGTGGCCTGAAACCGTTCGACACGTGCGATCATGGCTCGGTCACCAGACCGGGTAATGGCATCGCGCATGGCGGCCAGATGGGTTTCGGCCTCATCGACGGCCCGGGCCACGCGATCCTGCTGGAAGGTGTCGATCCCTTCCATCCCCTTGTCCCTCAAAGGGTCAATGCCGAATGCACCCAAATGCAGCGCGGCTGCGGCCGCTCCGAAGATAATCGGGGCCACCAGGCCCGGTTCATTGGCAAATGCTGCGACGCCGACACCTACACCAGCCAGAAGCGCGGCCGCGATCTTGCGCGGGAATGCCGGTCGGCGCGAAACCTTGCGCGAGTTATAGGCAGCCTCGGCTGTCAGACCGCCCCGCAAAAGCCAGGCTCCAAGCAGGAGGGCACCCGCCCCTACAAGCCCAAGCCCCATACCGATAGCGCCCTCGTTGATCGACGTGGCGGCAAGAACGATGGGCGGTACGAAAAGAACGTTGGAGCGCGCTCCAACCGGATCAACGGTTGCGCCTTTGTATGCACCGGACGGCGAAACTTTTTCGGATTGAGAGGCTGCTTCGTTCGGGCTGTATTTGCCGCCATAGCGCTGAGCCATGTCAGAGTCCCCCCAGCCAACCGCTGGTCACTCCGAACAGGAGCACGATCAGAAGGACATAGCTGACTTTCTGCAGGCCGGCACCGGACATGAGACCCCCTTTCCCAAGTGTTGAAAGAAACTTAGGGGATGTGCCAATGGCTTACTAGGGGGAAGTCGGCGCAGTTCCGCTCATGCGGCGCGGTAGCGATTCATGCGATTGAACAAGAGGTCGGTCTGAAGTTCGAAATTGTCACGACCCTGTCCGATCCCAC
Source organism: Marivita cryptomonadis (assembly GCF_002115725.1). Taxonomy (GTDB): domain Bacteria; phylum Pseudomonadota; class Alphaproteobacteria; order Rhodobacterales; family Rhodobacteraceae; genus Marivita; species Marivita cryptomonadis. The sequence goes on from NZ_JFKD01000003.1 coordinate 184,579, forward strand.
GCTGGCGGGCGCGGGTTTCAAACGTATCGACCAGCGCCTGAATCTTGATCAGGAACTTGCGGCGTTGAAAGGGGGTCACTTTTCCGTCAGGCGCGTCAGACAAAGCGACCACTTCGTTCTGAAGCTTATCGAGCAGCTTGGTCACCGAGGGTGCGATGCGCTGCAGGGTTGGCGTTGAAACATCAATCGTGCCCAAAAGCCCCATAATCGTGTTCACGAAAACGCGGGTGCGTTCATAAAGATCGTCGTCTTGTAACGGCACAAGGGCCTGAAGAAGAGCGTCGCAGCGGTCTTCGAACTCTTGATAGATACCGGTATTGATGATCCGCAGTTTCGTCGCCGGATTGTCCATTCCCTTGTCGCGCATCGGGTCGAGACCGAACGAAATCAGGCACAGGATAAAGGTCGACAACGCGATCACGAGCGGAACGGCCGGGACCATGATCTTGGTGGTTGCCAAAAGTCCTACCACCAAAGCCACAATGGTGCTGCCGATGAGTTTGAAAGGGATCTGCGGACGCGCGGCAACTTCGGCCATGTCATAGGCGATATGCGCTTTCTGCCCAACAGATAGGCACATTAGCCCGACACCGAACAGAGAAATGATCAGGATCGCCGATGCAAACCCCGCAACGGTTCCATCAAGCAACCACAGAATCAGAGGACAGGTCGCAAGTACCATGAACCCGACCGGCACATCTTCGGCCGGAGCGACCTTGCCCAAGGCTGCGCTGCGTTGGTTGTCGAACAGGCGCATCGACCGAAGTTCCATCACAACAACCCCAATGCAAAAATGGTTAACCAGAGGATGCAGAAGGCAACCCAAGATGCCATTGCACCTTCGCTACGAATGCGTTGCATCGCGCCACGGAGCGCTTTGGATGTATCATCTGCAACCGTCCCGAGGTTCGACAGAACCAGAAGGACCGAGGTCACAAGCACGGCGGAGGTGATGAATGTAATCAACATGACGCCTGTGTCGCCAGAAAACCGGGCGGAAAATAGGCGTCAAAAGGGTAAGATCAGGGAGTCTTTCTGGGCTTGGTTGGGCGAGGTTTTCTGCGCACCAAACCAGGCTTTCCTTTCAAAGACTTAACTGCGTTCTCGGGATCAGGAGATTCCAGTCCCAATTGGTCGCGGACGACCTTACGGCGCAGTTCCTCGACCTCTCCGGGTTTCAACTGCCCAAGTTGAAACGGGCCATAGGAGATACGGATCAAGCGATTCACCGTCAAACCGATATCCGCCAGGGCACGGCGAATTTCGCGATTCTTGCCTTCACGCAGACCGATGGTCAGCCAGGCGTTCGCGCCCTGCTGCCGATCCAGTGTCACCGCCATCGGCTGAAACCGCTCTCCGTCGATGACCATGCCCTTGCGCAGCGGCTCGAGGCTTTCGTCCTTGGGTTGCCCCTTGACCCGCACGCGGTATTTGCGCAGCCATCCGGTCGAGGGCAGTTCCAGCTTGCGCTTAATCCCGCCATCATTGGTCAGCAGCAGCAAACCCTCGGAATTGAGGTCGAGCCGTCCAACGCTCATGACACGGGGCATCTCCTCTGGCAGCTTGTCGAAGATTGTTGGCCGCCCCTGTTCATCCTTGGTCGTCGTCACCAGCCCAACGGGCTTGTGATACAGCCATAGGCGCGGCTCATCCGGTGTCCCGACTACCTTGCCGTTGACCACCACCTTGTCAGACGCGGTGACATTGAGGGCCGGGCTTGAGATGGTTTTGCCATTTACGGACACGCGCCCCTGCAGGATCAATTGCTCGGCTTCGCGACGGCTGGCAAGACCAGCGCGGGCAATGACTTTGGCGATGCGATCACCGGGGGGCGGGTTCTGTGTCATAACCAGCGGCTTAGTCCAATTCAGCCCCTTGGGAAAGCCGATTGCGCGGTCTATTACGGGGGCATGGTGTTCCGTTCGAATATGTCGCTGGCGCTGGAGCAAGCCCGCGAAGCCGCCGCCCGAGGCGAAGTGCCAGTTGGTGCCGTTGTCGTGGCAGCCGATGGAACCGTTGTCTCTATGGCGGGCAATAGGACAAGAGAGTTGAATGACCCCACAGCCCATGCAGAGCTTCTTGCGATCCGCGATGCGTGTGCCCTGCTGGGTGTTGAACGGCTGACAGATCACGATCTCTATGTGACATTGGAGCCCTGCCCGATGTGCGCGGGTGCGATCGTAAACGCCCGCATCCGGCGGCTTTATTATGGGGCGCAGGACAGCAAGTCAGGCGGCGTTGCACATGGCGCGCGGGTGTTCTCGCATCCGCAATGTCATCATGTGCCCGAGGTCTATGACGGTGTGAGCGCGTCGGAGGCCGAACAATTGCTAGTCGATTTTTTTGCCGCCAAACGGGGGACAGGTTCGTGACCCGTATCATTCTGTTCAACAAGCCCTTCGATGTTCTATCGCAGTTCACCGACAAAGGCACCGAAGGCACGACGCGACGCACCTTGTCCGAATTTATTGACGTGCCCGGCGTCTATCCTGCGGGGCGACTGGACCGGGACAGCGAAGGGCTTATGGTGCTGACCAACAACGGGAAATTGCAGGCCAAGATCAGCAATCCCAAGTTCCGGTCGCCCAAGAGCTATCTTGCGCAGGTCGAAGGCCATCCAACTGACGATCAGCTTGAGCAGTTGCGTAAAGGCGTGGTCCTGAAGGATGGCCCGACCCGACCCGCGCAGGTCGAACAGATCATGCCGCCGGCTCTGTGGGACCGTGATCCTCCGGTTCGTTATCGCAAGACGGTGCCTGACGCGTGGCTGCGCCTGACGATCACCGAAGGCCGCAACCGGCAAGTGCGCCGGATGACGGCTCATGTCGACCTGCCCTGCCTACGGCTGGTCAGGTGGTCCGTCGGTGAATGGTCGCTGGACGGGATCGCTCCGGGAACGTGGCGGGACGCTTAGGCCCAGACATCGTTCACGCAGCTCTACGCGGGCGGCGTCCTTCACATTCGGACTTCAGATCGGCCAAACCCTGCTCCAGCGCTTTTCGAATTGTGCGCTTTGCATGGCCCGTCAGAAGCGTTGCGTATGCCCCTCGAAACGATTCCGCAGTTTCGACCCGGGTGTTTGCCCCCTCGGCGGTCAAGCGCCAGATGTGTCGTGCCGAAACCACCGTCGTCTTACCCGTCCAGCCGATAAAGCTTGGCGCGTCCAATGCCTGCACGGTGCTTCGGATGGTCATGCCTCCAGCGCGCCATTCGAATCTGGTGCCGACCGTCACGCACCCGACCGCGCCGACCCACTCGACGTCCCTGTTCCAGTCCGGCCAAGTTTCGGGATCCGAAATCCGCGCCCAGACCGCCTCACGCGAGGCGGAAATAAGAATAGAGGCCCGTGCCTGAGCACGAGCAGAAATATCAATGTCGAAAAGAGACATGGCTGGCGTCCAACCTATCGGGACGCCGGCGGCTTGGCGCGCCGGACCATCCGGCAGCGCGGCGACCGGCCACTAGCAGATGCGTATGCCTCTATGCAGGATCAAGCCCGCAGCGCAGAGGCAGAAAAATAAATCAGACCCACTTGGCCAAAGGCGGCAGGCTCATCAGCACGGCATTGGCGTCATGCCCGGTTTCAAGCCCGAACTTCGTGCCTCTGTCGTAGACAAGGTTGTATTCAGCATAAAGCCCGCGATGGACCAATTGCGTGTCCTTGTCGGCGTCCGACCAGTCCTGCACACGGCGTTTTTCGACCAATGGCACATAGGCGGGCAGAAACGCGCGTCCGATATCCTGTGTCAGGCTGAAATCGGTTTCCCAATCACCTGTGTTGTGGTCATCCATGAAAATACCACCGACACCCCGCGCCCGACCCCGGTGCGGAACATAGAAATACTCGTCAGCCCATTCCTTAAGGCGCGGGTAATAGGCCTCTCCATGCGGGTCGAGATGCTTTTTCTGGGTGTCGTGGAAATGCTGGGTATCCTCGGCGTATTCGATGCAGGGATTGAGATCAGACCCGCCGCCGAACCACCACGCATGCGGTGTCCAGAACATCCGCGTGTTCATGTGCACCGCCGGAGCGTGCGGGTTTTGCATATGCGCCACGAGGCTGATGCCCGACGCCCAGAAGCGCGGATCGTCTTTCATACCGGGAATGCCCTTGCGTGCCGCCATCGCGTGCTGCGCCCGTTCACCCAGCGTGCCATAGACGGACGAGACATTGACGCCGATCTTTTCGAACACCCGACCGCCCCGCATCACGCTCATCAAACCGCCGCCCGCATCTGAGCCGTCGTCGGAATGGCGTTTGGTTTCGGTCACTTCAAAGCGTCCCGGAGCGGCATCGCTTAACGGTCCGGTGTTTTGGCTGTCCTCCAGCCCTTCGAACGCGGCAACGATCTGATCGCGCAATTCGCGAAACCACGCAGAGGCGCGCGCTTTTTCGGTGTCAAAGTTTTCCGTCATGTCACTGTCCTATATTTCTGACGGGACAGTACAATGCATCACGAGAATCACAAGCCACTCCAAGGGCTTGGGTCTGCGGCGAAAACGGTCAGTGTGCAGGGGCGCTGACCGGGTCGATCAAGGTTCGGCCGCCGTCGATGGTCATGATTTGCCCGGTGATGAATCCCGAGCTTTCCGAAGCTAGGAACTGCACCGCCTGTGCCAGTTCCGCAGGGCTTGCGATCCGGCCAAGGGGCGTGTTGCTTTCGATCTCTTTTCGGTAATCATCATGTTCCTTGAGCGCTTGCGCAAGGCTGGCCGACATCACCGACCCCAGAGCGACCGAATTCACACGAATCCGGTGTTCTGCCAGGCACACCGCCAGTGATCGGGTCAGTTGGTCAAGGGCCGCCATCGAAACCGAGAAGCCAAGCAGTTCAGGCTGTGTTCGCCGCGCCGCGATAGATGACAGATTTACGATGGCCCCGGCCTGACCGTCTTCTTTGTCGGCGGCCTGCTTGATCATGCGTTTGGCCACCATCTGCGACAGGCGAAACGTATTGGTCACGTTCTGCAACATCAGCGCTTCAAGCGAGGCATCATCAAGCTCGAGCGGATCGGACGGCAGGACCTGCCGACTGCCATTCACGAGAATATCGACGCGGTCGAATGCGTCGATTGTCGCGGATAGCAGGTTGGCCAGTGTCAGACGCTCACGGAGATCGCCTGCGAAGTAACGGATGTTGCCGTCTTCTTCTACGATCTCGCCACATTCATGCGACAGGCGTGCCTCATCCATGTCGGCAAACATGACATTTGCCCCCTGATCGACGAAATGCCGCGCAATCGCGAGACCAACACCATTTGCGGCGCCGGTGACAATGGCTGTCTTGCCTTCGATGGAAAATGACATTCTGAGGCTCCCTCAACGCCGTTTCGCGCGGCCGGGTTTTTCCGAAGTTCTTGGATGATCTGCCTGAAGTATCTTGAACCGGTTGTTGCCGTCCAGTTCCGCGACCTGCTGAAAACACTCCGAGAGCGTGGTTTCATAAGGTAGGTGTCGGTTGGCCACCAGAATGAGCGAGCCTTTCGGACGCAGCAAACGTGCGGCGGACCGGATGAAAGCTTGTCCCAACTGCGTATCGGGCGTGCGGCTGGTGTGGAAGGGGGGATTCATCACAACCCAATCCAGAGCACCCGCTTTGCCCCACGTGGTCGCGTCGGCCCAATGAAAGCTGACCCGATCATCATGGACGTTCTTCTCGGCACAGGTCAGCGCACGCCTGTCCGCCTCGACCAGATCGACATGGATTACACCGGGCAGATCAAGAAGGTGACGGGTCAAGTAGCCCCAGCCTCCACCAAGGTCTGCGCCATGACCTTTGAGCGCCTTTGGCAGCGCTTCGACAAGTGCCCGGGATCCGTCGTCAGGCCCATCCGCAGAGAAAACACCGGGTTGCGTGGTCCACCCCGACGCGATTGGTGCAGGGTCCGGCAAGGCGCACTCCTGAAATGCGCTGCGTGCTGTGAACCAGAATATCTTGCCATGCGCTTTGGACATCTGGCCTTCGATTGTGACCTTGCTCTTGGCGAATTTCAGCATTGCGTCGATGCCGTCGGTCTTGGCACCATCCACGATCACAAGGCCCTGACCGGCAATCGCTTCGGCCTGTGACAACAAACCCCGCGCAAGTTCTCGGCTGCGCGGCAACGTGACATGGACGATATCGGCAGGGCCGTGCGCAACGGTGGTCACAACGTGCCCCATTGCCTCGAACTGATCGAAGGCCGGTTTGAAATTTTGCTGAACAGAGATGTCGTACGCAGCAAGGCTGGACAAATCAGCGTCAACCGCCGGTTCCAGCAAAACAATGCGTGCACCCTCGGACAGGGTTAGCGCGCCTGTTTCAAGCGCGTGGTCTAATCGAGCTGATGTCATGGGAGATCCGGAACTGAGGCCCGGTTATTCCTTTTCCATGGTGCATTGCAGCGGATGCTGATGACGACGCGCAAAGTCCATCACCTGCCCCACCTTGGTTTCCGCGATTTCGTGGCTGAATACACCGACAACCGCGACGCCCTTTTTGTGGACGGTCAACATGATCTCAAACGCCTGCGCATGGGTCATGCCAAAGAACCGCTCCAGCACATGCACGACAAATTCCATCGGGGTGTAGTCGTCGTTCAGCAACATCACCTTGTAAAGCGGCGGACGTTTCGTCTTGGCACGCGTCTCGACGACGACCCCAGTATCGTTGTCATCATTAGACGGTGGCCCGGCCAATGGGCGGGACGACGTGATTTTGGCCGACAGGTGTCTCATGCTTGGGTCTGGACCTCGGGTTCCATATCCTTGATGGCTCTATATAACCTGTCCTGACTTCGAGAAAAGAGGCGCGTGCCCCGCTATGATGCGAAAGCTGCAAACAATCGGGTTCGATGCCGACGATACGCTTTGGCATAACGAGCGGTTTTTCAAACTCACTCAAGAGCGGTTCGAAGAGTTACTGTCTGATTACACGGACAAATCTTTACTGCATGACCGTTTGATTCAGGCCGAGCGGCGCAATATCGGCCACTATGGGTTCGGTGTGAAAGGCTTTGTGCTGTCGATGATCGAAACTGCAATCGATGTGACAGAAGGCGCAGTTCCCGGTCATGTGATCCGCAATATCCTGGATGCCGGGCAAGATATGCTAGCCCATCCCATCGAATTGCTGCCTCATGTTCAGACGACGGTCGAGACACTCGCGCAAAGCCACCGGCTGGTTTTGATTACCAAAGGCGACCTGCTGCATCAGGAACGCAAGCTCGCTCAATCCGGCCTGGGCGAGCTCTTTGATGATGTGGCGATCGTGTCCGAAAAATCAGTCGAGACTTATCAAACCGTTTTCGGACGTCATTCCGGAGGCGTTGCAGCTGCAATGATGGTCGGCAACTCGATGAAGTCAGACGTGGTGCCCGCCGTTACGGCCGGAAGTTGGGGTGTGTTCGTCCCTCATGACCTTGAATGGGATCTCGAAAAAGCCGAACCGCCAAAGAATCCACGCTTCCTAGAAATTGCTGATCTGGGTGATTTGCCATCGCTGGTGGCAGATATCGGCTGATCGCGTTCGCCACATTCTTGCCACAATGGCTGCCCTAGTTGGCAGATTGAATCCTCCCCCAACATCTTGGGGTCGGGCAGGTTATGATCGAGAAAAAGATATAAAAATAAGGACTTTATCGGTCTCCGCGCCTGTGCTACGTTTTCTGTAATAATAATGCTGACCGGAAAAATTCGGCAGCTTGAGGCAGAGAAGGCGGAAAATCGTGACGGGACGGCGTAGAAAGCCGGGCCGAATTGGCCTGTACGTGATCACTGCAATCTGGTTGGCCATATTGGTGCCAATGAGCGCCATGGCAGCACCCTATGCTGCGATGGTGATGGATTCCCGAAACGGTGAGGTTATCCATTCGGACAACGCAGACACACGGCTTCACCCAGCCTCTTTGACCAAGATGATGACGCTCTACGTGGTTTTCGAAGCTGTTCAGAACGGCGAGATCAGCATGGACACCAAAGTCCGCATCTCTCAGAAAGCCGCGGCAGAACCCCCGTCAAAGCTTGGCTTGCGCGCAGGATCCACGATCCAATTGCGCTATCTTGTGCGGGCCGCTGCAATCAAGTCGGCCAATGACGCGGCAACAGCGCTGGCCGAAGCGATTTCCGGTTCCGAAGCGGCTTTTGCTCGGCGTATGAACCGGACCGCCAAAGCGATTGGCATGACCCGGACTACCTTTAAGAACGCGCATGGTCTCACCGAATCCGGGCATCTTTCAACCGCGCGGGACATGACGATTCTTGGGCGGCATGTGCTGTACGACTACCCACAGTACTACAACCTTTTCTCGCGCCGCAGCACGGATGCGGGGATCAAGACCGTCGCCCATACAAATCGGCGCTTTCTGGACAGCTATGCAGGGGCCGACGGGATCAAGACCGGCTACACGCGCGCGGCCGGCTTCAACCTAACCGCATCCGCTGAACGCGGTGGCGAACGGATCATCGTGACCGTGTTCGGCGGCAACTCAACCGCGTCGCGCAATGCGCAGGTGGCCAAGCTGATGGACCTTGGATTCAAAAAGGCCCCTAGCCGCATGGCGCTGCGTACACCACGCAAACCGCCGTACCTTGGCCCGGACACATCGGCTACAACCGAAACTGTGATCGCACGCAGCCAAACACCGTCAACAAACACACGGGCGAAATCCATTCGCGTGGTCGCCGCCGCCGTGAAGACAAGCCTGCGCCCAACCGCACGACCGGTGGCGGAACCGATCCTGCCGGATGCGCTGGTGGCTGAATTGAAACAGGACATTCAATCGGTTCTCGAGGACGTCCAGACAGCAGAAGTGCAAGACGTGGCAGCCACTTCAGCACAGATTGCCTTAGCCACACCGGTATCAGAGGCCACGGTAGACGCGGCCTTGTCCAGCGAGCAAGCCGCACCCAGCGCTTCGGTCAAACCGGTTGTCCGGCCAAGAACACTGGTTCTCGCATCAGCCACGGCACGACAGGCTGCTCCAGCAGCCCCCGCGCCCAAGCGCGAGGCTGAAGTCGTCACGCGCATCTCGACCTCTGGCGGGCGGCATTGGGGTATCAATGTCGGGCGCTTCTCCAGCCGTCATGCTGCCGAAAAGGCGCTTCTGAAAACCGCGCTTGCCGAAATGGCCACTCTCGATGGTTCCCTTCGCAAGATCGTGAACGGATCGCGCGGCTTTGATGCCAACTTCATGGGCCTGACCCGCGATTCAGCAGACCTCGCATGCCGCAGGCTTCAGGCGCGGCAGGTCACGTGCTTTATGATCGGGCCAAGCTGACCCACAAAGGATCAGCTTTTGGGGCGGTCGTCGTAGTCGTCTGACAGGATACGCTGTGCAGCCCCTTCCGGGTCTTCGTATTGTCGCGACCTGACCGTGAACACAAAAGCCACCAGCCCGATCCCGCCTAGGATCAGCGATACAGGAATCAGATAGGTCAGGACGTTCATCGAAGGCTCCGGTTCATTTGAGGCGCAGGGCGTTCAGCGACACCGTAATCGAAGAGCTGGACATCGCCAAGGCGGCGATCAACGGCGAACACAGACCTGCCACCGCCAATGGCACAGCGATGATGTTGTACCACGTCGCAATGGTGAAATTCTGACGAATGCGCTTGATGGCCACGCGTGACGTGGACAGCGCATCGGCAATCGGCTCTAGCGACTTGCCCAGCAGCACCACATCTGACGCCACACGTGCCGCATCCAATGCGCTGGCCGGCGAGATCGAGGCATGTGCGCCAGCCAAGGCAGCCGTATCGTTCAGCCCGTCCCCTACCATCAGTACGTGTTTGCCACTGTCGGTCAGCTGCGCGATCCGCGCCGCCTTGTCCTGTGGAAGCGCCTCAGCAACCCATTTGCTGATGCCGATCCGGTGCGCAAATGCTTCCACAGCAGGCGTGGTGTCGCCCGACATCAGGATGACCTCAAACCCGTCTTCCATCAGCTGTGCCACCAAGGCTTCCGCCCCATCGCGGATCTGGTCTGCAAAGCGGAACGGATCGGCCACAGTGTCTCCGACGCGCAACCAAGCACAGGTCTCGGTGCTGTCGCCGCCACCAACCCAACTGCCGCGGCCAAGGCGTACCGTCTCGCCCATCCATGTACCTTCGGTGCCGTGACCCGGACGCTCAGTGATATTCGTGACCTTCGCCGGAGCGATCCCTACGTCACGGATGGCCTCGGCCAGAGATTGCGACAACGGATGTGATGACCCGTCCGCCAAGGCGAGAGTAATGCCAAGATCGCGGCGCGAGTGATCGCCAAGGTTAACGACCTCGGGTGTGCCAGCGGTCAGTGTACCGGTCTTGTCGAACACCACCGTGTCCACCTGTGCCATCCGCTCCAACGCGGTTGCATCCTTGATCAGCAATCCCTTGCGGAACAGACGCCCGGACGCCGCCGTAGTCACCGCGGGAACCGCCAGCCCAAGTGCACACGGGCAGGTGATGATCAGAACCGCCGCCGCGATGTTAAGCGCGGTGCGCAGATCAAAGGTATAGAAATACCAGCCAAGGAATGCCAAAGCCGACAGGATATGGACGCCCGGCGCATAAAGCTTGGCCGCTTTGTCTGCCAGCGAGGTGTAGCGCGACCGACCGGATTCAGCGATGGCGACCAGATCAGCCATGCGGTGCAATGACGTGTCCCGTCCAACTGCATTGGCCCGGATGGTCAGTGGGCCGGTCAGGTTTACCTCACCTGCGCTCACCGTTGCACCGGGACCCGCATAAATCGGACGTGTCTCTCCTGTCAGCAGCGACCGATCCAGCTCTGATTGGCCCTCGACGATTTCACCATCCACAGGCATCCGACCACCGGGACGCACCCGGATCAGGTCGCCAACAACCAGTGCAGACATGGCGATTTGTTCTTCGCCTGAATCTGTCACGCGCCAAACACGCGGCACTTCCAGCGCGGCGAGCTCTTCGGCAGCAGATCGGGCAGCAGAGCGCGTGCGGTGGTCCAGATACCGCCCCGCCAGCAAGAAAAACGTCAAGGTGATCGCCGCATCGAAATAGGCGTGTTCGCCAGACAACGACGTTTCCCAAAGCGATGTCGCAACCGCCAAACCGATGGCCAGCGAGATCGGCACATCCATGTTAAGCCGCCCTGCCCTAAGTGCGGTCCACGCATGCTTGAAGAACGGTTGTGCTGAAAACGCGATGGTGGGCAAGGCGATGGCTGCGGAGATCCAGTGGAACATGTCCCGTGTCGGGCCATCGGCCCCCGACCACACAGCGACCGACAGCAGCATGATGTTCATTGCCGCAAAGCCCGACACCGCCAGGCGCATCAGCAGATCGCGACCTGCCTTATCCGTATCGGTGGCCCGCAGCGCCGTCGTATCCAGCTCGTGGGCCTCGTAACCGGCACGCTCCAACACGCTGATCAGGTCGTCTGCCGTAACGTCCGATTCCGCTTCGATCTGCGCCCGCTTAAGCGTGAGGTTTACCCGTGCACCTTTGACACCCTCGGTCGCGCCAAGGATCCGCTCCACGCCGGAAATACAGGCGGCGCAGTGGATCGATGGCAAAGACAGGACGATATTGACGTCTTGGGGAACGGCCGCTTCGGCCAAAGCCTCGGCCGCAGGTGCGGCGGAACAGGCGGGACAGGCCGACGTCGGTGGGCGCATCGCGAGGGTCATGGATCAGCTTTCGACGTGCAGGACAACGCGCTGTTCAAAGGCAACGCCGTCCAGCGATGTGGCTTTCATGCGGATGTTCCAGTTGCCCGGGGCCAGTGTTTCACGCGCCACATACGCCCGACCGTCAAAAGCGAAATCCGGTGTACGGTCGTCCTGAACATGGGTTGCCCGGCCAAGAACAGCATCGAGCGTTCCAGCCTGCACAGGCTTACCCTCGCCGTCCTTGATGCTCAGGATCAGCAGACCGCCCTTGGCTTCGGCATACACCTCCCAGCCCAGAGATTGCTGCTGTGCACGACGCGCATCAAAGCTCTGCGAGGCGACATACGAGTTCTTCACCTCAAGCCCCGGAAAGGTTTTCACCGCAGAATAGGCGAGCACCAGATTGACCGAGATGATGACCGCAAAACAGCCGCCGAAAATGGCCAACGCATGCCAGCCGGTGAGTTTGAATTCCTTGGTCATCAGTTGCTTCTCCCATTGAAGATCGTGTCGGTGTAGGCGCGGTCGCCATTGGTCAGGTCTTCGACCCAGAACCGGATGTCACTGCGTTCGTCTTCGGCCGGGTCTGATCCCGGTGCAGCGACGACATAAACCCGTTGCAGGAAAGTTTCGTTGGCGGGGACATCGACAGTTTCGTACGGCGTGCCCTCAAGCTGAACCCGCAAGGCCGGGTGCCCGGTCACAGAGACCCGGAAAGGCCGGTCTTCGCCGTGTTTGTTCAACAGACGCACATCATAGGTGTTGCGGATTGAACCATCCGACAGGGTCACAAATGTCGGATTGCGGACCGGTGCCACGGTCATGTCGATCTCTGGCCGGATAAACAGCGCAAAAACCAGACCGATGCCCACCAGTGCCCAGAGTGTGGTGTACATCATCGTGCGGACGCGGAAGATGTGGAACCATGCGGTGCGCGGCTTTTCCCCGGCCCGTTCTCGCGGCTCATCCGACAGCGCCAGATAGTCGATCAGACCACGTGGTTTGCCGATCTTTTCCATGATGTCATCGCACGCGTCGATGCACAGGCCACAGGTGATACACTCCATCTGTTGCCCATCGCGAATGTCGATGCCCATCGGGCAGACGTTCACACAGGCCATACAATCGATGCAGTCGCCAAGTTGCTCGGCCCCATCGCCCTTGCGATGCTTGCCGCGCGGCTCTCCACGCCATTCGCGGTAGCCGATGGTCAGCGTGTCTTCGTCCATCATGGCCGCCTGAATACGGGGCCACGGGCAGGCATAGATGCAGATCTGTTCACGGGCGAAGCCACCAAAGAAGAACGTGGTCGCGGTCAGGATCAGCATGGTCGTATAGGCCACCGGATGCGCCTGACCTGTCACCAGATCGCGCAGCAGCGTTGGCGCGTCAGCAAAGTAGAACACCCACGCCCCGCCAGTGGCGAGGCCGATAAAGAACCACGACACCCATTTGGTCAGACGCAGGCGGGCCTTGCGGAAATCCATTTTTTCCTGCCGGTGCAAGCGCAGACGCGCGTTGCGGTCGCCTTCGATCCAGCGTTCGACAAGGATGAAGAGGTCCGTCCACACGGTTTGCGGGCAGGCATAGCCACACCAGACCCGGCCCAGCGCCGAGGTGAACAGGAACAGGCCAAGCCCTGCCATAATGAGCAGGCCTGCGACGAAGTAAAATTCGTGCGGCCAAATTTCGATCCAGAAGAAAAAGAAACGCCGGTTGGCAAGGTCGATTAGGACCGCCTGATCCGGCAATTGCGGGCCACGGTCCCACCTGATCCACGGAGTGACATAATAAATGCCCAGCGTGACGATCATGATGATCCATTTGAAGCTGCGGAAACTGCCATTCACACGCTTGGGGAAAATCGGTTCCCGTGGGGCGTAAAGGTTCGGCGGCGTTTGGTTTTCTGCTTGAGGCACGAGCGAATTGGCTCCCAAAGACGGATTGGCTTGATCGTCTTTTCTCAGGGGCAGCGGCGCCAGACTTTGACTTGCATCAAATACTGTATCTTTAATTCAGGTTTTTACCGCTTCCCTTCGGATCCAGCGCAAAAACGCCTTGAGCGGGGCACGCTGCACACCAGGCCGCGTGACAAGATTGTACCCGGCATCCAGTCGATCTTCGAAAACGGCTATGAGGCGCTCTGCGGCAAGGTCTTCTGCGACGGCGATTCGCGTGGACACTGCAACCCCCTGCCCGTTTCGCGCCCCATCGAGCATGAGGTTTCCCGGAACATGGGTCCGCGACAGCACTTTCGCATCGGCAAGCCCGTGCTGGGTCAGCCAAGCCGAAGATTCCGTCGTGCCCAATTCTTCAAGCCACGGGTAGTCGATCAGGTCACGCGGCTCGGATGGCGCTGGTCCTTTGAACAATGACGGCGCTCCGATGACCACAAGCGATGAGTCGATCAAACGTTCGCACTCAAGCCCGGCCCAACCACCCGAGCCATAGCGGATCGCAACGTCGATGCCGCCGGGGGATGGGTCTGTCAGAACCGGGCTTGGCGTGACGATCATGTCGATGCCCGGGTGCTCCATCTGGAAACTGCCAAGGCGCGGCATCAACCACGCGCTGGCAAAGGTCGGCGTGCACCCCACGTTGAGCGGCCTATGCGCATCGGCATTTGTCAGCGCTTCAACCCCGGCGGAAATTCTGGTGAAGCCGTCCTCCAAGGCGCGGGCAAGGTCGCGCCCGCCGTCAGTCAGCTCCAACGCCCGGCTTGAACGGTCGAACAGGGGAGTTCCAAGATGGGTCTCAAGACTGCGCAGTTGCTGGGAAATGGCGGCGTGACTGACATTCAGCGCAGCCCCGGCATCGGTCACCGATCCGGTTTGGACAAAAGCGCAAAACGCCCGCAGGGCGGAAAGCGATGGCAGCCGGGACCAATCAACCATGTAATCTCACCTTACACGTTGGATTTATCCCTGAGTCGCATTTGCTGCACCAAAACGCAAGTATGAGCGCAGGAACACAGAGATCACAGGAGACCGACATGTTCACCACATTTGCAAAAACGTTCTTCCGGGCAAGCGGCGTATCCCCGAGCCGCTACCAGCCATTGATGCCCAAATCATGGTATCGTGAAGACCTGCGCGCGCAGGACGGACCGAAGCGGTGGGAGGACTGGCGGTGATTGATCCGGTTGTGTATCAGCCGCCGCGCATCTGGCACGGGCAGGCAAACAAAAACCGCGCCGGGCGGTGGCCGTGGCGCGGTGGCAGGTGATAATCAGCCTCTCAAAATAAAAGCGCCGGTGCCTCGAAACGCGCGAACAGAAAGAGGAACCGGCGCTTTCCCATCTGGCCCGAAGGCCAGATGGTATGGGGTTATTCGACCGGGGCTTCGCCGCCGCCGAGACCATGCACATAGCTGGCCACAGCGCGGATTTCGGCCTCTGTCAGACGCTCTGTCCAAGGCGGCATCACGCCAAAGCGCGAATAGGTCACTGTCTCGGTCAGGGTCGCGTAGTCGCCACCATAGAGCCAGATCGCATCCGTCAGGTTCGGTGCACCCTGCCAACGGTCGCCTGTGCCGTCGTCCATGTGGCACGCCGCGCAATTGTCGAGGTACACGGTCTCACCGGCAGCCACCATTGAGGCGTCTTGCGGCTCACCTGAGAGCGACATCACGTAGTTGACCACTTGGCTGATCTCGTCTTCGGCCAGCATTTCGCCGAAAGCCGGCATCTGTGACCAACGGGCATCAGGGTCTTCTTCGTTGCGGATACCATGCGCGATGGTTGCATGGATCGCCTCGATATCCCCACCCCAGAGCCAGTCGTCGTCCAGCAGGTTCGGATAGCCCTTGGCACCAGCCGCACCAGAGCCGTGGCACTGGGCGCACCATGTGCGGAACACCGCAGCACCTGCGTTCTGGGCATACTGGTTCAGATCTGCATCCTGTGCGATCTCGGTCAGTTCGACAGAGGCCAGCTGCGCGTTGATCCCAGAATTGGCCTCTTCGAACCGTGCGATATCTTCGGCCACCTCGGCGCGGGTCGAGAACCCGAGAAGCCCAGGGGTGGCAGACTTGATACCGGGCCATGCCGGGTACGCGATCGAATACAGCACGCCCCACACGATACAGGCGTAGAAGGTCCACAGCCACCAGCGCGGCAGAGGTTTGTTATATTCCTTGATCCCGTCCCACTCGTGACCGGTGGTTTCATAATCAAGATCGTCGTCTTTCTTACTCATGGCCTCGCCTCCTTGGATGCGGCGGGTTTGTCTTCATTGCGAAACGGGATGTTGGCTGTGTCGCGATGTGTCTTGTTGCTGCCGGGGCGTACGGCCCAAAAGATGACCCCGACAAAGAACAGGAACAGGACGAGCAGCATCCAGCTGTCAGCGAAGGCTCGAAGGAAAGAATAGGTTTCCATAGTTTCCTCCTTAGCGGCTTGCGTCTGGGGTGAATGTCGAGAAGTCGACCATTGTGCCCAGCACTTGCAGATAGGCGATCAAAGCATCTGCTTCTGACACGCCCGGTTGACCGTCAAAGTTGCGCACATTCACGCTTTCGCCATACCGCTCAAGCAGACCGTCGAAGTCGCTGTCCGGATCAGCTTGCGCACGGAAGTCTGCACGCGCTGCTTCGATCATCTCCGAGGTGTATGGCACACCGACAAATGCGTTGGTCGCCATGACGTCACCGATATGTTCGCCTTCCAGAAGTGTCGCTTCGAGGAAGCCATATTTCGGCATCACCGATTCCGGCACGACAGACTGCGGATCGCGCAGGTGATCGACATGCCAATCGTCCGAGTAGCGGCCACCGACGCGGGCAAGGTCCGGTCCGGTCCGCTTGGACCCCCATTGGAACGGGTGGTCATACATCGACTCTGCCGCCAGTGAGTAGTGGCCGTAGCGTTCAACCTCGTCGCGCATCGGACGGATCATCTGGCTGTGGCAGACATAGCAACCTTCGCGCAGATAGACGTCCCGTCCCGCCAGTTCGAGAGGGGTGTAGGGACGCATCCCATCCACTTCTTCGATGGTGTTTTCGAGATAGAAGAGCGGCACAATCTGCACCAATCCCCCGATGGTCACGACAAGGAAGCTGAGGACCAGCAACAGTGTCGCGTTGGTTTCGATGACCTTGTGCTTGTCAAGAATACCCATTGTCCAAGCCTCCTTATTCGGCCGCGACAGCTGCTGAGCTGGCCACGGCATCTTTTGCCGGGCTGCGCTTAACAGTCATCCACAGGTTGTAGCACATGATCAGCGCACCAGCGAGGTACATGACCCCACCCAGAGCACGCACCACGTACATTGGGAACTTCGCGCTTACGGTGTCGGCAAAGCTGTTCACAAGGAACCCGTTCGCATCGACTTCGCGCCACATCAGGCCTTCCATGATCCCCGTGACCCACATCGAGGCCGCGTAGAGAATGATACCGATTGTGGCGAGCCAGAAGTGCCAGCTGACCATGCTAAGGCTGTAAAGCCGCTGACGGTTCCAGAGCTTGGGCACGAGGAAGTACAGAGCACCAAAAGTAATCATGCCATTCCAGCCAAGCGCGCCGGAGTGCACGTGACCAATGGTCCAGTCGGTGTAGTGCGACAGCGAGTTCACTGCGCGGATCGACATCATCGGCCCTTCGAAGGTCGACATGCCGTAGAAGCCAAGCGAGATCACCATCATCCGGATCACCGGGTCGGTGCGCAGCTTGTCCCATGCGCCAGACAGCGTCATCAGACCGTTGATCATGCCGCCCCAGCTGGGCATCCACAGTACGATCGAGAACACCATGCCAAGGGTCGACGCCCAATCCGGCAGGGCGGTGTAGTGCAAGTGGTGCGGTCCCGCCCAGATATACAGGAAGATCAGTGCCCAGAAGTGGATGATCGACAGTTTGTAGCTGAAGACCGGGCGTTCCGCCTGCTTAGGAACGAAGTAGTACATCATGCCGAGGAAGCCCGCGGTCAGGAAAAAGCCCACCGCGTTGTGGCCATACCACCACTGAACCATCGCATCCTGCACACCCGCGAAAACCTGCACGGATTTCGATCCGAAGACCGAGACAGGGATGCTCAGGTTGTTGAACACATGAAGCATCGCAACAGTGACAATAAAGGACAGGAAGAACCAGTTGGCCACATAGATATGCGGCTCTTTACGCTTGATGATCGTGCCGAGGAAAACCGCCAGATACGCCAGCCAGACAATGGTCAGCCAAAGGTCAATATACCATTCAGGTTCCGCGTATTCCTTGGACTGAGTTGCGCCCAGCAGATACCCCGTCGCCGCCAGAACGATAAACAGGTTATAGCCCCAGAACACGAACCAAGCCGTGTTCCCGCCCCAAAGACGCGCGGCGCTGGTCCGTTGCACCACGTAGAACGATGTCGCGATCAAGGCGTTGCCGCCAAACGCGAAAATCACCGCAGATGTGTGCAGCGGGCGCAGACGTCCAAAGTTCGCATAGCCTTGCGCCCAATCAAAGTTCAGCGCCGGAAACGCGAGCTGAAACGCGATAAAGGTTCCCGCAAGGAACCCGACCACACCCCAGAACGCCGTTGCGACTACGCCGTAGCGGATCACACCGTCCATGTAGCTTGTTTCGAGAACGGCCGCCGGCACCGGTTCATCGGTGTTCCGCAACGTCCATAGGAAGAGCCCGGCAGATACCGCCATGATAAGAATGGCGTGAACCTGGTAGGCTAAATCGCGCGCATAGCTTGCAGCAATCATCGCAAAGAGCGTGATCAAACCAAGCGCGATCAGCTTGATATAGTTCAACATTTTTTGTCCCTTCGTCGTACCTGCACGATTCGGCTGCCGCGCAGGCGGTTTTCAGACTGGGCCCTTAATGCGAAACTTGGCGAAACCTATCCTTGATCTGCATCAATAGAATTGCGGGACTTGTTTGATGGGTGTCAAAGCGCCTCATGCGACTTCAGTCGAATGTGAGGCCAGTGGGAAATACATCCAAGGGAGTCACACATGTCTTTCAAATCGATTCTGGCCGTCGCCACCGATCAGGCCCATCTGACCGAGACTGTTACCCAGGCCGCGTCCATCGCCAGCGCGCTGGACGCCCATGTTGATGTTTTGTGTATAGGCGTGGATCGCACGCAAACCGGTTATTATTACGCCGGAATGAACGCGGCCGTTCTGCAGGAAACCCTGCATCAGGCCCGTGAAGCGGCCTCGGGAATGGCGGCTTCAGCGAAAAAGCAACTCGATTCGAGCGGCTTGCGCTGGGGTGTCATCGAAGCGGTATGCCAACTTGCGGATGTGGCCCGCTTTGTCGCCTCGCATTCGCGATTTGCCGACCTGACGGTTGTTCCGCGTCCGTATGGCGATGATCGCGGCATTGAGCTTGAGCCGGTCGTCGAGGGCGCTTTGTTCGAAGGGCAGTCCCCGGTCATCGTCTTGCCTGATGGCGGGTCAGAGCTGAAACTGCCCGAGAAAATTGCGATCGGCTGGAACGAAAGCGCCGAAGCGCTGCGGGCCGTGCGCAGCGCCTTGCCCATGCTCAGCGCCGCACAGTCGGCACATATCGTCGTCATCGACCCACCCAAACATGGGCCGACCCGGTCCGATCCCGGCGGGCAATTGTCACAATTCCTTGCCCGGCATGGGGTGAAGGTCGAAATCGACGTGTTGTCAAAGACGATGCCGCGCGTGTCCGACGTGATGCGTCGGCATGTCACCGACATCAACGCCGACATGGTGGTGATGGGGGCCTATGGTCACTCGCGTTTCCGCGAGGCGATCTTGGGCGGCGCAACACGCAACATGCTCGAAACCTGCGAAGTGCCGGTGTTCATGGCACATTGAACGCCCGGTTACCCGGTCAACAAACGCAGACCTTGGGTCACGTCTGACCGAACAGCCAAGCGAAGGCCGGGTTCATCCCCGGCCTTCAACGCTGCCACGATCAACCTGTGATATTGCGGTGCCTCCGTGCGACGCAACCGGCCGTAAAGGGCGCGCATCGTCGGACCAAGCTGCAACCAGACCTGTTCAGCCATGGCCAGCATCGCCGGTGCCTGAGCACGCAGATACAAGGTTCGGTGAAAATCCAGATTGGTGCGAATGTAGCCGACCGCGTCCCGATTCGAGATCGCGTCGGAAATCGTCCCGTTGATGGCCTGCAAACGGTCGATGAGGGCAAGATGCGCGCGAGGCAGGGCCCGGCTTGCCAATTCGACCTCGATCAAGGCACGCAACGCGGCAAGTTCCTCGATACGGTCATTCGACAGTTCAGGCGTCGAGACTCGCCCCGATGCCGACATCGATAGCGCGCCTTCGGCGACCAACCGCTGAAACGCCTCGCGGGCCGGCGTCATCGACACGTCAAACTCCCGTGCGACTCCGCGTAACGTGAGTTGTTCACCCGGAGACATTTGCCCGAACATGATCCGGTTCCGCAAACCGCGATACACGCGATCATGCGCTGATAAAGTGGGTTCCGTGGGGCGGGTGAGGACGCTCATACTGAACTGTGATCACAGCACGGGAACGGGTCAAGCATCAAACCGGAAGCGATGCAGCTTCGGGCCTTCATGCCGCAGCCAGTCCCGCGCCTCGCGATGTGGTCCATAAAGCTGATCAACCACACGCCAAAAATCAGCCGAGTGGTTCATCTCTTGCAAATGCGCGACCTCATGGGCGGCCACATATTCGAGAACAGGCTTGGGTGCGAGGATCAACCGCCATGAATACATCAATGCGCCAGCCGATGAGCATGACCCCCAACGCGACCGCGTGTCACGCAGCGTCAGCCGCGTGTAGCGACGGCCCAGACGTTGCGCATAATGATCGGATGCCCGTGTCAATTCCGCGCGCGCCTGCTCCTTGAGCCACGCCAGCAAATGGATGCGTCCTGTCTCGACCGGTGCGGGCAAAGAGATGTGACCATCAGACACCGAAAGCCGCCGGCCAGTGCCCTGAACAACCTCGAACGGCTGACCACAAACTTCCAACCGCTGCCCCGGCCCGACATGTTCTGGAGTGGCCTGTTTCGACAGATGTCCGACGACCCAGTCCCGCTTTTCGGCAGCAAAGGCCAGTGCGTCCCGCTCCGACACGCCACGTGGCACAGTCAGGGTCACACCGCCGTCGACTCTTGAAATTCGAAGCGTCATGCGCCGGGCACGCGTGTTCTTCCGCAACTTCAACGGAATTTCGGGGTTGCCAGGAAAGGTTGTGACGCCCATATGCCGCTCGATGAACTCTGCGCCCTAAAGCCTTTGACACCGGTTCGGTGTTATGGCAGTTGGCGCAGATTGTCGATATGACCACGCAATAAAGGGGATGACCCATGCCCAAAGAAGAATGGGGCGTCAAACGTGTTTGCCCAACCACTGGCAAGCGCTTTTATGACCTGAATGCCAATCCGATCATTAGCCCATATACCGGCGAAGTTGTCGAGATTGACACCGGAAAGACCCGCATGATCGCGGCTGATGCCGAAGACCGTCAAAGCAAAGCCAAGATGGAAACCGACGAAGAAGTCGATGTCCTGGAAGACGATGATGTCGATGTTGATCTCGATGACGACGATGATGTTCTCGAGGATGACGACGACGATAACGTGTCTTTGGACGATATCGCTGACGTCGCAAGTGACGACGACGATTAATTTCTGCTGATGGGGCGGAATCACGCTTGATCCCGCCCCCGGCTTTGCGTAATTGAACGCCCACAAACGGGGCCTTAGCTCAGCTGGGAGAGCGCTTGCATGGCATGCAAGAGGTCAGGGGTTCGATCCCCCTAGGCTCCACCATTTCCCTAACTTATCCTTTGTTTCTACCGTTGAGCGCCGCCCGTAACAGCGGAATGGTGGTCATAGTGTTATTCTAGGTGAAGGCAGGACCCTCTGCCGCAGCGAACACGACACTCCGCATCCCGCATGATCGCTCAGATCAAAGATCTGGATACGCGGATGCACGGCACCATCAACCGTGGATACAATCCCACAGCTATCCGGATTTGCATCGCGCGTTGAAGAACAGCGTTTCGCCAAGCGAATCACTGTGTCACTGTAAAGAAAAAATAAATCGCAGTGGCAGGCAGATATGTTTCAAGCACAGCAGCAGTGGAATTTCAGGTACGGCCCATTTGAACATCGGTTTCGCTATCAATACGTGATTTCCCGATCCGATGAAGCACTTGATGGGTTCGAAGCGCGCAAACTTGATGCGCTGAATATCTACAGCGGCAAAGACCTCCCCGTTCGTGAGGTCCGCGACGCCACAGGCGCCTTGGTCGGCTTCGTTCTGGGGATTGCTGTGGGCATGCAGGCCGAGCAGTCGGCAGCAGTGGTACAACTTCCTTTCAAGAAAACGTCAAAAATCTTCTGGGACCATTTCGAAAAATATCTTGATGATGCAGCCGGGCGCTACGCCTTCGTCATGCGGGCCCGCGGACAATCGCGGCTATACACCGATCCCGTCGGGATGATCGGGGCAGTTTTCAACGCTGAGGATGGCTATGTTGCATCGTCGGTCTTGCTGGCCATCAAGCGCCCTCTGCGCCCACATCCCAAATATGATTTCGATGTGATCCGTGATCTTGGCGGCAAACTGTCTCTGTTCCATACGGCAGACGCCGATGTGCATCGGCTTAATCCGAACCACTACCTTGACCTAGACACACTCAAGACACACCGGTTCTGGCCAAGAGATATCCGCTTCACCCCAGAGCCGGCTGACCCAACAGACACATATCGCGAAATCATTGAAACCGCGCGGGCCAATATCGGCGCCATCGCGCAGGACTATCCTTGCTCCCTGCCGGTGTCCGGCGGCATGGACAGCAGGCTTCTGCTTGCCTTTGCCGGCGAACATCTAAGCAAGATCAAACAGTTCTACACCCACATCAACAATTATGCGACCCGCCGAGACGCCGCCATCGCGGCAGAGCTGTGCCGGGTCTGCAAAATTGACCACGAAGTCCATGACAAAAGGAATTTCGGGATTGCGCGGCGCGAGGTTCGGTTGAACAAACACGCGTATGAGCTGACATATGGCGCGCCAGCCTCTCCACCTCGGGAGTACCAGAATGGCGTCATCCAAGGCGTTCCTGACGGCAATGTTATTCTTCGCGGTCACCAGACCGACCTACTGCGCGCCGTCTACGTGTTCCGGCCCGAAGCCGAATGGCGCGATGCGGATTGGCAGATCGAACGCTTGTTCATCGTCCCACGCGGTGACTTTAACAAAGACGTGGCAGACCGTTTCCGAGAGGATTTCGAGGCATGGCAATCGGACCTACCTGAGCCAGCCATGGAAAAGGCAGCAGATTTCATGTTCCTTGAGGTCTATTACAATTCATCCATCGGGGCATCTTTCCCAGCGCTTTGGCGCAATTTCTACATGTCACCCTATAACAGCAGACGTCTGATCACCCTGTCGCTGATGTTCTCAGAAGCCCGCCGCAGGGCATCTGCGCCGGTGTTCGAATTGATCGAGATGATGAACAGCGATCTTTCCAAGGTGCCTTTCGATTTCGAAGCCCCTGCCTCGCTGGAAATCGGGGCGCATTGGAGCAAAGGGGCGGCCTCGACAGAAAAACGCAGGGATCGCACTGTCGAAAGTTTGCTGAAGTACGCTTAATCCAAACGGCCACAGCAGCGGCGTGTCAGGACTGGCGCGGCACGTCGCCCAGCACGGTGATCTCGGGCGCGCGTTCGGTCAGCGACCTGCAGACCAGCGCGGATAACAACCGAAACTCTTCCTCGCGCGAGGTGCCTTTGCGCCAGACCATTCCGATGGTGCGCGAGGGAGCGGTTCCCCGAAACGGGCGCGCAACAACGATGTCCTGATGGGCCACCTCGGATTTGACGTAAAGCGCTGGCATCAACGACAGGCCCATACCGGTCGCCACCATCTGACGAAGGGTATCTAGGCTCGTGCCTTCGTAGTCATGGGACAATTCCACTCCGTAATCATCCGAAATCCGGCGCACAAGCTCATACAGTCTGTGTCCCGGCTCCAGCGATAGGATTGTCTCTCCACGCAGCATCACCGGGTCGATCTCCGGTTCTTTTGCCAGACGGTGATCGGCGGGCATTACGACCTGAATCGGTTCGCGGAACAGGGACAGAGAGTCCAGATCTACCCGATTGACCGGCAGGGGAAAGAACAAGAGATCCAACGCACCGTCCTCCAGACTTCGCAAAAGCACATCCGGAAGACCCTCGCGCACATAAAGACCCAGCTTCGGGTATGTCCGATGCAGCTCCGGGATCACGAGTGGAAGAAAATACGACCCGACGGTCTGCACGACACCGATCCGAATGACCGAACTCAACACACTTTGCCGCGACTTTGCGATGGTATGAATCTCGGCCACTTCCCGAAGGATACGACGCCCTCTTTCGGCGATGTCCTTGCCAGTCGGGGTCATCACGACCTTTGAACGGCTGCGTTCGACAAGGCTGGCGCCAAGCCGCAGCTCAAGTTCCTTGATCTGCGCGCTGAGTGTTGGCTGCGTGACATTGCACGTTTCCGCGGCGCGGCGAAAATGCAGGTGATCCGCGACTGCGACCAGATATCGAAGTTGCTGCAAACTGGGCATCATCACGCTCTTTGATAGAATATTTCTATCAATACTGCGATTATTTTCGATTTGGTCAATAAAGAATGCACCCTATCTACCATTTTGGGCAAGGGAGCATGGTGTGCAGCGTTTCAAGAACATTCTTTTCGTATGCGACGAACAGAGCGCCTTTGAACTGGCGTTGGAGCGTGTTGTCTGGCTTGCCAGTGCCAATGAGGCCCGCGTCACGATGGTGACGACAATCGACAGTGGCGGCGCGCAGGACATGTCGCGTCTCTTTTCGATGATCCCCGGCCTCGGCAGCCACGATATCGGCGAAACAGTGATTGCCGTCCACCGCGCCAAGCTCGAAGATCGGGCGCAAAAGCTGCGCGACAAAGGCATCGCGGTCGACACGAAGCTGCTGATCGGCACACCCTTTATCGAAATTATCCGTCAGGTCTTGCGACAAGGGCATGATATCGTAATCAAGGGTGCACACCGTGCGGCTGGACGCAGGGTCTTTCCGGGTGCCGACATGCACCTCTTGCGCAAATGTCCTTGCCCGATCTGGGTCTTGAACTCGGCGGCTGAACCCATGTCGCGGCGCATTCTTGTTGCGGTCGATCCTGACCCGTTCGAACCCGATCGGGACAGCCTCAATCGAACGCTGATGGATCTCGCGACGTCACTTGCCCGTAACGACAATGCCAAGCTGGATGTAATGAACGTCTGGCACCTGCAGGAAGAGGCAACATTGCGGCATGGGCTGGCGAATATTCCCGAAGGCGAAATCGACCGCTTGGTCACGCAAACCCAAGACGACAGCAAGGGCCGGCTGCAAGAACTTGTGGCAGCCTATGCCGAATTCGATGACATCATGCGTGTTCTACACATTAAAGGGGTTGCAGCGGATGCAATCCCGGAACATGTCACAGCCGAAGGTATCGACACCATTGTCATGGGCACTCTGACCCGTACCGGCGTGGCCGGGCTGTTCATCGGCAATACCGCCGAAACCATTCTCAACCATGTCAGTTGCTCGGTCCTGACCGCAAAAGCCCCCGGCTTTGCCACACCGATCGGCGCAAGACCCTCAGGAGGTATCCACTGATGGCGGGCGGATTTCCCACCGACACACGCGGCAACGGTCTGACCGGGATTGTCCCGGTCCTGTTTGCCGGTGCGATTTTTGCTTATTTCGTGTCGCTCATGCCGGCGATCGCCGCAAACGAGGTGATCCGGGTCTCAATCCCTTGGATTCCCTCCCTCGGGATCGAGCTGGCGTTCCTCGTGGATGGTCTGAGCCTGACCTTCTCGTTGTTGATTTCCGGCATTGGCACGCTGGTGCTGCTCTATTCCAACACCTACCTTGCCGGGCATCCGCAATACGCCCGGTTTGCCCTGTTCTTGACCGCATTCATGCTGTCCATGCTGGGGCTTGTCCTGGCCGATGACCTGATCCTGCTTTTCGTCTTCTGGGAATTGACGACACTCACCTCCTACATGCTGATCGGGTTCTCACATGAAGCCGAGAAAAGCCGCCGGAACGCGTTGCAAGCGCTGTTCGTCACCGGCGCGGGGGGTCTGGCCTTCCTCGCCGGGTTGATCCTGTTGGCTGCGGCCTCTGGAACAACCAGCATTTCCGGCATCATCGCGCAGGGCAACGCGCTCAAAGAGCACGCCATGTACCTGCCGATCCTGATTCTGCTGCTGGCAGGTACGTTCACCAAGTCGGCGCAGGTGCCGTTCCACTTTTGGCTGCCCAACGCGATGGCCGCCCCCACCCCCGTCAGCGCCTTCCTGCATTCGGCCACCATGGTCAAGGCGGGTGTCTACGTTATGGCGCGAATGCACCCGGCGATGTCAGGCACCGATGTCTGGCTTTGGACGCTGACGATCTTTGGCGCTGTGACTGCCGTATTTGCCAGTCTGCTGGCGCTGCGCCAGACAGACCTCAAGCAGGCTCTAGCCTACACCACGCTCATGGCGCTTGGCACGCTGACGCTGTTTCTGGGGCAGGAGTCCGGCTATGCGATGACAGCATTCGCGACCTTCCTAATCGTACATTCGCTTTACAAAGCGTCGCTCTTTCTGGTTGTCGGCTGTATTGATCTGTCCACGGGCACCCGCGAGACCGATCACCTGGGCGGTCTGGGTCGTCTCATGCCAGTCACCGCTGTTGCAGCAGCACTTGCCGCGCTGTCAATGGCGGGCTTTCCACCATTCCTTGGCTTTATCGGCAAAGAACTGAAATACGCGGGTGCGATCGCGGTTGCCTCTGAACCTTTGTTCGTGGCTGGTGCGGCGCTGCTATCGAACGCACTCATGCTTGCTGTGGCAGGGGTCGTGGCCTTCCGACCGTTCTGGCAAGGTAGCGTCCCGTCCGGTCAAGCCCCTCGCGAAGCACCCTGGCAGATGTGGGCTGGTCCGATCATTCTTGCCAGCCTTGGCGCGGTTTTCGGGATTTACCCTGACCTGTTGCAAGTCGCATTGATCAACCCAACCGTGATTTCGCTGACCGGCGAAGTCGGCGAAGCGAAAGAGCTCAAACTCTGGGCGGGCATCAATGTTCCCTTGTTCCTCAGCATCGCAACCTTTGTATTGGGCCTGCTGTTCTATAAGTTCCATGTCCAACTGCGCGCAAAGCTCGAACAGGGTTTCCAGGCAATCCCGAACTTGGATCACGGCTGGGATCGGTTTCTTGACGGGCTCAAGGGGTTTGCAAAGTGGCAAACCTTGCTGGTGCAAAACGGCAAACTCACCAGCTATCTTTTCGCAACCTTCCTGACAATTGCAGCAGGTATCCTGCTGACTCTGCTCTACACTGGCATGCCAATGATCGCCGTCGATCTGTCGGATGTAGAGTGGAAGCACACCTCTATCGCGCTATTGACGATTGCAGGCGCACTTCTGGCGCTTGTCACCAACTCGCGGATCGCCGGGATCGCAGCCCTTGGGGTGGTTGGCATCGGCATCGCGCTGATCTTTATTGTGTTCAGCGCACCGGACGTGGCCATCACGCAGTTGCTTGTCGAAACGCTGGTCGTGGTGCTTGTGGCGGTGGTGATGCTGCGCTTGCCGTCGCTGCCTAAAGCCGAGTTCCGCCTAGGCCATGCGGCACTGTCGATTGCGGTAGGCGCATCCGTTTCGTTGATCCTGATCGCCGTCGTCTCAAGTCCGCTTGATCTGCGCCTGACCGATTATTTCGAAGCGACAAGCTGGCCCGAAGCCTACGGGCGGAACATCGTCAACGTAATCCTCGTGGACTTCCGTGCGCTCGACACCTTCGGAGAGATCGCCGTGGTCGTGATCGCCGCCCTGTCGGCCTATGCACTGCTGCGCACAACACGCAAAGGAGACCAAAAATGAATTCCGTCATCCTGCGCGTCGGCACGCGGTACCTTGCCGGAATCCTGCTGGTGTTTTCGTTCTACATGATGCTGCGCGGCCACAATGAACCAGGTGGTGGCTTTATCGGCGGGCTGACCGGAGCGACCGGGTTTGTTCTTTACGCCATCGCTTGTGGCACTCAGGACGCTCGGGCTGCGTTGCGCGTACTGCCGCAAACCATCGCCATGTGGGGTTTGGGCATCGCACTATTGGCAGGCCTGTTCGCAGCACTCTTCGGTGATGCGCTTTTCACCGGTCAATGGCTTTTCATCGGCGCAACCGAAAGTGACAAAGGCCTGCCCCTGTCGACCGTTCTGGTCTTCGACATCGGCGTCTATCTCGTGGTGTTCGGGTCAATCCTCACCCTTGTCTTCGCCATGGAGGAGGAAGTCTGATGGAATTCCTGTTTGCCATAACCGTCGGCGTCATGGTGTCGGCAGCGGTTTATCTGATGCTATCGAACAACCTGCTGCGCTTCATCTTTGGCCTTGTCCTGATTTCAAACGCAGCCAACCTGACGATCTTTGTCTCGGGTCGCCTGACGGATGGCGCACCGCCGCTGATCCCCGAAGGCGCCGATGCACCACTGGTCGATGTGGCCAACGCGCTGCCGCAAGCACTGGTACTGACCGCCATCGTCATCGGCTTTGGCCTTTTCGCCTTCGCCATCGTCCTCGTCTTCCGGGCGTGGACCACCCTGAATTCCCTGACACCAGACGACATGCGCCTGGCCGAACCTGAAGAGGCACAAAAGTGAGCTGGCTTCTCGCACTTCCGATCGTTGTTCCGTTTCTGACGGCGGTCCTCGCGTTCCTGACGCGACAAAGCCCGCTGGGGCGCTGGATTTCCGTGGCCGGATCAGCGGTGCTGCTGTTCGCGTCGATCACGCTCATGAACACGGTCCTACGCGACGGCGTAATTGCCGGGCAAATGGGCGGCTGGGCCGCACCGTTTGGCATCACGCTGGTGGCGGACCTTCTGTCTGCCGTCATGGTCCTGATCACCGCCATCGTTGCCGTTGCCGTATCCATCTACGCCATTGCGGATGTGGACGAAGGCATGGAGCGTTTGGGCTACCACGCGCTGTTCAACATGCTGATCGCCGGTGTGGTCGGCGCGTTCATTACCGGCGACCTTTTCAACCTTTACGTCTGGTTCGAGGTGATGCTGATTGCGTCTTTCGGCCTACTGGTGCTGGGCGGACGGCCCGAACAGATCGACGGGGGCGTGAAATATGTGGCACTGAACCTTGTGTCCACAATCATGTTCCTGACCGGTATTGGCTTGCTCTATGGCATGACCGGCACGCTGAACATGGCAGATTTGGCAACTGCTGTGGACGATGCGGACCAACGCCTGCTGACCATCGTCGCGGTCCTCTTCATGATTGCCTTCGGGGTCAAGGCTGCCGTGTTCCCGCTCTTCTTCTGGCTGCCCGCCTCGTACCACACGCCCGCCTTCTCGGTCTCGGCGGTGTTCGCGGGACTGCTGACCAAGGTCGGCGTCTACGCCCTCCTGCGCATGTTCACGCTGGTGTTCGACCACGACACCGCCTTCACCCACACGATCCTGCTTTGGGTCGCGGGCCTGACCATGGTGGTTGGCGTTCTGGGCGCGGCTGCACAATCAGACATGCGCAAGATCCTGTCGTTCCACATCGTAAGCCAGATCGGCTACATGATCCTTGGCCTTGCCTTGCTGACGCCGCTCGCCATCGTCGGCGCGGTGTTCTACCTCGTGCACCACATCGTGGTGAAGGCAAACCTGTTCCTAATCGCAGGTGTGGCGCAACGGATCGCCGGCGGGACAGAGCTTTCGCGGATCGGCGGCCTCTACAAATCCGCGCCTCTTTTGGCGGTGCTCTTCGTGGTCCCGGCCTTCTCGCTCGCTGGCTTCCCGCCGCTCTCAGGTTTCTGGGCCAAGTTCCTTCTGGTCAAGGCGGCGCTCGACGTTCAGGGCTGGATCATCGCCGGCATTGCGTTGGCGGTGGGTCTGCTCACGATCTACTCCATGACCAAGATCTGGGCGCAGGCCTTCTGGGAACCACACCCCGACGGGATCGAGCCGAAACTGTCGTCACTGTCCAGCCGAGACCGTGCTGCTATGCTGATCCCAATTGCCGGGCTCGCTGTGCTGACCGTCATCATCGGCGTGATGCCTGAACCTTTCGTCCAATTCGCCGAGGCCTCTGCGGCGCAGCTTCTTGACCCGACAGCCTACATCACCGCGGTGCTGGGAGAACAGCCATGAACACCTTTGGACTGAACATCATCCTCGCCATCGCATGGGTTGCGTTCACCGGCTCGGTGTCCCTCATTGGCCTCATCACTGGCTTTGTGATCGGCTATGGTGCGTTGTGGCTGATCCAGCCGCTGATTGGGACAAGCAGCTATTTCAAACGTGTGGCCGCATGGATCAAGCTTGTGATCATGTTCCATTATGAACTGATCGTCTCCAGCATCGCGGTTGCCATCGACGTGCTCACTCCGCGCCACCGGTCGCGCCCCGCGATCATCGAGGTGCCGCTCGACGTGAAAACCGACACCGGCATCCTGCTGGTCACAAACCTGATCTCGCTCACACCAGGCACGCTGAGCCTTGACGTGAGCGAAGACAGAAAGACGCTGCTTGTACATGCGATGTTTGCCGACGATCCCGATGCCCTGCGCAAAAGCCTGAAGGACGGGATGGAGCGTTGGGTGATTGACGCTGTGGAGGGCGCGTGATGGATGGATTTCTAGAGATTAGCCTTGAGATCGGCTTTATGTGCGTCGTGATTTCGGTCGTTTTGGCCTTTGTGCGTCTGATCAAAGGGCCAAGCCTTCAGGACCGGGTCGTCGCCCTCGACTTCATGACGGTGGCCATCGTCGCCTTCTGCGGCCTCGCTGCCATCCGCTATGGCACCCCGGCGTTTCTGGACGTGGCACTGGTGCTGGCCCTCGTCGGCTTCCTCGCGACAGTCGCCCTTGCCCGCTTTGCCGAACGCAACACTGAACGCTCCAGAGAAAGGTCACGTCATGATTGAAGTTGTCGCCGGCTCCCTGATCATCCTTGGCGGGTTCTTTGCCGTGATTGGCGCGCTTGGCCTGCTACGCCTGCCAGACGTGCTTTTGCGGATGCACGCTTCGACCAAGATCGGCACCTTGGCCTGCGGGTTGATCCTGTTGTCCAGCGCCGTGATCTTTGGCACATCGGACATTATCATCCGGGTGATTGCCATCGTTCTCTTCATCCTTCTCACTGCGCCCATCGGCGCGCACATGATGGGCCGCTCAGTCGTTTCGACGGGCGTGCCGCTGTGGAAGAACGAAGGCCTAGAGGAAGGCAAACTCGATACCGCCCTGCACGAGGAACACAGCACTCCGGCTGGGCCAAAACCTGATCACTGAAATGCAAAAGGCCGCTCTGACGAGCGGCCTTCAAGGTAAGTCTGGAGGTCGGATCAGCCGTTCACGCTGTCCTTGAGAGCCTTCGCAATGGTCATCTTGACCACCTTGTCGGCTTCTTTCTTGAACTGCTCGCCAGTGGCAGGGTTGCGCACCATGCGCTCCGGGCGCTCGCGGCAGTAGATTTTGCCGACACCGGGAAGCGTCACTGCACCGCCACCAGACACTTCTTTGGTGATGATGTTGGTCACTGCGTCCAGTGCTGCTCCGGCGGTTTTCTTGTCGCTGCCCATTTCTTCGGCCAGAGCGGCCACAAGCTGGGTCTTGGTCATTGGTTTCGCCATTTCGTGGTCTCCTTAACTGCCCGATCTTGGGCCTCGTGGTGAAAAACTAACCGTATATTGCGAGGAAACACAACGGTTGGTAGGCGATTACCCGACGTTTTTCGCCTTTTTCAGCCGATTTCCACAGCTTTGTCACACCCTAAGTCGGACGAAAGCGCCATTCGATGTCGCTAAGGCAGAATCGCCTACAGGAACGCGGTTTCCTCGAAGCTGCGCAGCTTCCGGCTGTGAATGCGCTCAAGCGGCATCTCTCGCAGGTGTTCCATCGCATGAATACCGATCATCAGGTGCCGCGCAACCTGCGTTTTGTAGAAATCAGACGCCATGCCGGGCAGCTTCAATTCGCCATGCAAAGGCTTGTCGCTAACACATAGAAGCGTGCCATAGGGCACCCGAAAGCGAAAACCGTTGGCCGCAATCGTGGCACTTTCCATGTCGAGCGCAATGGCCCGGCTCTGGCTCAGACGCTGCACCGGACCGCGTTGGTCGCGAAGTTCCCAGTTGCGGTTGTCCACGCTGGCCACCGTGCCAGTCCGCATGATGCGCTTGAGGTCATACCCCTCAAGCTGCGTTTCGGCAGCCACAGCGCGTTCCAGCGCGATCTGGATCTCGGCCAAGGCCGGGATTGGGACCCAGACGGGCAGATCGTCATCCAGAACACGATCCTCGCGCAGATAAGCATGGGCCAGCACAAAGTCGCCAAGGCTTTGCGAATTGCGCAGGCCTGCGCAATGTCCGACCATCAACCATGCATGTGGGCGCAGAACGGCGATATGATCTGTCGCTGTCTTGGCGTTTGACGGCCCCACCCCGATATTCACCAAAGTGATCCCCGACCCACCTTTGCGCTTGAGGTGATACGTCGGCATCTGGGGCATCTTATCGACCGCAGGAAGCGGCGCATCTGCCTCGAAAATCTCGGCATTGCCGGTGCTGACAAAGCTCATGTAGCCGCTGTCCGGATCGGCAAGCTGTGCCCGCGCATAGGCTTCGAATTCGGCTACGTAGAACTGGTAGTTGGTAAACAGAACATGATTCTGGAAATGGTGCGGGTCGGTCGCCGTGTAATGCGACAGCCGCGCCAGAGAATAATCCACACGCTGCGCAGTGAACGGCGCCAAAGGCTCTGTTCCATCCGGCGCGGGCTTGGCCACACCGTTCACGATATCATCATTCGTGGTCGCCAGATCAGGCACGTCAAACACGTCGCGCAGGATAAAGTCTGCCGCCCCTTCTTGGGGCACTGTGATCGTCGCATCGTTCGCCACAGCGAAATGCACCGGCATAGGGGTGTCCGAAACACCCACCTCGACCGGAACACCGTGATTGCCCATCAACAGCGACAGCTGCTGTTCAAGATAGTGACGGAACAGGTCAGGCCGCGTGATGGTGGCCGCATGCGTTCCGGGATGCGCCACGTGACCGAAACTCAAACGGCTGTCGACCTTGGCAAAGCTGGTCGTTGTGATCCGCACCTCTGGATAAAACGCACGGTAGCGCACGCCGGGATGCCCCTGCTTCATCGCGGTTTGAAAGCTGTCGCACAGGAACTGCGTGGACTGCGCATAGAGCGTGCACAGCCGGTCTACCGCCGCCTTCGGATCGTCGAAACGCTCGGGGTCCGGGGTCTCTGGTGAGATAACATCGAGATTGATGGAACGGTCCTGCATCCCCGGCCTTTCTTGGTCTTGCGCCTGCCTCGCGCGCAGGTTGACAGCTTGCGTGGGTGGGATCAAGCTGGAGAAATGGTCAGCACTGCTGACTTTTTCTATGAGGCATGCACATGGACTATGAAACTGTGTCCGCGCCCGAGTTCGGCGCATCCTTGCGCGGGATCGGATTGAACCTATTGGTGCGCGATGTGCTGGCACAAACCGAAGGTCTTTGCACGCTGTTCGGAATGCGGGCCTTTCAGGCTTCACGCGACTTCGCGATCCTGCAATATGGGCAACAGGTGTTCCAACTCCACGCCGACGCAACCTACGCCAAGCATCCACTGCTAAACCTTCTGCCAGAAAACCCGCCACGTGGCGCCGGGATTCAGATTCACCTCTTCGACACAGACCCGGACGACGCAGCCCAGCGCGCCGACACAGTCGGCTTCACCGTCCTGCAACCGCCAACCGACAAACCGCACGGGCTGCGCGAATGCTTCCTGCTGTGCCCGGACGGTTATGCTTGGGTCCCGTCGCGACCACTTTGACACCTATACACCAATATCACACCGCTTGACTTTACGTTGGGAAAGGCTTGCTTTGATCCCAAACACAGGAGGCTTCCATGTCCGTTACGCAACTCGCTCCAAATATGGAGCATTGGCAGGAACGCGTTGATCTTGCAGCCGCTTTCCGCTGGATCGCACGGCTCAACATGCACGAGGCCGTTGCCAATCACCTAAGCCTGTCGATCAATGACGACGGCACCCGGTTCCTGATGAACCCCAACCAAATGCACTTTTCCCGTATCAAAGCGAGCGACCTGCTGATCGTGGATGCGAACGACCCTGAAACGCTCAAGGGCCCCAATGCACCTGACCCGACCGCTTGGGGTTTGCACGGTGGATTGCACCGTCACTGTCCCCATGCACGCTGTGCAATGCATGTCCATTCAGTCCACGCCACCGTACTGGCTTGCCTGCAAGACCCGCGCCTGCCCCCCATCGACCAGAACTGCGCTACTTTTTTCAATCGCTACGTGATCGACACGCAGTATGGCGGTCTTGCCTTCGAGGAAGAGGGCGAGAGATGTGCGCAGCTTTTCACCGACCCAAAGCAGAAGGTGATGATCATGGGCAACCACGGCGTGATGGTCATCGGCGACACGGTAGCTGACACGTTCAATCGCCTGTATTACTTCGAACGCGCCGCCGAAACCTACATCCGCGCGTTGCAAACCGGGCAGCCACTCAAGGTCTTATCCGATGATATCGCGGAGAAAACCGCACAGGAACTTGAAGGTTACCCCGAACAGGATGCCCGCCACTTGTCTGAATTGAAAAAAATATTGGATTCCGAGGGATCCGATTACGCCTCTTGAGCGTTAACATTTCCGTGGGCAGATGACTGCGCCGCTTGGTTTTGGATTTAATTGTACCACGTTCAAATTATGGACCACACATTGCTCTCTCTTGGACACGGCTATAGCGCGGCCTTTCTGGCCCAGCGCCTGCTGCCCAAGGGTTGGAAAATAGCCGGGACAACGCGCGACCCGGACAAGTTTCGCGACTTCCATGCTCAGGGCATCACCCCACTTTTGTGGGACAGAGAGGCCATTCTTCCTTGGCTTGAAAACGCCAGTCACGTGCTGGTCTCTGCTGGTCCGACCGAAGACGGCGATCCAACGCTGGGTCTGCTCAAGACGGATTTTTCAGCCCAAGCCAAACGGCTTGACTGGGTCGGCTACTTGTCGACAACGGGTGTCTACGGGGATGCACAAGGAGATTGGGTTGATGAAAGCGCACCGTTGACCCCCGCCACCGAACGCGGCCGCCGCCGGGTCCGGGCAGAGGCAGCATGGTCCGCGATCCCGGATTTACCACTCCACATCTTCCGGCTTGCGGGGATCTACGGCCCCGGCCGTGGCCCGTTCTCCAAGGTGCGCGACGGCACCGCGCGCCGCATCATCAAACCCGGTCAGGTGTTCAGCCGCATCCATGTCGAAGACATTGCGCAAGTGCTCGAAGCATCCATGCAACACCCCAAACCGGGCACCGTGTATAATCTGTGCGATGACGATCCTGCCCCGCCACAAGACGTGATCTTGCACGCCGCGACCCTTTTGGGGGTCGATGCACCGCCAGAATTGCGCTTCGAGGACGCAGAGTTGTCTCCCATGGCGCGCAGCTTCTATGCCGAAAGCAAACGAGTCAGGAACGACCGGATTAAATCGGATCTTGGTGTCGCGCTGAAATACCCCGATTACCGGTCAGGCTTGGCCGCCATCCTTGCGCAAGAGCAGGCCAAACAGTGACACCCGATCAGGTCGCTCCACGATCGCTCACCGGCCTTCTGGACACGCTCGACCCCGAAAATCCCGCAACCGGCGCCGAACACCGCCACCATGACGCCCATGAAGGGCTAACGATTCAAGACATGCTCGACCGGGTCGGTGCACGCTCTTTTGGCGCGGCACTCTTGGTCCCGTCTCTGATCCTCGTGTCGCCTTTGTCGATCATACCGCTGATGCCCACCATCGGCGGGCTGGTCATTCTCACCATCTCCATTCAGGCATTTTTCGGTCGCGACCACTTGTGGCTGCCTGGGTTCCTCGCCACCAGACGGCTCAGCGGAGCGCAACTGAAACGCGCTGTGAACTACCTACGCAAACCCGCCGCTTGGCTTGACCGCAACAGCCGACACAGGCTGCGCTTTTTGTCCGCGTCACCAATGGACCGGATCGCGCTCTTGGCGGTCATGGTCGTCGCAGCGACATGGCCTTTTCTGGAAATCCTGCCCATGTTCACATCGATCAGCGCAGGCGGCGTTGCCCTT
The DNA here is from genome assembly GCF_002115725.1 of Marivita cryptomonadis. Classification (GTDB taxonomy): domain Bacteria; phylum Pseudomonadota; class Alphaproteobacteria; order Rhodobacterales; family Rhodobacteraceae; genus Marivita; species Marivita cryptomonadis. The sequence continues at coordinate 220,291 of NZ_JFKD01000003.1, forward strand.
ATTGCCTTTGCGCTGATGGTGCGCGACGGATTTGTTCTGATTGCAGGTTATACCGTTCTGGGGCTGTCGCTGGCGGTGGTCGCCGCTTTGATCAGCGGGATCTTCTAAGCCCGTTTGCCAATCGCAGCGACGCCTAAAACATCCAGCACCTTTTTCTCGATGTCCTCGGCATTCAAACCCGCCACATCATACATGGCTTGCGGGCTGGCTTGATCGATGAAGATGTCCGGAAGAACCATCGACCGGAACTTCAGCCCAGTGTCGAACACTTCGGCCTCGGCCAGCAAATGCGCAACATGGCTGCCAAAACCACCGATGGCACCTTCTTCGATGGTGATCAGCGCCTCGTGGTCTGCGGCCAGCTTGAGGATCAAATCCTCATCCAGCGGCTTGGCAAAGCGCGCGTCTGCCACGGTTGGACTGATGCCCTTGGCCTCAAGCGCCTCACAGGCGGTGAGAACTTCGCCCAAACGCGTGCCGAAAGACAAGATTGCAACCTTGCTGCCTTCGCGGATCATTCGCCCTTTACCAATTGGTAAAACTTCACCCCGCTCTGGCATTTCAACGCCCTGCCCCTCGCCCCGCGGATAGCGGAACGCGATGGGCCCTTCATCATGCGCCACTGCCGTCGCAACCATATGCTTCAGCTCCGCCTCATCCGCCGCCGCCATGACGACAAAGCCCGGCAGGTTCGCAAGATAGGCAACGTCATAGCTGCCCGCATGGGTTGCCCCGTCGGCCCCCACCAGCCCAGCCCGATCAATGGCAAAGCGCACCGGCAGCCGCTGGATCGCAACGTCATGCACCACTTGGTCATACCCACGCTGCAAGAACGTCGAATACATCGCACAGAATGGCTTAAGCCCCCCTGCCGCCAATCCAGCGCAAAAGGTCACACCATGCTGCTCTGCAATGCCCACATCAAACGTCCGCGATGGATAGCGTTCGGCAAACAAGTCTAGCCCGGTGCCATCCGGCATCGCCGCAGTCACAGCACAAATCATCGGATCATCCGCCGCTTCCTGCAAAAGCGCGTCGGCGAACACCTTGGTATAGCTTGGCGCGTTGGACGGCGCTTTCTTCTGCTCGCCCGTCACAAGATCGAACTTGGCCCGTGCGTGCCCACGATCAGCGGACTCCTCCGCAGGGCCATAACCCTTGCCCTTCTTGGTCACGACATGGATCAGGATCGGCCCATGCGCCCGGTCCTTGACCGTCCGCAGCACCGGCAAAAGCTGCTCAAGGTCATGCCCATCAATCGGCCCGACATACGAGAACCCAAGCGCCTCAAACAGCGTGCCGCCCACGGCCATACCCTTGAGCAAATCCTTCGCCCGCTTCGCCCCTTCGCGGAAAGGTTCGGGCAAGAAACTCACCGCGCCTTTGGCGGCTTCTTTCAAATCTTGAAACGGCGCACCCGCATAAAGCTGCGACAGGTAGGACGACAGCGCTCCGACAGGCGGGGCAATACTCATCTCGTTGTCGTTCAGAATGACGATCAACCGCTTTTTCAGATGGCCCGCGTTGTTCATCGCCTCATAGGCCATGCCCGCGCTCATCGCACCATCACCGATCACTGCAATCGCATCGCCATGCCCGGTGTCGCAATTACCCCCCAGATCGCGCGCCACGGCAAAACCCAAGGCAGCAGAGATAGAAGTCGAACTGTGCGCCGCGCCAAACGGATCATACGGGGATTCCGACCGTTTGGTAAAACCCGACAGCCCGTTTTCCTGCCGCAAACTTCCCATACGGTCGCGCCGCCCGGTCAGGATTTTGTGCGGATAACACTGATGCGACACGTCCCAGATGATCTTGTCACGCGGCGCATCGAAAATTGCGTGCAAAGCAACGGTCAATTCAACCACACCCAGCCCGGCCCCCAGATGACCACCGGTCTTGGACACAGCGGTGATCGTTGCACGGCGCAGCTCATCGGCCACCTGCTCAAGCTGAGCATCGGAAAACCGTTTCAGGTCAGCCGGGGAAGAGACCGTATCAAGAAGCGGGGTCTCTGTGGAAAAGGACATAAGCCGCGCCTCCGGGTCGCATCAGGTGTCGCGCGAGATAACGAACTGCGCCGCCTCATTCAAGGTTTGCGCGCGTGCGCCATAGGGCGACAAGGCATCACAGGCGGCGTCAACCAGATCGGACGCACGCCGTTTTGCGCCATCCAGCCCCAAGAGCGACACAAACGTGGCCTTGCCCCGATCCGCATCCTTGCCCACCGCCTTACCAACTGTAGTCTCGTCACCTTCAACGTCCAGAATATCGTCCGCAATCTGAAACGCGAGGCCAAGGGCCGTGGCATAGTCAGTGAGCGGTTTCAGATCAGACTGTGCCAGCCGCGCACCCGCCTGAGCCGACCACACGATCAGCGCCCCGGTCTTACCCGCCTGCAACTCGGTGATCTGGTCAAGCGTCAGCGGGGTCTCTGCCGTTTCAGCCTGAATATCCAAGGCCTGCCCCAAAACCATGCCCCTATGGCCAGAAGCACGCGCGAGGCTAAGCGCCAGATCAGCCCGGACGACAGGATCGGCATGGCAGGCCGCGTCGAGAACCAACTCGAACCCCAGCGTCTGGAGCGCATCCCCCACAAGAACCGCCGTTCCGTCATCCCATTTGCGATGAACCGTCGGCAGACCCCGCCGCAGGTCGTCATCGTCCATGCAGGGCAGATCATCATGCACAAGGCTGTAGGCATGGATCGCCTCGATGGCAGCCGCAGGCCAGATCGCCTGTGCCTCAGGCACGCCGTGCAGCCGCGCGCCTTCCATCACGAGAAACCCTCGCAACCGTTTGCCGCCCGACACCGCGTACCGCATGCCATGGATCACCGGCAGGTCAGGTTCCTTCGCCAGAACTTCGTCCAGATGCGCGCCGATCCGGGCAGCATCGCGGCGCAGCGCGTCAGAAAACATCGCTCCGGCTTACTCGGGATCAAAGGGCGCGGTGCCCGTGGGCTTGCCATCGGCATCCAGCGTGATCGCCGCGACCTTTTCCTGCGCCTCGTTCAGCTTGGCCTCGCACCGCTTTTTCAGTGCAGCCCCGCGTTCATAAAGCGCAATGGATTCCTCAAGCGCCACATCACCGCGCTCCAACTGGCCCACCACCTTTTCAAGCTCGGCCATAGCAGCTTCAAAGCTCATCTCGTCTACAGGTGTGTCACTCATGACGCGGCCTCCATCAGTTCTTCCACATGCGCACGCGCACTGATCGCGAGCGCAGACAAATCATACCCGCCTTCCAAAGTCGATACGATCCGCCCGTCACAAAGCTCTGCTGCCAAGGCGCAAAGCTCGCGGGTCAGCCAACGGAAATCCTCGGTCGACCACTGCAACTCCGCGAGTGGGTCGTCCTGATGCGCATCAAATCCTGCAGAGATGATGATCAGTTCCGGTTGGAAAGCCCGCAAACGCGGGAACACCTGCGCCTCATAAGCCGCCCGCATCTCTGCACCACCCGAACGCGGCGCCAAGGGCACGTTCAATACGTTGTCATGCGCCCCGCGTTCCGACGGATCACCGGTGCCCGGCCACAGCGGCATCTGCTGGCTGGTGATCGTCAACGCCCGTGCTTCGTTCCACAACAAGTCCTGCGTCCCGTTGCCGTGGTGCACGTCGAAATCCACCACCGCGACTCGGCTCAGACCATGCGCCTCAAGCGCGTGTTTGGCACCGATGGCGGCGTTGCCGAACAGGCAGAACCCCATTGGCGTCTCGGTTTCTGCGTGGTGTCCTGGCGGACGGATGGCGCAGAACGCGTTGCCCACCTCTTCGTCCAGCACCAGATCGACCGCCCGGACCACAGCCCCGGCGGCCCGAAGTGCTGCATTCACGCTCCCCGGAGACATCCATGTGTCTGCGTCAAGCTGGTGCAAACCCTCTGCGGGCTGCTCTGCAATAATCGCATCGATATGCGATTGCGGATGTACATAGGTCAAATGCGCCGTGTCGACCAAAGGCGCAGCCTCACGCCGCAGATCCAACCCTTGCAACGCGTGCAACACATGCTCCAGCCGTGCCACCCGTTCGGGGTGCCCGTCCGGTGTCACATGGTCCAGACACTCCGCATGTGTGATCAATGCCGTCGCCATACGCGCGCCTTCCTTGCTTCTTCTTTTTCCAAATATGCAAAAATCAAACCCGTCAGTCGGGCGCAAGCATATACCCAGCACCGCGCACCGTTTGCAGGTAGCGCGGCTGTTTCGGATTGTCCTCGAGCTTTCGACGCAAGCGGGTGATCTGTACGTCCACCGCACGTTCCTGGCTCTGCCCCCGGTCGCGGCCCAGTTCCTCGACCAGCTGTGTCCGGCTCAATGCGGCGCCCGGTTTGGCGGCAAAGATTTTCATCAGCTGAATTTCGGTCGAGGTCAGGCGAACAAGATCTTCGCCACGCCACATTTCGGCCCGTTCCGTATCATAGCGGATCGGCCCGAGATTGAGGTATTTCGGCGCGCTGTTCGCAGCAGTCTGTTCCGGCATCCGACGCAAAATCGCGTTGATCCGAAGCAACAGCTCCTTCGGCTCGAACGGCTTTGCAAGGTAGTCGTCTGCCCCGGCCTCAAGCCCTGCAATGCGGTCTTCGGTCTCGGCGCGCGCGGTCAATAGAAGGATCGGCGTGGTCGAACGCTCGCGAATGCCCCGCGTCAGGCTGATCCCATCTTCGCCCGGCATCATCACATCAAGAACAATCAGGTCGAAATCCAGCCCTGACAGGATACGCCGCGCATGGGCTGCATCCCGCGCCGCACTGACCAGAAATCCGTTGCGGATCAGGAATTTCTGCAACAGCCCACGGATACGTTCGTCGTCATCGACAATCAGCAGGTGTGCATCGGGCTCAGCCATTTCAGCGTCCTTCCCGCATCGCGATATAGGCGCGCTTCATGTCTTCATCCATCATCGCTTCGAGAACAGTCTTGAACCCGGCAACCGCCTCGGGTCCGGCCTTGCGATATGCATCCCGCATGCGGGCGCGCTGTGCGTCAGACAATTGCTGTTCCAGCGCTTCTCCAGCTTCGGTCAAGGTCAAATGCCGCTCTCTCTTGTCGCTACGTCCTACATGGCTTGTCACAAGACCATCTTCGATCAAAGTGCGCAACACACGGTTCAGAGATTGCTTGGTGACCCCAAGAATAGCGAGCAGATTGTTCACCGTGGTGCCCGGGGCGCAATGGATGAAATGAATGGCCCGGTGATGGGCCCGACCGTAGGACATACCCTCGAGAATGCGATCCGGGTCAGCTGTGAACCCACGATAGGCAAAGAACATCGCTTCGATCCCCTGCCGCAGCTGCTCGTCCGTGAGATAGAGCAGCGCCTGCCCGCTTGATCCACTTTGGGTGGGTCCGTCCGCCATGGTCCGTCGTCCAATCCGTCTTTTTGTTAAACTCGAAAATACGTCAGTCTTGTTGACATTCCAAGGCTCAAATGGTAGCGAATCTCAGTTTTGGCGCAATATTATGTCCGATTCGGACCTAATTTGCGCAATTTATGAAAATCCGGGCGAGGAGAATTGAAATGGCCGGAACCTATGACGACCGCGACGGCAAGATCTGGATGGATGGCCAGCTCATTGATTGGCGCGACGCAAATGTCCACATCCTGACCCATGCGATGCACTATGCCAGCTCGGTCTTCGAAGGCGAACGTGCGTATAACGGCAAGATTTTCAAATCGCGCGAGCATTCAGAGCGGCTCAAGCGGTCAGCGGAAATGATTGACTTCGAAATCCCCTATACTGTGGACGAAATCGAAGCGGCCAAGAAAGCGGTTCTCGAGGCCAACGGTCAGTCTGACGCCTATGTGCGGGCGGTCGCATGGCGCGGCGTGGGCGAAGACATGGGTGTCGCGTCGGCGCGCAACCCGGTTCGCATGGCCATCGCCAGCTGGGAATGGGGCGCCTATTACGGCGACGCCAAGATGAAAGGCGCCAAGCTCGATATCTCAAAATGGAAACGCCCATCGCCCGAAACCATCCCGAGCCACGCCAAGGCTGCAGGTCTCTATATGATCTGCACCATGTCCAAACACGCGGCCGAGGCCAAAGGCTGTTCCGACGCGATGATGTTCGACTATCGCGGGTACGTGGCCGAAGCGACCGGCGCCAACATTTTCTTCGTCAAGAACGGTGAAGTGCACACGCCGACACCGGATTGCTTCCTCAACGGCCTGACCCGTCAGACGGTGATCGGCATGCTCAAAGAGCGCCAAGTGAAGGTCCATGAGCGCCACATCATGCCGGAAGAACTTGAAGGTTTCGAGCAGTGCTGGCTCACCGGCACGGCTGCTGAGGTCACTCCGGTTGGTAAAATCGGCGACTACAACTTCGAAGTTGGATCGCTGACCCGCGAGATCGCGGAAGGTTACGAAAAGCTCGTCCGCAGCTGATCTCGACCTCAATCAAAGAAAAGGCCCTGCATGGTGGTGCAGGGCCTTTTTTGTTGAGCGAAAAGACTTTTGCAAAAGCCTTCGCCTGCATTTTCAAAAATGCGGAAAAGCCGCTTCCAAGCGGCTTCCCCCTTATCCCGGCGACATACCCCGGAGCCGCTCGGACCGGCGGCGCAGGATCTCGACCGAGGTCAGCAGGCAGATCGAGATACCAACAAGGATCGTCGCGGCGGCAAGGATCGTCGGTGAAATCTGCTCGCGCAGACCGGTGAACATCTGCCACGGCAGAGTCTGCAACTCGGCCGAGCCGATGAACAGCACCACAACCACCTCGTCAAACGATGTGATGAACGCGAACAAACCACCCGAGATCACCCCCGGCAGGATCAGCGGCATCTGCACCTTGAAGAAGGTGGTCACAGGGTTTGCGCCCATATTGGCAGCAGCCCGTGTCAGAGACCGATCAAAGCCCACCAGCGTGGCTGTCACGGTGATGATGACAAACGGAATACCCAGCACCGCGTGCGCCAGAACGATACCCCAATAGGTGCCGACCAGACCAATTTTGGAGTAGAAGAAATACATCCCCGTGGCCGAGATGATCAGCGGCACGATCATCGGAGAAATCAGGATCGCCATGATCGCCCGCTTGCCCGGCACATGGCTCTGGCTCAGGCCGATGGCCGCCAGTGTGCCCAAAGACACCGAGATCAACGTCGCAACCGGAGCCACCATCAACGAGTTCTTGACCGCGTTTGTCCATTCCGGGTTGGTCAGGAAGTCACGGTAATGTTTGAGGCTATAGCCTGCCGGATCGAAAGCCAGCATTTCCGGCGTGAACGTAAAGAAGTCCTCGGCGTTGAACGACAGCGGCATCACGACGATGATCGGCGTAATCAGGAAGACAAAGATCGCACCGCACAGCACGCGAAACGAATAATGCCACAGGACCTGTCCGCCAGTGAGGTAGGGCACCAAATGTGCTCGGTATCGCCCCATGCCGATCCAGTAGATGAACCAGCCGAAGAACCAGCCGAAAAGGCCGCCCATGATCAGGCCCGGAATGCCGTTGAAGAGGAACCCCGCGACAGCTGCCACGGCGATCATGCCCCAGCGCACCGGCTTTTCCAGCGCTTCACCCAGCACCTGCATGGCGACAAAGGCCAGTGCTGCCATCAAAGCGGCGCCAACAAGGATACCCAACAGGCCCGACCCTTGTGCCGTGCCAAGGAACAGCCCGGCAAACCCGCCCGCTGCGGCCAGAACACCGGCAGTGAACCCGATGGGCTTTTTCTCGATCGGTGTGAGAATGGCTTCCGACATGGCTCAGCCCCCCAATTTCACATTGTCGATGCCGACGATCCGGTCGTAGGCCCAGTATAGAAGCAGAACCACCACCAGCAGGATCGTCCCCAACGCGGCCGCAAGGCCCCAGTTGAGCGAGCTTGAGATGTGATACGCAATCCGGTTCGAGATGAAGATACCCGATGTCCCGCCCACGATTTCCGGCGTGATGTAGTAGCCGATGGACAAGATGAACACGAGGATCGATCCCGCACCGATGCCCGGGATGGATTGCGGGAAATAAACGCGCCAGAAGGTCGTCCAGTTGGTCGCACCCAGCGATTTCGCCGCCCGCACGTAGGTTTGCGGAATTGTCGACATCACCGAATACATCGGCAGGATCATGAACGGCAGCAAGATGTGCGTCATCGCCACGATGGTGCCGAACTGGTTGTTTATCATCGTCAATCGTGCGTCATCCGCCACAAGCCCCAGCCAGACCAGAGTGTCGTTGATCACACCCTGCTGTTGCAGCATCACCTTCCACGCCGACGTGCGCACCAGAAGCGAAGTCCAGAACGGCAGCAGAACGAGGATCATAAGCAGGTTTGCCGTGCGCGATGGCAGGTTCGACAGCAAGTAAGCGATTGGATAGCCCAGCAAGATACAGCTGATCGTGATCACCATACTCATGAACATTGTACGCTGGAACAGCAGGCCGTAGATGCGTTCATCCTCGTCGCGCAGCGCCGGACCTTCAGGCGTTTTCTGCATGTCGACGGAATTCAGGAAATACCCTGATGTGTAGGACGGGCTGTAGGTCTTGATGGTCTGCCAGATTTCCGGATCGACCCAGTCTTCGTCGATCTCTTCCAGCCCGTCGCGGAACGCGATGGTCTCGAAATCCGGGCTTGCGACTAGTGCCGCAGCGGCTTGGAGCATGTCAGATCGCGGGCCAGTGTAGCCGCTGACATCACCTTCCGAAAGATCCTGATACAGCGCTGTGTGTACCACTGTCCAAGGTTCTTCCTCCAGAGGGCTGTCGCCCTCTTCGGTCTGCATGAAACGTGCGAAAATCTGATAGGAGGCGGCGGTGCGCGGCAGAACATCGGCAATGTCAGAGCGCAGTTCGAACGCGGGCATTCTGCCCGATCCATCCCAGCCCTCTTGCGCCGCGATCCAAGTAGGGTCGCCCATCAACTCCGCCCACGGGCGGGCTTCGTCCCAATCACCGTTCAAATCTTCGAATTGGTCTTGGTAAACCTCGCCGATATCGTCGATCCCGCGTCCTGATTTACGGAACAGCGATGACGCGCCAGTCTGTTCGTAGTTCAGACGCGACCCAAGCCGGGTGTGCAGCTTGCGTTCGGCGGCGTAAAACACATCGTAATAAGCCGCCTCGAACACCTCGTCGCGCGGCACGCCGCCAGCAGCGGCATCGTAATCAGCCAGAGCCGCCACGGTTCGGGGCATCGTATCGCGTACGATCTGGTTTTCCACAGACCGGAAGAGCATGTCGCCAATCGGCGCGATAAAGCTGACCAGAACAAAAATCAAAAGCGGTGCGATCAGGGCAAGGGCCCGCAATTTCTGCGCACGCAAAGCTCGGTTCAGGGATTGTTTCAGCGGTCGGCCGTCCGCGGCAAGAACCGGGCCGTCATCGGCCTTGTCCGCTGCGCGTAGCGCATTGTCGGGCGTCGGGCCCGTGATCTTGTCGGGTTCGGTTGCTGCGTCCGTCATGGCTCAGGTGCCCTCGACTAGGATGATTGTGCTTGTAGCGGTGCGACGGCGAATCTCTGCGACCTCTTGATAGGCGGGGTCGTGATACGCGCGCGTTGCTGTCTCGAAATCGTCGAATTCAATGACGACGTGGCGTTTCTGGGTCTCGCCTTCCATCGTCTCGGACTGCCCACCCCGAACGATGAACTTCGCTCCGTAGCTCTCAAGGATCGGCGTATCGCGCTCGATATACTCCTTGTAGGCTTCGGGATTGTTCACCGTGATATGGCCGATGATATAGCCTTTGGGCATCAGACTGTCCTTTTGGTGCGGGATGGGCCAACAGGCCCACCCCAAAGCCATCAAAGGCTTATTGTGCCAGCCACGCCTGGAACTTCGCGTCGATATCGTCGCGATAGTCAGCCCAGAACTCGTAGTTGTAGAGGAACGTGTTGGCCGCATTGTTCGGATCGGTCGGCATATGCGGTGCCATCTCGATACCAAGCTCTGCGTGTGTGGACACCAGCGGTGCCGACGACGCACGTGCCGGGCCGTACGAGATGTACTTGGCCTGATCAGCCAAACGCTGGGTGTCGGTCGCGAAGCGAACGAAATCCATCACGCGGGCCAGACGGTCTTCCGGAAGACCCGCCGGGATGATCCAACCATCAAGGTCGAACACCTGCGCGTCCCACATCATGCCGATAGGCTGACCCTGCTCGACGATGGCAGAGAACAGACGACCGTTATAGGTCGAACCCATGAAGATCTCGCCATCCGCCAGAAGCTGCGGCGTGTCTGCACCGGCATTCCACCAGATCACTTCGTCCTTGATGGTGTCGAGCTTGGCCAGAGCCTGGTCCTGACCTTCGTCAGTTTCCAGAACGTCATAGACGTCTGCTTTGGCAACGCCGTCACAAAGAAGCGCCCATTCCATGTTGTTGATCGGGCGCTTTTCAAGCGCGCGCTTGCCCGGATAGGTTTCCAGATCGAAAACCGAGCAGATGTCCGACGGCGGCTCTACACCGGCCGGAACCATGTCTGTGCGATAGCCGAACGTGGTCGAGTATACGATCTGCGGAATGTAGCAATCAGACACGATCAGATCGCCGAAGTCGTCGCTTGCGCTTGTACCATCGGGTGCCGCTGCCAACATTTCGTCATGGTCGATTTCCATCGCCAGACCTTCGTCGCAAAGGCGAATCGCATCAGCCGCAACCACGTCGACCAGATCCCAGGTGACGTTGCCCGCTTCGTTCATCGCGCGCAGCTTTGCCACGGCTTCAGCCGAGCTTTCGTCCCAGGAGGCGCTGACATCCGGGTTCATCTCGATATACGGCGCAACGTAAGCGTTTTGCTGCGACGCCTGGTAGGCACCGCCCCAGCTGACAAGTGTCATGTTGTCGGCCATACCATGGCCTGCTGCATAGGCACCTGCAGCGGCAACGGTAAGAGCGCTGGTCGCCAAAAGTGTTTTAGACAGTTTCATTCATATTCTCCCGTTCGACCCGGTTATGACAGATGGCGCTGGCGGTCGGGCCGAACCAGCAACGCCTGTAATGACACGGGGGGACAAAGATCACCCCCGCGACAATCCTGCTAGTTAGACGCGTCTAGGGCCCGACAATCGTCGGGCAGCCACCCGATGTCGATCTGCGTTCCCGGCTCCAGTCGCACCTGATCGGGCGCGTTCCGCGTTTTAATGACGAATTCGTCATTGCCCGCCACCTTGAGCCTGGTGCGGAAGATGTCGCCCATGTAGACGAACTCGAGCACTTCCGCCTTGAGCGTATGTGCACCTTCCTGCAAACGGTCTTTGTTGATCTCGACCCGCTCCGGCCGGATCGACACGCGGGTGCGTTCGCCAACCTTGCTGACATTGACCGGCTTCGCGTCGATCAGCCCGCCATCGTCAAGCTGCACGACGCACCGCTCACCCTTGATCTCGCGGATGGTGCCTTCGAGCGTGTTATTCTCGCCGATAAACTGCGCGACAAAGCTGTTCTGCGGCTTCTCGTAAAGCTCGTCCGGCGGGGCCAACTGCTGAATGCGGCCATCGTCGAAGACGGCAACGCGGTCCGACATGGTCAACGCTTCGGTCTGGTCGTGGGTCACGTAGACCACGGTGATACCCAGACGGTGCGCAAGGTGCGTGATCTCGAACTGCATCTTTTCGCGCAGCTGCTTGTCCAGCGCGCCCAGCGGTTCGTCCATCAGAACCAGCTCGGGTTCGAACACCAGAGCCCGCGCCAATGCGATCCGCTGTTGCTGACCACCCGACAATTGCGCCGGACGGCGGCCCCCAAAGGCCCCCATCTCGACCATGTCGAGCGCCCGCTTGACCTTGGCTTCGCGGTCGGACTTGCCGATCTTGCGCACCTCAAGCGGAAAACTGAGGTTCTCCGCGATGGTCATATGCGGAAACAACGCATAATTCTGGAACACCATGCCGATCCCGCGCTTGTGCGGCGGGATGTTGTTGATCGGCTTGCCATCCAGCTTGATCTCGCCGTGGGTCGCTGTTTCGAACCCGGCAAGCATCATAAGGCAGGTGGTCTTCCCCGATCCCGAGGGCCCGAGCATCGTAAGAAACTCTCCCTTCGGCATGGTAAGGTTAAGGTCTTTTACGACCAGCTGTACGCCGTCGTAGCTCTTTTGCACTCGTTCAAATTCGACGAACGCGTCACTGTTTGACGTGTCGGGCAAAAACGAACTCCCTGTTTGGTCCACGGATTGCTTCCGCTTGTCTGGATGAAATAAATCGCGTTGCGGCCCGCATTGCAACACGGTCGTCCAAGTTTCGCGTCCAAACGGACGTGTGCGGGACAATTGAACAGTATTGAGGCAGCAAGTCAGGGAAAACGCCTGCAAAACGAAAGAAGTCAGTCCATTCTCTCATCGTGAAATGCGTCACTTTGACTCCATATCGCCCAAATCGCATGCATCTGCCCGCTACCAAGCCAGAGTTGCGAAAAGCGCGATAGGCGATTCGCGACGCTTTGTGCGCTGAATATGTCTCCGGATCAGAATCCCGCAGCATTGGACGGTCACGCATTCATCCGCTTATAGAATACGGTCCCGCTGCCGCTAGAACCCGCAAGGCGCAGTGCGTCCGGTCCGGCTCCATGAACAATACCCGCTTTTTGCTAAGGATTAGCCACAATCCAGTCAAACTCGGCCTCTAAACCCTATGGAAACCAACCTGTGCACATCCTGCATGGGTCTGACGTGGGGGCTCGATGCTTGAATTCGACAATGTGAGCAAATCGTTCTGGACGGGATCGCATCGCAAGGTGATCCTGGACCGGGCGTCGTTTCGTGTCGAGCTGGGGCAATCGCTGGGGATTCTGGCGCCCAACGGCACTGGCAAGACGACGCTGGTCAACATGATGGCCGGGCTGGAAAAGCCCGATGAGGGCGAGATCCGCAAGACCTGCCGGGTGTCCTTTCCTCTGGGCTTCATGGGCGGAGTGGTCACGCGGCACAGTGCGATGGAGAACTCGCGCTTCATCGCGCGGCTTTACGGGCTCGATCCCGATTACGTGGAGGCTTATTGCCGCTGGCTGTGTGATCTGGGCGAATATTTCGACCAGCCTTTGGGCACGTATTCCTCGGGCATGCGGGCACGGTTCACCTTTGCCCTGCTGCTGGCGCTCGATTTCGACATCTACCTCGTGGACGAGGGGATGCCGACCTACACCGATGTGGAGTTCAACCGGAAGGCAGGTGATATCCTCGCCGAGCGGCTGCGCACCACCACCATGATCATGGTGTCTCACCAACCCGAAACGCTGGCGCGATTTGTCAGCAAGGCCGCCGTTCTCAAGGATGGTCAATTGCACATGTTCGACAGCCTGGAAGAAGCGAAACAGCTCTATGACTATGAAACCCACAGCTAAGCGCTTTCGCATCCGCCGCAGCGAGCACGGGATGGGCAATGCCCAGATGGCAGCCGCCGGACATCCCGCAGCCGCCTCTGCGGCACCCGCGTCCAATGCGCCAAGCCCGCGCATTGAACGGCCCGCCGATGGTGGCGTTGAGCAGGCCTTGCTTGCAATCCGGAACGAAGGTCTGACCGCGCGCCAGTTGCGCATGGCCCGGCGGATCGCCCAGAAACATGGGCTTGATCCAAGCACCGATTACGAAGCCGTCTATCTGCTGCGCCTCAAAGGCATCGACCCGTTCCAGCGCGAAAATGCATTGGACCTCATGCTTCCTGCAGACGCGGCGTCCCAGCCCAAACGCAAGGCCCCCGTCGCCGATCAGCCTTTGGCCCAGCAGCCACAGCTGCCGCAAGCCGTGCGCGAAGATGCCCGCAATCTCCCCGCCACCGACACGCGCAGCCCGGCGGAACGCCGGGCGCAAGAGATCACCGTGATCCAGAAAGACATGGCGCGCCGCAGGCGGCGGCGGATGCGGATGCTCTTTGCGCGCCTTGCCGCTTTCGTGCTGCTGCCGACCATCGTTGCGGGCTGGTATTTCTTCACCCTCGCCACGCCGATGTACGCCTCGAAATCCGAATTCCTCATCCTCAAGGCCGAGACCAGCAGTGGTGGCATCGGCGGGCTCTTCTCGGGCACGCAATTTGCCACCAATCAGGACGCCATCGCGGTGCAAAGCTATCTCACCTCCAAGGACGCCATGCTGCGCCTCGACGGGGACGAAGGGTTCCGGTCGCATTTCGCGCAGCTCGAGATCGACCCGCTGCACCGGCTGGAGCCGGATGCCACCGCCGAGGACATGTACAAGCTCTACAAGAAATACGTCCAGATCGGCTATGATCCCACCGAGGGTGTGATCCGCATGGAAGTGGCCGCCGCCGATCCGCAGGTGGCCGCCGATTTCTCGACAGCGCTCATTGGCTATGCCGAGGAACGGGTCGACAACCTGACGGCCCGCAAGCGCGAGAACGCGGTCAAGGATGCCGAGCTGGGTCTGACCGAAGCCGAACAGGCCCGCCGCACGGCGCAGGAGAGGCTGGTGCGCCTGCAACAGGACAGCGCCGTGCTCGACCCCCGCGCCCGCATCGGGGCATTGCAGGGCCGGATCGAAACCGTCGAGACGGAAATTCAGGAAAAGAACCTGCAGCTGCAGGCGCTGATGGACAATGCTCGCCCCAACCGCAGCCGCGTCGAAGGGGTGGAGGCCGACATCCGCCGCCTTGAAACCCTCAAGGCCGAGATCAATGCCGAGATGACAGCGCAAAGCGCAGGCGCCGGATCGCTGGCAGAAACCGCGGTGCAGATCCAACTGGCCGAGGCGGACCTCACCACCCGCGACATGATGCTGTCCGCAGCCCTCGAACGGCTGGACCAGGCCCGCCGCGATGCCGACAGCCAGGCGCGGTATCTAACCACTTCGGTCTACCCCCTGCCCTCGCAGGACCCAAGCTACCCCCGCGCCTTCGAGAACACGCTGCTGACCTTCCTCGTCTTCTCCGGCATCTACCTGCTCATCTCCCTCACCGCCTCCATCCTCAGGGAACAGGTCGCCAACTGAAGCACAGGCGGAGCGTCAGCGCTCCGCCAAAACGCCAAGGCGGGTTTTCTACCCAGCCCGAAGCGGACACAAACTGCCACAGGTGACAACCCCAATCGCGCGCCCTATAACGCGCGCGACTTGATTTTGGCAGAGCAGAGGCCCCACATGACAACCTTCGTTTTCGGACACAAATCCCCCGACACCGACAGCACCGGCAGCCCGATCATCTGGGCGTGGTATCTCAACCAGATCAAAGGCGAAGACGCCAAGCCCGTTCTGCTGGGCGAGCCCAACACCGAAGCCGCGTTCGTGCTCGACCACTGGAAACTCGACAAACCCGAGATCATCTCGACCGTGGACGCCGATCAACCCGTTGTCATCGTCGACACCAACAACCCCGCAGAACTGCCGGCCGCCATCAACAGCGCCGACATTCGCGCGATCATCGACCACCACAAGCTGGTCGGCGGTCTGGAAACCAAAGGCCCGATCGACATCCGCATCGAACCCGTCGCCTGCACCGCCACCATCATGTGGAAGATGATCGGTGACGACCTCGCCCAAGCCCCGCGCGGCATCAAGGGCGCGATGCTCTCCTGTATCCTCAGCGACACGCTGGAATTCCGCTCGCCGACGACCACACAAGAAGACAAAGCCATCGCCCACGCGCTGGCCGAAGACCTGGGCGTGTCGATCCCCGACTTCGCTGCCGAGATGTTCGTAGCGAAATCCGATGTCTCTGCTTTCTCCGACGCCGAACTCCTGCGCATGGACAGCAAGGAATACCCGGTCGAAGGCACCAAGTTCCGCGTGTCGGTTCTGGAAACCACGTCACCCAAGATCGTGCTCGACCGCAAAGACAGCCTGATGGCAACCATGACCGACGTGGCAGCCGAAGACGGTGTCGATCAGGTGATCCTCTTCGTCGTCGACATCCTGAACGAGGAATCGACACTGCTGGTCCCGAATGAACTGGTCAAAACCCTTGCCGAGAAAAGCTTCGGCGCAACAGTCACCGGCGACACCGTGGTCCTGCCCGGCGTCGTGAGCCGCAAAAAGCAGATCATCCCGAACCTTAAGCTCTGATCTGACAAAGGATGACGCTGACACCCACAATGTCGGGTCTCATCCTAGGATGCGGGGTCGTGGCTTTCGTCAACGGCTTCGCTTTTTTGGTGTTCCGCATCGACAAGGACCGCGCCATTCAAGGCGAATGGCGTGTGTCCGAAACAACCCTCCTCACCCTCGCTTTTTTCGGCGGCTGGTTCGGTGCAAAGGCGGCACAACGCAGGTTCCGGCACAAGACGCGGAAAGAGCCGTTCCGCACATTCCTGAACCTGATCCCGCTTTTGTGGCTGCTCTTGGCTGTGGTCGTCGCGCACGAGGCTGACATATTGAACCTGCCTGTGTTCTCCACCTCCCAATGACGAAGTTTGCCGGCCTCGGCTGGCAATCATCCCCGGTTCGGGCGATACGTGGCACAAACCGCGTCAATCAGGTGCCCCATGACCCAGATCATCACTTCCCTCGCTGACATCGCAAATCGCTACGACGTGCTGCTCGTCGATCTCTGGGGCTGCGTGCACAATGGTGTCACCGCGCATGAAGAAGCGGTCGCATCCTTGCGCGGGTTCAAACAGGGCGGCGGCTCGGTGGTGTTGCTCACCAACGCCCCAAGATCGCGCCACGAGGTTGCCAAGCAGCTCAAGCGCCTGAACGTGCCCGAGGACTGCTATGACAGCATCGCCACCAGCGGCGACAGCGCCCGCGCGGCAATGTTCCGTGGGGCCGTGGGCGAAAAGGTCTGGTTCATGGGACAACCTTTTGACGATACCTTCTTTGATCCGATGGAGCTGATCGACAACCCGGTGACCATCCAGCGTGTCGAATTGGAAGACGCCGACGGGATTGTCTGTTGCGGTCCGTTCGACCCCTATGCCGATCCTTCGGTGAACCGCCCTCAGTTTCTCTATGCCAAGCAGAAAGGCCTCAAACTGCTCTGCGCCAACCCCGATATCGTGGTTGATCGCGGCGAAAAACGCGAATGGTGCGCAGGTGCGCTGGCCGCGCTCTATACCGAGATGGGGGGCGAAAGCCTGTATTTCGGCAAACCGCATCCGCCGATCTACGATTTGGCCCGCCGCCGGATCAGCGCGCTGGGTCTGGATATCGACCCGACCCGCATTCTGGCCATCGGCGACGGTGTCCACACCGACATAGACGGGGCGATGGGTGAGGATATCGATTCCCTCTTTATTTCCGGTGGCCTCGCGGCGTCTGAGACAAAAACGTCGCAGCAACCCGATGCAGACGCGCTAAGTGCTTACCTTGCAAAGGAAATTGCCTCTCCGACATATACTATTGGACAACTCCGCTAACGCAGATTTTGCTTGCTTTTCTGCGGTTGCAAAGTAATAAAGTTGCCAAATTGGGCATCTGACTTAGCTATTTATTACTTTGTCGCCTGCGAGTGGAGTGCGAAATGTTGGACAACCTGCCACGCGGAACGATCTGCATCGAAGACATCGAAATGGGAATGTCCCGCCACCTGCGCAAACAGGTGACCGATCAGGACATCGAGATGTTCGCGCAGATCTCAACGGATCGAAACCCGGTGCATCTTGACGACGATTACGCACAGGACACGATCTTCGAAGGCCGTATCGCGCATGGCATGCTGACCGCCGGTCTGATTTCAGCCGTGATCGGGGAACAATTGCCCGGTCATGGCACTGTCTATATGGGCCAGACGCTCAAATTCCTCGCCCCTGTGCGCCCCGGCGATATGGTCTATGCCGAGGTCAAGGTGGTCGATATCGACATCGCCAAGCGGCGCGTGACGCTGGATTGCCATTGCTCGGTCGATGGCAAGAAGGTGCTGATCGGCGAGGCCAAAGTGCTCGCGCCCTCGCGCAAATTCGACTGACCCTGCCACGGGCGAGGATGCGTCGACGCATCCTCGATTTTCCGTTGACGTAAAATCGCCCCCGCCAGACCTGAGCGGGGATTGCAACCCTCCCACGCCCCCGCTAGTCCTCTGCGCATGAAGATCGTGCGGGATTATCAATTCGTAGCAAGCGCCGACAAGGGCGCAACAGTCGCCATCGGCAATTTCGACGGCGTGCATTCCGGCCATCAGGCCGTGATCAAACTGGCACGCGACGCGAAGCCCGACGCGCCCTTGGGTGTTGTCACGTTCGAACCGCATCCCCGCGAATATTTTGCCCCCGACGCAGCCCCCTTTCGCCTGATGAACACCAAGGCGCGTGCGACCCGGCTGCGCAAGCTTGGGGTCGATGTGCTTTACGAGCTGAACTTCAATACCCAATTGGCCGAACTGACCCCTGAAGGTTTCGCAGCGAACGTGATCTCCAAAGGGCTTGGCCTGCGCCATGTCGTGGTCGGCGCGGATTTCTGTTTTGGAAAGGGGCGCGCGGGCACTGTGGACGACCTCCAGCGCTTTGGGTCCGAGATGGGCTTTGGCGTGACCGTCGCCGAACTTGTGACGGCGGGGTCCGGCGCCGTATCCTCGACCGCGATCCGCACCGCGCTGTCCGACGGAAACCCGCGTCTTGCGGCCGATATGCTGGGCCACTGGCACCGCATCGAAAGCGAAGTGATCGGTGGCGAACAGCGGGGGCGCGAACTGGGCTATCCTACCGCCAACATGTCGATCGACGGGCTGCACCCGCCGAAATTCGGCGTCTACGCGGTGCTGGTCGATGTGCTCGACGGCCCTCACGCCGGATCATATCATGGTGCAGCCTCTATCGGGGTGCGCCCGATGTTCGGCGAGAACCGTGCCAATCTGGAAACCTTCATCTTCGATTTCAGCGGTGATCTTTACGGTGCAACCGTGTCGATTGCACTTGTGGACTTCCTGCGCCCCGAGTTGAAGTTCGACAGCCTTGAGGCGTTGATCACGCAGATGGATGCCGACTGCGCCCAGGCCCGTGCCATCCTGACCGCGCTATGAGCAAGGACCCGATAGATCGGTCAGGTCTGGCCCCCCGGTTCTGGGAACGCAAAGCGCTGACAGACCTCAACCCGCAGGAATGGGAAGCGCTATGTGACGGGTGCGGCAAGTGCTGCCTGAACAAGCTTGAGGATGAAGACACCGGCCATGTGGAACTGACCCGCGTGGCCTGTCGCCTCTTCGACGACACCACCTGCCGCTGTGCGCAATACGAGATCCGGCATCAGTTTGTGCCGGAATGCATCGTTCTGAAGCCGTCGAATATCGACGACCACGCCTATTGGATGCCCAAGACCTGCGCCTACCGGCTGCTGTGGGAGGGTAAGCCGCTTTACAACTGGCATCCGCTTATTTCAGGGACGCCGGAGTCTGTACATGACGCGGGAGTTTCGATGCGAAACGCCACCGTAGCTGAATTCGAAGTTGATGAAGACGATTGGGAAGACCACATCATCGAGGAGCCGATCTGATGTTTTTTGCCTCTGACAACAGCGGACCCGTGCCGCAGGCCGTTCTCGACGTTCTGGCCGAGGTCAACCAAGGCCACATGATGGGCTATGGCGCTGATCCCATGATGGACGAGGTGCGCCAGCGCATCCGCGATCTGTTCGAAGCCCCCGAAGCGGCGGTCTATCTGGCCGCAACCGGCACTGCGGCCAACGCCCTTGCGTTGGCGACCCTGATCGAGCCGTTCGACACGGTGTTCTGCACACCCATGGCCCATATCGAAGAGGACGAATGCAACGCGCCCGAGTTCTACACGGGTGGCGCGAAGCTGACGCTGGTGCATGGGTCGGACCGGATGACACCCGAAGCGCTGACCCGCGCCATCGAAAGCCAAGGCAACCGTGGTGTGCACGGCCCGCGTCGCGGTGCAGTGTCGATCACGCAGGTGACCGAGGTCGGCAACGTCTACACATTGGCCGAGCTGAAGGCGCTGTGCGACGTCGCCAAATCCTATGACCTGCCTATTCATCTTGATGGTGCGCGCTTTGCCAATGCGGCGGTGGCGCTGGGATGCTCTCCTGCCGAGATGACGTGGAAGCTGGGTGTCGATGTAGCGGTGTTCGGCGGCACGAAAAATGGGCTGATGGGGGTCGAGGCGGTGGTGTTCTTTGATCCGTCAAAAGCATGGGAATTCGAACTGCGCCGCAAACGGGGTGGGCATCTGTTTTCCAAACACCGTTATCTGTCGGCGCAGATGGCAGCCTATCTGCGGGATGACCTGTGGAAAGACCTTGCGCAAAATGCCAACGCCAAGACAGCACAGCTTCTTGACGGTCTGCGCAAACGAAATGACGTTGAAATCGTGAACGACGTCACTGCCAACATGATCTTTTTCCGCGCGCCGCGCGCCCTGCACCAGACACTTCAGACAAGCGGTGCGCGATATCATGTCTCTGGTGGTGATCTGGCCAACGGGCCATCCGAAGGGCTGCTGACGGGGCGTCTGGTCTGCGATTGGTCACTGCCCGACACCGAGATCGCCCGCTTTGTTTCGCTGCTGAACGCTGCATAAGAAAAGGGCTCCCAAGTGGGAGCCCTAACTCATTACGTGTGGCAAACTAAGAGAGAGAGAGTATTCGATCAGTTATACTGGAAGTGCAGTTCGTAGCTTCCATCTTCGAATGCGCCAAAAAGATCAGGCACATCCGGGTGTTCGACAGGTTCGCCCGAGTAATCAGCGATCAGGTTCTGTTCGGACACATAAGCGACGTAGAAGCTTTGTTCATTCTCTGCGAGCAGATGATAGAACGGTTGCTTCTTTGCGGGTCGGCTGTCCTCGGGAATCGCCTCATACCATTCTTCGGTATTGTTGAATTCCGGGTCCACATCGAACACCACGCCCCGAAAGGGGTGTTTGCGGTGCCGAACGACTTGGCCGATGTTGTATTTTGCGCGTTGTCTGATCATGGGTCCTATCCGTTGCCACATACCTGCCTGATTTTCGACAAATTGTCCAATTCTAGCGGCGATTTTTGTGGAAACAGTCTGTGATGCATTTCGACACAAGGTTTTTTCGTTTTTTGGCAAGGGCTTGCTGGCTACAGCAATTGTGATTTCCCCTGCGCCCCCTTTGCGCTAGACTGCAAACAATCCGAAAGGCGGAGCAACCGCCTTCGAGCAAAAAGCGAGAGGCCCATGAGCAGATTCTTTCGCGCCTTGGTGATTGTCCTGCTGGCGGCCTCGTGTGGAGGCGGCGGTGGCACATCGGCGCCCCGAAACCTCGACGATGCCTGTTCGATCCTGCAACAGCGCCCCGGCTACCTGCGCGCGTTCCGCGCCGCAGAGCGAAAATGGGGGGTGCCGGTGCATGTGCAGATGGCGTCGATGTATCAGGAAAGCAAGTTCAAGTCCGACGCCCGCACACCGTTCCGTTATACCTTGGGCGTGATCCCGATGGGGCGGCAAAGCTCTGCCTATGGCTATAGCCAGGCTTTGAATGGGACATGGGAGGAATACCAGCAAGATCAGCGTAAGTTCCGTGCGAAACGCAATGACATCAGCGATGCGACGGATTTTATGGGCTGGTACATGGCAGAATCGAACCGTCGCCTTGGCATTTCGCTGGCAGATGCGCGCAACCAATATCTGGCCTATCACGAGGGTCGGACCGGATTTTCACGCGGGACGTATAACAGCAAGGCGTGGTTGTTGCGGGTGGCCGACGAGGTTGCCTCGCGGTCAGTGACGTATCAAGGCCAGTTGGCGCGCTGCCCAGTGCGGAGATAGGTCCGAAACGGCCCAATTGTTTCGCGCGCGAAACAATGAGGCAACGCTCCTGACCCTTTAACCCTTTGTTAACATATTGCATTTCCTGCCTACCCATCGGGGTACGCAGCCTCAAGAACCTGCAGGGCCCGAGAGATCAGGGCCTCATCAGGCAGCGCTGACAGATCGCGCGCAGGACCAGCCCCGTTAAAAGCCAGCAGGATCGGCGCATCGAGCACGGGGGCCAGGTTGAGCCACTGGTTGAACTGGCCCGGTGGCAGCCCTGTGTCAGGCGTCAGAATCCACGTTGCCTCGGCATCCCAGAACGCCTGTTCAAACTGCAAGTAAAGCTTGTCCAAAAGGCCAAAGCCAAGACGGTGGATCGCAGTCTCCTTGTCTTTGGGCAAAGCGGGCGAAAAGTCGATGCGCTGCGCCTTCAGAACGCCCAGCGGTACGGTGACGATGACAGCGTCGAAGCGGCCCAGCTCGTCTTTGGCCGAGCCAAGCTGCACACCTTTGTCCGTCAGCGCGACACGCCGCACCTCGGTGCCAAGGCGGATGTCCAGATCGGTGTCCAACTGTCCAAGGATCTGCGAATAGCCGCTTGGAAAGAGCCGGTCCATGCCGTCGTAATCGAGGTCGTTCTGGTAGGCGTTCCAGTTGATGTCAGATGTGCCAGCCCCGTAGTCCTGCTGGATTGTCACAACGTCTTCAAACCAATCCGGCAAGTCGCGGTCGCGCAGCCTGCGCCCCCCTGCACCGCGCAGAACGTAGTCATCCTCTGTTGGGACGCTTTGCATCCCCCGCTCGGCGGCAAGCCCGACAAGCGGGTTGCCTTCGTCGCCGTGCAGCCAGCTTGCCCCAAGATCAAGCGGCTGGCCCAAAGTGATGTCTGTCCAGATGCGCCCACCGATGCGGTTGCGCGCCTCGAAAAGGGTGACGTCAATTCCAGCCGCTGCAAGTCGGCGCATCGCTGTCAGGCCACTGATCCCCGCACCGATGATGGCAAGCGATTTCGCGCCAGTGATGCGGACAGTCTCGGCCACAGCCAGACCGGTTTCATAGGCCGCATGGACCGTGCTGTTGTAGTCGGGATGGGTGGCTTCTCCGGCAAAAAACAGGCGGTTGTCGATGGGACGGGCCAGAGCGCGGATGTCGTCGCGGGAGGCCGCCCGCGCGATGTACGAATAAGACCCAAGACTGAAGGGATCGCGGCTCCAGTTGGTGCGCAGATAGCCTGTCGGCGCGCGCGCGATACGTGCCACGGTATCAGTTGGCGTGAGCAGCGCGGCGGCGGCAAGGGTGAGGATTTGTCGACGGTGCATCTGCGCAGCATTGGTTCGGGGCCGCGTTTGCGTCAACGCAAACGTGCGATGCGTCGACGCATCGCGGCGCGTGGTGAAGTCGTGCTGAGAAACCGGCGTGTCGCGCGGCCTTCACCAAGACGGCCAATTCCTGCCATTTTGCACTGGTACACGTGGTCGGCAGTGCAACGTGCAAAGGACCGTAGCCGGGATGTTCGATGAAGGCACCAAGATCGCTGTTTTTGCCATTGTCATGGCGGCGTGGGTCTTTGGTTTGAGCGCAGACAAACATGCGCCGTTCCCTGATCTTGCGACCGCTGTGGAGCTGTCGCAGCTTCCAGCCTTGCCTCTGACAGCGGCGCCCGACGGGTCTCCGGCGCAAGCCCGTGTGTCGGGCCAACGGGTCGCCCTGAGTGCCGGATTCGAGGCAAAACTGTTGGCCAGCTACGTGATCGAAGGGCGTGTGGTGACGCGCCGCACGTTTCGCCATGACCCGACGAGCGCCGTCTCCCCGTTGGACCTTGGCATAGTCTGGGGTGATCTTGCTGCGCCCGGAGGCACAGATGACATCGCGTTCCGTACCGGGCACAGGATGATCTGGTTTTCGAACGCGCCGGACGCCGACTTGCCCAAGACATGGAAGGATCAGGTTACCAACAACCACCTCATCCCAGCCAACCCACAGGTGAACGATGCGCTGATGGCGATCGAGGTCGGGGCGCGGGTCAGGCTGCGGGGCTATCTGGTGACCGTCACTGGCGACGGGATCTCGCCGTGGCGGTCGTCCACACGGCGGGATGACGGGTCTATCGTCGGTGGGTGCGAGATCATCATGGTGACCGATGTGCAGGTGTTGTCAGAGGATGCCACGGCCGCCTAGGCCGCAGTCCGGACATCCCCGTACGACGCGTCAGCGGTTCGCTGTGCGTTCCTGTTCGATGTTGAACAGGCGGTTGGCCAATTGCTTGCGCTCCCATGCGCCCAGAACAACCGTCGTCTGGCCGCCGCCGTCATCGGTGATGACCCATTGGCGCAGTTCGACCGGGTTGTCGGTGAACTTGAGCTGGATGCTGCCGTATTCCGGGTTCTCGGGGTCTTGCGCCGTGACCGTGGTTGCAGTGCCATCATACCCGTGCGCAACAACCATATTGGCGCGGCCGAGATCGACGTTCCGCGCAAGGATCAGCCCCAATGGTGTGCGGTTGAGCGGATAGGTTTCAGGCTCTCCACCCAGCTTGCGGTCGAACACCACCACCGCGCCATTGTTCGCCATCACCAGCGCCTGTTCCGGCGGGTTGTATTCGAACCGGACTTTGCCGGGGCGGCGCATGTAGAGCGTGCCTGTCGAGATCGTGCCGTCGGCGTTGATCTGGGTAAAGCTCGCCTCTGCGCTGGTAAGCTGGTTGAGGTAGTTGGACAGCGCGTTCAGCGAGAGTTGCTGGGCCGCTGCGGGCATCGCCCACATCCATGTCAGGGCTGCCATGACGGCAAGAAAACGGTATCGCATCGGGTCTGTGGTCCTGTCTGCTCGAAACACTTGCCCTCTATATGGCGAAACGGGCGCTGCTATGCGATAGCAGCGCCCGTTTTTGTGACTGGATCGGCAGGTCTTTACTGCTCGGGCACCAGAATTTCGCGTTTACCGACGTGATTGGCAGAGCTGACGACACCTTCTTCTTCCATCTGCTCGACCAAACGTGCGGCCTTGTTGTAGCCGATGGCCAGTTTGCGCTGGATGTAGGAGGTCGAGCATTTGCGATCGCGGATGACGATGGCGACGGCCTGATCGTAAAGCGCGTCTTCGCCATCGGTGTTGCCGCCAGTGTTGAGGCCCAGCACCGCATCAATGTTGTCAGCCTTTTCATCATCCGGGCCTTGCACAACGCCACCGACATATTCGGGGGGGCCGAACGCCTTGAGGTGGGTGACGATTTCCTCAACCTCTTCGTCGGACACGAAGGGGCCGTGGCAGCGGATGATCTTGGAGCCACCCGCCATGTAAAGCATGTCGCCCTGCCCCAGCAGTTGTTCCGCGCCCATTTCACCAAGGATAGTGCGGCTGTCGATTTTCGACGTAACCTGAAAACTGATCCGGGTTGGGAAGTTCGCTTTGATCGTGCCGGTGATCACGTCAACCGATGGGCGCTGCGTGGCCATGATGAGGTGAATACCGGACGCACGGGCCATCTGGGCAAGACGTTGAATGCAGGCTTCGATCTCTTTGCCCGCAACCATCATCAGGTCGGCCATCTCGTCGACGATGACGACGATATAAGGCATTTTTACGGGCTGGATTTCCTCGGTCTCGAAGATCGGCTCGCCCGTGTCATCGTCAAAGCCAGTTTGGACTGTGCGTTCGAACATTTCGTTCTTCGAGAGCGCGTCAGCGACGCGGCTGTTGTAGCCGTCGATGTTGCGGACGCCCATCTTGGACATCTTGCGGTAGCGGTCTTCCATCTCGCCCACAACCCATTTCAGGGCGACAACCGCTTTTTTGGGGTCGGTCACAACGGGTGACAGCAGGTGCGGGATGCCGTCATAGACGGAAAGTTCGAGCATCTTGGGGTCGATCATCACAAGACGCAGATCCTGCGGTGTCAGCTTGTAGAGCAGCGACAGGATCATGGTGTTGATCGCCACCGACTTACCCGAACCCGTGGTCCCTGCGATCAGCAGGTGGGGCATTTTGGCAAGGTTGGCAACCACCGGGTCACCGCCAATGTCCTTGCCCAGCGCAAGCGGCAGCTTTTGTGTGCCGTCGCCGTAGTCGCGCGTGGACAGGATCTCGCGGAAGGACACCATCTCGCGCTTTTCGTTCGGGAGTTCGATGCCGATCACGCTGCGGCCCGGCACAGTGGAGACACGGGCAGACAGGGCTGACATGGAGCGCGCGATGTCGTCGGCGAGGCCGATCACGCGGGACGCTTTGAGGCCCGGCGCGGGTTCAAGTTCGTACATCGTGACCACGGGGCCGGGGCGGACGCTGACGATTTCGCCCTTCACGCCGTAATCGTCCAGCACCGCCTCCAGCATGCGGGCGTTTTCTTCGAGTGCTTCGTCGCTGAGGTGATGGCGTTCGATATTGGCCGGGTCCATGAGCAGGCCAAGTGGCGGCAGATCGTATTCGACCTGCTTGTCTTCGAATTGCAGTCGCGGCTGGGCTTCTTCCTGCGCGCGTTTGGAGGGCTGGAGCGGCTTGCGTTGCGGTTGTTGGACGACCTTGCGCGCTTCGGGCTGCGGCACAGGTGCAGGCGGCACTGCCGCGTAAGCCTGAGTGTCGTCGCCGTAATCGTCCCAGTCAGTCATATCGTCAAAAATGTTTTCCGACTCATCGTCATAGGGCGAAATCTCAGGCTGCGGCTGATATGCCGCCATTTTGGGCGCGGTCACCGGCGGTTCGGCACGCAGAGAGGCTGCGGCGCGGGCGGTCACCGGGGGTTCCGGGGGCAAGCCAGCGGATGGCTTGAAGATCAGCGGATCGGGGCCACGCCCACGGCCCTTGGTCAAGGGGGCAGCCACGGCAGAAGTCATGGCAGGGTTCTGACGCACGCGGGATTTGATGGCGTCTGCGATCTTGGCGCGGACGCGGTCATCGCCGGGCAACGTTTCGGGCAATTCGCCGTGCGGGTAGGTTTCGACCAATTCCGGTTCGGGATCGGCACGCCGCATGAGAGACGGCATTTTGGACAGGAAACCCGTTTTTTGCGGTGCCACTGGTGCCGGATAAGGATCGTCAATCAGGCTGTCTTCGGCGTAGATCGCAGGTGGTGCTTTAGGTGCGACACGGGTCACACGCGGTTCAGCTTTGACGGCCTCCTGTGCGGCGGCCCATTCGGCGGCTTCGGCCTCTTCCTGGGCACGGATGGCACGACGCTCTGCATTTTTCGCCTGCATCTGGCGTGCGGCGACCAAAGCACCGGATGCGCCTTTGCCCATCAGCGACAGCATCGTGGCGTAAACCATGATGACGCCCACCAACAGGAACCGCGCAAGCCGCATCAGTTCAATCTTGGTGAAGCCAAGCACAAACGTGCCCATGACGATCACAACGCCACCCAGAATCAGCATCATCAGTTTCAGCGCGAAGGTCGTTCCCAGCGGCAGGATCGTCAGGATCGATCCCATCATCATATCACCGAACAAACCGCCCAGCCCGAAACTGTGGGTCCAGGCCGTGCTTTCGGGCACACCCGCGGCATAGACAGCGGCCAAAGCCACCCAGATCGGCGCGAAGATCAGGCAGGACAGCGCCCTTTCTTCCCCCCGGTGCAGCGCGAGTCGCGCACCCCAGACCAGAAGAACCAGCGCCAGACCCCAGCTTGCCCAGCCGACAATCATGAACAAAGGTGCTGCGACAGAGGCGCCCGCTTGGCCAAGCCAGTTCTGGACCGGCGCATCTGTGGCGGACAGCCAGCTTGGGTCTTGCGGCGAGTACGAATAGATCATCGCGGCGGCCATTGCCCCCAACGCCATCAGCACAAAGCCACCAAGCTCTTTGCCACGCTTTTCGAGCGCAGCCTGCATGTTGCTGTCAAAGAGGGGGTCACGCCCCCGCGCCTGATATGCCATCGTTCGCCTCTTTATTGGTCTTCAGCGCCGTAAAGGCAGTCCCTGATCTGCGTCAGGCCGCGTTCGGTTTCTGCTTTTGGGGCCACCATGGCGACCCGAATATAGTGCTTGCCGGGATTTCCGGTCTGGGTGTCTTGCGACAGGTACGCGCCGGGCAGCACCCGGACACCAGTTTCTTTCCAGAGCTTGAGCGCTGCGGTTTCGCCGTCTTCTACCGGAAGCCAGAGGAAGAACCCCGCCTGTGGGGATCTATAGCCCGGCACATTGCCAAAGATACGATCAGCAAGCGCGTATTTCTCAGTATAGAGCGCGCGATTTTCCTCGACATGCGTCTCGTCTGACCAGACAGCCTCGGCCACGGCCTGTAGCGGCAAGGGGAGCGGCGCGCCAGAATAGTTGCGCAATTGCTGGATGCGTTTGATCGATTCCGGACCACCGGCCACAAAGCCGGACCGCAGACCCGGCAGGTTCGACCGTTTGGAGAGCGAGTGGAAGATCAACACGCGCTCGGGATCGGCACCCATCTCTTGGGCGACCTGAAGCGCTCCTACGGGGGGGGTGTCGCGGTAGATCTCGGAATAGCATTCGTCAGCGAGGATCTGGAAATCGTGCTTTTCCGCCAGCGTGATCAGCCGTTCCCAATAGTCGCGATCCGCCACTGTGCCCTGCGGGTTGGCGGGCGAGCAGATATAGGCCAGCGTGGTGCGGTTCAGCACGTCTTCGGGCAGACCTTCGAAATCGGGCAGATGGCCGGTCTCGTCGGTCGCGTTCACGAAGACCGGATCAGCGGCCACGGAAATCGCCGAGATCAGGTAGACCTGATAAAACGGGTTTGGCATCAGGACAGCGGGTTTCGCGCCGTTCTTGGTCTCGGGGCACAAGGCCATCCCGACGTTATACAGCCCTTCGCGCGTGCCGTTGAGCGCCATGATCTGCGTGTCGGCATCCAGCGCGACATCGTAACGGCGCTGCACCCAATCGCGGATTGCGGCGCGCAGTTCGGGCGTGCCTTCGTTCGGGGGATATTTGTTAAAACCGGCCATGTTCTGCGCAAGAATGTCAGAAATCCACGCCGGAAACGCGTGTTTCGGCTCTCCGATCGTCATGTGTACGACTGGCCCACCCGGTTCGTGCACGTCCAAAAGGGCGCGCAGACGCGGGAACGCATAAGCCGGAAGGTTCGAAAACCGCTCGGGAAACATGCCAATACTGCCTCAGATTGAGGGTCGTTCGCGCCCTCTTTGGAGCCAAATTACATAGCAAGGGCCTGTGCGTCCAGAAAAAGAGCGCACAGATCAGTCGGTTGTGGCTTTCAGGCCAAATTTCAGGCCAGCGCCGCTTCGGCAGCGAGACCCAGCCGCAACAGCCTCCGCTCTTCGCGCGGTGCCGCCATCAAGGATACACCGCAAGACGGGACGCCGGTTGGAAGCGTGAGCACACACAGCCCCATCAGGTTGCCGATACGGGTGTTTCGCAGCGTGAGCAGGTTCTCGGTGGTAAAGAAATCGACGTCGGACAACAGGCGCGGCACGTTCGGCGGGGTGATCGGGCTGGTTGCACAGAGCACAGCGTCAAAGCGGGCGGTTGCCTCAAGATAGGCTGCGCGGAGAGCGTCGAGCTTGTGCCAGGCGGCAACGTAATCAGCACCAGAATAGTCCTTGCCGGACCGGAAGCGGGTGCGCACCGGTTCGTACATCAGCTCAGGGTTGGCTTCGATCGCGTCCTTCCATGTTCCGTAAGCTTCACACCCGAAAAGAACACCTGACAAAGCCATTGCTTCGGCCACTTCGGGAATGGCGATCTCGACGATGTCGGCGCCTGCCTCTTTCAGGGTCTGGACAGCCTTTTCAAACGCTGTGCGCGGGGCGTCTCGGATGTCGTCGAAGGCGGTTGTGGTCAGGACGGCCAGCCGCACGCCCTTGAGCGATGTCATCTCAAGGTCGATTGGTTTGTCCCCCTTCATGGCGGCAAAAAGCAGCGCAGCATCCTCGACCGTTTTGCAAAGCGGGCCGACCGTGTCGAACTTTGCCGCAAGGGGAACCGCACCCTTGAGGCTGAGCACGCCAGAGGTGGTCTTGAGGCCGACAAGGTCGTTCCACGCCGACGGGATACGCACGGATCCACCGGTGTCCGACCCGATGCCAGCCGGTGCGAGCCCGTAGGCCACCGATGCAGCCGCACCGGACGAGGACCCGCCGGGTGCTGCGTCGGGGTCGTGGATGTTGGGTGGTGTCGCCGTCTTGGGGTTCACCCCCAGCCCCGAAAAGGCCAGTTCGGTCTGGTGTGTCTTGCCAAGACAGATCACCCCCTGATGGGTCGCGTTCTGCAACACTTCGGCGTCTGTGTCAGGTGTCCGGCCCTTGAGGAGCTGCGAGCCCGACTCGGTTGCCACACCAGCGGTGTCGAACAGGTCTTTCCAGCTGATCGGCACGCCATCAAGCGGCGAGCGACGCAATTTGAGGCGGGCGCGTTCTTGCGCAGCGGTCGCCTCGGCCATGGCACGATCCGGGGTCAGACGGGCATAAATACGGTCGCGGTATTCGTGCGTGTCGATGGCATCAAGGAAAGACCGGGTCAGCTCAACCGGATCAATGTCGCCCTTGTCGATGCCGCGCCCCAGATCGGCGGCTGTCATTGCCTGCCATTCGTTCATGTGATCATCCCTTGGACTGTGGTTTGCCGCGACGGTAGCGGCAGAGAAGCGCATGGACAATCCCGGCTGCGCTTCCATATTTCAGCCCATGAACACATCCAGCGATATCCTTATCATAGGCGGCGGGCTGAACGGTCCGACGCTTGCCCTTGCTGCCGCCAAAGCCGGGCTGTCCAGCACCGTGATCGACGCGCGCCCCGAAGGCACGCGACGCAGCGACAATTTCGACGGGCGGTCCTATGCGCTGGCGCTGGCGTCGGTGCGTATGTTGAACGCTTTGGGGCTATGGGATGGGCTGAAGCCGAACGCGCAGCCGATGACAGAGATCAAGGTCAGCGACGGGCGCGCGGGCGATGCCGAGGTGTTTCTGGGCCTGCATTTCAACAGCGCCGAGATCGAGGAAGGGCCGATGGGCCACATGCTCGAAGATCGGTATCTGCGGCGGGCTTTGCTTGAGGCGATGGC
This sequence comes from Marivita cryptomonadis, assembly GCF_002115725.1. Classification (GTDB taxonomy): domain Bacteria; phylum Pseudomonadota; class Alphaproteobacteria; order Rhodobacterales; family Rhodobacteraceae; genus Marivita; species Marivita cryptomonadis. The sequence continues at coordinate 250,846 of NZ_JFKD01000003.1, forward strand.
GGCGGAGCCGCTGATCACGCATCTGTCGGGTGAAATGGTTGTGGATCAGAACGTGACCGCATCAGGCGCGAACGTCACCTTGGCGTCGGGCGACGTGTTGACCGGCCAGATGATCGTCGGCGCCGATGGCCGTCAGACCGGAACCGGACAGCGTGCTGGCATTCGGCGCACGGCTTGGGACTATAACCAAACCGCGTTGGTCTGTGCGATTGCGCATGAAAAGCCTCATGGGGGTGTGGCGCATCAGTTGTTTATGCCTGCGGGGCCACTGGCGATCCTGCCGTTGACGGGCAATCGCTCGTCGATTGTCTGGAGCGAGCGCAAAGGTCTGGCAGAAGAGATCAACGCGCTGCCGGAAGAGGATTACCTTACGGTACTGCGCTCCCGGTTTGGCGATTTTCTGGGCGAGATTTCCTTAGCTGGCGCGCGGTTCACCTATCCGCTGGGTCTGACCATGGCCAACCGGTTCATTGCGGACCGTCTGGCGCTGGTTGGCGATGCGGCGCATGGGATGCACCCGATTGCCGGGCAAGGGCTGAATGCCGGGCTGCGCGACGTGGCGGCCTTGGCACATGTGATCGGCCATGCGGTGCGGCGTGGTGAGGATTTTGCCAGCCCGTTGGTTCTGGCACGCTATGAGCAATGGCGGCGGTTCGACACCGCAACGCTTCTGACCGCGACGGATGTCTTCAACCGACTGTTCTCGAACGACAATCCCATCCTGCGCGCAGGGCGCGACCTTGGTATGGCAGCGATCAACGCGATCCCCGGTGCGCGGCGCACCTTCATCCGTGAAGCGGCCGGGTTGAACGGAGATTTGCCCGAATTGATGGCAGGGTAGCGCACCGCCGCACTGACCGAGGTTATCAAAGCGGGGACGGCGATGCGTCACCGCATCGCCGCGTTTGGCCAAAGTTACTGGATCCGCATCCCGTTCGCCAGAACGTGCCCCTGCTCGTTGATCGTCAGCGTGGATTTGAGGCTGTCCTGCCCCTCCCCCGGTACTGCGAACATGCTCATCATCATGCGTGCGCCCATCGCGTCTTCGTTGGTCAGCAGACCCATGGCGATCAGCTTGTCGATAAGGGAATTGGCCCCGTCCAGTGTGACGTTGATCTCGCCATTCGGACGCGGGAAGCCACCAAAGGTTTGCAGGTCGTCATTGTCAAAGGTGAACGACCCGGACCCGCCAAGCTTGGCCCCGGCAGCATCGATGGTGAGGTCGTTCAAAGTAAGCGCGTTAAGCTCTCCCGGTGTTCCGCCAGTGGCTTCGAGCATGGCCATCTGTTCGGGGTCGAAAAGATTGAAGAAAGGGGTGACCTGACCGGTGATATCCATCGCTATGGTGGCCGGATCACGGGGCAAGGCGGCACCCGGATCAAACACGTTCCAAAGCAGGTCGGACATCTCGAACCCACGTAATGTCAGGCCGAACGCCATGTCTTGGGGTTCGTCGGCCTTGGCAATCGGTGCAGTGACGCGGAAGGCGCTTTCCGCCATGCTTACATCTAATGGCAAGGGCATTTCCGGCCCGGACAGGGTAAATGCCTGATCGGTGGCCTGCACATCGTAACGCAAAGCATCAGAGTCCATCGCGAACTCAAGCCTTACTGTTCCGGTGCGAGTGGTGCCGGATGTCGTGCCAGCAGGTTCGGTTGCGGCGAATTGCATTTCGCCAGCGGTGTAGCCCATCGTGCCCCGCGCCGCGAAGCCCCCCGCTGCAAGCGATTGCGCATCGGTTGGATCAAAGCCTTCGGGCAGGACTGTCGTGCTGGACACAAACAGTCCGGCCATCGACCCTGACACTAATGCGGCATCGTCACTTTCGGGGTCGTTGAAGGCAAAGTCATAGCGCGCCGAGGCTGCTTCGACGTTCTGGGTGAACTCTGCCCCCGTGGTCGTCGCGGTGACGGTGGTGCCCTCCACATTATCCAGAATGAAATCGAATCGCGCCTCTTCGCGTGCCACCGGGGTGCCGTCGATCTCAAGCTCGGCCAATGAGATGGAAAGTTGTGTGGCACTGTAGGTGTAGGTCATGTTGCCGGGTTCGCCAGAGACCACCAGTTCAAGCCCTTGGTTGCCGTAGTCCAGCACCATCATCACGGCTTCTTCGCCTTCGGGTGCGGCATCAATGGTGATCGGCATCGAGGCAGGAAAGGTCATGGAGACCGACCCATCGCCGTTTTCCACCAAGTCGATGGACTCGAAGCTGATTTCCACTGTTGCGTTGTCTTCCGGCGCATCGAACCGCATGACGACATCCGTCACATCGAGGCCATCGCCCGTCGGGGTTTCAGTGGCCGTGACCGAATAGCCAAAGCCCTGCAGGGCAGCCTCGAGCCCATCCCACACTTGGGGTGCGGTGACTTCGGCAAAGCTGGCCCCGCCGGACAGGGCAAAAGCCAGCACGGAGCAAGATGAAAGACGGGCAATACGGCGCATGGTGATATCCTAAACAATCAAATTCCCAGTCCCAGCTTCGACCTCCTGCCAGATAGGGTCAAGTGGGTGGACCCCGCGTCATGTCCGAAGTAGCACTGCTGTGAACGCATAAGGGAGGCTGCCGCATGATTGATCTAACCGGACGTACCGTTCTCATCACCGGAGCAAGCCGTGGCATCGGGGCCGAGGCTGCGCGGGTTTTCGCCGAAGCCGGGGCAAATGTTGCGCTTGTGGCGCGGTCGGCCGACAGCATTGCCGATCTGGCAGGTGAGATCGGCAATAAAGCAGTCGCCATCCCCTGTGACATCAGCCGCTATTGGGAGGTGGCGCAGGCGGTTGAAAACTGCGTCACGGCGTTTGGCGGTTTGGATATCCTGATCAACAACGCGGGCGTGATCGAACCCATTGCACGGCTGGAGGATGCGGATCCCGAAGGCTGGGGACAGGTGATCGACATCAACCTCAAGGGCGTGTTCCACGGCATGCGCGCGGCGCTTCCAGTGATGGAGGCCGAGGGTGGCGGCACGGTTCTGACCATCAGTTCGGGCGCGGCCCATAATGCCATTGAAGCCTGGTCGCATTACTGCGCGTCCAAGGCCGGGGCTGCGATGCTGACCATGTGTCTCCACAAGGAAATGGGCGACAAGGGCATCCGCGCCATGGGTCTGTCACCGGGCACTGTTGCCACCCAGATGCAGCGCGAGATCAAAGCAAGCGGGATCAACCCGGTGAGCCAGTTGGATTGGTCCGATCATATCCCGGCGGATTGGCCAGCCAAGGCGTTGTTGTGGATGTGCGGACCCGAGTCGGATGCCTATCTGGGACAGGAAATCTCGCTTCGGGATGAGGGCATTCGCAAAAAGGTGGGCCTGCTATGATCGAAATTCAGAATGACGGCACGCTATGTGTCCTGACGATCAACCGCCCGGACAAGGCCAATTCGCTGACGGGCGAGATGCTGGAGGCGCTGTGTGTCGGCGTCGAAGAGGCGCGCAGCGCGCGGGCTGTCATTCTGACCGGTGTCGGCAAGGTGTTTTCCGCCGGCGCCGACCTTGAGGCGGCCAAGGCGGGGCTCGCGCTCAGCCCTTTATGGGAACGGCTGTCTGGTGCCATCGCACGACATCCGGGCCTGACCATTTCGGCTTTGAACGGCACTGTTGCCGGAGGTGCGATGGGCATGGTTCTGGCCTGTGACCTGCGCATCGCGGTGCCGGGCACCAAGGTGTTCTACCCGGTGATGAAGCTGGGCTTTCTGCCGCAACCGTCGGACCCGGCGCGCCTCTCGGCGCTTGTGGGTCCATCACGGGCCAAGATGATCCTGATGGCGGGACAGAAAATCGCGACCGACAGCGCGCTGACTTGGGGACTCATTGACGAGATCGTGGAACCCGATGCGCTGATCGACCGTGCCAAGGCTTTGACCGAGGATGTCTGCGGCGCAACCGCCGAGCATGCCCGCGCCATTAAGGGCCTGATCGCGCAGAGTTTGCCCTAATCGTCTTGACCCGACCAAGCGGCCCCTTACGTTGGCCGCACCGCAGCAAGGAAGGATCGCCCCATGGCCGAGCATCTTCACATCGTCTTTGGCGGAGAACTGGTGACGCCGTCGGAAAACGTGTTCAAAGACCCTGAGACCATCCATGTCGTCGGGATCTTTGCGGATCGCAAATCCGCCTATGACGCGTGGAAAACCGAAGCGCAGCGCACCGTGGACAACGCGCATATGCGCTATTTCCTTGGGGATTTGCAGCAGTTGATGGACGCCAGCACGCAAGCGCCCGAGGCACAGGACTGACCATTTGGCGCGCAGGCCGTTCAGTCTGACCGCCTATCTGGCGCTGGCGCGGGGGTCGGATCGCCTGACCGCCGAAGCTGCGCAATGGCCCGCGCGCCCGACCGGCGCTGTCCTATGGCTGCACAGCGACACGCGCACCCGGCTTGAAACCTTGCTGACCCTGATCAAGCGGCTTCGGCTGCAACGCGAGGATTTTTCGCTGCTTCTGACCTGCGATTCGATTCCAGCCGAGGGGCTTTCGATAGAAGGCCACAATGTCAGCTCCCCACCAGCCGAGACCCTGAGCGACGTTCATCGGTTTCTGGATCACTGGCGACCGAATATTCTAGTCTGGGCGGGCAATGGTTTGCGCCCCGCGCTGATCCACGAGGCGGCCGTGTCAGGGGCGCACCTGCTGTTGACCGACGTTGCCGATGCGCCTTGGCGGCAGCCGTCAAAGCGGTTTCTGCCCGATGCGTCTGCGGGTGCGTTGAGCCTATTTCACACCATCCTGGCACAAGACAAGAAAGCTGCGATCCGAATGCGACGGCTTGGTGTGCCGGATGACCGGATCGAAGTTGCGTCGCCGCTGGAACCAGAGGTCTTTCCCTTGTCGAGCCATGACGGCCTGCACGAGGAGCTTACAGCGATTCTGGCTGGTCGACCGGTTTGGTTGGGCGCACATATACAACGCGACGAGGCAGATGCGATTCTGCGCGCGCATCGGCGGGCGGCCCGCTTAGCACATCGCCTCTTGCTGGTCGTGGTTCCTGCGGATGCAGAGGATGAACCGTTCTTTGCCGAGCAATGCCAGGAAATCGGCCTGCGGCTTGCGCGGTGGGAGAACGGCGATATGCCCGACGAGAACACGCAGGTTCTTTTTGCGGGCGACGACAGCGAGTTGGGTCTGTGGTATCGGCTTGCGCCCTTGTGCTTCCTTGGCGGCTCGCTGGCGGGGAAAACAGGCGGACAGTCCCCGATGATGGCCGCAGCATTGGGCTCAGCGATCCTGTATGGTCCGAATGTCGGACGCCACCTTGAATCCTATTCTCGTTTGGTTGCTGCAGGCGCCGCGCGGATCGTCAAGGACATGGAATCGCTTAGTGCGGCGGTGTCGCACCTGATTGCACCAGACCGTGCGGCAGCGATGGCTCATGCGGGATGGAACGTGGTGTCCGCCGGGGCCGAGACCGCCGATCTGGTTCTCGCTCAGGTCAGCGAATGGCTTGATGCGTTGGAGGGGGCAAGGTGAGGCCGCCTGTGTTCTGGGATACGTCCCCTGATCAGCCCAGTTTGTGGCCACGGCTGCTGGCCCCGGTGGGTGCGCTTTACGGCATGGCGACCGCGCGGCGCTTGCGGCGGAGCACGCCGACCCGTGTCGGGATACCGGTGATTTGTGTCGGCAATGTCAATGCGGGCGGGACAGGCAAGACACCAACGGTGATCGCGCTGATGCAGATGCTGTCGGATATGGGCAAGACCGCGCATGTCGTGTCGCGCGGTTATGGCGGATCGCTGGACGGCCCCGTGCAGGTTGATCCACGCCGCCATACGGCTCAGCACGTAGGGGATGAGCCGCTGTTACTGGCAGCGTTCGGCCCTGCCTGGGTGTCCAAGGACCGTGCGCAAGGGGCATTGGCTGCCGAGGCGGCAGGCGCAGAGGTGATCATTCTGGATGACGGGTTGCAAAACCCAAGCCTTTCCAAGGACCTGTCGCTGATCGTGGTGGATGCAACGCGCGGGTTCGGCAATGGGCGCTGCATTCCGGCGGGGCCATTGCGCGAACCTGTGTCTGCCGCAATGACGCGAGCCGATCTGGTATTGTCGATCGGGGCTGACGAGGCGCAGCAGCGTTTTTCAGAAACATGGCAATCGCAGATCCCCCTGCCCCATCTGACCGGGCATTTGATGCCCTTGCAGACCGGGATGGACTGGGAAGGACTGCGCTGTTTGGCCTTTGCCGGGATAGGCCACCCTGAGAAGTTCTTTCTCACCCTGCGCGAACTTGGGGCCGATCTGGTGGAAACCCGAGCGCTTGAAGACCACCAACCTTTGACATCGTCACTGTTGGCACGGCTTGAGAAAGACGCGCAGGCGGCCCGCGCACAATTGGTGACGACGGAAAAAGACGCAGTGCGGCTGCCACAAAGCTATCGGATGAAGGTGTTGACGGTTCCGGTGCGGTTGATCATCCCGCACACAGATGCGCTAAAAACCGCGCTTTCAGATCTGTTTGCCTAAAGCCTATTCCGCCGCAAGTGGCATGTCCTTGGCCTGCCCGGTGGCTGCGATTTCAGCAATGACACTGCGAAGGAGCTTGCGGAAATTGTGGAAATTCGCATTGGGCCGGATCGTACGTTCATCCATGTAGATCGACCGGTCGATTTCGATCTGAACCGCGTGTTGCTTGCGCGACGGGCGACCATAGGCCTGTGTGATATACGCCCCCGCAAAAGGTGTATTGCGCGCCACGATCAGACCGGCATCGGTGAACGCGGCTTCGATTTGATCGACGACCGTCTGGCTGGCAGAGGCTCCGAACCTGTCGCCCAGCACAATCTGCGGGCGCCGTGCTGTGGATTTTGCAACACCGTCCAGCGCTTCGTGCGGCATGGAATGGCAGTCGACCAGAATCGCCTCCCCGAAGCGGGCATGTGCCTGCTGCATCAACTTGCGCAACTGGTCGTGATAGGGGTGCCAGAATTGCGCGATACGGCGTTCCGCCTCGGCCAGCGGCAATTTGCCTTGGTAGATCGGGCGGCCGTTCGCCACGACGCGAGGAACAACGCCAAGGCCCGAAGCAACGCGCGGATTGTGGGTCTGGCGCCGCACACCTTCGATCAGAGCGGGGTCAAGTTCTTCGGCAGATCGGTTCAGGTCGATGTAGGCACGCGGTGCGCCGGCCTTGATGAACACAGCACCGAATTGCGGGGCGCAGTCGAACAGGCGATCGACAAACGCATCTTCCGAAGACCGGATCGTTACCTCATCCAAAGCGGTGTGACGGAGGAAATTCCAACTGTAGTCGCGGCCGGAATGAGGCGACGCAAACACCACCCTTGAGGTGTGCGCTTCCGGCTGAACGAGGTGGTACGCGACTTTGGGCATATGCTCTCCCTATCTGCCATACATAGACCGATTTTTTCTGTGACCAAAGCCCTTGATCCCCGCTACGACTCCTTTTATAGACCGCTCCACCGGCGCGGCTTTACGCGCCCCTTTTATTTGGGGCACGTGAATCGAACCGGGTCAAAGGGCGATTAGCTCAGTGGTAGAGCACTTCGTTGACATCGAAGGGGTCACAAGTTCGAACCTTGTATCGCCCACCATTGAATTCGCCGTCTCGGGCTTTGGCTCGGGGCACCCGCAACCACGAAGGCGCTCGCGCGCCGCGATAAGAGGAGAGACCCGATGAAGGTCAAGAACTCGCTTCGTTCGCTGAAGAACCGCCATCGCGACTGCCGCGTTGTGCGCCGCAAGGGCCGCGTCTATGTGATCAACAAGACGCAGCGCCGGTTCAAAGCCCGTCAGGGCTAAGCGGAAACCGCAGTTATTGCGAGAAAGCCGTCCCTTGGGACGGCTTTTTTGTTTGTGCAACGGTCTGACTCTGGCTTCATCAAATCGGCGCCGCCGTCAACGCGGATGTGAAATATCAGGCCTCTTCAAAAGGCTGCGATATCGAAAAAGCCTCGAAATCAAAGCGTTCTGACGATACCAATGAAACGGCAACCCGAAACAACATCGGCATGAGGCAACGCAGTCGTTGAGACTTAAGGTAACTTCAGATCCGAGAGACTTGTTTTTCGCTCCAAGCTTGAGTTCGAAAATGATCGCCCTCACCACGGGTTCTGCACGGTTTTCCGAAATTCGGGGCGCGCAACTTGAAATCGTGGGGCAATCAGAAAGCGAAGAGGTCGGTTGCGCGATCACGAAACAGGTCCGGCATTTGACCGATCATGTTCGTTTCAATAAGTCGCTGCTGTCTCAAACGATCGCGGTACGATTGCAGGATGCAAAAGCTGCCAATGGGCGTCTGTTGATCAAGAACAAGGTCGTTCTTAATCAGGCCTATGGTATCCGCTTTTTGAACCGATACATGCGCGTCAATGAACACTACCGGGCCAAAAAACATGACGTCACGGACTGGATGATTGGGGATGACGGGCCGTTTCAGCTGCCACAGCAAGGGGACGTATCCAAAGCTGATTTGACCACGCCGTTCCTCATTATTCTGAAGAACGGCTTCAACTTCTATCATTTTGTTGATGATGTGCTCAGACAGTTTTCGACAATCGACACGCTGGGCCCCGAATACACTGGTGAAATTGTGATCTCGGCCCCCAACGAACCGATAAGCAACTTTGTCGAACGGTTCATCGCAGCACTCTTTCCGCACCATTACGCGCGTCTGCGGATTGTGAAAGCCGATGTGAGTTTTGACACGGTTATCACGTCTTACGACACCAACCTTTATGCAATGTCGGATCACGCGCGGGCTGCCATGCCGGGCATTAACGACGCTTTACCAAGCAAAGGCATTGTCAAAGGCTACAATCCAATTGCGAATCTTGTCCGTACGCATCGCGCGAATATCACCTCGGACGCATACGCAAGTCTGCGACGCACAGCACTGGAACGCTGCACAGACGTTGATATCCCCACGCCTAGGAAGCTCTTTATTGAACGCGGTGACAGCGCTCGAAACCGTCAGGCTGACGGGCAAAGTGCATTCAAAGACATGCTGTTCCGCCATGGTTTCACACCATTCGTGCTTGAAGACCATTCGCCGCTTGAGCAGATCAAAATTGTGTCTGGCGCAGATACCGTTGTCGGGTTTCACGGCGCGGGTTTCACGCATTTGCTTTTTGCCAAGGAAAGCGCCACCTGGATCGAAATCGGAACCCTTCAATCCCTGCGAGAGCGCTGGCCAGACTTCTGGCACCTCGCAGATGTGCCAGGAGTGCGATATCGCAAATATTGTTTCGACTACGCGAAAGACGATCCTTTCGAATATCCAAACTTTGCAAAGGACAGCATTGTTGCACCCCAGATCACTTCAAGGGGGCTAGAACGTCTGGACTCCGACCTTGAACATTTAGCGGATGAAACTTCGGAATCGCCAGAAAGACTTGCTTACTTTCCATCTACTGCCGCAACGCAGACCAACCAAAATACCAGCCCGTCACCAACTCAGAGAAACAGACACCCAAATGACCCTTACACGTGCCCGTTCACATTTAGACCGCCTCATATGAAAAGCGCGACCAGCGAAGACACCGCGCGCGGCTTCAAGGGCAAGCTGGCCGTAAGCCGGAACGCCGTTCTGCTTCCGGGAAACGTTGACACGGGCCTGAGGCGCCAAGTCTACTGCCCTGAAACACACCGCATTCTCTACCACGATATGGATATCGCGGATCTTGCGCCTGCTGAAGACTTCGATGTTACCAACTTGGATTTGGCCAAAAAAACCGGGACCTACGTCTTTGGTGGCTTTGTCCGCGTTCACTTTGGGCATTTCCTGGTGGAATGTTTGGGTCCGCTCTGGACGTTGGATGCGGTTGAAGAGCCGATCGACGGTGTTCTTTTCATGCCGTACCACGCAAACCCGAATGAGACCCTGCGCAACATTCGACTGCTTGATGATCATTCCGGGCGCTGGCTCAAAGCTTTGGGGGTGGATGAAAAGATCGAAATCATCCGACAGCCAACGCAAGTCGACAAACTTGTTTTGGGTGAAAACGGGTTGGGCCTTTCAGAGCGATTTCGGGGCTCCAGCTGGTTTCAGGACTTTGCCAGAAGCCGCAATGCGCACTACCGCAAGGCAAAGCCCCCAAAGGCCAACACATCCATTTATGTCACGCGCACAAAACTCAGTGGCCGCAAGGGTGGCATACTTGGGGAAACCGCACTGGAAAACACGTTCAGGAACGCCGGATACCAGATTTTTGCTCCGGAAAAGCACTCTCTCGAAGATCAGCTTGCCACCTATGCATCAGCCAAACGCATTGTGGCCGTGGAAGGGTCTGCGCTTCATCTGCCACCCTTCGTCATAGACAACGATTGCCGCATTGCCGTCCTTTCCCGGCGATCCGGGCTCGACAAGATCGCAAGCGAATTCGGTGAGCAGTATTCAGGTTTCGTTGGTGTGGACCTCGATATCATCGACACCGCAAAGGATCATTGGGTGCCTGCCGGGCAACCAAGAACAAATCTCGAAAGCTATGCCGTTGTCGATTTTGACGAAACCTACGATCAGCTTATCGCCTTGGGATACCTTCCCGAAACCGTGCGGCGATCAATCCCGTCACCTTTAGATGTCACCACCCAGATCAGAGAAATTGCCAAAGCGCGAAAACAGCATCCCACCGTTTTGAATTGGGACAAAGACGCACCAGAGACAGTGTCGCAGTCTGACTGACTCTCCCAACCAAACCAGTGCTGCGACCGACAGGTGCAATTGCGCCTGATTTGATCAAGATATTTCGAATGGAATTGGCGAATTTTACAGAAACCTCATATACAGAACCGGATTCCAAGAGACATGAAAGGCGACCGAGATGGCACCCTCAGACGACGACAAGGTCACAGGCCGGCTTCATGGCGAGCAGTTTGAACCTGAGAAGACGGATTCTCTGATCGAACGCCTGATCTATATGATCCTGATCGCGGTCATGATTTCCGTCGCGCAGACGGTTCTGGGGGTGATGACCGTGGTGCAGTTCATCATAATGTTGGTGAACAACAAACAGCCCAACGAACGGCTGGCCGAATTCGGGACGGACCTTGGCATCTGGATCGCCAAGGCCGCACGGTATCAGACGGCAGCCAGCAACGTGAAGCCTTGGCCGTGGACAGACCTCGATTGACCGATCAGCGCAGGATCGTATCGGCCATAAGCCGCACCACCGTGGCCTGATCCAGATACCCCGACACCCGCAGTTTGCGGGCATCTTGATACCTGCGGATGGCGCGTCGCGCGTCTTTGTCAAAAGTGCCGTCCACCGCCCCCGGCTTCAGCCCGAGATCTGCCAGACGCGCCTCGGCCAAGCGACGTGCCGCTGCGTTCAACCCCAAGGCGGCCTCATCTGACTGGGCCCGATCTTGCAGGGCGATCTGTTCGGAGTTGTTGGCGAAATAGTCGATCCGCGCCCGCGCTTCCTCGACAAAAGCGCCATTCGGCCGTTCCGCCAGATAGGCCCGATAGCCTGCCTCTGTGTCAGTCTCACGTGCGATCTGCCAACGACGTCGGTCTTCGCCCTCGGCTTGGGCGCGACGCTGGTCTTCGATGGCTTCCAGCCGGTCTTGCGCGTCTTCTGCGTATATCCCGTCCGGGAACCGCTTGAGATAGGCGCGGAAGCCTGCCTCGTCGCCCTGCGCGCCGGTTTCGGACCAAAATGTCCGGTCCTGCCGTTCCAACTGTGCCTGACGCTGACGCGCCTCTTCCTCGAGTTCTGCCGCACGCCGTTCGGCCTGAGCATCCAGTCGGGCGATTTGGTCTGCACCCAGATAACCCGACGCAGTAAGACCGTTTGCGGTCTGCCAAGCTGTCACGGCTCCACGGGTGCCGCGGCCAAATATTCCGTCAATTCCCCGCGTGTTGTACCCCAAGAGCGATAAATCCCGCTGGATTTCGCGCCGTGCATCTCGGGATAGTGCAAGGTCAGATTCGACCTGCTTTTCGCGGTAAAACGGCTCTGAGCGGATGGTGGCCAAGCGCTGACGGGCTTCGCCCGCAAAACGACCTTCGGGAAACGCGGCAAGGTACGTGTCGTAGCCCGCCTCTGTGTCTGCCGCGACCGCCCGGTCCCACGCAGTTGCATCCTCTACGCTGCGGTCGTTCGGAACGTCAGGTGTGATCTGCGGCAGCGTGACATCGGTGCCAGCGAACAGTGGCAGCGTGCGGGGCACGAACCCCGTCAGACTGAGGCCCTCAGCGCGAGCCAAGGGCAAAATATCCTCTCCGGTGGCCATGGACAGACGGCTGACAAACCGCGCTGCATCGCCTGCGGGACCAATCGCGACTGTCACCCCTTGGGGGATGTCGTTAAGCGGCACGGTTGCTGACAGGCCATCAGGAACATCGCCCTCGCCGTCTACCTCGCCCAAGACGATCAGGGCTTGCCCCGGGTACTCCGCAGCCACGGCGTAGACTGTATCGAGAGGAAACCCATCGGTGAGGACTTCGGCCAAGGTCGGCGCATCCATGCCATTGGGCAAAAGATACGTGCCCGCGATGGTAGACACGAACCGCCCGGTCAGCAAAACGCCAATATCGCTAGTGGTGGCGTCCAGACCATTGGCAAAGCCCCGAAACGCATCGCGCATGGCGTCGCCATCCGCACGTATGGACAGGCTCACCTCTGCACCGCGTTCCTCGAACGCGGTTTCGATACCCTCAAAGTCTGCGGTTCCCGTAAGGCGTTGAAGCATGCCCGGGTCGCTGTTGCCGATGATCAAGAGATCACTGTTGTCGGCCCAGACCGATGTCGTCAGGGCAAGGGTTGCCGAAAGCGAAAACGCGAGTCGTTTCATGGGTGGTCCTCCGTACGTGTCAGGAGACTAACGCACGAAAGCCAAAAGTTATCCAATAGCCGCACACATTTTCCGGGGCATATCCCGCGTCCTGCCAGATCAGTCGTAGCTGCGCGCGTCCTCGATCACCAATCCGTCGCGGGGAAGCGCACCGGGAGGCACCAGTTCAACCCGGCCTTTAAGCTTAAGGGTTTCCACGATGCTGGGTTCAAACGCCGCCGAGTCCTGCGCCGCAGTTTCGATGCGTACCGTCATCACATCCATTTCGCCATCGCGGCTGGCCACAACACGGGCGCGGTCGATCTCGGCATGTTTTGCGACAAGGGCTGCCACTTGTTCCGGGCGCACGAACATGCCCTTGATCTTGGTGGTCTGATCCGCTCGACCCATCCAACCCTTGATGCGGGCATTGGTGCGGCCGCATGGGCTTTGCCCCGGCATCATCGCGCTCAGATCTCCGGTGGCGAACCGGATCAACGGGTAATCGGGGTTGAGCGTGGTCACCACGACTTCTCCGACCTCGCCCTCTGGCACCGGATCCCCTGTGCCGGGCGTGACGATTTCCACGATGACGCCTTCGTCAAGGATCATGCCCTCTTCGGCTTCGGATTCATACGCGATGTTGCCCAGATCGGCGGTGGCATAACACTGGCGGCACGTGATGCCGCGGTCAGCGTACCAGGCCCGCAACGATGGGAACAGCGCCCCGCCGCCAACAGCCGCACGGGTGATTTTGAGCGGCAGACCCATCTCGTCAGCCTTCTCGAGGATAAGCTTAAGATAGTCAGGCGTTCCGGCATAGGCCGTGATGCCGATGTCGTGCGCCGCTTGCGCCTGAAGCTCTGTCTGGCCAGTGCCCGCAGGCAAAACTGCGGCCCCCACCGCCCGTGCGCCACTTTCGAAGATCATCCCGGCAGGGGTCAGGTGATAACCGAAACAGTTCTGAACGATGTCACCCTTGCCAATACCACAGGCATGCAGGAACCGCCCCATCCGCCACCAATCGTGGCTCACGCCGCCGGGTTCGTAAATCGGGCCGGGCGACTGGAACACATGCGCCATGTTGCTGATCGCCATACCCCCGAACGGTGGGTTTTCTTTTTGCCATGCCACCAGCTGCGATTTCCGCAGGACCGGCAGTTTGGTGATGTCGTCCAGCGACGACACTGGGCCATCAGCCACAAGACAGGAGTTTTGCGCTGACATCGCGCGCGTCACCTGTTGCAGAAAGGCCGTCTCTTGCGCGGCGCGGCGTTCGTCCGCACTTCGGGTTTCCAAGTCGTCGAAATGGGTGGTCATGGCAGCAAAAGCCTTGTCTGTTCAGTTCATTGCAACGGGAACGGCGTTATGCCAGCCACCGCTTGCGGCGGCGGTAGCTGCGGACATCTCGGAAGGATTTACGTCCGTCATCCGAAACCCCGAGGTAGAATTCCTTTACGTCCGGGTTTTCTCGCAGCTCGGCTGCAGGGCCGTCCATTACAACGCGTCCGTTTTCAAGGATGTACCCCTCATGCGCATAGCGCAGGGCTACGTTGGTGTTCTGTTCGGCCAGAAGGAAAGACACGCCTTCATTCTCGTTCACCGATTTCACGATCTCGAAAATCTGTTCCACCAACTGCGGCGCAAGGCCCATCGACGGTTCGTCCAGCAGGATGGTCTGCGGACGCGACATCAAAGCGCGGCCAATCGCCGTCATCTGCTGTTCACCGCCCGAGGTATAGCCCGCCTGCGATTTACGGCGTTCCTTCAGGCGGGGGAAATAGTCATAGACCAACTGGAGATCGGCCTCGATGGCGCCCTTTCCATCCTTGCGCGTGTAGGCGCCGGTCAGCAGGTTTTCCTCGACGGTCAGGTGACCAAAGCAATGGCGGCCTTCCATCACCTGAATGACCCCGCGCTTGACCAGCGCCGCCGGGTCCAGATCCTGCACCCGCTCGCCTTTGTAGATGATCGAGCCTTTGGTGACTTCGCCCCGCTCGGAATGCAGCAGGTTGGAAATCGCCTTGAGCGTGGTCGTCTTACCCGCGCCATTGCCTCCCAGAAGCGCGGTGATGCCACCCTTCTTTACGGTCAGGCTCACACCCTTCAAAACGAGGATCACGTGATTGTAAATCACCTCGATATTGTTGACCTCGAGCAAGGTCTCGTCTGTGCGTCCGGCGTCCAGCATGGCGGGCCTTTGTGTTTGAAAATATCCTAAAAGCGCCCCGGCGATATGCACCGCCGGGGCAGGCTGGCCTTAGTTGGTGGCCGAGCACTCTTCGTTCATCGCCCAAGGTGCGTTCGAGGTCGCGTATTCCGCCGCCGACGACGCGATCAGGTCAGCATACCCGTCCACGTTCGGCTTCAGCAGGTCAGACGCCTTGACGAACTTGGAGCCATCCCATTCAAGCATCCAGCCGCCCGAGTGACCGGTGTGGTTGGCACAAGACGTCGAGAACGGCGGCACCATGCCTGCCATGCCCAGCTCTGCGATCCGCTCCTCGGTCAGGTTGAGGTTCTCGAGGCCCCAGCGCAGCTGTGTCGGAGAGATCTCGGCCGTGCCGAAGTTTTCCTGT
Organism: Marivita cryptomonadis; assembly: GCF_002115725.1. Classification (GTDB taxonomy): domain Bacteria; phylum Pseudomonadota; class Alphaproteobacteria; order Rhodobacterales; family Rhodobacteraceae; genus Marivita; species Marivita cryptomonadis. The sequence goes on from NZ_JFKD01000003.1 coordinate 266,152, forward strand.
GCGCCCTTAATGGCTTCGGCCAGGATCATCGACATGACAAGACCACGGCCATAGAACACGCCCTGCATCTCTTCTTCGTTGGTCTGGCTCAGGCCCGCGTCGATGACACGCTCCTTGATTTCCTGCATGACAGGCGCGTCCATGTTCGGGAACGACCACGAGATCGACTTGTAGCCTTTGCCCTCTTCACCGACGAGTTTCAGGTCAGCATCGTGACCCGCCCACCAGACGCCAAGGAAGTTTTCCATCGGGAACTTGGTTTTGACCGCTTCGGTGATGGCACCGGCGTTCATTGCACCCCAGCCCCACATCACGACATAGTCGGGACGCTCACGACGGATTTGCAACCACTGGGCTGACTGGTTCTGCATTTCCTTCAGACCGACCGGAATCGGCAGAAGCTCAAACCCTTTGCCTTCGGCGTGCATCTCAAGAACCGGAAGCGGCTCTTTGCCAAACGGATGGTCGAGATGCAGGAACGCGATTTTCTTGCCGTCCAGCGAACCACCTTCATTTTCAAGGTACTGAACGATCATGTCTGCCGCATCCCAGTACCCGGCAGGCATGTTGAACGCCCACTGGAACACCTTGCCGTCCGCCATCGGCGAGAAGCCGTAGCCTGGTGCAAGGATCGGGATTTCGTCCACATTGGTCTTGGGCAGAACCTGAAGCGTAATGCCGGTCGACCAAGGCTGGGTCACGATGGCCGTGCCCTTGGTCTTTTCATAGCATTCCACGCCTTTTTCGGTGGAGTAACCGGTTTCGCATTCTTCGAAGTCAATCTTGGCACCGCCGATACCGCCATCGCGCTCGTTGAGCAGCGTCATGTAGTCGGCCTGACCGTTCATCAGCGGAATACCCGTCGCGGCAAATGGGCCGGTGCGGTATGCGAGGTTCGGCGTGTAAAGCTCCTGCGCGATGGCCGCCGTGCCCAGCACGGTGCCCAGCGCAGCCGCAGTGGCCAGTTTGGTAAAGTGTTTCATGGTTGTCCTCCCATTGGAACTTTCATGTTGCTTTAGGTTCTTGGTCTTGGGCCCACCCACCTCAGTGCGGGAACGGCCAGATAATCAGTTTTTCACGGATCAATCGCCAAAGCTGATTCAGCCCGTGAGGCTCGATAATCAGGAAGAAGATGATCAGCGCCCCAACAATCATCACGTTGATATGCTCGATCAGAGCGGATTCGATGCGGAAACCCTGCAATTGCGCATAGCCATAGATCAGCGTCACCGCGCCGAATCCGATCGCCGCCGCCATGCCCCAGAGATTGCGCGCGACCCCGAAGAGGAAGGTCGCCGCAGCGATCAGCGCAGCCAGCAGAATGGCCGACCCCGTAGACATCTCGAACACCTGCGTGCCCGCCACCACGTTTAGCACAACTGGCAGGCCGACGATCAGGATCGCGCCCAGATAGTTGCCCATGACCGAGCCAAGGCCGCCGATGATGGCGATGAAAAGCACCTGGAACGACAGCGGAATATCGAACACGTTGGGCTCAGCTGCGCCCTTCCACATGAAGACATAAAGCGCGCCCGCAACCCCGACAACATAAGACGATACGGCAAAGGCGGTCAGCTTGGACTTCATCAAGTTGATGCCGATGAGTTCTGCTGCGATGTCCATGTCGCGCGTCGCTTTCCACGTCCTCCCCAGATTGCCCCGCGTGAGGTTGATACACAGCATGGTCAGCAGCGAAACCACAAACAGGACGATATAGTATTCCGTCACCGATGCCGCCTGTGGGCCTGAAACAAACACGCCGAACATCTCGAGGTTGGGTACTTGGATCGCGCCAGAGGCGTTGTAGTTGTAAAGCCACGACCACTTCTCGAACAGCCAGACCAGAAAGAACTGCGCGGCCAGCGTCGCGATGGCCAGGTAGAACCCCTTGATCCGCAAGCTCGGAATTCCGAATGCCACCCCGATCCCCGCGCTGAACACGCCCGACAGCAGGATCGCGACAATCGGGTTCATCCATGGGAACAGAGTGACCATCTTGTAGCAGGCATAGGCCCCAACACCCATGAACGCGCCGGTGCCAAGGCTGAGCTGTCCCGCAAACCCGGTGAGGATGTTCAGCCCCATCGCGGCAAGCGCATAGATCAGGATCGGGATCAGCAGCGTCTGGAAGGTAAATTCCGACGCGGTCATCGGGAACACCACCCATGCGAGGATCAATATGATCCCCAAAAGGAACGCGTCTTGCTTGACCGGGAACAGGGCCTGATCGGCATTATAGCTCGTCTTGAACTGGCCAGCCGTGCGGTAGAGCATCAGGCGGTCTCCTCTTCGTTGATCACAGCGCGGTTGCGCGGTTTGGCGTAACCGGTCACCTCTGAATGGCGGATGAGCCAGAAATAGGCCCATAGCCCTGCGGCCCCTCCGACAGCGGCCAGCAGGATCGCGACAACCGTCTGGCTGCCTGCTTCAGACCCGCTCGACAGCGCGAGGTAGCCAAAAGCCCAGAAGCCGGACCATGCGATGACGTTCAGAAGTGCGATCAGCTTTGCCATATGTCTTCTCATGTAGGGTGCGTGATCCTCACGCTCCGTTGCTTGTTGGTTTCGAAAAGCGCGCCCCGCGCTGCGCTAGACCCGTTCGATGATCCGTTCTCCGAACAGCCCTTGCGGGCGGAACAGCAGTACGATCAGTGCAAGGACAAAGGCGAACCATGTCTCGGTATTGCCACCCAACAAAGGCTGGCCCCAGTAAATCTCGAACAGCTTTTCCAGAATGCCGATCATCAACCCGCCGACGATGGCCCCGGTGATCGACTCAAGCCCGCCGAGCATCAGCACAGGCAACGCCTTGTACGCAATCACTTCAAGCGCAAAGCTGACGCCCGCACGCGCGCCCCATGCAATACCTGTGACCAGAGCGATGATCCCGGCGATGAACCAGACCAGCACCCATATCGTCTGCAGGCTGATACCCACGGAAAGCGCCGCCTGATGGTCATCGCCCAACGCCCGGATCGCACGGCCCATCTGCGTGTAGTTGAGGAAGGCCAAGAGCGCGAGCACCAGCAAAGTCGCCACGATCACCACGGTGATATCCAGATGCTGCAGGATCAGCAGACCGCCAAACGGTTCCAGAACCGTGTCACCCGTTGGAATACCCAGCTCTTCGGTGATCATCACCTTGTTTTCGCCGCCGAAAATCGTCTCACCAAAGCCAATCAGGAACAACGTGATCCCGATGGTGGCCATGAAAAGGATGATGTCGGGCTGCCCGACCAAAGGCCGCAGCACGACCCTTTCGATCAACACCGCCAGCACGAACATCACACCAAGCGTCAGACCGACGCTGATCCATGCCGGCACGCCCATGGCGAACAGGCCCACAAGGGTCAAAGCGGCGAAGACCACCATGATGCCCTGCGCAAAGTTGAAGATCCGGCTGGACCGGAAGATCAGCACGAACCCCAATGCGATGAGCGCATAGAGAATGCCCGAAACGAGCCCCTCCCACAGCACCTGCATGAGAAAGTCCGGTGCCTCGACCATGTCCACGAATGGCGCGATAAAGATGTCGTTCAGCATGTCTGCTCCCTCAATGCGGCACGCCCAGATAGGCGTCGATCACATTCTGATTGTTGCGCACCTCGTCTGGCGTGCCGTCGCCGATCTTTTTGCCGTAATCCATAACGACCACGCGGTCGGAGAGATCCATCACGACCCCCATGTCATGTTCGATCAGGCAGATCGTCGTTCCGAATTCGTCGTTCACATCAAGGATGAAGCGGCTCATGTCCTCTTTCTCCTCGACGTTCATGCCCGCCATCGGTTCGTCCAGCAGGAGCAGCGAGGGCTCCGCCGCAAGGGCACGGGCCAGTTCAACCCGTTTCTTTAGGCCATATGGCAGCCGCCCCACCGGAGTCTTGCGGATGTTCTGTATCTCGAGGAAGTCGATCACCCGCTCGACCTTTTCGCGGTTCTCCATTTCCTCGTCCCGCGCCTTCCCCCACCAGAGCGCCTGGGAGACGACCCCGGCGTTCATATGAGTCAGACGCCCGGTCATGACATTGTCGAGCACCGTCATACCTTCGAAAAGGGCAATGTTCTGAAAGGTTCGCGCTACGCCTTGGCGGGCGACTTCGAATGGCTTCATAGGAGGACGCTTGGTGCCTTGGTACCAGACCTCACCTTCGGAGGGCGTGTAAAAGCCCGATATGACATTGAGCATCGACGACTTTCCGGCACCGTTGGGCCCGATGATTGCGCGCACTTCGCCTTCGCGGATGTCAAACGAGATGTCCTGAATGGCCACCACGCCACCGAACCGCAGGGTGATGTTGCGCATCTCCATCAGCGTGCCGCCAATCTGGCGCCCATCTGCGGTGACATATCCTTCGGTGTCTTTCACGGCCCAACCCTCTTTGTTGCACCAAGAATTTTCGTACGAAAATTCTCGGTCGGCATAATCTTCGTACGAAGATTATGTCTGCATCCCATCATTCTGCAGCCATCCGCTGCGGGGACGCCGGCACCACCTTCGCGTCGCGGATTTCCAATGTCGCTTTGATTTTGCCCTTGCGCCCGTCTTCATAAGTCACCTCGGTTTCGGTATAGACCGATGTCGAGCCGTCATAGAGCGCGTTGACAAGGTCTTCGAACTTCTCACCGATGATCTTGCGCCGCACCTTTCGCGTCCGCGTCAGCTCTCCGTCATCCGCATCCAGTTCCTTGTGCAGCACAAGAAACCGGTGCACCTGACACCCCGAGAGCATCTCGTCCTGAGCGATGCTTGCATTGACCTCTTCGATATGCGCTTGGATGGTGTCCAGCACCTGCTGATGGCCAGCCAATTCCTGATACGACGCGTAGGCGATGTTGTTGCGCTCAGCCCAGTTGCCGACGGCTGTAAGGTCGATATTGATAAAGGCACAGCAGCGATCTCGCCCCGAACCGAACACCACCGCTTCGAGGATGTTGGGGTAGAACTTGAGCTTATTCTCGACATACTTGGGCGCAAACATTGCACCATCGGCCATCGCGCCCACATCTTTGGCCCGGTCGATGATACGCAAATGGCCGGTAGCCTCCTCTATGAAGCCAGCGTCACCCGTAGCGACCCAGCCTTCGGCGTCCTTGGTATCCGCAGTCGACTCTGCATTCTTATAGTATTCCACAAATACGCCGGGTGACCGGTAGTAGACCTCGCCATTTTCGGCGATCCGAATTTCCACACCCGGTGACGGTACACCCACCGTGTCCGACCGCACTTCGCCGTCGGGTTGCTGGGTGATGAAAACAGATGCCTCGGTCTGACCATAGAGCTGCTTCAGGTTAATTCCCAAAGAGCGATAGAAATCAAAGATCTCAGGGCCAATGGCTTCGCCCGCAGTATAGCCGACCCGTACATTGGAAAAGCCCAGCGCGTTTTTCAACGGACCGTAGACCATCACCTCGCCGAGCTTGTATTTGAGCCGGTCAAACGCGCTCACCTCATGCCCATCAAGGATGGCCGGGCCAACCTTGCGGGCGTGGGCCATGAAATAGTCGAACGTCTTTTTCTTGAACGCGCCGCTGTCTTCCATGCGGATCATGATCTGCGTCAGCTGCGTTTCGAACACGCGCGGCGGAGCAAAGTAATAGGACGGTGCGATCTCGCGCAGGTCCGTCATCATGGTTTCCGGGCTTTCAGGGCAATTCACACAAAAGCCCGACCAATAGGCCTGACCGATCGAAAAGATGAAATCGCCGACCCAGGCCATCGGCAGATAGGCCAGCACCTCATCATCGACCTTAAGGTGATCAAATTCCGAAGACGCTTTGGCCGTTTCGATAATGTTACGGTTCGACAGAACCACACCCTTGGGCTTGCCTGTCGTGCCGGACGTGTAGAGCATCACACAGGTGCTGTCGTAATCCAGCTTCGCCGTGCGCGCCTGCAATTCGTTGATGAACTCGTCATAGGCTGCGCGGCCCTGATCCTGCACATGGCTGAACTGATGCAGGCGGGTATGATCGTATTTCCGCAAGCCGCGCGGGTCGAGATAGATCATGTGCTCGAACTGGTGCAGACGGTCCTGCACTTCGATCACCTTGTCCACCTGCTCCTGATCGTTGACGATGGCAAAGCGCGCCCCACAATGATCGAGCACGTACTCCATCTCTTCGGCGACAGCGTCCTGATAGAGCGGCACAGGGATCGCGCCGACCGATTGCGCGGCGACCATCGACCAATAGAGATAGGGACGGTTGCGCCCGATGATGGCGATGAAATCGCCTTCGTTCACGCCAAGGTTCAGCAGACCCAGCGCAAGCGCTTCAACCTCCTTGGCAGTCTCAGCCCAGGTTCTGCTTTGCCAAATACCATATTCCTTCTCGCGATAGGCAGCAGAACTGCCAAATTGCGAAGCATTGCGCGCCAACAGCGCCGGAACCGAGCGCAGCCCCTCTGCGCCCATGGTCATATGTGCCAAAACTTTTCCTCCCATTGCCCGGGTATTCCCCGAACGGATCGCTTTGCGCGACTCTGTCTCAAGATTGGACAGAAGGCAGGTTGGGGGTCAACTTTTTCCTGAAGTTTTCTCAATCCTTACGAATTGTAACAGGAGGCCAGTCGGCCTTTGCGTCGCGCCCATCCAGTGCTAGCCAGAAACACACGACCCCATTTCTGGACCGTGCTCCATGCAGACCGACGCTCTCATTCAGGCTGGCTTGAACCTGATCGGACAGGCACTGTCGATCTACGACAGTGACTTGCGGCTGGCCGCGTGCAACGCGCGCTTTGCCGAGATGTTCAACCTGCCACAGGCGCTGACCCGTCCAGGCGCCGATTTCGAGACCACCATCCGTCACCTTGTCGAATGCGGCGAGTACGGAGAGATCGACGATGTCGAAAGCTTTATCTGCGCACGTGTAGAACAGGCCAGCGCCTTCCAACCCCACTACATGGAACGCACTCGCGCCAATGGCCGCACGATCAGCGTAGAAGGTGCACCACTTCCGCAGGGCGGTTGGGTCACGGTCTATACTGACATCACCGAGGTCAAATCGCAGGAACAGCTCTTGCGCACCCGGTCCGAACTGCTGTCCGAAGAGGTGCTCGCGCGCTCCGAAGAACTCGCGGCTACAAACCGCAAACTCGCCGCCACGGTGTCTGCGCTGGAAGAAGCCCAACGCGAGTTGACCGAGATGGAGGCCCGCACGCGCCTGACCACGGAAATGATGCCCGCCCATATCGCGCATGTGGACAGCGCCGGGCGCTACACGTTTTCCAACCGCCGCCTGTCGAATGTGATGCCGGGTCGTCCGTCCAAGATCGTCGGGCTGCACATTTCCGAAGCGTTGGGCGACGATGCCTATGCCCGAGTCCTGCCGCATCTTCAAATGGCACTGGCAGGCGATCCGTCGACTTTCGAATTCACCGATATTCACAGCTCCCGTCGCATCCGTGTCGCCTTTACCCCAGATGAATCCGAAAACGGCGTTTATATCCTGTCGATGGACGTGACCGAGGAAACACAGGCCCGTGCAGCACTTCAGCAAACCCGCCGCCGTGAGATGGCGGCCCAACTTACGTCTGGCCTCGCACATGATTTCTCAAACCTGCTGACAATCATTCTTGGCATGCAGTCCAAACTCGCCCGGATGGACCTGCCCAATGATGCCGACCCTCTCATCACCGCCACGTTGCAAGCCGCCCGTCGCGGCGGCGACCTGCTCAACCGGATCGCCGACATCACCGCCCACCGCGCATGGCGGCCCGAACCGCTCGACGTGGCAAATTTCCTGTCGGACCTGCACACTCTGGCAGCGCCGTCATTGCCAGACAGCATCGCCTTGCATGTTGACACCTCTATCACCCAACGCGCCCTGCTTGATCCCGGTCAGCTTCAGGACAGCCTTCTCAACCTCATCCTGAACGCCCGAGACGCCTGCGGCGGTCATGGCGCGATCCGGCTGACAGCCACCGAAATGCGCGACACATGGATCGATTTCACGGTCGAAGACACTGGCTCCGGATTTTCCGAAGAGGCACTGAAACACGCGCTTGATCCGTTCTTCACCACCAAGGGGGATGGCGGGTCGGGCCTCGGCCTGTCGATGGTCTACGACATGGCCAAACTGGCGGGTGGCCAACTTCAGGTCGGCAACACCAATTCCGGTGCGCGTGTGACCCTGCGCCTGCCTTTGCGCCACGCTGCCCGCCACCTGTCGAACGAGCTGGTTCTGCTGGTCGAAGACAGCCCAGATCTGCGCACGACCATCCGCGACATGCTTACCAGCCTTGGCCACAGCGTGATCGAGGCAACCTCGGTCGACGAAGCACTTGCCCTCGCGCAAGGCGTGCCTGACATCGCCTTTGTGCTTTCGGACATCTCACTGGAAGGTCCGGCCTTGGGCAGCGAACTGGTCTCGGCTCTGCAGAAAAAACCCGTCTACCTGATGACCTCCCTGCCCGTCTCCGACACCCGCCACCAAGCTGCCGCATCGAAAACCGCCGTTCTGCCCAAACCCTTCACCAAATCCGATCTGGCCACGTTTCTGGGCCACAAGGCCGATCTCTCATGACCAAACCCCTGATCACCATCCTCGACGACGAGCCCGCGATCCGCACCATGCTGTCCGAAGCACTCGAGGACGCGGGCTATGACACCCAGTGCTTTGCCCGCGCCGCCGAATTCGAAACCGCGCTGCGCAGGACCACACCCGATGTCTGCCTCGTCGATCTGGGCCTGCCCGACCGCGACGGGCTAAGCCTTGTGCACCGTCTGGCGCTGGAACAGGGCGCAACCGTCATCATCATCTCGGGCCGCGCGCAGGTGCAGGACAAGATCACCGGGTTGGAACTGGGCGCCGATGACTACATCATCAAACCCTTCGATCCCGCCGAAGTCGTGGCCCGTGTCCGCGCTCGTCTCCGCACCCGCGCCACACCAACGCCCACTGGCCAAACCGCCCGCTTCAACGGCTGGACCGCGCATTTCGACCGCTATTCTCTGGAAGACGAGACCGGCACCGAGACCCCGTTTTCGCATGCCGAGGGCGAAGTGCTGCGGCTGTTCCTCGAAAGTCCAAACCGCCTGATCACCCGCGACTACATGCAGGACACACTGGGCGGTGCCGCTGGCGACAGCTTTGATCGTGCGATGGATGTGCGTATCTCGCGACTGCGGACCAAGCTGCGCGAAGACCCCAAGAACCCGCGCCTTATCAAGACGATCTACGGCGCGGGCTATATCTTTCTGAGCGAAGTGACATGGACCTGACGCCCTATCGGCTCGGTCCCGGCGATCCGGCGCTGCCAGCCGTCCTGACCCTGATTCAATCGTCGTTTGCCTTCATGGACGAACGCATCGACCCACCCTCCTCCATGCACAAGCTGACACTGGGCAGCCTGTCCGAACAGGCCGAAACCGGCGAGATCTGGGGGATCGGCCATCCGGTTCAGGCCTGTGTCTTTCTCACTCCGAAACCGGGCAGCGTGTATCTGGGAAAGCTTGCAGTCGCGCCAAATGCCCGGCGTCAAGGGCTGGCCCGCCGCCTGATCGACCTTGCAGCAACCCGCGCCGCAGACCTGCGCTGCTCTTTTGTCGAACTGCAAACACGGATCGAACTTGTCGAGAATCACGCGACCTTCGAGGCGCTCGGATTTCGGGAAGTCGGGCGAACCGCCCATCCCGGCTACGATCATCCCACCTCGATCACCTACAGATTGAATCTCTAGTGTCAGACCCCAAGCGCACCGCGCAACATCGGCAACAGCGCCGCCGCGACAATCCCAACCAGCGCCGCCACCGCGAAACGTTGCCACAGGGACGGAAACCGAGGCGACACAGCCCCCAATCCGCCACACACAAGCGCGTAGAACGCCATCGCCGTTACATCCATACCGTGTGCTCCTTGTTGGCCTCACGGCAGACTAGCACAGATCCCGCGCTCAGCCCAAAGCTTCCACTGCGCTTGCAAGCACCCGCAGCCCAGTCACCAGATCGGCCTCTGCCGTATCCTCGCCGAACGCATGACTGATCCCACCAATCGAAGGTACGAACAACATCGCCACCGGCATCAACTTCGACACGTTGGTCGCATCATGCAATGCACCCGACGGCATCTTGCGCCAACGCCCCGGCACATCCGTTTCGGCGGCCTGTTCCAACGCCCCGCGCAAGCGGGCATCCATTTCCACCGGCTCAAGCCCAAGCATCGGTCCAAACCTCAGATCAAACCCACCGGAAACCGCCACTTCTTCAGCCGCTTCACGAATGATGGCCTCCATCCGCCCCAACCGGTCTGCATCACCATCGCGCCACTGCATCGAAAACGTGACTTTCCCCGGAACGATCGACGATGCGTTGGGATGCAGCGTCACATGCCCGATGGTCCAGACCGTGCTTGGCGTGACAACATTGGCGAACCGCTCCGCGATCAGCGCATTAAAGCGCGACAAGGCCTGAAACGCATCGCGCCGTCCCTGCATCGGCGTGGTGCCCGCATGGTTCTGCTCGCCCTCCAACGTGATCTTCATGTCGCGAATGCCGACAATGGCGTCGACCACACCAATCGCCTCGCCTTCGCGGTCCAGCACAGGTCCCTGCTCAATATGCATCTCGAGGAATCCGGTAAACCGCGCGGGATCGACAAACCCGTCCAACCGCCCCGGCATCACCGCCCGCGCCTCGGCAAAAGACACACCGTCCCGGTCGGTCAACCCATCGGCTTTCTCCAAGGACAGGTTCCCAGACCAGACCGCCGATCCGGTGGTCACCCCGAACCGGCCTTCCTCATCCTGAAACGACACGACTGACACCGGCGGCCCTTCGGCCTCGACCGAGGCGCGCGCCACTTCCAGCGCTGCGATCACACCCAGCGCCCCGTCAAGCCAACCGCCCTCGGGCTGGCTGTCGGAATGCGACCCCATCAAAAGCGACGCGCCCTCGGCCAAGCCAAACACCGACCCAACCGGGTCGACATGCACCGACAGGCCCGCCTCGCCCATGCGCCCCACCAACCATTCCCGCGCCGCAATATCCGCATCAGAGTACGCCGGTCGCACAACGCCTTTGCCGACACCAGCGGCGCCAAAGCTCCGCAATGTGTGCAGGTCAGCCAAGAAACGATCCGCGTTCACAGGCAACATGACCCTGTCCCTTCTTCTTTTTCCAAATATGCAAATCCGACCGTGACACATGCGACAGTGCAGTCAAATGCGTCGCCTCACCAAACGCAGATCGGCCACAGGGTGCAACCCCGTGGCCGAGAAAACCTGCGCGCGTCAGCGCTCAATAAAACTTATTCAGCCGCCACCGCGCCTGCATCCGCCGCTTCAACCCGCACAGCCGAGAACTTGAATTCGGGGATCTTGCCGTAGGGGTCCAGCGCCGAATTGGTCAGGATGTTCGCCGCAGCCTCGACATAGGCAAAGGGCAGGAACACCATGTCGGGTGCCACAGCCCGGTCCGCCCGTGCCATGACGACAACCGATCCCCGCTTGGTGGTCAGGCGCACATGCCCGCCCGGCTCGACCCCCATCTTGCGCAGGGTGCTGGGATGCAACGAACAGTTCGCCTCCGGCTCCACCGCGTCCAGAACGGCAGACCGCCGCGTCATTGACCCGGTGTGCCAATGCTCCAACTGCCGCCCTGTCGTCAGAATCATCGGATAGTCCGCATCCGGTACATCGTCGGGCGCAATGACAGACGCAGGCGTGAACCGCGCGCGTCCTTGCGGGCGGGGGAAACCATCGCCGAACACAATCGGCTGACCCGGGTCTTCCGGCGACAGCGACGGGTAGGTCACCGCGTTTTCGCGCGTCAGCCGGTCCCAAGTGATATTCTCCAGCGACCGCATGTTCAGCTTCATTTCCGCAAACACATCCGCAGGGCTGTCATAGCCCCAAGCCATGCCACAGCGCCGCGCCAGTTCGGTGGTGATCGCCCAATCTTCACGCGCTTCACCCGGAGGTGTGACGGCAGGGCGACCCATCTGCACCTGACGGTTGGTGTTGGTCACGGTGCCCGACTTCTCGGCAAAGGCCGAGGCCGGCAGGATCACGTCGGCATAGTTGGCGGTCTCGGTCAGGAAGATGTCCTGCACCACCAGCATGTCCAGCTTGGCCAGCGCATCGCGGGCATGTTCAACGTCCGGGTCCGACATGGCCGGATTTTCGCCCAGAATATACATGGCCTTAATGTGGCCGTCGTGGACTGCATCCATGATCTCGGTGACCGTCAGACCTTTCTGGTTCGAGAAATCCTCCGATCCCCAAACTTCGGTAAAGGCAGACCGCACTCCGTCATCCATCACCGACTGGTAATCCGGCAGGAACATCGGGATAAGCCCCGCATCCGACGCGCCCTGCACGTTGTTCTGTCCCCGCAGCGGGTGCAGACCGGCACCGGGGCGCCCGACATGCCCGGTCATCAGTGCAAGCGAAATCAGGCAGCGCGAATTGTCCGTGCCGTGGATGTGCTGGCTGACGCCCATTCCCCAGAAAATCATCCCCGCCTTGCCGCCCGCAAAGTCACGAGCCACCGCACGCAGGGTCTCTGCGTCGATGCCGCAGATGTCGGCCATCTTTTCTGGCGCGAAATCCGCCAGATGCGCCTTCTCGGCCTCCCAGTTCTCGGTATAGGCCTCGATATACTGGCGGTCGTACAACCCTTCCTCAACGATCACATGCATGATCGCGTTCAGCATGCTCACATCAGCGCCGGGCCGGAATTGCAGCATATGCGTTGCATGCCGCTTGAGCGCTTGACCGCGCGGGTCCATCACGATCAGTTTGCCACCACGCTTGGTGAACTGCTTGAAATAGGTCGCCGCCACCGGGTGATTTTCGATCGGGTTCGCGCCGATCACAATGGCCACATCGGCGTTCTCGATCTCGTTGAACGTCGCTGTCACAGCGCCGGAGCCGACGTTCTCCAACAGCGCCGCGACTGAGGACGCATGGCACAGCCGCGTGCAGTGATCGACGTTGTTATGGCCAAAGCCCTGCCGGATGAATTTCTGGAACAGGTACGCTTCTTCGTTCGTGCACTTGGCCGAGCCAAAACCCGCCACCTCGCGCCCCCGGCCCTTCAGCCCGTTGGCAGCAAAGTCCAACGCCTCGTCCCACGTCGCTTCGCGGAACACCTCTTGCCAATTGTTCGGATCGACATTCAGCCCCTTGGCGGGCGCATCGTCACGCCGGATCAGCGGTTTGGTCAGGCGGTGGTCATGGTGGATATAATCGAACCCGAACCGCCCCTTCACGCACAACCGCCCTTCGTTTGCCGGGCCATTGATCCCCTCGACATAGACAACCTTGTTGTCCTTGACCTTAAGCGAGACCTGACAGCCCACACCGCAGAACGGGCAGACGCTTTCGACCTCTTTGTCGAAATCCTTGCTGTCGCCCTGCTGCTGGTCGTCCAGCACAGTCGCCGGCATCAATGCCCCAGTCGGGCAGGCCTGCACACATTCACCACACGCCACGCAAGTCGACGCACCCATTGGATCGTCGAAATCGAACACCGGATAGGCATCATGCCCCCGCCCCGCCATGCCGATCACGTCGTTCACCTGCACTTCACGGCAGGCGCGGACGCAAAGACCACATTGGATGCAAGCGTCAAGGTTCACCCGCATGGCCACATGGCTGTCGTCAAGCAAAGGGATACGTTCCGCCTCAAGTGTCGGCAGTCGGCTTTCCGTCACACCGTTCGCCTCGGCCATGTCCCAAAGATGCGAAGACTTGTCATGCGCCGCGTCGCGTTCGGGCTGATCCGCCAGCAGCATTTCGACCACCATCTTGCGCGCGGATTTGGCGCGGTGCGAGTCCGTGGTGACCACCATGCCTTCAACGGGTTCGCGGATACAGGAGGCCACCAAAGTGCGCTCGCCCGCGACCTCGACCATACAGGCGCGGCAATTGCCATCCGGGCGATAGCCGGGTGCCGGTTTGTGGCACAGATGCGGGATCACCAGACCCCGGCCATTGGCAACCTCCCAGATGGTCTCACCTGCGCGGGCCTCAACCTCTGTGCCGTCCAGAGTAAAGCGGATCGTGTCAGTCATCGCGGTCTCCCTTGTCGGAGACACTCTAACCGCAATTCAGGCCTGTCGTGGATCAACAATCCCGACACCTTGGCGCGGATTTGCGGCTGACCGGTTTCCGATGCGAACAATTCTCTCTCAAGGGGCGCGGGAACCCCTTTCAAAGCCCTTGCCTCAGAGCGCCGCTGCCCTCTCGAACGCAGGACGGGTTCGCAACCGCCGCAGGTAATCGACCAAAGCTTCCGGTGCATCCGGGAACTTCGCGTTCCGCGCCCAACCCAGACAATGCGCCAACAGGAAATCCGGCACAGTAGGTTCAGCCCCGGTAAGGCATTCTGACGTCAACTCCGTCGCGATCCGCTCGAGGTTTTGCGCAAACTCCACCTTCAGGCTCTCTTTCACGTCAGGCACGCGCTGGTCCTCGGGCAGGATGAAACTGTGCCGCGCCGCTGTCCAGAGCACTGCATCCACCTCGTCCAGAACCCGAAAAGTCCACGCGTCCTGCTTGGCCCGCGCAACCGTCCCCGCAGGATGGGTGAACGCTCCATGCTTGTCCGCAAGGTAGGTCAGGATCGCGGTCGAATCGGCAATCACATCATCGCCGTCCACCAGCACTGGCACCTTTCCCAAAGGGCTGACCGCGCGCACCTCTTCAGATCGGGGCGCTGCGGGCACATGCTCATAGGGCACGCCCAATTCTTCCAACAACCACAAGGGCCGAAACGCCCGCGTCGCGCGATTGCCCACCAGTTTGTACATGTTCGTCCTCCCAAAACCGGGCCTCTGCCCGGCAAAAGCCTACCTGCGCCCCAGCATCGCCAGCCGGATGAAGGCTCGTTCTACAATCGCAAGTGCCGGCCCGTGTTGCCCCGCTGATCGCAGCGACAGGTCAGTCTCCAACAGCATCTGTAACGCCTGTTCCAAGCGGTACATGCCCCAGCCCGAAGCCTGCCGCGACATGCGGTCCCGGCGGGGCCCAAAGACCGGCGGTCGCAAACGCCCCATGCCCTGACCGACCCCGCTCGGATCCGATGCGGCAGTGTGCAAAGCACGGAAATGCCGGGTGGCCATGATCAGCAACGTCACCGCCGCCGTGCCCTGCGCCTCCAGCCGCGACATCACCGGACCAATCTCTCCGGTGCGCCCTTCGGCCACGATGTTGAGCACATCGTCCAGATCAGCCTCGGTTGAACCCGGCGCACAGAGCGTCACTTCCTCCGGAGTCAGCGGCGCCGCATCCCCCAACTTGTAAAGCGCGATTTTCTCAAGCGTCTGTCGGAAATCGCCCGGATCAAGCTCCTTCGACAAAGACGTCAACATCTCCATCGCGGCCCCATCTGGCCGGGCCAGACCGGCGCGGGTTAGCTCCGCCTCGATCTCCGCCCGGCTAGGCGGATCATTATACAAAGCCGCCGCATACGCATTCGGATGCCCCTCGAACAGCTTGCGCAGTGCCGACTTGGCCTGCAACTGCCCAGCGGTCACGACGATCTGCGCATCGCCCGGCTGCCAATCCTCGACCGCCGCGGCAATCGGCTTGATCACCGTGTCATTCGCATCCTCGACAAAGGCCACGCGCGGGCCGGGAAAGAATCCCACCGCCTTGATCGCATCGCCCAAAAGCGAAGGTTCCTTGCGAAGGTCGGAGGCGGGGATGCGCGTCAGCCGCATCTCGCCCTCACCTTCGGGTCCGATCAGCGCCGCGATCAACTCCTGCCGTTTGAGCGCCACCCGCATCGCGTCTTCGCCATAGATCAGAATGCCCAGCTTTGCGGGATCAGGGCGGGCGAAATAGCCAGACGCTTCGCGCGGGGGCAGCTTCATGCAGGCAAACCGCCAGCCGAGATCACCAGTCGGTCAACGATCTGATCCGCGAGAATCACCATCAATCGCGCCGCCGCATCTCGTTCGGCGGCCAAGGTCGCGACGGTCGAGCCTGTAGCGGAAAAGCCGGCGAAGTCTGTCACGCGCCCTTGCCGGACCACCGTGTCGCTATCTTTGTCTCGCAGCGCAAAATCCGCGCGGCCGGTCAGTTGGAAGCGGTTTGTCGTGCCTTCGACCGAAGTCGCCAACCCTTGCCTTTGAATCGTTGGCGTGACGGTCAGCACGTAGCGCCCACCGTCATTGCGTCCGAACCTGTCCTCAAGCCGCTGCGCAATCAGGAACCCGTCGCGCCGTTCCGGGGCAGCAACGCGCAGATTGTCCTGCAACACAGACGCGCCACCCTCCGGCCCGTAGGCGGGCGTGAACCCGCAGGCCGCGCCCGCGACAAGCGCGGACAGCGCGAAAAGCGTCTGGCGTCTATGCAACCACATTCACGATCCGACCCGGCACAACGATCACCTTCTTGGGGCTTGCGCCATCCAGCGCACGTTTCACACCATCGGTCGCCAGCGCGAGCTTTTCAACCTCGGCCTTGTCCATGTCTTTGGGCACGGTGATCTCGTCACGGCGTTTGCCGTTCACTTGAATGGGCAGGGTCACGCTATCTTCGACCAGCATCGCCTCATCGGCGACCGGCCAGTGCGCGTTCGCAACAAGGCCGTCACCACCCAGCAGCGCCCAGACCTCTTCCGACAAATGCGGGGTCATGGGGGACATGAGCTGGGCCAACGTTTTGGCCGCCTGCCGCTTGGCGTCGGAACCCGCCTTGGATTTCGACAGAGCGTTGGTGAACGCATAGAGCCGCGCAATCGAGGCGTTGAAGCCAAAGCTTTCGACACCCACGGTCACATCATGGATCGCCTTGTGCATCTCACGCAAAAGCGCATCATCCTCGGCATTGGCTGCATCAGTGGCCTCGGCCACCTCTGCCGCGATCCGGTAGACCCGGCCCAAATGGCGCGCCGCCGCTTCCGCACCCGAGGCAGTCCATTCCACGTCCCGTTCGGGAGGCGAGTCGGAAAGCACGAACCACCGCGCGGTGTCGGCACCGTATTGCTGGATGATCGCAACAGGATCGACCACGTTGTTCTTGGACTTCGACATCTTGGCCGAGGGGATGATCTGCACCTCTGTTCCGTCTTTCAGGAATCCCTTGCCATCGCGCAGCTCTACATCTTCGGGATAGTGATAGACCGGACGACCATCCGCCCCCTTTGTCTGATAGATTGCATGCGTGACCATCCCTTGCGTGAAGAGCGCGTTGAACGGTTCCTTGCAGCGTTCCGGCAGATGTCCGGTGATGTGCATCGCGCGGGCAAAGAAACGCGAATAGAGCAGGTGCAGGATCGCGTGTTCGATACCGCCGATATACTGGTCGACATTCATCCAGTAATCCGCATCCGCCATATCCGTCGGCGTGTCCGCACGCGGCGCGGTGAAGCGGGCAAAGTACCAGGACGAATCGACAAACGTGTCCATCGTGTCGGTCTCGCGCTTGGCAGGCTGACCACAGGACGGGCATGGGCAATTGCGCCATGACGGGTGACGATCCAGCGGGTTGCCGGGGATCGAGAAGTCGATGGCCTTGCCATCCTCATCATAAGGCAGCGCAATCGGCAGGTTCTCTTTCTTCTCGGGCACCACACCGCAGGCATCGCAATGCACCACCGGGATCGGGCAGCCCCAATAGCGCTGACGGCTGAGGCCCCAGTCACGCAGACGGAACTTGGTCACGCCATGGCCGACGCCGTTCTTTTCACAGAAGTCGATGGCGGTATCGATGCCCGCGTTGCCGGTCTGCGCCTCTTCCCCGGCAAAACCGCGAACATAGCGCACGGTTTCGGGTTTGGGCGGCACGTAGGCCGGGCCACCGTCTTCGGGCAGGATGAACGCATCCTCACCCATCGCAGGCACAAACGTGCTGTGCACCGCCAGGTCATATTTCCGCGCGAAATCAAGGTCGCGCTGGTCA
This sequence comes from Marivita cryptomonadis, assembly GCF_002115725.1. GTDB lineage: Bacteria > Pseudomonadota > Alphaproteobacteria > Rhodobacterales > Rhodobacteraceae > Marivita > Marivita cryptomonadis. The sequence goes on from NZ_JFKD01000003.1 coordinate 283,999, forward strand.
TGCGCCGGGCAGCCAAAGATCGCACCGGTGCCGTAATCCATCAGGATGAAGTTCGCCACGTAAACCGGCAATTCCCAAGCTGTATCAAAGGGATGGCGCACACGCAGCCCAGTATCAAAGCCTTTCTTCTCGGCCTTCTCCAACGCCTCTTCCGTTGTGCCACCCTTGCGGCACTCGGCATTGAACGCAGCCAATTCAGCGTTGTCTTTTTCCAGATGCTTGGCCAGCGGATGGTCCGGCGAAATACCGACAAACGATGCGCCCATCAGTGTGTCAGGGCGGGTCGTGTACACCTCGATCCGGTCAAACCCGTCGGGTGCGTCAATCGTCGAGAACGCAAACTGAAGACCGCGCGACTTGCCGATCCAGTTCGCCTGCATCAGCTTCACCTTGGCGGGCCAATCGTCCAACGTGTCCAGCGCGTCCAACAGTTCCTCGGACATATCGCTGATCTTGAAGAACCACTGCGTCAGCTCGCGCCGTTCCACCTCGGCACCGGATCGCCAGCCTTTGCCGTCGATCACCTGCTCATTGGCAAGCACGGTCATATCAACCGGATCCCAGTTCACCACCGCGTTCTTGCGGTAGACCAACCCGGCCTCCAGCATATCGAGGAACAACGCTTGCTGCTGGCCGTAATATTCAGGATCGCAGGTCGCGAACATGCGCGACCAGTCAAGCCCGAACCCCAGCGGTTTCATCTGGCTGACCATCGTGTCGATGTTGGAATAGGTCCAGTCCTTGGGATGCCCGCCCGACGCCATCGCGGCGTTTTCGGCTGGCATTCCAAAAGCATCGAACCCCATCGGGTGCAGCACGTTATGCCCGGTAGAGAGCTTGTAACGCGCGATCACGTCGCCCATCGTGTAGTTACGCACATGTCCGATATGGATACGGCCCGACGGGTAGGGGAACATTTCCAGCACGTAGTATTTCGGCTTGTCGTCCGACCGCACAGCGCGGAACGTTTCACTCTCTTCCCAGACGGCCTGCCACTTGGGTTCGATGACAGAGGGGTCGTAACGCGACATGGAATAGGTCCTTCGGGTGTGCATCTTCTGTTGGCAGGGTGATAGGCTGATGCCACAGGATCGTCCAGTCCCGCCCCCATCTGCGCCATTGTGATGCCGGATTTTTGCAGTCATACCCTGTAAAACCAAAGGCAAGACGACCTGGCAGATGAAAATACTCCTGATCCACCAGAACTTTCCCGCGCAGTTCAAGCACCTTGGCCCTGCTTTGGCGGAACGCGGCGATCAGATTGTCGTCCTGACGCCCAAGGTCAAGGAAGCCACAAAATGGAAGGGCATCACCGTCCTGCCTTATGCGGTCAAGGGATCAACGACTCAGGGCATCCATCCTTGGTTGGCGGATTTCGAAACCAAACTGCTTCGCGGAACCAGCTGCTACGATGCAGCGCTTGCATTGAAAAAGCGGGGCTTTGACCCCGATGTGATCCTGGCGCATCACGGCTGGGGCGAAAGCCTGTTTCTCAAGGATGTCTGGCCCGACGCCCGGCTAGGCCTTTATTGCGAACTGTACCACCGCTCTGGCAAGGCCGAAACCGGGTTCGATCCGGAATTTCCCAGCGCTTCGCCCGAACGCGACCCACTGCGCTTGCGGCTTAAGAACATCAACAACCGCCTTCACGAAGAGGTCATGGATGCGGGTATCAGCCCGACACAGTTTCAGGCGGGCACCTTCCCCGACAGCTATCAGTCCCGCATCACAATCTGCCATGACGGCGTCGACACAGATGCGATCGTCGCGAATCCCAACGCGTCGCTTGCGCTGCCCAATGGCAAGACGGTCACCAAGCGGGACGAGGTGATCACCTTTATCAACCGCAATCTCGAACCGTACCGCGGCTATCACCGCTTCATGCGCGCGCTGCCCGAATTGCTGCGCCGCCGTCCGGACGCGGACATCGTGCTGCTAGGCGGCGACGAGACCAGCTATGGTGCCCGCCCTCCCGATGGCAAAACCTGGAAGCAAATCTTCATCGACGAAGTGCGCGGTCAGATCCCGGATGCCGATTGGGCCCGCGTGCATTTCATGGGACGTGTGCCGTATGACACTTTCCTGTCGATGATCCAGGTCAGCACGGTACATGTCTATCTGACATATCCTTTTGTCCTCTCATGGTCCCTGATCGAAGCGATGAGCGCGAAATGTGCCATCATCGCGTCGGACACTGCACCGGTCCGAGAAGCGATCATTGGCGGTCAAACAGGTGTGTTGGTTGATTTCTTCGATCAGGAAAAACTGATTCAAGAAACCTGTACCCTGCTCGACGCCCCGGAACGGCGCGAATTTCTTGGTGCCAATGCCCGGCGATTCGCGCGCGAACGGTACGACCTCAAACGGACCTGCCTACCAAGACAGTTGAAATGGGTGGACGATCTTGCTGCGGCCTATCCAGTGCGCAAACCACGGGACTGAACCCACTAGTCAGTTTGCTTGCGCAGAACGTGTAGGCCCGTTTCTGTTCAGAACCGGCTGTCCTGCTGACGCAACTGCCGAGCCCGCGTGAGGATCGCGTCCTCAACAGCCCTTACCGTTGCTGCACTGGCCGGACCGTTGCGCGTCATCAAGGCGACGTTCAAAGACCGTGCGTCCAGCGCCGGGTCATTGACAAGAATGGTTGCCCTGTAGGAACGCCCGCCGCCGGGAGGTGTCCCGTAGCCCGTTGTGATCACGCCGGTAAACGGATCAACCGACTCGACTGGCAGAAAATCGAGGGTCTCGATCGCTGCATTCCAGATGTATTTATTGACCGCACCGACCTGCCCAGCATCATCGCGATTACGGAAGAAATCGAACAGCGACGACTGCGCTCTGTTCGGACGACGCTCTTCAAGCACCTCATCCAGGATGTCATTGGCAGGACGTGTCTCGACCGGTTCACGGTCGGACGATCCTCCAAAGAAACCACAACCCGAAACAAACACTGCTATAAGAGCAACGCCAAAACCGGTCCTGAAACGTGTAAGGTCCATGTGAGACTGCCCTCGTTCGCCTGTTTGCCTTGTGCTTTGCATACAAGCCGATCCCAACCACGACAAGCCGAACTTGAGAGCACCGCCCGAATGCCATGTTCTTTCAACAGGAAACTCCGCTCACAAAGCTTGTGGCAAATGAGCATCACAGGTGGCGAAGTTGGCAGGCTTTGGGCCGCTTGTCTTGCAAACACGCCCATCCAAAGAGCATAGAGTTTCCAGCTAATCCGGACCATCCGGTTTGGTACGTGCCTTACGAACACATGAGGGAAAAAATGAAAACTCTTCTTCTTGCTTCCACTGCGCTGGTCGCAACTGCTAGCATCGCTGCTGCTGACGTCGCAATCTCCGGTTACGCTGAAATCGGCATCATCGGCGGCGACGCTTACACAGACTCCCGCACTCAGTATCACACAGACATCGACGTCACGTTCAGCATGACTGGCGAAAGCGACGGTGGTCTGGCGTTTGGTGCAGCTGTTGACTTGGATGAGAATGGTGCATTCGGCAACACTACACAGGGTGGTGAAACATACTTCCTGTCGTACGGCGGTCTGCGCTTGGACATGGGCGACACAGACAGCGCATATGACGCTGCAATGCAGGAAGTCGCACTTGCAGGTGCGTCCATTGCGGACGACGAAACCACTCACGCTGGCTACAACGGCAACAGCGGCATGGACGGTAGACACGGCGGTCAAATCGCACGTGTGTCCTACTCTGCATCTGGCCTGACTGTGGGTGTGTCTGCAGCAGTCGCAGACTGCGACGAGGGTACAATTGTCGGTGGCGTTGCTTGCCCGAACGATAACCCAGCACTGGCAATTGGTGCAGCATACACTGCAGACATGGGTGGCACGTCCGTTACTGTCGGCGGTGGCTACATCACGCAAGAAGACTTCGCAGACATGGTCGGCATCAGCGTCAAAGCAGCAATGGCTGGCGGCTTTAGCGTTGGCGTGAACTTCAGCGAAATGGACTACGATGCTGCTGGGCTTGAAAATCAAACGCACATGGCGATTGGTGTTGGCTACAGCATGGATGCACTGTCGATTGGCCTGAACTACGGTGTGTACAATGACCATGCTGGCGTCGATGGCGACGAAGACTCCGGCTTTGGCCTCGCTGCGACATACGATTTGGGTGGCGGTCTCGCTGCACACTTCGGTTATGGCAACAGCACAATGGAAAATGCTGGCGTCGAAACCGACAGCGACAGCTACTCGCTGGGCCTGTCGATGAGCTTCTAATAGCTGATCGAACTGCTGAATGGTTAAGGGTGGGCTCAGCGCTCACCCTTTTCTTTTGTGCTTACTTCAAAGTTTGAAGTAAGCTCAGTGATGAAAAAGCGTTAGAGCTTGAGTGCTAACGCAGAACGAATCACCAACACATTATGATGTGTGCGTGCAAAAACTCATAGTGGCTGAATTTTTTGTTGTGCTCGCAACTATTTTTTTCCACTGCGGCCACTGAAGTTGAGAAACTACTTTGATGCGCATACTCGATGGTGGGTGGCTGCTTACTTCAAAGTTTGAAGTAAGCTCAGTGATCGACACAGCGTTGGAGCTTGAGTGCCAGCGCAGAACGAACCACCAACACACGACGCTGTGACTGACGCTGTTGCTTGGTGTTGGGCAGGTGCTGCGCTAACCAAGCTCTGTGACGCAGCTCACGTTGCAATTGTTTGTGCAATGCAAGTTCAGTGCGCTTGGGCATCAAATCAACTCCACTGCTCTTGCCAACTGTGCATCATTGACGTCGATGTAGCGTTGGGTGGTTGAAATATGACGATGACCTGCAAGCGCAGCAAGCAAGCGCACATTCACCCCAGTGTTGGCCAGCTTTGTGATAAAAGTTCTGCGACCACTATGTGAGCTTGCTCCCTGCATTCCACAATCTGAGTAGATTTTGAAAAACAACTGACACATGCTGTTGGCGCTGAACGCGGTTCCCAACTGCGTTGCGAACAGGGCATCATTGCGATTGCGTTGCGCAACCAATGGCTGATATTGCTCCAGTGCTCGACGCAATTTGCGATTGACGTACACGCTGCGCACAACCTGACCTTTGGTTTGATCAGCGGTCAATGTAAATTGTGATCTTACCTCTCCAGTTTGATCGTAGACGTCACTGATGCGCAAAGCAGCGATCTCCATTGCACGCAGACCAGCGTAAAAGCTGACCTGAACAATGGTTTGATCTCTGAGAGCATATTTGCGGGTTGCACAGAATGCGATCACTTGTCGGAGCTGTGCGTCTGTGAGTGTGAGGGCCTGCTTCATGCTGTACCTCCAATATCATGCGTGTATCTTTATATTTTATTATCTCTTAAGTTGTCGATGATCTGTGCAGATCAGAAATGCTCAACGGTGTCAGCGTGTTAGGCTCTGGTCGCTGAAAATATGTATTTTATTATCTGTGCGCTGTTCACTGACGCTGATGAACGGCGACGTTTTTGGCAGGGATTTTTGCACGAGTTGATAAATAACGATGTAGGCAAAACACTGGGCACATTCAGGCAACAGGGCATTTGAAATTTTTGAAGGCGGCTAACAGGGCGACTTTTGCTCTCAAAACAGCGCATAACAGGCAAACGCACAGGAACAGGATAAGGCGATCGATTAGGCAAACGCATAGGAAATGGATCAGGCGCAGAATTAGGCGATCGATTAGGCAAACGAAGCAGCTGCGTACAGAGATCAGCGCAGCAGCGTCGAAGGCATCACAGGCACAACAAACTGGGTTAAGGTTAGCACGCCGAAGATAATTGTGCTGCAAGTCCGTTCTGCTGTGAGACGGTAAGCAAACGCAGGTCCAGTTCTGCGCTTCAATCAACTACCCCATCCTCGTAGGTGGGATGCTTAAAGCTAGAAAAGTACAAATGTTTAACCAGCCCTTAGCTTTGATTGTCGTAATAGTGTGTGGTGGCAGAGGCGATGCAATATGCAATCGCTTCGCAAAGTGAAATGGATGACAACCTCAGAAATGAGACCCATTATCGTTTGAGATGGCCTAGCTGTATGGGTCTCAAACGTGCGTATGATGCGCTGGTAATAAAGATTGATAGCAAAACCTGCTTTTCCTGCAATGGTTCAGTGATACAGCCTGGCAAGCGACGTGCAAAGCACAGCTTGGTTAGATCGACGCTAAAATAGCGTTGATCTGACTGCTCCTTGCAATGCGTTGTAGAAGTTGAACTGCTTTGACTTTTTGACGAGTTAAGCATTGCTCTAAGCAAAGATCACTGAGCTGTGCGATGTGATCGCTGCGCAAGAGCGACACGACGCGAAGCGGGCGTGTGAAACAAGTCTGCGTAATTCCCCAAATATCTGATCGTTGACTAAATACGATGATTAAGGAGGACTACGAATGAATTTAGGTGTGTTGACGCAGGTGGCAGACACTCTGCGTATGGCAGGATTGGTGAGCAGTGAACGTGAGTTCTGCGAGCAATGGCTGGCGAAAAGCGAATGCTACATGCGCACATTGCGACTGAAAAACTCTGCGGCAAGTGCGGAGGCGCTTGCGACATTGGGCAGCAAGCTGGGCTGTTGCGCAAATGAGCTGGCGGAACTGAACTCAGATGCGGCACGGCACTGGCATTCAGTTATTACTGAACTCCGGCATCAGGTGTATGAACAGCTGGAAATACAGATGAGGGCGAGATGGAAACGGGCTTTTGCTGCGGCGGAAGATCAGCGACGAAACACAGGGCACAAGTACTTATCAAAACCACAGGTGGGTTCAGAACATGCGGGTGCATGAAGTGGTTCCAGTGCGCAGGGTGTCGATGACCAAACCCTGTGCCCCCTGCAAATGTCGTACTCAACCCAAGTCCAAAAAAGCGGCGAAACCCTTCAACAAGCGCAAACCTGATAATCTATCGTAGTGATTGGAGTGCAGAAGAAATGTTGACTGAAAAACCCAGCAATTTTTGCGCCAATATAACAACCGCCAGAATTACGATAAAATACAGTGTATCTCAAATCTCAGTTACCAATGACGTACTGGTATAGCTGCACTGGTACGAAATGCTCAGTCTTTGAGCGAAGGGTTCACAACACCACTGAGCAATTCGGTTCTGCGATGCAACAGATTGGGTTCTAAATGTGCGTAGCGCTGCGTCATCTGCAAACTGCTATGGCCCAAAAGCTTCTGCACTTCGTACAAGCTCACTCCCCTGTTAATCAACAAGCTGGCGTAGGTGTGACGCAAATCGTGCATTCGAACATCAGATAAATCAGCTTGCGCACGCACTTTGAACCAAACAGTGTTGAAGCTGTGATAGGCGGTTTTGGTGATGGGATTGGTAAACACGAAACTGTCTGGCTTGGTGGGCAAATGCAGCTGCTCTGTGACAACTCGAACTGCTTGCAATGTGTCCACTGCTGCACTGCTGAGCACAACACGACGCGATCTTCCATTCTTGCTCAGAGGCACGGTCCAAATGCGCTTTGAAAAGTCCACGTCTTGCCAACGCTGCGTACGCACCTCCCCTTTGCGTGCACCAGTGAGCAACAGAAACTGTACGATGTGATAGATGTAGGGATGACGATCTTGCTTGCACACGCTGAGCAAGCGATCAATCTCAGCTTCGGTTAAAAAACGCTGGCGATGATCACCAAGCTGCAAGCACCTGAGGTTCTGCTGCTGTGGATCATGTTGCGGGATAAATCCCCAGTGTCGTGCTAAATTCAACATGCGGTTCATTAAATGAATGTGCTTGTTGATGGTTGCTTTCTGGTACCCAGTTAAAATTTGCTCACGCTTCCAAACATCCAACACTGGGTTTTTGAGATCAACGATCAGATAGCGCCCCAAACTGGGTCTCATGTGCTTGTTGAAAACATGCCAATCCAAATCTGGTGCACGCTTGCTGGCTTGAGCGTGGGGAAAATAATGATCATCGAAGAACACACTTAGTGTGAGCGCTTCACTTGTTCGACTGTGCTGGTCTTGTGCGTTCTTGTTGCGATTGAAGAAGGGTATCATAGCTTGCTCCGAAATGATTATCCAAAAGCTACAATTGGATAAGCACGGACACGATGCTGAATGTGACAACGATGCAATCTGCGAAACGACTGGCAGCAACAGTCGAACCAAAAACCGTGTTCTAACCAAATAGTCTTCTTGCTTCCACCGCGCTGGTTGCAACCGCTGGCTTCGCCGCGGCTGATGTCAAAATCACCGGTTACGCTGAAATCGGTATTATCGGCGGCGACGTATACGCAACCGACCAGTGGCACACCGACATCGACGTCACTTTCGCCATGACCGGCGAATCCGACGGTGGTCTGGCCTTCGGTGCAACCGTTGATCTCGACGAAAACGGTGCATTCAACAACACCACTCAGGGTGGCGAAACATACTTCCTGTCCTACGGCGCTCTGCGTCTCGACATGGGCGACACCGATGGCGCGTTTGACGCAGCCATGAAGGAAGTGAACTTGGCGGGTGCGTCCATCGCGGACGACGAAACCACTCACGCTGGCTTCAACGGCAACTCCGGCCTCGACGGTACTTTCGACGGTCAGATCGCTCGCGTGTCCTACTCCGCAGCTGGCTTCACAGCCGGTCTCTCCGCTGAAATCGACGACACAGGCGTTGCTGATCCGGTTTGGGGTCTTGGCCTGCGTTACACCACCGACTTCGGCGGCACAGCAATCGGCATCGGCCTTGGTTACCAGACCCAGGAAGACGTTGCTGACCTGCTCGGTGTCAGCCTCGACGCATCGTTCGGCGGCGGCTTCTCGGCTGCGATCAACTACACAACCGCAGACATCGAAGGTCAGTCCGACGATGGCACGCACATGGCGATCGGCGTTGGCTACTCCATGAACGCTCTGTCCATCGGCGTGAACTACGGTGAATACGAAGACTGGACACTGGGCTGTGGCACATGTGACGGTTACGGTATCGCTGCAACATACGACCTGGGTGGCGGTCTTGCTGCACACCTCGGCTACGGCGCAAGCGATTTCGGCGCAACAGACACCGACCAGTACTCGCTCGGTCTGTCGATGAGCTTCTAATAGCTCATAACCAGATTTGGTTAAGGAAAGAGCGGGCTTTGCCCGCTCTTTTCTTTTTTGCAGGGTCCAAGTAGCTAAGAACAAAAGGCAAAGGCTCCGATGCAGACCAATCCGCTCCAAACAGTCAAATCGACCTATGACAGGGCGCTGACACTGGCCCGTCAGGGCGATGTGGCTCAAGCGGCAAGCCTTCTTGATGGGTTGGCCCTCACTGCGCCTAGCCTGCCCGAAATTCACTTCCAACGCGCCCGCCTTGCGGCTCGATTAGGTGACCAAGACAAACGCCTATCCAGCATTGATCGCGCTGTCTCACTTCGCGCTACGGAGCCCGCAATTCTAACTGAGGCCATCGCTGCGCATTCAGCTGCGGGACATCACGATACAGTTCTCGACCTCTACGACCAGCTGATCGCACTGGACCCCAAGGTGATCAAACCACAAGCGGAAAAGGCGCTTTATCTTCAAACCGCCGGCCGGTTCGAAGAATCGGAAAAGCTCCTCCGTAAACTGCAAAAAAAGCATCCGCACGACGCAGAGCTGTACCGCATGCTCGCCACAACCATTCGAATTGCACCCAACGACCCGATGATTGGCGCAATGCGGCGGCTGGCCAGTCACCCACGTCTGTCGGCACTGGGACGCATGCACATCAATTTCGCACTGGCGAAAGCGATGGAAGACACAAAGAATACGGCCAAGGTGTTTTCTCACCTTCACCTCGCCAACAAGACTCAATCCGAGCTTTTCCCAGACGATCCTGCGTCCCGCGCCGCCGAGCGCAAAGGCGTACTGGCCGCGCAGCGCAATCTGAATAGCGTGCCCGCCGCCAAAGGCACCGACCCCGCGCTGATCTTTGTCACTGGCCTACCACGGTCGGGCACAACGCTTGTCGAGCAAATCATCGGCAGCCACAGCAAGGTGCACACCGGCGGTGAAATGGCCACCGCCTTGCGAACCGCCTACAGCGTCTTCGGCCAAGGGGCCGAAATGCGCCGCTTGACGGAAGAACCGACCGACAGCTTTCAAACCTTCACCCAACGCCTTGACAGTGCGCTGCACTCCTTCGCCGATCCGGCAAAGCCGTACCTCACCGACAAGTCGATCATGGTCTTCCTGATCTATGGGCTTCTCCACGCAGCACTCCCCAATGCTCGTTTCATCGTAGTCCACCGTGACCCGCGCGATATCGCGCTTTCAATCTACAAAAACCACTTCAACGCGGGCACACACCGCTATGCCAATGATCTTGCCTCCATCGCCGAAGTGATCAAATCCTTCCGCCAGATCATCTCGCATTGGCGCGACACCCTGCCCGACCGGTTTGCCGAAGTGCGCTACGAAGATCTCGTGGCAGATCCCGAAACTCAGTCAAAGCGCCTGATCGCATCTGCGGGCCTCGACTGGGAGGACCAGTGCCTTAACTTCCACCAAAAAGGCGGCACCGTCAAAACGCTCAGTCTGCATCAGGTCCGCCAACCTATTTACCAAAGCTCTGCCGCCGCATGGCGCCGCTATGAGACCGAGCTGCAACCTTTCATCGACGCTTGGGGAGATACACCATGCGATTGACAGACATCACCGCGCGCATCGCCAAAGCCGCCAAAGACGCCGACCGCGATCCTGCCGATATCACCCTGATCGCTGTGTCCAAGGTGCAACCGAACGAACGGGTCGAATCCGTTCTCAGGGAAGGCCATCGCAGCTTTGGTGAAAACCGCGTGCAGGAGGCCGCTGGAAAATGGCCGGATTTCCGCGAAACCTATGAAGGGATCGACCTGCATTTGATCGGCCCATTGCAAAGCAACAAGGCCCGACAGGCGTTCGAACTCTTCGATGCGATCCATACGCTCGACCGTCCAAAACTGGCCACAACCTTCGCGCGTCTGGCGCAGGAGACGGGTCAATGCCCGCCGCTGTTCATTCAGGTAAACACCGGAGAAGAGCCGCAGAAAGCCGGGATCGCCCCTGCAGACACCGACGCGTTCATCAAAGAATGCCGTGATCTCGACCTGCCAGTGCAAGGCCTTATGTGTATCCCACCAGTCGACGAAACACCGTCGCTCCATTTCGCCCTTCTGCGCAAACTGGCCGACCGCAACGGCCTCAGCCAATTGTCCATGGGCATGAGCGACGATTTCGAACAGGCCGTCGCGTTTGGAGCGACCCATATCCGTGTGGGGTCTGCCTTGTTTGGAGAACGGGTTCCCCCCTCAGGCGCGTAGGGTTTTCCTCCAGCGGAAAATCAAGAGGCGTCAACGCATCCACGAACCCCAAAAACAAAAAAGCCCCGGATAACCGGGGCTCTTTGCGTTCGTGCTTCTGGCACAGATCAGTGCAGTTTCTGTCCAACTTCGGCAATCGCATCGTCGATGCTCTTGGCTGCGTCCTTGGCTGTCATCTGCTTGGCAACCACATCGCGGGCAGCCTTGATCGCCACGGCAATGGCGCGGTCCCGCACTTCTTTGACGGCGCTGGCCTGAGCCGACGCAATCTGATCCTCGGCAGCCACCAAACGGCGGGCAATCGACTTTTCCAAATCAGCGCGCGCTTGCTCACCGGCCAAAACGGCCTCGTCCTTCGCATGTGCGATAATCCGGTCAGCCTGCTCCTGAACTTCGCGCTGACGACGCTCGTAAGATGCCAGCAAAGCCTGCGCTTCTTCACGCAAAGCCTTCGCTTCGTCCAGTTCGCTGCGGATGCCCTCAGCGCGCTTGTCCAACAAACCCATCAGCAACGATGGGACTTTGAAGTACAGCAGAACGCCGATGAAGACGAGGAAACCAATGGTCACCACGAAATCGGTGTTCGCCAGCGAGAGGAACGGCTTGTCTCCGGCAGCAAGCGAAGGGCTTGCGACCAGTGTAGCGGCGGCAATAGTCATGATACGGTTCATGTCGCTCACCCCTTCATCTGTGCGTCTACGGCAGCAGCAACCGTGCTGTCGTCGGCCTGACCACCCAAAGCGGCCACAATAGCGCCAGCGGTGTCTTTGGCCACGGCTTCGACACTTTCTACGGCAGTTGCCCGGATGTCCGAAATCGCTTTCTCGGATTCCGCGGCTTTGGCTGCAATTTCAGCGTCCGCCTTGGCAATCGCCTTGTCCAGCTCAGCCTGCATTTCGGCCTTGTTCTGAGCGATGATCTTTTGCGCTTCAGTACGCGCATCAGCCAAAGCTTTATTGTAGGCGTCTTCGGCCTCAAGGGCTTTCTGCTTGAGATCTTCAGCAGCCGCGAGGTCGTTTGTGATCGTGCCTTGTCGTTCCGCAAGAACCGTCGCAATCCGCGGCAACGCGATGCGGGACAGGACAAAGTAAATCGCGATAAGCGCGATCAAAAGCCAGAAAATCTGGTTCGGCATCCAGTCGGCGCAAAGCTGCGGCATACCGATGGCGCTGCCATCCGGGCCTACACATGCGCTGGCTGTACCAGTGGTTTCGGTTGCCATGTCGTCCTCCGTCGGAACTTGTCGTTACATCGGGCGGGCCGCGTGATTACGGCACCGCCCGCGCGTAAGGATAAAAGTCCGAAGCTTAGACGGCGAACATCAGCAGCAGCGACACGAGGAACGCGAAGATCCCCAGCGCTTCTGCGAACGCGATACCGATGAAGAGCGTTGCTGTCTGCGATGCAGCAGCGGACGGGTTACGCAGGGCACCTGCGAGGTAGTTGCCGGCCACGTTGCCCACCCCGATTGCGGCTGCGCCGGAACCGATTGCTGCCAGGCCTGCGCCGATGTGTGCGAGATCGCCTTCCATGTGAATTCTCCTTACGATTGGAAGTTAGCGTTGGTGCGTAGGGTGCGTGATGTCACGCACCTTTTGTTAGTGAGACGGGTGCAGCGCGTCCTTGAGGTACACGCAGGTCAGGATCGTGAAAACGTAGGCCTGAATGAAAGACACCAGAACTTCGAGAGCGTAGATGCCAATGATCCCAAAAATCGCAAGCGGTGCGACTGCTGTGATGGCCGCGAAACCCGCGAACACTTTGAGAACCGCGTGGCCTGCCATGATGTTACCGGCAAGACGGATCGAATGGCTGACCGGGCGCACGAAGTACGAGATAATCTCGATAATCGCGAGAACAGGACGCAGCGCCAGCGGTGCAGACGACACCCAGAAGAGACCAAGGAAACCCGCGCCATTCTTGACGAAGCCCAGGATGGTCACAGCAAAGAACACGCCGAAGCCCAGAATTGCCGTCACTGCGATGTGCGAGGTCGGCGAAAAAGACATTGGGATCAGCGCAAGGAAGTTCGAGAACACGATGAACATGAACAGCGTGAAGATATACGGGAAGTACTTGACCGCATCTTTGCCGGTCACGTCCTCGACCATCTTGTAAATGAAACCGTAGGCCAGCTCGGCCACCGATTGCGTGCGCGTCGGGATTGTCGCGCGCTTCGAGGTGCCCAGCACCATAAGCGCAACAACACATGCCACTGCCAGCAGCAGCCACAACGCTACGTTGGTAAAGGTGAACATGCCCACCGCGCCGTCACCAAACAGCGGTTTGACGATGAACTGGTCCATCGGGTGGAATACAAGTCCGCCGCCCTCAGCTTCCGTCGCCATGTCGTTCCCTCTCGTTCTCTCCGGCCTGACTGGCCAGTTGCTTGGTCTGGAATTCCTTGGCGGTGCGCATCATCACGTTCACCCCGGCCGCAAAACCCAGCAATGTAAACAGCACCATCAAGAAGGGCTGCGTTCCGAAAACCGCATCAAGCCCGTATCCGATGCCAAATCCGATCCCAAGACCGGACACCATCTCGATCACCATGCGCCATCCTTGCTGCGCCTGGCTGTAATGTTCCTCTTGATGTGGCTTGTCCTCTTTGGCCCCTTTGGCCGCCGCAATCCGCGCTTCCAGCTCTTTCAGCTTCTGCTTTGGATCACTCTCAGACACGCGCTCCACCTCGGTTGGAACTTTGCCCTGTGCTACGGTGCAGCATGGCCTGAGTCAAGGCGCTGGTTGGCACACCCTGAACGTGATCAACGCATTGTTTTTAAAATGATTTTTATACACGCGCTATGAGCCATGCAAACGGTTACAGGGGCAAACCCCCCCGTTTCGCCCCAATCCGCATATTCAACTTTCCGGTTGAGTTTTCCCGGAACAGTCGTCTACTGCGCTCCATGGCCCCAACTCTCGACACTGTCTTCGCCGCTCTGGCCGATCCGACCCGCCGTCAGATTCTGACGATGCTGCTCGAGGATGACATGGCCGTAACTGATGTGGCCGACCCGTTCGAGATGTCACTCGCCGCGATTTCCAAACACCTTATGGTACTGGCCGAGGCCGGTCTCATCAGCCAAGAAAAGCGCGGGCGCGTGAAATGGTGCAAACTGGAACCGGACGCGCTCAAGGATGCCAGCGTTTGGATGCAGGCCTTTGGTCAGTTCGAGGCCATCAACCTTGATGCATTTGAAGCGTTTCTAGAAAAAGAAAAACTCAGTGCCCCGCAAGAGTAACGCCAGGCTTTCGGGACTGGGACGACTGCACTAGACTGGTCTTCAAACCGAACATCGCATCACAGGCGGCGCATGTCGAAACCTTGGTCCACAACAAAATATCTTGGCTGGGCGCTTGCTGTCTGTCTGAGCCTCGGCCCGACGCCAAGCGCCCGGGCCTGTGCGTTTCACGGCTACACACCCAACCCCACCCTGGTCGACCTTCTGCTGGCCACAGAACAAGCTGTGGTCGCCCGCCCAACGTCGCGTGGAACGTACCAGATTGTCGACGCCCTGCTCGGACCCGATCTGGGTGAAATCCCCTTCCCAGTCAGCATGCATTACCGCACTCAATTGGAAGGCGACAAATCCGCAACGGCCCTCCTCGTCCGCGACGGCGCCTATGGCCCGTGGATGGAGGTAACCCTGCTTGATCCAGGGTTCCGCAACATCATCAGAACCGTGGTGCAGAACCAATCCGCTTGGCAATTGGGCCAAGACGCCGGGCGCATCAAATTGTTCGCAGCGCTTGTCAACGACTCCAACCCGTCCATTCAGCGGCTCGCCCTGCAGGAACTCGACCGCCTGCCCTACGCAACACTCAAGAACGTGCCCGTGCCCCCGATCCGCGGCCTGCTTGAAAACATCGAAGCCGGAGAGCTGGACCAACGCCCGATCCGCATCCTTCTTGCATGCCTGTCGAAGGATCGCAGCTTCGGGCCTGTGCTGGCCAAGGCGCTGCACCAAGCCGTATTGCAAGACAAAGCCTATCTCGGCGCATATGTCACCGCGCTGGTCGAACTGCAGGGCAAACCAGCGGTAGAAGCCATTGTTGCCCATTACCTTGCATCCGGCACAACGTCCGAGGGCATTCAAGAGAAACTGCTCGACGCTCTTGCCCTGCAATACAAAACTGCACGCGGTGCCACGCGCCGCTCAATCGCCCGCGAAATGGCCGACCTCGTTCGTGAAAAGCCTGAAATGGCCGACCTTTTGATCGCCCAATTCGGCCCACAAGCCAGCGGTCGGTTGTTGCGATAAGCCTAGGCCGCCAGCCCACGTCCCTTGAGCAACGCCTCGACCCCCGGCATCCGCCCACGGAACTTGGTGTACAGCACATCCGCCTCCTCGGACCCACCGGCTGACAGGATAAACTCCTCAAGCTTTCCCGCCATTGCCGGATCAAATGCCCCACCCGCTTCCTCGAACGCCTCGAATGCATCCGCATCCATCACCTCGGACCACATGTAGCTGTAGTACCCCGACGAATACCCGTCGCCGGTGAACACATGCGCAAAATGCGGCGTCGCATGGCGCATCACAATCGCCTCCGGCATCCCCAATCCGGCCAGCACCTTGGCCTGCTCGGCCATCGGATCAGCGGGTGGCGCGCCCTCGTGGAACGCCAGATCCACCAGCGCCGAAGCGACATATTCCACCGTCTGGAACCCCATGTCATAGGTCGCCGCCGCCAGCACCTTGTCCAGCATCTCCTGCGGCATCGCCTCACCTGTCTCGGCGTGTACTGCGAATTCCTGCAACACCTCCGGCACTTCCAGCCAATGCTCATAAAGCTGGCTTGGCAATTCCACAAAGTCCCGCGCCACCGACGTGCCCGAGATCATGTCATAGGTCACATCCGACAACATCTGGTGCAGCGCATGGCCGAACTCGTGAAACAACGTCCGCGCATCGTCATAGGACAAGAGTGCCGGATCACCCTTGGCGAAATTGCAGATATTCACCACGATCGGCGCCTGCACATCAGGAAACTTGCGCTGCGACCGCATCGCCGAACACCAGGCACCTGACCGCTTCGACGCCCGCGCAAAATAATCCCCGATGAATACCGCTATATGCCGCCCGTCCCGCGTCACTTCCCACGCCCGTGCGTCGGTGTGATAAAGAGCAACATCCAAAGGCCGAAACTCCAGCCCGAACAACCTGTTGGCACAGGCAAAGGACGCCTCAATCATCTTTTCCAACTGGAAATACGGCTTCAGTTCCGCCTCGTTCAGCGCAAACTCCTCGCGCCGTCGTGCCTCTGAGTAATAGCGCCAATCCCACGCCTGCAACGGTCCGTTCACACCATCAGCCACCATCCTGTCTTCCAGCAGCGCGGCATCCGACAAGGCCCGCGCCTTCGCAGGTTCCCATACATCCATTAACAAACTGCGAACGGCCTCGGGCGTCTTCGCCATCTCGGTCTCAAGCTTATAGGACGCGAAATCGTGATAGCCCAAAAGCGATGCACGCTCCTGACGCAACTGCAAAATCTCTGCTGCCACACCGCGATTGTCCGTCTTGCCTCCATTTTCACCGCGCGCGACCCACGCGCGCCACGCCTCCTCGCGCAACGACCGGTTGGGGCAGAACTGCAAAAAAGGCACGATTACCGACCGCGACAACGTCAGCACAGGGCCATCCGCCCCACGCTCCTTGCCCGCCGCGCGCACTGCGCTCACCACAAATGCAGGCAAACCCTCCAACTCGTCTTCGGACAAGGTCCGCTGCCAGTCCCGCTCATCCGCCAGCAGGTTCTGCCCGAACTGCGTGCCCAAAGTGGCCAGCCGCCCCTTGATCGCCTTCATCCGCGCGGCCTCATCCCCGGTCAACGCAGCCCCCGCCCGCACAAATCCGCGATGGGTCAGCATCAGCACCCGCGCCTCTTCCGGCGTCAAATCCAGCGCATCCCGCGCCAGCCACACCTGTTCGATCCGCGCAAACAGCGCTTGATTGCCATAGATCGCAGCCGAATGCGCCGCGAGCTTGGGCGAAAACTCCCGCATGATCTCTTCACGCATGTCGGTGCTGTCGGCCCCGGCAAGGTTGTAGAACACGCCCAGAACCCGGTCCAAGGCAGAACCCGTCTGCATCAAGCCTTCGACGCTGTTCTCGAATGTCGGCGGCTCTGCGTTGGTCGCCACTGCCTCGACCTCCGCCAACCCTTCCGCCATCGCGGCCTCGATTGCAGGCGCGAAATGCGCGTCCTCAATCAGGTCAAAGGGTGGCAGGCCGAACTCGGTGTCCCAGGTTTCAAGCAACGGGTTTGTCATCGAACGCTCCTATGGTTTGACCAAAATCTAGGGCGCGGCGCACCGAACAACAATGGCCCAACAACACCGAAAGCAGTGTTCAGCGTGCCGCAGCTGCCTTTGCACCTTGGCCACAAACCGGGCAATCCCCGCGCGGCTTGAGCCCGATTTTCCGCGTCTCACCCCAAAGCGCATCGTAAATCAGCATCTCACCCTTAAGCGCCTGCCCCGCCCCGGTGATCAGCTTGATCGCCTCAACCGCCATCATCGACCCGATCACACCGGGCAACGGTCCGATAACACCAGCCTCAGCACAGGACGGCGCCAAACCATCTGCCGGAGCTTCGGGGAAAATACACTGGTAACAGGGCGTACCCGACGCCGGGTCAAAGACCGAAATCTGCCCTTCCCATTGCGACAGGGCGCCTGAAATCAATGGTTTACCCATGGCGGCAGCAGCGCGGTTTGCCAG
Organism: Marivita cryptomonadis; assembly: GCF_002115725.1. Classification (GTDB taxonomy): domain Bacteria; phylum Pseudomonadota; class Alphaproteobacteria; order Rhodobacterales; family Rhodobacteraceae; genus Marivita; species Marivita cryptomonadis. The sequence goes on from NZ_JFKD01000003.1 coordinate 301,983, forward strand.
ATAGCGCGTCTCGAAATTGTCCGTCCCATCCAGCACCAGATCATAGTCCGACACCAGCTTTTCCGCCATATCCTCGGTCAGCCGTCGATGATACGGGCGCACCTCAACATATGGATTCTGCGCCACCATTGCCGCTTGGGCGGAAAACACCTTGGGCATGCCGATATCCGCATCGCGATGAATCACCTGCCGTTGCAAATTGGCGTTCTCGACCACATCATCGTCGATCACTCCGATGGTGCCCACGCCCGCCGCAGAAAGATATTGCAACGCAGGCGCGCCCAAACCACCCGCCCCGATCACCAACACCTTGGCGTCCCGCAGCGCCTTCTGCCCCGGCCCGCCGATCTCGCGCAGCACGATATGTCGCGCATAGCGCTCCAGTTCCGAGGCCGAGAAACTGGCAGACCGCTGCATCGGCGGGGCTTCGCCTTGTTCCTTGACCAGCGCGCGGTCTTTCAACTTTTTGACGACCTTGCCGTAAAGCACGGCAATCGCCGCAAAAACGCCAAGCAAGATCCAAAGCGCCGCACTCTCTCCGGTCGCCATGCGCAGCGGATGCCCCATCGGCAACGCGATCTGAATGAACAGAACGCCCACATAGAGCAGCCCGATCATGTAAAGCCGTGCTGTCTTTGGCATCTTCATCAGCGCGCCAAGCCCCCAAAGCGCGGCGGCCATTGAGAAAACGACAATCATTCCGAAACCCCGGTCGATCCAAAGCCACCTGCGCCCCGCGTCGTGTCATCCAACGCCTGCACCTCGACCAAATCAGCACGCATAACAGGCGCCACGACCATCTGCGCAATCCGGTCGCCGTGCGAAATCTCAAAGCGCTGATCTCCAGCATTCATCACGATCACTCCCAAAGACCCGCGATAATCACTGTCAATCGTCCCCGGCGCATTGGGAAGCGTGATCCCGTGCTTCAAGGCAAGCCCCGAACGCGGCCGGATTTGCACCTCAAACCCGTCAGGAATCGCCATGCGCAAACCTGTCGGCACCAGCGCCCGCGCACCCGGTTCCAAAACCACCGCCCCACGATCCGGGAAATTCGCCCGCAGATCCGCTCCTGCCGCTCCAGCACTGGCATAGACCGGCAGTCCCAATGACCTGTCCGCTCCGTCGTCCCAAGTCAGACTGATCGTGACCACGCTTTGACCTTCTTCTTTTTCCAAATATGCAAAATGGCCCAACGGCGCCATCAGACCAGCGCGTCGGCAATCCGTGCTGCCAATTGATGCGCCACCGCATCCTTGCCCATGCGCGGCCAAGCCTCGGCCCCGGCGTCCGAGATCAACGTCACCGCATTCTCGGTACCGCCCATGATCCCCGTCGCGGGTGACACATCATTGGCGACGATCCAGTCACAACCCTTGCGCACCCGCTTGGCGGTGGCGTTTTCAATCACATCGTTGGTCTCGGCAGCAAAGCCCACCACCAACCCCGGACGATCTTCTGTCAGTTTTGACACCTCTGCCAGAATGTCGGGGTTCTCCTCGAATTCCAGCACCGGCAGCGCGCCTGCCACCTTCTTGATCTTGCTGTCCGAAGCCCCAACCACACGCCAATCTGCCACTGCAGCCGCAAACACCGCCGCATCCGCAGGCAAAGCCGCCAGCACCGCAGCCCGCATTTCGCGGGCTGTTTCCACGGGCACCACCTCGACGCCGTCAGGCGGCGACACATCCGCAGGACCGGTGACAAACACCACCTCGGCCCCCAACATGCGCAGCGCCACCGCAATTGCAGCGCCCTGCGCGCCCGAGGACCTGTTCGCGATATAACGCACCGGGTCAATCGGCTCATGGGTCGGCCCGGATGTCACAACAATCCGTTTTCCCCGCAACGGCCCGTCCGCCAGCGCGCCTAAAAGCGCGTCGACAATTTCCAGCGGCTCCGCCATCCGGCCCGGACCAAACTCGCCACAGGCCATATCACCGTCATTCGGCCCGACCACGGACACCCCATCAGCACGCAGCACTGCCAGATTGCGCTGGGTCGCCGGATGTTCCCACATCCGCACATTCATCGCAGGCGCGATCATCACCGGCGTGTCCGTCGCAAGAAGCAGCGTCGTCGCCAGATCCCCCGCCATCCCCTGCGCCATCTTGGCCATCAAGTCCGCCGTCGCCGGGGCCACCAGCACCATATCCGCCACGCGGGACAGCTGGATATGGCCCATCTCGGCCTCGTCCGTCAGATCGAACAGATCGGTATACACCTTTTCCCCCGCCAGCGCCGACACCGACAAAGGCGTGACAAACTCTGCTGCCGCGCGCGTCATGACTGGCGTCACCTTCGCGCCGCGTTCGCGCAGGCGACGGATCAGATCGAGGCACTTATACGCCGCGATCCCGCCGCCAATGATCAGAAGGATACGTTTGCCGCTCAACATAAGGCACAGTCCTGACAAGGTTATGTGCCTTTGTTACGGGGCCGCCGGGCAAAACTCAATCAGCGGAACGCGGCGCAGGGGTCTCCACGATCCGCAGGTGGTGCGCTCTCGACCAGATCAAATAACCCGGACGGCGCGCCATCATCTTCACCCTGACCCAAGGACGTCACACGCAACGCAGGCGCCGCCGCCATCAGGTAGACCGGCGCACCCCAGTCCATCCGCGCATGACCATTCCCGGTGATCACCACCACTGGCCCGCCATGCGCCTCGAACGCCTGTACCGCAGAATAGGCCAGTTCCGCATCCCGCAAGCGCTGAATGTCCACCATCACCGGCAGCATCTCTTCCGGCATCGCATCGCAATGCGCCGCCAGTTGCAACGCCTCGCGTTCTGACTGCTGGTCCGCCGGCAAAGGCGTGGTCAGCCCATAGACCTCTGCATCACCGCGAAAACCGGTGTGCAACCCCTCGGCCATCGCCGCGCGCGCCACCTCACGGGGCACGGCCGCCCCGAAATAAGCAGCCTCGGGCGCTGCCGCAAAGATCGGATAATACATCGAAAAATCTGGCCAGCCGCTGGCATTCCAGCCCAAGGCGGCCTCCAGCGCCGCTTCGTCGGCCACCAGATCGGCTGTGACCACATCCGCCTGCGCCTGCGTCAACATCTCGAACACCAACGCAGTCGGTTGCAATTCAACCACAAGCTCTGCTTGCCGCAGATGATGCGCCGGGTTGTCATGCAACTCTCCAAGGAACACCACATCGGCCCCATCAAAAACGCCCCCAGCAGCCAGAGCCGTGGGGGCGAAAATCAGGAAACCAAGTGCATACCTCATGAGAGGAAGTGTTGCACCTCAGGGCTCTGCGCTTCAAGCGATTTGCGAATTTTCGCAAACGCCGCCGCCTCCAACTGACGTACCCGCTCCTTGGACAGGCCAAGCTCGTTGCCAAGGCTCTCCAGCGTTCGCGCATCTTCGCGCAGCTTGCGTTCCCGCACGATGAACCGTTCCCGTTCATTGAGCTGGTTCATCGCCATCATCAGCCACTGACGCAGCTGCGCAAGGTCCAAGTCTTCCTCGACCCGCTCATCCGCCTGCGCGCTCTCATCTTCAAGCGCATCAATCCACTCACGGCCCTCATCCTCTGTCGATTGCGTCGCGTTCAGCGAATAATCGGACCCGGACAACCGTCCTTCCATCATCTCGACGTCATGCAAAGGCACGCCGATTTCTTCCGAAATCATCCGGCGCATCTCGTGCCCTTCGAGAACCTTACCCTCGGCAGCGGCTTCCCGCTCCAGCCGCGCCTGAACCCGGCGCATGTTGAAGAACAGTGATTTCTGCGAAGACGTGGACCCGGTCCGCACGATGGACCAGTTGCGCATCACGTAATCCTGAATGGACGCCTTGATCCACCAAACGGCGTAGGTCGAGAACCGCACGCCACGGTCAGGATCAAACTTGTCGGCAGCCTTCATCAGGCCCAGACCCGCTTCCTGAATAAGATCGTTCATCGGCGCACCGTACCGCTTGAACTTCGACGCCATTGAAATGGCGAGACGCATATAGGCGGTGATCAGACGATGAAGCGCGACCTCGTCGCGCTGATCGCGCCACGCATAGGCCAGTTTGAGTTCCGTCTCCGCGTCCAGCAGTTCTGCTTTCATTGCGCGACGAGACAGGGTTTGGTCGTTAAACGAGTCCAGTGCCATTGGTGCCCCCTGATTTTATCTCTTGTACTGATTACGAGGGTCCCCTGCCCGTGGATCAAAGATTCATGAAAAAAAGTTTCAACATCGGGCCAACGCCCATGCGTTCTATTCGTTCCGGTGATGGCCTCGCGCACAATTCGAAATTGGGAAAGCCCAACTTGCCGAGATAGACTTGCGCGAAAGATGGGCAATCGGAGACACCCCAGCATGGTTTACGAGCTTTTCATCGGCGATTACGCTTATTCCAGTTGGTCGCTGCGCGGCTGGCTGTTGTTCCGCCAACTCGGCATCGCGCCCAAAGTCCATCTGGTCGACTTCAACAAAACAGGCGTGGCCGAACAACTCGACAGCATTGCGCCTGCCCGCACCGTCCCTGCGATGCGCGCGCCCGACGGCACCATCGTCTGGGATTCGCTGGCGATGGCAGAAGAGCTTCACAGCCGACATCCCGATGCCGGGCTTTGGCCCAATGACCCAGTCGCCCGTGGCTTGGGCCGTGCGCTCGCTGCAGAAATGCATTCGGGGTTCACGGCGCTGCGTGGCGAATGCCCAATGAACCTACGCACGGCCTACCGTGATGTGACACACTCCGACGCCACGCATACCGACATCGCGCGAATCGAAACCATCTGGTCCCTTGCCCGAAATCGCTATGCCGATCAGGGGCCATGGTTGCTGGGACAGTATTCCATCGCGGACATCGCGTTCGCCCCGGTGGCCGCCCGGTTCGCCGGGTATGATGTGGCGCTCTCGGACACTGCACAGCGCTATGTCGACACACATCTGGCCGATCCATGGTTCCGCCAATGGCGCACAATGGGCCTGACCACCGGGGACACCCTGCCGTGGTACGCAAAACCGTTCGAGACCAAAGCATGGCCCGGCCCGGCACCGCTAAACGCAACGCCGGTTGATGCGGGGCCAGCAGTCAACGCGCATTGCCCTTTCACAGGTGGCGCACCGACATATTTTCTCGAAATGGACGGGCGCATCTACGGCTTTGAAAACAAAACCTGCCGCGATGAAACCGCGCTTGATCCCGAAGCTTGGCCAGCCTTCATGGCGCTCACCACCTCCAGCTAAGTGGCTGCGCCCAGAAGATTTCGCAATCCGCGTTAACCATTTCGCAACCATGATGGTCCCACCCTCGCAGCAGACGAGGACCGGATCTCATGGTTGCGCATGCCTATACTGTCGCCTTCGAAGGCGTGGACGCCCGCATGGTCGAGGTGCAATGCGCCATCACCCCAGGAATGCCGGCCTTCGCCGTCGTGGGCCTTCCGGACAAGGCCGTGTCCGAATCCCGCGACCGGGTGCGCGGCGCGCTTTCCACCCTGCACATTGCGCTGCCTTCAAAACGGATCACCGTGAACCTCTCGCCTGCGGACCTGCCCAAGGAAGGTTCGCATTTCGATCTGCCCATCGCGCTGGCCCTGTTGGCCGAACTGGAGATCCTGCCCAAAGACGCCGTGTCCGACACTGTCGCCCTTGGGGAACTGTCACTGGATGGCGCGCTCATCCCGGTGATCGGTGCACTGCCCGCCGCGATGGCCGCGGCCGAGGAAAACCGCGCCCTGATCTGCCCCGCAGCCTCCGGCGCCGAAGCGGCTTGGGTCGGCGGTTGTCAGGTGATCGGCGCCAAGGGTCTGATGGACGTGATCCAGCACATGACCGGACGCACGCCGCTCAGCCCCTGTGATCCCGGCGAAGTCAGCCACGCCCCTGACAGCCGCGACATGCGCGATGTCAAAGGGCAAGAACGCGCCAAACGGGCGCTCGAAATCGCGGCAGCCGGGCGGCACCATGTTTTGATGGTCGGCACGCCGGGCTCTGGCAAATCCATGCTGGCCGCCCGCCTGCCGGGCATCCTGCCGCCGCTCACCCCAGCCGAGGCGCTGGAAACCTCGATGGTGCATTCGCTCTCCGGCCTGATCGAAGCGGGCGGTATCTCGCGTCACCGCCCGTTTCGCGAACCGCATCACACAGCGTCAATGGCCGCCATCGTCGGCGGCGGGCGCACCGCCAAACCGGGTGAAATCAGCCTCGCCCACAATGGTGTGCTCTTTATGGACGAATTCCCGGAATTCCCCCGCGCCGTGCTGGAAACCCTGCGCCAACCGATCGAGACCGGAGAGGTGATGGTCGCCCGCGCCAATGCCCATATCAAATATCCCTGCCGGTTCATGCTGGTCGCCGCCGCCAATCCCTGCAAATGCGGCTATCTCAGCGACCCGGCCCGCGCCTGTTCGCGTGCACCCAATTGTGGTGAAGACTATATGGGCCGCATTTCCGGCCCCCTGATGGACCGTTTCGATCTGCGCGTCGACGTGCCGCCCGTTGCCTTTCGCGACCTTGACCTGCCCAGCTCCGGTGCCAGCAGCCACGAACTGGCCACCCGTGTCGCCGCCGCCCGCGCGGTTCAGGCAGCCCGCTTTCAGGATCACCCCGATATGCACCAAAACGCCGATCTTGAGGGCGATCTGCTCGACCAGACCACCGCACTCGACATCCCGGCCCGGACCCTGCTGACCGATGCGGCAGACCGTTTCGGTCTTTCCGCGCGTGGCTATCATCGCGTGTTGCGCGTGGCGCGCAGCATCGCCGATCTTGACGCCACCGACGCCATCACCCGCGACCACATCGCCGAAGCCCTCAGTTACCGCCTGCCTCAAAGCGCTCCGTAAAAAGGGCCTCTCGGCCCGATGAAAGGCCTTTAAAGTTTGGCCTCGATCGCCTGCCAGATCTTCTCTGCGACGTTGATCCCGTCAAAGCGCTCAAGTTCCTGAATCCCCGTGGGCGATGTCACGTTGATCTCGGTCAGGTAGTTCCCGATCACGTCGATCCCGACGAATACCTGCCCCTTTTCACGCAAAAGCGGCCCGATCCGCGCGCAAATCTCCAGATCGCGCTCCGTCAGCCCGATCTTTTCGGGTCGCCCGCCGACATGCATGTTCGACCGCGTCTCCCCCTCTGCGGGCACTCGGTTGATCGCCCCAACCGCCTCACCATCGACAAGGATCACCCGTTTGTCGCCCGCTGACACGTCCGGCAAGAACTTCTGCATGATCAGCGGCTCTCTCGAAAACCCGGTGAACAGCTCGTGCAGCGAGGACAGGTTGCGATCATTGGCATCCAATCGAAACACCCCCGCGCCGCCATTGCCATAAAGCGGCTTCAGGATCACATCCTGATGGCGCGCCTTGAACGACTTGATCGTCCCCAAATCCCGCGCGATCATCGTCGGCGGCGTCAGGTCCGGGAAATCCAGCACCAGCAACTTTTCCGGATAGTTCCGCACCCAGAACGGATCGTTCACCACCAGCGTCTTGCCCTTGAGACGGTCCAGCAAATGGGTCGATGTGATGTAGTTCATATCAAATGGCGGATCCTGCCGAAGCCAGACAACATCGACCTCTTCCAGATCGACCTGCACTTCCGGCCCAAGCGCAACATGGTCGCCCTGCACCCGCTGCACCGTGAACCAATGACCCACGGCAAGGATGCGCCCCTCGTCATAGGCCAGCTTGTCCGGACTGTAGAAAAACAGCTCATGCCCTCGCGCCTGGGCCTCTTCGGCCAGCCTGAAAGAACTGTCGGCATTTATGTTGACCGACTGGATCGGATCCATCTGAAACGCGATTTTCATGTGGTGCCCTTTGCAAACTCTGCCTGTGTAATGGCGCAAGCCATGAGGGCGTGCAAGATCGCCGCGTCAGAGGCCCATGCTGGCATTCGGAATGATGTCGATCCTGCCCTGCGCATCCACCAGCGCCACATCCAGTCGCGCATCGGTAAGGGCTCCCGCCGGACATTGGCCCAGATAATCTTCCGCGCTGCGCAAAATACGGCCAAGCTGCCGCGCCGTCACTCGCTGTACGGCAGCTGCATGAGTGCGGCTTTTCTTGACCTCCACGAAAACAACATTGTCGCCTTCCAACAGGATCAGGTCGATCTCACCACAGCGCCCGCGCCAACGGATCTCTCGCAGCACTGCGCCCCTGTCCTGATAGTGACGCGCAACAGCCTGTTCAGCGCTCACCCCAGCATGGTAATTTGTCCGCCGCGCATCCCCAACTTGCCCTGCGGCATGCTGGGGAACGTCGGCCCCAGCGGCATCGGTCTGATAGTCAAATGGCATAAAGCACCCCTTCGATCACCGACCCTACCTCCAAGACATCAATTTTTGGCTAACGCCATCGCCCTTTGATACGCCTCGCGGCGCGGAATCCCAAAAACCTTAGACACTTCGCTGGCCGCATCCTTGACCGACATCCGTATCAACGCATCCTGCAAAGCCTCGTCCAGCGTCGCCTGATCGGTGACCGCACCAATACCGCGATCGATCAGAACGACGATTTCACCCTTCGGGGTTTCTTCGGAATACTTGGTGGATAAATCCGCCAGCGACCCCGCACAACGCTCTTCGAATTTCTTGGTTAACTCCCGGCACACCACCGCGTCCCGGTCTGGTCCCAACACCTCGGCCGCATCGCGCAGCATCGCACCCAGACGTTTCGGGGATTCGTAGAAGATCAACGTCGCCGGCACACCCACGAATTCCGCCAGCGCCGTTTTCCGCTTGCTTGCAGTGTTGGGCAGGAACCCGGCGAACAGGAACCGGTCAGACGGCAAACCCGACAAGGTCAGGGCAGCAACCGCCGCCGTTGCCCCCGGTGCCGTGGTGCAGGGCACTCCGGCCTGAAGCGCTGCTCGCATCAGGTCGAATCCCGGGTCCGAGATCAACGGCGTGCCTGCTTCCGACGCATAGACAACTGACTGGCCCGCCTCCAACGCGGCCATAAGGCGGGGGCGCGCCCGGTCTCCATTGTGATCATGATAGGCCACCAACGGACGGTCTCCCAACGCCACACCATGGATCTCCATCAACCGCCGCAGCGACCGCGTATCCTCTGCTGCAAGCACGTCCGCACCTGCCAGCAGGTCAAGCGCCCGCAGTGTGATGTCACGCGCATTGCCCAGCGGTGTCGCCACCAGATACAACCCCGGCGCGATCTCGCGTGTCTGCCAATTCATGTCTGGACCCGCCTTTGTCGTTGTCTATTATCGGTCCCAATTAATGAAGCGCGCCCAAATCCTGTTCGGCGCGCCAAGGGAGTGCGTTTTATGTTGGCTGTTTTGTCCACCCCCCGCAAGCTGTTGCGCAAAGCCGCTGCAGTCGCGGCCTTCATCGGTCTGGCGGCCTGTGATCCGACGATGATGACCGCCCCAAGCAGCGGGTCCGGGCCCAGCGTCAATACAAATGCGCCTATCCCTGTGGCTCTGTTGATTCCCCGCAGCGACAGTGGCGCTGGGGCCGTCGCTGCCAGCCTTGAAAACGCCGCACGTCTTGCTGTCGCCTCACTCGATGGGGTGCAGATAGACCTGCGCGTCTATGACACCGCTGGCGATGCCCAGCGCGCGGCCCTTCAGGCCGAAACCGCCGTTGCCGAAGGCGCACAGATCATTCTTGGCCCGCTCTTTGGCGAAGCAGCGAATGCCGCAGGCGTCGCGGTTGCCGACAATGGCGTCAACGTGCTCAGTTTCTCGAACAACCCCTCCATCGCAGGCGGAAACGTGTTCGTGCTCGGCCCGACCTTCCGCAACACCGCGAACCGTTTGCTCGGCTATGCATCCCGTCAGGGCAGAAATTCCGTTGTGATTGTGCACCCGCAGAACGTCGAAGGCGAATTTGGCAAGGCCGCGATTCAAGCCGCAGCAAGCCAGACCGGCGTGCGCGTCGCCGCCATCGAATCCTTTGCGTTTTCGCAGGAAGGCGTGACCTCAGCCGTGCCGCGCATCCGCGCGTCCGTCGGCGCTACGGGTGCCGACTCGATCTTCCTGACATCGAACGCCGCAGGCGCGCTGCCAATGTTGCTGCAACTTCTGCCCGAAGCAGGGGTCAACCCCGCGACAACCCAGTATATGGGCCTCGCGCGCTGGGATGTGCCGACACAGATCCTGTCCATGCCGGGCGCACAGGGCGGTTACTTCACCCTGCCCGACACCGCAGCCAAAAACGCCTTCGACAGCCGCTATCGGACGCAATTCGGGCAAGAACCTCATCCGCTGGCCGGTCTTGCCTTTGACGGCATCGCAGCCATTGGCGCTTTGGTTCGCCAAGGCCGATCCGACGCTCTCACTGCGCGGGCGCTGACACAGAATTCGGGCTTTCAAGGCGCAAATGGCGTCTTCCGGTTACGCCCGGACGGAACCAATGAACGCGGTCTCGCAGTGGCGACCGTGCGCAACAACCAGGTGACCATCCTTGACCCAGCCCCATCCGGCTTCGGCGGCGCAGGCTTCTAAATCCCTGAGCATGACCAACCCATCGGAGGCGCCCACCGCCTCCGATGACTTCTCCGACATTCTCGATGTGCCCGCCACGCGAGACGTGATGTGGGCCGCAGTCGGCGACATGTATGACGAGCGCGAGGTGCGCAACGCGGTTGTCGCGGTTCTCAAGGACGCGCAGAAAACCGGGCGTGCGGCCGTTGCTGCGCGGCTTGATGCGCAGCCGCGCAATGCCCTGTCGGTGACCACGGGCTACACGTGGCTCACCGATCAGGTGATCAGGCTGACATTCGAGATCGTCACAGAGCGTGTCCACCGCAACCCCAATCCGACCGAGGGCGAACGCCTGTCGGTTTTGGCAGTCGGCGGCTACGGGCGCGGCGAGATGGCTCCGTTTTCCGATGTCGATCTGTTGTTTCTCACGCCTTACAAGATCACCGCATGGGCCGAGAGCGTGATCGAATCCATGCTCTACATCCTGTGGGATCTGAAACTGAAAGTCGGGCATTCGTCGCGCACCGTCAAAGACTGCCTGCGCCTTGGTGCCGATGACTTCACCATCCGCACCGCCATGCTCGAACACCGCTTTCTGGTCGGCTATGAACCCTTGGCGGTCGAGCTTGACTCCAAGCTCTGGAATACGCTTTTCAAGGGCACCGAGGTCGAATTCGTCGATGCAAAACTGGCCGAGCGCGATGCCCGGCACGTCAAGCAAGGCCAGCGCTACATGGTCGAACCCAATGTGAAAGAAGGCAAAGGCGGGCTGCGCGACCTGCAATCACTGTTCTGGATCGCCAAGTACATCCATCACACCGACGACCTAAGCAAACTGGTCCGCGCGGGCGTGTTCCGCCCCGAGGAATTCCAGACCTTCGTCAAAGCCGAGAACTTTCTCTGGGCGGTGCGCTGCCACCTGCATCTCGCCTCGGGCCGCGCCACCGAACAACTCACCTTCGACATGCAGGTCGAAGTGGCTGATCGCATGGGCTATGCCGACAAAAGTGGCCGCCGCGGCGTCGAGATCTTTATGCAGGATTTCTTCCGCCACGCCACCTCCGTCGGCGACCTGACCCGCATCTTTCTCACCTCGCTCGAAGCTTCGCAGCAAAAGGAGCCGCCACTTTTGATGCGGCTCTTCAAGCGCCAGCCCAAGACGCGTGACGGCTACGAGGTGGTGAACAACCGCCTCGCCATTACCGACGACGCGGCTTTTCTGGCCGACAAGATGAACCTCCTGCGCATTTTTGAGGAGGCGCTGCGCACCGGTCTGCTGATCCACGCCAATGCCATGCGCCTGATCAGCGCCAACTTGAACCTGATCGACAAGGACATGCGCAACGACAAGGAAGCCCAGCGCATCTTCCTCGACCTTCTGCTCAAACACGGCAACCCCGAACGCGCCCTGCGGCGCATGAACGAACTGGGTGTTTTGGCGGCCTTCATCCCCGAATTCGAACCGATCGTGGCGATGATGCAGTTCAACATGTACCACCATTACACGGTGGACGAACACACGATCCAATGCATCTGGCACCTGAGCGAGATCGAAAACGGCCACCTCGAAGAAGACCTGCCCGTCGCCAGCTCGATCCTCAAACACGGCATCAACCGCAAGGTGCTCTATGTTGCGCTGCTCTTGCATGACATCGGCAAGGGGCGCGACGAAGACCACTCTGTCCTCGGCGCCAAGATCGCCCGCAAGGTCGCGCCGCGTCTGGGCCTCAACAAACAGGAATGCGCCACCGTCGAATGGCTGGTGCGCTATCACCTGCTGATGTCGGATATGGCCCAGAAACGCGACATCGCCGATCCCCGAACCGTCCGCGATTTCGCCAAGGCGGTGCAAACCCGCGAACGGCTCGATCTGCTTTGTGTCCTCACCGTCTGCGACATCCGCGGCGTGGGCCCCGGCACTTGGAACAACTGGAAAGCTGTGCTGATCCGCGCGCTCTACCGCCAGACACGCCGCGCGCTCGAAGACGGGATGGAGGCGCTCAACCGCGAAAACCGCGGTGCCGAGGCCAAGAAAGCCCTCCGCGACGCGCTCGAAGGCTGGGATACCAAGGACCTGCGCGTCGAAACCGGCCGCCACTACCCGCCCTACTGGCAAGGTCTGCATGTCACCGCCCACAAGATCTTTGCCGAACTGCTGCGCGACATCGGCAACAACGAAATCCGCATCGACATCCATCCTGATGAGGACCGCGATGCAACCCGCGTGTGCTTTGCCCTGTCAGACCACCCCGGCATCTTCTCGCGGCTCGCCGGCGCCTTGGCTCTGGTGGGCGCAAATGTCGTCGATGCCCGCACCTTTACATCGAAAGACGGGTTCGCCACGGCCGTCTTCTGGATTCAGGACAGCGATGGATCGCCCTACGAAGACGTGCGCATTCCCCGCCTGCGCGACATGATCTCCAAAACCCTGCGCGGTGACATCGTTCCGCGTGAGGCCATAAAACCGCGCGACAAGATCAAGAAACGCGAACGCGCTTTCAATGTCCCGACATCCATCACCTTCGACAACGAAGGGTCGGAAATCTACACCATCATCGAAGTCGACACGCGCGACCGCCCCGGCCTGCTGTTCGACCTGACCCGCACCATGGCCAACGCCAACGTATACATCGCCTCCGCAGTGATCGCGACCTACGGTGAACAGGTTGTGGACACGTTCTACGTCAAGGACATGTTCGGCCTCAAATTCCATTCCGAAAGCAAACAGAAATCTCTTGAGACCAAGCTGCGCACCGCCATTTCCGAAGGCGCAGCGCGGGCCAAGGAACAGTAACCCCAAAGCATTTTCAGGACGATTACATGCAGTTTACCTATACCGGCAACAACACCCGTTTTCTGGAACAGTCCTTTTTTGACAGCAGCATGACGCTGCGCGTGACACTGGACGTGGTATCGCCGACCGAGGCGATTTTCACCCACACCATATTCACGCAGGCCAATGTCAACGTGGTGCTGCGGGGCGTCGGGCTCAGCGCAGACGCCGCAGGCCGTTTCCAATCCGGCGTGATCACGTCCATGGAATTCAACGGGCTCGATATCGAACAGGCGCGGGTCACTGGCATCAACTGGTCGGCCTCTGCCTTTCAGGACGCGCTGACCGATATTGGCGAGAGGTCTGATTTCTCCGGCTTGGCCAGCCTCTTCAACACGTCCACACAGATTGTCCTTGACGCCAGCGGAGGGCTCAGTGGCTTTGATCAGGAACTGGCCTGGGCCGGGTTTCTGCCGCTCATCAGCCGTCCGATCATCTTTGAAGGATCGCCCTTTGATGACGCAATCGAAGGTGGGTCCGGCAGCGATGTCATTAACACTGGTGCCAGCACATCCGATGGCGACCGCATCGTCGGCAGTCTTGGCAATGATGTCATTACCTTCGAGAGCGGAGGTCCCAATGGCCCCGGTTTCTTTCTCGATTACGATACAATCGACACACCGGTCACCTTTGATATCGATGCTGTCACGAACACCGGCACCGTCAATACGGCTGGCTTCACCGATACCCTGCAAAACGTCTCGGGCGCATTGGATCAATACCTGAGCCTTGAGGGCACCGCTGGCGCGGACACCTTCACAATTCGTCTCGCCGAAGGTCAGGTTGTCGCCCTCGCCGGCGGTCTGGGAGCGGATGTCTACAATGTCGATCCGGGCAGCACTGGCGTGCCCATTCTTGACTTCTTTTTCACCGATGCCACTGCGGGGCTGAACCTTGATTTCACAACAGGCGTCATTGAAAACGACGGCTTTGGAAATGTGGAAACCTTTGATTTCACCACAATCCCGGATGCGACCATACTTCTCGCCACAAACCTTGCCGATATCGTTGCCGACGGCCCCGGAGCACAACAGGTCATTCTCTATGGCGGCGATGACCTCTTCCTTGGCGATATGTCCGGAAATGACAGCATTGACGGCGGTGACGGGGATGACCTCGTGCGTTTTGACAGCATCCCGCAAGGAGAGATGACGCTCACCTTCTTCGGTGTCCGCACAACGGTCAGTGACAGGTCCGACCCGGCGGATGAGACTGCCTTGCTGCGTGTAGAGACGATCGAAACCGAAGGCGGCGTCGCGTTCGAACTCGACAAGCACGACGGGATCGGTCTGATTTCTGCCGCCGATCTGACAACCCTGACCGAACTCTACATCGCCTATTTCGACCGTGCGCCCGACGCGCTGGGACTTTCGTTCTGGGCCACTGCTTTCCAGAAAAACGGTTTTTCCTTCGACGCGATTGCAGATCTGTTCTTTGAACAGCCCGAAACAGTCGCGCTGTATTCTGGTATGAGCAACAGCGATTTCGTGACAGCGGTCTACAACAACGTGCTGGGCCGCGACCCCGAACTGGACGGTTTCAATTTCTGGACAGGTCAATTGAACGCCGGCAACGTAACAGAGAGCAGTTTCATTCTTGATCTCCTCGCTGGAGCCCGCGCTGCGACCGGATCGCCCGCCGATGTTGCCTATATCGAATCCAAGACTGATCTGGGGCTCTATTTCGCGGTGATTCAGGGTCAGAATGATCTCACTTCCGCCAACGACGTGATGGATGCCTTCAACGGCAGTGCCGCAAGTCTTACTGCAGCTCAGGATTTGTCCGACGCCTCGCTTGCCGTTGCTGAAACCGGCAGCACGGATGTGCTGATGCCGGTGGTCGGGGTCATCGACAATCCCTTTGCGGACATCGCCTGACACGGTCTGCCACTCGGCGCGGATCATGGCTTGCAGCCGGACAAGCGCCCGCAGAACCAGCGCAGTCCAATTGTGCTGGATCCACCCAAGCGCCGCGTTCACGTCGCACCCGTATACAGTGCGCTTTCAGCCTGCCCCAAATAGGCAACGGCCTGCCGCAAGCGATCTTCGTCGCGCCGTTTCAGTCCTTCGTGCATTTCGCGGTATTTTCGGTCCGCGCGCGTTGCTTCGAACAATGCGCGCGCCTCGGTGATCGGAACGAGCCCTGCCACGGGTTGCCCACGTCGCAGGATCGCATAGCGCGCGCCGTGATTTACCTCGTTCAACACATATCGCAGATGGCTGCGCAGCCAATCGGTGTTGATATCCTCGATAGGTGACAGATTGAAGATGTACACAAACGATTCCCAGTTTTGGCGATCCTGCTCACCTTGGGATAAAATCATTGACGAAAGGTAAGCGCGCAGCGCGGTGCGCCAAGGAGCCGCCGATTTAACCACCAGTACGGATGAAGCGTACGGCACCGGCATATGTCCCGTACGGTTGGGCGTGGTGCGGGTGAAACCCCGGCAAGATCCGCTGAAAACAGCCCAAATCCGGCTTTGAACCGTACGGGACACCTGCATGAGCCGTACAACAGGCACTTTTCGCCAGACGATTTCTGCTCTACCCCGGTCTGCACGCGCAAGGAGCCCGCATGAAACCCATTCGCCTTATTTCCGGTGTTCTCACCGTCGGCTTCTGGACCCTGATGAGCCGGGTTCTGGGTGTTCTGCGCGAGGTCATGATCCTCGCTTATATCGGCCCCGGCCCGGTGATGGATGCCTTTGTCGCCGCCTTCCGTCTGCCCAACATGTTCCGTCGCTTTTTCGCCGAAGGTGCGTTCAACGCGTCCTTCGTTCCCATGTTTTCCAAGCGGTTAGAGACCGATGACGACCCGGTCGGCTTCGCCACTCAGGCGCTGTCGGGGCTGGCTTTCGTTCTGCTCATTCTAAGCGCTGTTGCCATGATCTTCATGCCGGCTCTTGTCTGGCTCACCGCCGGTGGCTTCGTTGGCGACGCGCGGTTCGATCTGACGGTGGAGTATGGACGCATCGTCTTCCCTTATATCCTGCTGATGTCGCTGACTGCCCTGTTTTCCGGTGTTCTGAACGCCACGGGTCGTTTTGCCGCCGCTGCCGCCGCACCTGTGTTTCTCAATATTTTTGTCTGTATCTCAATGGCTTGGGCTGCCCAAACCGGAGGTGAAGTAATTCGTTGGCTGGTTTGGACCGTGCCTGTCGCAGGCATCGCCCAACTCGGCCTTGTCTGGGCCGCCACCGACCGCGCCGGACTCCGCCTTCGCCCGATGCGGCCGCGTTGGACGCCCGAGATGAAGCGTCTGGTTGTCGTCGCCATCCCGGCGGCACTGGCCGGGGGGGTCATGCAGATCAATCTGCTGGTCGGTCAACAGGTTGCGTCGCATTTCGACAAGGCCGTAGGCTGGCTTTATGCAGCAGACAGGCTTTATCAACTGCCCCTTGGTGTGGTTGGTATTGCCGTCGGGATCGTGCTTTTGCCAGACCTGTCCAGACGCCTCACCGCGCAGGACGACACCGGGGCCAAACATGCCTTCTCGCGTGCCGGAGAACTGTCGCTGGCTCTGACCATCCCGGCAGCGGTTGCCTTGGTCGTGATCCCCCTGCCACTCGTTTCGGTGCTGTTCGAACGTGGCGCCACTGGCGCCGACGATTCCGCAGCCATCGCAGCGGCGGTCGCGATCTATGGTTTGGGGCTTCCCGCCTTTGTTTTGCAGAAGGTTCTGCAACCCTTGTTCTTTGCGCGCGAAGACACGAAATCCCCCTTTCGATTTGCGGTTTGGGCGATGGTGGTGAACGCGGCAGTTGCCGTTGGACTGGCGCCTTTCCTCGGTTGGATCGCACCTGCCATCGCCACGACACTGGCCGGTTGGGTCATGGTTTGGATGCTGGCGAAAGGGGGCCGCAAAATGGGCGATGTCGCTCGGTTCGACGACCGCTTCCGCCGTCGCATCTGGCGGGTATGCCTCGCTTCAGCAGCAATGGGCGGCGTGCTCTGGGCCGGCACGCTTCTGCTCGGTCCCCTACTCGAAATGGCAGGCATTCGTTTCCTTGCGCTGGGCGCGCTGATCGTTTTGGGAATGATCAGCTATGCATTGATTGGACAAGGTATTGGTGCCTTCTCCCTACGCGAATTCCGCGACGCTTTCCGCCGACGTTAATTGCGCTGACGCAACCGGTCGACCAACCTCGCCCACCCGCCGGGCACCAGAATTGTCGACATCACGAACCCGATGGCAAAGCCTGCCAAATCAGCCACCCATTCGGCATTCGCCCCGAAAAGAAGACCGAAAATCAATTGGATCGCCAACAGAAACCCGATCAGGGTGAATGCGCGCACCTGTTTTTCACCCAACTGCCCCAGCCGCAGCCAAAGCAAGTAGGTGAACCCACCAATCAAACCATAGACGGCAGGAAACGCTCCGATCAGCGGCGTGGAGCCGCCTACGGTCAGCGCATATACCAACGCACCACCGGCGGCCGAGACAAAGAAGATCAACAGCACCGCAAAGCTGCCCATCGCTTCGCCCACCATCTTGCCGAGGGCCAGCAACATAACTCCGGCAAACAACGCGTGGGTAAAGCTGGCATGGACAAACGGGTACGAGACAAACCGCATCACATGTTCGATGGGCCAACGCCCGGACTCGCGCATCCAATCGAAAATCTCGGCCGAAAAGGCAAACCGCTCCAGCGTGCCAAGACGCCACCCCACGGCCTGCGGCCCGCCAACTAGACCGCGCGCGCCAAGATTGAAGGCAACCTCCAAACCAACAATGACAAGGAACAGCGCGATCACCACCGGAGGCAGCGGATTCAGCGGGGGTTCGTTATGCGGATGGGTCACTGCTCGGGCCCTTGCTTGACGGCACTTGGGGTCATGGGTAAGGCACCAGCACCAGTTTTGCCAGATGGAGTTTTGCCATGTCCGAGGGGGTCCAAACCTCTCCCGCGTTCACACCCCGGATTTTTTCGGGGATTCAGCCGTCTGGAGGGCTGACGCTGGGCAACTACCTTGGCGCGATCAAGCGCTTTGTCGAAAAGCAGGATGAGGAATTCGAGACGATTTATTGCATCGTCGACCTGCACGCGATCACCGCCACGCTGTTCGAACCCGACGTTCTGCGCCGCCAGACCCGCGAGTTGACCGCAGGCTATATCGCATCCGGCCTCGACCCTGCGAAATCCATCCTGTTCAACCAGAGCCAGGTCGCAGAGCACACGCAATTGGCTTGGATTTTCAACTGCATCGCCCGCATGGGCTGGATGCAGCGCATGACCCAGTGGAAGGACAAGGCGGGTAAGAATACACAGAATGCCTCGTTGGGCCTGCTTGCCTATCCGGCGCTGATGGCCGCAGACATTATGGTTTATCATGCGACCCATGTGCCCGTGGGCGAAGATCAGAAACAGCATCTTGAGCTCGCCCGCGACATCGCGACAAAATTCAACCATGACTACGGCGTGGAGTTCTTCCCGATCACCGAACCAGTGATCGAAGGTGCGGCGACACGTGTAATGTCGCTACGCGATGGTTCGAAGAAGATGTCGAAATCCGATCCTTCGGATGCCAGCCGGATCAATTTGACCGACGATGCAGACGCCATTGCACAGAAGATCCGCAAGGCAAAGACAGACCCGGACGCGTTGCCCTCGGAGGCAGAAGGGCTTGAGGGTCGCCCCGAGGCGCGCAACCTCGTTAACATCTATGCCGCCCTCGCCGATCAGTCGGTCGAGGCCGTGTTGCGCGATGTGGGTGGCAAGCCTTTCTCGGAATTCAAACCAATACTGTCCGAGCTTGCGGTGGAAAAGCTCGCGCCGATTTCGACCGAGATGGCGCGGCTGATGCAACAGCCTGATGAGATCGACGCGATCCTGAGCAAAGGATCCGAGCGGGCGCGCACCATCGCGGCGCCTATCCTGAAACAAACTTACGAAATCGTCGGCATGGTGTCGTAAGCTCAGCACCGATGCACAGATCTTGCGCGCCAATAGCCCTTTTCCGCACAGGCGCACAGGATTACTTTGGTCCAACCGGTCGAAAGGACAGACCATGACCAAAGCACATCAAGGCATGACCATTGGGCATGTCCACCTCAAAGTTACGGACCTTGAACGCTCCATCGTATTTTACCGCGATGTCATGGGGCTTGACGTGACGCAGCAGTACGGCGATCAGGCCGCCTTCCTGTCGGCGGGGGGCTATCACCATCATATCGGGTTGAATACGTGGTTCAGCAAAGATGGCCCGCCTGCATCCAAACGCAGCCCCGGCTTGTTTCATGTCGCCTTTCTCTACCCTGATCGTGCCGCGCTGGCTCAAGCCTTACGGACAGCGCTTGACGCAGGTGTCGACATCGAAGGCGCTGCAGATCATGGTGTCAGCGAAGCGCTCTATTTCAGCGACCCGGACGGCAACGGAATCGAGATTTACCGAGACCGGCCAGAGGCGGAATGGCCTCGGAATTCAAGCGGTGAGCTGAATATGATAAACGCGCCTCTCGACCTCGACGCATTGTTGCTCGAAGCGGCCTGACGCGACACGTCCGGGTGTGGTGGAAAGCCTTTTCGAAAAGGCTTGAGACCGCGATTTCGAAATCGCGGTCCAAGCATCTCACAAGATGCTTGAAGCAAGGTGCTTCGAAGCACCTTTCCGCCCCGCATGGTCTGGACCTTCCTCAATCACGCACCTAACCTGCGCCGCAACAAGGGAGGTCATCATGGCAACCGGCAAGAACATCCACACCTATTTCAATGGTACTTGGCACAATGGTGATGTCGCCGTCATGAATGCTGCCGATCACGGCGCATGGCTTGGCAGCGGCGTTTTTGATGGTGCACGCTTCGTCAATGGTGTGGCTCCCGATCTTCTGGCTCATTGCCAGCGGGTGAACCGCTCGGCTGAGGCGCTTATGGTCACCCCTACTGTCAGCGCCGAAGATATGGTGCAGATCGTTTGGGACGGGCTGCGCGCCTATTCCAAGGACACAGCCGTGTACATTCGTCCGATGTACTGGGCGATCGACGGAGACGCGTCGGCCATCATGCCCTCACCCGACAAGACGGGCTTTGCGATCTGCCTTGAGGAAATTCCCATGGCCCCCGAAACAGCCAGCGTGTCTTTGGGCAAAACACAGTTCCGCCGCCCCGTTCTCGAAAGCGCGGTGGTCAATGCCAAAGCAGGCTGTCTTTACCCCAACAACGCCCGCATGCTGGCCGAATTGCGGGCGCGCGGGTTCCAAAATGCACTGGTCACTGACGCCATGGGCAATGTGGCCGAAAGCGCCACGGCCAATGTGTTCATGGTCAAGGATGGCGAAGTGTTCACGCCCATCGCCAACGGCACCTTCCTTGCGGGAATCACCCGGTCGCGCCACATGACCAACCTCCGCGCCGACGGGACCAAGGTCCACGAAACCGTGCTGAGTTTCGCTGATTTCGAAGTGGCGGATGAAGTCTTCCTGTCTGGCAATATGAACAAGGTCACGCCAGTGGTCGGGTTCGAGGACACGTCCTACCAAGTCGGGCCAGTGACCCGCCGTGTCCGCGAGATGTACTGGGACTGGGCACAGTCTTCCCACTAGGTGCAATCTGCGACACTGGAGCCAAGCTCTATTGCACGGGTGCGGTTCCTAAGCCATGATCCCCTGCGGGAGAACATCTATGCGTAAATTTCTAGTCGTCCTGGATGACAGCCGCGAATGTCTGAACGCGATGCGCTTTGCCGCGATGCGGGCTGCCAATACCGGCGGCGGGGTGGAGATTTTGTCGATCATCCCAGCAGACGAGTTCAATCACTGGATCGGTGTGGGCGAAGTCATGCGGGAAGAAGCGCGCGAGCGCATTCATGCGCATTTCGAGGTTTTCGCCAAATGGATGCGCGACAAGCAGGGCGTCGACCCAGAGCTTGTTATTCGCGAAGGCGAAGCGGTGACCGAAATCATCGCACAAGTGCAGGATGATCCGGACATTGGCGTTCTGGTTCTAGGCGCGAACTCCGGCAAAAAGGGCCCCGGTCCGCTTGTCACGCAACTGACCAAGAACGCGGGTAGCCTGCCGATCCCGATCACCATCGTGCCGGGCGAACTGTCGAAAGAGCGGCTCGAAGCGATCACCTGACACGTCCCCTCGCGTCAGGTGGCACGGCAAACCGTGTCCGCTGCAAGACGAAGGAGGATTGCGTGACTGCATTTTCGGGTTTCCGCTTTCTGCGCGCAGTGTCGGCGTTTTGCATCGGCACCAGCCTCTTGGCTGCGTCGATGGCGACCGCCAAGGAAGAGGGGCGGATAACGCTCACCTTGGCAGATGAAACTCTGGAATTGCCACTAAGCTCGGGCCATAGCGATTGGACCGGTTCGCAAGGCTTTGTGAGGGTTAGTATTCTGACCCGGCCTTCCGATCTGGGAACATGGCAGCGCTTCCAATCCTTGAGGCTGGCCTTCGATCTGTTGCGCGACCGCGCACAACTGCCGGAAATGTCGCTGCTGCGCCGAACCGAGGATGCCGAATTCGAACGCTGGTATGGGCGGGTGGACAGTGGCGGCTTGATCGTTACCGTGACAGACCGAGACCTTAAAGACGACTTGCTGCGCATCAGCGGCACGTTCATCGGAACACTGGGGCAAAGCGCAGATTTCGGGAAGACCATCGACCTGTCAGCGCCGATGCCGGTGTCAGGCACGTTCGAGGTAACATTACTCCCCATTCGATAGCGGGACCTGCAGTGCCAAACCGGCGACTTAGAACTGTTCTAAACCTTGACGCTGCTCCAGCGCATGCGCATATATGATAACGTCATCAGGAGGTGCCGCCATGTTTATCCAAACTGAATCAACGCCCAACCCCGCCACGCTCAAGTTCCTACCCGGCCAGACCGTGCTGGACATGGGCACTGCCGATTTCCCGACAGCTGAAGGTGCGTCGGTTTCGCCACTGGCCACGCGGCTCTTCGCGGTCTCGGGCGTCAAAGGCGTGTTTTTCGGACATGACTTCGTCACTGTGACCAAGGATGACGGCACCGATTGGGACCACCTGAAGCCCGCGCTTCTGGGCGCGATCATGGAGCACTTCCAATCCGGCGATCCGGTCATGGCAGGCGACGCGAAAGCACCTTCGGGACATGCAGAGCATACCGGCGAAGATGGTGAGATCGTGGGCCAGATCAAGGAATTGCTGGACAGCCGCGTCCGCCCTGCCGTGGCGCAAGACGGTGGAGACATCACCTTTCATGGCTTTGACCGGGGTGTGGTCTACCTTCACATGCAGGGTGCCTGCGCGGGTTGCCCATCTTCGACCCTGACGCTCAAAATGGGGATCGAAAACCTTCTGCGGCACTATATCCCCGAAGTGACCGAGGTGCGGCCGGTTGCCGTCTGACACGACCCTTCTGGCATTTGACACATCGGCTGCGCATTGCGCAGCCGCTTTGTTTTGCGGTGGTCGAGTTGTCGCAACCCGTGTCGACGCGATGGCACGCGGACAGGTCGAACACCTGATGCCGATGCTCGAGACGTTTCTCGCGCAGCACGGCAAGACATGGGCCGATCTGAGCCGCATTGGGGTCGGGATCGGGCCCGGCAATTTCACGGGAATCCGAATTTCGGTGTCCGCCGCACGCGGGCTTGCATTGGGGCTTGGCGTTCCGGCCATCGGCGTGTCCACGCTCGATGCTCTGCATCACCTGCACCCTATGGCGACCGCTGCTGTTGCTGCTCCACGCGACATGATCTACGCACAATCCCCCGGCGGAGCACCTGCGCTCATCGCGGCCAGCGATGTCCCCGAGGCCATCTTTGCCGAAGACGCGCACGCGTTGATCACCGCACTGGCCGAGGTCGCGGCACGGGCCGATGCACAGGCTGCAGTGCGGCCCAAACCGCTCTACATCAAACCAGCCGATGCCGCCCCTGCACGGGATACGGCCCCAGTGATCCTGTCGTGACACCCGAACGCTGCGCCGCGATCATGGACAGGGCCTATGTCCAGATGCGGCCATGGTCGGCGCAAGACATCGCTGACACTCTCGCCGCCAAGCACAGTCTGATCCTGTCTCAGGATCAAGGCTTCGTGATAGCGCAAATTGTGGCCGACGAGTGTGAAATTCTGGCGATTGCCACAGACCCCGGGGCACAGCGAAAAGGCCTGGCGTCTTCGCTCTTGACCAAGCTCATCACCGTTGCAAAGCAGCAGGGTGTCACGCGCATCCTGTTGGAAGTGGCGCTACAGAACGCACCAGCCCGGTCCTTTTACGCAGCGAAGGGATTCGCGCCGATTGGCACGCGGTCGGGCTATTATACCTTGCGCGACGGCACAAAAGACGATGCCATGCTGCTTTCAATGGCCATTGCGTAAGGTCAAATCGCTCCTGCGCCAACGTCACAGGGCTCTGGCACAAAAAGCGGTTGAACTATCGTCCGCGTGCAGCCTTAATTGACGCTGATCAATCGATCTAACCAAGCGACGCAATAAAGCCGTCGCAGTCCAACATCTGGGAGCTGCTAAATGACCCTCATGACAAAACTTTATGGTGCCGCCGCTGCTTTGGCGCTCACCGCTGGCGCGGCTGCTGCCGAACCGGCCCTGATCTTCGATCTGGGCGGCAAGTTTGACAAATCCTTCAACGAAGCCGCCTTTAACGGTGCCGTGCGTTGGGCCGAGGAAACCGGCGAAACATTCCGCGAGATCGAGCTTCAGTCCGAAGCCCAGCGAGAACAGGCCCTTCGCCGCTTTGCCGAGAACGGCAACAACCCGATCGTGATGACCGGCTTTGCCTTCGGCAACGTGCTCGGCGAAGTCGCTCCAGATTACCCGGACACCAAATTCGCAATCATCGACATGGTCGTCGATCAGCCGAACGTGCGCTCTGTCGTGTTCAACGAACATGAAGGCTCCTACCTTGTGGGTATGATGGCAGCGATGGCATCCGAATCCGGCACCGTTGGCTTTATCGGCGGCATGGACATCCCTCTGATCCGCAAATTCGCCTGCGGCTATGCGCAAGGCGTGAAGGCTGTAAACGCGGACGCCACGGTTGTGGCCAACATGACCGGCACGACTCCGGCTGCGTGGAACGACCCGGTTAAGGGCTCTGAGTTGACCAAGGCTCAGATCAGCCAAGGCGCAGACGTGGTCTACGCTGCCGCGGGTGGCACAGGCGTGGGCGTTCTGCAAACCGCTGCAGACGAAGGCATCCTGTCCATCGGTGTGGACAGCAACCAGAACTACCTGCACCCGGGTCAGGTTCTCACGTCGATGATGAAGCGCGTGGACAACGCGGTCTATGATGCGATGACCTCGGGCACCGATCTGGAAACAGGCATCAACGTCATGGGTATCGCCAATGGCGGCATCGGCTACGCCCTTGACGAGCACAACGAAGCACTCGTCAGCGCCGACATGAAAGCAGCCGTGGACGATGCTTCTGCCAAGATCGCCAGCGGCGAGTTGATGGTGCATGACTACATGTCCGACGACAGCTGCCCCGCGCTGAGCTTCTGATCCGATCAGAACGCGTGTAGACTTTCGGAGCGGCCGGTCACGGCCGCTCCGCCATGTATCGGGCACCAGACCCGAAGACTGATGCAGGGATAGTTCATGAATACCGCTGTTGCCGCCCCCGAAACGGACCCGCTCCTTGCCTCGGTCCCGCCTGCCATCCAGCTCAAAGGCATCTCCAAGGCATTTGGCCCTGTTCAGGCCAACAAGAACATCTCGATCAGCGTCAAACCCGGCACCATTCACGGCATCATCGGCGAGAACGGCGCGGGTAAATCGACTCTCATGTCGATCCTCTACGGCTTTTACAAAGCCGACAGCGGCCAGATTTTCATCAACGGAAAAGAAACCCAGATCCCCGACAGCCAGGCCGCAATCAAGGCGGGCATCGGGATGGTGTTCCAGCACTTCAAGCTGGTTCAGAATTTCACCGTTCTTGAGAACGTGATCCTCGGTGCCGAGGATGGCCCCCTGCTCCGCCCGTCGCTGAACAAAGCGCGTGGTGTGTTGAAGCAACTGGCCGAAGAATACGAATTGAACGTCGATCCCGACGCGATCATCGAAAACCTGAGCGTCGGCCACCAGCAGCGCGTGGAAATTCTCAAGGCGCTTTACCGTCAGGCCGACATCCTGATCCTTGATGAACCAACCGGCGTTCTGACGCCTGCCGAAGCCGACCACCTTTTCCGCATCCTTGATAACCTGCGCAAAGAGGGAAAGACGATCATCCTGATCACTCATAAACTGCGCGAAATCATGGACGCCACCGACACCGTGTCGGTGATGCGCCGTGGCGAGATGACGGCGACGGTCAAGACGGCAGAGACCAGCCCCGAACGGCTGGCCGAGATGATGGTGGGCCGCAAGGTGCTGTTGCAGGTCGACAAGAAACCCGCCGAACCGGGTAAGCCCGTGCTTGAGGTCGAAAACCTGCGCCTGACCGACGAAAAAGGCGTCGAACGGCTCAAGGGCATTTCGCTCAATGTGCTTGCAGGTGAAATCCTTGGAATCGCCGGTGTTGCCGGGAACGGTCAGTCTGAACTGCTCGAGGTGTTGGGCGGCTATGCCAATGCCACCGGCACGATCCGCGTCAACGGTCAAGAGATTGACCTGACAGGCAAGCATTCCGACGGCCAGTCACGTCGCGCGCGGGGCATCGCCCACGTGCCCGAAGACCGCCACCGCGAAGGGCTCATCATGCCGTTCACGGCGTGGGAAAACACTGTTTTCGGCTATCATCGCGATCCGAAAATCCAGTCTGGCATGCTTATGGACAACGCAGCCATCAAGGCCGAAGCCGCCGCCAAGATGGAACGATTTGATGTGCGCCCACCGAACCCCAAGCTGGCCGCGCGCAATTTCTCGGGTGGCAACCAGCAGAAGATCGTTCTGGCGCGAGAAATCGAACGAAACCCGGATATCCTGTTGGTCGGCCAGCCCACGCGCGGTGTCGATATTGGCGCAATCGAATTCATCCATCAGCAAATCATTCGCCTTCGGGACGAGGGCAAGGCGATCCTGCTCGTGTCCGTCGAACTGGACGAGATCTTCTCGCTCTCAGACCGCATCGCGGTGATGTTTGATGGCCAGATCATGGGCGAGCGCATCCCGAGCGAGACCAACGAAAAGGAACTGGGCCTTCTGATGGCCGGGATCACCGATACAGCCCATGCCAAAATGCCTGCGTCCCCGATGGCGATGAGCGAAGAAGAGGTGCAAGAGGCCGCTGAAATTGAGGCAGACGCCCAAGCAGAGTCCGAATTGACCCCCGAAGTGCCACAAGACGCAGAGGCCCCATCAGAAACAGAGGTCAAACTGACCACCACCGACGCGGGAGCGGAAGTAGCCCCAGTCGAGGCGCAGGTGGACGAAACTGCGCCGGATATCAGAACCGACGCAGCCCCCGATATCAGCGCAGACGACGAGACCAAGACCGAGGCCCCGGCCGCCGCGGACATCGCATCGCCGACAATGCCGCACGAAGAACCGATGACCTTCAGTACCGATCCCGTCGATGTCGAAACACCACCTGCCAAAACCGAAGCGATCAGCCTTGGCAGCCTAAGCGCAACACTCACCCAGTCGACACCAGAGCGGCCAAAGTCGCCGGATACCAAATCAGACCCTATAAAAGACCCCGAGGAGGGCGGCAAAGATGGATAAGATGCCCGGTTGGGCCGACGCGGTCCTTGTCCCCCTGATTTCGCTACTTCTTGCCGCGATCCTGTCGGCACTGGTGATCATCGGCATTGGCGAAGACCCGGTAGCGGCGTTCAAGCTGATGGTCGACGGTGCGCTGATGCGATCGTCGGGGTGGGGCTACACGCTGTACTACGCGACCAACTTTATCTTCACCGGCCTTGCTGTCGCCGTGGCTTTCCATGCGAGGCTGTTCAATATCGGCGGCGAGGGTCAGGCGATGATCGGCGGTTTGGGCGTGGCGCTGGCCTGTCTCTATATCCCCTGGCCCAACTGGTACGTGGCGCTGCTGGGTGCAACAGTATCGGCCGCGCTGTTCGGCGCGATGTGGGCCTTGATCCCGGCCTATCTCCAAGCCAAACGCGGCAGCCATATCGTGATTACCACGATCATGTTCAACTTCATCGCCGCCGCTGTTCTCAACTACATCCTCGTGAATATCCTGCGCCCCCAAGGTGCCATGGATCCGGCCACCGCCCGCTTCCCAGAAGCTGCGCAATTGCCCACCTTTCAGGACATGTTCTCGACCGCTGAAACCGCGATGTTTCGGGGCGCTCCAGCCAATGTGACCTTCTTTCTGGCGGTATTCATGTGCCTTGCCGTCTGGGTGTTGATCTGGCGCACCAAGCTGGGCTACGAAATCCGCTCCTTTGGCCAATCTGAATCGGCTGCGAAATACGCAGGCATCAGCCCCATCAAGATCACCGTGGTTGCCATGCTGATCTCGGGTGGTCTTGCTGGGATGATGGCACTCAACACCACGATGGGTGAGGCGGAACGCCTTGTCATGAACGCGACCGAAGGCGCTGGATTTATCGGCATCGCGGTCGCGCTGATGGGCCGGTCACACCCGCTGGGTGTTCTGCTGGCCGCGCTGCTGTTTGGCTTCCTTTACCAAGGCGGCGCAGAATTGGCGCTTTGGACGAATATCCCACGCGAACTGATCGTGGTGATCCAAGCGCTGGTCATCCTCTTCACCGGGGCTCTCGACAATATGGTGCGGATGCCACTCGAAAAACTCTTCCTCGCCGCCCGGAGGAAAGCCTGATGGATTTCGCAACACTGCTTCAGGTGCTCGACAGCACTGTACGCCTTGCAACACCGCTGCTTCTGGCCTGCCTGGCGGGCCTCTTCAGTGAGCGTGCTGGCATCTTCGACATCGGCCTCGAGGGCAAAATGCTTGCCGCGGCGTTCTTTTCAGCCGCCATCGCAGCAATCACCGGTGACGTTTGGATGGGGCTTGGGGCAGGTATCCTTGCCTCTCTGGCGCTCTCCGTGCTGCACGGGCTGGCGTCCATCACCTTCCGGGGCAACCAATTGATCTCGGGTGTCGCCATCAACTTCCTCGCGGCAGGTCTCACCGTCCTGATCGCACAAGACTGGTTCAGCCAAGGCGGACGTACGCCATCGCTCATCGGGGCGGGCAGGTTTGAACCCATCATACTCCCCGGTGCCGCGGAATTCGCTGGCGTGCCGCTCATTGGTCCGATCTATGCCGAATTGATCTCGGGTCATTCGATCCTTGTCTACGTCGCCTTTGCGATGGTGCCATTGACGTGGTGGCTGCTCTACCGGACACGCTTTGGCCTGCGCCTGCGCGCAGTTGGCGAAGCCCCCGAGGCGGTGGACACTGCCGGTGTGTCGGTGGTTGGGCTGCGCTTTGTCGCCGTGGGGATCTGTGGCATTCTGTGTGGCGTTGCAGGTGCATATCTGGCGACCGCACTGCAGGCGGGTTTCGTCAAGGACATGACCGCCGGGCGAGGCTTTATCGCGCTGGCTGCGCTGATCTTTGCCAAATGGCGGCCATGGTATGCGCTTTATGCCTGCCTTCTTTTCGGCCTGCTTCAGGCTGTGGCGCTGCGCTATCAGAACATCGACCTGGGTGCGTTTGTGGTGCCGGTGCAGTTCATGGACGCGCTGCCCTACATCCTGACCGTGGTGATCCTTGCCGGTTTCGTCGGTAAGGCGATTCCGCCGCGTGCCGGTGGCGAGCCCTACGTCAAGGAACGCTGACATTCAGGTTAAGCGGGCGTTTACGTCAACGGAAACGGGTGATGCGTCAACGCATCACCCGTCCCCCACCTGAGTCCAGTTGACCCACTTTCGTAAGTCCTTTTTGCACCTGCGGCACCGCACCGCTTGAAACGGAGCAAAGGTTGGGTCTATGGACGAACATGCAGATCTACCTTCCCATCGCCGAAGTATCGGTCAACGCGTTCCTGCTGCTTGGCCTTGGCGGAATGGTGGGCGTGCTGTCCGGCATGTTCGGTGTTGGCGGTGGCTTCCTGATGACGCCGCTCTTGTTCTTCATCGGCATCCCACCGGCAGTCGCCGTGGCGACCGAAGCAAACCAGATTGTCGCGTCGTCATTCTCCGGCGTGCTTGCCCATCTCAGGCGAAAAACAGTCGATCTCAAAATGGGAACGGTGCTTCTTGTCGGGGGCCTTATCGGCGCCGCGCTTGGCGTGTGGGTATTCAATTACCTCAAGAGCCTCGGTCAGGTCGATTTGCTGGTCAAACTCTGCTATGTCGTCTTCCTTGGAATCATCGGCGCGTTGATGTTTGTGGAAAGCCTGAACGCGATCCGCAAAACACGCTCCGGCTCTGCACCCAAGCGCAAAAAGCATAATTGGATTCACGGCCTGCCGTTCAAGATGCGCTTTCGCACCTCGGGGCTCTATATCTCGGTCATCCCGCCGGTGATCGTTGGTATTCTGGTCGGTATCCTCGCGGCGATCATGGGTGTGGGCGGCGGCTTTATCATGGTTCCCGCGATGATCTACCTTCTGGGCATGCCCACCAAGGTGGTTGTCGGCACCTCGCTCTTCCAGATCATTTTCGTGACCGGTTTCACCACCCTGCTGCACGCCACCACGAACTACACTGTGGACATGGTACTGGCCGTGCTGCTGCTGATCGGCGGCGTCGTCGGAGCGCAGATCGGCACCGTAATCGGGGCCAAGCTCAAGGCCGAGCAACTGCGCATCCTTTTGGCGATCATGGTTCTTGCAGTCTGCGGAAAGCTCGCGCTCGACCTTCTGATCCAACCGTCCGAGCTGTTCTCAATCGGCACGGCAGGAGGTCACTGATGCGCGCTATACTCGTGCTCCTCCTGCTTTTGGCCACCCCTCTGAAAGCCGAAGAAGTGGTGCTTGGCCTCAGCCGGGACCAGGTGTCGATCTCAACCAATTTTGACGGTTCAGAGGTTATCATCTACGGCGCAATCAAGCGCGAAGTGCCGATCCCTCAGAACGAACCGATCCAGGTGATCGTGACCATTTCCGGCCCACAGGCTCCGATCACTGTACGCCGTAAAGACCGCGTTCTTGGCATTTGGGTGAACACCGATGCAATGGATGTGTCCGCGGCACCAAGCTTTTACGCAATTTCCACTTCAGCCCCTTGGCAACAGGTGCTGAACGAAGCTGATGACCTGCGCCACAACGTGTCGATCCCGCGCCGCATCCGGTCAATCGGGGCATGGTCGCAAGTCGCCAACCCACAGGAATTCATCGACGCGCTGGTGCGCATCCGGATGGCGAACGGTCTCTACGTGTTGGATGAGGGCGCAGTAGATCTGCGCGAATCCACCTTGTTCAACACCGCGATCCAGATGCCAGCAAACTTGACCGAAGGCGAATACGCAACACGCGTGTTCCTGACCCGCGGCGGTAAGGTCGTGTCGAAATACGAAACCAGCATCGAGGTGCGCAAGGTCGGCCTTGAACGCTGGCTCTACAACCTGTCGCGCCAGCAGCCTTTGGTCTATGGCCTTCTATCCCTTGCCATCGCCATCGCTGCGGGCTGGGGTGCGTCGGCCGCCTTCAGGCTGATGCGGTCGGGCTGATGCCTCGTACGCCCCCCGGAACCCGCGCTAACTATTGCGCCTTCCGCACACTGCCGACACGCTGGCAGGACAACGACGAATACGGGCATCTCAACAACGCCACCTATTACGCACTCTTCGACACCGCAGTGAGTTTGTGGCAAATGGAAAAAGGCACCGAAATCCGCGGCCCCAACGCGACCAAATTTCTCGTTGTCGAAAGCGGCTGCCGCTACCACGCTGAATTGAGCTTCCCGGACATGCTCACCGCAGGCATCCGCGTCGCTCATATCGGCACCTCGTCCTTCCGCTATGAGATCGCACTCTTTGGCAATGACGAAGACACCGCCGGGGCCGAAGGCTTTTTCACGCAAGTGTATGTTGACTCCGATGGTCGCCCAGCCCCGCTATCCAACACGGTGCTTGCCATTCTCACGAGCATAAAGACTTGAAGCAAATACAATTTTGACGCGCAATAATGTCGGGGTACTCTGTCTTTGAATAGTTCAGGAGACCCGCTCATGTCGTTCCCAACAAATCGCCTGCTTGCCACCATGCTTGGACTGGCTTTGGCCACCAATGTGTCCGCGCAATCCAAATCAGACGTCAAATTTGCACCGGGTAATTTCGGGACAATGGTGTCAGGCACCATCACTGGGCAAGAGTACACTGACTATTTGCTGGGAGCTAACGCCGGACAGGAGATGTTTGTTGAGCTGACTGTGACCGACAGCAACGGCAACGGCACTGTCTACTTCAATATCCTGCCTCCGGGCAGTGATGGTGGTGCGATCTACAACAGCTCGATGAATGGAAACACAACCACCGTCAGCCTACCCGAAAACGGAACTTACGCCATTCGCGTCTACCACATGGGCAACGACGAAGACACCGGCAAGACCAGTGGCTTCAATATCGACCTGTCGATTCAGTGATCTGAAACGGAACACCAAAGCGCGCCAGCGTGTCAGCTGTTTTCGTGGAAAAAGCCGTAAATCCGCTCGGCCAGCGCCTCGCTGACACCCTCCACCGCCTTCAGGTCCGCAAGGTTTGCCCGGCTGACAGCTTTCGCAGACCCGAAATGCGCCAGAAGCGCCCGCTTGCGCGCTCCACCAACACCCGAGATCTCGTCCAGGGGGTTCGCCATTTGTGACTTTGCCCGCTTCGCGCGGTGCGTGCCAATGGCAAAGCGGTGTGCCTCATCACGCAGGCGTTGGACGAAGTACAAGACCGGATCATTGTGGCGCAGTGCAAAAGGCCGCGTGCCCGAGCGGTGGAATTCTTCCTTGCCTGCATCGCGGTCCACACCTTTGGCCACACCGACCATCGGCACATCTCCGACGCCATGTTCTTCCATGATCTCGCGGACAGCAGACACCTGCCCAGCACCACCGTCGATCAAGAGCAAATCGGGCCAAAGCCCTTTATCCCTCTCGGGATCCTCTTTGAGCAAACGCTTGAACCGCCGGGTCAGCACCTCTTTCATCATGCCAAAATCATCACCGGGGGTCAGTTCATCCCCCTTGATGTTGAACTTGCGATACTGGCTCTTGAGAAATCCCTCGGGCCCCGCAACGATCATCGCCCCGACGGCGTTGGTCCCCTGAATATGACTGTTGTCGTAGACCTCAATCCGATCGGGCGGCGTATCCAGCCCAAACGCCTCCGCCAGACCGCGCAACAGTTTGGCCTGCGTTGCCGTTTCCGCCATTCGCCGCGCCAGGCTTTCCCGCGCGTTACGCAATGCGCCGTCGACCAGTTCAGACTTTTCACCCCGACGCGGCACAGCAATCTCGACCTTGCGGCCCAGCTTGTCCGACAGCGCCTCGGTCATCAGGTCTTCGTTTTCAATTGGGTGTGACAGCAACAAGAGCTTTGGCGGTTCCTTGGTGTCGTAAAACTGCCCAAGGAACGCCTCCAGTACCTCGGCCTCTTCCACGTCCGGCCCGACACGCGGATAGAAATCGCGGTTG
Source organism: Marivita cryptomonadis (assembly GCF_002115725.1). Lineage (GTDB taxonomy): Bacteria > Pseudomonadota > Alphaproteobacteria > Rhodobacterales > Rhodobacteraceae > Marivita > Marivita cryptomonadis. The sequence continues at coordinate 334,660 of NZ_JFKD01000003.1, forward strand.
CCCCAGTTCTGGTTGGCCCTGATGAAAAACACCTGAACGCAGGCCTGCCCCTTTTCAAGATGCAGGGCGATCACATCCGCCTCGGTCACACCGCGCGGGTTGATCCCTTGTGCCGTCTGCACCTGCGTCAGGGCCCGGATGCGGTCGCGTAAAGCTGCGGCGCGCTCGAACTCCATGGCCTCAGAGGCCTCGGCCATCTCTTTCGCCAGCGTTTCCTGCACATTGGTAGATTTGCCCGACAAAAAGCGCTCGGCGTCCTTAACGCTGGCAGCGTAGTCTGCTTCGCTGATCTTGCCCACGCAGGGCCCGGAACAGCGCTTGATCTGGAATTGCAGGCAGGGCCGTGTCCGGCTGTCGAACATCGCATCGGAACAGTTGCGCAACAGAAACGCCCGCTGCAACTGGTTCAGCGTCCGATTGACCGCACCCGCACTGGCAAAGGGACCGTAGTACGCACCTTTATCTTTCTTCGCGCCGCGATGTTTGTGGATCATCGGATAGGGATGAGCCGTGACGTGAATGTTCGGGAACGACTTGTCGTCGCGCAAGAGCACGTTGTAGCGCGGTTTGAGCTGCTTGATGAGGTTCTGTTCCAGCAACAGCGCTTCTGTTTCGGTGCGCGTCGTCAGGAACATCATCGACGCGGTTTCCGAAATCATCCGGGCGATGCGGCCCGAGTGCTGCGGCGATGGCCGCGAATAGTTCGAAACCCTCGCGCGGAGGTTGCGTGCCTTGCCGACATAAAGCACGCGCGCTTGAGAATCCAGCATGCGGTAGACACCCGGACTGGAGTCCAACGTCTTGAGATAGCTCTGAATACAGGCGTATCCGGTCAGATTGTCAGCGTCGGTTTCCTTGGTCATGTCAGCCTAGATTTACGGTTTCCGGGTTTGCACGATTCTCCCGGTTTCGCTGCCCCATCGCCCCCCATGATGCAACCTTTAAGGCATCCACGCTTTCTGTGGATAAGTCTGCGGAGAAGTTTTGAACGTGAGGGTTTTTCCCTTGTATTTCGGCACCCTCTCTGACTTGCTCATTTTTTAGGCATATTTGCAAGGTATTGATTTTAATAACAATTTAAATGCACCCACGACAAGCTACTGAAAACATTAACACTTTCGTAACGTTTTCGTAACGTCAGTCTAACCAGTGCAAAACTTGTTTTTCAGCAGCATCATTCGACGCCAATTACGTCCGGTGTCTGCCATCCCAGATGCTGTCCACCATCGACACAAAGAAGCTGACCAGTGACGCCGGGAGCATCCAGAAAATACCCCAACGCCCCGGTGATATCCGACGTATTTGCCCCCCGCTGCAACACCGTGGCCGCGCGCTGCTTTGCAAAATGTGCTTCGCTCTGACGACCTCCGCGCAAGGTTGGGCCGGGGCCAATGGCATTGACGCGACACGCCGGTGCCAACGCCTGTGCCGCCGTCTGGGTGAAGGCCCACAGCCCCATCTTGGCGATTGTGTAGGTCATGAACTCCGGCGTCAGCTTGCGCACCCGCTGGTCGATCATGTTGATCACCAGCCCAGATGCGACGGGTTCGTTCATCTCATCCATCTCGGGCGCGGGAAGTTGCGCTGCGAAACGCTGGGTCAGCACAAACGGTGCACGCAGGTTGCTTTCCAGATGCCGGTCCCAGCTTTCGCGGGTCGCAGTTTCGACGTTGTCATACTCGAAGATCGACGCATTGTTGATGAGCACCGTCAACGGCCCACCGATCCCTGCAACTGCAGCATCGGTCAGGGCTTGGGTCTCGCTCTCGTTCAACAGGTCGGCCTGCACCGTACAGGCGTGCTGTCCCTTGGCGTGGATCAGGTCTGCCACCTCTTCTGCGGCATCGGCAGAGCTTGCGTAGTGCACAGCGACATCAAAACCGCGATCCGCAAGGTAAAGCGCCATCGCGCGACCCAGCCGTTTGCCTGCGCCTGTGATCAATGCCTTACTCATGGGGTCTGCCTTTCGCGCTTACATGATGACAAGCGCAATGTAGCCCAGATAAAGCGCCGACAAGACCACTCCCCAGATACGCGTCAGGTCGCGGGCCAGAAAGACCAGCGGGAAGATCAAGAGCGATGCCCCCAGCATCACCCAAAGGTCAAAGCGCAGGAATTCGGGATCGACCGGGATCGGCGCGATCAGGGATGCGACGCCGATGATGGCCAGCAGGTTAAACATGTTCGAGCCGATCACATTGCCCAGCGCCACATCCGCCTGACGCCGCAGCGCCGCCATAACGGTCGTTGCCAGTTCCGGCAGCGACGTGCCCAAAGCGACCAGGGTCAAGCCGATCACCGTGTCGCTGACGCCAAAGATCGTCGCAATTTCGACCGCGCTGTCGACAAGAAGATCCGCACCAAGCGGCAAACCGACAAGGCCCAAGGCGAGGTAGAGAATAATCTTCCACCAAGGCATGTCCGGGTCGGCGCCTTCGGGTTCTTCTTCATCATCCGCGTCCTTACCAGCGCGCCTGTGGGCCAACGCCTCGCGCATGGCATCACCAAGGATCACCGCGAGGACGACCAGCAACACGATACCTGCGGTCCAATCAAACACGCCCCGGAACGCCAGCGCGATAAACAGCACCGACGATGCCAACATGATCACATAGCTTTTGCGTGTGTCGCATTCGCTGGTGTGCATCACCGCAAGCAAGGCGGGAATGCCCAATACCAGAAGGACATTGGCCGTGTTCGACCCAACCACGTTCCCAAGCGCGATGCCCGGAACGTTTTCCATCGCCGCCTTGATCGAGATGAGAAGTTCCGGCGCAGAGGTTCCAAAGGCAACCACGGTCAGGCTGACGATCAAAGCAGGGATGCCGATGCGCAACGACAGGTTCACCGCACCTTTGACCAGCGCATCGCCTGCCAAAAGCAGGATCACCAATCCGATGACCACACCTCCCCAGATCATCATCATGTCAGCTTGCCTTTCCGGTACACGGGCATGGCCCTTTGCCAATGCGATAGCGTCCGCATTTGCGGCACTTGGCACTGGCCAGACGTTTCGCACCGGGGATGCGCAGTTTGCCGAACATGGCAAGCACAGCGATGAAGACGAGGAAGAGAATAACGATCTTGCTGATCACGTCAGAGCCCATACCGCGCGAACTCGGCACGCTCTTCAATGACGCTGAGTGCGTCGTCGGTGAGTTTCGCGCCGAAACGGCTGAGGAAGGGACGGCGTTGTTCGTAGCGGCGGAACTTTACCTTGTCGCCGAACCGCTCCTTCATCGCTGGAACGAGGTGTCCGATGTGATCCGCAAGACCGACATCGACTGCGCCCTGTCCTACCCAGATTTCACCCGTAAAAAGGTCAGGATTGTCAGCGAGCTTTTCGCCACGACCGGTTTTGACCTGAGTGATGAAGGTTTCGTGCAACTGACCCAGCAGCTTGTTCAGCCGTGCCACGTCGTCTTCGCTTTCGGGGCGGAACGGGTCGAGCATGGATTTGGATTTGCCAGCCGTGTAGACGCGCCGTTCGATGCCCTGTCGTTGCAGAAAGACGTGCGCGCCGAACCCGGCAGAGATCACGCCGATGGAACCGAGGATAGACGCAGGATCAGCATAGATTTCATCCGCCGCACTTGCGATCCAGTAGCCACCGGACGCGGCCACGTCTTCGACAAAGGCGTAGACAGGCACTTCGGTTTCATCGGCCAGTCGCCGAATGCGCGCTCCGATCAAAGAGCTTTGGACCGGCGATCCACCTGGCGAATTGATCTCGATCGCCACAGCGGCGGGCTTGCCCTTGCGAAACGCTTTCTCGAGAAGAGAGCGGAGGCTTGCGTCGCTCAGAGTCCCGCGAGACCCTGCCGCAATCGTTCCTTGCATCCGAACAACAGCGACGGTGGGGTTGGATTTCACAAATGGGATAAAACGCTTCATATGGGCCCATGTAGAATGTGGGTGGGGGGCATACAAGGCATCGCAAGAAATATGGCGGCCCTGTGGGACGTGGGACGCAGAGGGAAAAGGCACCCTTTATGACCTATTGTTTCGCACGCGAAACAATAGGGCCGAAGCGGCCCCATTAACCCTATGTGAACTTTTGTGTAATTCCGGGTGCCCTGCGCGGAAACAGGCATCACAAAATGATCGCCAATCAATTTATCGTTTTGCGCCGTGGCTGATAAATTCTATGAAAGCCCATGACCTTCGATCAGATCCGGACTTTCCTGTGGGTGGCACGTCTGGGAGGGTTTCGCAAAGCCGCCGACAAGCTGCATTTGTCTCAGCCCGCCGTGTCGACACGCATCTCCAATCTCGAACAAGAACTCAAGGTTCCGCTTTTTGAGCGCGGATCAGGCGAGTTGATCCTGACAAAGCATGGCACGCTGCTTTTGTCCTATGCGGAACAGATGCTGTTCGTCGAAGAAGAGATCAAACAGCGCGTCGCGAACCCGTCGGAAACCGAAGGCCTGTTCCGCGTTGGTGCGTCGGAAACCATCGCGCAGGCGTGGTTGCCGGAATTCCTCAAGACGTTCAGCGAACACTACCCAAGGGTGAATGTCGATCTTACGGTCGATATTTCGTTGAACTTGCGATCTGCCTTGCTGGAACGCAGTCTTGACCTTGCGCTTTTGATGGGGCCGATTTCGGAGTTTTCGGTCGAGAACGTACCTTTGCCGACCTTTGATCTTCACTGGTATCGGTCAACGTCGAACCCGCAGACGGACCTGAGCAAAATCCCGGTCATTTCCTATGCCAGCAAGACGCGGCCTTACCGCGAACTGACGTCGGAACTGTCCCGCCGCGTAGGGCCGAAGCTGCGCATTTATACGTCAGCATCCTTGTCTGCGAGTCTCAAGATGATTGCGGCGGGAATCGCGGTTGGACCCTACCCCCGCGCTCTGGCCGATGATTTCCTGAAGTCCGGGCAGATCGTGGAATTCGATCCGGGGTTTCATCCGCAGCCCTTGGCCTTCACCGCATCCTACCTGTCGGAGCCGCGCAGCTTTCTTGTTGAAAGAAGTGCAGAATTCGCGCGTGAGGTGGCTTTGAAGTGGGACAGATCTCACCCCAAGTAGATCAATTATTTTTATCGTTATTGATATAAAATGATAATTTGCATGAAAACAAGCGGCCGTGTGATGGTTCAGCATCCAAGCAAAGGACCGCTCGATGGCAGAAGAGTCTGTTTCGCATTCCAGTCTGATTGGCGCCCCGCCCACTGAGGTTCGGGCCGCTATCCGTCGCGGTGCCTATGCCGGACATACGGCTGGTCTGGCCGCCGGTTACCTGCAATGCAACCTTGCCATTCTGCCGGAACGCTATGCTTTGGATTTTCTGCGGTTCTGCCAGCGCAACCCAAAGCCCTGCCCGGTTGTCGGCGTTGGAGATACAGGCGATCCGCAGATGCGGACACTGGGGCGGGACATCGACATTCGCACGGATGTGTCAAAGTACCGTGTCTTTCGCGACGGTGCATTCAGTGAGGAAGTGACGGATATCAGCAATGTCTGGGCCGATGATCTTGTGACTGTCGCGCTTGGCTGTTCGTTCACTTTCGAAAACGCGCTGATGCGCAACGATATCCCGGTACGCCATATCGAGAGCGGGCGAAATGTGCCGATGTTCCGAACCAGCATCGACCTTGTGCCTGCAGGGCCCTTCGGCGGAGAGATGGTGGTGACGATGCGCCCAATCCCCGAGCATCAGATTGAGCAGACCCGCGCAATCTGTGCCCGCTATCCGCAGGCGCATGGCGCGCCGATTGCCAGTGGTGATCCGGCCAAGATTGGCATTCCCGATCTGTCCCGTCCCGATTGGGGGGATGCGGTCGAAATCCACGATGGCGAAGTGCCGGTCTACTGGGCCTGTGGCGTGACCCCGCAAAACGTTCTTCTGGCGGCTGGACTGCCGCTCTGCATCACGCATTCGCCAGGGCACATGCTGATCGCGGATGTGGCTGAAGATGCCGAGACCACAATCCTGAAACAAACATAAAACCGATCCAACAAGGAGACCAAACAATGAAAAAATCATTCGCCTTTCTGATGGCCAGCACCGTGTGTGCCACACCTGTCTTTGCCGAAACCCTGTCTGTCGTGGGAAGCTGGTCCAGCCTGCCGCTGCACAACCAGTACGAAGCCCCGTTCTGGAGCGAAACGCTGCCTGCTGCATCGGGTGGTGATCTGACCGTGGAACTGACCACGCACAACCAGATGAGCCTTGGACTGGGCGACATCTATCCTTTGCTGGGTCAGGGCGTTTACGACGTGGCGATGACCGTGGCGGATTATGCCGTGGCCGATGCGCCCGAGCTGGAAGGTCTGGATGTGCCGCTGATCGCGCTTACTGCGGACGAAGCGCGCGCGATGGTGGATGCGGCCCGCCCGATGGTAACCGACATTTACCACGACCGGTTCAACAGCCATGTTCTGGCAATTGCGCCCTATCCGCCGCAGGTCGTGTTCTGCAATCACGAGATTTCCAACCTTGCCGATCTGGAAGGTTTGAAAGTGCGGGCCTCTGGTCGCATGACCGCCAAGCTGCTTGAGGCGCTGGGGGCCGAGGGCGTGAACGTGTCCTTCGCCGAAGTGCCGGGCGCGTTGCAGAATGGCGTTGTCGATTGTGCTGTCACGGGTGCCGGGTCGGGCTACAGCGCGGGCTGGTGGGAAGTGTCGACGCACCTGCTGCCGATCCCGCTGGGTGGCTGGGATTCGGTCGTGACGGCGATCAACCTCGACAAGTGGAACAGCCTGTCGGACGCTCAGAAGGCGCTGATCGAAAGCGAGATCAAATCCGGCTTCGAAGACCCCGCATGGGCCAGTGCGCAGGATGCGCTTGTCAACGACATCGCCTGCCTGACCGGCAATGGCGACTGCCCGTCGGGTGACGCGCGGTCGATGACGTTGGTCGAGGTAAGCGACGCCGATTTCGAGCGCGCACGGGATATCCTGACCAGCGAAGTGCTGCCCGAATGGGCCGAGCGCGCTGGCGGTGACTGGGCCGCGCGTTGGAACGACAGCGTTGGCAAAGTTGTCGGCGTGACGATCAACTAAGCCAACCCCGAAACCACCAAGGGACGTGCCGAAAATGGAACTGAAGATGATCGACGGACTGCGCCGGATCAACCGAGGGGTCGCCCTTGTAGTGGGTCTTGGCCTGTTGCTCTGCGCGGCGTTCGTGCTGACCGATATCATCATGCGCCAGATCGGCACGTCGCTTGGCGGCACCGAAGAGATCGCGGGCTACGCCATGGCGCTCGCGACCTCTTGGGGCATGTCCTTTACGCTCTTGGAGTTGGGACATGTCCGTATCGACCTGCTGCGCAGCCGCGCGGGGTCGTTTGTGCGAGCGCTGTTCGATGTGTTTTCGATGGTCGTCATGTCGGGAGTGATCATCACCATCGCGATCAAGTCATGGCCTGTGCTGGAACGGTCGTTGGTCAACGGATCGCGGGCCAATACGCCGCTTGAGACTCCGCTGGCCTGGGTGCAGGCACCGTGGTTTGCCGGGTGGGTGTGGTTTGCGCTGATGTCGACGCTGGTGACATTTGCGGCGCTGAGTCTGTTGATCAAGCGTCGTCACGAAGAGACCGAGGCCTTTGTCGGGGCCTTCGCGGAACAGGACAGCCTGCAATGATCTTTTATGTCTCTGTTGGGCTTTTGGGCCTCTTGTCCCTGTCGATTCCCGTCGGGATTGTGCTTTTCCTGCTCGGGTTCGGAATCGACACGTTCTTTTCCAGCTTCCCGCTGACGCGGGGCTTGGGCAACATGGTGTGGTCGGCCTCGAATTCAGCCACGCTGATCGCCATTCCGTTCTTTGTGCTGCTGGGCGAGATTCTTGTCCGCAGCGGTGTTGCCACCCGCACCTATGCGGCGCTGGATCGCTGGGTGTCGTGGCTGCCGGGTGGATTGGTGCATGCCAATATCGCAACGGCGACGATGTTTTCAGCCACATCGGGATCGTCGGTGGCCACTGCCGCGACTGTCGCCACCGTGGCGATGCCGCAGGCTGAAAAACTGGGCTACGATCCCAAGCTCTTTTCCGGCGCTATCGCGGCAGGCGGCACATTGGGCATCATGATCCCGCCGTCGATCAACTTGATCGTCTATGGCTTCCTGACCCAGTCTTCGATCCCGCAGTTGTTTCTGGCCGGGCTGATCCCCGGTCTGGCGCTGGCGGTTGCGTTCATGGCGATCACGGCTGTGATCTGCCTGATCCGTCCGAACCTTGGCGGTGTGCGGCGCACGTTTCCGTTTCCGCAGATGCTGCGAGCGTTGATTGATCTGGTTCCAATCCTGATCCTGTTCGGCCTGATCGTCGGCTCGATCTATCGCGGCTGGGCCACCCCGACTGAGGCGGCTGCCGTGGGTGTGGCCGGGGCGCTGATCATCGCGCTTGTCTTTGGTGGCGTGTCCTGGGGCATGCTGACCGAGAGTCTGATGGGCACGGTGAAGATCACCTCGATGATCATGCTGATCGTCATCGGCGCGTCGTTTCTCAACTTTACACTGGCCTCGGCGGGGTTGGGCCGCGAATTGACCGAGTTCATGACCGGGTTGGGTCTGACTCCGCTCAAGACGATCCTTGTGGTGGTGGTGCTTTACATCGTGCTTGGGTTCTTCATCGAAACGCTGTCGCTGATGGTGGTGACGATCCCGATCATCGTGCCGCTGGTTGTGGCGCAGGGCTATGACGTGATCTGGTTCGGCATCCTGATGATCGTGCTGATCGAAATGGCGCTGATCACGCCGCCCGTCGGGTTGAACCTCTATGTGGTTCAAGGCGCGCGAAAATCAGGATCGTTGAACGAGGTGATGCTTGGGGCACTGCCCTATTGCCTGACCATGCTTGCCATGGCGTTCCTGTTGATCGCGTTTCCAAGCATCGCACTCTTTCTGCCAAACGCGCTGCAATAGCCATCACCCACCCTTTTTGTTCGTCTGAATGAGGTCCATCATGGAACCCTGGTTCAAACCTGTTGCCGATCATGCGCTGCTGGTCTGCTTTTCCGAAACCCATGACGAGCGCGCGCATGCCCGGGTCGTTGCGCTTGACAAGGTCATTGCGGCAAACCCGCCAGCGGGGATGATCGAAACAGTTCCCGCGCTGGTCAATCTGCTGGTGAGTTTCGATGTCAGCATAACGGATCATGACAGGGTCGCAGCGCATGTGCGCGAGTTGCTCAAGGATGTTACCGCAGACAAGATCGCAGGCCAGATGCGGCGCGTGCAAGTGTGCTTC
>NZ_JFKD01000030.1 GCF_002115725.1 Marivita cryptomonadis
AGCTGCCGCAACACGTCAAGCACCTCACCCACCAGTTCAGGGTCAAGCGCGCTGGTGATCTCGTCAAACAGCATGATCTCGGGTTGCATCGCCAAGGCGCGGATGATCGCGACACGCTGTTGCTGACCGCCTGACAATTGGTCCGGGTAATGGTTCATCCGCTGGCCCAGATCGAACCGCTCGAACAGCGCCTTGACCGGAGCGTCCAACGCATCGCGGCTTTTGCCCAACACACGGCGCGGGGCCAGCATGACGTTCTCAGCGGCCGTCATGTGCGGAAACAGGTTGAACGACTGGAACACGATCCCGATGCGCGCGCGGATTGGCTGCGGGTTCAACCCCGGTTCACTGATGTCCACCCCATCCAGTAGGATGCGCCCGTCGTCGATGGGTTCCAGCAGGTTGATGCAGCGCAGAAGCGTCGACTTACCCGACCCCGACGCGCCGATCAGGCAGACCATTTCGCCCTCATTGACCGACAAGTCGATGCCACGGCAGACCGTGTTGTCACCGAAACTCTTGGTGACGCCCTTCAGATCAAGCTTGGCCATCAGCTCTGCCGCCGCCGTTGCTTGTTCATCAGGTAATCGGCATAGCGCGTCGCCGGGATGGTCAGCGCGAGGAAAATCACCGCAGCCCCCACATAGGGCGTGAAGTTCGCCATCAGGGATTTATACACGCCCGCCTGCCGAAACACCTCGACCGGGCCGATGAAACTAAGCAGCGCGACGTCTTTCTGCAGCGCGATAAACAGGTTCATGTTCGCCGGGGCGACGTTGCGGATCGCTTGCGGCAGCACGACGTAGCGCATGGTTTCCCCGTCCGACAACCCAAGCGAGGCTGCAGCGGCGCGTTGGCTGTGATGGATTGAATCGATACCCGACCGGATCACCTCGGCGACATAGGCCGCATAGACAAGGATCAGCGCCAAAGACCCCCAGATATAGGGCGAATTCCACGGGCGCGGCAGGCCCAGACCGGGCACGCCAAAGCCGATCAGGTAGATCACAAGGATCACCGGCAGCCCGCGAAACACATCCGTATAGATCGCCCCGAACAGCCGCAAAGGATAGAACGCAGGCGACCGCACATCGCGGCACAGCGCAATCACCAGCCCCAGAACGGCAATGATCGGCGCGCACCACAAAAAGATAGCGACGTTCATCACGAACGCGTCGAGCAGCCCCGGAAAGGTCTTGGCGAACACCTCGCCATTGAAAAAGCTGCGCTTGACCGCCTCCCATCCGGGGGCCAGCGGCACAAGCAGGACAACCGCCAGTACCACCGCCAAGGTCGATCCGGCAGCGATGGTGATCGACCGCCGCCGCAAGCGCTGTTCATAGGCTTGGCGACGGGTCAGCGATGGCGCTGACCCGCCTCTCAAGGTCGTCTGATCTGTCATGTCACTCGATCACGGGAACGCCAGTGGCATCCTGCAACCAAATGGCCTCGATCTCGGCCATCTTGCCGGATTCCGTAAGCGCGGTGATCGCGGTGTTCACGCAATCGCGCAGCGGATTGCCTTCTTCGAACAGCAGGCCGAACTGGTCCGGGTTCTCGGACCGATCCGCAGGGAACTGACCCAAGAGCACACCGCCTTCAACCACAACCGCAGACAGATACAGCGCGGTCGGCAGGTCGAAGAGCGCAGCGTCGATCTGGTTCGCCTGCATTGCAGCTGTCACGTCGGTGTTGTCCCCGTACAGGAGCGGGTCTTTCTCCGGCGCAACAATCGCGGTCAGCATCGGCAGCGCGGTCGTGTTGGCATCCGCGCCCCACACCAGCCCCTTGAGGCTATCCAGCGTTGCAGTTGCCCCGGCATCAACCACGCTTTGTGTGGTCAGCACCGCCATCGCAGACGTGTAATACGGCAACGAGAAATCGACCATCTGTTCGCGCTCGGGCGTGATCGAGTATTGCTGCATGTTGAAGTCGAAATCCTTGGCGCCCGGCTGGATCGCCTCGTCGAACGAGGTGCGCACCCACGTCACGGCGTCGGCCTCGAACCCCAGCTCTGCGGCGATGGCATAGGCCACAGCCGCCTCGTAGCCTTCACCGCTTTCGGGCGCATCGTTCAACACCCACGGGTAATAAGCCGGGTTGCCGGTGGCGATGGTCAAGACATTCTCTTCCAGCGTCAGCCCGGTGGCACAAGAGCCATGCCCGGCAGCCAATGCCATCGACGAGGAGGCAGCAAGAAGAAGTGCGGAAGTCACAACGGTTTTCATGGTCTGATCGTCCTACCCAATTGAGTCGGACAGAGGTTAGACGGCGGCGGGAATTTGTCCAGCAAGCAGAGGCATCGCGTGAGATGGCACGAATCGCACTGGGTAAAATCGGGACTGGCGTCCTGTGTTTTGGGCAGACACCAGATCCTTTTTCGATCTGGCTATGTGAAAAGACATTTCCGCGCGTAAAAATTGCCTTCCGAGGTGCGATTTAGACCATTCGGACTGACAAAAAGTCCCTTCAGACCTGCACAACCACAAAAAGATCAACTAAAAGGAGAGTGTTCTAGTTCTTCCGATGCGATGCGAGGGGCATCTGCAAGGGCGAATACCAGTGCAAACGCTACCCCCAAAAACAACAATAATGGAGTGTTGAGCATGACAAACCCAACCACGAACCTGTTGATTGTAGATGGTCAGAAACTGGTTACCGATCTTATCACGACTGCACTGGATACCAGTGACCAATTTGTTGTGTCTACGGCGAACAGTCTTGCATCCGCAGTCGATATTCTGAAATCCGCAGCGTCAGAACAATTCGATATCATCCTGTTGGAAACCAATCTGGGAAAACCCATGACGGTAAACGAGGTGGGACAACTTGCGAAACTATCGGCGCCTGCAAAGCTTGTTCTATTTACAAACAATGCCGACAAGCCCTTTGTTGAAAGCTGCGTTCAGGTCGGGGCTTTTGGTTTTATTCCAAAGTCACTTTCGCTTCAGGCGTTCAAATGTGTCTTGAGTTTCATAACGGCAGGTCAGGTCTTTATTCCGGCAGATCTGTATTCCAGAACCGCCGGCGTCGAGCAGCCTGACACTTCTTTGCTCAAGCCTTGTGAAATGGATGTGCTGGAAAAACTTTCGATCGGCATGTCGAACAAAGAGATCACACAATGCCTCAATCTGCGGGAATCGACCGTTAAATTGCGGGTCCGGTCACTGTGCAAAAAGCTGGGCGCGACGAACCGGACGCAGGCCCTTGTGAATGCGCAGAGACAGGGCTTACTGCCGACACGCTAACGCGCCTTTGGGCGGCAAAACACGGCGCGTCAGCTGCGCCGCCCTTTCCACCCCCCACGTCGCCGCGGCGCGTTGGCAGCGCTCAACCCTTCGGTCAGCACTTGTGTCATCGGGTGGTCGGCCACCGGGTGACGCTCCAACAATGCGCGGATCAGCGTTGGGCTGTCGGCATCCACCGGAACCGCAAGCGCCCAGTCCAGAAAAATCGACCGGCATTCCTCGTAGGTGATGCCATCGATCTTGAACGATTCCGCGATCAGCCCTTTCGGGTCGGTGGCATCACCTTTGCGCATGGCTCATTCCTCATCCCTCACATCCGGCAATACGGCATTGATCACGTCAGCCGCGCGTTTTGTGCATGCCGCCAACAGCTCTTGAAGTCCGTCGATACTGGAGGTGCCGGTGATCCGGCACAAGAACCCTGATGCGGCACTGCTGTCCTGATCCGGAGCCAGAGTGGAGTCGGAAATCAACCGCGACCCGATCTGAAGCGCCCAGCACAAGCGGTAGGCCGCACTCAGGGCGTCAGCATCCTCGGGCGAGAGCCAGCCACATTCCGCCCCGCACGCCAACGCACCGGGCACCGTGCCCAAGGGCTGGCCCGCAATCACTGCTGCGGCCTGCGCGACCAGTTCGATGTCCTGCAACCGCCCCTGCCCCAGCTTGATCTCCCAGTCCCCGCCGGAGCCTTTTGCCGATGCGATGCGGTTGCGCATGATCGCCACTTCGCGCAGCACAGCGTCCCGGTCGCGGGGGGCTTGCAACACATCGGCCTGCACAGCGGTTACGTCCTGCATCACCCCGTCCGGTCCAGCCACGCAACGGGCACGGGTCAGCGCCAGATGCTCCCACACCCAAGCGTCGGATTTCTGATAGCTGCGGAACGATTCCAGACTGGTGGCCACTGGCCCCTGATTTCCAGACGGGCGCAGCCGCATGTCGATTTCGTAGATCCGCCCCTCGGCCATCGGGGCCGTCACCGCAGTGATCAGCGCTTGCGTCAAACGCGCGTAATAGGGCCGGGTCGCCAGCGGACGGCGCCCTTCGGATATCTCGGCCTCACCCGGATCATAGATCACGATCAGGTCGAGATCAGACCGCGAATGCAACCGTCGTGACCCTAGGCTGCCCATGCCGACGACGACCGCACCACGACCAGGGCACGGACCATGCTTTCCGGCGAATTCCGCCTGCACTTCGGGGGTGAGGGCTGCAAGTGTCGCATCGGCCAGATCGGCATACTGCGTGCCTGCCTCTTCTGCACCGATCAAGCCGCGCAACAGATGGACCCCGACCCGGAAGTGCCATTCCTTGCCCCAGCGACGCGCAGTGTTGAGCTTGTTCTCGTAATCGCTTTCTTGCGCCAAAAGATCGGACAGCGCGGCCTGCAACGCCTCGCGCCCCGGCCAGTCGGAAAAGAAATCCCCCCCGATCACAGCGTCGAACACGGACGCGTTGCGAGAAAGATAACGGGCGAGTTCGGGTGACACACCGACGATGTCGATCAACAGATCGATCAGTTGAGGGTTGGCCTCAAAGAGCGAGAACACCTGCACACCGGCGGGCAACCCACTGAGAAACCCGTCAAAGGCGGTCAGCGCGTCCATTGGGTGCGAGGTTTTGGCTAGGCGGCCCAGTATCTCGGGCTGGAGCCGTTCGAAAATGCCACTGCCCCGCGCGGACCGCAACGCGGGATAAGTGCGCCAGCGGCTGACGATCTCGGAATTCTCGAACTCTTCGGGCACGGTCTTGCGACGCGCGGCTGTGCTGTCGCCACCAAAAAAACCTTCGGTCAGGGTGTGGGTTTCTTCCAGACGCGACCGCAGGTCTTTGTGAAGCGCCGCACGGTCGGTGCCCATAAACGCCGCCAACCGGTCGAACCCGTCGTCGGATTGCGGCAGGTCATGTGTCTGGGCGTCGCGCAACATCTGCACCCGGTGCTCCACCTCGCGGTGGGCGCGGTAATGGTCGGTCAGCGTCTGGGCCACGTCCTGCGGCACCCAGCCTTTGTCGGCCAGCACTGCCAACCCCGGCACCGTGCCGCGCACCCGCAGGTCAGAGTCGCGGCCCCCGGCGATGATCTGGCGGGTCTGGGTGAAAAACTCGATCTCGCGGATGCCACCGCGCCCCAGCTTCATATTGTGACCGGGAAGCGTGATCGGCCCCCCAAGCCCTTTGTGATCGCGGATCTTGCGCACCATATCGTGCGCATCTTCGATGGCCGCGAAATCCAGATGCTTGCGCCAGACAAACGGCACCAGCGTCTTGAGGAACTTTTCGCCTGCAGTGATGTCCCCCGCACAGGCCCGCGCCTTGATATAGGCCGCGCGTTCCCATGTCCGGCCAAGGCTCTCGTAATAACGCTCTGCCGCCTCCATGGCGAGGCAGACCGGCGTGACCGACGGATCGGGGCGCAGCCGCAGATCTGTGCGGAACACATAGCCTTCGCCCGTCAGATCGCTGAGCATGGCGCACATCTTGCGCGTTGCCCGCACCAATGCCGAGCGTGCCTCGTGGTAATCTTCGGGGTCAAAACGCGTTTCATCAAACAGGCAGATCAGGTCCACGTCAGAGCTGTAGTTCAGCTCGCCCGCCCCCATCTTGCCCATCGCCAGTGCCACCATGCCGCCCGCCTGCTCGGCATCGTCTTCGGCCTGCCCCGGCAGCTTGCCGCGTTTGATCTCATGCAGGGTCGTGGCGCGTAGGGCCACATGTACTGACAGGTCTGCGAAATCGGTCAGCGCTTGGGTGACGGTCTCCAACGGCCAGACCGCTGCCAGATCGGCCAACCCGGTGAGCAAAGCCACCCGCCGCTTGGCCTGCCGCAGCCGCGACGGCAAGGCGTCCGGCGCGGTGTCGCGCAGGGCGGAGTGTTCGCTCAACAGCGCCTGTTCGGGATCATCCAACGCGGTTTCGAGCCAACCGCTTTCCTTCTCGACCAGCGATTTGAGGTAGGGGCTGCAGCCGCCCGCGCCGTGGATCAGCTTGGCCACATCCCCGGTCGCCCAAAGCGTTGCACTCAGCGCATCAGCACCCTGTTCAGGCTCGTGCGCATGGGGAAGTCGGGTGATACGGCTGGCAAAATTCATGGCCGCAGATGGCCACGGGTTTGGGGAAAGTGCAATGGGGCGCAGATGGCAGACACGCCTCTGCGTCATCCTCGGGCGAAGGCCTGAGGAACTCTATGGGTGGAGGTCCTCGGATCAAGCCCGAGGATGACGTGTTTGAAGAAGAAGCGGCGCCGCTCTGTGGCCTGACAGTTCTCTCATTCTGCCGGGGCTGCCCCCGTGACCTGTGCCCCTATTGGGGCCTTTTGAAACCGGTTTCTCAGGGTCGGCCCTTGCGGGCGTCTGAGAGCAGTCAGTTCAAGTGTCGCGGCATGGGAGTGACCCTGCCCGCTCGATGCGCATCGTGGGCGGGGGTATGCGGTGCGACAGGTTAAGGAACTGCAAACCGAGCGTTCGGGGGCAGCGCCACCTGCCCCCCCCAACCAACGAGACTCTTCCGAGACAGAGAGGCCGAACTCGTCTAGGCTCGAGCGATCGCCGAAACATCAAGGCTCAGCACCAGGTTAGGGATTTTCCGTGCGCATTCTTATTACGACCAACAAGCTTTTGAGCCACTTCACCCCTATGCTGCCTTTCGCGAAGGGATTGCAGGCAAGAGGCCACGAAGTAAGAGTCGCGGCCCTCCCCGATCTTGGCGAGGAAATCGCCAAGCACGGCTTCGGTCACCTCGTCCTGAAAGGGCCGAGCGATGCGGAACGGGAGGCGGTGAACGAACTCGCCAAGAGCGTGCCGCGCGAAAAAGTCGGAAAGTTTTTCATGTCCGAGTTTTTCATGGGGATACTGGCACGAAACTTCCTGCCCGGATTGCTGGATGAATTGACCATCTGGCGCCCAGATCTGATCCTGCGTGAATCGACAGAGTTCTCTGGGTTGATCGCGGCGGAAAAACTTGGCATCCGACATGCCCGTTTCGAGATTGTGAATGGCGAGTCCGAGGAATCCATCGCCACAAACTATACAGCGGAAATGGATGCGCTGAGATCGCTGGTTTCTTTGGCACCCACTGGCGGAGGCTATCTGAGGGATGAACCGGCCTTCAGCGCTCATCCAAAGGTTCTGGACGACACCCCCCGGATCAACAGTCAGCAGCCCTTTCGTTTCAGGACGGTCGTACCGCGCGCGGCCTCAACCACCGAGCGTCCCGAATGGCTGCCGTCCGGCGACAGGCCTTTGGTCTATATGACCTTTGGCACCGTGACCGTCGGTGAAGATCGCACAAGACATGTCTATGCAGCCAGCGTCGATGCCGTTGCCGACTTGCCGGTATCGGTCCTTCTAACTACGGGAAAAAACGCGCCGCACGATCTGATCCAGAGCGTCCCCGACAATGTAATCGTCCGAGAATTCGTCCCGCAGGCAGAGGTCTTCGAGCATGCAGAACTCATGGTCTGCCATGGCGGTTCGGGCACTGTCCTGGGGGGGCTGGCTTCCGGTGTGCCGATGGTCGTGGTTCCGCTCTTCGCCGATCAACCTGACAATGCCCGCTGTCTTGAGTCTGCAGGGTTGTGCATCTCTGTTTCAGGCGATGACATACCGTCGCTTCGGGCTGCGATCACAAATGGATTGGAAGACGGCGAAATGCGCAGACGCGCGATCGCTGCAGCCAATGATTTTGCTGCATTGCCGACGGTCGACGACTCACTCGAGATTTTGGTTGGCGGATAGTTGTCGAAGCAGACATCCGCCCCTCGCGGCACCCGCCCGACTACACCCGACGCAGCGCCAGCACCGAATTCAACCCGCCAAAGGCAAAGGCATTGGACAGCGCCACGTCCACCTTCGCATCGCGCGCCACGTTGGGCACCACGTCCAGCGCGCATTCGGGGTCGGGTTCCTCGTAGCCGATGGTGGGGGCGATCACCCCGTCGCGCAGGGCCATGATGCAGGCCAAAAGTTCGATCGCGCCGGTGCCGCCTATGCAGTGCCCGTGCATGGATTTCGTGGACGAGATCATCAGCCGGTCCGCATGTGCCCCGAACACATCCGCGACGGCGGCGCATTCGGTTTTGTCATTGGCCGCCGTCCCGGTGCCATGGGCGTTGATATAGCCCACGTCCTGCGGGTTCAGCTTGGCATCGTGCAGCGCCCCGGCAATGGCGCGCGCGGCGCCGTTCTTGGACGGCATCACGATATCTGACGCGTCCGAGGTCATGGCAAAGCCCACCACTTCGGCCAGAATTTCAGCCCCGCGTTTGCGGGCGTGGTCGTAGTCTTCGAACACGAAGACACCTGCGCCTTCGCCCTGCACCATGCCGTTGCGGTTGGCGCTGAACGGGCGGCAGGCATCCTTGGACATGACGCGCAGACCCTCCCACGCTTTGACGCCACCAAAGCACAGCATGGATTCCGACCCACCGGTGATCATCACAGGCGACAGCCCGCCATGCACCATCTGGAAGGCTTGAGACATTGCGTGGTTCGACGAGGCGCAGGCGGTGGAGACCGTAAAGCTTGGGCCTTTGAGGTTGAACTCCATCGACACATGGGAAGCTGCGGCGTTGTTCATCAGCTTGGGCACCACAAACGGGTGGACCCGGTTCTTGCCCTCTTCGTAGACGCTTCGGTAATTCTCATCGAGCGTGGTCATGCCGCCGCCGGAATTGCCGAGCACCACGCCAGAGCGGGCGGCCAATTCGCCTGAAAACTCTAGCCCCGCCTGCGCCAACGCCTCGCGGGCGGCGATCAAGGTGAACTGGGTGAACCGGTCATAGAGCGACAATTGCTGGCGGTTGAAATGGGCGGTCTCATCGAAATCATGCACCTGCGCGCCGATCTGGATGGCCAGCCGTTCGACATCTCGGAACTGCAAAGCGCTGATCCCGCAGCGCCCTTCGCGCATCGCTTCGAGTGTGTCGGGTACGTTCAGCCCCAGCGCGTTGACCGTTCCCGCCCCGGTGATGACAACGCGCTTCATCGCGGATCAGCCCTTTTGCCGGGCGATCAGCCCTTCCACTCCGGCCACCACCGTCGCCACGGACGATATGTCGAAATCGCTGCTTTCCGGCTCATTGGCGTTGAACGGCACTTCGATGTCGAAGGCTTCTTCCAGCGCAAAGATGCATTCCACCAGACCCATGCTGTCGATGCCCAGATCCTGCATCGTATCGGTCAGGGCCACGTCAGACGGCTCGATCATGGCTTGTTCGGCAATGATGCGAATGACCTTGTCTTGCACGTTCATCTGCGGTCCTCGGAGGCTGTTTCGTCCCGGCCTGTGATTTAGTCGCTCGGGTCGGTCTTTGAAACCGCTTTCTTGAGTCGTGCCACATCGGTCAGTAGGCGCGGCAGACGCCGAAGCTGTTTGTAGATCTCAAGCTGCGTGTCCATCTTCATCGCCGGGTAACCCAGCATCACGCGGCCGGAAGGCACGTTCGAGAGTACCTTGGTCGCGCCGCCGGTGATCACATTGTCGCCGATAAAGAGGTTGTCGCTGACCCCGGTCTGGCCGCCCAGCACCACATTGTTGCCGATCCGGCTGGACCCCGCGATGCCGACCTGCGCGCAGATCAGGCAGTCATTTCCAATCACCACGTTGTGGCCGACCTGGGCAAGGTTGTCGAACTTGCAGCCATTGCCGATGCGGGTGGCGCGCACGGTGCCCCGGTCGATGCAGGAATTGGCACCGAGCTCTACATCGTCACCGATCACGACACCGCCCAGCGAATGGATGCGGGCATAGCTTTGCGCGGTGGCGCCCGTCTGATCGCCCAGCGTCTCGCGGACTTTTTCGGCCGCCGACGGTTCGGGCGTGACAAAGGAAAAGCCATCGGCCCCGACCGTCGCCCCGAAATGCGCGATGAAGCGGTCGCCGATGGTAACGCCATGGCCGATCTTTACGCCCGGATGCAGCAACGCGCCCTGACCGAGTGTCGTGCCCTGCCCGATGAACACCTGCGCGCCGATGATCGACCCTGCGCCGATCTCTACCCCGGCCCCGATCACCGCAAACGGACCGACGGACACACCTTCGGCAATTTTGGCTGTCGGGTCGACAAGCGCGGTTTCGTGAACGCCCGGTGCATAGCCGGCCCCTGTGTCCATCATTGCGGACAGGCCGGACATGGCATAGCGCGGGCGTGGGGCCATCAGCGCCGCAGAAAGACCCATTGCCTGCCAATCGGCCCCGTCCCAGAGCATCGCGGCGCGAGCCTGTCCTTGGGACAGTTGTTCGGCGAATTCCGGCTTCATCGCCAGCGCGAGGTCGTCTTTTCCGGCCTGCGCGGGTTCCGCGACGGCGGACACCATCAATGACGTGTCCCCTTCGGCGCGGATGCCAAGAGCGGCTGCGATGTCAGCAATGGTAAAGGGCATGAACGCCTCCGGCCTGATTGGCCAGAGGTTTAGCTGCGAATTCCGGCGATCTCCACCCCTGCCGCACGAAGCGCGTTCCACACATCCGCATCACGCCCGTAGACATCGCGGCGGAACTGCGTGTGGCCTTTGGCGGTGGTGAAAGCCGTCCGGTAAATCAGGTGTACCGGCACGGGCTGGTCAAGATTGACCCGCGTTTCGGCGCCGCTGCGCAAGCGAGACTGGAAAAAGCCCTCCGGATCGTCGGTTTGTGGCGCCAGAAGCGCATAGGC
Source organism: Marivita cryptomonadis (assembly GCF_002115725.1). GTDB lineage: Bacteria > Pseudomonadota > Alphaproteobacteria > Rhodobacterales > Rhodobacteraceae > Marivita > Marivita cryptomonadis. Next base: position 10,900 of record NZ_JFKD01000030.1, read on the forward strand.
AAAGTCATGCGGATCGTTCAGGCGCACACATCCATGGCTGTAGGTACGCACCTCACGCGAAAACAGACTTTTTGCATTCGTATCATGTAGATAGATGTTGTATTTGTTGGGGAACATGAACTTCACAGTACCCAAGGCATTCTTGGGACCGGGGCGTTGCCGCATTGAAAACGGAAAGCTGCGTTCGGTATATCGTGCAAAGCTTTGCCCCCGGCTGACCACGCGCCCCCGGCTGTCGATGATTTCCAGATGCGACACCGCACCAGAGTTGTTGCGCAGTTTGGGCAGGTATTCCCCGACGATGATCGACCGGGGAACATACCAGCTTGGGTTGATGACCATGTGGTCCATTTCGTCCGAGAATTCGGGCGTCTGGCGGTCGCGATCCTGATGTCCCACTACTGAGCGGGTCTCGAATGTCAGTTTGCCATGATCGAAAATGCGCGCATTAAAATCAGTGAGGTTGACGAGGATATGCCGTTCGCCCAGACCACCCGGCTGGTTGATCCAGCGTTCCCGCTCCATCGCCACGATCACTGATTTCAAACGGGCCTGCGGACCAGTGTTGATTTCGTCAATGGTGGCCCCGCCCGCAACGCCATCTACAGTCAGGCCGTGGTTCTCTTGAAACTCACGCACCGCGTCGGTGATCGACGTGTCGTAGCGCGCGGTGACAGTCCGGTCGAGATAGCCCATCGCGATCAACCGGTCACGCAGCGCCACAATGCCAGCGCCGGTGTCACCTGGCTCGTACTTGCCTGCGGGCACCGGGGCACCCCAACCGCCATGGGCGATGGTGTGTTCGAGCCGCATCTTGGCTTTCATCAACCGGGCGTATTCCTGCGTTTGCGGTGCCAGCGACCCGAGGAAGGCGCGCGGCGTGTCCGACAAAAGCCCATCCAGATAGTAGCTGGTTTCACGCAGCGGGATTTGGCGAACGATCTCGCTGCGTACGCTGCGGGGGGAATCGATCACACCGGTTTGCAGATCGCGGGCGAAGTCGAGGTAAAGTTCGGTCAGCGACACTTCGAGCGACCCGCGATCGAAACCGCTGCGCACCGAGGCCATGCGCGACAGCAACGCTTCGGCGTTATACTTGGCGACTGGCAACCCGTGATACTGCGCCATGCTCAACGCTTCGAGCAGCGCGGTGCGGCGTTCAAGATCAGCCTCGGTGCCACCGGTCCAGATCGGTGCGAACCCACGTTCGCGGTAGAACGCCGCGATCTGGTCGTCGCCCGACACCCGTTCTGCAACAGCCTGCTGGAATGCGGTGACCTGAACCGCTCCCGCGCTTTGCGGAGTGAAGTAGCTGGCCGCCACGAGGGCGATCACTGCTGCGCCGCGCAAAAACGTCCGATGGGTCATTGATCGGTCTCCTAAGTCACTCAAGGCCAACACCAAAACGCGGTGTGCTATTCCCATGGTTTCTGCAGCCCATCATGGTGTCCATTCACAAAAAGTTTGTTTTTACGTTTTATCACCGACATGCGGCTGCGCTGCATCGCCGATCGCAGGTGTAGCGTAACTTTAACACAGTTGGGCAATTTAAGCAGATTTCTGCCGAAAACCCTTGATCTGAATTATTTTTGGGAACTTTCGGTTTTTTTGAGATTCGGGATGTGTCATAGTCTGCGCACGATAGGCATTCGGCAGGTTCGTGGAACGACACGGGCGACTGGTAAAGTGACAAACGGGACAGGCACTTTTCAATGACTGACACTATATCTGGCGGTTTCACGCGCCGGGGTTTGCTGACCGCATTCGCGGCAACGGCACTCACCGTGGCGCCAACCTACTCAAAAGCGGCAGGTTTCCTGCGTGGTGGTGGTGATATCCGGCGGATCAAGATGTACTCGGGCCGGACCGGTGAACGGATCGACATGATCTACTGGATCGAAGGCGACTACATCGGCGATGCCGTCAAGGAAGTGCATCATTTCATGCGCGACTGGCGCACCAATGATGTCAAATCCATCGACCTGCGCACCATCGACATCATGGCAGCAGCGCATAATCTGCTGGATGTCTCGGAACCCTACACGCTGCTCAGCGGCTATCGCAGCCCGCAGACCAATGCCATGCTGCGCAGTCGCAGCTCGGGCGTGGCCAAGAATTCGCTTCACCTCAAGGGTCAGGCGGCAGACCTGCGGTTGAACTCGCGCTCGGTGAACCAGATGTATCGCGCCGCGGCTGCGTGCAATGCGGGTGGTGTCGGGCGGTACTCGGGCTCAAACTTCGTCCACATGGATTGCGGCCCTGTGCGCACCTGGGGACGGTAACGCACCGTTTCACACTGTTACAAATGACCAAAGGCTGCCGATTTGGCAGCCTTTCGTGTTTCCGGCCCTCTGTAACGACGGGGGCTTGCGCCCCCGCGCCCAATCAGAACGTCATCTTGTAGGTCACGGCCCCGGTGAATCCGCGCGCGCCATCAAGCCCAACCGAGCTGGCACCGGTCAGACTCAGGACCGATCCCGATCCCAGCTCCTTGACCACCGAGCCCGAGATATAACCCCAGGTCTGATCCGGGCGTGGAGCGGACACGCTGCCCAGCGTGTCGGAATTTGGCCCCAACGACACAACCAGCGGATCATCATTGAAATCGTGCTCGATGGACCCACGCAGGTTGAACACCAGCCCATCCATGTTCGAAGGCGCAAAGATCGCTGACAGACCTGCGGTCAGACGCTGCGATTCATATTCTGTATCGCCGTAGGACAGGCTTGCCGCACCGTTCGATTCGGTAAAGCCGTCGATCGACACCTTTTCCCATGTGTAATGCGCAAACGGGTTGAGCCGCACCTGATCGTTCAGCGAATAGAGCGCACCGCCGCCAATCCGGGCAAAACGGTAGCTGCCTTCGGTGTCAGCGGTGTAGGTTTCCGTCGCCGGACCGAGTGCAAAGCTGCGGGTGATGTCATCGACATTGATCCGCCCGCCGCCAAAGGCTGCGTTGACATAATACTTCTGCGACAGCGCGATCTGGCCGAACACAACACCGATCATCAGATCACTGTCAAAGCCGCCCGCATCATTGTCGAAATCGACCTCGCCATAATCAAGGCTGATGCCCGCGCCGATCGTGGCGTTGGGCGCAACTGCAATGTCGGCCCCCGCCTTGAGCACCTTGGTCGCGCCTTCCAAACCGGGTGTGACCTGTTGCGCGTCGCCTTCAAAACGGCCGATATCAAGGCTTGCATAGACATCGACCTCTCCCACTTCGCGACGACGGCGGTTGCCGTCTTCATCCGTGGTGACAAGCACGGTCGGGTTCATCCGGTTCTCGATGGACAGCCCGTGCTGGCGCAATGCGGTCATCGTGGCCACAGAAATCGCACCGGTTTGCGTTGCCGCCTGAAGACCGGCAAACGCCGCCTGACCAAATAGCGCATGCGCCGAGGTTGTCGGATGGACCCCATCGGCAAAGATGCGCTCTTCGCTGTCGGCGCTGGCGTTGAAGCCCTGCAAACAGCTTAGCGATGTGTCGGGACAGGCGGGGATCACAGCCGCATTCGGGGCGGTGAACCCATATTTCACAGGATCCGCCTGAACCGTACCCAAGAGTTTCTGACTGTCCACGATCACCGCGCGGTCCCCGATGGAGGCCAGAAGCGTGCTGTTGAAGGCGTCGGTCAGGGCGGTTTGCAGGCCAGCGCCTTGCGGACCAGAAGAAATACCAAACGGCGTGGAGCCGATATCCGGGATGGTGACGACGATCACGGATTCCGCACCGGCATCGCGAACACGGTCCACAAGAGCCACAAGTTCGGTCGCCGCCTGTGCCATGTTCCCCGCTGCGTCCTGCGGCGCAATCAGGCCACCACCTACAGCGCCAGCCTGCGCGAAGACGTCGTTGGCCCCGCCCCAGAGGATCACCAGATCGTTCTCTCCAAGGCTCGGACGGTCCGCTAGCATCCGGTCGACCTGTTCGACCAGCGACCGCGTGGTGATGCCAAGATCGGGGTTGAACCCGATGCCCGCCGGGTCGGTGACCCGCGATCCGCCTTCGGCATAGATCGTGCCACCCAGCGCCACTTCGCCCTGCCCGGCCAGCGGTACGCCCGAATAGACATTCGGCCCAAGGCTCAGGCCCAAAGACTGTCCCAGCACTTCGCCATATGTCAGCGCCGATCCATCCGGAGCGTTGGTCAGAAATTTGTAGTTGATGACCGGCAGCGCCCCCATGCCACCTGCGATTACCGACTGTGAATACGCCCCTGCATCACTCAGCGAGTCGCCGATGATGAACACATCGTCAAAGCGCAGTTCTTCGGCGGTGGCGAGGCTGGCAAGCCCCGTCAGCATCGTGCTCGCAAGAGCGAGGGTTTTGAAAGTCATTGGTGGTCCTCCCGTCGGCGGTTTTTCGCTGCCAGTCTGTTGACGTTACTGAACAGAGCCGACGGGGTTCAAGTCAACGACTAACTGCCGGATCGGTACGAATTGACGTGAGGTGACATCAGGTAACCTTAGGGCAGTGACACCTGTCGCTTCAGATCCGCGCCAACAGATAGGCGTTGGCCGTCCGATCAAAGCCCGCAACATGCAGGCCATCTGCAAAAGCCGCCTCTAGAGCGGCGCGGATGCGCAGCCGCGCGGCAAGGGCGTCCTGCGGGGCTTCGGCGACCAAAGACGCAAAATCAGCGGGAATGTGCACCTGGTCCACAGGCGTTATCAAAGCATCGTCGGGGCGGGTCAGATCCCAATCGGCCAGCAAGCGGTCCGAGGGCACACCTGCGTTGATCCCCTCCATCGCGCCGTAATAGTCACGGTAATAGGTCTTCGCCGTTGCCCCAAGCCGGTGGATGTTCAGCACGGCATTGGCCCGCCGCGCCGGATCGTACGTCCAGCGAACGTGGGTGATACCACGCGCAAGGCACCAATCCTTCTGGTAGAGCTTCATCCGCACACCCAAGCCCTGCCCCTGACTGTCGGGATGAACCCCGAGACGGTGCGAATGCTGTGCCGTGGGATCGCTGGTCGGAAAGCCGAACAGGAACGCCACCATCCGGTCGCCGTCAAAGGCCCCCGCCAGCAGCCCGCCTTCATGCTGGATCGCCATCATCAGGTCGGAATTGTCCGCCGGATCGTCTTTGCCCCAGACGCAGCGCTGGAACTCCTCAGCCGCTTTCAGTTCGGCCAGCGAGGCAAGGTCGCGCAAAACAAGGCCCGTCATGCGGTCCAGACCTCGACCACGTCAGACACCGTGTCGAGATAGGCCATGTCCAACGTGACGCCGATGCCCGCCCCTTGCGGCACCGACATCAGCCCGTCCTTGGCCTCAAGCTGTTCATTGATGATGTCACGTGCGAAATAGCGGCTGGCGCTGGAGGTGTCGCCGGGTTTGGTAAAGTTTGGCATCGTGGCAAGGTGGATGTTGTGCGCCCGGCCCACCCCGCCTTCAAGCATACCACCACACCAGACCGGCGCGCCGAAGGCGGCACAGACATCGTGGATCGCCCGCGCCTCGGCAATGCCGCCGACGCGACCCACCTTGATGTTGATCACCCGCGCAGCCGCCATCTGCAACGCGATCCGTGCATCCTTGGCGGTGCGGATGCTTTCGTCGAGACAGATCGCGGTTTGCAGCGCGGCCTGCACCTGCACATGGTCCAGAATGTCGTCGAAGGCCAAGGGCTGTTCGATGTAATCCAGTCCGAACGCATCCATTTTGCGCAGCGTGGCAAGGTCTGTCAGGCCGTAATCGGTATTGGCGTCCACCGTCAGCTTGATGTCGGGAAACTGGTCGCGCACACCGGCGAGCAGCGCCAGATCATGCCCCTGCTTGATCTTCAGCTTGATCCGCCGATAGCCTTGCGCCTGCGCCTCGGCGATCCGGTCCAGCGTGACGTCAAGCGGCGCGATGCCAAGGCTCACCCCCACCTCGATCAAGTCGCGCGCACCGCCAAGCAGTGCGCAGAGTGGCAGGTCCAGCGATCGCGCCCAGAGATCCCAGACCGCCATTTCAGCAACCGCCTTGGCCATGCGATTGCCACGCCATGGCGCCAAGAGCGGCGCGATGTCCGTCGGACTGGCGATCCGCATCCCCACCAGTTTTGGCAGCACCGCGGTGCGCAAAAGGTCAAGCGCACCCGCGGTCGTTTCTTCAAGGTAGTCGGGCAGCGGGTCCATGACCCCTTCGGCGATCCCGGTGATGCCGTCTGCTTCCAGAATAAGCAGAGGAAAGGTCTTGTGCGTCATTGTCCCGGTGGAGATGACGAAGGGCGTCAGAAGTGGCAGATGCACCATCCGCAGCTCGGCCCGTTTGATTGTAAAGGCGTGGGTCATGCTGCGTTCTTAGGTCAGGCTGTCGGGCTGGGCAATCGAACTTCCGGCGCAGCCCAGGCGGTGGCGCGATCAGACCAGCTTCTTGACTGCGAAAATTGCGCCATCGGATCCCCCCATCCCTCTGACATGCACATCGACCTGGGTCAGACCGACGGATGTGGGATCGGAGAGATTAAGAAACATGTAACTGGCAGAATTCCGGGTCATGTCCGGCAACGGCACTTTCCATTCGTTGAGAACCATCACGCCACCGGCAGTGCGAAACGTATCCCACGCGGTTTCGGCACTGCTCGATGGTTTGGCGATATGCGCCATGCCAACACGCCCACCCTTGGTGAAGAACGCGATGTGACACCCGCTGAATGGTCCGGTGCCCATCCAGCCCGATCCACCAACGGTAAAACCATAGGTCGCGCGGTCCGGGATATAGGGCACCCACACGCCGCTGCCCCCCGCAGATTCGCTGACGCTGACCGCGCCACCGGTGCTGACATTTGCCTGCCGCGACACTTCAAGACAGTCGGCGCTGCCATTGGAGACGACGGGCGTTCCGATTCCCAACGTGAACTGCTGGCCCAATATTCCGGAAAGTGACGCGTATGTCGGGGTGATATTCGGCATTGGACGGACCTCCGCTTTGGGTGATGCCAAATCCCATAGCGCCGGGATCCGGACGGCAAAAGTGCACCCCATTCAGATCCTTCGGTCAACAATATTCTACCGATCAACGGCCAAAGCACACGCGTCGGTCGTCCCAAGCTATTCGGCGGCAACCGGAGGCCGTGTGGAGGCCGGAATCGGGCATGTATAGGGAAACTCGGCCAGGTGCTGCTGATGCGCCTGTTGCGCCGCCGCGCGGAGCAGATCGTTGGACAAGGCAGCCCGCGCGGTGGCGGCCATCACCTTGGCTGCGTGCACCATTCCCTTATGCGCAAACGGGGCTTTGCCCTGTGCGGTCTGCTGCCAAGTATGCAGCGGCGTGCCCATGGCGCACGTCGCCACACGGGCCTGCACCGTCGGCACGGCCCAGCTCACATCGCCCACATCGGTCGACCCCATGCCGCCACCAAAGGGCCGGTCAAGCGGCGCAATGAAGGTGCAAAGCGGCATATCATAATCGGGTTTCCTGCTCAGCCGGCGGAACATGCTGGCAATGTCGTCTTGGGTCAGCGTCGACTGCATTTCGCGGGCAAAGGCAAGATCAACGTCATCAAAGGGCACCGGGCCAAGTGCGTCGAATTCGGCTTGCATCGCTTCTTCCAGCGGGCGGTTGCCGATCAGGTTCGACACGGCAGAAAAGACCTGCGACTCGACCTTGGTGCCCGACATGAGCGCCGCCCCATCGGCGATTGCGCGGACGCGCTGCACGAGGTCGGCCAACCCCTTAAGATCGCGCGCCCGGATCAGCTGCCGGACGGTGGCGCGGGCCTGAACAACGTTCGGCGCAGGGCCGCCTGCATCAAGATAGGCGTAATGCACCCGCGCATCGTCGGGCATGTGTTCGCGCATGTAGTTCACACCGATATTCATCAGCTCGACGGCATCGAGCGCGGACCGTCCGAGTTCAGGTGCCCCTGCAGCATGAGCGGCTTTGCCAGTGAAGGTAAAATCAATCCGTGTGTTGGCCAGCGACCGGGCATCATCCACCGCGTTGAACCCGGCGGGGTGCCACGTGATCGCGATGTCGACATCGTCGAACAGGCCTTCGCGCACCATGTAGGTCTTGGCGGCACCGCCCTCTTCCGCCGGGCAGCCGTAGTAGCGCACTGTGCCCTCGATGCCTTCTGACGCAAGCCAGTCCTTGACTGCCGTTGCTGCCAGAATGGCAGCAGCGCCCAGAAGGTTGTGGCCGCAGCCATGGCCGAAGCCGCTGTCGTCGATCATGCGCGGTTCCGACAGCCCCGGCTGCTGGCTCAGCCCCGGCAGCGCGTCGTATTCGCCAAGGATCGCAATGACAGGCCCACCCGATCCAGCTTCGCCGATCACCGCCGTTGGGATGCCCGCCACTGCTTCGCGGATGCGGAATCCCTGTGCCCTGAGCATCGCTGTATGTTCGGCACAAGAACGGACCTCGGTATAGGCCAGTTCCGGCGTATCAAAGACCCGGTCGGACAGGTCTATGAAGGCCTCGCGTTTGGCGTCGACAAAGGACCAGATCGGGTTTTCGTTTGTGGGCATCAGGACTCCTCCGGGATCGGCCATGCCGCGACTTCGCCTCAAGCTGTCGCCCGCGTCAACGCTGTTTTGAAATGGGCCTCTTGCGCGCATCCGGCGCGGATCGACGCCAGAGAGCTGCTACACGCTGTCTTCCAGAACTGGCCGCGTGCTGCGTTCGCTGACGATGCCATGCCACGCCGGATCAGAGCGAATGGACATTTTCACATGCCGCATGAAAGCGCGCGCGGTCTTTGTCAGAGGGCGCACCGTGGAGACCGCAAACGAGGTCCGGTAGACAAACCGTGGCAGAAAGGGACGGATTGTCAGCGTTGGATCATCCGCCCGCAGAACCGGGAACGGGCAGATCACGGTCACGCCACTGCCCGCCCGCGCGAGCGTCACGGCGCTAAGCCCGGTGGCCACTTCGGCCACGCGTTTCGGGGCAACGCCCGCCTCGGCAAACAGGCGATCCAGACGTGATCGCACGATGTGCCGCCGCAGGATTGAGACGAAGTTCTGCCCATCCAGCAGGTCCGGAGTGATGATGTCATGCACCTCGAGCGGATGGCCACGCGCCATGACGCAGACCGCCTCGCTTTCCTGAAACGGGATCAATTCCATAGCGGAATGCGTCAGATCCGCATGGGTGAAGCCAAGATCCACCGCGTCATCGACAAGCCGACTGACCAACCCGTTCGAGGTGCAGGTTTCCAGCGACATGGGTTGAGTTGGGTGCAGCTTCATGAAGCTCGCCATGCAGGCCCCCACCAAGTCGGCCAATGATGGTGGTGCCGCGAGCCGCAGCGGCTGGTTTCCGGGTTCGTCTGGGTCAGAGCCGTTGATCAACGAAATCGCATCGAACAGTCGGTCCAGTTGCGCGTTCAGACGCAGCGCCTCGGCAGTGGGGCGCAACCGCCCGCCGCGCCGTTCGAACAGCACAACATCCAACCGCGCCTCAAGCTGGCTGACCGCGCGGCTGACCGTGGGTTGCGAGATGCCAAGCAGACGTGCCGCGCCATTGGTCGTACCCGAGGTGATGACCGCGCGCAGGGCTTCGTATTCGCGGATCGAATGCCAGTTGTTGCGCATGGCGATAACCTGTCCCGGTGGCTGTGCTACACGCAACCGTAATGCAGTTACGGTATATGTGCATAGTAAAAGTGAATAAAGTCTTGGCTTCCTTCACTGCGGGCGGAGGGTAACCTCGTCATACTATCAAAAAACAAGCCGGGTGGCGTGTGCACACCTGGATGAACAGGGAGATGTTCCATGACCCTAAGGTATCTGCGCCTGACAGCGCTTGCCGTCGCTACCGCGTTGCCGGCTCTGCCCGCCCTTGCTCAGGACTTGCGGATCGGCTTGGCCGCCGAACCCAGTTCGGCTGATCCGCATTTTCACAACCTTGGCCCGAACAACCAGTTGCGTCGCAACATGTTCGAATCCCTTGTCGGCAGCGATGAGCAGCAAAAGCTGTTTCCCCAGCTGGCCACAAGCTGGCGCCCGTTGGACGACACCCGTTGGGAGTTCAAGCTGCGCGAAGGTGTGACCTTCTCGGACGGGTCGGCCTTTGATGCGTATGACGTTGTCTATTCCGTCTGTCGCATCCCCGGCGTGCCGGATTCGCCGTCGCTGTTCACCACATACACCAAGGCGATCAAGGATTTCGAAGTGCCCGATCCGATGACGCTGATCGTGCACACCGCAGCGCCCTACCCACTCCTGCCGACCGAATTCTCGACATGGGGCATCATCTCGGCCAAGGCCAACGGTGTCGACGGTGCGTCGATCGACTTTTCGCCCGAGGGCTGCGGCGACCTTGCCTATCCCGAGTCGCAAGCGTTCAACGAAGGTGCAGCCGCTATCGGCACAGGTCCGTTCCTGCTCGAAAGCTTCCGCCGTGGTGAGGGCATCGAACTTGTCCGCAACCCGGATTACTGGGGGGATGCTGCCCCGTGGGAGCGCGTCAGCATGAAGCCTCTGACTTCTGATGGTCCGCGTGTGGCCGCGCTTTTTGCAGGGGATGTCGACTTCATCGAGAATCCGCCGCTTCAGGATCTTGAGCGGATCAATTCCGAAGGTGGCCTTCAGGTGGTTCAGGGTATCTCGAACCGCGTGATCTATCTGCATATGGATCACGAGCAGGAACCCAGCCCGATGATCACCGGCACCGACGGCAAGAACCCGTTGAAGGATGTGCGTGTCCGCGAGGCGCTGTCCATCGCCATCAACCGCGATGCGATCGTCGACCGGATCATGGGTGGCGTGGCCGTGGCCGCCGGGGAATTGCTGCCCGCCGGCATGTTCGGCGCACATGAAGATGGCGCGATGCCGCCTGCCCCCTATGACGCAGATCGTGCTCAGGCGTTGCTTGCCGAGGCGGGCTACCCGGATGGGTTCGGCATCACTATCGGCACCCCGAATGACCGCTACATCAACGATGCGCAGGTCGCTCAGGCGGTAGCGCAGATGTGGGCGCGGATCGGCGTTACAACAGAAATCGATGCAGTCACGGCCTCGACCTTCTTCTCGCGCCGCAACGCATACGAGTTCTCGGTCTACCTTGCGGGCTGGGGTGCGGGCACCGGTGAGATGTCTTCGCCGATCAAGGCACTTGTCGCCACGCGCGACGGGGATCGTGGTTACGGTGGCACCAACCGGGGGCAGTATTCCAACCCCGAGGTCGATGACCTGCTGACCAAGGCGCTGGCCACTGTGGACGATGATGCCCGTCAAGAGCTTTTGCGTGAATCGTCGCGCGTCGCGATGGCGGATTGGGCAATCCTGCCCTTGCATTTCGAGGTGACGCCCTGGGCAATGACCGACAAGATCACCTATGCGCCGCGTGTCGATCAGTACACGCTGCCTGCCTCGATCAAGCCGGTGCAATAACCACCACTCGCTGAACTTCTGCGGCGGCCTTCGGGTCGCCGTGGGATCCTTTTCCCTCGTCCAGCCCGGAAAGCGCCCCAAGGCATGCTTGTCTACCTGCTCAGACGGATTGCGCAGTCCATCTTTGTCGCGCTGGCGATGATGGTGATCGTGTTCTTCGGCATCTACATGATCGGCAACCCCGTCGATATCCTCATCTCGCCCGACGCCACCCCGCGCGAGATCGAAGAGACGATGGCGCGGTTTGGGTTCGATCAGCCGATCTACATCCAATTCCTGACTTTTGTCGGCAACGCGTTGCAGGGAGATCTGGGCCGCAGTTTCGTCCATGGCGAAAGTGCTGTGACGCTGATCCTGCATTACATGCCTGCGACACTGGAACTGGCCGCTTTGGGGCTGATCTTTTCGGTCCTCATCGGCATCCCACTGGGCGTCTATGCCGGGTACAAGGCCGACCGTTGGCAGGGCCGCGCGATCATGACCGGGTCGATCTTCGGCTTTTCGCTGCCCAATTTCTGGGTCGGTATGCTGCTGATCCTGATCTTCGCGGTCGAACTGCGCTGGCTGCCCTCGACCGGTCGGGGCGATACCGTCGATGTGTTCGGTATCCGGTTGTCGATCTTTTCCGAAAACGGCCTGCAATACATGATCCTGCCTGCGCTGACACTGGCCTTGTACAAAGCATCACTTGTCACCCGACTGGCCCGCGCGGGCACGCAAGAGGCACTGGTGCAGGATTACGTGAAATTCGCCCGCGCCAAAGGGGTGTCTGAGACCCGTATCCTTTTCGTGCATGTGCTCAAGAACATCATGATCCCGATTTTAACGGTTCTGGGCCTTGAACTGGGGTCGATGATCGCCTTTGCGGTGGTTACCGAAACGGTCTTTGCGTGGCCGGGGATGGGCAAGTTGCTGATCGACTCGATCCTGACGCTCGACCGACCAGTGATCGTCGCCTACCTGATGATGACAGTCCTGATTTTCATTGTGATCAACCTCGTCGTGGACATCGTCTACACGATCCTCGACCCAAGGGTCCGTGTGACAGGGGGTGCCGGATGACCGAGATGCCCACCCCAATCCCGCTGCGCGACCGGACTGTGGATGCCCTGCCTTGGCTGGTGACAGCTGCAATGACGCTGGCCACTTTCGCACTTGCGTTTGGACCGGATTGGAGCAGCCTGCCCGCGCGGGTGCTGATGCTGATCGGATTCGTCGCGATTTCCGCCCATCTGCTGCGTGGCCGAGGACGGCAGTTCTTCAACGGTCCCGTCGCCTATGTCGCGGCGGGCAGTCTGTTGTTGTTGGTGGTGCTGGCGCTTTTCGCCAACGAGATCGCCCCGCAAAACCCTTATGACCTGCGCCAGCTGGACATCATGGATGGCCGACTGCCGCCGGGATCGACCACGTTTGACGGGGCAATGACCTATCATCTTGGGACCGACGAACAGGGGCGCGATATCCTGTCGGGCATCCTTTACGGGCTGCGTGTGTCGCTGTCGGTGGCCATCATCGCCACGCTGGTCGCTATGGCCATCGGCGTGGTCGTGGGCATCTATGCCGCCTGGGCCGGGGGACGGGTCGAAACCATCCTGATGCGACTGGTGGACCTGCAACTGTCCTTCCCGTCGATCCTTGTGGCGCTGATGCTGATGGCCGCATTCGGGCGCGGGCTGGACAAGGTGGTGATCGCTCTGATCATCGTGCAATGGGCCTACTATGCCCGCACCGTCCGGGGCACGGCGCTGTCAGAGGCGCGCAAGGAATATATCGACGCCGCGCGCGGTCTGGGCCTGCCGGTGCGGCGGATCATCTTCCGGCATCTGCTGCCCAACTGCATTCCGCCACTCTTGGTGATCTCGACCGTGCAAATCGCCAACACCATCGTTCTGGAATCCTCGTTGTCGTTTCTTGGGGTCGGTGTGCCGATCACCCGACCCTCTTTGGGTCTGCTGATCGCCAACGGATACGATTACATGCTGTCGGGCCAATATTGGATGAGCATGTATCCCGGTGTGGCGCTGCTGGCGATCGTGGCGTCGATCAACCTTGTCGGTGATCGGCTGCGCGACACCCTGAACCCGAGGTTGCGCAAATGAGTGTTCTCGAAGTGCGCAACCTGCAAACCCATTTCTTCACCGATGCCGGTGTGGTCAAAGCGGTGGACGGGGTCGATTTCGCGCTCAACGAAGGCGAAGTGCTGGGGCTTGTCGGCGAAAGCGGGTCGGGCAAATCGGTCACCGGCTTTTCGATCCTGAGGCTGGTCGACCCACCGGGGCGCGTGGTCGGTGGTCAGATCCTGTTCCGAGGGCAGGATTTGGCGCAGCTGCCCGCATCCGAGATGCGGCGTCTGCGTGGCAACAAGATTGCGATGATCTTTCAGGATCCGATGATGACCCTGAACCCAGTATTGCGGATCGACACCCAGATGATCGAAGCGGTGCGCGCCCATGACAAGGTCAGCGCCAAGGCGGCACGCGACCGCGCCATCTCGGCGCTGAGCAAGGTGGGCATTCCTTCGCCTGCTGAACGATTGGACGCCTATCCGCACCAGTTCTCTGGCGGCATGCGGCAGCGGGTGGCCATCGCCATTGCCCTGCTCAATGGTCCCGACCTGATTGTAGCAGATGAACCCACCACGGCACTGGATGTCACCATTCAGAGCCAGATCCTCGCCGAGGTCCAAGACCTTGCGCGGGACACCGGCACCGCGCTGATCTGGATCACCCATGACCTTGCGGTGGTGGCCGGGCTCGCAGACCGGGTGGCGGTGATGTATGCGGGCCGAATTGTCGAGACCGGCCAGACCGACGACGTGCTGACGACGCCGGGACACCCATATTCGGTTGGTCTGCTGGGATCGATCCCCGGACACGGGCAGCGCGGAGAGCGGCTGACGCAGATCCCCGGCATGGCACCCAACATGGCGCATCTGCCGCCCGGCTGCGCCTTTGCCCCGCGCTGCTTCAACGCTGATGAACGCTGCCGCACCGATGCACCCGGCATCGAAGACATGGAAAGGGTCCGGCAATTGCGCTGCCACCACCCGTTGACCAAGGCGGGGGGGACGCCATGACCGCCATGCTTGAACTCAGCGACGTTTCGCGACAGTTCGTCAAGAAGCTCGATTCCATCGAAAAGCTGGCAAAAAAGCTTGGCGCATCGGTGTCGGAAAGCTGCGTGAACGCAGTGGACTCTGCGTCGTTTCATATCGCACGGGGTGAGGTGGTCGGGCTGGTTGGGGAATCCGGGTGTGGCAAGTCCACACTGGGCCGCATGGTGGCAGGGCTTTTACCAGTCAGCGGCGGCACGATCCGTTTTGAGGGGGTCGATGTCACCGACGCCGCCTCGGCTGATGCCAAAACCGCACGGCTGCGGATCCAGATGATCTTTCAGGATCCGATGTCTTCGCTCAATCCGCGCATGAAGGTCGAAGAGATCGTGGGCGAAGCCGCCGTATATCACGGCCTGACCACCCGCCGCGAGATGAGCGCCTATGTCGCCGGAATTCTGCGGCAGGTGGGGCTTGACCCCGCCTATGCGCAACGCTTTCCGCACCAGTTTTCCGGCGGTCAACGGCAGAGGATCGGCATCGCCCGTGCGCTTGCGGTGCGCCCGGAATTCCTGATCTGCGACGAAAGCATCGCCGCGCTGGACGTGTCGATTCAGGCGCAAGTGATCAACCTGTTTCAGGACTTGCGCCGCGAACTGGACCTGACCTATCTGTTCATCAGCCATGACCTGAGCGTGGTCGAACATATCGCCGACCGCGTGGTGGTGATGTATCTGGGCCGCATCGTCGAGATCGCCTCGACCGAGGCGCTGTTCGATGACCCGCAGCACCCCTACACGCAGGCCCTGATCGACCAGGTGCCCCGTCTGGGCGCAGGTCGCCAAACCTACCGAACGATCAAAGGCGAGATCCCATCGCCCCTTGCACCGCCCCCCGGCTGTCACTTTCACCCACGCTGCCCAATGGCCGGGCCACGCTGCACACGGGACACCCCCGTCTTGCGCAACGACGCGGGACGGTCCGTGGCCTGCCACCTGCATGACGGAGGAACTGAATGAGCCTGCACATCCCCGGCGTTCTGACCGTCGAAGGCACTGCCACCCAAAGCGTGCCGCTTGTGTTGGACAGCCCGCATTCCGGCACTGTGTACCCCGAGGATTTCGGCCATGCCGCTGACCCGACCCTGCTGCGCCACGCCGAGGACACCCATGTGCATGACCTCTGGTCCGGTGCCGTGCCCACCGGTGCGGTTCTGCTGCACGCGCATTTTCCGCGCTCGTATGTCGACGCCAACCGCGCGCCGGATGACATGGACCCGAACGCCCTGTCAGGTCCCTACCCCGACCCGCTGAACCCGTCCGTCAAAAGCACTCTTGGCATCGGCCTTTGCTGGACCCGCGTGCCGCCCGGCGGTGAGCCGCTGTATACCCGTCCACTGACCCCAGACGAAGTTCATGCACGGGTCACGCGCTATCACCGGCCCTACCAGTCACAGCTGCGCACACTTCTGGACGCCGCGCATGATCGATGGGGCGCAGTCTGGCATGTGAATTGCCATTCGATGCAAGAGGTCGCATCCGCCATGTCCACGCAAGCACGCGGCACACCGCGCCCCGATTTCGTACTGGGCGACCGGGACGGCGCCGCCTGCGCACCTGCCTTCACCAAAGCGGTCGAGGATTTTCTGACCGGGCGTGGGTATTCGGTGGCGATCAACGATCCCTACAAGGGGATGGAATTGGTCCGTGCCAATGGCGATCCCGCAAACAACCGCCATTCGATGCAGATCGAAGTGAACCGAAAGCTGTATATGGACGAATCCACCCGCGAACCGAATACCGGTTATGCCGCCTTGCAGGCCACGTTCACCGATCTTGCACAGCACCTTGTGAGACACGTGGAAACCGCACTTGAGGGGCACACCGCATGACCAGTTCCGCCACCGGATTGCCCAACATCTATTCCGTCGAGCTGACACCCCCTGACATCTCGGCCTATGCCAAGGGCAATTCCGGCGTGCCCTATGTCTGGACCTTCGACAGCGGCAACGCAGGGCCGCATGTGGCGATTACGGCTATCGTTCATGGCAATGAGCCCTGCGGGGCCATCGCACTTGACTGGCTGTTGCAGATGGGCCTGCGCCCGCGTCAGGGCAAGCTGTCTTTCGCGTTCGTCAATTTTGCAGCCTATGCCGCCTTCGACCCCGAGGTGCCAGACGCTACCCGCTGGGTCGAGGAAGACTTCAACCGGCTATGGGGCGATGGCGTGCTTGATGATCCCGACCGCCGCGTCACGCCTGAAGTGGAACGCGCCCGCGAATTGCGGCCGTGGCTTTCGGGTGTGGATCTCCTGCTCGACATTCATTCCATGCAGCACAAGACCGACCCGCTGATCATCGCAGGTCCCGCCGCCAAGGGCCGGACGCTGGGCGGTGCCATCGGCTGGCCGGGCATCGTGGTCACCGACAAGGGCCACGCCGAAGGCCAGCGGATGCGCGATTTCAAGGATTTCGCCGATCCCGCATCGGAAAAAAACGCCGCATTGGTCGAATGTGGCCAGCATTGGGAAGCCGAGGCGGCGGAGGTCGCCAAGGATTGCGCGATAGGCTTTCTGCGCGTCAGTGGCGCAGTGGACCCGGACTTTTCCGAAGACCGCATGGAAGGCCGCCCACCCCGTCCCGACACCACTTATTACGAGGTCATGGGACCGGTTACAATCGAGACCGACGATTTCCGCTTTGCCCAAGACTGGCGTGGGTTCGAGCACCTGCCCGAAGGGTCAGTGATCGGCCATGACGGCGACCGCACGATCCTTGCGCCGCATAACCCAACGGTGCTCATCATGCCATCGCGACGCCTCTGGCGCGGCAAGACCGCCGTCCGTCTGGCCTGCCCTGTAGCGCCCTAAACCACGCTCGCTGTGCCGCCGACAGGATCGGCGGCTGGAGTGGCGACGACAAAAAGAAGTGGCGCACCCGAGAGGATTCGAACCTCTGGCCTCTGCCTTCGGAGCGGGCCTAATGGGCTTTCCGAAACGTACGATAGAGCCCTCTAGAGCGCTATAATCACTGGAAAATTATAGACTCAACCAAGCGCTGCGCCGAAAGCTCTATCCGAGAATACGCCTTGGTTTCCGGCCGCGTGGTTGCGTCCTGCTTTCGTGAAACCGGGCGCAAGAAGAGGGTTTGAGCATGCACAAGCTCACGAAGCGATTTGTCGAAGCGGTCAAGCCGGGACCCAAGGGGACGGCGGTCTGGGATGACGAGGTGACGGGCTTCGGGCTCCGCGTCTATCCCTCCGGCAAGCGCAGCTACATCCTCCAGTACCGCGCACGGGGTCGGTCCCGCCGCTATACCATCGGCCTGCACGGCATTTGGACGCCCGAGACGGCACGACGGGAGGCGAAAGCTCTGCTCGGCCGCGTCGCCCGGGGCAACGATCCAGCCGAGGAACGCGACGAGGAGCGCAAGGCGCTGACGGTCAAGCAGCTCTGCGAGCAGTACATCGAGGATATGGAGGCCGGCCTGATCATGGGCAAAGGCGGTCGCCCCAAGAAGGCCTCGACGATCGAGATCGACGTGGGCCGCATCCGCCGACACATTATCCCCCTCCTCGGCACCCGCCGCGTTCGTGACATCACCAAGCCGGACATGAACAACCTGATGAAAGACATTATCGCAGGCAAGACGCGCGTCGTGATGAAAACCAAGAAACTGCGCGGCAAGGCCATCGTACGCGGGGGGCGCGGAACGGCGATCCGCACAATGGGTCTCCTTGGCGGGATATTCTCCTACGCGGTGGAAGCCGGTGTGATCGACCACAACCCGACCCACGGCTTGCGCAAACCGAAATACCAGGTGCGCGACAGGCGACTGAGCGAGGCGGAATACCGATTCCTTGGCGGTTTGCTGCGACAAACCCAGAAGAGCGACCATTATCGCCTGCATGCCGAGATCCTCTGGGTCCTTGCCGTGACGGGCTGCCGACGCGGGGAGATCATCCATCTCAGATGGAGCGAGGTCGATATCGAAGGGAGCTGCCTGCGGCTGATCGACAGCAAGGAAGGTGCGTCCGTACGTCCCATCGGGCTTCCAGTGATCGAGTATCTGGAAAACAAGCGATCAACGCAAACAGGCACCTACGTCTTTCCCGGCCAGGGCATCGACAATGCGGTGGGCAATTTTCCGCAAAGCTGGAAGAAGGT
>NZ_JFKD01000031.1 GCF_002115725.1 Marivita cryptomonadis
CAAGCAGCAGAGCGATAGGATATGAACAACCGTGCAGCCATCTACGCCAGAGTTTCGACTTCTGATCAGTCCTGTGAGCGGCAGGTCGCGGAACTGACCGCATTTGCGGAACGCGGCGGCTATGACGTGGTCGGCATGTTCAAGGAAACGGCCTCCGGGGCCTCAGCCAATCGCGCCGCCCGCAATCAGATCCTCAATCTCGCGCAGGCCCGGCATATAGACGCCATTCTGGTCAGCGAGCTTTCCCGGTGGGGGCGGTCCACTCAGGACCTGCTCGATACCCTCAATCGCCTTGCGGGCTGGAAAGTCTCGGTCGTGGCTATGAACGGCATGACCTTCGAGCTCGATACACCTCACGGTCGGATGATGGCCACAATGCTGGCCGGGATCGCCCAATTCGAGCGCGACCTTCTCAGCGAGCGCGTGAAATCCGGCCTGGCCGCTGCACGGGCCCGCGGCAAAAAGCTTGGGCGACAGCCGGGACAGCGACCCAAGTCTGATAAGCTAGCCCCGAAGGTGCTGCAGGCCGTTCAAGACGGCAAATCATACCGATGGATTGCGCGCGATCTCGGCATTTCCAAAAATACCGTCACTGACATCGTTATAGCGTGTCCGGTTCAATCGGTTTCATATCCAGCGGCTCGGAAGAAGTTGTAACACTCGTCCGGCGTAAACAGGCTGCATACGGTTCCGACAGCCTTCCAAAGGTCGTCATAGGTACGTGCCGCGGCCTTCCGAATGAGGGCCTTCAGCTTCGAAAAGGCCATTTCTATGGGGTTGAGATCAGGGCTGTATTTCGGAAGGAAGAGGAACCATGCGCCGATGTCCTCGAGGATCTTCTGAGCCACAGCGCTTTTATGGGCTGGCAGATTGTCGAGGATCACGACGTCCCCTTCACGCAATGTCGGTGCCAGGATGCCTTCGACGTAAAGCTCGAACATCTCCCGATCCATCGCCCCATTCATCACGCCAGTGGCATCGATCCGATCATGTCGCAGACCTGCGATGAATGTCTGAGTGTTCCAGCGCCCTGCGGGAGCATGCTCGATCAGCCGTTCCCCGAGTTGGGTCCATCCGCAGGTCTTTGTCATGTTGGTCTTGAGGCTGGTTTCATCGATAAAGATGAGCCGTTCCAGATGGTTGCGCATGAAGGGTTGGCGACGCGTAATCCAGATGGTCCTGTCCCGCGCCACATCGGGCCGCTTCTGTTCGCTGGCCCGCAGATCTTTTTTTATGCGAGAGCCCGAGCCGGTGCAGCAAGCCGCCCACAGAGGAACGGTGCACCCTGATCCCATGTTCGCGTTCCAGCGTGGCTCGAAGCTCGTCCAGCGTTGTTGCAGGGCGGGCTTCCATCTGCTCGCGTACCCAACCGGCCACAATGGCCAGCTTGCCATGACCACGGCGGCCTTGAGGCTTCGGCTCAAGGCGACCGGTTTCCCGCTTCAGCTTGACCATGTCGTTCACGAACTTGACCGACACACGGAAGTGCGCGGCTGACGACCGGTGTGAATTGCCCTCTTCGACAAAGGCGACAACCCGCTCGCGCAACGCAAGAGGATGTGGTTTGCCCATTTGCGACCTCCATATCTGCTCACAGACATGGAATCACAGATCAGATCGCGTGGGAACATGAATCCGGACAGACAAGACACGCTATAAACGGCACAGAGATCACGCTTAGGGCGTCATCTAGGGTCTGCCCCAAAATGGTGCCCGCCGAAGCCCATCTCCCGGTCCATCGGTGCAAGACCTGTTTCGCCTTGTGTTATTCTCTCTTCCCCTACTGCCCCAAACGCACCGCGGAGAAGCCCCCGGCGCCGACAAGTTGTCCATCCTGCGAGAAGAAGACACTTCAGTGTCGCCGCCGCTGCTGGATCAGGGGGGGGACGGTTTACCGTCGCCATACCCTGCTAGGCAGCAGGTCATTCCGGAAGAGGATTCCGAAGATTTATTTTCGTATTTTCACGGTCATCGAAGACACTTGCCGTGTAGAGCGAGGATAACAGCATGGCACTCAAAACGGAACACCTTAAAACCGCGAAGGCGGCGCTCAAGTCGATGTCAACGCGACGGGAGAAGAAACTGACAAGGGCCGATTTCGTCACCGGCCTGATCCAGGACATCCACGCAAAGATGACAGCCGGGTTCTCTCTGGAAGAGATCTGCGCGGAACTCAACAAGACACTCCCGGAGGATGAACAGCTCAACATGAACACGTTCAAAACCTACGTGCGCCGCGCCCGGACCCAGGCCGGGATCGCACCGACCCGAGCGTGGACCCGCCGGACCGGTCCAACCGAGCCCAAGATACAGACCGCCCCGGACAGGGGGAGGACAAAGGGTCAAAAAGAGGACCCCACATCGGATTTTCGCGATCAAGGAGGTGACCTGTGAAGCGGATTTTTTTCATACATGGAGACAAAGGCGGCGTCGGCAAAACCGAAGTCGCAAAGCGGATGGCCGCCGTAATGCTCCAGGCCGAACACCCGGTTACATTGGTCGATGGCGACAACAAAAACCCGGGCCTCCACGCGGCGTTTCAAGGCGGGAAACGGGATGTCCACTGCATCAACGTCATGACCCCCAAAGGCCGCGATGCCCTCTTCGACGTCATCGCGGAAAGCCCCGGGGATGTCTTGATTGATCTCCCCGCGCGCGGCTCGGACGTCACAGCGCGACTGAATCAGGACGGTGCCTCCGAAGACGGGTTCAGCCTCCCATTGCTGATGGCCGAGATCGACGCCGAATTGACCACCGTCTTCGTGATCGATCAGACCCGGTCGCCGATTGTCGCCTTACGTGAAGAGATGAAGGCCCTGCCAGAGACGACGAAGTGGATCGTTGTGCGCAACTGGCGCGAGGACCGCGCGTACACGTTGTTCGACACGTCGCAGACCAAAGCCGATCTCGAAGCCCGAGGGGCTGCCGTTATCGACTTGATCCGGCTCGACCCCCGCGTGAATGACATTCTGGAGAACGCCGACGATCTGAACCTGATCACCGCACAAACCTCGGACAAGCTTTCTATGCTCCAAAAGATGCGGGTGAAAGCAGCGCTGAGGTCCTGGTCCGAGCAGATGGAAATCGCGGGACTGATCGAATGACTGATCTTCCAGAGGACCTGTTCACCCTGATCTACCGCCGCGCACCCACGGAGCAAGACCGGGCCCGGTTGTTGGCAGTCAAAGCGGGATTGGGTCTCTCCTCTCGGGACGAACTGTGGCCGGTGCTCATGGTGCTCGATTACTACGAACGGGCTATCCGGTCGGGCAGGATTGATACCTTGCGCGACGTCGAGCGTGTTCTGGACGAGTTGAAAGCGATCCCAGACCGGGCCGGGCCGATCGCCAGCGCCGAGGCGCAGAAAGCGATCGCACGGATCATTGAGCAGGCCTCCGACAAGATCGCGCGAAACGCGGCGCAAAAATCGATCACGACAGCCGACCGCATCTCCCGGCGGCAGCTTATTGTCGCGGCCGTGGTCGGTGCCCTTGTTGCCGCATGCCTCGCCGGTACCACGGCTTGGGGGATGTATCTCTTTCTCGAAGCTCGAGGCCTCTGCGCCGAGCCGCCGTTCCTGACCGACGGCGGCCAAATCGGATGTTTCGTTCAGCGGTGATGGGCTGATCTCCTTCTCCGCCAGATGGCGTCGGCGGGATCAGCTATGGGCGTTAGGGGAAGGGGTGCGTTAGGTTTTTTCACGGAGGGGTCATAAAAAGGAAGAAGGGCGAATTGGGGCTGAGCGGACATGGCACGGTCAGGTGACGGGAAACAGAGATCAAACCGCCGGAGAAGGAACAACCTCCTTCAGCAGCGGGTGGACGATGAAGAGCTGCACCGGTTCATCGCGCGGGCACGCAGGGCCGGGTTTACGAACCACCGTGATTATCATGCTGCTTTCGTCTTCGGTGAGGCCGAGCTTGAGCGCCGCGAGCGCCATGACCTGCTGCGCATCAAAGGCGAGCTGGGAAAGCAAGGCTCCAACTTGAACCAACTCGCCTATGCCGCGAACGCAGGGCGTCTCACCGTCTTTTCGGCCGATGACATGCGCGTGATTCATGATGCCATCGCCGCTGTTGAGAAGGCCTCCGCAGAGATCCGGGCCCTGCTGGCATGATCGGCGAGGCGATCAAGAGAGAGGGGGAGAAGGGGTCCGGTGGCCGCCCGGACGCCTTCAAGCCTGGCGTGGCCTATGTCTGCGGCAAGGCGGCCCGCGTAGAGCTGCGCAACCTCGCCTCAAGCGACTGGCAGAACGCGGCCGAGGACATGCGCCTTACGTCCGATCTGAACAGCCGGGTCCGGAAACCGTATTACCATCTGGTCCTCAGTTGGCATGAACTGGAGCAGCCGACGGACGACCAGATGATTGAGGCCGCGGACCACATGATCCGCAGCCTGGGGCTAGAGGACCATCAGATCGTCATCGGGACGCATCACGACACAAAACGGCGACATATTCATCTGGTTTGCAACACCGTTCACCCCATCACCGGAAAGGTCTGGTCGAAGACGCACGACCATCTCCGGATCGAACAGGCTTGCCGAGAAATCGAGCTGGAACAAGGCTGGTCGCACGACCGGGGCCGGTTTGACTTCGATGTCTCGGCCGACGGCGCAGTCGCGTTGAAGCCCAACCCGGAGGCCTGGGACAAGAAGCAGGCTGCCCGGGACGCCGGGCAGAGGCCAAAAACCTCCGGCGCCCGAAAGTTTGAGAAATCAATCGGGATCGAGTCATTCGAACACAGCATCCCCAACGCCCTGAAGGCCCGGTTTGCAGAGGTCGTTGCCTCCGCGCGGGACTGGCAGGGCCTTCACGCCGAACTCGGGGCGCTCGGGCTGCGATATTACAGGGCCGGGTCCGGCGCGCGGATCGGCATCCTGGGCAGCACCGAATTCGCGAAAGCCTCGGCCTTCGGGTCGAAGTTTTCCATCAGGAAGATGGAGGCACGGCTTGGGACCTATGAAGATCCGGGCAGCGCATACGTCAATGATCGCAAAGGAGATCACAAGGAGATCGAAAGTCTATCCGGGGTAGTCTGGCAGGAGGATCGCAAAGCGACAGCGTCATCGGCGTTCAAGCTGACCCTCCTGCGCCGTATTTACTGTGGTCTCCATCTCGATCCCGCCGTGTCTGAGGCCGTCCGCTTTGTCGATCTGCAGGATGTTCCCCCTCAGATCACCTTCCGAGACAACACAACGGTGGTCGATCATGGCGACCGCCTCTCGACATCGCGCAGCACTCGAGAGACGCGCGCGGCCATGATGGGGTCTGATGCCGGAGGGGGCAGAATAGTACGCTAAGGGCTGATTTTGGCTCCTGTGCGTTGCAAAGTTCTGTAGATCGTTGGCCTCGATATAGCGAACAGTTCTGCCAGATCGCTGATGGAATAGTCACCGGTGGCATGCATACGCGTGAGCTCTTTTTGTTGTTTTTCGGAGAGTTTAGGCTGCTTTCCACGGAGTTTGCCCTTTGCCCGAGCGATAGCCATGCCTTCCTTGGTCCGTAACCGGATGAGATCGGCCTCAAACTCAGCGAAGGTGGCCAGAATGTTGAAGAACATTTTACCCATGGGGTCTGTCGGGTCGTAGATGGACATCCCCAACGCGAGCTTGACGCCTTTTTTCTCCAACTGATCTGCGATTGCGCGTGCATCGGGGACGGACCGGGCAAGGCGATCCAATTTTGGCACGACCAGCACGTCACCTTCCCGCACGGCGGCCAATGCCTGGTCAAGACCAGGGCGGGCGCGGTTGGTGCCCGTCAGCCCGTGGTCGGTATAGATACGGTCCTCCGATACACCCAAGGCGCATAGGGCCTGCCGTTGTGCGGTCAGGTCCTGTTTGTCGGTCGAGCAGCGGGCATAGCCAATTTTGGTCACAGTCATGGCTTCAGCGTACGATTAAGGGGCGGCATGTGCGAATCAAATCGTACCATCTATATGAGATATTCTGAGGTGTGGTTTCTCTAACTTTGCGAACCTTTGCAACACATGTCCGGTGAAGGAACCTCTTACGGACAGTCGCCTTGATCTTGGAAGGAACCACATGCCCCGTAGGAAAATGCTCACTGACCGCCAGCGGGCAGCACTGCTTAATCTGCCGACCGACGAAGCGGCGATGCTGCGCCACTACACCTTGGCGGACGATGATCTGGAAATCATCCACGCACGTCGCCGCCCCCATAATCGTTTCGGCTTCGCCCTCCAGCTTTGCGCATTGAGATACCCCGGTCGATTGCTGGCACCAGGTGAGGTCATTCCTGCGGCAGTGACGCGCTTTTTGGCTGCGCAACTCGGGTTGAGACCCGATGATCTGGTAGACTATGCGACGAGGGAGGAAACCCGCCGTGAACACCTGGCTGCCCTGCGTGATTTCTATGGCTACAAGATGTTCACCGGACGAGGATCGCGCGATCTGAAGGCCTGGCTGGAGAGGACAGCTGAAACCGCTCAGTCAAATGAGGATTTGGCACGACGCTTCGTGGAACAGTGCCGGGCGACCCAGACTATTCTACCGGGGATCACGGTTATTGAACGCCTTTGCGCAGATGCTCTCGTCGCTGCAGAGCGACGGATCGACGCTCGGATTGCCGACCGGCTGGACGATGAGATGCGCGGCCGACTTGATGCCCTGTTGGCGGAAACCGCAGACAGTTATGTCACCCGCTTCGTCTGGTTGCGCCAGTTTGAAGTGGGCCAGAACTCGGCTGACATGAACAAGCTGCTCGACCGGCTGGAATTCTTGCAAGACATCGCCGTGGACCGGACCGTCCTGTCGGGTGTGCCACCCCACCGCATCGCGCGCCTCAGACGGCAAGGGGAACGGTATTTTGCAGGTGATCTGCGGGATATTTCAGGCGACCGTCGACTTGCCATCCTCGCGGTCTGCGCTTTGGAATGGCGTAGCGCCATTGCCGACGCAGTGGTCGAGACCCATGATCGTATTGTCGGGAAAACGTGGCGCGAGGCGAAACGCGCCTGCGATGCTCGGGCGGAGGACGCCAAGGCAGCCTTGAAGGACACCTTGCATGGTTTTTCCAATTTTGGATCAGCGTTGCTGGAGGCACATGAAGATCAAGCATCCCTGAGCGACGCGGTTCAAGACGCCGGAGGCTGGACTTCGCTCAGAGGGCTTGTGGCCACCGCGGCCCAGCTCACCGACACATTGGCGGCCGATCCACTGGCACATGTTGTTCACGGCTATCACCGCTTTCGACGATATGCGCCCCGCATGTTGCGGACGCTCGATATTCAGGCCGCACCGGTGGCCGAACCGTTACTCGCCGCTACCTCTATCGCCGCGGGAAGGGAAACCACCGGCGACCGCCCGCTGACCTTTCTGCGCCGCGCCTCAAAATGGCATCAGCATCTGAATAAAGACGACGGGCACCGCCTCTGGGAAGTCGCTGTCTTATGCCACTTGCGCGATGCATTCAGAGCTGGCGATATCTGGCTTGCCCATTCCCGCAGGTATGGCGACCTCAAGGACGCGCTGGTTCCGGCCGAAGTTGCCAAGGCAACGCCAAGACTGGCCATGCCATATGAGCCGGAAACCTGGTTGGCTCATCGCAAATCTCGTTTGGCTGACGGCTTGCAGCGATTGGCCCGCGCTGCCAGGTCCGGTGCCATGCCGGGAGGTTCTATCGAAGACGGCGTGCTCAAGATTGACCGCTTGACTGCCGAAGTTCCCGAAGAGGCAGACGCTTTGGTGCTCGACCTTTACAAACGCCTGCCAGAGATCAGGATCACCGACCTGCTGCTCGAAGTGGATGACGAGATCGGCTTTACTGAAGCCTTCACCCATCGGCGCACGGGTGTCCCGTGTAGGGACAGGGTCGGTATGCTGAATGTATTGCTGGCTGAAGGGCTGAACCTCGGGCTCAGCAAAATGGCCGGTGCCACAAACACCCACGACTATTTCCAACTGTCGCGCTTGTCGCGGTGGCATGTCGAAAGCGAGGCGATGGCGCGCGCCCTGGCCATGGTGATCGAAGGCCAGAACGCCTTACCAATGGCCCGGTTCTGGGGCGCTGGCACCAGCGCGTCCAGTGATGGGCAATTCTTCCCCACCACGCGCCAGGGCGAAGCGATGAACCTGATCAACGCCAAATACGGCCATGAACCCGGATTGAAAGCCTACACCCATGTCTCCGACCAGTTCGGACCCTTCGCCACCCAGACTATCCCGGCCACGGTGAACGAAGCGCCCTACATTCTGGACGGTTTGTTGATGACCGACGCAGGCCAGAGAGTCCGCGAACAATATGCCGACACCGGCGGCTTCACCGACCACGTCTTCGCCGTCACCGCCCTTCTGGGCTTTCAATTCATCCCCCGCATCCGGGATCTGCCATCCAAGCGCCTTTACCTTTTCGATCCGTCAACTTGCCCAAAAGAACTGAAGGGGTTGATCGGCGGCAAGGTCAGGGAACCCGTTATCAGCTCAAACTGGCCAGATATCCTGCGCAGCGCGGCTACCATGGTGGCGGGCGCAATGCCTCCGAGCCAACTTTTGCGAAAATTCTCTGCATATCCCCGGCAGCATGAGTTGGCCGTTGCGCTACGTGAAATCGGACGGGTCGAACGGACGCTGTTCATCATCGATTGGCTGCTGGATGCCGACATGCAACGCCGCGCTCAGATCGGCTTGAACAAAGGCGAAGCACATCACGCCCTCAAGAATGCACTGCGCATCGGACGGCAGGGTGAAATCCGCGACCGGACAACTGAAGGTCAGCACTTCCGAATGGCCGGCCTGAATCTGCTCGCCGCGATCATCATTTACTGGAACACCAAGCACCTCGGGCAGGCAGTCAACGGCCGCCGCCGCGATGGATTGGATTGCTCACCAGACCTTCTGGCGCATATCTCACCCCTCGGATGGGCCCACATCCTGCTCACTGGTGAATACCGGTGGCCCAAAAAGTGATCAAACCACCTTAGCGTACTATTCTGCCCCCTCCGGCATCAGACCCCATGTAGACCAGGGTGGAATTGATATCCCGATGCCCGAGGTAAGTCGCGAGGAACGGCAGCCGGTCCTGCGGATTGATGCCCGCTTTGTACCATTCCAAGATGCGGTTCACGACCATCGAGTGGCGCAGATCGTGAACGCGCGGCCCGGTTCGCCCTTGCAGTGGCTTCAACCCGGCGCGCCGTATGACGTTAGTGAGCAGCCAGGTGATCATTTCCGGCGTGTAGCGGCGGGTGCGGCCCTGCTCGTGCCAGAACAGACCGGAACATGGATCCTGCGATGCATCAGCACGGCGTCGGGCTTCGATATAGGCTCGAAGCTCGGCCATCACGCTGTTGGGCAGCGGCAGGATCCTGGTTTTGAAGAACTTTGTTTGGCGAACCGTGATCGTACCGCTCTGGAGATCGACATCGGTAAGATCGAGACGGGCAAGCTCGCCCCGCCGTAAGCCTGCACAATAGGCCAGCACCAGCATGGTGTAGATCGTCAGCGGGCGAAGTGGTGACCGTGGTGAGGGGAAGGTGCGAGCAACGTCGAGCATCCGCCGTATATCGGCAGACGAGTAGATGTGGGGCTTGCGCCATTGCTTGACCACGTCCTTCTGCGGTCGCGGGTCCGGTCGGCGCGATGGGATCGATGGATCCCGGTGACGGAAGATTTTTGTCAGGGCGCGCCTGAGATTTTCACATTCGGCAGCGTGATTGCGCGTGGATTTCGCCGCCGCCAAGTGATCGAGCATCACCCCGATCGGCTGTTCCTGGAGCGCCGGGTTCAGCTGCAGGAACTGGTCAAATCTTGAACCAGACCGGGTTTACCGGAGAGCATAAAGCTTGGAATGTAAGTCATGACCAAAGGAAATTCAGGAAACCGTTTTTCGACAGAAGTGCGTGCGCGCGCAGTGCGTTTGGTGCTTGAGAATGAAGCGGATTATCGGACGCGTTCTGAGTGCTTCAGATCGATTTCGCAGAAGATAGGATGTAGCCCTGAAACGCTTCGGGACTGGGTCAACAAACAGGCGATTGAGACAGGTGATCGGGAAGGTCTGACGCTGTCTGAGCGCGCGCAGATGAAAGAGCTTCAGCGCGAGATCCGTGAGCTGCGTCAGGCCAATGACATTCTTCGTAAGGCGTCAGCTTTTTTCGCGGCGGCGGACCTCGACCGCCTACGGAAGAGATGATCATGTTCATAGATGACCATCGTGAGCATCTTGGTGTCGAGGCGATTTGTAAGGTTTTGCCGATCGCGCCATCCACATATTACCACCACAAATCGATTGAGCTCAATCCCGAGAAGGCCTCCGCCCGCGCAAAGCGTGATGCCTTTATAATGACCAGGATCACCCATTTCTGGGAGAAGAGTAGGAAGCGATATGGGGCCGTGAAAATCTGGCACGACCTACTGGATGAAGGTACTGTAGTCGCCCGTTGCACAGTTGTTCGCCTCATGAAAAGCATGGAAATACAGGGGATTACACGCGGTGACGTAACAACCACGAAGAGCAATCCTGCCTTGCCGTGCCCTGAAGACAAGGTGAACCGAAAGTTCAAGGCGCCAGCCCCGAACATCTTGTGGGTAGCCGACTTTACCTATGTCAGAACGGCCGTGGGGTTTGTGTATGTGGCCTTCATCATTGATGTCTTTGCCCGCTACATTGTCGGCTGGAAGGTCTCATCCTCCCCCAATGCCCAAATGGTGCTCGATGCTTTGGATCAGGCGCTGGCTGCGCGTCAACCCGATCCCAAAACTCTCATCCATCATAGCGACAGAGGCGTTCAATACTTGTCGATCAAGTACACTGACCGACTTGAGGAAGCCAAAATCGATCCGTCGGTCGGTAGCGTTGGCGACAGTTATGACAACGCGATGGCCGAGACAATCAACGGGCTCTACAAGGCCGAAGTCATCGAGCACGAGGGCCCGTGGCAAGGCAAAAAAGACGTCGAATTCGCAACGCTCGATTGGGTTCACTGGTTCAATCACGAACGCCGTTTTGGACCCATCGGATACATCGCCCCAGCACAAGCAGAAAGGAACTTCTATGACAGTCTGAACACTGTTACTCTCGCCGCAGAATAGGAACTAAACCGTCTCCGCTAAACCCGGTCTGGTTCAGTTGGCGGCGCGTCAACCAGATCCCAAAACCCTTATCCATCATAGCGACAGAGGCGTTCAATATCTGTCGATCAAGTACACAGAGCGCCTCGAGGAAGCCAAAATCGATCCGTCAGTCGGCAGCGTCGGTGACAGCTATGACAATGCGATGGCCGAGACAATCAACGGTCTCTACAAGGCTGAGGTCATCGAGCACGAGGGCCCGTGGCAAGGCAAAAAAGACGTCGAATTTGCAACGCTCGATTGGGTCCATTGGTTCAATCACGAACGCCGTTTTGGACCCATCGGATACATCGCCCCAGCACAAGCAGAAAGGAGCTACTATGACAGTCTAAACGCCGTTACTCTCGCCGCAGAATAGGAACTAAACTGTCTCCGGTAAACCCGGTCTGGTTCAACCGGGCAGACTGCGAAGTGTATTTGTATCCCCGGTTCCGCATCAGCGCGACGTGCTCAGCCAAAACCTCTCCCAGCACGCTCCCGAACGGCCGGGGCCGGTGCAATTCGGCAAGGGCCTTTTCCGGATTGCGCGACGCCAGAGCGCGCCAGACCGGCATGCACTGCTTGATATTGCATGCTTCGCGCAGGGTGGTGACGGGATTGCGGTCGATCGCCTCGGTATTCAGAAGGTGATCGAGGAACCGGTCAACGATGCGGGTGCGGTGCAGCAGCGTAGTCGCTGCCCAGCATTCAGCCGATACCCGCAGCCACGCGACCAGCACGTCCTGACCAAGTTCGCTGTAATGTTCGGCGACGTTCTGGAAGCCTTGCAAGACCTGCCGGTAGCAGGTTCGGCTTTTCATGCTGCGCAGACCAAGGCCTGCCAGATAGTGGTCAATGGTCTTGCGATCGGGATCGGGCCAGCGAGTAGTCATGCCAACACCTCTGTGCCCGGCACATCAAGCGCAATGGCCCGAAGATCCTCAGTGGCAAGCTTGAGGTAGGGAACCGTCGACGCGGTTGAGCGATGTCCCAAGAGGTCACCGATGATCTTTTGCGGAACTGACGCGCGCAGCATTTCCACTGCACGCGCATGGCGGAAGATGTGCGGCCCGCATTTGCCTGGCGGCTTGATGCCGGCATCGCAGAGCCGCCGTCGAACCAGACTGTATAGCTTCTCAAGCTTGCGATAGGGCGCGCGAGTGCGGATGAAGATCTCCCTGGCATGGGTCGCTGGCCGTCCGGAGCGCAGATAAGCGAGAACGGCCTCGCCCGCGGGCGCCATCAGAGGCAGGAACGAGCAGGCTCCCGTTTTGCTGTGACGGACACGGATGGTTTCGCTCCGCCAGTCGATGTCCTCGATCCGCAGATTGCGGATTTCTCCAGACCGCAGCCCATAGGTTGCAAGGAGTTGCAAGATTGCGTAGTCCCGCAGCCCCGCCGGTGTCTTGTCCGCCCTCGCGCTTTCCAGTACCGCGGCGATCTGGCCCCGTTCCAGGATCGAGGGCACACCTTCATAGGCGTAGAGCAACGACGCGATGATGTGCGGCGACAGGTCGGTCGCAATGTGGCCCGCCCTATAGAGATGACGCAGCAGTGAACGAAGCCGCTCCGCAACAGATTTCAGCGAGCTGCGCGTCAGCTTCAATGCACGCAGGTCCATATAGCGGTCGGTGTCGTCGACACTCAGATCCATCAGGCCTTCGGCGCCGCATCGTTCGAGTTGCCAGGCCAGGAAGTGTCGGGCTTCCCACAGGAGCGCATCGATGCTGGGCCGGGCAAGGCCACGCTCATCGAGAAGCCAGCCCTCGTACTCGTCGCAGATCGCAAATCGCAACGCGTCGGCCGCACAGGCCGCATTTGTAGCCGGTGGCCAACGGCCCTGCACAAGCCGCAGCAGCGCGTGAATACCCGCGCAGGGAATCTGGTGCCAGCGCGGACCGGGAAGGCGGCCGTGACGGCGCTGGAACAGCGCGACCGCTTCGCGCAGGTATTGCTCCACTTGGGCTTCGGTTACATCCGCGACCGGGATGTTCCGCTGCGCAAGATGGTCAAGGAAGCCGCGCGCATAGGCGCAGTAATTCCTGACCACCACCGAGCTGTATTCTTGGCTGGTCAGTACGGCTTCGAGTTCGGTGATTACGTGATGATCTGCGTTTGTCATTGCTGGCTCCTCTGCTGTGCAAACAACAGAGGTTCATCCGAAAATAATGATGAGCAAAGCCGACACTGAATTTCATAAATTCAGCGGGTTCATGCACCTTTCGCACGTTCCTCCGCATTACGGCCACCTGATGATAAGTCAAGCGCCACAAGAACGATGCGGCTGATGCCGAGGCGATTACCGAAGCGGCCCTACGACCGAACATGTCTTTTGTCCCGCCCAAATCGGCTGAAACTCAGGCGCTGACCATGATGGTGCGAACACGTGATCAGCTTTTGGAGCAAAGAACTGCAACCGTAAATGCATTGCGGGGCCACCTGGCCGAGTTCGGTATCATCGCCGCTACAGGCTTGAAAAACGTCGAAAGCTTGGCCGCGCAGGTCACCGACACGCCAGACCTGCCAACACTAGCGGCTGAAATGGCTCAGCTACACTTTGAACGTATCGCCAGCCTTTCGGAAGAGATTGAGACGCTGACTACAAAAATAAAGTCGCACTGTACAGAAAGCGAAGCGGCGCGGCGGCTGCAAACGATGCCGGGGATCGGGCCAATTGCGGCTATGGTCATCGAGGCTTTTGCGCCTGATATGAAAAACTTTCAAAAAGGCCGTGACTTTGCCGCTTGGTTAGGATTGGTGCCCAAACAGCATTCAACAGGTGGCAAGACCCGCCTGGGTCAGACCAGCAAGATGGGACAGAAAGATATACGGCGTGCCCTGATCATCGGCGCGATGAGCTGCATTGCGGTGGCGACAAGGCGTGGCAAACGCTGCCATGCATGGCTGCAAGATAAGCTGGATCGCAAGCCAAAGATTGTCGCGGCGATTGCGCTCGCCAATCGGATGGCACGTCAGATATGGGCGATGCTCACCAAAGAGCAGGACTATCAGATTAAGTCAAAGGTGGCCGCATGAGTTTCCGCCGCGCTTGAAGCGCTAAAGCGGAATGCAAGGAATGCACTGAGAAGAATGGACGTCGATTGAACAGATCCTGATTGGAAAGCCAGATAGGGGTAGGGCGTCGTACGAGCCCGCGGAATCGAATTGGACCCGATCAGCGAACTGACCATCTTGGCCCGCGGCGTGTGAAAAGCCGCAATCCGAGGCCTGACACACGACCGCAATCAATCTCGTTCACACCGATCAGAAAATCCTTGCAAAACCGGGGGCATCCACACACTACCCCTTCCAGCCGATCGTCGTCTGTCACCACGAAGCGCTTCGTGCTCCACAACGCGGTTTGTGTGAACGCTTATGCGTGCATCTCGTTGTTTTGCGTGAGTGAAAAAGACACGCCCTCGCGCTGCTTCAGGCGGGCAACCATGGCCAGCAGGTTATCAGCGCGCGGGTTTCCCTTAGCGCTAAGCATGCGCATCAGGCTTTTGGGGTCTTTCTGCATGTCCTCAGCGAGAGCCTCAAACCCCACTGTGGCGTTCACGTAGTCACGCAAAAGAACCTTGCCGGTTTCGAGATCATCGCTAAGCATCGCCTCGATTGCTTCACGGAACAAGCCAACACGAAACTCAGGATCACGCTCGGCACGTGCTTTGATGGTGTCTTTGAAATCTTTTGTCAGCGCCATGTCATTCTCCTTTCTGTTTTCGGTTTTTGTAGTCGTCCCAAAATGCCTTGGCCTGCTCGATGTCCTTGGACTGACGTTTTTCCGTGCCACCACAAAGCAGGATTACAAGCTTGTCACCATCTTGGCCAAAATAGACGCGATAGCCTGGGCCGAAGGTGATACGCCGTTCGGACACGCCCTGCCCTATGGGCTTCACATCGCCCAGGTTGCCGGTTTCGATACGTGCAAGTACCGTTCTGACCTTCAATGCCGCGGCCGTATCCAGTTTGGCAAACCAATCATCGAACGGCGCTTTCCCCGTTTCAGTGACATAGACTACGAGTTTAGCCATGCAAAATTAGTTACATATACGTTACCATTTGTCAATTTCCTTTTCCAAGCAAAGTCGCCATCGTGCATGCACAAGCGCTTGCCGCGTAGGCACCGTCAGCAGCGCGCTGAGTTTCACTCATGACAAAAGTGGGAAAATGTCATAAGTGCCCTCCCCTGCCCTATCCAGCCGTTTCCTCTGCCAGCACGGCCGTCATGGTGGCCACGTCGGGGAACAAGTGTTCGCGCAGCTTGTAAGTATCCAGCATGCCGTCGCGGGCGATCCAGCCTTTCAGTGTTTCAGCCACTTCGTCGAGCCGCGCTGCTAGCACGTCATATTGCCCTTTCCCAAGCGGTCTCGGTGACAGCGCGGCAGTAGATGTTTCAATGCCCTGCCCTTCTCAGCACCGAACTTGGCGCCCATCGTCGTGATCCCTTATTTTTGTATGGCCTATCTTAGTTATCCACAGGCGCTGAGTGTTATAAATGTGTTAAATAATGTGTTACGCTTCAGCTGATGATAGATTCATCTAATGATTTCATGAATTTACGGACACGGGGTGCAGCTAATATCCCGATAGAATGCAGGTATTATCCGGAAAAGTGCAGCTGTTATCCCGATAGCTCTTGTGGTGCAGCTAATATCCCGATAGCAATATCAGTGCAGCTGTTATCCCGATAGGTAATTCATGGATGACGATCATCGCCCCCTCCTCCCGGATCGCCATCCCCAGGCCAATCTGTTCATCTGTGATGTGGCCGATGCTGTCATTAAAAGCGATATGGCGTCCATGGAGCATCCCATCTTCACGTTGTCAAAGAAGCCGATCCGCGACGTTAAAAGGTACGAGCATGGGGATGTTGTCTTGGAGGTTACGCCTGGCCCTAAGGGTATTGCGAATATTTATGACAAGGACATTTTGATCTTCGCAATCAGCCAAATCATGGCGGCGCGCAACGAAGGTCGCCCTTACTCGCGTGAAATCCAGTTCCACGCGCAGGACTTCTTGGAGTTCAGCAACCGCCACACGGGTGGCCATGACTACGATCTATTGCGTGACTCCCTTGACCGACTGGATAGCACTCGTCTCAGGACGACAATCAAGACGGGCGGCGAAGAGACATGGGAGGCTTTCGGCCTAATCGAGGGCGCGAAGATCAAGCGCAAACGACACGATGGCCGTGTCACCGAATGGGGCCTTAAGCTATCAGAATGGCTCTTCAAGGCCATCGAGGCCAACGAAGTTCTGACCCTTCACCCGGATTATTTTCGTCTCCGCAAGCCAATCGAGCGGCGGATTTACGAGATCGCCCGAAAGCACTGCGGCTCGAAGGAATCTTGGCAGATTGGCTTGAAAAAGCTTCAAAAGAAGTGTGGGTCGAGCGATGCTATTCGCAACTTCCGAATGGCCGTTCGCGCACTTTGCGATTTTGACCACCTGCCCGACTATTCGGTGAGCATGGAAGACGACATGGTGTCGTTCCGCAGCCGCGTTTCACAACAGGTCATTGTCGGTTCGAGCTTCTCGACCAAGCTTATGCCAGAGACCTTTGAGACCGCCCGACAAGCTGCACCTGGTTGGGATGTTTATGTCATCGAACAGGAGTGGCGGGCGTGGGTCATGAGCCTATTGGAGCAAGGCATGGAACCGCCGCGCAATCCTGACAGCGCATTTATCGGGTTCTGCCGCAAGTGGGCAGCGCGCCAGCAGTAGAACATATAATATGCTGTATAAAATATCGCGTCATATTATATGACGCATATAAAAAATGACGTGACATATTTTGTGGCACGTCATATAAAAGAGAAAAACAACGAGCAGACAAATGATTGTAAGCGTTCTCTCACCCAAAGGTGGTTGTGGAAAATCCACTGCGACACTGACGCTGGCATCGGTTTTCGCGAAGAATGAAGACCTCTCGATTGCTATCGTAGACGCTGATCCACGTCAGAGCATTGCACGCGTCTGGCTGGGGAAACGCAATGAAGAGAACCTTGGGGATGCACCTTTCAAAGTGATCTCAGACCCTTCTGACAGCACCATTCTAGACACGCTGGAGGCGGCGAGCGATGACCACGACTTGGTGTTCGTTGACCTCGAAGGCGTAGCGGGCCTCATGGCGTCATATGCTGCCTCGGCTTCTGATCTCTGCATCATTCCAATGCGCCCCAGTGCATTGGACGGCGATGCTGCGGGTGCGGCCCTCAAAATGATCCGAGACGCGGGGCGAGCTGCCAGACGAACGGTGCCAGCTCGCATTCTGATCACGCAGACGGACGCTGCAATCGTCACCAAATCTCACAAAGAACTGTTGGCTGAGCTGGACGGGGCAGGGGTGGAGCGCCTGCAAACCGAACTCATGCGTCGCGCGCCATTCGAGAGAGTCATGGCAGAGGGCCGCACCCTTTTCGAACTTCAAGACAGCCAGTCTGTGAAGAGCGCGATCAGCAACACCGCGCAGCTTGGCAAAGAGCTGGCAGAAATACTGGAGGCAAACTGATGGCAGGAACATTCCTCAATTTGAGCGATGATGATCAAGAAGAAGCTGTGGAGCCGAAAATTGGGGCGGGACTGAAGCGGAAGAAGAAAATCTCTCGCCCAAGAGCTGACGCTGAAGCTGTCGCCGCAGCAGGACGTGCAAACGGCTTCAATCGTTCCACTGACACTGCTGAACCGTCGCCAGCTCCTAGGCGTGGGCGGCCACCGCTAAATGAAGACATGACGTACTGGCGTATATACGTCTCAAGCAAGCTTCGTGATGACTTGAATACTCTGCGCGACGAAGAGGGCAGGCGGCTAAATGACGTTTTGGAGGACATGTTAACGGCTTACAGAAGCACCAGGACCTAACGACCACTTTAGACGCCGAGAAGGATCGATTTATCAATATTTTCTGTAACTCCCAAGCACCCGCTCGCGGATTATCGGTCGGTTTTGGGGTGAGTCCTATTTGCCATCGGACGCATGAAGTTTTCGTTCTGGTCTGAATTCCGTGGCACCGGCTGGATTTCTCTGAATCAATTGTGGGATGGATCATGTTGCCGCTCTTGAACAACTCCTCGCCACGGCTCTGCGCCGTATCGCAGAGCTTGAAGTCGCGTTGGCGCGCATGGCGGACGAGAACGCGGACCTGCGCCGACAGTTGGCCAAGAACAGCAGCAATAGCAGCAAGCCCCCTTCAAGTGATGGCCTGAAGAAGCCGGCCCCGCGCAGCCTGCGTGGCAAATCCGGAAAGAAAAGTGGCGGCCAGGTTGGCCATCGGGGCGACACCTTGCGCCAGACGTCAACACCCGACTTTGTCGAACGGCATGAGGCGACGCATTGCAGCGCCTGTCAGGGGGCCTTGACGGCGGAGATGGTGAAGGGGGTCGAGAAGCGTCAGGTGTTCGACTTGCCCGCGCCACGCCTGGAGGTCACCGAGCATCAGGCTGCAGTTTATTGTTGCGACCATTGTCGCGCCATGACGACGGCTGGCTTTCCCGATGGCGTGGCCGCGCATGTGCAATACGGCCCGCGCATGCGGGCGGCTGCGGTCTATTGCAATGTTCAGCAGCTGATACCCGAGGATCGGGTCTGCCAGCTTCTGCGCGACCTGTTTGGGGCCACCAGCTTGCCGAAAGCGGCGTTCGGCATCTGGACGAGACTGGACTTCGTGTCGCCGGCAAGCTGCACTGGGGGCACTCGATCTGCGATGCCGTCTTCACGCATTACCGCATCAGTGCCAAACGCGGTGCTGTTCCAACCTTTTTGACCGGCGGGACGATCGTTCATGATCACTGGAAACCCTACTACGCACATATGAACGGAGTGGACGCCCACGCCCTCTGCGGGGCGCATCACTTGCGCGAGCTCAAGGCCATCGAAGAAATCGAAAAAGAGCCCTGGGCGACGGAGATGAGCGCGTTGCTCATTAGTGCCAATCAGCTCAGGTGCACGGCTCAGGACCAGGGCCAGACCGAACTCCCCGAACCGGTTCGCCAGGATATCATTATCGGATACATGGCGATCCTCGCCAAGGGGCTCGCCTTCCACGAACGCCAGCCCCCGCTGGCCAAAAGCCCCGGCACCCGCGGCCAAAAAGCCAGGCGGCCAGGCCACAACCTGCTCCTCCGCCTGCGTGACTACCGCGATGACGTCTTGCGGTTCATCGCAGACTTCGCGGTCCCATTCACCAACAATCAGGCAGGACAAGACCTACGCATGATGAAGCTGCGTATGAAAATCTCGGGCACCTTCCGCACCCTCGAGGGAGCGCAGGTCTTCGCCGACATCAGGTCTGTCATCTCGACGGCCAAAAAGCACGGGCTCAACATCCTGGAAACCCTGACCCTGTTACCAACTCAGATCATTGCACGCCTCTGACGGCAGGCACCCTATCCACCTCGTTATCGCGCTAGGGGTGCTTGGGAGTTACGTTGGCACAAGATTTTACGTTCGGTGTAAAATCAATCACGTGTTAGTGTGCTGTGAAAGCGTAAAGTCACAGGGCCTCTAAAGTGTTCCATACTATCGTAGAAAAAACAGGCCGTAAGTTTCTTGCGATCACATTTTTAAGCACTGCGTTGTGCATAGGGCAACCGTCGTTTGGACAGACAACTGCGAGTCAGATTACACCGGAAACGTTAACCCCAGAGTTACGTCAGCTGGATGGATCAATTATATTTTCTGGACAACCTGGGACGCAGGCACCACCGGGTGCGGAAGCCATCGGCGTTACTCTTGCAGCAGTTGACTTACAGGGCGGACTGTCCGAAATGGTCACCGCGCATACGACTTTTATTGAGCGTTTGACCCGTGGCCGAATTCCCGTTTCCGAGCTCTTTGATGCCACGTCAGAACTTGAGGCAACCTATGCGTCTGCAGGTTATGTATTAAGCCGGGTGCTACTTCCCCAACAGTCTTTGCGTGATGGAGGCGTTCTTCGCGTTGTCGTCGTGAACGGATTTATAGAAGAAATCGACACGACCTCTGTCCCTGACAAAACACGTGCACGAATTGATGGCTTGACCAAACCTCTCATTGGCCGCCGAGGAATTACCCAAGATGAGCTTGAGCGACAACTCCTACTAGCAGGAGACACGCCAGGGACGGCATTACGCACAGCGTTGGGTGCAGGCAAAAAGCAGGGCGGTGCGCTAATTGTTTTGGAACCTGAGTTTAGGCCAATTACAGGATTTGTTGGTGTCGGTACACCAGCGAGCGACGATCTTGGAAAACTGAAGTTTGATTTTGGCCTGGAATTTAATAGCTCTCTCCGCTTTGGCGAAACAATTTATTTGCGCATCGGAGGGGCTCCAGATGATATTTTGACCGCGGAACCTGTTAGCCGAATACTCGCCCTAGGCGCTGTTGTTCCACTAGGGTTTTCTGGACTTACGTTGAACGGTGAAATTACAGATGCACGCACAACACAAACCGATGCGTTGTCGCCTACCAGATCGAGTTTTAGCCGCAAGTCATTACGTTTAGCATATCCATTTATTCGCTCGCGAACGGTGAATTTAGATGGGACCCTTTCGCTTGACCACCAAACAGATACACAAGATCTCATAGGGGGAGCGCGCATCTACGAAGATCGCATCTCGGTGTTACGCTTCGGTGGCACTATGAATGTGATCCATGAGAAGCAAGCGGTGACGTCGGCCGGCATGACCCTGTCTCAAGGCCTGAATGTCTTAGACGCACACTCGAAAAAGGACGCATTATCAAGTGGAGTGCCTCTCTCTCGATCTGGCGCTGATGCTGTCTTCACCAAGCTTGTGGGTTCGATCAGCCATCAAAGATCTCTAAACAATGCTTTGACTTTATCTATTGTCGGCCGTTTCCAGAGTTCTTTTGGAGATGCATTGGTCACGTCAGAGCAAATGACTTTGGTTGGGCCAAACGAACTTTCCTCATTTAATAGTGGCTCTTTGCGCGGTGATAGCGGATGGGTTGTTCGATCAGAGCTATCCACAAGGTTCAGCAGTGATATTGGACAAATACCGGTACTGTTTAGCCCATATGTCTTTTGGGGATTTGGATCTGTGTCGCTCGAAAACCCAACAGCAACCGAGCGCGCCCACACCGAGGCCAAGTCGTATGGAATTGGTGTAGATCTCTTCGCGCAGACAAATTCAAATTTTAGGTCCAACAGCATGCGTGTTGAGTTTGGCCGGGGAGAACGAAATGATGGAGAGCCAAGTGAAAATCGGTTCAGCTTCGTGTCAAATTTCCGGTTTTGATGTTCGGCGTAAGCTACGTACGTGTTTTATGTTGACTGTAGCAGCCTCATGCTTGCCCCATGCGGTTTATGCAGATCTCACTCTTCCGCAGGATGCCAGTGTGGTAAGTGGTGGGGTAAATATTACCATAACCGACAATTCGAAAATGACATTGTCACAGAGCCAAGATCGAGCTGTAGTGAATTGGACGAGTTTTTCGGTTGGACGAGATGCCCACGTAGATATTCAGCAACCAACGGCATCTTCAGCACTACTTAATCGCGTCACAGGTGATGCGACCAGTGAGATCCATGGGCGTATAACAGCCAATGGGCAGGTATATTTGGTCAATCCGAACGGGATATTTATTGGACCTGATGGTGCCGTGGACGCAAGTGCATTTGTTGCATCAAGCTTGAACATTGAAGATGCTGATTTTCAGAAAGAAGCATTAAAGTTCCGGGGCTTGGGTGCGTCAGCTAAGGTCGAGAACGCGGGGCGTGTAACGATCACGCCAGGGGGATATGCCGCATTTCTTGGAGGTCAGGTCCGCAATTCAGGTACTGTGACAGTACCAAGGGGACGTGTTGGGTTTGGTGCTGGAGAGCGGGTTACTCTGGATCTCTCGGGTGATGGCTTCCTTGAAGTTGCGTTACCTTCTGAATTGGAGGATGAAAGCGCACTAATCGATAATTCCGGTGTCGTCAGGTCCGATGGTGGCTTCATCGAGATGCGCGCCGCAACAGCACGTGAAGCTGTACGCAATGCTGTCAATTTGAGCGGTGTTGCTGAAGCACGGTCGGTGTCTATGCAAGGTGGAACTATCATTCTTGGAGGGGGCGATGGGGGGCGGATAACTATCTCTGGTAAAGTTTCCACTCAGGCGTCCAGAGCAAAAATCGAAGTTCTTGAATCCAAACGTCCTCGTATGCGTGGCGGGCAGGTGGATATAACAGGCTCAGACATTGTCCTCGACGGAGCTTCAATTAACGCGAGTGGTGATGCTGGAGGTGGATTGATCCGAATTGGCGGAGATTTCTTCGGACAAGGCGAGCTACAGTCCGCCCAAACCCTCTTGGTAGATGCAAAAACCCACATCTCCGTTGATGCGCTCGAAGATGGTGACAGCGGTAGAGTTGTGTTGTGGTCTAATCTCTTAACGGATTTTGCAGGAGAAATTTCTGCGCGAGGAGGCGCTTCTAGCGGTGATGGCGGTTTTGTTGAAGTCTCAAGTAAGCAGGTGTTGAGATATTCTGGAATTGCTGACCGGCGTGCGCCTAATGGCGTTTGGGGGACTCTTCTTCTTGATCCGGAAAACATTACCATCAACCCAGGTGAGGGTGGAGAAGATGGGCTCGAAGAAAATCTAGAGCTTGGCGATGTTATATTAGATACAACAAGTGATTCCAACGATTCTGGCAACATAACCATTAATGCGAATATAGACTGGTCCGCCGCAACGGAATTAGCGTTTGTAGCAGACAACGATATCCTACTTAACGGATCTTTAAATGGTCCAAATGGATCAGTGGTGATGGATGCCATAGGAGATATATTCCTATACGGCCCCATTACAACAAATACTCTCAGCTTTAGTGCAGGATCAATTATTCTGGATGCAAATAGTGCAATTAATGTATCAAATTTCTCAATAAGTGATGGGGATTGGATTCAAATTAATGATCCACTCCCAACTTTTGTTGTAACGTCCGAATTTGACGCCGTTTCATTCAACTCTTTTGTACGCGCGCGCTCTGGAAACGGAGAGCTCGCCAATCCTTATATCTTATCAGACATTTATGGTGTTCAAGGGATGACATCCCCTGGGCAAACGGACAAGCATTATGCTTTGTCTAATGACATTGATGCCGGTGTGACTGAAGGCTGGACTTATGGCTCTCGTGAGGGCTTCCTACCAATCTGGGCGTTCGCCGGCTCTTTGGAAGGTAATGGATACACAATTTCCAATCTTTACTCACTTCCGTTCAATGGTGAGGGAGTAGATCAAGGGGGAATGTTTGACACCATCTGGTGGACCGGAACCGTTCGAAATTTACGCCTCAGTAACGCCTCTATATTCGGCAGCTCAGCAGGTATTCTAGCTGGCTCGAATTTCGGTTTAATTGAAAATGTTTGGGTAGATGGAGAGGTGCGGGGACAGGCCGGAGGTGTCGGTGGACTAGTTGGTTCCAATGGTGGAGTTATAAACGATAGTGTGGCCGATGTCTTTGTTGAAGCCGATGATTCACCGATTGTCAAAGGTGATTTTGGTGGTGGGGTTTCTGTTGCAGTTGGTGGCTTTGTCGGTGACAACTTTGGAACGATTAACCGATCACATGCCTTGGGTGATGTAAGTGTCTCAAATGTTTTTGGAACAAGTATTCGCGCTGGTGGATTTGTAGGCTGGGAGAGTTCTTTCCTAGAAGAGGCACCAGCGACCATTAATGATAGCTATGCTCTGGGTTCGGTTGATGTCGAAAGCAATGTTGGTGACGCAGTCGTTGTTCGAGCAGGCGGGTTTGTCGGAGACCTTCAAGGACCTGTAAACAGATCGTTTTCCACTGGGACAGTGACTGTACTTGGAGATGCCACCGTTGAGCGAGGTGGATTTGCAGGAGCAGATCAAACCAGTGGAACAGAAGGCAACAGTAGTTTCTGGGATAGAGACACATCCGGCTTGGAAACTAGTGCTGCTGGGAGCAGCCTAAGTACTCAAGAATTTCAAAATACAGAGACTTTTATTTCCATCGGTGAAGAAGCTAGCTGGGATTTCAATAGTGTTTGGGCACCCGGGGACACCGGATTTTACCCTGTAAATTACTCAACAAGTCCAGTGATACTTGCGACACCAAATCCCATTACTGTTCAGTATGGACTTACTGGGGTCACTCCCACAACAGGTAGTATTGTTGGGGGACCGTCTCTCTTTGTATTTGATTATGAAGATGACAGTTTAAATACCGCAACTGTTTTCCAACCACCCTTTAATTATTCGTCACGCAATGTTGGGTCGCGTACGTTTACTCTTCCAACAACCGAGTTGCTGAGTGCAGGCGGTGTTTCTTATCGCGTGATTGATCGGCTTGGAAGTGCGGCGATACTTCCTGCGTCTCTGACGGTACGTGCGGATGATCAGACGAAGACGTATGGGACGGGTTTGAACCCGGTTGGGAGTGAGTTCACGATCACGGCAGGCACGCTGTTTTTCGAGGATGTGCTTGAGAGTGTGACGTTGTCGAGCGCGGGATTTGCGTCGGATGCGTCGGTTTCCGGGAGCCCGTATGAGATCGGGGCGTCAGCTGCGATTGGGTCTGGCCTGTCGAACTACGCAATTGAGTATGTGTCGGGAGATCTGACGGTTGATCCTGCGTCTCTGACAGTGCGTGCGGATGACCAGACGAAGACGTATGGGACGGGTTTGAACCC
>NZ_JFKD01000032.1 GCF_002115725.1 Marivita cryptomonadis
GGGGAGGTTACAGGCAATATGCCGAAATGCCAGCCGTGGGAGCAAAACAAGCCATAGGGTGGAAACGCGTGATCGGCCCGGTGCGGATCTTCGAACAAGGTGCGGCTAATGGCGGGTCAGAGCCCAACCTGTGAATTCGTTCTTCTCACTGCGAGCGCACGCAGCGTAAATATTGCTGCAGGTGCGCGGTTGCGGTCGCTGTTTAGGGGCGGGAAAACCGGCCGTTCGCGCGCAACTGGGAGCGGCTGGGCAACTATCACGTTTCAGACACTTTTTCGGTGGAGATCGCTGAATTCAAGTTCTTTTCTACGCTCCTCGGAAAACCTTGGACAGCGGCTCGCCCCCATCCCTCGCGCTTTGGTCAATTCCGGGCGTTCGTACCGAACGGCAGCCGTCAAGAATTGTGAACGCGCAAGGCAACTCTCTTGAGCCCAAATGGATATTACGAGTTAACCCTCATCGCGCCGATACTAACCAAAAAGAGCCCTTCCCAAGTGATGTTCGGCTGCTTGGAGGATTTTGAATGCCTCGAAGCGCGCTTGGTGGTGACGTGATGGCGGTGCGCCGGCAGGTGAAAAACGCTCTGCAATCGAGGACATTTCCTCCATCGCGTCTTTCAGCGTTGCGAAATGACGGGCACCGACCGCACCGAGCATGGCAGCACCAAGCAGGACCGGCTCTGGGGTGGTCGTGGACAGGACGGGCAGACCGCTTGCATCGGCAAGCAACTGTTTGACCGTGGCGGTTCGTCCGGCGCCGCCGCTTATGGCGATCGCTTTTGGGCAAATGCCTTGCTCTGACTGAGCTTCCAATATCTGGCGCAAGCCATACCCGATGCCGGTGATAGCGGCGACGTAGGTGGCGATCAGATCGTCGACATCCGATCGCAATGTCAGGCCAGCGATTACGGCGGTTGCTTCAGGATTGGCAAAGGGCGCGCGGTTTCCCAGAAAATCCGGAACGATCACGCGGCGGCCCGCCAGATAGACGGCATCGCTGATGCAGGGCGCGCGGCGGACGACTTCACCGGAGAGATAGTCCTGCAATGACAGGCCAGCCTTGGAGGCCAGCGCCTCTGCTGCCTCTCTGGCAGGGTGCGTCCGGATTAGATGCGCGATCGCCTCGCCCGCTGCGGATTGTCCGCCTTCCGAGAGCCACAGCCCTGGCACCATGGCCGAATAATAGGGCCCCCAGACGCCCGGTACCATATGCGGCTTGGTGGAACTGGCCATCGTGCAAGCGGAGGTGCCGAAGACATAGGCCATGGTTTGCTCAGGGCCCGCGTCAGGATCGGCGCCGACCGTGCCAATGCCACCTGCATGCGCGTCAATCAAAGCTGCTCCGACAGGCGTTCCCGGGCGCAAGC
Source organism: Marivita cryptomonadis (assembly GCF_002115725.1). GTDB lineage: Bacteria > Pseudomonadota > Alphaproteobacteria > Rhodobacterales > Rhodobacteraceae > Marivita > Marivita cryptomonadis. The sequence continues at coordinate 1,367 of NZ_JFKD01000032.1, forward strand.
CCATTTCTGCGGCCGCAGCCGCGGTCAACCCGTTACCAACTGCCTCACCCGGGGGGACAATGTGCTGGCCAATGCGGGCAAACGCCTCGGCCGCAATGTCACCCAGACCAATTTGATTGAAGTAGCTCGCATCCCACCGATTTTCATGTGCCAGATAGGTCCATTTGCAGGTCACTGTGCAGGCCGAACGGGTCAGCGAAGCTGTAGCGGCCCATGTCAGGTAGTCGGGCAGGTCAAAAAAATGCCCTGCGGCGTGGAATGCGTCCGGCATGTTTTCCTTGAGCCAGAGCAGCTTGGGGGTCTGCATTTCTGGCGAGATACGCCCGCCGACATAGTCCAGCACGGGGTGGCCCTGTGCGTTGATCCGGGCGGCTTGACCTTTGGCGCGGTGATCCATCCAAACGATAACGTTGCGTTCGGGGGCGCGGGTCTCACTGATGCTGAGCGGGCGCATGTCGCGGTCGAGGACGACCATCGAGCAGGCGGCATCGAACCCAACGCCCGCCACCTGATCGGGCGCAATTCCTGACACCGAAACGGCCGTCTTCACGCAGGCGCAGACGGCAGTCCAGATGTCATCCGAAGATTGCTCGGCGACATCACCCTCGCGCCACATATTTATGCCTTGGGCGTGGCTGGCCAGCAGCGTCCCGCTTGCGTCGAAAACACCGGCGCGCGCGCTGCCGGTGCCGACATCGACCCCTACGAACGCTGTCACAAGTCCACCGCGTTTGGAAGTAGAACAAGGTCGCGGATGGTGACGTTGGGCGGACGCGTGAGCATGAAGACGACGCAATCGGCGACTTCTGCGGGTTGCATCAGACTGCCTTCGGCAAGGGCCTGCTCCATCTTGGCCTTGGGCCAGTCGTCGAGAAGCGCCGTGACCACGGGGCCCGGCAGGACCGCCCCCACACGCACCCCATGTTTCGACATTTGCCTTCTCACCGTGTGGGTGAATGCCTGCACGGCATGTTTGGAGGCCGTGTAAATTGGCTCCCATACAACGGGGATCACACCTGCAATTGAACTGGTGAGGATCACATCGCCCGACCCTTGCCGGGCCAGATGGGGCAGCACCGCTTGGACCGACCGGAACGCCGCGTTGATGTTGAGGTTCAGCATACGGTCCCAGGCATCCGGATCAGCCTCCAGCACATCGCCGCCGACATAGGCACCCGCATTGGCATGGAATACGTCAAGCCGTCCGGCCGCGTCAAGAATGGCTGGCAGCATGCTTGCTACGCTGTCCTTGTCCGTCAGGTCTGTCACAACGGGCATTGCTGAGGGGCCAAGATCGGCACAGACACGGTCGAGCGCAGCCCTGTCCCGATCCACCAGCGCAACGCGTGCGTCGGCGTCAATGCAGGCCTTCGCGCAGGCCAGACCGATGCCTGATGCCGCCCCCGTTATCGCAACAACTTTCCCCGCCAAATCGGCCATGCGCCAGCTCCCTTCAAATTAAACCGTACTGCCGCGCTTTACCGCGCAAAAACGGCAGGCCGTCGCCGACAACCTGCTCTGCGCTCTCTGCGACAGGCCGCCAGACGGAAAGGCCATAGGCAATTTCAGGCGGCATGTTGATAAAGCTTTCCATCGCGAGGCCCCCGTCGAACCCAATCGCAGCAAGGGCCACGAAGATCTCGTCCCAATCGCACGTTCCCGCACCAGGCGTTCCGCGATCGGACTCGGATAGGTGAATGTAGCGCAGATGATCTCGGCCCTGCAGGATGCCGTTGCCTGCGCCTTTTTCCTCGATGTTCATGTGGTAGGTATCGAGGTGGAGAAACATGTTTTCCGCCCCGATCCGCTCGATCATTGCGACCCCTTGCGCGGCGGTATTGATCAGGTGGGTTTCGTAGCGGTTCACGGGCTCGATACCGAAGGCGAGTCCCACGTCAGCCGCCAGTCTTGCCGCCTGTTCCAGAACGCGGGCAACATTGTCGAGCTCGGAATCCGTCGGCGGCAGGCCCGACCGCTCGCCGATACCGCCATATGTAACACCAGTCAGTGCCGTTGCCCCGAGACCTGCGGTCTTTTCGATCGCCAGCCGCAGGAAATCCTTCGCACCTTCCGGATTGCGGGACGCCCAGACTGCCTCTGGCAGTCCAAGAGAGCAGACGGCAGGCAGTTCGGCCTCTTCCAGCAGGCGACGTCCAAGCGCAGCATCTATCGCGGTCGGGTCAAGGAGCGCGATCTCGAGGAAATCAATCCCCGACACCTTCGCCGCCGCAATGGCGCGTGCAGCACCCTCCGCGTCCCAGGACATGGTCCACATGCTGGTATGAACGCCGAATCCCTTCATATGCTGGAATATCCGCCTTCGATCATCATGATCGCGCCGTTCACGAGGTCTGAGGCCGGCGAAGCGAGATATAGCGCCATATCCGCGATCTCGACCGGCTCACCAAAGCGGCCAAGCGGGGTTTTTGCGATCATCGGGTCCCGTCTTTCCGGTGCGGCCCATTGTTCCTTGCCCATTTTGGTCAGAACCACCGTCGGACAAATGGCATTGACCTGCACGTTATACGGAGCGGCCTCGACCATCAGGGATTTCGTCAATGCATTAAGGCCGCCCTTTGATGAGGCGTAAGCCGCATGGTCCTGCAGTGCGATCACCCCGGTCTGCGACGAGAGGTTGATGATCTTCCCGGACCGGCGCGCCATCATTCCGGGCAGGAGCGCCTTGGACAGAATGAACGGTGCCGTCAGGTTGACTGCCAGGGTGCGGTGCCAGTCGTCCAGACCATAGCCGACCACCGGCGCATTGAGGGCGATCCCGGCGGAATTCACCAATATGTCGATCTGCCCGAATTCGGAAAGCGCCTGATCAGCCACCGCCTGTGCCTGCTCCGGGTCCGCCAGATCGCCCGTGATCACGGCAAACCGGTTTCCGTGTTCCGCAACCCTCTCGCGAAGTTCAGCCAGGCGATCCTTATCACGCCCATGCGCCGCAACATCCGCGCCCGCATCTGCAAAGACTTCTGTAATGGCAGTCCCGATGCCCGATGAAGCCCCTGTGACAAGCGCTTTCTTGCCTGCAAGACTAAAACGCTCTTTCCAATTCATGGCTCACTCCAGGTTAGTGTGGTTGGCGCGCATCTCGCTGGGCGCAACGCCAAGGTGGTCGCGAAGATCCAGCACCAGCACTTCGAAGAACAGAAACATTAAAGCTTCATACAGCGATCCCATCGGCAGGATCGACGTCGCCTGCGCGTCCGATGCCATGGTCTGTGCTGGCAGGTGAATGCTGAGATCCGCTTGGCCAGGGACAGCACCATCCGGCTCCGCCGTGAAGCAGATCACCCAGGCGCCCGCCGAGCGGGCAACTCCCGCAAGCGCGGCAACTGTTGAAAAAGTCCCAGGTCCGGCGCTCAAAAGGAGAACGTCGCCAGACCCTACGGGCGGTGTGGTCATGTCGCCGACCACGTGCACGTCGCATCCAAGGTGAAAGAGCCGCATTGCCAGCGCCTTCATCATCAGCCCTTCGCGCCCCACGCCGTGGCAAACGATCCGGCGGGACTGTGCCAGCACTTCGACCAATTCAGGGATTTGGCCCAGCACCGCCTCCGATAGGCCAGGTCGCAATTCCGAGAGAATCTGCTGGGCGCGGCTCATCTCAGCTTTACCTGAATTTTCACGTCTGTCGGGCGCGCCTCGACCGCGCGATCAAACGCCGCGATGCTGTCCTCAAAGGCAAAGGTTTCCGAGATCAGCGGTTTTAGGTTGACCTTGCCGGAGCCAAGCAGCGCAATGGCCCGATCATACATGTTGGCGTAACGGAACACGGTTTCCATACGGATCTCCTTGGACTGCGCCAAAACGAGGTCCACCGGAACAGGCTCCACGGGCATGCCGACCCAGACAACGCATCCCGCGGGGGCTACCACATCCAGAGCGGTCTGGATTGAGGCCGCGGCACCTGCACATTCAAAGACCACATCGGCGCCCCAGCCTTCGGTTGCATCGCGGAGGACGCGTGCGGGGTCGTCCCGCGGGATCAGAACAGGTTCGATATTGTCATAGCTTGCGGCAACGGCAAGCTTATCTTCCACCAGATCGGCGATGTACACTTTGGCACAGCCCCCGGCCAGTGCAGCAAGCGCTGTCAAGATTCCGATCGGCCCAGCCCCTGTCACAAAAGCGACGTCCCCGGGTTTGATCCGCGCGCGCGCGGCTGCCTGCATCCCGATAGCAAACGGTTCTACCATCGCGCCTTCGGCAAAGCTGACGTGACCCGGAATCGGATATGTGAACGCTGCAGGATGCACGACAGCAGGTGTCAGACAGCCATGAACCGGCGGCGTCGCCCAGAACAGAACGTCAGGGTCAACGTTATAGACCCCCAGCTTCGCGGCTTTTGATGCAGGATTGGGAATGCCCGGCTCCATGCAGACGCGGTCCCCTACCTTCAGGTGGCGCACATCCGCGCCAACCTCGGACACGACACCTGCGGCCTCGTGGCCGAGCACCATAGGCTCTCTGACGACGAAGGGACCGATCTTGCCATGGGTGTAATAATGCACGTCGCTGCCGCAGACACCGACCGTATCGACTTCGATCCGCACATCGCCCGGACCAAGCCTGTCCGGCAGCTCTATGTCACGCAGCGCAAGGCGACGCTTCTCTTCAAGCACCAGAGCTATTGCCATCCTTCACTCCCTATCTTTCTTCGCTCGATGAGCGCACGCGCGGTGTTTTCGTCCGTCACCAGCGTGTCCACGAATCCCCGCGCAAGGGCGGCGCCGATGATCGGCACCTTCTGCGTCCCGCCTGCCGCCAGAATGACGTTCTTGATATGCGCCATCTCATCAAGAGTCAGGCCGATCACCTGTCCGTTCAACGGGTGATCGATCAGATTGCCGTCCGCGTCGAGAATATGACCGGTGATGTCGCCAACTCCCCCGAGGGCTATCAACTCTTCCGGAGTGATCCCGCGCGGCAGGGCGTCTCGGACGAGCAGCGAGGTCTCGAGGTTGCCCGTCGCCAGCGCAATCGCGTCGCAGGACGAGATTTTTTCCAGCATCTCACGGATCACGTCTTGCTCAAGGAACATGGCCTGGCTGTCCCGGCTTCCAGCGTAGAGTGGTGCGGGAAACAGGCTGTGCTGGGCGTTGCAAAGGTCGGCGAGGCGGGTTGTGATCTCGAAACCGTTGACGTCAGAACCGCGAGACACGCCGCCCATGATCGACACGATCTCGAGGTCCTTGCGGTCAAGCGGTTGCATGTGCCGGGTGGCAAGGTTCAGCGTGTTTCCCCAGGACATGCCGAATTGCTTGATCTGGTCATCTTGGAGAAGCTCGCTCAGATGTGCGCCAAGCCCTGCCGCCACGAGCGGGGTGACCGAGGCCTCCTTCTGCGGCGAAGGGACGACCACCGCCTTGCCGAGTTTAAATTTGTCCTGCAGTTCCCATTCCAATTGGGCCGCCGCTGCATAGACGGAGTCGACGCTCACCCGGATGATGCCGCGACGGCGCGCTTCATTCAGGCTTTTGTTGACACGCAAACGGGTGATACCAAAACGCTCAGCCGCGTCCGCCTGTGTCATCCCCTCGACTTCGCAGGCCCAGGCAAGGCGGACCAGAAGTTGCTCTTCCGGGTCGATCTGTTCGAGTTTGACATAACGTGACATCGGCGGCCCCTCAGTTTCGAAGGTCGGACCAGAAAGTCATTGGAAAAAACAGACTGCAATCGGTCATTTCACAGCACCCATCGTCAGACCACGCACCAGTTGCTTGGACGCGATCAGTGCAAAGATCAGCACAGGGATCACGATCAGGGTCGAGGTCGCCATGATCTTGCCGTAGGGCAGATTGTAGCCTTCCATGAAGGACACCGCCATTGCGGGAGCAGTCTTGGCTTCAGTCCGGGTCAAGATCAGGCCGAACATCAACTCGTTCCAAGAGAAAATGAACGAAAAGATCGCCGAGACCGCGACGCCGGGCATGGCTAAAGGCAAGCAGATCTTTCGCATGATCGTGAACTGTGATGCGCCTTCCAGCCGCGCGGCCTCGTCCAGATCATAGGGGATTCCCCTAAATTGGTCGGTGACGATCCAGATCACGATGGGAAGATTGAAGGTAAGATAGATCAGAATGAGCGTGATGTGCTTGTCCAGCAGCCCGAGATTTCGCGCAATCAGGAAGAAAGGCAAAGCGAGCACGATGGGCGACACCATCCGGTTGGTGATGAACCAGAACCACAGGTCTTTCTTGCCCCGGAACTCGAACCGCGCGAGGGCAAAGGCCGCCGGCACGCCCAGGATCAGCGCAAGCACTGTCGTACTCACAGCAATCACCAGCGAGTTGAGCAATGTCCGCAGCACACCGTCTTCGAAAAGGGCCTCGCGGTAGTTGTCGAGTGTCGGTTCGAAAACCCAGACCGGCGGCGCTTCAAGCGCCACGATCTGGGTTTTCAGCGAGGTTGTGACCATCCAGTAAAACGGGAAGACGCAGACCATGATGATGACCACCAGCAAAGCGATCTGGGTCCAGAGGGAGCGTGTCGATGTCATGGCTCAAACCTCTTTGTAAAAGACGCGGATGTAGATCTGCGCGAGGATGATGGTGATGATCAGCAGGATGATCGCCTGCGCGGAGGCAAGCCCCTGATCGAAGCCCCGGAAGCCAACCCGCTGGATCATCAGCGAAATAAACTCGGTCGATGATCCCGGGCCGCCCCGTGTCAGGGTAAAGACCATGTCGAACAGCTTGAGCGTATCCGCCGTGCGCAGGATCAGGACAGCGACCAGCCCTGGCAGCAGGAATGGCAGCTGAACATAGCGCAGCACAGTCCATTTCGACTTGGTCTCAAGTCGCGCGGCCTCTTCCACTTCGCCGGGCACCATTGTCAGGCCCGCCAGCAGGACCAGCGCCACAAAGGGGGTCCACTGCCAGACGTCCCAAAAGATGATCATCGCGAAGGCGTTTTCTGGATCGCCGATCCAGTTGATATCGGCACCGCCCAACAACTGGTTCACAACACCAAATTTCTGATTGAACATGACCTGCCCCAACAGACCCACGACCGCATATGTGGTGGCCATCGGCAGGACGAGACTAAGACGGCACAGCGTCTTAATCAATGTCAGCCCCGGCTGGTGCAACACCAACGCAATCATCAGGCCCAGGGCAATTTGCAGCGGCAGCGCAGTGCCGAGTAGGAAGAACGTCCGGCCCATCGCCTGCCAGAACACACCATCGGTAAGGACGGTCATGTAGTTCTCAAGCCCGATGAATTCGACGCGTTTTAGCTTGGTCAGGTTGTAGAAGTGAAGTGAGGTCCAGACAGCATAAAGCAGCGGCGCGATGCCAACCACTGCAAGGCCAATGACCGCAGGCCCGATAAACCCAAAAACGGTTTTGCGGGATACCTGTCCGCGCATGTCTCATCCTCCCTGAACCCCATTTGGGGAACCGGGGGCGATTGTTTTCGTCCCCGGTTGTTGTCTACGTTACTGGGCCAAAGGCTTGTCGCCGGAGTAGTAGCCGGCCGATTCCAGCACAGCTTCCATCCGTGTCCCGATTTCTTCCGCGCCCTCCACAGTCGTGACTTCACCAAGCATCATCTTGGTACCCCACTCCTGCACGATCTCCGTGATCTCGGGCCACTCGGCAAAGCGCGGACGGAACTCGGGCACACCGTCCTGCCAGCTTTCGACCAGCGCCGGCACGAACTTGAATGCCTCCAGACCGTCCTGCTCATAGACTGATTGACGGGCGGGCACGCCGCCGCGTTCCAGATACTCGCGCGCGTTCTCGGCAGAGGTTGCCCACTGGATGAACAGATAAGCAGCCGCCTGCTCCGCCTCATCCGCCTGGGATGCCACCGCCATCGAGAAGCCACCCAGCGCCGGCTTGCGGCCAGCAGGTCCCATCGGCTCGGGCGCGATTTCAACGCAGTCCGCGACTTTCGACGTATCAGCCGACACAACGGAAGAATAGAACGCCGACCATTCGGTGATCATCGCCACATCGCCCTGACTGAAGGCGTTCACAGTCTCGGCGTGGTCGTAGGCCACGATCCCGTCAGGCATGTACTGCATGAGCTCCTGGCGGAACTGCAGTCCGGCTTGGCTTTCTTCGCTCAGCAGGTTTGAGCGGAAGTTCTCATCAAGAAAGGACCCGCCGAAGGGCCACAAAACGCGGGCGAAGCTGTCGGCTGACTGGGTTTCATTCCGCTTGGATTGCAGAGCGAAGGCGTATTTGCCATCTTTGGTCAGCGCCGGGCCGTATACGTCCTTCAATTCCTGCCAGGTTGATGGCGGGCCATCGAAGCCAGCATCCTCCAGCATGCAGCGATTGTAGAACATCAGTCCGGAGTAGTTATCGACCGGCAGCCCATAAATTGTATCGTTCCAGCCGCCAAAAGCATTCAGCACCAGCGGGAAAAAGTCGTCTATGTCGAGCGCGGGATCCATGATGTCAGGAAACTTAGCCTGCACATCGGCCAGCGGCAGCACCCACTCATTTTCAGCAAAGTTACCCATCCAGACAAGGTCGATAAGCGCGATATCAAGGTCGCCACCGGCGACGAAATCGCGCACCTGCTCGCCCAGAGCGTTTTCATACGGGTGCTTGATAATGTTGACCTTGATGCCGGTTTCTTCTTCGAAAGCAGGCAGCATCGCCTCTATGGCTTCATAGCCGGGACGCAGCAGGAACACGACGTCGACGGTCGTGCCAGCGTAAGGCTTTGCTGCGTCTGCCAGGCTCCAGCCATGGCCGCCCGCGATAGCGCCGGTCGCCATCAGGCTGGTTACGGCGGTGGCGCCGAGCAGGTTTCTTAATGTCTTCATGTTCAGGATCCTCCCAGTTCATGGATTGCGGGCAATCTTTTGCATCGCCATAGATACAAAAGTATGTTTCCGACTTGAAAGTCAATACATTTGTTTGTATCAAGATGCAAATGTATTGACGCCGCTGCTTTTGCGGATTTGGGGAGGACGCCAACATGGCCGGCATAAGGATCGAAAATCTTAACAAATTTTACGGCAAGACTCAGGCGCTGTTCGATGTGAACCTGGATATTGACGACGGCGAATTCGTCGTCTTCGTCGGCCCGTCAGGCTGCGGGAAATCGACATTGCTGCGCACGCTCGCCGGGCTGGAAGCAGCCGACTCGGGCACGATCATGATCGACGATCGCGATGTAACCACCGCGGAACCCGCTGACCGCGAACTTTCCATGGTATTTCAATCATACGCGCTCTATCCCCACATGTCCGTTCGTGAAAACATGGATTTCGGCATGAAGGTCAATGGTTACGACGAACAAGAGCGCAAGGACCGAATCGCCGAGGCCGCGCGCATCCTGCAACTGGAAGACTACCTTGAACGCAAACCCAGCCAACTTTCGGGCGGCCAGCGGCAGCGCGTCGCCATCGGACGCGCTATCGTCAAGAACCCGAAAGTCTTCCTGTTTGACGAACCTCTGTCCAACCTCGACGCAAAGCTGCGGGTGCAGATGCGCGTCGAACTGGAGGGGCTCCACAAACAGCTTGCCGCCACGATGATCTACGTGACCCACGATCAGGTCGAGGCAATGACCATGGCCGACAAGATCGTTGTGCTGAACGCCGGCCGGATCGAACAGGTCGGCTCCCCGATGGAATTGTATCACAAGCCGAAATCCCGCTTTGTCGCCGAGTTCATCGGGTCTCCTGCAATGAACGTCTTTGCGCCCGGGGCCGAACTGTCCGATCTGCATCTATCGCGCGACGCCGCCTATATCGGATGCCGGCCCGAACACCTGGAACTGCGCGCCAGCGGGCAGGGATATGCGGATGCAACAGTGAAGGTGAAAGAGCAGCTCGGCGGCGAAAGTCTTCTTTACCTCGCGACATATGCAGGCCAGGAGATCATCGCAAAAGTAAGTGGCGAAGACGAAACCGCCGTCGGGGACACGGTAAGCATCTTTATTCCATCCAATCGCCTGCATCAGTTCAATGATGCGGGGAACGCGATCTAGGGGCGGGGACTGTGTCTGAACACCGCGCGGCAGGTCATGAGAGCGCTCGGTCAAGGTTTGTCCAGCTGGTCGGCGCGGCTGACCTCGTCATTTTCGATTTTGACGGGGTGATCTCGGACAGCGAAGTCATATCGCTCACCACGCTGCGGGAAACGCTCAACGCTTTCGGGCTTGATCTGAGCGCCGAAGATACCCGCGAAATGTTTCTGGGCACGTCGCTCAAAACGATTGCGGCTCACGTTGCTGAACATGGTACCGGCGATACCGACGCGTTTGCCGTGCAATGGGAAAGCGTGCTTTTCGACCGCTTCAGGGCAGAGCTTCGACCTGTCCCGCATGTACTCGACCTGGTCGACCGGTTGCAGCAGAGCGGCACGGCTTTTTGCATCGCGTCGAGCAGCACTTTCAATCGTATCGATATCGCTTTGGATGCAATGGGCGTGACGGACCGCTTTGCGCATATCTTCAGCGCCCAGCAGGTCGCCCGTGGCAAGCCTGCGCCTGACCTGTTCGAATATGCCGCGTGCAAGATGGGTGTGACGCCAGCGGCCTGTCTAGTCGTCGAGGATTCTCCGCACGGCGTGCGCGCCGCCGGAGCAGCGGGAATGTCCGCAGTCGGATTTTCGGGTGGGCAACATTTGATCGATTCGCAGGCTGAGCACGGTGCGGCTCTTCTGGCGGCGGGGGCCGAATTCGTCTTGCCGTCGTTCGAAGGTTTTGCACGAATGGACATAATAAGCTGACTAGCCCTATTGGCAAAACAGCCGGCTCAAGGGAGGTAATCGCATGTGTTACTTAGGCATTGATTTGGGCACGTCCGGCCTGCGCGCGCTACTTTTGTCCGAAGGCGGCAAAGTCATCGGCGCGGCGGAACAATCCTACACATCGCAGCACCCGCAGTCAGGCTGGAGCGAACAGGATCCCGCCAAATGGACCGAGGCGCTTGATGCCGCCGTGCACGAGTTGCGCGAACGGTTCCCCGCGTTTGCCGACCTCAAGGGGATCGGGGTTGCCGGTCACATGCACGGAGCGACGCTGCTGGATGAAACCGGCGCGGTGATCCGCCCCTGTATCCTATGGAATGACACCCGGTCACATGCCGAAGCGCGGCAACTGGATGAGATGCGGGGTGTACGAAGTCTGTCCGGAAACATCGTCTTTCCGGGGTTCACCGCGCCAAAACTGCTCTGGGTCAAGCGCCATGAACCCGAGAATTTCGCGCGGATCGCCAAAGTTCTGCTGCCAGCGGCCTATCTGAATTTCTACCTGACCGGTGACATGATCGCCGACAGATCCGACAGTGCAGGCACCTCCTGGCTCGACGTGGCGGCGCGCGATTGGTCGAAATCGCTCCTCGACGCAGGCGAGATGCGGCTGGACCAGATGCCCCGCCTCGTTGACGGGTCCCAGGCCGCCGGGACATTGTCGCCCGCGCTTGCACGAAGCTGGGGGGTAAGCGCCGACGTAACCGTGGCCGGGGGCGCGGGCGACAATGCCGCGGCCGCCTGCGGGATCGGCGCGCTTAATGACGGTGACGCATTTTTGTCACTGGGAACGTCGGGGGTCCTTCTCGCTGCCCGGACAACCTGTCGACCGGATCCGGATTCCGCTTTGCACACGTTCTGCCACGCTGTGCCGGATCGCTGGTATCAGATGGGTGTGATGCTGTCGGCGACCGATAGTCTCAACTGGCTTGCCTCGATCACCGGCTCCACGGCGCCTGCGCTGACTGGAGCCTTGGGCGATGATCTCCGTCCGCCTGGCAACACGCTGTTCCTGCCATATCTGTCCGGCGAGCGGACGCCTCACAACGATGCCGATATTCGCGGCAGCTTTCTGGGGCTGGGGGTCGGCACGGGCGTCACGGACATGACACAAGCGGTTCTGGAAGGCGTGGCATTCGGCTTGCGCGATTCCCTGGAGGCATTCAAGGCGAATGGCTCCAGCCTGTCGCGTCTGCTCGCGATCGGCGGCGGTGCCCAATCGACCTATTGGCTGAAACTGATCGCGACAGCGCTTAATGTTACGCTGGAGCGGCCCCAGGACGGCGAGTTCGGCGCGGCAATGGGCGCTGCGCGCCTAGCCGTGATGGCGCACACCGGCGCAGTATCGGAGGACGTGCTGACGAAACCAGAAATCGCTGAGATAATTCAGCCCGTTTCTGAGCTCAAAGATCAGCATGACGCGGCTTATGAGACCTTCAAAGCAGCCTATCCGATGGTAAAAGCAGCCCAGAGGTCGAACAAAAAATGACCAAGTTTCCCCAACTTGGATTCTCGGGTTTGGGGCGTCGTCGACCCAAGAAGGTCGACATGCCCCGATTGCCCAAAGTGTAACTGTCCTTGATGTTGTTTACGGCTTCAAACTCCGCTACCAAATGCCAGACCTCTTCGCTGTCCTTGTAATTGACTGATGAGGCTTATCAATCGCAGAAACTGGATGATATAGACTTGTCCCCCATTTGAGTTGCTCGACAAGACAGCGCTGAATTGACAGTTCCACCCTCGACCGACTCCTCTATTCCGAAAGGCTTCTTCGGAAACTGCGCTGCATCGCGACAAGGAAAAAGCTGCGCATGCGAAACAATGCTGCGTCAGCAGTAGCCGCGGGTGCGCAAGTCCGGCATGTCCGCACCGTGCCAGTTCATGCCCGGCGCAGCGAACGACAGCTTGCCGCCCGTCTTGCGTGGCGCATTTTCTATTTTGCGGACCTCAAATCGCTGCAACTTGAAAAGTGACTCCGATTCACATTGAGGGTTTACAAGCTGCCCCCCTTGACGTACCCCTTGATCATCGAAGGTTTGCGCCTGGATGAAAGTTCACCCGGGCGCTTTTTCTTTGGAACCATGGTCGCGCGCTGGGCACCGCGTCAGCTCGCCCGCAAATGCGCCGCGATCGTCTTAACCGACTTTGTCCTAAGACCAATCACTTTGTCCTAAGACTAATCCATGCCCCAATCTCGCCGCGTGTCGCCTCTTCAGGCGGTGTGCAACGTTGTCGTTGGTTACGTGCTGGCCATGCTGACACAGATGATCGTGTTCCCGTGGTTTGGGTTGGCGGCGAGCCTGCAGGACAACCTCGCCATTGGCGCAGCCTTTGTCGGCGTTTCATTGATCCGCGGCTATGCGCTGCGCCGCGTGTTTGAACGCTGGCGATAATTGATACCGTCACGCAGACGGCAACCTGTACACGGTCCCCCTACCCTGTTCTTTCTGCGAGATGATCGGGAGACCAAGGCGTTTCTTCAGCGCGGACGAAATCACCGCGCGCGCCGTGTGCGGCAACCACGCCGTAGCCGCAACGATCTCCTTGATGGACGCGCCGTCGGGGCGTTGCAGCATCTCGATCACCTGAGCCTGCTTGGTGCCGGCGCGCTGGGCGGGAGTGTCGGACGCGCTGGGCGCGACCTTCTGTGTGCGGGCTTTTCGCGCGGACGCTGTGACTTGCGCCACAACCGGCTCAATGCCGATGGCTTCAAGTCCGGACGCGGTGACCACCAGCGTGGTGCCATGGCCATCCCCGGTCTCGCGCCAGAGCGGCTCACCCTTGCGCAGGTCTGCATCGACCTCTTCAAGCCAACCGCGGTCGGTCATCATCGTGACGACCTTCTTGGCGGCTGCGCCATGCAGCCCGTCGGGCAGCGGCATGGCCAGGTTGCCTGGGCGTTTCGCGGCCCGGTTGAGGATAAGGCTCTGGGTATCGGTGAGTTTGGGCATCTTGTCCTCCGGTCGTAAGGGACAGCGCGTCGCGCGCTGCCTTCTACCAGATGGAGCCCGCAGTTGGGCGGGCGGGACCTCAGAGGGGCTCACACAAACAACCAACTTGGTGCCCGCGGCCGGACTCGAACCGGCACGGCCATACGGCCTGGAGATTTTAAGTCTCCTGTGTCTACCATTTCACCACGCGGGCACGTGGTAGGCCCGGCAGGACTCGAACCTGCAACCAAAGCGTTATGAGCGCTCTGCTCTAACCAATTGAGCTACAGGCCCGCCATCGCGTTGTTGCGGAAACGCATTTGAAAGGCAACCGGGATGAACGTCATTCTGCGCGATCTGGACCAGACTCGTTTGCATTTCGAAGCGGCCATCCACCGGGTCGGCGAACAGGCTGCCACACGCGCCTTCAACCGGGCGCTCAACAGCGAGGGAGACAAGGTCCGCACGCACGTGCACCGTGCCCTGCGCAAACAGACCGGCGCAAAAGCCGCGCTGATCAACCGCGAGACGCGCACGATCCGGTCAACCTTTGCAAACCTTACCTACACGATCGAGGCGCGTGGGGATTACCTCGGTCTGTCGCATTTCAGCCCACGGCAGTTCGGCTACGGGGTTCGTGCCAAACCCTGGGGACGGTGGCAACGGTTCAAGAGCGCGTTCCTCGTCGGCTCTCTCGGCAACAACGCCTTTGTGCGTCAGAGCAAGGCCAGGTTTCCGATCAAGAAGATGTTCGGCCCGGCGATCCCAAAGGAGATGGTACAGGATGCAGCACGCGCGGCATTCGAGGCCGCGCAGCCAAACGTGCTGGCAGAGGCCACACGCCAATTGAAAATGCTGCTGGAGGCGCCGAACTGACGCTTTGTGGGGATCAGCCGACCAGCATGTCAGGGGTCACGCACACTTCATAGTCTGTATGCCACACGGTCCCGTCGGGACAACCTAATGGTCCCTGCTCGTCGTAGGGGCACAGCCCATTGGCATGTGCCGTAGTCGCAGCAAAGACCACAGCAATCGAAATCAAGGCTTTTGCCCATAAAACCAAGTGTGTCATCAGAACCTCCATCAGCGTGGCTGATAGGATGCTAGCCCTATGGGACAGTCTGTCGACCAATCAACACGTCATATGCGCGATGGTGCCCATCATGTAATCCCGGCTATAGCGGAGCGTCTGTACGCGCGGATCACTAGCCGACCTGCGCATGACTGTGTCGTAATCGGTCAGGCAGATGATCTGGGCACCGTTGTGAACGATGTCGAAATTGCGGCCCTGCAGAAACGCCTCATGAAACGCATCCGCAAGGTGTTCAGAGGGAAAGTTGAGGATCGTGGTTGTGCCGCCGGCTGTGTTTTGCAGCCCGTAGCAAACCACCTTTTCGCGCTCGAACGTGAAATTGGCGAACTCAAGCGCGCTTTCTACAAACTCTGTCATCCAAGACCCCTCATCTGTGATGACCAAGCCTGAGACCACATTGCCGTCAGACCAAGGGCGCAATGCTCATGTTAAGCGCACCGTCTGCTGAACCGCTTAATTTTCGGGCAATATAACACCGTTGGAGCCAATCAATGCGCAACACCTTCTCAATCAGCCTCGATCACGGGCAGACGCCCGAGGGTCTGAGGGCGACCGTCGCCTCCACGCCCCACCCCTTGGGTCCCTTCCAGGGGTTTGATCTCATGCGGGGCCGCCGCCTCGCGGAATTTGCGCGTTTTTTATTTTTTGAAAAATCCATTTCGCTTCGTTTCAAACGGGGTCCGATGACGGGTTTTCAATGGCTTAGGTCTCAAATTGGCGAAATGCCCCCCACTGGTTTCGCCAATTGAAACTGCGATCTTGTTCGGTTCAGAGCGGGTCTGACCGAATGTTTTCAATGGCTTAGGAGTCGATTTGACGAACAGTCGGCGCTGCAAAACAGCGTGTTTTTTGCATCGAATACCCGCGTGATGCGTCGCAGGACTGGCGCATCACTACCCCAGATTGATTAACCTAACTCCGGCCCCGTTTCGGTTCGCCGGCCCAGTTTTCGCACCCAAAGAGCAGGTCTCAGATGACAGCTGATGCAGAACACACCGCCCGGGCCTGGCCCGCGGCGCAGGTCGAAATGTGGCAGGTCGCCGATCTCGTGCCCTATGCCCGCAATGCCCGGCAGCACCCGGCGGACCAGATCGACCAGATTGCGGCGTCCATGCAGCGGTTCGGGTTCACCATCCCGATGCTGGTGGCGGAGGATGGCACGATCATCGCGGGTCACGGGCGACTGATGGCGGCGGCACAGCTGGGCCTCGCTGAAGTGCCGGTTATGGTGGCCCGTGGCTGGACGGAGGAAGACCGACGGCTCTACACGCTGGCGGACAACCGGTTAGCCGAGATCGCCGAGTGGGACCCGGAGATGCTCCGTCTGGAGATCGAGGACCTGCGATCAGAGTTTGGGATCGAGGATTTCGGGATGATCGGGTTCAGCGCGGACGACCTGGCAGAGATGCTGCCGGACGCCCTGGTGGAGACCACAGGCGGCTTGACCGATCCGGACGATGTGCCGGAGCTGCCAGAAACTCCTGTGACACGGCCGGGTGAAGTGTGGATCCTTGGCGCGCACCGGCTGCTCTGCGGCGACAGCACCGTGGCGACCGATGTCGAAAAGGTTCTGGGGCCTGTCAAACCTCTGCTCATGTGCACCGATCCGCCCTATGGCGTGGACTACGATCCGGCCTGGCGGAATACCGCAGGCGCGGCCAAAACCAAGCGGACGGGCAAAGTGCTGAATGACGACCGGGCCGATTGGCGCGAGGCCTGGGCGCTCTTTCCCGGCGATGTGGGTTATGTTTGGCACGGCGCCTTGCACGCCGCGACCGTGGCCGAAAGCCTTGAGGCCTGCGGATTTGCCATCCGCTCCCAGATCATCTGGGCCAAGGAGCGGCTTGTTCTGAGCCGCGGTGATTACCACTGGCAGCACGAGCCGTGCTGGTACGCGGTCCGCACCTCCGGCAAGGGTCATTGGTCGGGGGATCGCAAGCAGACCACCCTGTGGCACATCTCCAGCAAGGATCAGGATGCCAGCACCATCCACGGCACCCAGAAGCCTGTGGCCTGTATGCGTCGCCCCATCGAGAACAACTCGAGCCCGGGTCAGGCCGTCTACGAGCCGTTCATGGGATCAGGCACCACGCTGATCGCTGCCGAGATGACCGGGCGGGTGTGTTACGGGATCGAATTGAACCCGGCCTATGTCGATGTTGCCATCACACGTTGGCAGGATTTCACCGGAGAGGTGGCCGTGTTGGAAAGCACCGGACAGACGTTTGGCACACGGTCTGGCGCGAAGGGCGCCACCGATGAGGACACGGACGCCGAAGCCGACCCCGGGTAAGATGATGATAGAGAGGTTGGACACAATGCCGACAAAAAAGGGGCCAGCACGAAGCTGGCCCAGTGAGGTGCGATGTCAGCGCAGGCAAGCGCTGACTGAGGCAGGTTTCAGACAAGGCAGTGATGTCTGAGACACCACCAAAACAATCCGACGACTTCCAGGTTTCAACCGGCAAAACACAACATGTAGTGATCACCCTGCAATCCTCCTCATAATGCGGCAATTATATCGCATTTACCCCAAAGTGGCAGAAACGAATGATTTTAACGACCTTCTTTCGCTTCATTCTGCGACTTCGATTGTTTTGGAAAAGCTTCAAATAGAGCACTGATATGCTGGCGAATCCTGTGGATACCCCCTGCAAAACGATCAATGATGAGTGCCGAAACAGCCTTTGACGGCATCCCCTTCTCCGCGTCTGCCCGGCCCCTCCGGGCTTGCGGCAGTAGCAGCGGCGCGATCTGCGTGGCGCAACGCAACAGCGAGGAGAGACCCATGCTTGGTATCACTGGTACAAATCTCAGCCTGCACATCATTGAATTCCCGTCCGGTCGCTTTGGCTATGTCGGGTCCGTGCCCACAGACCTCTGCGACCAGGTCCCCGCAGACCGCGCTGCCATCCTTGGGCAGCGGGCGTTCAGCGACCCGAAAACCAACCAAAGCATGATGTGGAAAGCCCCCAGCTTCGCAACGCTCGAGGATGCAATCGCCCACGCGAAGGATCGTGGTCACAGCCCCATGTGGAAGAACGAGCCGCAGTGATCTGCCCGTCCTTCCCACCGACAGCCCGGCTCGTCCGGGCTTGCGGGGGTAGAAGGCCGCGCCGTCGCGGGGTCAGCATACCGGAGGGCACCGACGTGACCACCAACACACCGAACACCGTAACTATCAAAGGTGACACCTACGAGACCGTGACCACACACGCGCTGCAGATCGGCGACGTGATCCGCGCCGAGGGCGCCCTGCTCGAGCCGCGCACCCGCAACGAGGGGCCTGACAGGGTCAACAACAACGCATCCGGCAACGTTGTCTGGCTGCGCGGATACACGATCAGTGATGAGTTCGGCGCCATCCCCAAAAGCTGGCTGACCCGGGACGAGGACGGCGAAGGATACTGGCTCGTGCAGGGCAATGGCCGGGCAACATGGCTGCGGTTGGTGCCGCAGACCGCTCGCCCGTGACAGGCGCCATGATCGATCACACCCTTGGAAAGGCTGACATGACCATGACACCCAAGCATCCGCACATCACCGTTCCGCTCACCGGCGAGGATGGCAACGCCTTTGCCGTCCTCGGGCGCTGCCGCAAGGCCGCCCGCGAAGCCGGGTTGCGCGACAGCGAGATCAACGCCTTCGTCACCGAGGCCACCGCAGGCGATTACGACCACCTGCTGCAAACCGCCCTGCGCTGGTTCGATGTGCTCTGATCGAACAATCACCCGCCAAGATCAGCAATCTTATGAGGCTGAATTCTCTACACTATCGGGTTCGACAGAGCGAACATGATGGTCCTTCGCCGGAAACGGCTCCCAAACCCGGAGGACTTGACATGACCCTGACACCTGAAGCCCTCGCCCCGATCGCAGCGCAGATGCGCATGCCGCCTGAAGCTTTGATCGCTCTGCCCACCGCCGTCGAGGTCTTCGCCAAGAAAGCGGACATGCCGATCACGAAGATGCTTGCCGAACTCACGGTGAACACCCCCCTGCGGGACTACCTCGCAGAGATTTGCATCGAAACCTACACGGCCGCCTGACCCTTGGCGTGCGTCAACAGCCCGGACCTCCGGGCTCGCGGCGGTAGAAGGCCCGCGATGGACGCGGCGCACGAACAGGAGACACCGACATGCAAGTCACCATTCGCTTTGCAAACCCGCGCACCGCACACGACAGCGTCGAGCGTGCCCTTGGCAGCATCCTTCTGGAGACCGAAGCCAAGACCGCAAACCGCTTGATCGGAGGCTTTTACTTCGACACCGAACGCGACCCACAGGACATCTTTGACGACTTCATGGCTGATGGGTTCGAGAAAGAGGACTTCGCCAGCATCGAGTTTGCATGGTCCTGATCGCGCCACGCGGAGTTCATCAACGGGAGAAGGCCATGACCAACACGATCGACACGCTCGCCGCCAACATGCCAGACACGATCACTGCAGAGGGCAAAACCTTCTATCGGACAAAGTATACAGGCACGTCCCTGCCCGCCTGCCCATTTGGCCCGGGGCACACCACGCATGAATACTGGATCGGAACTGACGACGATAGCCTGCGCCTTTACGCCATTAGCCCCACTCAATTCTGGATCGATTAGTCCCGCTGTGATGACGCCCCCTGCCCGGCTGGTCCGGGCTTGCGGCGGTAGAAGGCGCGCATGGCGCGCGCCATGATCACTGGGAGACACCCAAATGACCAACCGCACCATTCTGCCCAGCCAGAACACGGCCTACGGGTTTTACGGCACTGTCACGACCTGCCCGCTGCGCGACTGCACCAGCGCTACATTCTGGACGTTGGCCAGCACCCTGATCGCCGAGGCGGTCAACGCCCAAGGCGAGGCCGAGATGATCGGCGTCCGCGATTTCCTCGACAGTAAGATGGGACGGCACTTCGCCGATGAGGTCATCGACACCCTGCGCTCTGGCGAGACCAACACCACGGCCGCCCTCGAGACCACGATCGACATCTGGCAGCGCCGCGGCATCTCGGCCCAGACCGAGGCCAGCCACGGCATCCCCGAAGGACTGCCCCATCTCGATGGCTGGGTCACGCATTACGCCATTCTGGCTGAAACCGACCTCTGACGCTGGCGCCCGCTCTGGAACTGGCCGCAGCCCTGCATGCGGGGCGCGGCCCTGCAGGAAGGGCTGCGGCTGTCTTGTGATCTCGCTCCCTGTTGGAGGCTATGACCCATGTCCACATCCCGCCCCCGAGGCCAGACTATCACCGTCTCGCAAGCGGCCGCCCTGCTGGGGCGCTCCGATCGCTGGGTACGGGGTCTGGTCAAGGCAGGGTATATCGAACGTGCCAATCGCGGCGAATACACCTTGGTCGCGGTCATCCGCGGGGCGCTGGCCTATTACGAAGACCAGATCACCAAGAACAACAAGGCGGCAGCCGCTACACGCGCTTCGGAGGCGCGCACCCGCGAGATCGAATTGCGCATTCAGGAACGCAGTCGCGAGTTGATCGCCATGGAGGATGCCCGGGCAGTCATTGGCGAAATGGCCGCTCTTGTCCGGGCCGAACTTGCCGGTCTTGCAGCGCGCTATACACGGGACATGGAGGCGCGACGGGTGCTTGAAGAGGTGATTGATGACGCCCTCGAGCGCATTGCAGGCGGAGCGGAAAAAGCTGGCGCAGCTTTGGGCGCTGATCGCAGCGATCTGGAGGCCGAGCGAGAAGCGTGACCCGGCCGATTGGGCGGCGGTCCACCGGATTTACCCTGAGACGGCGGGTATTCCCGGCCCCCGGGATCCCGGTCTGACACCTTACATGATCCCTTGGTCCTCGGCGGTGCATCGGGGCGGCTACCGCCGGGCGGTGGCGGTGACCTCGGCGCAGTCGGGCAAGACCGACAGCATGCTGGACATCATCGGCGCACGGCTCGACCAGCGCCCGGCGCCGATCCTCTATGTGGGTCCAACAAAGGAGTTTCTGACCGACCAGTTCGAGCCGCGGCTGATGGCACTTCTGGATGAGGCCGACACACTGGCCAACAAGGTGGTGCGCGGCCGCCGAATGAAGAAGACGCTCAAACACGTGGCTGGCGTACGCCTGCGCCTCGCCCATGCTGGCTCGTCCACGGCGCTGAAGTCGGATCCAGCCGCGCTGGCACTGATCGACGAATACGATGAGATGATGGCCAGTGTAAAAGGCCAAGGGGATGTGCTGGGTCTGGTAGAGGCCCGCGGCGAGACGTACGCGGATTTTGTCACCGCGATCACCAGCACACCGGCGCGGGGCCT
>NZ_JFKD01000033.1 GCF_002115725.1 Marivita cryptomonadis
GCCAGAACAATTCGAACGGCGCGTTCCGTTGCGTCTACGATACGATTTCCAGTTCTTGTCTTTCCAAATGCCGCCGAAATCCGGCGAGCAATCTCGTCGACATGTATTGGCCCTTCAGTCTTTACAATCCCCGCCACCAGCTCTGCCAGTTGATGAACAGGTGCTTCATGGGGTTCAACCTTGGATCTCACCGTCAAATCGGTGCGAACATAAGGTGGAGCGCTAAGCGAGAGATGTTCGATTGACACTTCGTTCTCAGTCGCCATGTCGATTTCATCCGGCGGTGCCTGATAGGATTGTCCCCCGGCATTTGCACCGCGCACATAAGCGCCTTGATCGGAAGTGTCTTTCGCTTCCTTGAGTGCGCTCACCAATCGTGCAACTTCTCTTTCACGATGATGAAACCAGTCAGTGCTCCAAATGCGATGGAACTTCCAGCCAAGGTTTTCAAGAATGCCCTGCCTAAGCCGATCGCGTTCCCTAGCCCAGAGTGCCGAGTGATAGGTAGCGCCGTCACATTCCACAGCAATCAAGTATTGGCCCGGACGGTCGGGATGGCGAACGCCGATATCAATACGAAAACCTGCGCTGCCGACTTGGAGGTCAGCGAGATACCCGTGTGCGCGGACTACGCTGGCGACATCTTCTTCGAACGGGCTATCTGCATCTAGTCCGGTTGGGCTATAGGTCTCTACTTGCCCTGTTTTCGCAAAATCAAGGAACCTTTTTAGAACACGTGGACCTTCTCGCATTGCGCGAGATGGATCAATGTCACCTGGATCAAACGACGCAAACACTTCACACCGAACCCTTGCGCGCGAGAACAGAACATTCAGTCTTCTTTCCCCGCCTTCTCCATTGACCGGTCCAAAGCTCATTGCCGTCAGGCGACCATTGGCTTCCTGGGGGCCATATCCAACTGAGATCAAGATCACGTCTCGTTCGTCACCCTGCACATTTTCGATATTTTTGACAAAGACATCCTCTGCCTTTCCCTCGCGCAAAAAGGCATCGAGGATGGGGTCTTCACGGCGTTTGACTTCCAACACTTCCGTCAGCATGTCGGACTGCGCCTTTGAAAAGGCGACGACGCCCAGGGAAAGGTCTGGCCAGTTGCGGGCATGATCCGCCATCGCGGCGACGACGTTTTCAGCTTCAATACGATTGGTCCCTTGGCGACCTAAGCCACTACCGCCTCGAGCATACACGCCAGGCACTCGTCGAAACTTGAGGCCGTAGTCGGGGTCAAGCTGCAATGGAGACGGCGGCAAAACGAGCCGATCCTCATAGAATTCAGCGTTTGATACCTGGATCAGCGATGGATCACGAGAACGATAGTGCCACTCCAGCATTCTTTCCCGCAAACCGCGCGCTTCGCAGAGCGAGAGTATGCTTTCCATGTCGGCAGCGGTTGCTCCGACAACGGCATCTTCGTCATCTTCGGCCTCATCCACTTCATCAACAAGTCGATCAAAGAACGAAGTCGGGGGAAGTTGTTTTTGATCTCCAACAACGACTATCTGTCTTGCCCGGGCAATGACCCCCAGTGCATCTTCAGGTCGGATTTGCGAAGCTTCATCAATAACCAGGATGTCGAACTCTACGCTGCCGGGTGGAAGGAATTGCGCAACGGAGATCGGACTCATGAGCATGACAGGTTTGATGCGCTGCACCATTTGACCTGCATTGCGCATCACCCAGCGTATAGGCTTGTGACCTCGCTTTCGTCCGATTTCACCACGTATTATCCCCATCTCACCCATCGTGCCGCGCGGCATCTGTTCGAAGTGCCGCGACAAGATTATGTTCCGTGCGGTTTCTATGCGCTCCTGCTCCAAATCACGGAACAGGCTGACTAGGTCGTGCCTGTTCAGCTGAGGCATTTGGTTCAGCTCGGGTCGTAAGCGCCTTGCTGCGTTCCATCGCGCTTCAGCGCAAGCATAGGCAAACTCCTGTTCGGCACGATCGGGTGCAACAAGGTTCTCTGTGACGGCGTCGACAACGGCCGCAGCTCCAGCTTCATCCGCTGCTGCAATAGCGCGTGCAAGGGTGGCCCAATCTCCGTAGCGCGAGGGCGTTTCGGCCATCTGCGAAAATGCAGCCCTTGTTTCGTCAAGAGACGCGGTTTCGATGCAGTCTCCCAAGTCAGCAATGGCGAGATTGAGTTTCAATCGCGAAACAACGGCTTCGATCCTTGATCGGCAGTTCTTCGAAAGCTCAACAAGCCTATCGGCTTCCTTTTCAGGGTCTGAAATGGCGCCGAGCGTGGCCAAGACATGCTCGGCAGAATCTACATGCGTCGTTTTCTGCAGCCGGGCCAGCCAATCAGCGGCATGTGCCGCGGCTCCAAACGATGTTTGCTCACCGCGCCAATTTCCTCCCAGCGTGGTCTTCAGCCAAGCCTCGTCATCCGCTAGCCTCCGGCGCAGCTTCTGAATCTCAAGGACCTTATCGATAAGAGCGAGCCGTTCAGTCGCGGTCTTTGGCAGTGATCCGCGCAACAGACTGGCGAGTTCCGCCGACGCGCCACGATATTTTCCAAAAATTCGTGCCAGAAAAGAAACTTGGCCACGTGCTATTGATGCTCTTGTTGCTGTTACGTCGATTTCCCAAGCCGTTTCAATGAACTGACTATCTACGGCCTGCTTTGCAACTGCCCAAGCCTGACCAGCTACAAGCGCTTCCATCAAGCGCTCTGAACTCGCCGCATCAAACAAAGCTGGAATCCAATCACCAGCATCAGATGGCATGTTAGAAAATGCACGAATTGACTGAACAAGGGCGTCGTGGCCTGCAAGTGAACCAGGTGCTGCAAGCCGGAGTGCAGATGACAATCGACTGCTTTCGATCAAGAGCGCTTCTATTGCAGAGACAGCACTTTCCAGCTCGTTTTCTAACCGAGCCAGATCAGTTGGCTGCAGGTCCAATTCCATAGTCCCCCGAAATGGATGTGTTTCA
Source organism: Marivita cryptomonadis (assembly GCF_002115725.1). GTDB lineage: Bacteria > Pseudomonadota > Alphaproteobacteria > Rhodobacterales > Rhodobacteraceae > Marivita > Marivita cryptomonadis. The sequence goes on from NZ_JFKD01000033.1 coordinate 2,959, forward strand.
GGAGAGTCCACCTTTCTGAGGGCTGTCACATATGCGTGTAGTGCAGCAATTGCTTTGCCACGAGCGTGGCGGTCTAAGCTTTCGAGGCCGTCTAGTTGGATGCAAGGAGGCGGTGTTTCTTTACCGATGAACCCTACGATCTCAGACAAGGCACTAAAGGGCGTATCGCCCGCCGGCGGCAAGGGTTGGTGGAGCAATTCAGTGATACGGTTTAGTTGATCACGGGCTTCGCGCAATTGCGAGGGATCCGGAGACCCTGGCAGCGCCTGCGCACTGGCCATGAGAGACCGACCCAATTCCTGCGCGAGTGCCTTCTTGTTTGCGGAGCGCGAATGCAGCTCAAGACATATGTCTCGCAGTCCGGCGCGGACGAGCCGGTCGTGCACAACCGAAAGCGCTGCCATCTTTTCTGCGACGAAGAGCACCGACTTTCCATCATGAGCGGCAGCGGCGATCAAATTGGTGATTGTCTGGGACTTACCCGTTCCAGGGGGGCCTTGGACGACCAGGCTTGCCCCGCGGCGCACTTCTTCGATCACCTTCGTTTGCGAAGCATCTGCATCGATGACCTGCACGATTTCAGCAGGATCGAGTATGTCATCCAAACGATCGTCTGGTCCAAAAATTGGAGTGTCTGCCTCGAAACCTTCAGAGAGTAGACCTTTGAGTAGGTCGTTTTCCGAGAATGCATCAGCGGGCCACGTATTCGGGTCAAGATCGCGATGCATCAGCAGCTTGGCAAAAGAAAAGAAACCAAGCTGCATGCCATCGGCGTCTATGCTCCAGCCTGCTTGTCCGGAGACTGCGTCAGCGACTTTCTCAAAGTAATCGGAGGGATGCCAATCTTCTCCCTCTTCAATTTCAGGAAGGGAGATCCCAAAATCGGCTATCAAGCGCTGCTGTAGAGGCAAATTCGTCGAAATATCGTCATCACGACATTGGATATCGTAAGTCGAGGTGCGCTCGTTCCGCAAAAGCTGGACTGGCAGCAACACAAGTGGTGCCTCGCGTGTGACTTCCGAGTTTGAGCTCTCGCGCCACTGTAAAAAGCCGATCGCCAGATACAGGATATTCAGCCCCTGCTCCTCTTCCGCCGTCTTGGCGTCAGAAGCCAGACGGAGCAATCGCCGGGCAAGGGTTTCAGGACCCAAAGGCGTTTCCAACAGCATGTCGGTTAGGCGGTCGGACTCGTCAGGGATATACGGTTCAGGAAGAGCAAGAACCATGTCACCACCGTCTTCACCACGGTCTTTGCCCATAGCTTTGAAGCGCATGCGACGTCCCTCGGTCCGAAGGATCGAAAAGACTGCGTCAGCACGCTCATTGATGATGTTCAAACAATTTGCGCGTTTGTTAGCCCGGTTCACATGAACCAATCTGTTTCGTGTGCCGGTATCCAGAAGCTTGCGGCGCGCGGCTTCCAAAATCCGAGTAATTGCTTGATTCGACAAGAAAGTTGCTCTTCTTTACATCTAGAGACCCTGTAATGAGCCAACAAAGTTCATCTAGTGTCAACCCTGATCGGCGACCGAAAAACGAAAGCTCGGCGTAACCAGGATTCGCCGCTCGGTTGTGCGTATGCTAGCTCTAAATTTCGACCGACGTAAGCACACCCGCCGTAACAGCTGGACACGCGCAAGTGTCGGACTCGGATCACTTTCGTTACTGATGTCCCGCAGGAAGCGTAGCCAGGCGATCTCATTCTCCGTCAGGTCTTCTAGCCTTACCATGACGTTCAAAGAGCTATGCGGGAATTTGGGTGATGGCGTGATTTGAAGGGCGGCGTATCGTGGCGGGTGTCAAAGCCGGCCAGAACCTCACAAGGAGCGATACGCCATGAAAGAAGATACAACGATCCTGCCATTTCGCCAATCGGAAACGATTATCGATCCGTTGACAGAGCTTGCTCGGCAGGGTGCTCGTCGGATGCTGGCGGAAGCGCTGAAGGCTGAGGCTGATGCCTTTGTCGCCAGTTTTGCCGATGAGCAGCTGGAAGACGGGCGTCAGCGGATTGTGCGGCATGGATTTGGCCCTGAACGGAAGATTCAGACAGGGATTGGTGCCCTGGATGTCCAGCGGCCCAAGGTGCGCGATCGGATGGCAACGCCCGATCCTGCAGATAGGATCCGTTTTACATCGAATATCCTGCCCAAGTGGGCGCGCCGCTCGGTCAGCTTGGATGCCTTGCTGCCGGTGCTGTATCTGAAAGGCATTTCAACGGGAGATTTCCAGGAAGCCCTATCGGCCATCATGGGGCCAGATGCGCCCAACCTCTCGCCAAGCGTGATCTCGCGTCTGACTGCTGGATGGCAGGTTCAATATGATGCCTGGGCACGGCGGGATCTGTCTGCCCGCCACTACGTCTACATCTGGGCGGACGGCGTCTATCTTCAGGCGCGGATGGAGGAAAATGCCGAATGCATGCTGGTGATCATCGGCGCGACACCGGAGGGCAAGAAAGAGCTGATCGGCTTTCAGGTCGGCCTGCGGGAGAGCGCGCAGAGCTGGCATGAGTTGCTGACCGACATCAAAGGTCGCGGGCTGTCCGTCGCACCGGAAATTGCGGTTGGGGATGGAGCCATGGGGTTCTGGAACGCACTGGACAAAACGTTTCCAGGCACAAAGCATCAACGGTGTTGGGTGCATAAGGTAAAGAACGTCCAGAACTGTTTTCCCAAACAGATGGCCCCGGCGGTCAAATCAGATCTGGACGACATTCAGCACGCCGAAACGCGCGCAGAAGCCGATGCTGCGTTGGCCGTTTTCTCCGAAAAGTATGGCGTCAAATACCCAAAAGGTGTTGCCTGCCTGACAAAGGACAAAGAGGCGATGCTGGCATTCTTCGACTTCCCAGCTGAGCATTGGGGCCATCTGCGCACGTCGAACCCGATTGAAAGCGTGTTCGCCACTGTTCGGCACCGAACGGTGAGGACCAAAGGGGCGCTGTCACAAAAGACCGCAAAACTGATGGTCTTCACCCTCATTCAGGCAGCATCGAAAAAATGGCTGCGCCTCAAGGGCAGAAACCAGTTGCCAAAGGTTATCGAAGGAGTCAAGTTCACAGACGGTGTCGAAGTGACCAACGACACCGAAAACCGCGCCGCCTGATGATGCGCGTCACCCAAATTCAAGCATAGCTCACGTTCAAACTCCGAAGATTGCATTGATTGCGGCTTTGGAGCGGCTGGTGATGCGTGGATCGCTGTTTCCGGACGCCTCGCGGATGGCTTCGATCCAACCGATCTCGTTGGAAGTAACCGGTGTGCCGTAGATTTCGGTAATTGCCTGGGCAACGGTGTCGCCGACGGTTTGCTCCAAAGCGAGGCGCATCAGGTAGGCTGGGTCGCACTCAAGTGCGCGTGCCATTGAAGGAACGCGATCCAAGGCGAGCTTGTTTGTTCCATTTTTGATCATTGTGACCATGTTCGCGTTTGGAAAGCCGGCCTCGCTGGCGATCTGCAGTTGCGATTTCTTCGGTTTCAATTCGAGCACACGGCGCTCGACATATTTCGCAAGACGTGTGGTTTCGAAAGGCTTGGCAGGCATTGTTTTTCCTCTGATGATACGCAGCTCGTGCTGCTCATCTTCGTTATAGCGATGCCGCTGATGGCAATGTTGGTGGGAAAGACTTTTTAAGAGTCGCCGCGCTTTATCCTGCAGTAGCAGCACCTCGCACAAAGCCAGCAATGTGGCCATGTTTGGCTGCGAGCCTAGGCCACACTCATTGATGCGTGACCGACCCAAAGATGCCATTCACCGACAATCCCAGATGCTGCGGTGCGGCCCGTGGATGCGGCCATTCGCGCACAGTGCAGAATTTCATCACAGCAATGATCAACTTCGGGACAGACCGGACTTTTACTTGTAAAAGGCAAACGTGCACTCAAGCGCGACAAATCGCTTTTACCATGCCATGAACTCACATGGATAATGCGAGTTCGATGCCAACCGTGAAATAGTCAAGAACGATGCTAACGGAAAGACAAACCTAATGACTAAAAAAGCTTTGATACTTGATCCACTCTATGAGGCTGATCGCATTAGCCGTCTAAAGGATCTGGCTAGGCAAGAACTCGATTGGACCTTTGTGCAATTGAATTTTGGAGAATCACAGCGCCCACCTAATGATGGAAGGGTTGATTTCTACAATCGGTTACTTGACGAAGTTCGGACAGCGGATATCATTCTTGGTTTTGGAGATTACACTTGGTTCAAGTATTGCTCCGGGATGGGTTCTGATTTCGTTGAGTTGATGGAAAAACGTCTGGTAGAAGGTTGCCCTTTCTACCTTCAGCTCATTCGCACGGGTTCAGAAATATCCCTTGGTCAGCTTGAACCGACTTTTATGCGTTTTCTTCGTCGTCTCGAAATTATACCATCTGACCGAAAGGTATTTAGCAGAATTGATAGCCATCTTGCGCACCAAAGCGGGGGCTCCGTTTGGTTCAACAAAGATGATAAGTCAATTTTAAATCCTCAGTTGTTCAAGGGGATAAATCGCATTCTGATTTCGCAGGTTAATACTGTTGACTATGTGGGTGACGTATTTCCTATTGTCCAGATTGGACCGACTCATTTCGAGGTGGATAGTGGTGACAATTTAGTGAATCGTCCTCTTGGGGATCGCGCGGCGGTGGCTGTCGAGCGCAGAACAGACTCGGAATTTGCAATCGTGATTTGTGGCGAGTTTTCAAGGGATCCCGTCGAAACTCTTGGGGGTGTGGTTCATGGTATTGACGAAAATGAAGTTGCTGTGCGTCAAATTTTGTTTCAAATAGACCAAGCAGCAGATGCACCTGATAATCGGGCAGTTATCGCTTTTCGGGAGTTCTCGAAATTGGAACGTGCTCTTGGATCGTTGATACAGTCGAGGTTAGTGTTGGAAGCCAATGGAGAACCGATCCATTCGTATTTTCCAGAGCGTGTTTTGAAAAATACATTTACTGAGGGGAGATATGATTACTCTTTAGCAAACTATTCTGACCTTATTTTAATATTGAGTGAGAACTGGCACCTATTTTCGCCATTTTTTGATATATCCAAAAGCAAAATTAAAGCGGCTCTATCTTCCATAAACTTTGGTCCACGTCGGCATATAGCTCACCCACACAAAGCATTGCTAGATGAATATAAATTTCCAGAAAGTGACCTTATAAAAATTAGGAGTGCGCTGACCTTGGTTCTATCGGCGTATAATAGAATGAAACCGACGCTCTGAATAATTTACGTTTATATGTAAACGGCAACTGACACTGTAGCAAATACTGGTGACCTCGGAAAGTTTATTCGCGACACGTTGATGCATCGAAAGGCGGCAATTCGCCTGCATGTTGATCCGTCTATACCTACGGCTTTCAAAAATATTCATATTTTTTGTTGAACCCGATAATCGGTCGTATTCGCTTGGGCTATGTTCAAGTCCATAAGGATGGTGCAAATTCCACAATAGCCTGCGTCTATATTGGAATCCTGGATTTTCTGGATAACAACGTTGGCAGCCAATCACTGGCTCGTGGTTTCTGATCTTCTGACCGGCCGGACAAGTCGGGCAGGTCGGGCGAGCTTTGCGATGCAACGAAGCGACCACTACGCCCGCTGGGTCGGACCAACCGGACTAGTCGGGCAGTTGTATGTGCAAAGCCGTGCCGCGCAGAGCCAGCTCAAAGTTTCTTCAGATGCTCGATGTCCAGTCCCGGATAGGCGATCGCGTTCACGAGTTCCACGCGCTGGTCCAGCATTCCTTGCGGGATCATGCCATATCTTCCTGTCATCGAAGTATCGCCGTGTCCCATCAGAAATTTGAATTGGTGGTCGAGGTAACCAGCCCTTCGCAGCGCATCAGCAGCGCCATGTCGGAAAGAATAGAGGCTGTAGCCGCGCCCATTCTTGAAGCCAAGTCCGGACAGATAGCGTGAAAACATCCGCGAAAAGTCAGCCATCATCTGTCCCCTTGAGTTTCGAGTGGCTTCAGGAAACAGGCGAGTATTGCCAGCCTTTTTCAGGCGAGCATGGTGGTCGGTCAATCCCAGCTCGATGAGTTCTTGGTGCAGCGGCAGAATGCGTCGTGAGTTATCGTTCTTTACGCTCTTCTCGCCCTCGCCGTCGTCCGTAATGTGCATGATCCAATGACCATGCTCTTGGCGCACATCATTGATCGTCAATTGTCCGATTTCACCAGGTCTGGCTCCAGAGAACAGCATGATAAGTGGCACCCAATACTGATGGTCACGGATCATGACGTTTCCGGGCTTTTTCATCAGTCGGGGCTGATCAGCACCCTGACATCCCGTGAACAAGGGTGATCGGAAGATCGTGTTCAATTGCTCCGCATTGAATGTCAGTGTCTTGGAATGCTTTTCCTTGTTGATCGTCATCCCGTCCACCGGGTTCTGATCAAGATAGCCGTGGCTGACTAGCCATCTGCAGAACGCGCCGAGGCTTGATAGATGACGGTTGACCGTGCGCGGTGTAATTGTCGGTTTTCCAACCTGGGCGTTGTGTTTCACGGTCTGTTCGAAAGACATGCCTTCGAAAGCTTTGCTCTCAGTCGCTTTCACAGGATATTTGAGGAGGAGTGCTTTCCATTCGCGCACCTGCTTCTTGTCGATCAGCGTGATGGGGCAGGTGTGTCCGACGAATTGAGCGAATAGACCGACGTCGCGGCGTGCCTGGTTCAGTGTGTCAGGTTTCACTTGGTTGGGGTTCTCCGCGGCGTAGACTTTGAAGACCTCCATGACGCTCTCGCCTGGGCCAGCCACAGCGCGCCGGGCCGCGTTGGCAGGTTTGACGATTGGGTCAAGAGGGACGCCGGTGTAGTTGCCTTCATCTCGCTCCAGAGTGCGGCGCAAGACTTCAATCTCGGTGCGCATCAGACTTTTTGCCAATGCCAGTCTGTCAGGCGACTCGGCAGCAAGCACGAGTTTGTTTCTTGCGAGGAAGTCTTCCACTTCGTGATCGACCAAAGCTGTTTCGTTCCTGGCCAGTTGTTTGCGCAATTGTGTAAGCTTTATTCGCCTTGCCTTGGCTTCAACACTTTCAGGCCCTGCAAGCCTGTCTTTGAGAACTTGGACCTCAAGGCTGACGTTGAGAACTGCGAGCGGATCTTTGATATCGATCTCCTCCCTCTGAACCCTTTCGACAGCGCGCTCCATCGCCTGATCGATGTCGTTTTGCGTCGGTAGGCTTCTTCTTGTTGCCTCATCTTGATCCAGTCTCTTCGTGTAGAGTTCCCAAATGGCGACTTCGATATCCTCTTTCGCCAGCGCACGCTTCGCGCGCAGCTCATCGAAGTCGCGATGCCATTGATCAACTACGGGCAATAGACGTCGCTTCGCTGTTGCCTCGTCAGTTGTTCTGAGGGACTTTTTCAGCGTCGTCGTGCCAAGCGCCGTGACCAGGTCCTTTGGCACATCCATGCGTGCGTAATAGACCGCGCTTCGACGCCACAAATATGTCTGCCTGCCCATCTCCGTCCCACCTTTCCGGAACACTCATCCGGAACAGCTTTAGTGAGATTTGTATTGGAATGACAATGTGTTATTTGCTTTCAGGCACTTACAAAAAGTTGGATTTTGTTCCTACCACCCCAGCCAGTTTTCTTTGACCAACGTCCTAAAGACACCCCTTCGCGGCGGTCTCAGCGGACTAATCGCAAATGCCCCCCATAAGAGCATGCCCTTCGACGTTCTTGGGTGGCGTGACTAATTGTTGGTGGTTTCTGAACTGCAAGATACGACGCAAGGAAGACACTTCAGATAGCCTCTGAAGCTGTTGGAAAATTGCAAACATTCGATCTGCATGGCACCATGAAACCCTAGAGAGTGGGTTTGGAGCTCGGCGAAAGGTCGAAAATTGATGCAGGCAGCGCATGTCCCGGATGGCACAAACCACAGTCTGAACTTGGCGATTTCGCCAGATGGTGTGCCTGTCGTCGGACGCCGATATAAGATCAAAGCACGCTGCGGGGTGGCCGTTCAGCTTGCCGCAAAGCAAACCCTGCGTGTGATAAATCCTAGTGGTCATCAGGTCTGTGATTTTTGGGCATTCGCAGCCCCAGACTTGCAGGAGCATCTCTCCATGGCACATCTGCATACTGCGCTTGGGTCGATCTTTCCCAAGGTCGGTGACAGGCTGGTGTCAAACCTGCGCCGACCTATGCTGCGGCTCGCTGCGGACACATCGCCCGGCGTTCACGACACGATCATCGCATGTTGTGATCATGCGCGATACCAACAGCTCGGATGTGAACGGTATCACGATAATTGCGCTGACAATCTACGTATGGCCTTGATGGCAATAGGCCTGCAGGCACCATTGGTGCCCGCGCCATTAAACGTCTGGATGAATGTGCCAGTGGCACATGATGGGTCCACGCGTTTTGCAGCGCCTGTATCAAAACCTGGCGATCATATCGATTTTTGTGCAGAGATGGATTTGATATCGGTCATGTCTGCCTGCCCGCAGGATATCACGCCGGTAAACGGCGTCGGTGTTGCACCCGAAAGCCTGGCTTTTGAAGTCTTAGATTAGCGTGGGAAGGCCATTTCTGGCCGGTAGTTGCCAAAGCTGGAGAGCGACTGAGCGTTGCTTTCGGCCTGCCATTTGGATCCTTGCACAACGGCAGAAATACAAGGGTAGGTGGCGCGGTAGCCGTTCGTGCGCTCGTTTTCCTCAATCGCGATGGCGACGATGCCCGCAACGATGCCCTCTTGCCGTTCAACCAACCGGATCGCGCCGTCCATCGTGCCGCCGGTTTCGACCCATTGATCGGCCAACAGAACCCGGGTGCCAGGAGAAAAGGCGGGTTGGCGCATTTCCATTTCTTGCGTGCGACCCGAGTAATTGCCGAATGAGACCGAGTCTGTGTCAACACAGAGCTTGCCAGCTTTGCGGATCGGCAGGAACCCGACATTGGACCGTGCAGCCAGCGCTGCCCCAAGGACAAAGCCCATTGCATCCAGCCCGGCAACCACGTCGAACTCTACGGTCTCCAGGTCCGCCAAGAGATCATCCAGAAGATCCGTGAAAGCGCGCTGGTTGATGTAGATTGACGTCGGATCCAGCCATGCGAATTTATCGCCCTTGGTGTTTGGGGCCATGATGTTGAGGTACCAGCGATCATCGCGAGGGCCTTTGTCGGTCATATCGAATCTCCTTTCCCCAAAGCCCGCGTCACGGCCATGAGCCGCGCCAGCTTTTCGGGGTGAATGTCGTAGAAGTTGTTGGTTTCGTTGATCCCGGTGGCAACCATGAAGCAATCGACATCGCTATAGACACGGGCGTTGTCAGGCGTCACGCCAGAGGCCAGTGCAAGCGCGGTTTCGCCGATAGCGCTGCGAAAGGTTTCGATCTTGTTCAGGTCTGCTTCCTGCCCGGTCGCAACGCCTGATGTGGTGACAACGTCCATGAAGCCGCACGCCTCACGGGCTGCGTTGCCGTAATGCTCTTTGGCAACCTCGCGCTGTTTCTTGAAGCAGGTCCCGCCAAAGTACATGCCGCTCCAGCCGGACTCGTCGTAGACGCGAGCAATCTCTTGGGCTTCGGTGTTCTGCCCATGTTCATCGATGCAGGCGTCATCGGCCCAATATCCATCGACCAAAACGCCTGTTTGCGACAGTTTTCCGAGCATCGGAAAGGCGTGTTTGCCTGTGACCGCCAAAAAATTCACGCCGAGCCAGAGCGACGGATATGCAGCACGCACATCCGAGATAATCGGTAGGAACCGTTCCGGTTCAAAATCATGGTTGATCAGAAAGCAACCTGCAGCGCCTGCTGCAATCACCTCTGCGACATTGCGCAGGGTTCGGGGTGTGTCGAGCACGTGGATCACCGGCAGGACAACTGGGCCTACGGTTTTGAAGTGCTTTCGGAATGCTGTTCTGTCCATGCGGTGAATTTAGCCGGTCTAGATTCATTTACATAATTTATTCTTGCAATCCTTGGATTTGAAATTGCAATGTTTTGCATGGCCCCAATAAACCTTCCGACCGATCTTCTTCGAACCTTCGTCACGGTGATCGAAGTCAAAAGCCACACCCATGCGGCGGACCTTCTCAACCGGTCCCAACCAGCCGTCAGTCTTCAGATCAAACGGCTGGAGAATTTGGTGGGATACAAGCTGATCCGCCAAAAGGGGCGAACCATGCACGTCACCGAAAAAGGTGAGGCGTTGGCAATGCATGCGCGACAGATCCTAAGGCTCAACGATTTGGCGATAGGGCTGTTTGATCGCAAAAAGAACAAGGCCGAGCTGCGTGTGGGCTTGCCGTTGGACTACGGCGTGCGGATGTTGCAGCGCGAAATGACCCGGTTAAAACAAAATCACAATGATCTTGAATTCACCATCCGTTGTGATCTGTCGAAAAACCTTCATGACGCGCTCCTGCGCGATGAATTGGATATCATCGTGGCCCTTTATCACGACGGTGATCCGCAATTTCTTGTGCAACAGTGGCGTGAACAGCCGGTCTGGGTTGGGGGCGAAAATCTTGATCCGCAAGACTTCGAGACCCTGCCACTGGTCGCCCATCCAACAGGCTGCATTTACCGACAGCGCATGTCGGAAGCGCTCAAGACCGTTGAACGTGGATGGAAGGTCATCTTTTCCAGCCCGAACATCGACGCGGTCCAAGATGCCGTGCGTGACGGCCTTGGGTTTTCCGGCCTGACCATCCCAACAACCCAAGATGGGATGCGTCAGTTTTCAGCTGACGATGGTTTGCCGCTGCTGGAGCCGTTGCGCATCGGGTTGTTTTACCGCCAGACCCGGTTGGGAAGTTGGGGCAATCTGGTGGCAGAGCAATTGACCGAAACGATTGAAACGGTCCTGCGTCTGGATGGTTCTGCTGCCCGGGATCATAAAGAACCTTAATAGATCCATATCATTCATAAACTTTCTACAGTTCATGATTCTGGCTAACCTTGTCTCCACAAGCCTCAAACAATCGAAACGACGCTGCTTTGAGGCCAAAAACAGATAGAACAACAGTGGAGAAAACAAGATGACGACCAAACCAAAAACGATTTCAAAGCAATTGCTTAGAAGAGATGTCCTGCGCATTGGCGGGGGGGCGGCTTTGTCCATGCCGTTCGTCAGCCGCGCATGGGCGCAGACAACGGAAATCAACATGCTGGCTTGGTATGGGCACGGCGAACCGGACATGGTTGGGGCGTTCGAAGAGGCCAACAATGTTAAATTTGTGCCCAAATACTATGCAGGTGGGGACAATATGTTGGCATTGATCGCACAATCTCCTCCGGGCACCTATGACATTATCCTGTCAGATGGGGAATTCGTGCAGCAGCTCAACGCGGCTGACTACATCGAACCGCTGGACGCCAACGACTACCCGTTTGACGACATGCTGCACGAGGACTTCACCAAGTTCCCGGGCCATTGGGACGGCGACACGCTCTTTTCCATGATCCTGCGCGGGGGGCATCTCGGTGTGTCCTACAACACCACCGCCATGAGTGCAGAAGAAGCATCCAGCTATGAAGGCTTCTGGAAGCCCGAGCTTCAGGGCAAGGTGGGACATTTTGATTGGCACCTTCCAAGTCTTGGCATGATGAGCCTAAAGAACGGCAATGGCGCCGGACTTTGGGATCTGAGCGATGACCAATGGCAAGCGGTGCAGGACACCACGATGAGCCTGCGCTCGCAGGTTGGCGGGTTCTTTGACTATGGCGGCACATTCAACGGTCTCAAGAACGGTGAGATGATGGCCATGTGCGGCATCGGTGACTGGATCACCGGCGTTCTGGAACGCGATGGCGCGCCAGTTGCGTCGGTTATTCCGAAAGAGGGCGGCATTCAGTTCACCGAAAGCTATTGCATCGGCAAAGGCAGCTCAAAAGCTGATCTGGTCAAATCCTTCATCCAGTACATGATGTCCCCCGAAGGCCAGGTGAAATCGGCACAGATGGTCGCCTATCCTGGCTTCTGCGTGACCAAGGCTGGCCGTGCGCTTCTGCAAGAGGTGGACCCGGCCGAAGCCGCCCGAAGCCATCAGATTGAGGGCATGCCGAATGAGCCCATCGCGTTGATCAACGAGGGTCGCATTCACTATCGTGATATCCCGCAGCAGCAAACGCTTGAGGACTGGAACGACTTCTGGTCGGAATACAAAAACGCCTAAAGGCGCAATGTGGGCGGCTTTTCAGGGCCGCCCGCCATTAGGCAAGGAGCAAAGGCTTGAGCGGGCCTCGCAAAATTGACATCTACGCCCTGACATGGCGGCTGCCGATTATCCTTTGGCAGCTGGTTTTCTTCATTGGACCAGTTCTCTTCATGGTCGCGATTTCGTTTTTCGTGGTCAAAAACTACCGCATGACCGAAGCGTTCGAGTTCGTGAACTGGCAACGCATGCTGACCCGCGGGTTTTTCTGGGACAGCTACTGGTACACACTTTTCATCGCCTCTCTCAGTGCGACGATTGCCATGCTGGTGGCCTTTCCCGCTGCATGGGCATTGGCCTTTCGCGCGTCCGACAACTTACGTCGATGGGCGGTGTTTCTGCTCATCATCCCGTTTTTCACGTCCTACCTTGTCCGAACGTTTTCCTGGTACGTGATTTTGGCCGAAAGCGGCGTTTTGAACGCGATGCTGGGGTATATTGGTCTAGGACCTTTTCGCATGCTCAACAGCCATTTTGGCACGATTATCGGATACCTGACACTTACCCTGCCACTGGCAGTTATCCTGCAAACCGTGACAATGGCCAACGTAGACAAAACACTGATCGAGGCCGCGCGGAATTTGGGCTGCAAACCGTTCGCAACGATCTGGCGGATAGTGTTACCGCTGTCCAAGACCGGCTTCATTGTAGCAGCCTTGTTTTGCTTCATCCTCGCTTTTGGTGATTTCGTCGCCCCGTTTTATCTGGGTGGATCACAGGAACCGACGCTGCCGATCCTGATCTTGGATACAACCAAGTCGGGCCAGCAATGGCCGCGAGCCGCCGTTGTGGCAATCATGATGATGGTCACACTATTTACCGTGGCCTTTACCGCCATCGCTTTGGCTTACCGCAAACCTAAAGGGAGCAAAGGATGACGGGTCGTTGGCTGAATATCGCATTGGCTGTTTATGTCGGGCTGATTTTCACCTTCGTTTTCGCACCGATCATTTTCAGCCTGATCTTTTCGTTCAACTCGCAACGCTTCCCAACGATCCCTTTGGGCGAGTTCTCGACCGAGTGGTACGTCAAGATCTTCAATGATCCCGATGTGTGGACGGCTGTAAGGAACTCTTTGATCGTGTCGTCAAGCACGGCAGTGTTGGCGACCGTCTTGGGGTTTTGCACCGCATATACCGATTTTCGCTATAATTTCCGCTTCAAGGGGCCGTACCTTGCGCTGATCCTTCTTCCGCCGACAATTCCGCTAATCATCATGGCTCTGGCAATGTTGGCGTGGCTGTCCCGCATTGGGATGTCGGGACAGTTGTGGTCGATCATTCTGGCGCATTCCGTGATGACCGCACCCTTTGCGATGGCCATTATCCGGTTGCGTCTTCACCAGATGGATCCCGATCTTGAGGCCGCAGCTTGGAACCTTGGCGGCAATGAATGGCAAGCGATGCGCCATGTGATCGTGCCGTTCTGCGCGCCTGCGATTGTGTCCGCACTCTGCCTCACAGCAGCGGTGTCGTTTGATGAATTCGCCGTTGCTTGGTTTGTCTCCGGCCTAAACAAAACCGTTCCCATCGTGATTCTGGAAATCGTGCAGGGCAACATCGACCCGACCGTCAACGCCATCGGAACGTTCGTTTTCCTGACCTCCATGTCCTTGGTAATCCTCGCACAGCTGCTGTTCATAAGCCGCCAAATCAAGAGCCATTCCTGATATGACAGAACCTCTCGTAACATTCCGCAATGTAGAGAAGCGCTTTGATGATTTCGTCGCGGTGCGGGACATGACGCTCGACATTCACGAAGGAGAGTTTCTGGCGATCATGGGCTCTTCTGGCTGTGGAAAGACAACGACCCTCCGCATGTTGGCGGGCCTTGATACGCCTTCCGCGGGTGAGATCCGCATCGAAGGGCGCTTGATGAATGATGTCAAACCGCATGAGCGTGACACGCCACTCGTCTGGCAATCGCTCGCGCTTTTCCCGTTTCTGACCGCTCGCGAGAACGTGGAGTTCGGGCTCAAGATGCGCGGCGTCGCAGCGGATGAGCGCAAGAAAAGGGCGCTCGACTGGCTTGATCGGATGCAGATTGTCGAATTCGCCGATCGGAATGTCGCGACGCTGTCTGGGGGGCAAAAGCAACGTGTGGCGCTGGCCCGCAGCCTTGTGATGGAGCCGCAAATGCTATTGCTTGACGAACCGCTGTCTGCGCTCGATGCAAACTTGGTCATCCGCATGCAAGGTGTGCTGACAAGATTGCAAAAGGAACTTGGGATCACTTTTGTCTATGTGACCCACTCGCAATCCGAAGCTTTTGCCATGGCCGACCGTGTTGTGATCATGAGCCAAGGGGACATCGCGCAAGTCGGCTCGCCCAAAGACATCTACCGAACGCCCGCCAACCGGTTCGTCGCGGAGTTTGTCGGGAGGAACAATATATTCACTGGAAAAACCGGAGGCTCTGACAATGGCAAAACCAAGGTTTCCACACTGCAAGGTGCGTTCCTGGCCCAGACCCCGGACAATCCGCCCGGTCCAGAAAAGCAGGTCAGCTTTACCGTCTCAGCCGACTTGATGACGCTGACCCTCACCGAACCTGATGCCGACAACAAAGCCAAGGCCACATTGATATCCGAAGAATTCATCGGCTCTGTTGTCACTGTGTTCTTGGAAGGACAGGCTGGGCAGGAATACAAAGTCCAAATGCAGGAACGCGCTTTGGCTGAACTCGACTTATCCCCCGGTGCGGACGTTTGGCTGTCATGGGAGGCTGAAAACGCCAATATGCTGGAGACAGGCTCTTGATCCGAAATCCAATCCCTTGGCCAAATGGCGCAAAATGTGCAGTGTCCATCACATTCGACATGGACGCTGATAGCTTGATCCATGTCGCCAGACCCGACGACAGCCATCGCAGGCTTTATCCCATTTCGATGGGACGTTACGGGCCGAATGTCGCTTTGCCGCGTATTTTGGACACCTACGAACGTTTTGGCCTGAAGCAATCCTTCTTCATCCCGGGGTGGTGCCTAGAGCAGTATCCCGAGACGGTTGAACAGATTCTGAAAGATGGGCATGAGATCGGGCATCATGGTTGGATCCACGAAGACCCGATCGCCACGTATGGCAATCAACGCGAACCGTTCGAACGAGCGATCGAGTCACACAAACGGCTTTGTGGAAAATCACCAGACGGCTATCGCGCGCCAGTGTATAACATCACGGACGAGGTGATCGACCTGATGCTTGAGCACGGCATGCGCTATGACAGTTCGCTGATGGGCGATGACATCCCGCATGTTCTGAAAACGCCAAAAGGTCAGCTTTACGAAATGCCGGTACATTGGGGCACCGACGATTGGCCACCGTTCGCGCATTATGATGAAATCGGCTATCTGATGCCTGTAAAGTCGCCATCAGAAGGATTGGCGGGCTTTTGGGAGGAATTTGAAGCACAATATCATGCAGGCGGATTTTTCATGTTGATTGTGCACCCCTTCCTGACAGGGCGCCTTGCGCGATGGCAGTTGGTGGAACGCTGGATCGAACAGACATTGGAGACCCGTGATGTTTGGTTCACCACGCTTGGCGGCATCGCAGACCATATGGACAGATTGAAAGCAAACGGGACATGGTCACCCAGTGTCGAGACGCTTCCTTTCTTTGAAGCGCCCCCAGCGAAACTTTAAGGTTCGAGCTTATGATGACCGAAGATGACAAACGCCTTTTGCGCATCGCTTACGATGAAGCAAAGGCAGGCTTTGATGAAGGTGGATGCCCGATTGGATCGGTGCTTGCACGGGCAGGGGAGGTCGTCTCTCAAGGGCGCAACCAGCGTGTGCAGGGCGGCGACCCCATTGCCCACGGAGAGATGGACGCATTGCGCAAGGCCGGTCGCCAAAAGACCTATCGTGATACTGTGCTCTATACCTCTCTCAGCCCCTGCATGATGTGCTCGGGTACGATAATTCAATTCGGTATCCCTCGCGTTGTTATCGGCGACACGACAAATTTTGGCGGCAACGAAGAGTTCCTGCGGTCGCGCGGGGTCGAGGTCATCATTGCCGAAGACCCCGACTGCATTGCGCTCATGTCCCGTTTCATCACCGAAAAGCCAGAACTGTGGGCAGAGGATATCGCGGAATGAGTGATCCGTTCTTTCACCCCGTCTCTGGTTTCGATTTGCCGCGCTTTGCCGGAGTGCCGACATTCATGCGTCTGCCCCATGTCGATCCTGACAATCCGCGCTTTGGCGATGTCGATGTCGGAATCATCGGCGTTCCGTGGGACAGCGGTACCACCAATCGGGCAGGTGCACGCCACGGGCCGCGACAGCTCCGAGACATGTCCACGATGATCCGCGCCCAGAATGGGGCCACCGGCGTTCGCCCATTCGAGGTGCTGAACTGTGCTGATCTTGGTGATGTGCCGCCAAATCCGATTGATATCATGGATAGCATGAACCGGATCACCGCGTTTTATGACCGTGTGCTTGCTGCCGGGATTACTCCGTTGACGGCGGGCGGCGATCATTTGTCATCGCTGCCGATCTTGCGCAGTCTCGGGAAGGACGCGCCCTTGGGTATGATCCACTTCGACAGCCACACGGACCTGTTTGACAGCTACTTTGGCGGATCGAAATACACCCATGGGACACCGTTCCGACGCGCGGTCGAAGAGGGTTTGTTGGATCCTGAACGGGTCATACAGATTGGCATCCGCGGCAGCGCCTATGACAATGAAGACCTCGACTTCGCGGCTGCGGTGGGCATACGCATCGTGCGGATCGAAGAGTTTTTCGCGCGTGGATTGGACGACGTCATGGCAGAAGCTCTCGATATCGTCGGGACAGCACCGACATACGTTTCCTATGATATCGACTTCGTCGATCCGACCTTTGCACCCGGGACGGGCACGCCGGAAGTTGGTGGGCCAAACGGGTTTCAAGCTCTGCAGGTCGCGCGGCTTTTGAAAGATGTGAATATACGGGGTGCAGACCTTGTTGAGGTCTCTCCACCGTTCGATGCATCCGGCGGAACCGCCTTTCTTGGTGTCTCAATAATGTTCGAAATCCTGTGTGCCATGGCAGGAAAATAGGTTGGCCAAAACCGGCAGCTGCTTCGACGCGGGAACCTGCAGTCGTAAAAACCTTCAAGAATGCTGACCACCAGCTAAAGACCGGGCGTCGGCTGCGACTGCTCAATCCGACCTTTATTCATGATTCCTCATCCTGCTCATGATGTGAAGCTTCCGGCAAACCCGGCGAAGTTCGGTTCGGGGAAGGGCCTAAAAACAGGCAGATGCTTCGGAGATTCAGAGTTTACGGGCGTCGCCTCAAAAAATCTGTAATCTGCGTATTTTTTTGCTTGCGGAGTCGAGAGAGTAACCGTAGAAGGCCTCTCACCGGCGCTGCTGAGGCGGACGTTGGGACTACGGAAGGGTTAGCGGGCTTTGGTCTGGTTGGTCTGGAAGTTGGATAATTCAGGGGTATATCAGGGCGGGCGCGCCGTTAGTTTAGGGCGCACTGGTCTGGTTGTTTGTCTTCTGGGTTGCTCTTTGACATTGCTAATATCTGAAGAGATATGCGGGCGGTTTGGTTTGTTTCGGG
>NZ_JFKD01000034.1 GCF_002115725.1 Marivita cryptomonadis
CGGGGCCTCGTGGAAATCGAACCGGATGATGCCAGCGGTCTGGAGTTCTGGGCACGGTCCAGCCCGGAGGACCTGGAAAGCCCGATCTGGAAGCTCTGGCAGGAGGGCACGCGGCACCATTGGGCCTGGCCCTGCCGGTCCTGCGCGGACTACTTCATCCCGCGCTTCAAGCAGCTGCGCTGGCCGAAGACGGCCAGTCCCGCGCAGGCCAAGCAGGCCGCAACGCTGGAATGCCCGCGCTGCGGCGCGCAGCACGTGGAGACCGACAAGGTCTGGATGAATGCCCGGGGCGCGATGGTCGCACCGGGGCAGCAGGTGACGCTCAAGGACGACGCGGCGCATGTCACGGGCGCGCCGGCTGACAGCTCGACGCTGTCGATGTGGACATCGGGGCTCTGCTCGCCTTTTGTGACTTGGGGCCAGCGCGCGGAAACCTATCTGACGGCGCTGCAGTCGGGCGATCACGACCGCATCCAGACCGCGATGAATGCGGGTTTTGGCGAATGCTACGCCATGACGGCCTCGGGCGATGTGCCGGACTGGCAAGAAATCATGGAACGCCGCCAGCCCTACCGGTCGGGCGATGTCCCCGCGGGCGGGTTGCGCCTCGTGATGGGCGTGGACGTTCAGAAGTTTAGTCTGGTCTATGTGATCCGGGCCTTCGGGGCGCGGGGCACGTCCTGGCTGATCGAAAATGGCCATCTTTACGGGCCCACGGAAGATGACGATGTCTGGTCGGCGCTAGCGGATCTGATGCTGACGCCGGTGGGCGGGATGCAGATCGAGAAGGTGTTTATTGACTCCGGGTTCCGGCCGGACAAGCCGGAGCTTGGAAATGAGCACAAGGTCTATGAGTTCTGCCGCCGTTACAGTTGGCTGTGCGCCCCGACGAAGGGGAAAGATGTCCAGAGCCCGCCATATCGGGTCTCAAAAATCGAGGTGAAGCCCGACGGCAAAAAAGCGCTCTATTCCATCGATTTGGTGACGCTCTCGACGGATTTCTTCAAATCGCTGGTAATGTCGCGCATTCGCACGCCGGCGGATCAGCCTGGGGCGTTTCATGTGCATGAGGCGGTGTCGGAGGATTACTGCAAGCAGCTGACCTCGGAGGCGCGGGTCGTGGTCGAGGGCAAGCCCGTCTGGGTGAAACGCTCGCGAAACAACCACTTTCTCGATTGCGAGGCCCTCTGCGCGGCCATTGGCTACACGCTGAACGTCCAGCGGATCCCGGAAGGGATCGAACGCAAGACTTCGATCGAGGCGGCCGTGCCCGACGGGCATGACCCAACCCGGGTGACAGCACCTGAGCCTGATCAATCAAAGGCGCCGCCGCCGGCATCGCGCTCCTCCCCAGGTCGCGGCGGCAGCGGCGCACTGCGCGGGCGGTTTGCCCGCCATGGCAGCAGGCTGAATGGATAGCTCACATGTCTGTGATCGCAAAGTTGAAAGATCTGCTGTCCGAGGCACTGCCTCCGGCAGCGGGGCCGGAGGGGATGAACCTCCCCAGACCCTCCGGCAAATACCTGCGCGGCGGGCGGGGCGTGACCTTCGCCGGTTGGAAGCCGGCTTTGCGGGAAGCCCAAGATGATATCGGTGAGGCTTGGGACGATGCCGCCGCGCGGGTCAATGATCTCCTGCACAACAGCGGCTGGTTGGCCGGTGCGCTGGAGCAATGTGTCGCCAATACCGTCGGCATCGGTCTGCAGCTGAAAGCGCTGCCGGAGAACGAGACCTTTGGCATGACACCAGCCCAAGCGTCTGATTGGGCCAAGACGGTGGAGCGCCGGTTCGAGCTCTGGGCGCGCAGCGCGCAGGAGTGTGATATTCAGGGTCTGCGCACCTTCGGGCAAATGCAGGCAGCGGCCTTCCGCTCCTGGCTCATCACTGGCGAAATCTTGGCTGAGCTCCCGTGGCGCAAGCGACCGTGGAACCGCTACGGCACGAAAGTGCGCCTGCTGCCGCCACATCGCCTGTCGCGCAAGACGGAAAGTATGCGGCGGCTGATCAACGGGGTCTATACGGATGCCGATGGCATGCCGGTTGGCTACCGGGCGATCCGCAAGGACCTGTTCAAACACGATGTGGAATATGATGTGCGCGCGCGGGATGCCGCGGGGCGGCCGCGGGTGATCCACATTTTTGAGGGCGCACCCGGCACGCATCGCGGCATCTCGCCGATGGAGGCCTATATCGAGATGGTCGCGGGCTACTATGACGGCAGCACGCTGGACGTGGGCATAAATGGTCGCTTGGCCCACCTCTTTCCGGGGCAGGAGCTGAAGTTCCACACCAGCAATCACCCGTCATCGGATTACGCGGCATTTTCGATGCATCTGCTGCGCGAACTCGCGCGCTGCCTGGGGCTGACCTACGAGAGCGCCACAGGCGACAATGTCGGCGCGACTTATTCTTCGCTGCAAGCGGCGACCACGGAGATATTCGCGATCACGAAAGCCCGGCGCCGCAATATCATGGCGCCGTTCTGCCAGCCGATTTACGAGGCCTGGCTCGAGGAAGAGATTGAAGCGGGAACCCTGCCGTTTCCGGGTGGGATGGACGGGTTCATGGCCAATCGCACGGCTGCGTGCCGCGCCGAATGGCGGGGCGACCCGCGTCCGCAGGCTGATGATCTGAAGAAGGCCAAGGCCCATGAGGTCTGGAAGCGGCTCGGCGTGATGTCGGATGCGATGATCTGCACCGATCTCGGGGCGGATGTGGACGATGTCTATCAGCAACTGGCCCAGGAACAGGCGCTCAGAGCGGAATACGGGCTGCCCGAGCCGCAGATGATGGGGGCTCACGGCGGTGGTCCTGCCGCGGCTGACGAGACAAGCGAAGAGGCTGAGGCATGACGATCCCCATTGATGAGGCCGATCCCTGCGCCGCCGCTGCCAGTCTGCGGCAGGTCTATGTAAGGCTTGTTGCCGGTGAATGCGCCATGGAGGTGCGGTTCCGGGCCGGATCAAACGGGGTGGAACGGTCGGTGACCTATCACCGGGCGCATCCCGATCGGCTGCTCACGGTCATTCGCGGCTTTGAAGAGCAATGCGCCCAGCTGAAGGGCCGCGGCCCGCGGCGGTTTGCGATTGGCACAGGAGGGGTAAGGTGACGGAACCGCCCAAGATCAAACAGACGGCCATCGCTGAAGTGGGACCGTCTCTTGCGCAGATTGCGGGACGCGTTCTGAACCGACCACTGCTTCTGCACCCGGACAAGGCCGATCTCATCCTGCATGTGCTGCAGGGACGGATTGGCATTGATCCGCTGCAAGACATCACGCCGGAGAGCAACCGGTTCGTTGGCACATACCGCCGCGACAATGGCAGCGTGGGGTCCATGCGCGTGGAAAACGGCGTGGCGATCCTGCCGATCGTGGGCAGCCTCGTGAACCGCGGCGCCTGGATCGGGGCCAGTTCGGGTCTTGTGTCCTATGAGGGGATTGCCGCACAGTTGCGTGAGGCGGAAGCTGATCCGGATGTGCGAGCGGTGCTCTTGGATATCGACAGTCCCGGTGGCGAGGCCACGGGCATGTTTGCCACGGCCAAGCTGGTCAGCGCGGTCAATAAGAGCAAACCTGTCGTGGCCTTCGTCAATGATGTGGCGGCTTCCGCTGCCTATGGCATCGCGAGCGCGGCATCGGAAATCATCGTGTCGCCCACCTCGATGGTGGGATCGATCGGCGTGGTGCTGACCCATCTCGATCGATCGGGGGAACTGGAAGACCGCGGCGTCAAGCCGACGCTCATTCATGCAGGCGCCCACAAGGTGGATGGCCATCCGTTTGGACCGCTGTCGGACGCCGTGCGCGCCGACCTGCAGGCGGAGGTTATGAAAATCTACGACCAGTTCGTCGGTCTCGTGGCCGAGGGCCGCGCGGGCCGGATCAGTTCTGAGACCATCCGGGCGACAGAAGCCCGGACTTATCTCGGCGCCGATGCCATCGCCCAGGGCCTCGCCGATCGCATGGCGAGCCTCGACGAGGTCATTGCAACGCTGTCCCAACCGCCCTCCGGGGCAAGACCCCAGAGAAAAGGAGGACCTATGACCAAAACCACTCAAAGTGAGGCGCCCGCGAGTGACGTCGCTGCCATCAGCCCCGCAGATTTACAGACGGCCGTCGAGGCCGCCCGGACGGAAGCCCATGCAACTGGTGTCACTGTCGGTAAGGAATTGGCCACAGCGCGGATCAAAGCCATTCTGACCGCACCGGAAACGGAAGGTCGGGAGGCGCAAGCCTTGGTGCTGGCGCTCGAGACCGAGATGACGGTGGCCGACGCGGCCAAAGTACTCGCAGCCTCGCCGAAAGCCATTACGTCAGCTTCCATCGCCGACCGCGCTGCGCAAGAGGCTGAACTTGGCGCCGAAACCCCAGCGGATCACCGCAACCGCGCCGAGCGCAGTGCAGCTGGGTGGACCAAAGCTGTCACCAATGCCAACGCCCGGTTCGGCTGACATGCGATCTATGCAGGATAAGGACATCCCATCATGACCGTTCTCATCGAAGGCCGCCATCCCGGCGAATTCCTGATGACCGAGGCCAATGGCCAGCGCTCGCGGGAAAACATCACCATTGCCAGCGGCGCGGGTATCATCGCCCGGGGCACGGTGCTTGGCAAAATCACAGCAAGCGGCAAATATCTGGCCAGTGCCGTTGGCGCGACCGATGGCAGCCAGACCGCCGCGGCGATTGCGCTCTACGGCTGCGATGCCACGGCCAATGATGTTGGCATTGCCGCCATCACTCGGGATGCCGAGGTCAACGGCAAGATCCTGACCTATCATCCCGACCGGGATCAGGCGGCAGAAAAGGCCGCGGCCCAAGCCGATCTTGCGGCGGTCGGCATTATCGTTCGGTAACCACCGCCAAAGCCGCCCCACCCAATTTTGTAATCGATCCCCTGCGCCCTCGGGCTGCAGGGCGATCCCGCGTGGCCATGAACTGGCGCGCCGACGCAATAAAGGACCTCCCATGTCGATCCTCAACATCTTCAGTCAGGACGCCTTCAGCGTCATGCGCCTCACGGATGCGCTTCGTGAGATCAAATACACCCCCTCCCGTATCGGGCATGGGGCTGTTCCAGACCACCAGCATCGACACGCTCGACATCGCGATCGAGAAGGACAAAGAGCAGAACCGGATGCTGGTCTCGGCGAGCCCCCGTGGCGGCCCGGGCCAGACCTTCGACAAATCGAAGCGTGCGGTGCGCATGCTGAAGGTGCCGCATTTCCAAGTGGATGATGCGATCTATGCCGACGAGGTCCAGCAGGTCCGCGCCTTCGGCCAGGAAGTGGCGGTCGAGCGGCTGCAGCAGAAAATCGCGGACCGTGCAGCCGAAGCGAGCCAGTTCTTCGCATTGACCGAGGAATACCACCGTCTGAACATCCTCAAGACCGGCCAGCTTCTCGATGCCGATGGCTCGGTGCTTTTTGATTATTTCACCGAGTTCGGCGAAAGTCAGCAGGCGGTGGTCGATTTTGACCTCGACAATGCCAGTGCCACCGACGGTGCGCTCCGCAAGAAATGCGCCGGCGTCATCCGCCAGATGGCGGGCATTCTTGACGGTCTGCCCTACACGGGCATCATGGCGCTCTGCGGCGATGCCTTCTTCGACGACCTGATCGCCCATCCGGAAGTGCGCGAGACCTACAAGGGCTATGCCGACGCCGCCTCGCTGCGCAACGCCTATATCAATTCCGGGAACTCTGGCATCTACGGTGCCTTCGAGTTCGGCGGCATCACCTGGATGAACTATCGCGGCGGCCAAAATGTCGGCATCGACACAGACAAGTGCCACCTCGTGCCCTCGGGCGTGCCGGGGCTTTTCCGCACCGTCTATGCGCCGGCCGACTATATTGAAACGGTCAACACCCCCGGCCAGCGGCTCTATGGCAAACAGTGGGAAATGCAGAACGGCAAAGGCGTGAACCTCGAATTCCAGATGAACGCGCTGCTGTATTGCACACGCCCGCGGGTCCTGATCCCCGGCAAGCGGACATAGTGTCAAAGATATCTAACACTTGCCGCAGCGCAGCAACATGATGTCACGTCAAGGTTATTCACCCTTGACACCCAAATGTTACAAACGGACGCTTTTGATAGCACGCCTACCGCAGCGACAAAATATATCTCAATATCAATGCGTTATGGATTGCCTATTTTTTAGGCATTTCGACAAAAGTACCCGTATAATGGGGATTTAGCCTGCCCCATACAGCCAACTCCACAGAGTTATCCCCAGATTCTGTGAGTGCAATAGCGCTTGCCTTTCACCGGGCGGTGGTGGCTGGCGCCGACTCAGGATGCGGCTTGGGATACTTCCATGAACAGGACCGAGAATACCCCCTTTTGAGGACTTTGATGCGGCTGCCTCAGCTGTGCTGTCCCGTGTCTTTGCCGAACCCGCCCGTTTTATCCCTCGTGTGTCGTCACAATACGCGGTGCGCGCCAGCGACCCTGACCGTCCCGAGGTGGCCGTCACCGGGGTCTTCTCTGCGGGCGCAGCCCAGCAGGGGCTCGATGGACAGGCTGGTGGGTTTTCTGGTGGGACACAGGTGACATCAAGTTCTGCCACATTCTGGATCGCAAAAGCGCAGGCAGATGCTCTGACAGCGCTACCCACCAAGGGCGATGCGATCTGCCTCACCAACCGCGCAGGCCAGCCGCGCTATGGGATCAGCGCCGTGCAGAACACGGATATGGGGGATATCACCCTCATTCTTGTTCGGGAGGAGGATGACATATGAGCCTGACGCGTATGGTTATGCGGCTCTCAGCCGCCCGCGCGGTTCGGGACAAGACGCTGGCTGGCCCACGGGTCTTTGACAGTGCGGTCGACCCGATCGACCAGACCATCGCCGAGAACCGTCAGCCGCTGATCGTGGTGACCACGGATGAGTACGCGCTCGCAGTCACTGGCCGCGATCTCGTCTCAGGAGGCCACCAGTGCGATCTTGTGATCGAGATTGCGATCGCTTCGCGGGTCGACGTGCCAGCCGCGGACGGGCAAGGCGGCCAGATCACGATCGCCATCCCACATACGGATGAGGGGATGGAACTGACACTGGACATCATGGAGCATCAGATCGCCGCCGCACTGATGACGGACGACGGCGCGTGGTCGCGCGCCTGGATGATGTTGGTTCCGCGCGTGACGCGGAGCTTGTCGCGTCGTGGAGCCTCAGCGGAAAACGGCGTGCGGTTTGCGGCCCGGCAGATCGTGCTGACCTGCGATCTCGTTGATACGCCGGTGGCTGGTGGCACGATTGCGCCAAACACCGCCTGGGGCAACATCCTTGCTCTGATGGCAGCAGACCCTGATTTGGCGCGCATCGCGGGTCTCCTGCGCACAGAGATCGAGGGCAACCCACGCGTCGATTGGCGCCGCGCTGCCGCAGAACTGGGCATTTCACTGGAGAGCGCTGATCAAATAGGCATCGGCCCCGTGCTGGATCTTGAGGATGATCCGGAAGCGCTGGAGCAGGTCACCATCGATGGCGGGGGATTTGATCTGATCATCCCCCCGGAGGACCCCTGACATGGCGGTCCGAGAGCTTGTGGAACTGGTGGCCCGCGTCACCGATCTTGAGCGCCGCGTCTCTGGCCTGCTGCGCCATGGTCGGGTCGCGGAGATTGATATGGCGATGTTCCGGGTCCGGCTGGACCTTGGCCCGGCTCACGGAGCTGGTGGACGGTTCCTGTCGCCTTGGGTGCCTTATGCCCAGCACGCAGGCGCGCTGCGGGTTCACACACCGCCGGAGATCGGACAGCAATTCACGATTGTTTCGCCGACGGGCGACTTTCAGCAGGCGGTCGCCGTACCGCTGCACTGGTCTTCAACCGTGCCCGCCCCATCGGACCGCAACGACGAAAACGTCCTGACCTATGGCGCGGTGCGGATCGAAGTCAGGGGTGACGAGGTTGTCTTTCGTGTTGATGGGACCACGGTCACGATCAACGGCAGCGGCGTTCAGATTGATGGGCGGCTGCATGTCAAAGAGACGATCAAGGCGGAGGGCGACATTCAGGGAGCAAAGGTTGGACCCGTTGGGCCAGCCTCCGCCGCAACCGTTTCCGGTCCGGGCGGGACGGGATCAGACCAGGTGCCCGCACGGGTGCCCGGGACATAAGCAAGGAGGACGCCATGCCGCGTTACGCCATCACAGAACAGGCCGGCCGATTTGTGGCCGGCCAGAACAACACCGGCGTCGGCACCGTGCTGACGCTGACCGAAAAACAAGCCGAGCACGAGCTGCGGCTTGGGACTTTGCGCGCACTGAATGCGATCGGCTCAAAATCTGAAGCAGCCAGTGATAGCGCCCCGTCACTCCCAGCCAATGCAGAGACAAAGCCAATAGGTAGAGGCAAAACGCGCGGCAACGCGACAGAACAACAAGGGGGTTAAGCCTCTTCTGAGTGCGTGGGCCGGGAGGATTTGAACACAGGCTCTTGGCGGATGGTCTTCTTTCGCGGGATCGGCGCTGTCGGTTCCTCACAGTTTGGGCAAGTCTCATCCGACGCTCGGAGTGACACGCCACAATATGTGCAGTTTGCCATTGCTGATTGGCCCATCCGAGATTCTCCAGATCCAGTCTGGCGCCCGATGTGCCTCAATCCAATTGCCTGAGCAATCTGGGACGACATACATGTTACCAAAATACACCAGCCCTTCGGTCGGCCTCAACGCGGCCACCGGCGGTGTACTGGAGGGCTGGCCGCACGTCGTCCAAAGTCTGCAGGACATCTTCACCACGCGGTTTGGCAAACGCGGATCATGCGCGAGTGGTACGGGTCGTTTGTGCCAAACCTGCTGGGGCGCACCATCACGCCCAACGAAGTCACCCCGTGGTTTGCGGCCGTAACCTCCGCCATCGAGCAGTGGGAGCCCCGCTACCGCGTCACCCGTATCCAGATCGTCGAGGTGACCCGCGACGGCCAGCTGCACTTTTTCCTGGAGGGTCAGTACCGGCCAAGGGCAACCTATGGCGATTTCACGGTTGAGGGTGCACGACGCATCGACGCCTATACGAACCCGGACGGGGTGCTGATCGAGGAGCGGACCGAACCCGGCCTGTAGATAGATTTGGCGCAATTGCGCTGTATTCCTGATTTTTGATCGAGTTATGCCCATGAGCCGTTTCACCGCCATCAACCTGTCGGGCCTGACGCCACCAGACGTGATCGAGACGCTGGACTATGAAGCGATCGTCTCGGAGATGCGCGATGACCTCGTGGCACGGTTCCCGGCCATTGAGGGCGTGATCGACCTCGAAAGCGAACCGGCGCGCAAGCTGATTGAGGCGTTCGCCTATCGCGAGATGCTGCTGCGCGCCCGGATCAACGACGCGGCGCGCTCCGTCCTTCTGGCGTCCTCCTACGGGTCCAATCTCGACCATCTGGCTGCGCTCTTTGCCACGGCCCGGATGCAGATCGAGGACGCAACCGGCGCGCTGGTTGCGGAAGATGACGCGCGCCTGCGCCGGCGTGTGCAGCTGGCTCCGGAGGCCTTCTCGGTAGCCGGCCCCGCGGGCGCCTATATCTACCATGCGCTCTCTGCTGCCCCATGGGCGCGGGACGCGACGGCGATCATGACACAGCCCGGCCGGGTGCGGGTGACCATCTTGCGCGAGGGGGCCGACCCGATCCCGAACCTTGCGGAGCGCGAAGCTGTTCGTTTGTCGCTCATCGAGAACGACGTGCGTCCGCTGACCGATATGGTGGAGGTTCTGGGCCCAGAGGTCCGCCGCACCGAGATCACCGCCACCCTGACCCTCTACCCGGGCCCCGATGGCTCCGTGGTGCGCGAGCGCGCGCTGGCGGCTGTTTCGGAATGGGTCGAAGCGAACCGCATGCTGGGCATGAACCTGCGCCGATCGGCACTCTTCTCGAAGCTGCACCAAGAGGGCGTGCATTCCGTCGAGCTGGCGTCGCCGGCAGAGGGCATCGTTCTGGGTCCAACCGAGGTCTACACGATCGACGCGATCACCGTGACGGTGGCGGCCTTGCGGGACCTTTGAAAGGGCCTATGAAACCGACTTTTCGACGAACCGCACATCAGGCAGCCCTTCGAAATGTGCATCACAGGTGAGCAATTTGGCACTGTTGAGCTGCGCCGTGGCGTAGATTACGGCATCAGCTGTTGCCAGCTTATGTAAACGACAGAATTCCGCGGCTAAAAGCGCCACGTCCGTCTCAAGACTGACAACTCGACAGACTTGTGTGTACGCAATGACCTGATCAGCCTTCTCTTCACCGACTTCGCGGGTGAGCCACTTGCTCAACTCCAGCTGGACCATGGTTGGGACCAACCAATCTGTTTGTTTGGGCAGATGTTGCGTGAGCAAGTCGCCGGTTGGAGAGGCGATCAGCCATTCGATCCAAGCCGATGTATCGACCAGAATCATAGGATTCGGTCCGAATGGTCCCGGTAATCCTTGGGGCTTGCCCCTTTTGCCAAGCCTTTGAGATCCTCAAGCTTTGGCACGGGAACGAGCAAGACACCGGTGCCTTTGGGGATAAAGGCAAAGGTCAGGCCAGCCTCCCAATGCAGTGCGGTCCGAATGGCTTTCGGGATCGAAATTTGAAACTTCGAAGAAAGGGTCGCTGTCTCAGGCATATTCTTGCTTTCATTGGAACGATAACAAAAACGTAAGAATATATCTGCTAACTTGCAAGACACGCCTATTACCCGTCGGGCCTCGGAGATATTATGACGACCGATAGCCTGCTCCCGGACAACCGGACCGCTTTTGAGGAGGCTGTTGATGTAACCGGCGCCCGCGCCTCCACGCTGCGCGACGGGCTGCGGGACTTGGTCAAGCCATTCGACATCCCCAGCCCGCATCTACCATGGCTGTCCTGGGGCCTGTCTGTCGATCTTTGGCGCGACACGTGGCCGGAGGAAAAGCAGCGCGTGCAAACGGCCCGGTCGCTGCCGTTTCATGCGATCAAGGGCACGCAAACGGCCGTTGCACAGGCTTTGGAGGTGATGGGCGCCGAGGCGCGGCGCTTTGTTGTGCCGCCGGCCAAGACGTATCTGTCAAAGGCACTGACAGAGACGGAGCGCGCGGCATATCTCGACCGCTTTGCACAGCTTCGGGTCTACCCGTTTGTCGCGCGCGGCGTCTCGGGGATCAACACCCGGTTCCTATCGGCGCCCGATGGGCCCGGCACGTCCTTCATGGGACCGGCAAACCCGGTCTCAGCCTCAGGCACGAAGTATGTCCGCACTGCAACGGTCTTTGACCGCGGCGCGGAGGAAACAATCACGATCCGGAGCGTCACGCCAGAACGCGTTGGGGACTTCAACGCGATTTCCTATGACGAGGTGGTGCTGGGCCCAAAACCCACTGCGGCAGTCCATCTCAACGCCCCGCCCAAGGCCAGCGCCTACCTGATCGATGACTTCAGTGTCCGCCGCCGGATGATCCGCATTCCACGGGCAGCCCGCTACAGCTACCGCCTGGGCCGGGAGCAATACACAACCGTCCTGCCCGACGGCGATCTGATCGATGTGCGCCCGCAGATGATTGCAGAGGAGCACCCGGCACAACAGCGGTCCATCTTCCCCGGCGGCACTGGCCAGCGGGTGCTGGGGGCCTGCCTGCCAGAGACCATCGCATGGCAGCATCTCTTCGAGCGCTGGCACATCCACGATCCGGATCGCGCGCTCGACGTCCGGCACCAGTCAACGCATCTGGGCGTCACCCGTCTCGGGATGCCCGCCTATCACGCCGAGGTGCTGACCCGCATCAAGGGTCGGCGCCATCCGCGCACAGCGGGAGCGTTTGTCAACGGCTACATGGTGGCCACAAGCCAGACCCCGATCACCGACGCGCGCGAGGCCGTGATGGTCTCCAAGTCGCTGCGGGACAAGGTCCTGATCAACACAAAGACATACCGATTGCCCCGGGCTGGCGACCGACACCCGGTTGGCAGCATCACATTGGGCGACTTGATAGAGGTTTGAGCCTTGGAACGCACCGTCATCTACCGAGACCGGCAAGAGCTTCAGTCCGCCGATCTGAACAACTCACAGGAGTTCGCCCGCGCCTCCCTTGACCATATCGTCAAGGATGCGATCGAAGCTGGTAAGGCCTATAGCGGCTTTTCTGCCAGTAAGACCTCCGCGACAGAAGTCACGCTGTCTCCCGGTCGGCTCTATGCTGGTGGCGCGGTCTTTGCCCGCAACGAGGATATCATTGTCGACATGTTCAACGTGCTGCCGCTGGTCACCCGCAAGCGCGTGGCCATTGTCACCTTTGGGCAGGAGGTCGAGACCGACATCCAGCCGCGCGACTTCCTGATCGACGCACAGACCGGAACCACCGAGCCGCAATCCGTGGCGATGGAAAACCTGCGCCGGGCTGAACTCTCCACGGTGGCCGGGATCGAAGGCCCGATCCCAGCTACCCGCCGACCGATGCCAATGTGACGGTGATCGCCTACGTGCTGCTCGACACCACGGGCGTGGTCGCGATCGAGCAGTGGCAACCGACGCAGCTGCCGAACCTGCGCAATCTTGCAGGCCGCACAACCGCCCTGGAACAGTGGCGTGGCCAGATCAGCGGTCAGGTGGACACGCTGCGCACGGACCTGTCGGCCCTGGCGGACCGGATGGGCGGCTACGCGCTCAAATCCGAGATTGTGGCCCTGACCGAACAGCTCGATGAGCTGCGCGACGAGGTGTATGCGCCCGGAGCTTATATCTTCTACGGCAGCAACCACTTCCTGACCGCAGAGGGCTCTGCGGTCGATCACCCGGAT
Source organism: Marivita cryptomonadis (assembly GCF_002115725.1). Classification (GTDB taxonomy): domain Bacteria; phylum Pseudomonadota; class Alphaproteobacteria; order Rhodobacterales; family Rhodobacteraceae; genus Marivita; species Marivita cryptomonadis. The sequence goes on from NZ_JFKD01000034.1 coordinate 12,764, forward strand.
TTTGACGCGGTGGTGGAAGAAGGCATTCGCTTTCCGCGGGCGGGGTCAGAGACCTCCCCGTTGGCGCTGCTCAATCCAAACAATGTCTATGTCGAGCTGCGTGACGGCTTTGTTCTGCCAAACTACGACCACGCGATCCGCCTCGATCTCACCGGTTACGCCTCCGAGACCCGGATGGCGCAATACACGTTCGAGACCACAGAACTCCGCCAGTTGACCCGCGCGCGGACCCGCCGCCGCTACGGCGAGACCCAGCAGGCCTGCACCAACAGCCGCTGGTGGCGCCAAGGCACCTATGATCTGGCCGAGAACGTCTTCCGGACCGAGGGTGAGACCTGGGAGGTCACCAATGGGGTGCCCGACCGCATGCCCAATGGCGACCGGGTGGCCAATGGCAATGTGCATTGGATCCGGGTGCGCCAGTTCTGGATCGACACGGCGTTGTTGCAAAAGTCTGACGACGAAGGATTCACTTCGCGAATCCATGGCGTTAGACGCGGAGCATGAGCAAGCCATCTCCCGCCCGCTATCGCACGACGAACTGGTCCAGCTACAACGCGTCACTCAGGAAGCGGGGGTCTCTGCTCATCTGGGTCGACAAGGACATGACCTGGCGCGCGCCGCGTGACGGTCGACCCGGACGTCCGGCGGTGTTTTCCGATGCGGCCATACAGTTCTGCTTATCGATCAAAGTCCTGTTCAAGTTGCCGTTGCGCCAGACCGCCGGAATGGTGGCCAGCCTGCTGCGACTGGCCGGCCTGGACTGGCCCGTGCCGGACTTTTCCACGCTGTGCCGCAGGCAAAAGACCTTGGCCGTCCAGGTCCCGTATCGCCGTGCGGACGGCCCGCTGAACCTGCTGGTCGACAGCACCGGGATCAAGTTCCTCGGCGATGGCGAATGGCAGGCCCGCAAGCACGGGGTGCAAGGCCGACGCCAATGGCGCAAAGTCCATCTGGCCATGGACACCACCACCTCGGACATCCGGGCAGTCGAGTTCACCCCCAGCCGCGACGGCGACAGCCCCGTGCTGCCCGACCTGCTCGGCCAGATCCCGGCAGGTGAGCAGATAGGCACGGTCACCGCCGACGGCGCCTACGACACACGCCGCTGCCACAAGGCCATCATCGAACGCGACGCCGTTCCTATCATCCCGATCCGAAAGAACGGACGTCTCTGGAAAGCAGACTGCCCGGCTGCACGCGCCCGCAACGACACCCTGCGCGCGACGCGATACTACGGGCGGGCGTTCTGGAAACGCTGGACCGGATACCACGCCCGCAGCCGGATCGAGGCGAAGATGCGCTGCCTGAAATCCTTCGGCGAGCGTATCATGGCAAGAGACCCCGACCGACAGACCGCCGAAATCCACATCCGCATCGCCCTCATGAACCGCTTCAACGCCCTCGGCACCGCCGAGATCGTCCGCGTGGCATAACGTCAGTGGGGTAAGGGGACGTCACGCCTCAGGCCGGGCTAATGCAACAACGCCGATCGACACCTATGAGGAGCAGTATTGGGATCGCGTCACGACCAGCGAAACCATCAACGGCCAGCAGGTGGCGCAGACCTTCCTCAACAGCCAGGACGGCTGGCTGAGCCAGGTGGGTCTCTATGTCTCGCGCAAGGCCGCGACGGGCGACATCACTGTGCTGCTGACGGAGACGCAGTTCGGCATGCCGGACCTGTCCCGGGTTGTGTCGCGCACAACGCTCCCCGTCGCGGACATTCAGGTCGGGGCCATCTCGACCGAGGCGGGCCTGCCTTCCCTCGTGGAAACGCGTCTGCCGATCACGCCGACCTTTCTGACCGCGGGGCGTCGCTATGCGATCGTGCTGGTCACCACGGGAGATCATTATGTCGCCATGACCAATACCGATAACGGGGTCGTGCAGGGCACGTTCTTTGTCTCGACGGATGGCGCGTTCTTTGCGGGCAACCTGGTCGATGATCTCAAGATGCGGCTTTACTTCGCCAAGTTCGAGCGGTCGCGGATCAGCGTGGAGCTCACCGCATTGCAGCTTGCGGGTGGCATTCTCGATCTGGACATTCTCCATCCCGGCGTGACACCGCCAGCCTGCCGCACCGATATCGAGGTGCAGGTGGGCGGCGCCTGGATGGCGCTTGATGGTGAGAATAACGGGCCAAACCTGTCCGGGCTCCCAGCAATCCTGCCAGTGCGGATGACCTTGACCGGCACCACCGATCTGATGCCGGGCTTTGGCATCACCGGATCACAGGCGGTGGTCAGCCGACCCAAGACCACCTTTACATGGGTCTCGGAGGCACGCGTGCTGGGCTCGCCGACCACAAGCGTCAAGATTGTCACCGACCTGCAGCACTTCGAAGAGGGCAATCACGACTGCACCGTCAGCCTTCTGACCGGGGCGTCACTCGATGGCACAGAGACGGCGGATGTGGTCGAGGATGTTGTCCTCGCCGATGGCACGATCCGCCGGACCTCGATCTTCAACGTCACATCGGTCAGTGACTACGCGGTGAAGATCGTCGGCGCCACGGTGAGCGCGTCCAACCTGTTCCTCGTCGGCGAGCTGATCGAATACGCGCAGTCCTGATCCCGGACCGCCCATATCCAATCAAGGAAAGACACTCTATGGCCTCCCAACCCACGCATTACCGTGTGACCGTCAACCGACCCTTTGAATTTGCGGGAGCACGGTTCCGCCCCGGGGCACGCTATACGCTCAAGGCCAAAGTCTTTGACGATCTCACGGCCGAGCATCCGGAGGCGATCGCATCCTCTGAGCCTATGAAGAAGGGGTGACGCCATGCTCCGGTTCGAAGACCTACGCGTGCGCGACAATCAGGACCTTGATCGGGACTTCTTCAACCGACGCTACCGGTTGATTGCGGAGAGCCTTGCAAGCCTCGACAGCCAGCTGTCCCAGATCAACGCGGCGACTGACACGCTCGTGACGCTGGGCCTGACCCGGGTGAACGAGGTGTTGGGTCCCGCCCTCGCCACTGCCTCCGCGGCGGCCGAGAACGGCTTCCTCGTTGCAACCTCATCCACACCGCTGACGGTCTCGGTCGGCCTGCAAACGACCTTCGAGGTCGATGACACGCCGGCACGGGCTCTGTTCGCGCCGACGCCTTACGTTGTTGTGACCCGGGCCGGCTCGGAGGACCTGAACGACTGGGCCGCCTTTCGGGTGGACAGTTACAACCGGGGCAACGGTGGACTTGCCGGCGAAATCGTGGCCGTCAACGGCTCCATCGGCGTCGCAGAACAGGATGATTGGGTGATCTCGGCAAGCGCGGGCCTTGCGGCTTCGCTGATCGAGACCGCTGCCGCTGTCTCAAGCGCGCTCGCGCTGGCCCAGCGGGCGGCACTGGACGCAGCAGAGGCGGCGGAGGTGGCGGAAAGCGTGCTCGCCAACGGCCCGGTGTCGACGGTCAACGGGCAAGCCGGTGAAGTCGCGCTTGGGATTGGGGACATTCCTGACCTCACAGCGCAATTGGCGGCGAAGGCTGCCAGCACCCACGGCCACACGATTGCGCAAATCTCAAACTTGCAATCGACACTCACATCGCTGCAGTCGCAGATCAAAGCGATCGACGGCGGCACTTACTAAGGGGGCTTTGCTATGCACTCGGCCGTGACACAAGTCAGCTCCAAACTCCAAATCACCGATGTGCGCGATTTGCAGGTCGGGGACTTCATCGATTATGGCGCCGGCGGGTTTATGCGCGCGGTGAAAATCTTCGGAGAGCCATCCGCGTCGGCCGGGCCGGCGCTCATCCTCGAGGTCCACATCCAGTCCGATACCCGGACCGACTTGGACATCACCACGCCAACGCTTGCGTTCTGAATTGACCTCTGGAAATCCGAACCCTGCTTGATAGGGTCATCCCTGCCGGGACAGTGTGCACGCCCTTTGTCTTCTGTTCCGCCCGGCAGAGCCTTGGTCCCCCCCTGACACCCGGGCTCTGCCGACCAATCCCGCACGTCCCGCAGCAGAACATCCGTGATGTGGGGCGATCTTCGAGGCTTTTCTTCCCGGCTGGAAACGCTAGCCTCTCACCCGAGCGTGCTGGATGGTTTCCGTGGGCCATCTTGACCTCAACGGCAGGGCTTTGTTCGCCCCCAAGTGTCAAAGCCCTGCCACGCCTCGCTCAGTCCATCATCCTTAACCCAACCCTGCAGCTGTTTCATTGTAAGCGGTGCGCCGTTCACACGGGTTTGGCGTAGTTCCAAGGCAGCAACTCTTTGATGTCCGTTTGTTTGTGTCCGCCAGCAATGGCGATCAGGACACCGGACAGATAGCCATGGGGTTCAATCCCGTTGAGTTTGCAGGTCTCGATCAGGGACGCGATGACGGCCCAGTTCTGTGCGCCAGCTTCGTGCCCGGCGAAGAGCGCGTTTTTACGGTTGAGGGCCAGTTCCCATTTATTCTGCCCATGTCGGGCAGGTTTATCGGGTTCATTATCGATGGCATGCCTATTTTGGCGCGGACGTGAAGGTTTTCAGGACCCTCAATCGCGGTGATGGCCAACATGTCGGTCTTGAGCGCGATCCAGGTATTGCGATCCTTGCACCCGCCTGGATTCTGGATGCTTCAGTATGTCAGAGTTTCGAGCTTGGCGAACCCGTAGTGTCCACGGAGGCGCTTTTCGAACTTCATTCGGTTCTCCAGCACCTCGGTTTCCGGCGAAGGTTCAAGGGTGACGACTCACCCATGGAGGACCCGAATGACGCATCACAGATCCCCGACGCCAACCCAATTGCCACTGCCGTTGGCACCGGCACCATTGCTGACGGAACCAGAATACCGGGCGATCGTGACTGCGCTGGCGCAAGTGCTCCTGACCGCGGCAAAATCCGATCCGGGAGGGTGCCGCGATGAATGACATGGCCCTCACCTTTCCGCCCGAGCTGCTCAAGCGTCAGGCGGTGATCTATGTGCGTCAGTCGACGCAGAGTCAGGTCATGACGAACCTCGAGAGCCAGCGCCGACAATACGATCTTGTGGAGATGGCCCGCGGGTATGGCTTTGCCGGGATCGATGTCATCGACGACGATCTTGGCGTATCAGCCAGCGGCTGCCAGGCCCGGCCCGGTTTCGAACGGCTTGTCGCCATGCTGTGTTCGGGGTCGATCGGCGCGGTATTCTGCCTGGAAGTGTCGCGCCTGGCCCGCAATGGGCGGGACTGGCACCACATGCTGGAGCTTTGCGGCCTGGTAGATGCGCGTGTCGTGGACCATGACGGCGTCTACGACCCGCGCCATCCGAATGACCGGCTGCTTCTTGGCATGAAGGGCAGCATCAGCGAGTTCGAACTCGGCGTTCTGCGCACGCGGATGGTTGAAGCCGCAAGAGCAAAAGCGCGCCGAGGCGAACTGCGGTATACGCCGCCGATCGGCTACCTGTGGGATCGCGACGCCGGGGTAATGTTCGATCCCGATCTCCGCATCCAGGAGGTCATCCGGCAGATCTTCTGCCGGTTCCGCGAGCTTGGAAGCGCTCGGCAGGTTCTTCTATCCATGTCGAGCGAAGGTATTCATTTTCCCAGACCCTCAGATGGCATTCGGCTGACAAGTTTCGAATGGCAACCCATTCGCTACCGTAACGTGATCAGCGTGTTGAAGAACATGTTTTATGCCGGGGTCTACGCCTATGGTAAAACCGGGCGGCAAGCAAAAATCCGGGACGGTCGCGCGCATGTCACCTACAAGAACCGCAAGTCCCCCGAAGACTGGGATGTGGTCATCAGAGACCACCATGTCGGTTACATCGATTGGGAGGAATATGAACGCAATCAGGCGCAGCTGGCCAAGAACGCTTTCGGACGTGCTGGAGGGGTCAAGTCTGGTCGCGGCGGTGGTGCGCTCCTTGCCGGTCTCCTCTGTTGTGCGAGATGCGGACGGCGGTTGCATGTGGTCTATACAGGCCGCACTCCACGCCCCGTCTACCGCTGCGACAATCCAAACCTCCTACTCGGGCAGAAACGCTGCATCACCTTCGGTGGGTTCCGGCCCGACAAGCTCATTGCAGATGCCGTTCTTGAGGCTGTGGCGCCATTTGCCATCGATGCCGCCATCGAGGCACGTGCCATGTTGAACCAAGCTACCGAAGACAGGCGGTTGGTGCTCGAGATGGAGTTGCAGCAAGCCCGGTACGATGCATCCTTGGCGGAACGACGCTATGCCGCCTGTGACCCGGATAACCGCCTTATCGCATCAGAGCTGGAGAAACGATGGGAAGAAGCCTTGGGGCGCGTTCGCAGTTTCGAGCAGCGTCTCGATACGGATATCGCTGCGGCACCAGAGGTAGATGTCACGCGCCTTGAAGGGCTGGCGCAGGACCTTGAGACCGCCTGGACAGCTCCGGCGACATCCATGCGCGACAAGCAACGATTGATCAGGACACTGATCGAAGACATTGTAGCGGACATCGACGACGATACAGGGGAAATCGTTTTGGTCGTCCATTGGAAAGGCGGCCGGCATACCGAATTGCGCGTCAAGAAGCCGAAGACCGGAGAACACAATGCTCGAACCAGTGCCGAGGCTTTGGGGATCATCCGCGAGATGGCGGGACGCTGGTCCGATGAGGCGATCGCGGCCTGTCTCAACCGCATGGGCATGCCGACCGGTCAGGGCAAGACCTGGAATGCGAAACGCGTTTCATCCATCCGGCGTGTGAATGACATTCACGGATACATGTCTGCAGATAAGGACGGCCCGTGGCGCACTATGACCGAGGCTGCGAAAGAGCTCGGTGTTACCAATCACGTCATCCGCAAGCTGATAAAGGACGGTATTCTGCCTGCAAATCAGGTGGTCGATGGCGCACCATACCAAATACGGACAACTGACCTGCATTCGGATAACGTTAAAACCGCTCTCGAACGAAAAGGACGCCCGTGTCGCGCTGAGTTCGACGACCAGCTTTCAATGTTTTCAAAGACTTACGGAGGGGGTGCATAATGAGCAACCAACGGCGATTGGTCTGATGGTGCGCTCGACGGGGTTGGAATCCAGTTCGATGCGACCGTCGTCGAGGAACCGGATCAGCCCGTCCCAGTATTTGGCGATGTATTTCAGGGCTTCTCCGGTTGGCGATTTTATCGAAACACGGGCGCGGTTCTGGACGAGCCAGAGTTCGAAGGCGTCGACAATGGGCTTTGACCGGTCTTGCCGCGTGGCACCGCGTTGGGCGGCGTTCAGTGTTGATTGTCACTGAGAACTGACCCGGTAGCCCCATAAATTGTCACTGAGAACTGACCCATGTGAACACACTGCCCCGACATTTTTGGCTCGGGGG
>NZ_JFKD01000035.1 GCF_002115725.1 Marivita cryptomonadis
ATTTCTACAATCACACCCGTATCACGAGTGTTTTTCCGCCTCCGGACGAAGCTGCCAACATACAGGTTAGCGCTTTCGAAATGATCCATTTTCTCACCCAAGGCCGGTCTTGATGTGTACTCAAACACACCGAACTACCACCTAGAGAAAAGTTGCAATTTGATTGTTTTGCAAGCTGTAAAGTTTGAATTGCATGCCCACGGGCTTTGCCGAAGCGCGATGCTTCAATCTTCTTCTTGTCTGTGGCAATAGCCCAATCGGTGGGCTAGTCCTTTAGAAGCCAGGCTATTTCGAGCAAGTAATGGCTGCGACACAACGCGTTGTTCATTCGTTGAACGCCATGCGAAATCCTGCTCCTTGGAAAAGGAGTTCACTCTCTCTTGCTTTCAAAATGGTGCTGGAAACGCAAACGCCGCCCCGGAGGGCGGCGGTCATTGGGCGTAGGCTACTTTTCTGTGATCCGCTGAAGTATCAATGAACAATCTCATGCGACGGCGAATAGATCGACTCCATGGCCTTCCCCCATGCCTCGATCAACTTGTCTCGCGGGACGCCATGCGCCGCAAACTCGCGGAGAATGGCTGATGTCGTCAGGAAGAGGGCTTCTGACAGCCCGATGCTCTGAGTTCGTGCGGCAAGGACAGCCGCTTCGATGAAGCCGTCCAGCTTCACCTGAAGTAGAAATCTCTGCTGGTCGGTCAGGTTCTCGAAATCGCTCAAGGTCGCCTCCTGCGATGAGTTAGTGGAATTCGCCGCGGTGTGTCCCGTCCGACAGGAGGCAAGCAGTGCTTCCGCAAGATCCAGAGCATCATCAGGCCAATATTCCTGCGGGCGGGGATGCAGGATGTCGGGCGCCGCGACGGGGCGACACGACAAGACAGCATTGCGCCACGGGAGACGGTGACCGCATCGGCGACGGGCGTGTCGCACATCAAGTACTGGAACGCTGTGATCACCCTGCCCATCTTGCGCTCGAAGTCCTCCGGTTCATGATAGCGCGCGCGGGCGAGTTGCTGACGGACCAGCTTCGCACCGTCACCGTCTGCCGCGTGGCGTTCGGCCGCTGACCGCAACTCCACCGCCGTGTCGAGCGCATCGCCGGCAATCTGGCCAAGGAGGCAACCCGTTTAGGAACGAAGCCTGTCGCGCTTACGGTTCTTGATGAAGGGTATCTGGGTAACGAACATGAGCAGCAGCGCGCAAGTCAATACGAACGAAATCGGGTTGCTAAGCAGATCGTAGATAAATGTTCCGATATTTTCTTGTGCTCCGATCATTGCACGGCGGTAGTTGGCGTCGATCATCGGCCCCAGGATCACACCGAGGATAATCGGACCGACCTGGAAACCATAGCGCTTCAGGAAGTAACCCATCACACCGAAAGCTAGGGCCCAGGTGATGTGAACCGGATTATTCTGAATGGCATATGCCCCGACGGCCGACAGGATCACAATGAGAGGGATCAGGATGGCGCGGGGGCATTCGACGACCTTGGTGAAAATCCGGATTCCAGTTAGGCCAAAGACCAGCAGGAAGATATTCGCCAGTGTCAGGTTCCCGACGATGAACCAGAATAGATGCGGAGTATCCGTCAGAAGCAGCGGCCCGGGCTTCAGCCCATGAATGTAGAGCGCGCCAATAATGATCGCGGTAACTGCATCGCCTGGAATACCCAGCGTCAACATCGGGACGAACGCCCCGCCGACGGCAGCATTGTTTGCCGTCTCGGGCGCGATCAGACCTTCCTTAGCACCCTCGCCAAAGGGAACGTCAGGGTTCTTAGTACTGCGCTTGGCCTGATCGTAGGCAAGAAGCGCCGCAATGTCCCCACCGGTACCGGGTAGTGCGCCGATCAACGTGCCAAGCCCGGATGATTTCAGGCCCAGCCATAGGTAGCGACGCACGTCCGACCAAGCAGGCACGATCCGCCCAACCTTTTGTTTGATTGCCACCGTATCGACTTGCTCAAGCTGCGCAAGCGCCTCCGCCACGCCAAAAAAGCCAATCATTGCTACGACGAAAGGCACTCCGCCCATCAGGTTGATCGATCCGTACGTGAACCGGGTCTCGGCCGTCATGGGGTCGAGACCGATCATGCCGATCATCACACCCAAAGCACCCGCGAAAGCACCCTTCGCGAAGCTTTCACCTGATAACGTGCCGACCAACAGAATTCCGATGATCGCGAGCAGCATGTATTCACGAGAGGTGAACTTGATCGCGAAGTCAGCAATGAGTGGCGCGGCGATGGCAAGGGCTGCGACACCAATCAGGCCTCCGATTACCGACATGACGGTCGAGATGCCGATCGCCTCACCGGCAAGCCCCTTTTTTGCAAGCGGATAACCGTCAATCGCCGTTGCAATCGCGCTTGGCGCGCCGGGAATGTTCAAGAGTATCGCGGTGCGTGCGCCGCCATAGACGCCTCCCACATAGACTCCTGCGATCAGGGCAAGGGCCGAGTTTACATCCCACTTGAACGTAAACGAAATCAGAATCGATGCAGCCATTGTGACCGACAATCCTGGGATCGCGCCGATGTATATGCCCGCGAATGTTCCAAGCCCCGTCAGAAACAGAAGCGAAGGGTCTAGCCAAGAGGTCGCGAAGAAACCTAAAATCTCGATCACCGCCACAAGCTCCCAATGGGCAAAACGACCTGGAAGACGACGCGAAACAGGACATAGATCGCCCCAATTGACAAAAGCGAGATCAATAGCGCTGGAATTGGACCCTTGCGCCAGAGCGCCCATATTGTCAAGAACAGGAGCCCTCCGGAGGCTGATAGAAAGCCAACGCTAGGGATCGCAGCGACGTAGATCGCCACCAACAGTGTAAACAAGACGACGCGCAACGGAAACAAGTAAGCAATCACCCCAGCGAGACCGCTATCCGGCGCACGGGGCTTTCGAAGCGAATCTGACAGGAAAACCAGACCGGTCAAAAGCATTACGCACGAGGCAAGCATTGGCATGACCCCACCCGTCGTAAGTCCACGGAATCCGGATATTCCGTAGGATTCCCAGAACGCGTAACCGGCGAAGATCACCAGAAGAAGCGCGAAGAGCCGTTCTCCCGGCCGGAGTGTGTCATTGGGTTTCATATGATGTATACTGGCCGACCCCCGTGCAGGTGGGTCGGCCGAAAGGTTCAAGGACGTGCGATGCCCAGCTCTTCCGGACTGACCTTGGCGGCACCCGTATCCTGAAGCGCCCAGACTGTGACCTGTTGCCATTTAGCAAGGAAATCGACAGCCTCTTGTCCACTCATGTTCATGACCACGTTTCCGCGGTTTGCCATGAGTTCAAGGAAGGTCTCATCCATGGCTGCGGTGGAGAACGCCTGGGTCAGAGTGGCTTTCACATCTTCGGGCACATCGGCACGAACGAAGACGCCATAGAAGGGTCCCCATGGCAGGAAACGCTCGATCTCGGGCAGCGTATCGGTGATCGCCGGCACATCCGGCAGGGTGTTAACCGGTTCGGGGTTGATCACGGCAAGCGCACGCATTGTGCCTGCCTTGACCTGCTCAGCCGCTGCCGAAATGCCCGTTGGCATGAAGTCTACCTCGCCGCCAAGCATTGCGATTAGGCCCGGGCCTTCCCCGTCGAAAGGAATGGCTGTGACATCAAATTCGGTTGCATTCGAGATCAATGCTCCGATCGTGGACGGCAAGCCACCTGGACCGGTCGAGCCCATTTTGATCGAACCGGGGTTGGCTTTAATGTCATCCAGAAGGTCGCTCAAATTTTGATACTTGGACTCTTCGGGTACAGTGATGACAGCAACGCCACGACCAAGAATGTTGATCGGGTACATGTCGCCATAATCGATGTCAGAGACCCCCATGACACCGTGAAGCTGCGGGTTCTCCGCACCGTAAAGGAACGTATAGCCATCCGCCGGTGCTGCATTCACAAACGCGGTGGAAATAGCCCCCGCACCGCCCGACTTGTTCAGCACGACGATGGGCTTGCCGAGCGCTTCTTCCGCAGCGGGATTGACGGCCCGGGCCACGGTATCGGTAGCACCACCAGCGCCCCACATTACAACGCCAAGTACTTCGCGTTCGGGGTATTCCGCAAACGCGGGAGCGGCGACAACAGCAAGGGTCGCCGCAGCGACCTTAAAAATATTCATCATTCCTCCCTTGGCCCATTGGCCGTTTTTATTGTCATGCCAACATCATGGATAGACAAGGCCAGGTCAATATCAGTCGAGCGTTCATGCGAGATCCGGTAGGCAAACGCATGAACTCAGGGTTTGCCACGCAGTACTTGCCGGGTTTCATGAAAGCCTTTGGGGAGGTATGTGGAATATAACCCTCATCCAACTTCCAATATACTGCCAGACAGATACTGGCATTCATGTTGGGCAACCGCATCTAGGTTTCGCGAACTAACGTAGGAGTCGCATAGTCAATGTCGCGTGTCACCTGCCACAGGCGGGTCCGAGCATTCCGGACGCTCTTCTCGACGTGGGCTTTCTTCAATAAACATCTCCGGGAATGGCTTGTACGATCGCCGATCAAGTTGGAAGTCGTAGCGGCAGACGAGATCATCATCAGTGGCGCGATGTTCGATCCCCATCAGCACTTCGGTGAATGGCGCAAGCGGCAGTACGATTGAACCACAGCCAAGCCAGAGCGCGTCGGCCGTGCTCTTGATGCAGCCAGTCGACTTCGTGCAGCGGGTCATATCCATAAAGAAATTGCGGACGTGCTCAACTTCGACCGCGTTCGGAGCGCGTCAGGCAGGCCATGGAGTGAGGATGGGATCCGAGATCTGCTGAAGAGTGCCACGACGTAGGCACATGCGGGTTTACGCAGCTACATGAAGTTCTTCGGGCCCTTTTGCTTCCACAGTGCTTCCACAGGTGTTGGAAACGCAAACGCCGCCCCGGAGGGCGGCGCATAAGCGTTTGAAAACGCGAGTAATTTTGGTTGCGGGGGTAGGATTTGAACCTACGACCTTCAGGTTATGAGCCCATTATTCAACGATTCCAATAACTTATAAATTTCAAAGACATAGGCGGCAAGCCTTTGAATTCACAAATTTTCAGCCCTGAAACTCGCTGACATCAGCCCACATTCACAGTGCCTCACGCTCAAAAAATGACGTACGCTCGTTGACATGGCGTTGACATGGATGGTCGTTCGACCAACGGGAGGTAATCGTTTTCGGCCCAAACCGTACCTTCATCCCATGCTATGCTGCCGCATTGCAGCTTCTGCAAAGCGGAAATTGATCGATTGCGCAGCATCTTCAGTTCTAACGCACAGCTAACGGACGAAACGAAGTTTACAAGCGTAGCCTTGGCTTGCAGGTTCGCGTCGTGTGGTAACCGCAATTGCGGGTTCATCCGGTGTCTCTCACGAGCTGATAAGAGCGCTCGATTGCGTTTGAAGACAGGCCCGACCCAATAAGCACGAGCCGGTTGTCTTCGGGCGCAGCAGTTTCGGTTTCCGGCAGCACTTCGGGGGATGGCACGCGGTTGCGCACCGCTTGCACAAGAAGTCGGCCCGCCGGAGAGCAGATCACCCCCTTGACCCGTACGATCTGGTCTCCGTAGGCATGCAACAGTGCCGAGAGCCAGAGCGTCAGCGCCGTCCAGTCAGGGTCTGGTCCCAGATCAAGCTGACAGGTGGTGATCGCAGCGCTGTCCGCCGCGAGCTTCGGCAGCACAACTGCCTTCGCCGCCATTGTTGGAAGGTCAACGGGGCTGCCGAACGACGACCCGGATTGCGCAGCGCCGGGTGCCAGCATGTGCAGCATGCGCCGCAACCGCCCGGTTTCGGTTGGACCGGCCAAATCGATCTTGGTCAGGATCAGCCGGTCGGCGGCACGGATCTGGGCCTGTGCTACAGGCTCTGTTTCCAGCGCGGTCTGGCCGTAAAGCGCATCGACGACAACAATGGTTTCGTGCACCACGATGTGGCGGATCAAGACGGGATGGGATTGGATGAGATCCACGATGGCGGCGGGGTCAGCTAGGCCGCTTGTTTCAAGTACAAGCTGCCCAACCCGCTGCGTTGGATCGGTCATCTGGCTGCGCGCATCGCAGATCTCCAGAAGCGCGTCTTGAAAGGTCTGGCTTCCGTCGCAACAGGCGCAGCCGCCCGCCAGGACGGTCTGGTCATTGGTACCCTCAAGCAAGCCGTGATCCACTGGCGTGCCTGCCGCTTCGTTGACGATCACGTGGGCCGCAGGAAAGCCGCCCGCGAAAAGTTGATGCCGCAACCACGTCGTCTTGCCCGAGCCAAGAAACCCGCCGACGATGGTCAGCCGCAGCCGTCCCTCGCTCACGTCTCCAACGGGTCGAAGGGACGCCCGAGGATGCGGTCCACCTCGATCCAGAGCACTTCGAGGTTCGGGACGATGGCGGATGCGCCGCCCGGTCCCATCACCAGAATGCCGGGCACCAGCCCGCCATCATGTACGCTGATGCCCACGGGGCGCAGCAGGTTCGACAGCATCGCGCCCCGGCGGAATCGTTCGCGCAGGCGGTCATGCGCCGTGGCCGCTCCCGCTTCGGTCCAGTGGCCCGGAGCCGCCGGAAAGCCGCAAAGGCTGCACATCAGATCACCTCGGGCCGGGCATCGCCATCAAACGGATACCGCGCGCGGAAATCGTTGGCGATGGATTCGAAGGTCATCCATTCGCAGCCCTCATGGCCGTTGATGTACTCGATCAGCCGCTCCAGCATCAGCAAGACCTGTGGACGACCTGACACATCCGGGTGAATGGTGATGGCGAAAACGCCGTAATCCATTTCGCGGTAGACCCAGTCGAACTGGTCTTTCCAAAGCTGCTCGATCACGCGCGGATCGACAAATCCATGGCTGTTCGGTGCTTTCTTGATGAACATCATTGGCGGCAGATCGTCCACGTACCAGTTAGCGTCGATCTCAACGAGGTCAATCTCGGGCCCGCGCTTGAGCGGTTTCATCCATTCGCCTGCGGTCTTGGTATAGTCGATCACCGTCCATTCATCACCGGTGCGGGCATAATGTACCTGAAAATCGCGGTAGCTTTGGCTGTGATCGTAAGAGAACCCGTGCTTTAGTAGAAGATCAGCGGTCGAGGCCGACATTTCCCACCAAGGCGCGACATAGCCCTTGGGCGCGGCACCCGTCAGTCCCTTGATCAATTCGATGGATTTGACCAAGACCTCTTCTTCCTGCGTCGGCGTCATGGCCACAGGATTTTCGTGCAAATACCCGTGTGCGCCAATTTCGTGACCGGCTTCGACGATCTTGTCCATCACCTCGGGGAAGGTCTCGATCGAATGGCCGGGAATGAAGAAACTTGTCTTCATGTCGTACTTGTCGAACAGACGCAGCAGACGTGGCACGCCGACCTCGGTCGCAAAAATGCCACGCTGGATGTCGTTGGGGCTGTCGCCGCCACCGTAGGATCCGATCCAGCCAGCTACGGAATCGACGTCCGTTCCGATGGCACACATGATTTTCTTAGACATCTCGGTCTCCTCTTAAAGTGGGGTGCCCGCACCGATACGTTCGGTGATCAGACCATAGTGTTCGGGCCGCCGATGGGCCGCGAAGTTGAAAATTGTTTTTTTGTAAAGCGTGCCCATATCGAGGTCGCAGGACGCGGTGATGACTTCGTCCTCGACAGTCACGGCCTGCGCCACGATTTCGCCCGAGGGGGCGATGATCACGCTTTGTCCCCCCATGGGTGAGCCTTCTTCGACACCGCATTTCGCGGTTCCGACAACCCATGTGGCGTTCTGATAGGCCCCGGCCTGCATCGACAGGTGATTGTGAAACAGCGTCAGGGAATCCATGGCAAGGTTGCCGACATGGCCAAATGGCGTGTTGTAGCCAAGCATGACCATTTCAACGTTTTGCAGGCCCATCACACGGTAGGTTTCAGGCCAGCGGCGGTCATTGCAGATCGCCATGCCCATATTGCCGCCAAAGCCATTAAAGACTGGAAAGCCCAGATCGCCAGGCTCAAAGAAAAGCTTTTCGAGATGTTGAAAGTCACGGCCCGGCTGCGGTTCGGCGTGCCCGGGCAGATGCACCTTGCGGTATTTGCCGATAATCTTGCCGCTTTCATCCACAAGGATCGACGTGTTGAAGCGCCGTTTGACGCCGTTTTCCCAAATCAGTTCCGCGTAGCCCAGGTAAAACCCGACCCCCAGTTTGCTGGCCTCATCGAACAGCGGTTGCGTCGCGGACCCCGGCATTTCAGTTTCGTAATAGCTGTCGAGCTCGTCTTCGTCTTCAATCATCCAGCGGGGAAAGAACGTGGTCAGCGCAAGCTCTGGAAACACGACCAATGTGCAGCCCCTGCCATGCGCTTCGCGAAGCATTTCGATCAGTCGGCCAACCGTGCTCTTTCGGTCCTCAGCCTTGGCGATAGGCCCCATCTGTGCGGCCGCAGTCACAAGTTTCCGGGTCATCAGATCATCCTTTCATTGCAGAGCGACGGCGAAACGCGTGGCAGCAGCAACCCCGTCGATTACACGGACAGGGCTGTCAGGCGGGGCCAAGGCGGGGATGTGGGCCATGCCTGCACATCCCAATACAACGCTTTGCACATCGTCCTCTTGTGCCGCGCTGGCGATTTCCTCCAGCACACGTTTGGTCGATGCGTCGCGGTCCGTCTCGAGCGCCAGAACCGGCACGCCCGAGGCACGCACACGACCCAACTGACCGCCCAAGCCGTAGGCGGCAACATTGGCGGCAAGGATCGGGACCGAGACCTCCAGCGTGGTCACGACCGAAAATCGGCGACCCGCGAGTGCGGCCATATGATAGCCCGCCTGCCCTATCCCGATGACGGGAAACGACGTCATCGCACGCGCTTCAGCAAGGCCAGTGTCGTCGGAACAGCCGATGATGATCGTCTTCGCCCCGGCCTTCACAGCCTTGTCCACGAGCGCCAGAAGCGGCGGAACACAGGCCTCGCCGTCCTCTGGCCCTTCTATCGCGGGGGGGCCATCATGCGATGTCCATGCTGCGATTTTTATACCGGGCGCAGCCCTTTCGGCCACGTGCAGCATCTCTTCGGTCATCGAAGATGTGCTGTTGGGGTTGATCAAGACGATCATACCAGGCCCTTGCCCGCATCAGATGCCGCCCTCGCCCGTTTGCGCGCGAGGTATGTCGTCACGGTGATGAACGTGCCAATCACCAGCAAGGAAAATCCGGTGGTCAGCGTGCCGAGCGCATAGAGCACCGGCGTCGTGACATTTGTCGTCATGCCGTAGATTTCCAGCGGCAGGGTGTTGCGGCTGCCCGATGTGAGCAGCGTGCGTGCAAACTCGTCGTAGCTAAGGGTAAATCCGAACAACGCGACACCAAGTAGCATCGGCGCGATGATCGGCAAGACCACGTAGCGCAGCGTTTGCCATGCGGTTGCACCCTGATCGCGCGCGGCTTCCTCATAGCTTTTGTCGAAACGATTGAAGACCGCGAACATGATCAGAAGACCGAATGGCAGCGTCCAGGTCAGCTGCGCGCCGTAACCCGAGGTGGACCAATGCACCGTCATCCCGGCCTGATCAAACATCAGACCAACGCCAAGCGAGATCAGGATCGACGGGATCACCAAGGCGGTGACGATCAGGTAAAACAGCACCGTCGAACCCGGAAAGCGTTTGCGGAAAGCAAGGCCGCCGATGACCGACACGACAACCGTTGTGGTCATGACCATCAGGCCCAGAACCAACGACCGGCGGAAACTTCCCCAGATGTCGCCCACAGCTTGCTGTTCGAACAACTCGCGGAACCAATGCAATGATGTCCCCCGCATCGGGAAGGTCAGCCCCCCACCCGGCCCCTGAAACGACAGGATGCCGATGGTCAGCGTCGGACCATAGAGGAACAGCAGGAACAAAACGAAGAACCCGGTGAGGATGTAAAACGATCTTGGGCGCGGCTCCATCTCGTCACAGCTCCTTTCGAATGTCGACAAATCGCAGCAGGATTCCGATGATCAGCAGCACCGTGATCAGCAGCACGATTGCGGTGGCTGACGCGGACGGATACTGCAGCAGCCCGATGTCGTTCGAGATCAGGCGACCCACATTGGCTGATTGGCTTCCGGACATGATCCGCACGGTGAAGAAGTCGCCCATCACCAAGGTTACCACGAAAATGGTGCCAATCATCAGCCCCGGCTTCGTCAGAGGGATGATTACGTTCCAAAGGATCTGCGGACCGGTGGCCCCTGCATCCCGTGCGGCCTCGACCAGCGATTTATCGATGCGCATCATCGTGTTGAAAATCGGCACGACCATGAAAAGTACGTACAAATGCACAAAGGCCAGAATGACCGAAAAGTCGCTGAACAAGAGCCATTCAAGCGGTTCGTCGATCACCCCCCATGAAATCAGCGTCGAATTGGCGATGCCGTTGCGGCCCAGAAAGGGGATCCACGAAATCATCCGAATGATGTTCGAGGTTAGAAACGGGATGGAACACAGCAAAAACATCACGACCTGCCAACGCATCTCGCGGATGTGAAAGGCCAGATAATACGCCACCGTGAACCCGATCAGAAGCGTACAGATCCACGTGACAATCGCGTATTTGAACGTGTTTATAAAAACGGTGAGCGTGACCGGAGAGGTCAGTAGAAACTCGTAATTTTCGAAAACGAAATCAGGAATGATCGAAAATTCGGTTGCCCGCCAGAAACTCACGACCGCGATCATGATGATGGGGATCACGAGGAAAAGAAGCAGAACAAGCGCCAGCGGCGCGGCCATCAGCCAGCCCGAGACGGCTTTGTTCGCTGCGATCTTGTCGGCGATGGCGGACAAAGAGAGGCGCGACTTGCGCGCCTCTCCGATGGTCTCGCTCATGCTGCGATGAACTCGTTCCACTTGCGCACCATATATTGGTTTTCATCCATAACGGAGTTCCAGCAAGCAACCGCGCCCATCCGTTCGAGGAACGATCCGCCGTCGCGCACCGCGCCTGGGCCTTCCAGCACCTGACCCGAAGGACTGACGATCTCACCCTGGCTTTCCTTGCCCTCGTACCAGTAGCCCCATTCGTCGTCCGACATGAAAAGCTTGGAGGTTTCTGGCACAGCCGAGTAGTAACCCTGACGCATCAGGAAGCCGCCGACCCAGCCGGACAGGTACCAGTTGATGTATTCGTAAGCCGCGTCGAGCTTGGCCCCTTCAAGAGATGCCGCCAGACCCATGCCGCCACCCCAGGACCGATAGCCCTCTTCGAGCGGCTGGTAGACACATGGGACGCCTTGTGCACGGACCGCGGTGATCGCGGGCGACCACATCGACTGTATCACGACTTCGCCGGATGCCATCAGGTTGACCGACTCGTCGAACGACTTCCAGAAGGCGCGGAACTGGCCGTTCTTCTTGGCCTCTGTAAAGATCGCCATGGTCTTGTCGATCTCTTCGCGGGTCATGTTGCCTTTGTCGGCATAGGTGATTTCACCCATGGACTCGCAGACCATCGCCATATCCATGATGCCGATGGACGAAATGTCGAGGATCGACGCCTTGCCTGCGAATTCCGGATTCAGAAGCTCTGACCAGTTCGAGATCGGACGACCGATGAGGTCAGGACGGATGCCCAACGTGTCCGCGTTGTAGATCGTCGGGATCAAGGTCATCCAGCCAGATTCATTGTCGACGAAATCAGTGCCGTCGACGCCTTCGACAAAGCCTACAGTGTGAGGTGCCGTGCCCTGCGCGATCTCGCTGGCCAGGGTCAACTTACCGGTGCGGAAGGTTCCGGCGATCTTGTCGTAGTTGAGGACCCGCGATGTATCCATCGCTTGCAGGTTGCCCGTGGGCCAGACCTTCTTGCAGATCCAATATTCGATGTCGGCAATGTCAAAGCTGTCGGGCTGGGTTGCCACGCGCTGGGTCACCGCATCGGAATCAAGCGCCGTCATTTCAAGCGTGATGCCAAGATCTTCGAACGCCTTTTCGGCGATCTCGTTGAAGGCCGACACACCTGTGCCCGCTTGGCGCAGAACGATGTTCGACTGTGCCCAGACCATCGGTGCCGCCAGCGTTCCCGCCGCTGCGGCGACGCCGCTTTTCAGCATGGTCCGGCGGCTTAGGCCGTTTCGTTTCGTGTATCGTGTCATTGAAAGTCTCCTTGTTGGGAATTCGTGTTTCAGGCGATCAGAGCGTGCTGATGCTTTTCGTCCCAGGTCAGTCCGATGGTGTCGCCCGGGTTGTGTGGGTTTGCGAAGAAGGCGGCATCCGACACGAGTGCCGTGATTTCGGTGTCCCCTATGGATTTGGTCAGGATGGAAACATGGGTGCCCTGATATTCGACCGTGTCGACAGTGGCTTCGATGCGACCAGCACCCGGTCCCGTTGGGGCCACCACGTCAGAGCGCACCGCGACCTTGCCCTGCGGCAGTGCGATAACATTGTGACCGCCCATGAACTTCGCCACAAATTCGGTCTTGGGCGCATTGAAGACGTCGCGGGCCGGTCCCGCCTGTTCGATCACCGCGTTGTTCATCACGACAATTTCGTCTGCAAGCGCGAGGGCCTCGTCCTGACCGTGGGTGACGTGTACGAAGCTGATGCCCAGTTCCTTTTGCAGCTTGCGCAGCTCGGCGCGCATGCGGATGCGCAGGAATGGGTCCAGTGCCGACAAGGGCTCGTCCAGCAGCAAGACTTGGGGACGTGTGATCAACGCACGGGCCAATGCCACGCGCTGCTGCTGCCCGCCCGACAGCTGGTCCGGCATCCGGTCGGCCAATTCGCTCAGATGCACAAGCTCTAGCATATCATCAGCGCTTTTGTGACGGACCGCGGTGTCCACGCCCTTCATCTTCAGGCTGAATGCCACGTTTTCGCGAACCGACAAATGCGGAAACAAAGCATAATTCTGAAACATCATGGCCGTGCCGCGTTTGGCGGGCGGCAAGTTCGCCACGTCACGCCCCGCCAAAACGATCGAACCTTCGGTAACGCTTTCATGCCCGGCAATCATCCGCAGTGTCGAGGATTTCCCGCAACCCGACGGCCCGAGAAGGCATGTATAGCTGCCGGACTTAAACTTGTGATCCACGGCTTTCACGGCCACGGTCGATCCATACCGTTTCGTCACTGCGACGAGTTCCAGATGCGTTTCTTGTTCCAAGGCTCTGCTCCTGTTCTGAACCAATGAAGGAAGCAGAGGCCCAAATGGAGCAATCTTGAAACTGGATACACAGGCTTCAATTTTCTCAAATGCCGGATTATTAGGCGACGCAAATGACAGTGGACGCATAATTCAGCACAAAATTGTACACAATCTGACCCGGGACTTTTACGGATAGAAAAAAGCGTTCACGCCCCGATTCCATGGCAAACTTGCGTGAAAAGAGCGGAAATCTATGAGTGATGCAGATTTTGAGGCGGTGAGGAAATCGACTGGGACAGCCTTGCTTCCCCCTGATCAGGCGATTTCCCATTCCCTGTCCCGTGCCATTCATGAGCACAAGCTGTCCCCCGGCATAAAGCTGGGCGAGGATGAATTGGCCGAGGTCTACGGCGTCTCTCGGACCGTTGTGCGCACTGCGTTGCGCACGCTGGCGCATGACAGGCTGGTTGAGATCAAGCGCAATCGCGGTGCATTCGTCGCACAGCCAAGCCCGAGAGACGCGCAAGAGGTTTTCGAGGCGCGCGAACTGCTTGAACCGCGCACCGCGCGCGAAGCTGCCCGCCGCGCCTCCTCTGCCGATATTGAGAAATTGCTTCACCACGTCGCGCACGAACACGAGGCGTCCACGGAAGGTGATCGCGGCCTTGCACTTTACCTGTCCGGGCAATTGCATGTGGAAATTGCGAAGATCGCAGGACAGCAGACGATCACCGGATTTATTGAAACGCTGATTGCCCGGTCATCTCTGGTGGTGGCCCTGTATTGGCGGCGCGAGAGCGCGATCTGCGGTCATCACGACCATGAAAGCCTTGTTCGCGCGATAGAGGGGCACCGTCCAGAGGAGGCCGAGGCACTAATGAAAAGCCATCTTGTCGACCTGCATTCCGCGCTTGATCTGAGCCGCCCGCGCGCCGGTTCGGGAACGCTCAAGGATCTGTTGACAGGAGTATGAAACGCGCTGCCTGGCGGCGTCTCTGTTTCAATGTGGGTCAACTCTGGGTCAAGTATCCGGCGCGTCACCAATCCGCATGATAAGTTTGCCCGCCGTTTGGCGGGACGCGAGCGTATCGAACATTTCGTTGACAGTATCGAGGGTGAAACAGCCCTCCACGGGAACCTTAAGACTACCATCGGCAATCATGCCAAGAACTGTACGCGTTCCATCGCGCCAAGCATCGGAGGTGTAATCCAGATGTCCAACATGCAGCCGCGTGAAGGTCAGTGATTTTTGCACAATGCGTTCCCAAAGGGTGGGATAGGGTTTGCCCTCCGCCTCGCCATAACTCACCACATGACCCAAGGGCCGGATCGCATCAAAGCTGCGGTCGAGGATAGACGCGCCTGTGCTGTCTACCACCTTGTCGACCCCGCGTCCGCCGGTCATTTCCAGCGCGATATCGACAAAATCCTCTTCGCTGCGCAGAACGACCCGGTCAGCACCGAATTCAAGCGCGCGGGTGTCTTTACCAGGCGTTCCAACGGTGCCGATCACACGAGCCCCCGCTGCCTTGGCAATCTGCGTCAACTGCAATCCCACACCCCCGCCGATCGCATGGACCAACAGGACGTCGCCGGGGCGCGTGGTGCTGACCGTGTGAAGGAGGTTCCACGCGGTCATGGACTGAATGTAAAAAGCCGCCCCGGTTTCGAGCGAGACGGCATCGGGCAACGCCACCACACGTTCCGCAGGCACAACGCAATATTCCGCAAAAGCGCCCGCGTCCTCGCTGAAGGCTGCAACCCGTTGGCCGATTTGAATACTTTGCACATCCGGCCCCAAGGCCTCGACGTGTCCCGACATCTCGAGCCCGGCCACTAGGGGATAGCCCTTGGGATGCGGATAGATGCCGGTTCGCATCATCAGATCGGCGTAGTTCAGCCCAGCAAAGGCATTGCGAACCAGAACCTGACCAGCGCCAGGCGTGGTGGTGTCCATGTCTTGGATCACAGTCGAGGAAGGCTGGCCATCGGGGCGATTAAAAATCACGGCGCGCATCGTGGTCTCCGTTGTGCCAAGGGGCTGCACTGCGCCCGAACTCAGGCCGCGTGGGCCACCATCCTGTTGAGCAGATTCGCGGCAAGAGCGGGTCGCTGTCACTTGAACACAGACGCGCCGAAATGCGCAAAAATTGAGCGGGATGCCCCCCTATGGTCCAATTATTGGGCAATTAGCCTCAACCGTCGTACCGAAATCGTCTCTCGCTGCGGACATCCAGCGCAGCAACACTAACGCTTCGCATGCTTGCCGCAACTTGGGGGACGGACATGAAGACAATTGGCGTTGATGTGGGCGGTACGTTTACGGATCTGATCTACCTCGATCCGGAAACCGGCGAGATGGGCATCCACAAGGTTTCGACCACGCCGGATGACCCCTCTCAGGGCGTCATGACCGGGCTGAAAGCGCTGATGGAGCAAAGTGGCATTGATCCCGCGCAGGTCACCCAGCTTCTTCATGGGACGACCACCGCAACGAACGCGGTGCTTGAGGCGAAAGGCGCGCGCGCCGGGATGATCACCAACGACGGGTTCCGCGACGTGCTTCACATTGGGCGGCACCAAAGGCCCAACCATTATTCGATCATGCAGGAGATCCCTTGGCAGGACCGTCCCCTGATCCAGCGCCGCTATCGCAAGACGGTGCCGGGGCGACTGGTTCCGCCCACCGGAGAAGAGCTGATCCCGCTGGACGAAGATGCCATTCGGGCCGCGGCACAGGAACTGAAGGACGACGGCGTTGATGCAGTCGCGATCTGCTTTCTGTTCTCGTATCTCAACCCCGATCACGAACAGCGCGCCAAAGCCATTGTCTCAGAGGTGATGCCCGACGCGTTTGTCACCACGTCCTCGTCGATCTCTCCGCAGTTCCGCGAATTTGAGCGTTTTACCACGGCTGCCCTCGCAACCTTTGTCGGTCCGAAGGTTGGCCGATACGTGGCCAATCTCGAACGGGCGCTGAACGATGTGGGTGTCACCGGCGATTTTCGCATCATGGCCTCGAACGGCGGCGTGGCCACCCCGCGCATGGTCACCGAAAACCCGGCGCTCACGATGATGTCGGGCTTGGCAGCCGGCGTTCTGGGCGGCGTCTGGGTGGGCGGCAAATGCGGGCGCAACAAAGTCATCACCTTCGACATCGGCGGCACATCAGCAGACATCGGCATTGCCGTCGACGGCGTCTGTGCCGAAACGGACGCGCGCTCCACCTCCATCGCAGGGTTCCCGCTGCTGATGCCGATGCTCGACATCCACACGATCGGCGCGGGCGGCGGCTCTATCGCCTATGTCGATCAGGGCGGCGCGTTCCGCGTCGGGCCACAAAGTGCGGGTGCCGATCCTGGGCCGGCCGCCTATGGCCGCGGCGGCACACAACCCACTGTGACGGACGCGAACCTCGTTCTGGGCCGGCTCGAACCGGGTGACTTCCTTGGCGGTGACATGGGGCTGGACCTTGAGGCGTCCCAAAAGGTCATCGGCACTTTGGCCGCTGAGCTTGGGCTCGACCCTTTGGAGGCCGCCGAAGGCGTGCTGACCATTCTCAATGCGAACATGGCCAACGCCATCCGGTCGCGCACCGTACAACGCGGTATCGACCCGCGCGAATTCTCGCTTGTCGCGATGGGCGGTGCCGGGCCGTTGCAGGGGGCCGAGGTGGCGCAGGTGCTCGAACTGCCCGAAGTCATCGTGCCGCCCCATCCGGGTATCACATCGGCGCTTGGCCTTCTGGTGGCCGATCTGAAATACGATGTCATCCGCACGCAATTCCAAGTCTCGGAAACTGCGGATCTTGCGCGTTTCAACAGCGAATTTGATACGATGGAGGCTGACCTGAAGGCCCGTCTGGCCGAAGACCACGTTTTTGCCGAGGATGTGACCTTCGAACGTGCGGGCGATCTGCGCTATCTTGGTCAAGGTTACGAACTGCGGGTGCCCTTCGACGCGGGCGACATTTCCGAGGCTAGCCTTCAGGCGGTCTGGGACCGCTTCCATGCCTTGCACGCCTCTGAATATGGCCACGCCTTTCGCGACAGCCCGATTGAGGTGGTCAATCTTCGTCTGACTGCACGCGGCCATACAAAGCCTTTCGACCTCCCGGTTTACACAGGCGGCGGTAGCCTGGAAGACGCACACGTTCTCACCCGCGATGCGGTGTTCCGCAAGGACGGGAGCCTCGAAACCTTCGCGACAGTAGTTTACCGGCGCGATCTGCTGCCTTTGGGCGTGCCGCTGCCCGGCCCGGCAATCCTGCTGCAAAAGGACAGCACCACCGTCGTTCCCCCCGGTGCCACCGCCAAGGTGGACAAGACCGGAAGCGTCATCATCACACTGGAGGCAAAGCCATGAGCCGCATCGACCTCGTCACCGGCGCCGTGATCCAAGGCGCGCTTGAAAGCATCGCTCTGGAAATGGGACACAAGCTGATGCGCATGTCCTATTCGTCGATCATTCGCGAATCCGAGGATTTCGGCGCAGCCCTGACCGACGCCGACGGCCTGCAGATGTGCGAGTGCAAGATGTCCACCCCGCTGCAATCCGGCCCGATCCCAGGCTACGTGCGCAACGTTCTCGACGTGCTAGCCGAACGGGGGGATCCCGTACGCCCCGGCGATGTCATTATGCACAACGATCCCTATGGCGGCGCGTCTCACGGTCCGGATGTCGCGTTCTGCGTGCCTGTCTTTTTCGAGGATCGGCTTATCGGTTGGTCGGTCACCACTGCCCACCACCTCGATATCGGTGCGCTTTCGCCCGGCTCTTGTGGTATCGTCGATGCAGTCGACACCTATGCCGAGGGGCTTCAATTCAAGGCGATCAAATGCTTCGATCAGGGCAAGCGTAACGACGCGGTCTGGCACATCCTGCGCGCCAACATCCGCGCCACAGACCTTGTGGTGGGCGATATGGAGGCGCAGATCGAAGCTGCCCGCATCGGTGCTGCGCGCCTACTGGATCTGGTGGGCCGGTATGGCCTCGACGCGACGATGGCCGCGTTCCACGATCTGATGGATTATTCCGAACGCCTGATGCGCGATGCCATTCGGGCCCTTCCCGATGGCGATTACACCGCCACCACCAAGATCGACGGGTATCTGGACGACCCCAACCCCGCGCGGCGCGAATTGCCTTTGGTGGTGACGCTCATGGTGCGAGGGGACGACCTTACCGTCGATCTCACAGGAACTGCGCCGCAAGTCCCCGACAAGCCCATCAATATGCCCTTTGTGGGGACTGTCGATTGCGCGGTGTGGCTCACGGTGCGCTCAATCCTCCTGGACACGGTCACCTATGGCGAGATTCCGCAAAACTCCGGTCTGACACGCCCCATAACGATTACAGCGCCTGAAGGTACGTTGGTGAACCCCACCTTCCCGGCTCCTGTGATCGCCCGCTTTTGCCCCGGCAACCAGCTTGCCGATACAGTGATGAAGGCGTTTTCGCAGATCGTGCCCCGGCAAGTCTCAGCCGGCATCGGCAACTTGCGCGTCGTCGCACTCTCGGGCCTGCGTGAAGGCAACCACTGGGTGCATATGGAGATCATGGAAGGCAGCTATGGTGGTCGTTGCGGGTTGGACGGCATGGACGCTGTCGACACGCTTTACGCCAACACCCGCAACAACCCGATCGAGGACATCGAATCCCACATTCCCGTTCGCGTCGACCGCTACGAACTCCGTGAAGAGGCAATGGCTGCGGGCCAGTGGCGCGGCGGTATCGGGGCGATCCGGGAATTCACATTCCTAGATGAGGCCGGATTCTCGCTAGAGGGCGAGGGCCACGCCTTCCAGCCTTGGGGCTTTGAGGGCGGACAGGATGGCTTCAAGGCGATGCTGAAGCTCGTGCATACCGATGGCAGCATCACCGACCTTCCGTCCAAAGTGCCCTATTTCAAGGTCAAGACAGGCGAAAAGCTTGTCTCGACCGGCCCCAGCGGCGGGGGCTACGGCGATCCAGCATTGCGTCAACCCGAAGCCGTGGCCCGCGATGTAGCTGACGGTCTGCTCTCGGAAAAAATGGCGCGTGAGCTTTTCGGCAAGGGCGCGTGACGGACGTGAATGACTTTTCGATATCCGGCATCTTGCGGCTCCAAAGAAAAAGGTTCACGCCAAGCCAACACTTGAAACCGGCACTGATCAGCGTTTCGCTTGAAAGCCTGTCGGCGGCGCGTTCCCGGGTGGATGTGCTTTTGGATCGCAAAATGCCCCCAGCCAAACAGACAACATCGGAAGACATTATAAGTCACAAAACTTGCGCTTCACAGCATCGCAACGTCCGCTTTTCGTGAATCCGCCAAAGGCTACGACGTAAGCAGCGAAGTTCCGGTTT
>NZ_JFKD01000036.1 GCF_002115725.1 Marivita cryptomonadis
AGCTTCTCCTCGGCATCCCTGTCGCGCCGGTAGGCGGCATACTGATCCTCTCCGCTGTTAACCGACATGACGATATCTGACGCTTCATGCGGCAGGTGCTTGTCGAACTCCTGCTTGTAAAGCAGACAGCTTTCACGGTCGAAGGTGACCACCTGCGCGCCGAAACCGTTGGGCGCGACCTTTTCCTGATAGTGCTTGGCGATGTCGCCACAGATCGCGCGGATGCGCTCGGGGGCCTTCACGAGGATCGACATTTTGGCGGCGGCACGGCCGAGCTTGTCTTTGTCCTCGTCCGTCAGACCATCGGTCAGTTCGGCATAGGCCGCCTCTATGGCCTGCTGGTCGATATGCAGATCGACGAGCCGCGGCTCGAAATGCAACTCTTTCGTCGCACCGTCCCGGATCGAGTCGTTCAGGCCATAGCGGCTCATGTAGCCGTTCTCGTCGATCTCCGCACCGAAAGCGTAGAACGTGTTCCGGTCCGCGCGGTTGATCGGGGTGCCGGTCAGGCCGAACAGGAATGCGTTTGGCAGTGCTTCACGCATCTTGCGGCCTAGACCGCCTTCCTGCGTGCGGTGCGCCTCGTCGACCAAGACGATGACGTTGTCGCGGTCATTCAGAACGCCGTCCGCCTCACCGAATTTGTGGATCGTGGTGATGACAACCTTTCTGGTATCCTTGGACAACAGATCGGCCAGCTCCTTGCGGCTGTCGGTGCGCACAAGGTTGGCCATATCGGCGGCGTAGAAGGTGCCGGCGATCTGGCTGTCGAGGTCGATCCGGTCGACCACTACCAGCACCGTCGGGTTCTTCAGCGCCGGGTGCAGGCGCAGCTTGCGGGCGGCGAACAGCATCAGCAGCGATTTACCAGAGCCCTGGAAGTGCCAGATCAGGCCTTTGCGCACCTGGCCCGCGACGACGCGCTCGACGATCTTGTTGACGCCCTCGACCTGCTGGTAGCGGGCGATGATCTTGATGCGCTGCTTGCCCTTCTGCGTCGCGAAGGCAGTGAAGTTGGCGAGCAGGTCCAGCACCATCGCCGGGCGCAGCATGTCAGTGACGGCCTTTTCGACCTCGCCCATCGACTGCAACACATCTTCATCCGTCCGCCACGGGCCCCACAGATCGACGGGCATGCGGACAGAGCCGTAGCGGTATTCCTTCCCCTCGGTGGCGACAGAGAAGACGTTCGGCACGAACAGTTCCGGTATGTTCTTCTCGTAATCGTCATGGACCTGGAGTGCTGCGTCGAGCCAGCTTTGGCTGGAGCGGACCGGTGTCTTGGCCTCGATCAGGACGACCGGCAGGCCGTTGGCCAGCAGCACCAGATCAGCGCGCTTTTCGGTCTTGCCAGCGCGGAAGGTGAATTGCTGGGTGACCACAAAACTGTTTTGTTCAATGTCGTCGAAATCGATCAGGCGGATGGTGACATGTTCGCCATTCGCGCCAAAGGGCATGGAGCGTTCACCGAGCATCCAGGCGCCGAATTCCTCGTTGGCCTTCACCAGCCCGTCTGAGCGCGCGCTCATGACGATGGCGCGCAGGCGGTAGAGCACGTCGTCCACGCGGGACGGGTTGGCGGCGATGTCGGGGTTCAGGCGGATCAGGGCATCGCGCAGATAGGGCTCGACCAGCGCCTCCTGCGATTGGCGCGGCAGGTCGGCGGGGCCGACGAAGTGCCAGCCAAGGCCGGAGATCGTGCCGCCCTGCCGCGCAAGGCCGGGTGTGACGGTGGTCGGGCCGCTCGTGCCAGTGAGACGGTCACGGATGAAGGCTTCGACGGTGTTGGCTTCGTTGAAAGTCATTTCAGTCCTAATTAGCGATGCCTGCTACTATGCGTGCTTTCATATCAATGATCTTTTCTCTTCGAGTTTCGATATTCTTGATTGCGGCGTTAAGGCCATTGAATTGGTCGACCAGATTATCCTGCTGTTCTCTGGGAGGCAGTGCCACCAAAGCATTTGCAAGCGACTCCACGCCCAAAGTTGGGACACCACTGTTTGCATTCATTCCGCGAGAAATTTCGGCCATGAATGAGTCTGATCGCGTCACCCAGAGAAGAAAATCGCTCGAAATTCCTTCGTTCTTCGGTTTCATCATTACAATGGTGTGTGAGAAGGCCTTGTCATCCTCGCCATAAAACCGTGAGAGGCCAAGGATGCCCTTTCTCGCAAAAACGACGTCCTTTGGCTCAAAGCGGCAACGACGTTTCTGCTCTAAGAAGGTCTTTTCCGGGACTCTCTTCGCTTCAGAATAATCAAACCCGTCTGGACCATCAAAGTCTTGCGTGGCAACCAACGGGTAACCGTCTTCACAATATTCGGGGTAACGATGAGATGGATTTGGGTCGATTATTTCGACATAGTCGCCGAAACGCCGAGCTTCTTTTTCGCCGAGATCACCCTTTGCGGCGAGGGGAATTTCTTTGAATAGAATCGCCCTTAGAACTTCCTGGGCGGCTGCACTGGCTGCATATAACGAGTTAAGACTGTCTTCGAGTGAAAGACAGACTTCCACCAACCGTGCCTGCTCCTGGATGGGAGGCAGCAGGAATTCGAAGTCAGCGAGGCTCTTCCAGTTCGTGCGGGGTGACAGCGATCCGGCCGACGTGCCGACGGCATGATCGAAGAACGCATCTGTCTGACAAATGAAGGGCAGAAGTTCAGGCATCAGCGCATCGCTGGAAGGCTCCAAAACATAAATGTCCCCTGAACAGACCCCTGTGAAATCGGCGACGGCCACCTTGCGCTGATAGGCCCGGCGCTTGCCGAACAGAACCTGACCCGGTTTGAACACTGAGGTGAAGGTCGTGCCATCCGCAATATCAGCCCAGCGACGAATGCGCAGGTCGCCGGGTTCAATATGCTCCAGCCCCACGACGCGCTCATAACCCTCGGCTTCGGGGTCTTTCGCGCGCAGCTTTGACAACCGCACCACATCGCCAAACGCCACACGGGTCCAGCCAGCCTTGTTCGAAATCACCTGCTCAAGCATCGGCGTCCTCCGCAGGTTCCAGCCCGTCGAGCATATCAACCAGCGCATCCATACCGGTCCAGAACCCACGCCCCTCGGCATTGAAGATGTCCCAGGCGGCGGTCAGGGTCACGGCCTCGCCCACCGGCACCTCTGGCTTGGGCTTCTTCACGTAGCGAGCGATGGACAGGTTCCCCTCGGCCGCCAGCACATCGGCAGTGCTGATAACGCTGGCAAAACCGGGCACATCGATGAATTCCTGATAGGCCGCAAGGATGCGCGCCTGATCCTGTGGCCGCAGAAAGCTCTGCGCCCGTTCGCGCGCGATCTCGGCCACCGCGTCGATGAACAGGATGCGCCCTTGCCGGTCGGCGGGCTTCTTGCTGCGGCAGAGAATGACGCAGGCCTCCATCGGCGAGTTGTAGAACAGCCCCGGTCCGAGCCCGAGCACGCATTCCACCAGATCGGCCTCGATCAGCTTGCGCCGCATCTCGGCCTCTTCGTTGCGGAAGAGCACGCCATGCGGGAACAGGATCGCGCAGCGCCCGGTTTCGGGGTCCATTGCCTTGAGGATATGCTGGAAGAAGGCGTAGTCCGCGCGCCCCTGCGGCGGGGTGCCGAGGAAGTTGCGCCCCCAGACATCCTTCTCCCACGCGCCGCGGTTCCATTTCTTGATGGAGTACGGCGGATTGGCGAGGACCACGTCAAAGGTGCGCAGCGCGTCCCCTTCCGCGAAGGCCGGGTTGGCGAGCGTGTTGCCACTGGCGATGTGGAAGTCCGACACGCCATGGATCACGAGGTTCATCCGCGCAATGGCGGCGGTGATGGTGATCAGCTCCTGCCCGTAAAGGCCGATGGTGCGCGTGTCGCCGCCGCGCCGTTTGGCTTCGGCGAGGCAAGAGATCAGCATGCCGCCGGTGCCGCAGGTCGGGTCATAAATGCTGTCACCCGGTTGCGGCTCCAGCATCTGCGCCATGAGATGCACCAGCGTGCGGTTGGTGTAGAACTCCTGCGCGGTGTGGCCGCTGTCGTCGGCGAACTTCTTGATGAGGTATTCGTAACCGTTGCCGAGTTCGTCCTCGGGCACGGCGGCTAGCGTGAGGTCGTGCTTGGAGAAGTGCTCGATCAGGTTCTTGAGTGTTGCGTCGGGCATCTGGCCCTTGTCGGTCCAGTTGGCGTTGCCGAAGACACCTTGCAGCCGTTCCGGGTTAGCCGCCTCGATGGCGAGGAAGGCCGAGAGCATGGCCCGCCCCACGTCCTTTGGCGCGCTGCGTACGTCGTTCCAATGCGCGCCTTCGGGGATGACAAAGCGGTCATTGGCCGTGGCGGTCGCGTAGCCTTCGTCCTCGGTTTCGTCGAGCGCATCCTGATAGTCTTCATCCCACACGTCGGAGAGGCGTTTGAAGAACATCAACGGGAAGATGTACTGCTTGTAGTCACTGGCATCGACCAGCCCGCGCAGCAGCGTGGCCGCGCCCCAGAGATAGCTTTCGAGTTCGCGCTGGGAGAGGTGTTCGGTCATTGCAGCCAGCCTCCCTCGGTCAGAACCTTGCGCAGGTGATCTTCGGCTGCCCGCGCATCCGCAAGGGCCGTCTTGAACGCATCGACGGCCTCGGGCAGCGGTGGAATGTCCTCGCCGATGGGCGGCAGCACATAGCGGGAGATGTTGAGCGTCCACCCTTCCTTCTTGATCTCGTCGATGGTGGCAACCTTCGCACGATCCTCGACATCCTCGAAGGCGCGATACCACGCGACGATCTGGTCGCTATGCTCCTGGTCGAGGAAGTTCTGCGCGCGGCCTTTGCGGAACAGGCTGGAGGCGTCTATGATTAGGACCTTGTTCTTGCGCTCTGGCGGCTTTTTGCGCCGCAGAACGACGACGCAACCAGCCAATTGAGTGCCGTAGAACAGGTTCGGAGCGAGACCGATGACGGCCTCGATCATGTCGTTCTCAAGCAGCGCCTGACGGATGGTCCCCTCGGCCGACTTTCGGAACAGGGCGCCCTGCGGCAGGACGACGGCCATCCGGCTGTTTCCGGTCGGCGCCATCGACGAGATCATGTGCTGGACAAAGGCATAGTCGCCGTAGCTCTCGGGAGGGATGCCATACTGAGCCCGTCCCCAGGGATCGGCTTCCCAGAGCTCACGCCCCCATTCCTTCAGCGAGAACGGCGGGTTCGCGATGACGCAGTCGAAGGTGGCGATACCGCTCGTGCTCGAATCCGTGAAGGCGGGGCTGCGAAGCGTGTCTTCGCGGGCGACCTGGAAGTCCTCGATGCCGTGCAGGACCAGATTCATCCGAGCGATGGCGGACGTGGTGAGGTTTTTTTCTTGGCCGTAAATCTTGCCATAGAAGGTCCGCGGGTCACCGCCCTTGCGCATGACATGCTCGATCGCGCCAAGCAGCATGCCGCCGGTACCGCACGCGGGGTCATATATGCTCTCGCCTTCCTGCGGATCGAGGATCTCGACCATCATCCGCACGACGCTACGCGGGGTGTAGAACTCGCCGGCCTTGTTGCGCCGGGTTACGTCGGCGAACCTGCCGATAAGGTACTCGTAGGCGTCACCGAGGACATCTGTACTCACCACCTTGTTACCGAGCCGGATGTCTGAGAACCCCTCGATCAGATCCTTGAGAAGTTCGTCCGAGAACTTCTCTTTGTTACCCCAGTCGGCGGTGCCGAAGACGCGGAATAGCGTGTCTGGGTTGGCCCGCTCGATCTCCTGCATCGCACGGTGGAGGCCCGCTCCTACATTCGTCGCGGTCTCGCGTACATCGTATGCGCCGTCCCCGTCCCATTGATTTTGCAGATTCCGGTTCGGTCTGATTTTTGGGAAGGGTTTTCCATCTGAGATGGAGGCGCGGATGGCAGATGGAAGCGGATTTGTGGGTCGGTGCGAGGTGGTTGAGCCGCGTCGTGGAAACCGGCGCTGGCCGGATCATGTGAAAGCCCGGATTGTGGTAGAAAGTTTCTGGCCCGGGGCGCGGGTCAATGATGTGGCGCGGCGCCATGACATTGTTCCACATCAGCTTTCGGCCTGGCGCCGGTTGGCACGTGAGGGCAAGTTGGTGCTGCCTGCTGATGCCATGGCATCGATATCTGCGGAGGCCGCTGCCGTCAAAGTTCCGGAGCCGTCCTTTGTCCCGCTGGAGATCGCCATGGAACCGGAGGTGGACCAAGTCGGGGCTGCTGCGTCGTTTGCAGGTGGCGATGGCTCTGGCGACATGACGGTGGAGATCGGGCGAGATGTCGTAGTGCGTGTTCCGTCCGATATGGATGTGGCGCGGGCCGCCCAGCTGATCCAGGCTTTACGGGGGTGCTCGTGATTGTCGCGGGACAGCGGCTGCCAATCGTGATCGCGACGAAGCCGGTGGATTTCCGGCGGGGTCACGATGGGTTGGCCGCGACGGTGCAGAATGAGCTGGGGCTCGATCCGCATTCAGGTGTGACGGTGGTGTTCCGCTCCAAACGTGGGGACAGGTTGAAGATCCTGGTCTGGGATGGAACCGGGCTTGTTCTGATCTACAAGCGATTGGAAGTTTCCAATTTCGTATGGCCGCAGATTCAGGACGGGATCATGCATATGTCCCGTGCCCAATATGAGGCTTTGTTCGAAGGTCTGGATTGGCGGCGGATGGTGGCAAAACCGGTTGTGGCGCCTGCTGCGGCAGGGTGACTCAGCGCCTGATTTTGACGTTGTTTTATTGGGCTTTTCTTCCTGTTCAAGGTAGAAAAGCCCATGTCAGAACCGTTCGATATTCGCCAGTTTCCAGGTCTGCCGCCCGAGGTCGTGACGGCCTTTGAGGCGCAGCAAGCTGCGCTTGAAACGGCGCAGTTCGAAGCCGCGGTCGAGCGCGCGGCGCGGCAACATGAGCAGGCTGTTGGCGCTGAGAAAGACACCTTCATCACCGAACTGAAGGCGCTGGTCGAGAAGCTGGAAAGTCAGGTAGCCGACCATCGGCGAACCAAGTTTGGGCCGAAATCAGAAAAACTGAACTCCGATCAGCTGGAACTGGCGCTCGAAGATCAAGAAATCGCCATCGCCGAGACACAGGAAAAGATAGACGCCGTTCAGGACAAGATTGACCAGCTCGACAAGGACAAAAAGCCCCGCAAACCGCGCAAGCCCCGCACCCTGCCCGAAGGATTGCCGCGGGTCGAACGCGTCATTGAGCCTGACAGCATCCTTTGCCCCTGCGGCTGCGGCGACATGGTCAAGATCGGCGAGGACCGGTCGGCACGGCTCGACTACATTCCGGCCAAGTATCAGGTCATCGTGACGATCCGACCCAAATACGCTTGTCCCAAGGGGCGTGCCGGGGTGGTGCAGGCCAAGGCACCTGCACACCTGCTGGAAAACAGCTGGCCAACCGAACGGCTGCTGGCCCAGGTTGCGGTTGCCAAATTCTGCGACTTCACTCCCTTGAACCGTCAGGCTGTCGCCATGGCGCGCAATGGTCTGCCGATGGATCGCTCGGTGCTGTCAGACTGGATGGGCCGCACCGGGGCGCTGATCGAACCGGTGGTGGAGCACATGGCATCGGTCCTGCTGAAAGGCAGCACGCGGCTCTATGTCGACGAAACAACAGCGCCCGTGCTTGATCCTGGACGGGGCAAAACCAAGACCGGGTATTTTTGGGCCGTGCTGCGGGACGATCGCGGATGGAATGGCCCCGCGCCGCCCGGTGTGGTGTTTCACTATCGCCCCGGGCGGAGCGGCGAGTATGCCGCAGAAATCCTCGACGGGTTCAACGGAACCATTCAAGTCGATGCCTATGGCGGCTATACCGCTCTTGGCACGTCCAAGCGGACGGGCGGCAAGCCGTTGAAATTGGCCTACTGCTGGGCCCATGGGCGCCGCGCCTTGATCAAGGCACAACCCAAATCCGGCTCACCCATCATCGACGAAGCCCTGCTGCGCATCGCCGCGATCTACCGGGTTGAGGCAGATATTCGTGGACTGCCGCCGGATGACCGCCGCGCTGTCCGGCAGGAACGGTCACGCCCACTGGTTGACGAATTCTTCGCCTGGCTGATCGCGCAAGCCGGCCGCGTCTCGCGCAAATCCGATCTGGGCAAGGCGCTGGCCTACATGGTCCGCCGCCAAGAGGGCTTTCGTCTGTTTCTGGAGAATGGCCATGTCGACATGGATTCCAATCTCGTCGAGAACGCGATCAGAAGTCCGGCCATGACGCGCCGCAACGCGCTTTTTGCCGGTCACGATGCCGGGGCAAGAAGTTGGTCCCGGTTTGCCAGCCTGATTGGAACCTGCCGGATGAACGGCGTCGAACCATACGCCTACCTCGTCGACTTGTTCACCAAACTTGCCTGCGGCCATCTCGACAAAGACATCGACGCCCTGATGCCTTGGGCCTACGCCGCCAAATCAGAAGACGTGAGCTCATCCGTGACTCCCTGATGAGCTCACGAAAGAACTCCCCAGAAATCGGTCAACAGGCCACGATCAACAATTTCAATGGGACGGGGACGGCGCATACCGTACATCGTTCCAGTGGCAACCTTCGGGAACGACAAAGCGGTGGATTTCGGGGAACAGTGAAGGGTCGGCGTCGCCATAGATCTCTTGGGCCTCAGCAGTCTCTTCATCCCAAACATCGGAGATGCGCTTGAAGAACAGGAGTGGGAGGATGTAGCCCTTCCAGTCTGTCCGATCGACCGCCGAACCCCGTAGTGTATTGGCTGCGTCCCACAGAGCTGACTTGAGTTCTGCGAGACCCGCCGACCTAGTTCTGCGAGCGCCATTGCCCTTTTGGCTCGTGTTCGCAGTCATAAAGTCACACAAATAGTGGTCACGGCTCCGAATATCATCGCCTTTCGAGTTCCAATACCATAACGAATTCTCTCGATCAAAATCTGTTTGGCGGTTAGCCTCGCAACTTCCATATGCCTGTAAATCCTCAGTAATCTTTGCTTGACCAGACTACGGTAAGAGATACTCACATTCGCCACGGCTAGTAAGTTGAGCCTAGTGGCGCGAACGCGGCTTTATCAACCAGAAACATTGCCATAGATGAAGCCATGTTTCTGGAACTCGCTAGACAGGCCAAAGCTGCTTTCGACTCTCAACAACATTTAGTCGATATTCCATCAGACAATATCCGGCCCCCGTTCCTTCCCCCCGCTTGCAGGGGAAGGCCCTTCGTTTGACCCGTATCCACGCGATGCCTTTTTTCGGTGGCCAACCGCTTCCCCGCAGGCTTCTCACCTGCCCCGCTTTTCGCCGCTTTGGGCATCCGCGGTCCCCGATCCATCAAGTCGTCACAGGACGATCTCTCTGGCCGGTGGGTTCCGTTATCGCGTTTCTGCGCCAGGCCAGAAGGAGCCGCCTTGGCGCGGGGTGGGGTAGTCCCCGGGTCATAGCCTGTGACTTGTTGGCCGGTGCACAGACAAACCGTGGCCACTGCTCTTTGGAGACGCTGGCGCGGGAGAAGCAGCGGGTGTAAACCGGAGCACGAGCGACGCCCTGACTGGCAGGACGCGCCTGTACAAATCTCCGAGTTTTTGCGTCGACACGAAGTGCATTGCCTTGCACAACAGATGAATGTGCAGCCATGCGATCGCCCGTGCGGCCCAAACGCTTGAGAGCGATTTC
Organism: Marivita cryptomonadis; assembly: GCF_002115725.1. Classification (GTDB taxonomy): domain Bacteria; phylum Pseudomonadota; class Alphaproteobacteria; order Rhodobacterales; family Rhodobacteraceae; genus Marivita; species Marivita cryptomonadis. Next base: position 9,592 of record NZ_JFKD01000036.1, read on the forward strand.
ATGACTGCTCTGCGCACTCGCTCAGTTTTTTTAGCGGGTTGCTAACGGGAATATTGGTCCAAGGTACGGCGGCTTGGCACGACGGAGCCGAAGCGCACTCATTTCATAGCAAATTAACCTCCGCCCACAGCCGAGAGCAGGTTCGACAATTGTTTTCCGCGTCTCTACATTTAGCGGCCAGCAAACAGCATTTTTCAGGAGCAGGTCGATTATGGTCAGCAAGGTGCTCAAGGACGTGCTGAGGTCGCTCGAAGAGGGCTTCGCAGACCATTCCGTGTTTCTGTCGATGCACGGTGTGAAGACTCAGGATTATTCGCTCCAACTGACAGACTATGCTGAACGCGGTATCTTTTCCTCTCAACAAAAAAATGACTTGGCTGAGCGCCACGATCTTCCCAATGAACTGGTCGAAGAATTGTCGATTTTGGTCGGCAATGCGCTGGACACGGATAGCGAGGTGCCGCGCGTCAGGATTTCTCGGTCCAAAGTCATCAACCGGATTCAAGGCTGGGCGACCGGAGAGCGGCTGCGAACGCGACCGATCCTGATGAGCCCGGGCGAGATCAACGCAATCTTTGATGCGCTCGCCCTGCCCTTTTTCGTGGCGGCGTTGGAAGAACCAGCAAAACCGTCGGCGGACAGCCCTCAAGCAGATGCAAACGGGGATGCAGGTCAATTTTCGCGATCTGTAAAGTCAGCGCCGAGCACGAACCGCTTTGCACAGGGTAAATTGCAGATTTCTTCCGAAGACGAGGATGAGAGCGCCGCACGGGTGGCCATCAGCGACCTTGATGATCAGCCGACTCTTGCGTCCGAGGAAAGGTTCGCGCTGCCTTTCGAAGCGGCCCGCCACATCCTCGTCGCCGACAACCTCGGCGCGCTCTCGGATGCCCGGCGGCTGCTGGTTGTCGAACAGGTCTGCTACATCGCAACTGACGCGGGATGGTCTCTCACATATACGTCGCGAGACGAAGGGGGACGATGGAGCGACGTGTCCAACCGCGACGTCGGCAAGTCCACGGTTCGAACTGGCCGATTGATCAAACTACTGCAAGACGTCATGCAGATCGTGACTGGACATGCTCAAACCTACAGCGGTCACACTGCGAAGTCGGACATTGAATCGGTCCGCGCACGAATTGCCCGACGGCTCAAAGACGATTCCCTCAAAGCCCCATAAGAAGTGCACTGACAAAGCAATGCACTTGGTAGCCTGACCTTTCGTCCTGCGATGGTCAGGGCATGCCACGCACGCCCATTAGCAATACGTCAAACGCCAGGACAGCATCGAACACGACTGCTGTCGACGAGGCCGTTTTGGCTTTGGCGCGACTGCTTGGAGAAGCGGCCGCGCGCGAGTGGTGTACCGATAGCGAAGCGCAATCAACCACGGAGAACCAAGACGATGCCGCAGAATGTGAAAACTGAAACGAGTGTGCCGCTCAAGACCGTCAAGCAGGTCGCGCTCGAAGACAATGTGTCGGAGAAGACAGTGCGCCGCGCCATCTCGGCAGGTCTTCTGGAAGTTTTGCGTGTTGGCCCAGGTGGCCGCTTGATCCGCATCCATCCAGCCCAGCACGAAGCCTATCGCCGCCGCGTGAAGTGGTAGGACGCGCGTCCATTTTTGTCCATTAAAGTCAATGCTTTGTAATTTTTCGGGAAAAGGGCATCCAGTAAAATTGCGGATTTTACATGCTATGGTTTTCCCGAATCGGGCGCTCTGACCACGCGTGTCCACCCGAGACCAACGATGACCACAAGGAGCCCTTCCCGATGACCCTCCACATGCCGATCCCGCTCGATCAAGCTTTCATACCCGTAGACACTCCGAGCTTCGGGCGCCTGATCAAACGACTGCCCAATGCGCCCAAGCTGAGTGATACGCGCAAGCGCGACATGATCTCCGGCCTGCGGCGTGTCGCCGATGCGCTTGGCCTTCCGGAAGATGACATTCCCTGCGACGGTCGCTGGCTGCAACCGCGTCTTTCAAAGATCAATGCGGCGATGATCGGAATGAAGCCCAAGACATGGCAGAACGCGGTGAGCAACGCACGGTCTGCGATGGCGCATTTCGGGATCGTTGAGCGTCGCAGCCGACGCGCGGAAGACCTCGATCGGTTCTGGGGCCCGCTGTGGGATGAGGTTCTCATCTCCGGGGACAAAACACTTCCGACCGCGCTGCGCCGGTTCATCCACTTTCTCAATCGCATGGGCGTGCACCCGACGAATGTCTGCGATGAACATGCAACTGCGTATCGCGAAGCACTTGTGATCAACGAGATCAGCAAGGATCCCGACACGGCCTACAGGGCTGCGGTGAATGGCTGGAACCTCGCCGGCGAGCGTCTCGCCGAATGGCCGTCGATGCGGCTTTCGCTGCCACGCCGCGCTGTGCGGATCGCGCTCGACGAATCCGCGTTTCCAGTCAGCTTTACCGATGACGTCGAAACAGTGCTGAACAAGTTGGCGAAGCCGGACCCGTTCGACGACGCGGCGCCGTCCACACCGCGCAGACCGGCGACGATTAAGCAGTACCGGCATCAGATCATGCGCTTCGCGTCCCATCTGGCAAATAGCGGCATTGCCGTGGAAACTATCAACTCGCTGCAAGTGGTCCTCGATCCCTGGAATGCGAAGCAAGGTTTGCGCCAAATGCTCAGGCGGAACGATGGGGTCACAAATCGTGACATCAGCCAGACTGCTGCCCTCCTGCGCAACTTGGCACGACTTACGGGACTACCGGAAGACCACCGGGATGCGCTTGCAAGTCTTGCCAAAAAGGTCGCGCAACCGGCTCAAAACGGGATGACCGAGCGCAGCCGTGCGCGCCTGCGTGTCTTGCAGGATCCCCGACACAAAAACCGGTTGCTGACGCTGCCCGAGCATCTGTTCTCCAAGTACTGCTCCACGGCTCAGCGCGCGAAGATGAACGCGCTGGCACGTGAGGATGCGCTGGCCATCGCGATCCTGCTTGTCTGCCCGATCCGCGTCGGTAGCCTTGCGGGTATTGACCTCGGCAAGCATATCCAGCGTCCCGGCGACGGACGCGTTTTCCTGGTGCTCGAAGAGGAGGACACCAAAACAGGTCGATCCATGGAGTTCGCGCTGCCGGCAGACGTCGTGGTTCTGCTCGACAAACACCTCGCGACACGCTGTCCGTATCGTTGCCCCGCAGGCACACAATTCCTCTTCTCAAAAAGGGACGGTTCCGCGTCTATCGGACCATCGGAATTGTCGAGCCGTATTTCCAAGCGAATCCGCAAGGAAACAGGTTTGGAAGTAAACGCGCACCTGTTTCGACATTTCGCGGTTATGAACTGGCTGGATGCAAACCCAGGTGGGTATGAGGTTGCGCGCCGCCTTCTGGGCCATTCCGACCTGAGCCATACCATCAATTTGTATTCTGGCCTTGAAGTCACCAGCGCAACAAAAGCGTTTTCCGATCTCGTGTCGGATCTGCGTAAAGGATACAGCGGATGAGGCTCGTACTACCGAGAACCGAATGGCCCGACGCCGACAGCGCCATGTGGAAGGCCCTGTTCGCGAAAGGCGATCTTCTTGATGGACAAGGCCAAATGGCCCACGTGCGTCGGACAACGCAAATGTCGCTCGAACCACGCTATGGTCGGTGGCTATCATGGCTGCGGGCGAACGAACCCCACGCGCTTGACGTGTCACCACCGCAACGCGCAACGCTGGATCGCATTAAGGCGTGGCTCGTCGCACTGGATCACACGGCCCCGATGACGCGCCTCGCCTTTATCGACGGTCTCCTGCGCGTTCTGATGGCTGCAAACCCGGAACGCGATTGGTCGGCGCACCGCACACTGCGTGCAAGGCTCAAGAAACAAGCCGGACGCGGCGCGCAAACGCGCAAGAAGGGCAAAATCCTGTCCAGCAACGTGCTGCTGGATGCCGGACTGAACCTCGCTCTCGTAGCTGCCAATGAGGCGCGCAGCCCCATCTGGCGCGCCATCCACATTCGGGATGGCGCCATCATTGCCCTCCTGGCATTGCTGCCCATTCGTCGTCGCGCGCTGATTGGCCTTCGGATTGGAGAATCAATTTTCTTCAACGACAACACAGCCACGCTTGCCCTTCCGGCCAGCCTGACCAAATGCGGTGTTCCTTGGGAGGCGGAGATCCCAGGCGCTGTCATGCCGGCATTGAACCGTTATTTGCAGGATGCTCGACCCTTTCTTCTCGAACGGGGGGCAACGCGCCATGATGCTCTTTGGGTAGATCGCAAAGGATTCCCCTTAGGCTATAGCGCGGTCGCACCGGCGGTGAAAAACGGCACAGAACGTATGCTTGGGATTCGTATTTCCCCGCATCTCTTCCGCGACGCTGCCGCCACCACGTTGGCGCGCCACTCACCACAAGCCGCGACCTTGATCCGCCCGATTTTGTCGCATTCTTCTGACAAAACCGCCGAACGGCATTACAATCACGCAAAGACGATCGAGGCCGGGCGCGACTATGCCGCCCTCCTCGCTACACTCAAGGAAGGACAGACACGATGATCCGTACCGCGATCTACGCCCGTTTTTCGACAACGATGCAGAGCGAACGGTCCATCGAAGATCAGGCGCGTCTGTGCATCGAGCGGGCTGGGCGCGAAGGGTGGACCATTACTGAGACCTATTCTGACATGGCAATTTCCGGGGCGTCAATGCACCGCCCCGGGCTTCAAAGCCTGGTCACGGCCGCAGAGAAGGGCCAGATTGACATCGTCCTTGCCGAGGCACTTGATCGCATCAGCCGAGATCAGGCAGACATTGCCACCCTGTTCAAACGCCTCACGTTTTATGGGGTGCGTGTGGTTACGTTGGCGGAAGGCGAGATCAACGAACTGCATGTCGGCCTCAAAGGCACAATGAACCAGCTGTTCCTCAAGGATCTGGCTGCCAAGACCCATCGCGGCTTGCGCGGGCGTGTGGAAGCCGGGCGATCTGGCGGCGGCAACGCGTATGGCTACAACGTCGTGCGCGTCGTCAACGAGGCAGGTGAGCCTGAGCGCGGCGAACGCGCGATCAATCCCGAGGAATCGGGCATTGTGCGCCGCATCTTCGAAGAGTTCGCTAGCGGCAAATCACCCAAGGCCATTGCACATGGTCTGAATGACGATCACATCGCTGGTCCTCGCGGCAAGCTCTGGCGCGACTCGGCGATCCGCGGGCATCGCCAGCGCGGTACTGGGATTCTGAACAATGAACTTTATATCGGCCGCCTGGTCTGGAACCGGCTGCGCTACGTCAAGGATCCCGAGACGGGCAAGCGGGTCTCCCGCATGAACGCGCGCGAAGAATGGATTATCACGGATGTGCCGCAGCTGCGCATCATCGACAGCGACCTGTGGGACAAGGTGAAGGCGCGGCAGGAAGACATTGATGCGACTCCCGCAGTACAGGGCATCAAGGCCAGCCGGTTCTGGGAGAAGCGGCGCAAGAAACACCTTCTGACCGGCCTGCTGACCTGCGGCGCCTGCGGAGGTGGTTTTGCCTCGATCGGCCGCGATTACGTTGCGTGTTCAAATGCGCGCAAGTTGAGAACCTGCAAAGAGAACAGGTCTTTCAAGCGTGAGGTACTGGAAGACGCGATCCTTGATCTGCTCAAAGACCGTCTCATGGTGCCGGAGGCCGTTGCAGCCTTCATCGATGCGGTCACGCGCGGCACAAATCAGGTCCGTGCCGGACAGGACAAGGCTCGCAGAGGCGTGGAGCGCGACCTTGAACGCGTCACGAACAAACTGAGCGGTCTTTACGAGGCGATCGCCGACGGGTTGCGCACACCGGGTCTTCTCGCACAGCTTGAAGACCTTGAGGCGCATAAGTCTGACCTGCAATCCAAGCTGGCCTCCCCACCACCGGCACCCGTGCGTCTGCATCCCAATCTGTCTGCGCTCTACAAGCGCAAGGTCGAGGATCTTACCGCGTCGCTCGCAGATCCGAGCATCCGGGAACAGGCACTGGACACGATACGTGGCCTCATCGCACAGGTGGTCGTCCACCATGATGATGAGAACATTGTATTGGAACTGGAGGGGGCTTTGACCGCCATGCTTGATGCCGCCCAGGCGGGTGCCGGGACTGGTATCGATGTTTGTTCGGTGAAAGTGGTTGCGGGGGTAGGATTTGAACCTACGACCTTCAGGTTATGAGCCAAAACCCTTTGAGTTAAGCTTGCCATTTGAAATCAATGACTTGCCATGCAAGCATTTGAAAATACGATGCTATTCAGTCCGTCCTGAACAACGCACAAGCTGTTGATAATGAATGATTAAACGATGATTTAAGTGGTCATGAATTGCAAGGTTTTGTACTATTGCATTGAAAACCCTGCAATTTGATCCTGCCATGAAACATCGTAATCGCCCGCCTGAACAAGATGATCTTCTGCGCCCGCGCCTCGTTGACTTGATCGATATGCGCCACGAACTGGTGAAGTTGGCCGCGTTGATCGATTGGGAGTTCTTCGAGCGGGAATGGGCCGGTTTCTTTCCGTCAGGAACCGGCCGCCCGGCGACACAGCCGCGGCTGGTGGCGGGCCTGATGTATCTTCAACATCTGCATCGCCTGTCCGATGAAGCCGTTGTCGCCCGCTGGGTTGAGAACCCATACTTTCAGCATTTCACGGGGGAGATCTTCTTCCAGCATCAGCCCCCGATCCACCCGTCTTCCCTCAGCCGATGGCGCGACCGGATCGGCGATGAAGGGGCCGAGTGGCTGCTGACGAAAACCATCGAGGCCGGGCGCTCAAGCGGCGTTGTGGACGATGACAGTCTGTCGCGCGTGTCCGTTGATACAACCGTCATGGAAAAGAACATCGCCTATCCCACCGACGCGCGGCTCTACGAGAAAGCACGCGCCAAGATCGTTGCCCTGGCTCAAGAGGCCGGGGTTCAACTGCGCCAGCAAGGCGCCACTACTGGCGGCGCAGGTTGGTCGAGGCCATTTCCCCTCTGACCTGCTCCAGAATCGTCCCGAGGGCCTCACCCTCAAGAACCCCTGACGCGTAGAGGGCGCAAGCCAGACGCTCGAGGATCATCCGATTCGCTTCAAGAATCTGTCGCGCGCGAGCGTGGCCGCGCGACAGACGGCCCTCGACAATCTCGCGCTGCCGGGCGTCGAAGCGCAGGCGGTCTGCGGCGCGGTCATCAGTGCCGAGGTAGACCAGCGTTTCTCCCAGACCGAGGCTCTCTTCCATCTCCGCCGCAATCCGCGTGACTTTCGCAAGATCGCTTCCATCATCACCACCTGCACCACCAGACGGCGCCCCCAGAACCAGCACTTCAGCGGCTCGACCCGCGAGACCGATGGCGATCTGCGCCTCAAGCGCCGCCCTCGTGTTCGTCGTCTCTGCGGGCTTTGCGCGCATCTCGCCGCCATAGCTTTGGATCGTGAGCATCCGGGGTTGCGCGCCGGACGTTGCCGTTGCGACAATGGCGTGTCCGGCCTCGTGGAGTGCAACCCGCCAGCGCAGAGCAGGGGGCAGTGGAGGACGCAGCGCGGTAAATGCACTCATCAGATCGCTTTCAATCATGGCCCGCCGCTCCCCCCGTGCGATCGCGCGCGCTGACCGGACCAGAACCGCGATATCCGCGCCTGACATACCAAGTGCAGCCTTCGCGATTGCGCTCAGGTCCATATCCGGCAAGTCCGACCCCAGGTGCCACCGAAGCGCCTGAGGCAGCATCTCATGCGACGGGTGGCTAAGCTGCAGCACCTTATCAAACCGCCCGGGACGACGGATCGCGGCGTCTATTTTCCACAGATGATTGGTCGCGCCCAAGATAACAACGCCTTCCCTCTCGTCGAAACCATCCAACAATTCAAGCAGCGAGGTGACGATATGGTCTGTGTATGACGAATTATGGTCTGGTGCGCGTGCCCGGTCGCCAAAAGCATCCAGCTCGTCAATCAACAAGATCGCAGGCGCTTGTTCTGCAGCCTTGCTGAAAGACCCATGCATCGCTTTGAACACTTCGCTCGCGCGTGCGCCCTCAGATGACCATTTCCCCAGCGATCCCGCCACAACTGACAGTCCAGCTTCCTGGCCGACCAGACGCGCAAGCTCGGTCTTGCCGCAGCCGGGAGGGCCCTCGAGAAGCAGGCCACGCGTCACCTCCGACCACGGCAGTGCCCCGTTCGACCACGCACGCAGGTCGGCGATCATCTGCTGAAATGTCTGGCGCACAGGTGCCGGCAGCGGGAAGTCGGCGAGCGTCCCCGTGCCACTCCGAGCAGGGGACAGTGCGGTACGGATCTGCGCAATAGCGCCAGCTGCATCTGGCGCGCGCAAGGCCAGAATGAAAGCCTCCACACTGAGCCGCGACAGGGGAAGATCCGACAGGCCCGACGTGTCCTTCAGTTCATGTACAACAGTAAGGCACAGGTCTTGATCGGGTCCGACGAAATAATGCAGATGCAACGCCGCCCTTAGGATGTCCGCGTCAATGGGCGCAAGCGTCACGACTTCCGGCCGCAGATCTTGGACAGGTTTGGGGACCAACGCGGCGACAGGCGCCAACAACACCAGCGAGGTCGTCCCCAAGAAAATGTCATACACGCTATTCGACAATCCCAAGAATGGACGACGCGCTTTCGGCGTTCCAGAGGGCACCGCATCGGCCGCCGACAGGATCGTCGTGTGATGCTCGAGAACAGTCAAGTACGCGACCGCTGCCGTGATCGCGTGCAGGGTTTTGTCCAGCGCGTCTTCGAGGCCACTCTGTCCGGTCTGCACCAGCAGCACTTGTGACGGGCGGGCAAAGCGCGCTTGTAACGCGGCCTCGGTCCCAAAGGTGCGGGCAATCCGTAGCACTGCGAGCAGCGTCGTCGGGTACCACCGCCAGCACTTCTCCTGGGGCGCTTGGGCTTTTGTTGCGGGATCTTCAAAATCCGCTAACGTGGACGCAAGGCGGTGCGTGTCCCCAACTGTTGCAGGCAGCTGAATGTACTGGCCCGCCCAATGCGCCTCGCCGATCATGGCAAACAAACGCGTTGCGAGGATCTGCCAATCGAGGGAAGCTGCCGTGTGGGTGGGCTGGAGCATCCCCTCGCGCTCGCCTGTCGCATTGCTGCGATGAGCGACAGAGGGACTGCCGGGCAGCGGCGCGTGGGCGGACGACAAATGATCATTTGTCTTCATGTCGATCTCCGGATGTAAAAGTAAAAGGCGATACGACCCCGCATCGCGATGCCCGGGGGAGGATGGCCAACGCGCCGCTTCCCCTGCAAACCGCCGCACGCTTGCACTCAATGATCTCCGGCGTATACGCCAAGCTGAGCACTTTCCTCTCCGCTACCGCGGCATGTCTTTCCTGTTCGCACGGATGCGTCACGGTCTCTCCTTCCCGCACTTGACCTGTGTGGGGCTTGTTTCCGGGAAGCGCCACCTGCGGCGCGCATGCAGCAGATATACCCCGGCAGGAGAGAAAGATCACCCTTCTCGAGAAACCTCGGCCCAGAATTATGTGGATAAACTTC
>NZ_JFKD01000037.1 GCF_002115725.1 Marivita cryptomonadis
AACATATCCGGCCACAAGGTTCGATGCGCATGCAGACGCCCTATTATCTGATAGACAAATCCCGACTTCTCCAGAACATGGAAAAAATTGCGAAGTTGCGCGAGTTGTCAGGGGTGAAATCACTTTTGGCGCTCAAATGCTTTGCTACGTGGTCAGTCTTTGACGTGATGTCCGAGTACATGGATGGCACCACGTCTTCCTCACTCTTTGAGGTCAAGCTGGGACGGGAGAAATTTGCAGGCGAGACCCATGCCTATTCAGTTGCCTGGGCGCCACATGAGATGGATGAGATGCTGGCCTCGTCAGACAAGGTTATCTTCAACACCGTACAGCAGCTCTTGCGTTTCGAGGCAGTAAGTCGCAGCCATGTGCGCGGTTTGCGTATCAATCCTGGCATCTCGACCTCAGACTTTGATCTCGCCGACCCAGCCCGACCCTTTTCGCGGTTGGGCGAACACAGCATCGAAGCGATTGCTCCGGTTGTGGACTTGGTCAGCGGGTTCATGTTCCACAACAACTGCGAGAACGCGAGCTTCGAACGCTTTGACGAGATGCTGGGCCAAATCGAAGAGCAGTTCGGTTCACTGATCCGTAAGATGCAGTGGATCAGCCTCGGCGGTGGCATACATTTTACTGGTAAGGACTATCCACTCGACCGTTTGGCCGAGCGCCTGAAGCGCTTCGCCGGTGAAAACGAGGTACAAGTCTACCTTGAGCCAGGTGAGGCGGCGATCACGAACTCCACAACGCTCGAGGTCACGGTTCTCGACACGCTCTACAATGGGAAGAACCTTGCCATTGTAGACAGCTCAATCGAGGCACATATGCTCGATCTGCTGATCTACCGCGAAAGCGCCAAGATGCAGGAAAGCGGCGATTGCAAATGGATGATCTGTGGAAAATCCTGCTTGGCCGGAGACATCTTTGGCGAGTTCCAGTTTCCAGAAGACCTCAAGCCTGGTGACCGTTTGTCCATGCAAGACGCGGCCGGATACACAATGGTCAAGAAGAATTGGTTCAATGGCGTGCAGATGCCCTCGATCGCGGTGCGTGAGCTCGACGGAGCCGAACGCCTCGTGCGCGGGTTCACTTATAACGATTTTGCGGCTGCCCTGTCGTGATCTGACCGCAGCCTTTGGGCTTTAACAGCTCTCTCTTTATTAAATCAAAATTACTCTGAATATATCAATATGATGAAGAAAATCGTAAGCATCAGCAAGGCTGCGAAGGCCCTCGGCGTCACGCCGCTCACTCTGCGCCGTTGGCACGAGAACGGGAAGCTCATTCCAGATGAGATCACAAAAGGCGGAAGTCGCCGCTATGACCTGGCGAAGCTCCAGCCAGAGCTTTATCGCGCGCAGGACCCAGCGGAGCGCAAGACCATCGCCTATGCCCGTGTGTCGTCACACGATCAAAAGCCCGATCTCGAACGCCAGGCTGATCTTCTTGATGCGTATTGCTCTCATCAGGGCTGGACCTACGAAGTCGTGACCGATCTTGGATCGGGCATGAATTATCGCAAGAAAGGTCTGAAGCGGCTTCTTGATGAAATTATTGAGGACCGTGTCAGTCGCCTTGTCATCACGCATAAGGACCGACTTCTGCGCTTTGGTGCGGACTTGGTTTTTGCGATTTGTGAGGCGAAGGACATCGAGGTTGTGATCCTCAACAAAGGCGAAGACACAAGCTTCGAGGAGGATCTTGAGCGCGATGTCCTCGAAATCATCACAGTCTTCAGCGCCCGCCTTTATGGGGCACGCTCCCGCAAAAATGCCAAATTGCTTGAGCGCATGGCAAAGGCGGTCACGCCTGATGGCAAAGAGCAAGAAGCCACTGAATGAGCAGTCTTGTCACGACATATCAATTGCGCCTACCGCGTGGTCCTCATGAGAGTGTGCTTTCCGAGATGTCGTCCCATCTTGGACTTGTCGAGCGCCATGTGTCCAGAGCATTAGAAGCGGCGCATGCTGCGGCAAAAGCCGAAATCGAGGCCCTTGGCGGATTGGCCGCATTCAAGCGCTTGCGCGACGCCAACGGAAAGCGTCTTCCGCATCCCGTCATGCGCCTGAAGAACGCCATCAAGGTGCGGTTCGATTTTGCGCCGTGCCGCGCGGCTCTCGAAGCGGATCAATTACATCTGCGGGTTCCGTGGGCGCCGCAACACCCTCAATGCCGGGTCAGGTCATCTGAACGAGCAGCGCAGGCATATATGGCGCCAGTGGGCGGAGGTTCGAAAGAGCCTTCACTCATCCACGCAACCCGGAAGCTGGCCTGCAGCCGGCAATGCGACTTCCTCTGCGCCGAGAGCCGCGGCTTATGCAAAGCCCCGAGCGCAGATGTGACGGTGCTCCCCGAAGAGGAGCACCTCGCATTGAAGCACTTTATGTCATGTGGCATGAATGAGAAAGACCGGGCAGCAGCCCCCCGGGGACATGATGAATAATGCTCCTTTATGAGTAAAAATGATCACGTCTGAACGAGCGGCGCGTCATCATCTCAATGGAGTTCAGTTTTGAAGAAAAACGTACTTATCATCGGCGCAGGTGGCGTCGCTCATGTGGTTGCACATAAGTGCGCGCAGAACAATGATGTGCTGGGAGACCTGCATATTGCCAGCCGCACCAAGTCAAAATGCGAAGAGATCATTGCCGGCGTACACGAGAAGGGCGCGATGAAAATCGACCGCGCGTTCACAGCCCACCACGTCGATGCCACAGATAGCGAGGCTGTCGCAGACCTCATCCGCGAAACCGGCACACAGATCGTAATCAATGTTGGCACGGCGTTTGTGAACATGCATGTGCTTGATGCCTGCATCACCACGGGGGCGGCCTATATCGACACTGCCATCCATGAAGAGCCAGACAAGGTCTGCGAAACCCCGCCCTGGTACGCGAATTATGAATGGAAAAGGCGCGATCAATGCACCGAAGAGGGTGTGACTGCCATTCTGGGCGCTGGCTTTGATCCAGGCGTGGTGAACGCCTATGCCCGCTTTGCCATCGACCAGATGGACGAAGTAAAAAGCATCGACATCGTCGACATCAACGCAGGCTCTCACGGTAAGTATTTCGCGACCAATTTTGACCCCGAAATTAATTTTCGTGAATTTACCGGGACGGTTTATTATTGGGAAGACCAGACGTGGAAAGAGCTGTCGATGTTCGAGTCCGGCCACACTTGGGATCTGCCAGTTGTCGGCCCCTCCAAGGCTTACCAGTCGGGGCATGATGAGGTCCACTCATTGGCGGTGAATTACCCGCATGCGGATGTGCGCTTCTGGATGGGGTTCGGCGATCATTACATCAACGTCTTCACCGTGCTGAAGAATATCGGTCTGCTCTCCGAACAGCCCGTCACCACCGCAGAGGGCCAGGAGGTGATCCCGCTTAAGGTGGTCAAGGCATGCCTGCCCGACCCGGCCAGCCTTGCGCCCAATTATACCGGCAACACCTGCATCGGCGACTTGGTCAAAGGTGTGAAGGACGGCAAGGAGATCGAGCTCTTCGTCTACAACGTGGCCGATCACAAAGAGGCCTATGAAGAGGTAGGCAGTCAGGGTATTTCTTATACCGCCGGTGTTCCGCCTGTGGCCGCTGCCATGCTGGTCGCGACAGGCGAATGGGATACAAAGACAATGAGAAATGTCGAGGAACTGGACCCCAAGCCCTTCTTCACCCTGCTTGATCGGATTGGCCTGTCGACCCGCGTTCTCAAGGGCGGTCTTGGCGGCGAGGACATGGCTTGGACCGACTACGCAAGCTAAGTACGTTTCTCGTTAAGGCCACCATTCCTGCAGGCTTAATGCTTTGACCCCGCCCTGAACGGCGGGGCCTGCGAGCGGGATCGCAAGGGTCATTGGCCACCATGGCTTGAGACCGGCAACTTTGCGCTACACTACGTTTCCGAGCGATTCAACAGATGTGGGTTAACCGGATCTTCCAAGTACAGGACTGATCGTCCGTTGTAATGCTTGAGAGTTGCGCGACTGCGCAGCTTCGAGCGGGCAACAAGCCGGTCACGCTGTAATACGATATGCGCGAGAGAGGCGGTCAGGTCGTGAAGATTCTGCTCCAGCCGATCGCTTCTGCTCTGTTCGCGGCCAAGCTGTTCTTTGAGATTCTCTGTTAGTCGCGCCAGGGCGGCGCGTTCTTTCTTTACCATCTCCAGAGCGACCGCGAATTCAAGTTCACGTTTCTCCGTGGTGGTTATTTTTGCAAGCAGGCTGCCGAGCAGCTCATCCTGATCGCTCTGGCGTTGTGCAAGATGCCGTATCACGGCGACCGCGTCATCAAGTTCCAGTGATTCGTCCTTCAGAGATATTTTCAGAACCATCAGGCTCGAGCGCACAAACATCTCCGACCGCCCAAGCGCCCTGGCCAGTTCCGTGATACCAATGCGAGACTGTGAGCGGCTTATCTTTGTCATGATCAGGCAGTTGCCATGTGAGTGGGTGGGGAGCTTATGGCAGCAAGGCACTCTCAGCACCGGCTGCCATACCTCGGAACATAGTAAAGCTGCTTCCTGAACAGCATGGAATTGAGTTTGGGCCAGCCCATCTTCGTTTGCAATTAACATCTTCCCCGCCCTGAAAAGACGGGGATTTCCAGTCACACTGCCCAAATAACACGCAACTAACGCAACATTTATCATTTACACCGTGATGATGTTCCGCTGATATTTGTTCACCGCTTGTCGTAGCGACGCTAATCCACGCCTCCCGGCGCAACGAAAAGCCACCCGGGGCCGCACAGTGCCCGACCCGCTCAAGGCCGTGTGGGAAACGACGCTGGTGCCAATCCTCGAGCGCGATCCCGCAGTTCAGGCCGTATCCCTGTTGCGGCACCTGCAGTTGTCCGATCCCAGAGGATTTCCCAGCCGACCGAGTGCATCGAACGCTGGAGCGGCGTGTCCGTAATTGGCGGGCCATGCATGGGCCGGAGCGCGATGTGATCTTTCGCCAGACGCCCGAACCGGGCCGCATGGCCTTGTCGGACTTCACCGACCAGAAACCTTGCCATGGCAGCCAACCAGCCCTTCAGCGCCTGGGACAAGGTCTTCCCAGACCAAGCCATCACCGTGGCAGCCATCGACCGGCTCGTCCACCACGCCACCATCCTGAAATTGAACGGCGACAGCTATCACAGGCGCACCGCCGCCGGCCGACAATCAGCAAAGGCTGACGCTGGAACGACAGCCTCCAGCGACTACCTCGAAACCGAAACCCGCGACAACATACACCGCAGGAGAACGACATCGACTAATCAACCCGATCGCAGCGGCCAGAACCGGCCAGCACGGTTGTCGGGAACCGGACAAAGAGGTTGACGCTTTACACGTTTAGGAAGATCAACGTAGGTATTTGAAAAGATTGCTACAAAAAGAGGAAAACATGCCCCCAAAATTTGGCACCAGCGGCTTGCGTGGACTTGTGACAGAGCTGACAGATGAAGTGATTACTGCATACACATCAAGTTTTCTGAAAGTATGCCCCCACGGTGGAGCAGTGCATATAGCCCGCGATCTACGTTCCTCATCGCCAAAAATCGCCAAGATAGTCTCCGACGTTGTGCAAAAAATGGGCGTTGATGTAGTTGACCATGGTGCCATTCCAACTCCAGCCTTGGCTCTCGTGGCAATAGGAGCTGGCCAAGCAGCCATAATGGTGACTGGAAGTCATATTCCTGCTGATCGAAATGGTCTAAAATTTTATTCACCAACCGGCGAGATTTCGAAATCAACTGAAACGAAAATTGTGTTTGCACTTAACTCGACCATATATGAAAATAAAGGGCCGGTAGGCAACTACTCAAGAGACAAAAGTTCCATTGAAAAATATATTAATAGATATATTAACGCTTTTGGGTCAAAAATATTAAGCGGTATGCGTATTGGTGTTTATGAACATAGTTCTGTTTCTCGTGACTCTTTGAAAGAGACGCTCTTACGGATGGGAGCAGATATTATATCCTTGGAAAGGACTGAAAAATTCGTATCAGTCGATACTGAGGCAATAGATAACGAGACGAAAACTAAATTACATAAATGGTGCGCCATGTTTCACTTGGACGCTATAGTGTCAACTGATGGCGACGGTGATCGCCCCTTGATTGCAGACTCTCAAGGCAACCTGATACCTGGAGATATAATAGGGCCTTTGGCTGCACAAGTACTAGGCGCAAATGTTATATGCACTCCTGTTTCATCAAACACAGCTGTTGATCATATGGGATTTTCGCAAATCATACGTACAAAAATTGGTTCACCATTTGTAATAGAAGCGATGGAAACTGCTGATGGTAAAGTTGTAGGGTATGAAGCCAATGGTGGTTTTCTTTTAGGATTTAATACAAAAATGACTCATGGAAAACTTCATAAGTTAATGACAAGAGATTCTTTTTTACCAATAATTACGTCTTTAACTTTGATGCACAAAAAATCTAAAAGTTTGAATTCTATTATTTCTGAACTGCCATCGCGATTTACCGCATCTGGCAGACTTCAAGACATTTCTACAGAGACAGGACAAAATTTTATTACAAAATTATCTTATAACTCTCTGGCAAGATCTAATTTATTTTCTCGGGAGGTGAGAGAACACAAAATAGACTTGACTGACGGACTCAGAGTTTTTTTTGAAGATGGTGTTATAATTCACTTACGACCTTCAGGAAATTCCCCTGAATTTCGGTGCTATGTAGAAGCACAAACACTGACATTTGCAGAAAAAATTTTGCAAAGTACATGTGAACAGATAGCTTCGCACATTTCAGTGTACAAAAGCACTACCAAGGATTTTCTATAATTTCTATTTTGGACAGATAGATATTCTAACTTTATATTTTAGATAGAACTCTTGCGTGTAAAAGATTAATTAACTCTACTAATCTCCTGAGGCACAATATAAATTGCTTGTAATGGACAAAATATAACTCTCCAGGCATCTGGCTTACTGCATCCCAATCTCAGGTATGGACATTCCGCCTCCCCCCCCATATACCCCACTTCTCTCTCAATAGGTCTATTGCGGCAGCATTAAGCTCTACCCTGCCTTTTTCGGATTCACGATGGTGGTAAAGAGCATACTGCCTGTCCGCTGCTGTTGTTTTAGGTTCATATCGACTTGCCACCAACCAAATACCAATATCAGCTCGCGCCATTAAACCTGACAACCAGATATCATCTACATGGAAAGCTTGATGAGGAATATTGAAACTTGTTATATCAAAAAAATTTGGTCGTACAATAACACCTCCATAACCTTCAAATATATCAGCATAGCCTGACCGAGCGATTATTCGCCTTGCCGGTTTTTCCGCCAAGGTTAAGTTTCTACTCCCAGACGTGATTTGTCTCAAACGCGCCATTCGATAGTCAAGATCCCAAATTCTAGATCTGCGTTGATGGCGCGGTTTTGCAAACTGTCTGCGGGAATTAAACCCTGCAATATCCCAACCAGCAAGAGCTATGACACAATTGGGGAAACGTTCCGCTTCAGACAAAAGACCAGAGGCCCAACCTGAAGTATAATCACGATCATCATCACAAAAAAGTAACTGTATATCTTCCTTGTGATAGCGATCAACTGCTCCGAGAATTTTACTAGCTGGACCATAATCATGATCCAACCGATGAATGGTCACTCCAGCCGGTACTTTAGGAAGGCTACCGTCCCAATCTGGAAATCTATAATAGGTTCTTGGAAGATAAAGCTCAACACCATCAACTCCTCGCTGAGAGGTAAGAGACTCAAGCGTGGGGCCAATAAGCCCAAAACGAGGAGGAATGGATGAAAGAGTGATCACAGCCATATAGTTAACCTGAGAAGTTGACGTACTTTAATAAATCATATTACAATCATGTTTGCATTAGATTGTTTCAAAACCGTTGACATATTTTATCCAAAGAGACGTATCACAGTCAGTAATCTTCACCTTATATAAGCCTTGGCTAGACATTCAACAGCATGCTCGGCATTATTGCAAAATAAAATATCATATCTTTTTCATTTACAAGTCTCCATACGCCTTAGGTTCCTGAAAAGAACGCCGCACAACGTAGGTTGCACCTTCGTCAACGTGCTCAGGGCAACCACTGTGAACGGTGACCTCTGCTCAACCCAAGAATACTTGAACTACTTCACAGCTATCGGATATGGTCCACATCAATGGTCGGACGCCAAAATGACTGCAACAGCATCGTCACCAAAGACTTCCGTCGCCTAAAACTCATAAGCCTCAGCCAACTCCCGGTCAGGTCCTCATCATCCATCGACAGAGCCGCCAACTTGACCAACCCAAGACGCCGCATAATCTCACACAAACAAAGCCACTCAGGCGAGTTTCAACAAAAAACAGGTTTTTCTTCAGGATGAGGTGGCAGTCACCTAACGTGCCTTATAGACCAACAGCATCGACAGCTTACACCGACAACAAACAAATTCATGCCTTGCAGTCAGTTCATTTGGGTATGGCTTGCGCAATAATTTCGCCAGCGACTGACGGCGTAACACAAGTGTATTATTCAGCTCTTCCAGAAAGCATCCTAAATTGGATGTGCGACCGAATGGAATTAAGCAAAGCGAGGCATCCAAAAAGGAAAAATCCAAATGATGTATACTGATGACGAGAATCTACCTCATTGCCAACCTTTCTCAAAACATAATTCTCAAAACAGCGCCACTAAAGACCAATTTCTGATTTGATGTACTTCTTAACAGGTGATATCTTCAGACAACACAATTACACATTCAAGAAAGTGTGGCCATGCACAATATCCCTGTGATTAATCCTGTACTCCTTTGTGGAGGCTCCGGTACACGACTCTGGCCACTATCCCGAAAGAGTTTTCCAAAACAGTTTGCACATTTTTTAGGTCAAAAAAGCTTGTTTCAACAGGCTGCGCAGCGCGTTTCTGGTTCGTGCTTTGCTGAACCATTAGCAGTAACTGGAGAAGGGTTCCGCTTTATAGTTGCTGAACAACTTGAGCATTGTGGATTACAGGCTTCAGGTATTCTCATTGAACCAGAAAGTCGCAACACTGCTCCTGCCGCTTTGGCTGCTGCACTTTATCTAGCTTCAAAAGATCCTACAACTTTAATTCTTCTCGTCCCTGCTGATCATGCCATACAGGATTCAGCAGACTTCCGTGATACAATATTAAAGGGTGTGCCCACTGCCACACAGGGGGAAATTGTTACCTATGGCATCCAGCCAACTCGAGCTGAAACTGGCTATGGATGGCTCGAGACTTCTGAGGAAACAAGTCCTGAAATATATTCGCTCTCACGATTCATTGAAAAGCCAAATTGCTCTCTTGCAAACACACTTTTGGCCGATGATCGCTATCTATGGAATGCTGGTATTTTTTTAGTGCGTGCTGATATCTTGATTGATGCATTCCAGAAGTATGCACCTGATATTTTGAATGGTACACGCGCAGCAATGGCCGCCGCCACTACAGACCTTGGCTTTCTTCGTATTGACCCAACTCTATGGAAAAAAATACGTTCAGCCTCAATAGATTTTGCGGTAATGGAACATGCTCAAAATATAAGTGTTGTTCGATTTTCTGGTAATTGGTCTGACCTTGGTAGCTGGGAAGCCATTTGGAAAGCGAGTCCACAAGATAACAATGGAAACGCCCTCTCTGGACTGACAACTTTGATTAACTGCGAAAACTCGCTCCTACGATCAGAAAGTGAAGAAATAGAATTAGTAGGCATTGGACTGAAAAATTTGGTTGTAGTTGCAATGCGGGACGCCGTTCTAGTTGCAGACTTGACAGACAGTCAAAGTGTGCGTCAAGCAGTAGAAATTCTAAATAATAAAGGTGCAAAACAAGCGGTACAGCTTCCTGTAGACCACAGACCTTGGGGTTGGTTTGAAACATTGATTCTAGCTGACCGTTTCCAAGTCAAACGTATTCATGTACATCCTGGTGCTTCTTTATCTCTACAAAGCCATTTTCATCGCTCTGAGCACTGGATCGTTGTTGCCGGGACTGCGAAAGTTACAGTAAACGAGGAAGTTCAGCTCCTCACGGAGAACCAATCAGTTTACATACCACTTGGGTCAATCCATAGAATGGAAAATCCTGGTAAAGTTCCAATGGTTTTAATAGAAGTACAGACTGGGTCATACTTGGACGAAGATGATATCATCCGGTACGACGATGTCTATTCACGTTTGTGAATGACTACCAGTGCATTTTAGTAACATCTAACCAAGCCACATACACAATGCTCCAGATACTCCTATAAAACAGAATAATAAAAGCATATATTAGATAAGGATTTTTATCTATATAATTCATTCCAACGCTTACACCATACCAAATTATTGGAGCTTGCATTCAGTGCAGCCTCAAGGATACGTGATTGAGAAACTGGAAGACTGAGACTTGCATCACAAACTTCTAATCGGTGCATATCATAATCGTCTCTCCCAAATTCTGAAGATAATAATATCACGGCACACTCAGGATACCGCAGACGGAAACTACGAATAATGTCAATAATATATCCTACTGAACATCCACTTCGCTCAAGATGATCCATATCAATAAATAAAAAATCTCCACTGAGTTCTTTGCTTCGCTCATAACCAAAAATCTGATCTATACTTATAATGAGATTATACGGATAAGATAGTCGCTTGGCAAAATTCTGAATTTCATTTGAACTATCACTATCTTTCTCAGATAAAATAAACACTTCACACGATTTTTTTAAACCTGATTTTGGAAAACTTCGATTAGAAACAGACCAATTCTTAAAATTACACCAGATTAATAGCACAATTAATAGAACTACTGAAATTACCAAATACCACAGGATGAAATTCATAAAACTCCCGTAGTCAACAAAGGCACCAGTTGCAATCATATCCCCAAGTAGCTGGATGGCAAAAATAAGACCATGGACCACCTCCTTTCACTCGCTATCAAGTCTACCGTTCAATTTCGATGCAGAACAAGGTAAATTCCCACTACTCTCGTAAGATTTTGAATCTTTTTTCTTGGTTATATGGCGTCAAATACCCATGTAACGATACAAGTGGTATAATCAAAACGTTCGAGGCCGCAAGCGACCTCACTGAAAAACCTGACGTCACATCCAGCTCTTGCTTCCCCTCACACCCCACTTTGGGGACCTTTGAAACATTGCTTACGAAATGGTCGCGCAAGAGTAGTTGAGCTGGCGCATTTCAGTTCAGACCAAAGCCGCCCCCCCCGCTTGGGACAATTATCCAGATCGTATCTCAAGAGTGATTGACAGTCTCACGCCACGCTCTGTGATCACCTAGGTTTCCACCTTATCAGGACTTACTGGTTCGATGCACTCCTACCTGCAGACATCACCTAAGCCCGCAACATCCTTGATGACACGATCATATCAAGCCATCTTGCAGTCAAATCGTAACTATCTTAAGGGTTACCAGCCAACAATATCTCTCTCTATGCCGCAGAAGGTTTTTGAGTAATGAAAAATACAAGCATCTTACTTATTGACAATCATCACTTCATTTTAGAGTTGGTCTCACAGAGCCTTGAGTCAACGGGAGCATTTTCTGTAACATGCGCTGCTTCTATTGAAGTTGCCCATCAAGAAATATCAAATAATGATGGTTTTGACATCGTCATGCTTGAGGTTGCCTTACCTGATACTGTTGGACTTCAAGACGTCAAGACACTGGTCGACCTGAACAAAAATGGCCAAGTGATTATATTTTCAGGAGCGGTATCTGAGATATTTATTCAGAATTGCCTTGATATTGGGATTTCGGGTTTTATTCCTAAAACGTTCACTGTTGATGCGCTTACTAGCGCGTTGAAGTTTCTTTCTACAGGACATAAATTTATCCCAATGAATTTCTTTACTTTTCATGGAAGTCAAATTGGCAAGGAAAGCTATGGTCTTGGTGATGGTGATTTTGAAGTTCTCAAGAAGCTTGCAGAAGGCCTTTCTAACAGAGATATAATGAATATTATGAGCCTGCCTGAGACCACAATCAAGATGCGGGTACGCTCTATTTTTCGGAAACTTGGCGCGAAGAACCGCACGCAAGCCGTTTTAATTGCTCAAAAAAGTGGTATGATTTAAGTCGCACAGCATTTCAAGTTTGGCATTTACTACCAATGTGCCCTGCCAACCGATCCTCGTCTTCGAGCAGGACGGGCGGCTGACAAGAGTCTTGCTGCATCCAACATGTTGCCGCCAAACCAGTAGAAAGCACCGCGAACTTGCGCTAATTGATCCGGGCAATTCGCGAGTATCAAACCAAGATCAAGCTACTGCAACGCGCAGACCGCTTTTACTACACACCGGATGTTCTGGACCCGTATGTCTACTTGGGCCTGCATTACATCTTCGGCTCGAGCAAACCTGAATGTACGCTTTTCAGCAAGACGTTCAGGCAAGGGATTTTATAATTTACCATTGGCAGATAAAAGAATTGCTATTGGGCGGGTAGCTGGCAACTCAGCTAAGACCAGTACAAGGCTAACTGTTAATGGAACAGCTAAGAGAGCTCCTGGCACACCCCACAAGGTACTCCAAAAAGCGAGTGCTAACAAAACGATAAATGGGCTCAAATTAAAAGCCCTTCCCATCATCTTTGGCTCAAGATAGAAAGCTACAATTATCTGCGCCATAGTCAGCGCTATCATCACCACCATAGCCATGGATAAATTACCAAACTGAGCTAAACCGAGGAGTACTGGAAAAATGACTCCAATCAGAGATCCGATGTAAGGTATATAATTTAAAAATGCAATCAATACAGCCCAAAAAAGAGCAAGCTCTATTCCCAAAGCCAGCATAATAAAAAATGAAATTACCCCCAAGATTATATTTACTATTGTTTTCATAAAAAGGTACTGCCCAATTCTTTCGTTTATTCTAGAGAGCAAAGAGATGGCTCTCTGACCAGATTCCGCATCCCCCATCGCGATTATTGCCTTTTTTGCCATCACACCACGCTCAGCAATTAAAAAACTAGAATACAGAACAATCAAAAATAAAGTAATTCCAAAACCGCGTAAAGAAAGTAGAGCAGGGGCTATCCATGACTTAACGTCTATCTGATCCAAGGTTACACTTCTAAGATTTTCCCAAGTAGGCTCGCCCTCGATTCCCAACATACTGGCATTTTGTGTGATTAGAAGCTGAAGATTTGATTCATATGTAGGAAGAATGACGGCTATCTGAGCCAAATTGTTTATCACCAAAATAAAAAGTAAGGTCACCAAAATTGTGAACACAATCAATATTACTGCTCTTCTCGCCCACGCCGGCAACCTACCAATAACAGGAATATTTTGCATACCTGTAGCTGCAGCTGACAGAATATACACAGAGATTACTGCAGCAAATACCGGTAAAAGTATCGGACGACCCATCCATAAAAGCCATCCAAGCATCAAGGTCAGTGCTGTTGCATAGGTTGCATTGCGCATATTACAGTCACACCTCTTTGACCAAGTAGATTTATACTCAAGCCTGGCTAGAAAGCATGATCATGTCACAAGCGCAACGGCGCTGAAGACGACGGTCACAAGTTTAATCCCAACCTGTTCAAGAAACAGCATTTTTCCTACTTGATTTGACAGGCAGGTCGTTACACCACGACGAAGTCAGTATCTGTAAAGTCCGAGACTCCTACGGCCTCCACCAGACCAATCATCTCGTCTTTCGAGTCAAAACGTCCTGCCCCATCAGTGTCATGGAAAATACCAGTTCCAGTCACTCCACTTTGTGTCCATGCTACAAGGAAGTATTCATCAAAGATACTTGTCCCAGCTCCAGTTAGTGAGAGCTGTATCTTATCCACGCCAATCATAAAATCAGTTATCAACGCATAATCATTCTTACCATTGTTACCTGATCTGGGATTGTCATCATCATAGAAAATACCGCGGCTGTCGCCGAGTTCGAACACGTCTTCACCCCCTCCGCCTGTCAATGTATCTACTTCCCCTTCGCCAAGCGTCGTAGTGGTCGGTGTCTCGGCAGGGTCGGGCAGACCACTTATAATGTCATTCCCCGATCCGCCGGAAAGTACATCGCTTCCAGTAGTGCCAAAGATGATCTGGCCAAGAAATTCCTCAATAATGAGTTCACTGATGGTTTGGTCAGTTGCGCTGTTGCCCGCTGCATCTGTTGCCGTCGCACTGACGTCGTAGGTCCCAGGGGTTAGAGCCGTGGAGACTGTAACGCTCCAGTTTCCGAAGGCATCTACAGATACGTTCTCAAACGTCTGAGTACCGACAGCAACGCTGACAGTTGCTGTCGTTGTGTCCGTAACCATCCCGGTCAACGTCGGAGTTGTATCGGGTGTAGAGAGTGCCGCCACAGTCACTACAGGCAATGTCGTGTCAATAATCAGTTCGCCTGCTGTGTTGTCCGTCGCACTGTTTCCTGCGCCATCCGTCGCCGTCACCACAACGTCGTAGGTTCCGTCGGCAAGACCCGTTGCGATGGCGCCCTCCACCAGCATCCAGGTGCCATCGCCATTGTTTGTAGCAGTGTAAATGCTGCCGTTGATCGCAACAGAAATCAAAGCCGCGGTATCATCAACCTTGCCTGACAGCGCGGGTGTAGTGTCCGAGGTGGTCAGCGCGTCGACAGTCACCACAGGGCCTGCGCTATCCGTGATGATCAACTCATCTGCAGAGGTGTCCTGGCCTACATTGCCCGCTTCATCCGTTACTCTCACAGAGACATCATAGGTTCCCGGGGCCAGAGCACTCGTTATTGCGTCATCGACCAGCGTCCAGGTTCCATTGCCATTGTTTGTGGCCGTATAGCTGCTCCCGTTGACAGCGACAGAAATCGGGGCGGTGGTCCCCGTAACGGTTCCCGTCAACTGCGGTGTGGTATCGGATGTTGTTAGGGTATCGACAGTCACCACAGGGGCTGTCGTGTCAATAACCAGATCGGCTGTTGTGCTGTCGGTCGCACTGTTTCCAGCGCCATCCGTCGCCGTCACCACAACATCATAGGTTCCGTCAGCAATCTCCATGATGGTGTTATCCGCCAGCGTCCAAGTCCCATTGCCACTGTTTGTGGCCGCATAACTGCTGCCGTTAATAGCGACCAAGATCGAAGCCGTGAAATCATCGACCGTGCCTGACAGCGCGGGTGTGGTGTCCGACGTGGTCAGCCCTTCGACGGTCACCACAGGGGCAATCATGTCGGGCCCACCGGCAAAGGTCACGAAAGTGAAGGTTCCGGTTTCGTCTGTCGTTTTGCTGAGGTCGCCGGGCGTCACCCCTTCCAGGAAGGCGATGATTTCATCCTTGGAATCAAAGCTACCGAAATTACGTCCACTGCCATCCTTGGCAATCACCGTGCCAGCAACGCCGTCCATGGTCCATTCTGCAAGGAGATACTGCCCGTCACCTCCAATCAACTTGACCTTATCGGCGCCCCCCACCCCGAAATCCTTGATGTGGACATAATCATTGGTACCGGTATTACCGGAATTGTCATTGCCATCGTCATAGAAGATGCCGGCGCTTGCATTGCCGAGAATGAACGTGTCCACCCCACCATAGCCATAAAGAAAATCAATGGTTCCGGCCCCGTTAAAGGCGGTATTCTCCGGCAGCCCGCTGATGATGTCGTCGCCGTCACCCCCGAAAACGGACTCGCTGCCGTCCGTGCCATAGACATTCATGCCCGGAGTTGAGCCCGTCGTATTGAGCGCGAAATTGGTCGAGGTTCCCGCGGTGCCTGGGTTTCCAGCAACATCGGTATAGCTCTCCGCCACGGTGACAGAAAACTCTCCACTCTGCCCGGAGTCTGGCGTGAAGGTGACCGTCCAGGTTGTCCCGCCATCGACGCTCTGAAGCTCCGTGAGCGCGCCTGTGGCATTCGTGAGCGAGATATCCGCGATCTCGAAGTTCGTCACCGCTTCGGTGAAGGTGATCGTGACCGTGGCGCTCTCTCCGGTTGTAAGGTTTCCGTCTCCGTTTGCATCATTCACAACCATCGAGATGATCGGTGTACCCGGAGCGACGGTATCGACGGTGAACTCTCCCGATGTGGCTGCTGGCGCGTCTGAGAGGCTCCCGTCGGTTGCGGTGTAGGACCCTGGCTTCACACCGACAGTTTGCGAGGAAGACGTGACCGCCGCTGCGGGGGTGAATGTGGCAACCCACGTGGTGCCGTCTCCGTTTGACGTGAGGCTGAAGAAGTCCAGCGATCCGGCATCATATGTAAGCCCTGTCTGATCAAACGTTACGCCTTTGCTGAAGCTGATCGTCACCTCAAGCATCTCACCCCCGGCGATGACGCTGTCATTGACCACCATGCCCAGCACATAAACCGGCGCATCAGCCATGCCATTCATCATGGTATTGATGTCGAGCCGGCCACCCGTGACGGTCTTGCCCAGAAGCGCGCCCGTCTCCGTCACCGAGCCAAGAAGGATATCCCGGATCTCGGCCGCAGTAGCGGTCGGAAAGGCAGCCGCATATAGCGCGATTGCCCCGGCCACGTGGGGAGAGGCCATTGAGGTTCCGGAGTAGGAGCCGTAGCCGCCCGGTAGCGTTGACCAGACGCTGACGCCTGGGGCCCCGAGATCAACCGATACGTCGCCATAATTTGAAAATGATGCAAGCCCGCCGCTGCTATTGATAGCAGCAACAGAGAGGACGGCTTCATATCCCAAAAACTCAATGGTCGTGTAAGCGGCGGGATAAGACGGGCTTGCATCGGCATCGTTTCCGCTATTTCCCGCAGCCGCAACGAAAAGAACATCTTCAAGCCCGCCACGGACGATGGCATCCCGAAGAGCCGTGGAAAATCCTCCGCCACCCCAAGAATTGTTTGTGGCGGCGTAATCAAGTGTGGTGTCATTCTTGGCGTACCAGGTGTAATAATCCACTGCCGCAATTGCGCCACTGGTATACCCTCCGCTCGGCCCCAGGAATTTCAAGGGCATGAGCTGGACATCCCAGTTCACGCCGACAACCCCTGCTCCATTGCCGCCTAGACCACCAATCGTGCCAGCAACATGCGTGCCATGCTCGTCACCATCGCTGGCAAGATACGGCTGGTTGTTATTGTCCCAGAAGTTCCAACCAACAAGATCATCGATGTAACCGTTGCCAGACGTATCTACACCGTCCGTCCAAACCGTATCGTCCAGAAGATCAAACGCATCAATGCGGTTATTGTTGTTAAGATCGCTGACATGGCTTGAATTGTCGGCATGGTTGAGATCCCGGAACGTGATCAGGCCGTCCAGATCCGTGTCTTTGAGCACATCTCGAAGAGCCAGGGGTATCTCCATCTGGTTGAGCCAGATGTTCAGGTAGAGATCGGGATGGGTTGGATCCATGCCGGTGTCGATTACACCGACAACGGTTGACATCGAGCCGCCATAGCCGGCCGCCCAGGCTTCGCCCGCCTGTGAGCCGTATTGGTTTGCCGGTGACGTCGTATCGCCGTACATGCCCCAAAGACTGCCGTCAGTGTAATACCTGTCATCGCTGACAAAAGCTTCGCTCTGATAAAACCAGTTCCGTCCAGCGGTCTCGACAGTCGCATCCCGTAACAGATTCTCAATCACACGGTCGATCGGCAGCGACGCGTCAAAACTAATCAGAACGAGCTGGCCGCCAGTTCCATATGGGCCAGCAGTCTCGTTGATGACCTCCTCAATCTGCCCGCCAATTGCCTTGAGTGCTTGGAGTTTACCGGTATCACTGGCCTTGCCCGAGAATTGCACAAGTAATTGACCAGCAACATAAGCTGCCTCTCCAGAGGGCTGCTCAATACCTTCGACTGGCCTAGTGCCTCGATTACCATTCACCGGGCCACCAAACGCAAGTGTGCCGCCCATCACCATATTCGGCGTCACATCCAAAACCGCTTCGAACTCGGCGACCTGTGCCGATAACAATGGGCCAAAGATCGTTTCAGGGTCTGCCATATTGACGAGGGGGCTGAGCTTCGAGCTGCCCTCTGCCATGAGGTCACCAATCTCGGAAAACTCCAGCTTTGCCATGATCGGGACATTCTGGGGTGACCATGGCACTGTATTTGGCACCAAAGGGACAGGTTCGGTCGTAGCTACAATCTCGTTAAGCCAAACAGTCACCACATCCGGGATTTCCAGCAACACTGCCTCGATATGAACAGGCGTGTTATTGCTTGTGATCGATAGGGCGTAGACCACTCCACCGTCGATACGTGAAGATTCACTCTCGATCGGATCCTGGATCAGCTTCGCCCCGATTAGTGCAACAAGATTCTCGAGCTCATCTGGTGTCACCGGGTGTGCTGTCTCCACTTGGAGATCGAGCCGGTTATCTTCATCTGACGTAGAGATTTCGGCAAGCCGAGCTTCGGTCTCAAGCCCAATCAATATCAGGATATTGTTCCAGCTCCACTCGCGGAAAGACATGTATGCGGCGAGCCCTCCGGTTCCAACCGAATCAAACATCTATGTGCGCTCCCGCGTAAAATTCTTGTGTTTCAAATATACTATACCAGGCCGACGTTGCAAAACAGATTGCACCATGTCCCAGATGTCCCATCCCGGGTGATCACATAACCCCTCGTCGGTCAGCGCTTTTCATGGCACTATCTGTTTTGAACGAGACGGGAGCTCTGCATGCTGATCATCGGAAACC
>NZ_JFKD01000038.1 GCF_002115725.1 Marivita cryptomonadis
AATTCTCGGTGAAAATACCGGGTCAGTTCTCAGTGACAATCAACATTGCAGACCGCAAACGCATCGCCGAACGCAAAGCCAGCCAGGGCGGAGACCTCAGACATCGCAGCCCTGGCTGGCTTTGCGTTCGGCGATGCGTTTGCGGTCTGCGAGGGTGTTCCAGCCGTTGTTGCGGCGTCCGTTCTTACGGTATCCGTTTCTGGCACTTTCCGGGCGCACCTCGGCGTTGGCGGCGGCCTTGTCCTGTTCGGTTTTGATATGGGCCAGCACTGCGCTGAGGTGTTTGTTGTCCGTTATCGCCGCGTGCGTGACGCGCTGCTGATGCGGATCGAAGATGGTGCAGGGCAGGGCAACGCCATTGTGCCGAACCTGGATGCGCCCGTCAGGGAACTCGTAGGTGTCGGCATATTTGCCGACCAGACCGCGCGTCAGATCGTTGACCTCCAGCCGGATGCGCTTGTGGTCGTATTTCAGTGTCAGATCCTTGCTGACATAGCGTTTGTTGCGCAGACAGAAGATCTCGGTCAGCCGATCCGGTGCGGCGTTCAACGCACGGTGCAAATTGTCCGGACGGGCAGCGGGTTTGGCAAACCTGTCGTTATAGCGTTCCATGAAGCCAGAGAGGAACGCGTTGCCGTCCTCCATGTTAGTGATGCCCGCGATGCGCAGCTCTTTGACCAGACGGTCCTGTAACGTCCGATTCGCTCGTTCCACGCGGCCCTTGGCCTGGCTGGTATTGGCGCACAATATCTCGATCTGCAGCTCTGCCAGAGCACGCCCGAACTGGGTCATGCCCGTCATGTGCTCGCTGGGTTTTGGCACGCGAAAGACCGTGTGTTTGTCGCTGTAGAACGCAACGGGGCGGCCATGCGTCGTCAGATAGCGCTCCAATGCTTCGAAATAGCTGAAGGTGCTCTCTGACCTAACGAAGCGTAGTTCCATGAGCGTGCTGGTGGCATCGTCGATGAAGACGAGCAGGGTGCAGGGATCGCCCCGATCTTCGAACCAGCGGTGCTCCGAGCCGTCTATCTGAATGAGCTCGCCAAAGCATTCTCTGCGCAATCTGGGTTGATGAAATGTCCGGCGCTGTTTGCGCGAGAGCCAAAGACCGGCACCGGACATCCACTTGCGAACCGTCTCGCGCGAGACTTTAAACCCATGATGCTCGGCCAGCATCTCCGCCGCCAGGGTCGGCCCAAAGTCGTGATAGTTCTCTTTGATCAGCGACAGCGCGTAATCCCGTTTGGCTTTGTGGATGCGATTGTTCGGGGGTTTGCCGCGCGCCTTGTGCCGGATCGCCGACGCACCATCCTGACGATAAAGCTTCAACAGCCGGAATACTTGCCGACGCGTCAGCGCCAACATGTTCGCCGCGTTGTCTACGGTAAGTCGACCATCATCGACCTGTGCCAAAACCTCCACGCGGTTCAACTCGCGCTCGCTCATAACCACCCATCCCATGTCCGCTCATCCTCCCACCGATATGCGAGGAGAGTGACATTCCTGAATTGCTGATGGGTGACATTTTAGCTTTGCGGCTACAAGGTCGTGGTCGCATAATGCGTTTTATGTAAATAAAGTGAAGCGCTTGGGTCTCTGAACATACAATGGCTGACTTGCCCCCCCGAGGCTCCTTCATTCATAACGAGAGTTTGCGAGTTTGTGCTCTGCTCCCCAACCTTGGACCGCCGGAAGCTGGATTTTTCCGGCTGTTGCTTCAGCCCGTTTTTCCGCCCGCGACGGCGGTCATGAACTCATCGATGTCGTGGATCTGACCAGTTCTGCGGGTAAGCTAACGATGGGTGTGATCAACGCTTTTGCCCAGTGGCCGAGTGCGTCATCGGTCACTTCGGAGCCTTATCCAGCCAGAGTGCGTTCCGGCCCGATTCCGTCGTGATCGCGGACAGGGGTATGCGCGAAGGGGTATCGCATCCGAGCTATGACATCCTTGCATAGAACATGTTTTGTGTGTATCTATAGTGTGTATTTGGAGGTAACTATGCCGCAAGCGACTTCAGAAAAACAGCGCACGAACGTCACCCTGACCGCAGCCAATCTTGCCGCGGCCCGGGAGTTGGGCCTCAACGTATCGGCGATCAGCGACGCGGCCCTCTCGCAGGCGGTCCGGGCGGCACAGACGCGTGCTTGGGTCGCAGAGAACGCTGAGGCGATATCCGAGCGCCGCGCCTGGATCGAGACCCATGGCACACCACTGGCAGATCTTCAGATCCTGAAGGTCGACTAATGGCGCAGTTTCAGGTCTACCGAGTCCCAGGCGGACGGCTGGTGCTCGACCTCCAGACGGACCTGATCGACACTGGGTCCCGCGTCGTGGCACCTCTCGTCCCCGCCTCATCCGGACCGAAGGTGATCGGTCGGCTCGAGCCAGTGTTCACGATCGAGGAGGAGGCGTACGTTCTTCATACTGCAGAAATGGCTGCGGTTCCCTCCGCGCTGCTCAAGGGGGCGCCTGTCGCTGACCTGTCTGGGTCCGATTATGAAATTCGGGGCGCTCTCGACATGGTCTTTTCCGGTTTCTGACCCCCAGAGCGTAAGGTCCAGCCTAAAACGGTGGATTCTGACGGGCCATCCTCAGTGCGATAGTGGTGCGCTCAAGGTGAGGCCATCAGCACTGGCCTGCCATCTTTGCGCCATTCGGGAAGACCGCCCTCCAGCCGCCGCGCATTTAGGCCCCGCGTCCGTAATGCCGCAACGGCTTGGTGGGCGTATACGCAGTAAGGTCCGCGACAGTAGGCGACGATTTCAGTGTTTGGTGCGAGCATGGGTAGGATCTTGTCCAGATCCGCCAGCGTCGCGTTAAGCGCACCGGGAATGTGGCCCGCCGCGTATTCATCGGCAGGACGGACATCGAGCACGGTGACGGAGCCTTCCGCGAGGCGTGTGGCTAGATCAGCACGGCTTACCGGTTCCGGAGCCTCCTCACCGCCTGAAAGGCCCCGGAGGATCCGCTCAACCTGCGCCAGGTTCCGCTCAGCGACGATCCTGAGAAGGTCCATGAGGTCCAGGGTCTTCGGGTCG
Organism: Marivita cryptomonadis; assembly: GCF_002115725.1. Taxonomy (GTDB): domain Bacteria; phylum Pseudomonadota; class Alphaproteobacteria; order Rhodobacterales; family Rhodobacteraceae; genus Marivita; species Marivita cryptomonadis. The sequence goes on from NZ_JFKD01000038.1 coordinate 3,040, forward strand.
GAGAGCCGGTAGATCACGGCTTTGCCGTCACGCCTGCTTGTGACCAGTCCGGACCGGCGCAGCTGCTGAAGGTGCTGAGAACAGTTCGCGACGGTCAGGCCGGTTCTTTCCGCCAGTGCCTCAACAGCGCGTTCACCTTGCGCGAGCTGTTCGAGGATCGAGAGCCGTGCCGGTGATGACATAGCGCGCGCGACGAGGGCGTATTCTTCGAGAAGGGCTGCCTTCGGGCTGAATGACGCGCTGGTTGACACGGGGAACTCCAAGATCTAATCGTTCAAGTGTTTAATTGAATGATAATGATCTAGCCGTTTTCTGCAACCCCAAAGGCCAAACCCATGTCCGAAACCATCCTTTCCGCTGAACCCACGATCCGCCTCAGCATCTTCCTGAGTGTGCTGGCGGCGATGGCGCTGTGGGAAGTGGCAGCCCCCCGGCGCAGGCTGGAGATCCCGCGCGTCATCCGCTGGACCAACAACCTAGCTCTGGTCGTGGTCGATACGGTCATCCTGCGCCTGTCCTTTCCCATCATCGCAGTCGGCCTTGCGGTCATGGCCGAGGAGCGCGGCTGGGGGCTGTTCAACAACATCGACGTGCCTGTCTGGCTGGCCATCATGGTCTCCATGCTGCTGCTGGATCTCGCGATTTACCTCCAGCATGTGATGTTCCACGCGGTTCCGGGACTCTGGCGGCTGCACCGGATGCACCATGCTGATCTCGACTTCGACGCGACCACCGGTCTGCGGTTTCACCCGGTGGAAATCCTCATCTCGATGGGGATCAAGCTGGCGGTGGTCGCGGCGCTCGGCCCGCCCGCCGTCGCAGTGCTGCTGTTCGAGGTCATCCTGAACGCCACCGCGCTTTTCAACCACGCCAATGTCGACTTGCCACGCCCGGTGGACCGGGTGCTGCGCCTCTTCGTCGTCACGCCCGACATGCACCGGGTTCACCATTCCGTCGATCCGCGGGAGACGAACTCGAACTATGGATTCAACCTGCCGTGGTGGGACCGACTGCTCGGCACCTACATCGCCCAGCCAGCCAAGGGACATGAGGGGATGGAGGTCGGCATCGAACAGTTCCGCACGTCCCGAGACCTTTGGTTGGACCGGATGTTACTCCAACCGGTCCGTGGCCCTGCCTCAGGCCACGCGCTTGATCCCCGGACCGTGAAGAAGGAGTCTGCCGAATGACCGCAAGCGGGTTCACGCGCGGCATCCGTGAGAACCGGGTTCAGATCGCGCATCAGCTGATCCAAGTGATGCTGGTGGGTTTCGCCATAGGAATGACCCGCACGGTGGTCCCGGCGCTGGCCGAGAGTGAGTTCGGGCTGGAGCGGGGCTCGTTCCTTCTGCTCGCCTCCTTCGTGGTGGCCTTCGGGGGAGTGAAGACTGTGATGAACTTCATCGCTGGCCGATGGTCGGAACGTGTCGGGCGTAAGCGCGTACTGTTCTGGGGTTGGGTCGTGGCTCTGCCAATCCCTGTGATGATCTGGTACGCGCCCGATTGGAACTGGATCGTCGCCGCAACCGTGCTCCTTGGCGTAAATCAAGGCCTCTGCTGTTGACCCCGCCCTGAACGGCGGGGCCTGCGAGCGGGATCGCATGGGTCAATGACGCAGACCGCCAAGCTAGATATCACGAAGGCAGAGGAGCGGGGCCTCACCATGGGGCTCAACGAGTTCTCAGGCTATGTAGGCGTGGCGATCGCGGGCATTCTGACCGCCTACGCCGCCGCATGGCTTGGGGCCCGGAGCGGGCTGCTGGTCTTCGGGATGGCGGTGGTTATCTTAGCGCTGGTTTTGACGGTCGTCTGGGTCAAGGACACGCTCCCCTGGGCGAAGGCGGAGACCGCAGCACATAAGGCAGCAGCCCCGAAATACTTGCCGCGCTATCCGCAAGGCGTCTCGGAATACCCGGCCACGGGCGAGGTTTTCGCACTGATGAGCTGGCGTGACCGTCGCCTCTTTGCGATCTCCCAGGCGGGGCTGGTCGAAAAGTTCGTTGATGCGCTGGTCTGGGCGCTGTTCCCGGTCTTCCTAGTGACACGCGGCACGAGCCTGACAGAGGTTGGATGGATCGTCGGCTCCTACGGCTGTCTGGGGCGGCTCTCAGCTCTTCACAGGACGGCTATCAGACCATGTGGGCCGGTTCTGGCCCAATGTGTTGGGCATGTGGATTTGCGGCGCGGGCGTGGCGATGGTGGTCATGGGCACCGGTGCGCTCTGGTGGTCCGTTTCGGCGGGCGTGACGGGCTTCGGCATGGCGCTACTCTACCCGAACCTTTCGGCGGCCGTGGCCGATATCACTCCGCCCTCCTGGCGCGGCTCGGCCATCGGGATCTACCGCTTCTGGCGTGACCTCGGCTACGCCATCGGGGCTCTCGGTCTCGGGCTGGCCGCCAGCCTGACGGGCGCGGCGGAGGCCGCCTTCTGGTTCGTCGCGATCTCCATGTTCGTCTCAGGCGGCGTGCTCTTCTGGCTGGGAGAGGAAACCCACCCGCGGCTCAACCCCGACCTCGAAGGAAAAACCGCATGAAACACCTGATCCTCTTGAACGATCCGCCCTACGGCACCGAGCGCAGCTTCAACGGCCTGCGCATGGCCCATGCGCTGGCGAAGAATGACCCGGAGGCCGAGATCACCGTATTCCTGATGGCCGACGCGGTGCTGTGCGCCAAAGCCGGGCAGAAGACGCCAGAGGGGTTCTACAACCTCGAACGGATGCTCCGCCGTGTCTTGTCCGCTAAGGGACGCGTTCTGATGTGCGGGACCTGCATGGATGCACGCGGCCTGACTGAAAGCGACATGATGGAGGGGACGAACCGATCGACCATGGATGAACTCGCCCAGACGACGCTCACCGCCAACAAGGTTCTGGTGTTCTAATGGCTGAGATGCTCACGCTCACAGGCCTCGCGGTCGATCCGAACCGGTTCCACCTGATAGATGTCCGTGACGCCGATGACTACGCCGCTGCTCATGTGGCGGGAGCCGCAAACGTCCCGCTGGCAGAACTCGCAGCCCGGGTGGGGGAACTCCCGACCGGCAGAACACCTGTGGCCATCTGCGGCAAGGGCGCCAGGCGGTCCGCCGAGGGCGCGGACATCCTGAACAGGCTCGGCCACCCCGACGCCCTCTGGCTGGGAGGCGGCACGACCGGCTGGCTCGCACAAAACACCTGAACAACAAGAAACCGGAATGGAGGAGACCCCCGGATGAAACTGAAACACCTACTCTTCGCGACAACGGTCGCGCTCAGCGTCCATACGGCGCCCGTCCTGGCGCAGGACGCAGCCGTTGAGGCCATGCAGGAATATCTGATGTTTTCGGAATACGAGTCCGGCATCATCCTGCCCCAGCAACTCGATCAGACCGTCTTTGAGACGGCGCTCTTCGTCGACACCCGCGACGCAGGCCAGTTCGAGGAAGGCACGATCCCTGGTTCTGTCAATATCGAGTGGCGCGAGGTTCTCGACCGGATCGACGAAATCCCCGAAGACCGGATGACGATCCTGTTCTGCAACACCGGCAGCCTGTCAGCGCAGGCGGCCTTCGCGCTGCGCGTGGCGGGGCGGTCGAACGTCGTTGTCATGCAGACCGGCTTCACCGGATGGCAGCAGGACGCGGCCTACAAGCCCTGACTACGAACGCCCAAGGTCGGACGAAATTCGTCCGACCGATCCAACAGGAGAGGCATGTCCATCCTCTATCAACTGAACCGGTCCGTTACCCATGAGATCAAGCCAGGTAACGGGCCGGGTCCATCCGCCCATGCAGGATGCGGAGCACGAGAATACCTGTTTGAGTGGAACGATAGTACACGGCGTGGGACACCGCCTCGTACCGACGAACACCACTGATGACGAAACCGTAATCCGCTCCGAAATCCGGGTGCTCCGCCGCCATCTCGATCTTGGCGTTGAGCGTCTTCGCGTACTTCTCGGCCTGAACCGGGCCGAAATGTTCGATCCCGTAGAGGAAGATGTTGATCAGGTCCCGCTCGGCGTCGTGCGTGAACTCAATTTTCGTCACGAAGCAGGCCCTTCTGCCGGGCCTCCCGGCGCGCCGCCTCCAGGATATCCGGGAACGTGCGATCGGAGACACCGCTCGCTTCCGCGCGCTCCAGCATGGTCCGGAGTTCGGCCACGGCCGCTTCCCTGCGCTCTTGGTCACGCCGTACCAGGTCCCGGAAGTACTCGCTGACGTTCCCGTAGCGGCCCGCGGCGATTTGGGATTCGACCCATTCGTTCATCTGGTCGGGCATCGAGATGGTCAGTCTGGACATGGGGAGGCCTCCTTCATATCTGATCATAACAGATCATACGCGCCTCGCTCAAGGGCCCTTACAGCCTATCGCATGCGGACTTGTCAGAAACAGTTCTCTATGGAATGGCCCGCCCCTCCCGCCGCGCCTTTGGTAAGCTGCGGTCAGGTGCAACCAAGTGGAGGAGTTCGGATCATGGGAATTGCAATTGTTGGGATCGACCTTGGGAAGAATGTTTGCAGCATTGTCGAGGCCGACGAGGTGGGAATGGTGCTACGGCGTCGTCGCGTTCGAAGGGATAAGCTGGTTGATCATCTTTCGAAGCTTAATCCGTGTGTCGTTGCCATGGAAGCGAGTTGTGGTGCGCATCATCTTGCCGGACAGGCGGCCAGTCAGGGTCACGAAGTTCGATTGATGTCGCCGGAATACGTGCGTCCATACGTCAAGGCGCAAAAGAATGATGAGAGGGATGCCGAGGCCATTGTAGAGGCAGCGACAAGGCCAACGATGCGTTTCGTGACGCCCAAAAGCGAGGATCAGCTTGATATCCAAGCTCTCCACCGGGTTCGGGATCGACTGGTCGGCCAGCGGACTTCTCTTATGAACCAGATCCGTGGCCTGTTGCTGGAGCGTGGCCTTACCACAGCTCAGGGGCGCGCACGTCTCGCCGATTTTGTCGACGCACTGCTGGCTGATGATGACGCCCCTGTGAGTTCACGGATCTTGATGGTCCTCAAAGACATGCGCGCTGAGTGGCAAGAGCTCGATCGTCGGGTTAAAATTTTCGATGCGGAATTTGCGGCTTTTGCCAAATCTGATGAACAGGCCCATCGGTTGGTCTCGATCCCTGGCATCGGGCCGCTCACTGCGTCGGCATTGGTTGCATCGGTCGGTGATGCCACTGCCTTTGCACATGCCCGCGACCTTGCCGCGTGGATTGGATTGGTTCCGAGACAGACTACGACCGGCGGAAAACCGAGGCTTGGCGGGATTACGCGACGCGGAAACAAATATCTACGCAAAAATCTGGTTCATGGCGCTCGGGCGGCGCTTCCGGTCCTGGCGCGCAGTCAGACAAATCTCGGTCGATGGCTCTCGAATCTTTTGACGCGGGCGCATCCGAACACGGTCGTGGTCGCACTGGCCAACAGACTGGCGCGGATCGCTTGGGCAGTTCTGACTCAGAACCGTTTATTTCAACCCGAGGTACCGGCACGAACGAGCTAAGAAAAGGAACATCTGCATAAAGCAGGTACGAATTCTGCGGGAGGAATAAGTGATGGCCTAACAGTCGACCGGCGACCCGGAGACCTGTGCAATCAGAAGGCTTTTCGGACCGTGTTCTCTTGAAGGACCGGGTCGCGCGGATATCCATCATGGCAGGGAGCATGGCTCCGGGGCCGGATAAGCTGAAGCAGACTGAAACAGCCAAAACAAAACTCTTGCAGACGGGGCGGGCCATAAGCTGATTGCGGCTTTGTCAAGCGGGATGGCGATCTGTCCGTTCGGAGTCATGGTTCTCTCCGAGGTCGCGCATTGCGCCTCATGATGGTGTTCGGTGGTGGATCGTCTCCAATGTCGTTTGCGGGGTGGGCAAGCGAGCCTGCGCCCCAACCGTTTTTACGAGATCGATCTACCTCCGTCCCGTCGGGACTTCGCTTCCCTCCTTCTCAGCGGCGGAAATTCAGATCAGGCAGTGGCCTCCTTTGTCCAGTGATAGTCCGCGCCAGATTTCCAGATCGTCAGCATCAGGACTGCGATCTTGCGCGCGGTCGCGACCGCGGCCTTGCGGAACCCGCGTCGTACGGCCAGTCGCACAGCCCAGCTCTTCAGTGGCGAGAAACGCTTCACCTGGCGGATCAAGCAGGACGCTGCCTCGAACAGGAGTCCGCGCATCGTCCCGTCTCCGCACTTCGACACCCGTCCCGACCAATCCATTTCGCCAGACTGATGCCGCTTTGGTGTGAGCCCGAGGAAGGCGCCGACATCAGTCACCCGGCTGAACCGGTCTGGATTATCGACCAGGGCAATGAAGCTGAGCGCATTCACTGGCCCGACGCCCGGAATGGTCATCAAACGGCGCGCGACGGGGTGCGCCTTGGCTTTCTTCTTCACGGCTTTGTCGAGATCATCAACCGCCTGGCAAAGAGTCGAATGGGCCGCGATGAAGCCATCAGCGATCGTGCGCAGGATCGGATCAGTCTCTCCAGCTGCTGCGAATTGATCGCGGAACGCCTGTCTCTATCGACCCTGACCAACCCCGGTCATGCGGATGCCGAAGGTTTTCAGGACGCCCCGGATGTGTCCCTCCAAGTCCTTGCGCAAACGGATCAGGCGCTCGCGCGCACAAATCAGGCTGCGGAGCCGATCAGCTTCTTCGCTACTGATATGGACCGGAGTAAACCAATTGGTGCGTGCGAGCTGCGCCAAGCCTTCGGCATCGGCAGCATCCGATTTATTGAGCCGCGCTGACAGGCTCTTGTGCGCCTTGCGGGCATCGATGCATGTGGTGGGCAGGCCAAGCCTCGTCATCCCGCGCTGCAGCCAGATGGAAAGCATCCCGCTCTCATGCACGATCCGATGTGGCGTGACCGATCGGTTGCGAAACCAACCGGCAACGCCTTCCGGGTCCGCAGGACAAATTCCGCGCGCGATAGTCTTGCCATCATCATCGACAACGCAGATCGAAATTTCTTTCAGTGACACATCCAAACCAGCATAATGTTCCATAGGTCGTTCTCCTCACGGCTTATATCCATGAGGCCAACATACCGGACCTCGTTCGCCATTGGAGAGCGACCGCCGCAATCACACCATGTCGTTTTTGACCATCCTCCGCTGCCTCACCGAATTTCAATGAGTTGACCGGGACAAAAACCCATGTCAAAACCGAAAGGGTTTTGGGAGGGTTTTGTCCATGATCCTAGGGTATGCGCGGGTCTCGACCCGCGACCAGAACCTCGACGGCCAGCGCGACGCCCTCGCCGCCGCCGGCGCGGGACGGATTTTCGCAGACACGATCACCGGAACCGCCCGGGTCCGGCCCGAGCTGGACCGGCTGCTCACGGAGCTTCGGCATGGGGACGTGGTCGTGGTCACGAAATACGACCGCCTTGCACGGAGTTTGAAAGACCTTCTCGAAATCGTCGACCTGATCCAGACCCGGGGTGCCGGCTTCCGATCCCTGGGGGAGGACATCGACACGACCAGCCCCGCTGGCCGGCTGGTGTTTCACGTTTTCGCATCCATCGCCCAATTTGAGCGGGAGCGGATCATGGAGCGGACGAAAGAGGGACTGGAGGCGGCCCGGAAACGCGGCCGGGTCGGAGGCAGGCCCCCTGCCCTATCCCCCGCCCAGAAGGCTGAGGTGAAGCGCATGCGCGACGAGGAGCACCGACCTATCCCGGAGATCGCCGCGCTGTTCAAGGTCAGCGAGAAGACGATCCGGCGAGTGGTGTGAGCGGTGACTGGCACAGGACCTGACAGCACGACTGAAGTCCTAGCGGGCTTGGTAGAACGGGTCACCTTCCACAGCGAGGAGAGCGGCTTCTGCGTGCTACGCGTGAAGGCCCGGGGCCATCGGGATCTCGTGACCACCGTGGGTCACGCCGCAATGATCTCCGCAGGCGAATGGATCACGGCTTCTGGGATCTGGCTCAACGACCGGACCCATGGGCTCCAGTTCAAGGCGCACTTCCTGAAGACGTCTGCTCCTTCGAGTCTCGACGGGATCGAGAAATACCTCGGATCGGGGATGATCAAGGGGATCGGGCCGGTCTACGCCAAACGACTGGTGAGGATGTTCGGCAAGGACGTCTTCGACATCATCGAGGCGTCCCCGGATCGCCTGCGCGAGGTGGAGGGGATTGGGCCCAAGCGGGCCGACAAGATCACCGCCGGGTGGGCAGACCAGAAGGTGATCCGGGAGATCATGGTGTTCTTGCACCAGAATGGGGTGGGCACGGCCCGGGCCGTGCGGATCTTCAAGACCTACGGCACCGACGCGGTGCAGGTGATGAGTGAGAACCCGTACCGGCTCGCGAAGGACATTCGGGGGATCGGGTTCCGGACCGCCGACCTGATCGCCGAGAAGCTCGGGATAGAGAAAACCGCGATGATCCGGATCCGGGCCGGTATCTCCTTCGCGCTGACCGAGGCGATGGGGAACGGGCATTGCGGCCTGCCGCGTGCAGAGCTGATCGGTCTGGCGGAAAAGCTCCTGGAGGTCCCTGCCCCGCTGATCGAGAGCGCCCTGGCCGAGGAGCTAATGGAGGAAACGGTCACGGCAGATCGTGTGGGGGATGCGGAATGCGTCTTCCTGACCGGGCTGTACCTGGCCGAGCGCGGTATCGCGGAACAGATCAAGCGGATCCGGTCCGGCCCCCTGCCCTGGCACGCGATCGATGCCGACAAGGCACTACCCTGGATCGAGCAGAAGACTGGCCTCGCCCTCGCCGACAGCCAGGCCGAGGCGGTCCGGCTGGCGCTGCGGTCGAAGATCATGGTGATCACGGGTGGCCCGGGTGTGGGAAAGACCACCATCGTCAACTCGATCCTGCGCATCCTTGCGGCAAAAAGGGTGAACCTACTTCTTTGTGCTCCCACGGGCCGTGCCGCGAAACGCATGACGGAAGCTACGGAGATGGAGGCCAAGACCATCCACAGGCTTTTGGAGTTTGATCCAAAGGCATTCGGGTTCAAACGTGACCTTGAGAACCCGCTCGACTGCGACCTGCTTGTCGTGGACGAGAGCTCGATGGTCGACGTGATGCTGATGCAGTCCCTGCTGAAGGCGGTTCCGGATCACGCCGCCCTCCTCATCGTGGGCGACATCGACCAGCTCCCCTCGGTGGGGCCAGGTCAGGTCCTTGCCGACATCATCGGCTCGGACGCCGTCCCGGTCATGCGGCTGACCGAGGTCTTTCGCCAGGCGGCGGAGAGCAAGATCATCACAACGGCGCATGCGATCAACGCAGGCCGCATGCCGGACCTCTCACCACCAGACGGGGATACGGATTTCTACTTCGTGCCTGCAGCGGACCCGGAGCAGGCGGTGGCGCGAATCGTCGAGCTGGTCTCAAAGCGCATCCCGAACCGGTTCGGCTTCGACCCGATCCGGGACATTCAGGTCCTGTGCCCGATGAACCGGGGCGGCGTCGGGGCCCGGTCCCTCAACATCGAGTTGCAGGCCGCCCTGAACCTGGCTGGCGAGAAGAAGGTCGAACGTTTCGGCTGGACCTTCGCACCCGGCGACAAGGTCATGCAGATCGAGAACGACTACGACAAGGACGTCTACAACGGCGACATCGGCATGATCGACGATGTCGATCTGGACGAGGGTGAGGTCGCGGTGAACTTTGATGGGCGGACGGTCAGTTTCGTGTTCGGGGAACTGGACACGCTGGTTCCAGCCTATGCGGCGACGATCCACAAGAGCCAAGGCTCGGAATACCCCGTCGTGGTCATCCCCGTGATGACGCAGCATTACGCGATGCTTCAGCGGAACCTGATCTACACCGGGGTGACCCGTGGCAAGAAGCTGGTGGTTCTGGTCGGCCAGGCCCGGGCCGTGGCGATCGCAGTCAAGAACATCTCGGGACGGCGACGCTGGTCGAAGCTCGACGAGTGGTTGAGGGGCGAAAGGCGCCCCTGATAGCCCCACCACCGATGATCTTCCCGCCCTTGCTCAGGAGGTCCATCAGCTTGTCAGCAGCGACGACCTAATCCGGGTTCCAAGGGCATTTTGACCCTTGCGATCCCGCTCGCAGGCCCCGCCGTTCAGGGCGGGGTCAATTCAAGGGGCTCCAGCCGCGCCATGCCCGTCTCGCAATTGGTGCCACCAGCACCTTCGTCAATTTTGTTCTAGATCGTCATCTGTCCCAGGCTGATCCTAAGATTGACAACAGCTAATTGAAATGGACAAGTGTAACACTAAGTGTTAGGAACAGATGTGAGCGTATTCGTTGGAAAGGCGTTCAGGAAGTGGGCGGGATCCGAGTCGATATCGGATGAAGACCTCTGTGCGGCGGCGAAGGAGGCGTTTGATGGGAACGTAGAGGGCAACCTTGGTGGCTACCTTTTCAAGAAGAGGGTTGCACGAAAGGGCGGCGGTAAGTCTGGTGGTTTCCGGACGATCATTGGCTTCCGGAAAAAGAAGTCTGACAGGATATTTTTCCTCTAGGGCTTCCCGAAGAGCAGCCGATCGAACATCACGCGCCCTGAACAGGCTGCTCTATCGATAAACGACAAGGCACTCATCGAGGCTAATGATGAGAAAATCAACGCTCTGAAGGAAAAGGGCACTATTGTAGAGTTGGAGTGCAAATCATGAGTGATATTCTGGATATGGCCCACGACATGGCGAAGGACCTTCATGAGGTTGGTGCCATGGGCGACATTACTATGCGCGTGATGGGTCAGATTTGCGTACCAGAAAAACCCTCGTTCACAGCAGTCCGAATCAAGAAGATCCGGTCTAAAACTCGCATGAGCCAGCCTGTGTTCGCCCAGTTTCTTAATGTAGGCGCCACGACAGTGGCACAGTGGGAACAAGGGAAGAAGTCCCCAAGCGGTTCTTCGGCTAGGTTGCTTGACGTGATTGACCGAAAAGGTATCGAAGCGATCGTCTGATGACACTGCGCCCCAACGAACCAGAGCGGGCTAAATTGTGTTTCATAACCCATGTCTTAAAGTGAAGGACGCACCGGCTGACGCCGGTGGCATCATTTGGAGGAATGTAATTCCAGGTATTGTCTGATCACGTCGTCGGTCACGTTGCGTGAGGTCGTGGAGAAATACCCACGCGCCCAAAAGCGCCTTCCCCAGTATCGTTTGCGCAGGTCGGGGAACTCCATCTGGATGCGGCGCGATGAGCGGCCCTTGATGCGCTGCATGACATCGGACAGGGACAGCTTGGGCGGGATCGACAGGAACATGTGGACATGATCGCGCGCCAAAACGCCCTTCACGATATGGACACCCAGTTCCTCGCAGGTCTGGATGATGATTTGCCGGGTCCGCTCGCGCATGGCGCCGTGCAAAACCTTGTATCGATACTTTGTCGCCCACACGACGTGGTATCTGTGATAGAATCGCGTGTGCGCGGATGACGAGTAGCGCATGATCTTCCTCCCCGGAATCTGAAGCCATACCCCTTCGAAGGCTTCAGATTCCGGGGAGGAAGATCAGAACAGATTCGCTGAAGCGGACCGGCTGGAAGCCGGTGGCTTCGATCCATTAGGTGGAAAGTAAAACTTCCAAAGGGATATGCCCGCTATGCTGTGAACCAGCCTAAACGTGGGATTCTGCACCGTCCGGCATCAGACCCCAATCTGGGCGCACGCGTCGGCTTGGCACGATACCCCTTGATTTATAGGTGGCAAAATGCCACCTTATTCTAGAGAACAAGAGAACATCATGGCACAATCAGTGAAACTCTCAGATGATGTGATGGCAACCGTTCGCCGGGAAGCTGATCTTCACAGCCGATCCGTGGCCGGCCAGATTACTCACTGGCTCCGGCTCGGGCGGGCGATCGAACAGTCGGGTGCCTATGACCATAAGCGGTTAACGGATGCATTGGAGGGCCGCCTCGACACGGTAGAGCTTCGGGAAGAGGAGGCGATCGCCTGGCTGGACGCGTTCACCGAAAAGATGTCCGCTCCCTCCGCAACCGAGAAGACCTTCTTTGCGAAGCGGCGGAAGCTCGGCTTGGGTGTCGGTCTCGACAAGGCGGGAAACCTTGTGCATGCGGCGGGGTCTGACGCCGTAGAATGAGACCAAGTCTCGTTCTGCTCGCCGGCCCTAACGGGGCTGGAAAGTCCACACTCTATGAGACGCGGGTCGCCCCGAGCTTCGCCGGGCCGTTCATTAACGCCGATCTGATCCAGCGGGACGAACTCAAAGACTCGTCGATGGAGGCGTCCTACCGAGCGGCCGAGATCGCGGCCGAGCGCCGGGCGAGCTTGCTGGAGGCGCGGAAGAGTTTTGCGACAGAAACCGTCTTCTCCCACCCTTCAAAACTGGCAGTCATCACAAACGCCAGAGATCGCGGATATATGGTCATCGTCATGCATGTGGGGGTGAATGACCCAGACCTCTCCGTCACCCGTGTCCGTGCCCGGACCGACGAAGGTGGACACGATGTCCCAGAAGAGAAGATCCGGGATCGCTATAAGAGAGGCCAGCCGCTGATCCGGCAAGCCGTGCTCCAGGCTGACCGGGGCATGGTCTTCGACAACTCCAAGCTAAACGAGGCCCCGCATCTTATGCTTCTATTCGCCGCTGGGCGCCTTGTCCAAGCGGAACCAGTGCTGCCAAACTGGGTTCTGATCGGCTATACTGACCCTTGCGATCCCGCTCTAACCCCGCCCTGAACGGCGGGGCCTGCGAGCGGGATCGCATGGGTCATTTGGGACTTTGCTTTATAGACGGTTCCGCGCGAGATCCCCATGTCGCGCGCGATTTCGGTGGGCGAGCATTCATCGATCAGCTTTGTCTGAATGGCCTCGAGATCGATTTTGGGTTTGCGGCCACGATAGACACCACGCTGCTTCGCTACGGCAATGCCTTCGGCCTGGTGCTCCCGGCGCAGGTTGGTTTCAAACTCAGCGAAAACGCCAAGCATATCGAAAAAGGCTTTTCCGGTTGCCGTGGATGTATCCACGGGCTGCTCGGTTGCCGCCAGATGCGCGCCCTTCGATTTCAAGTGGGTGACGATGGCCTGCAGATCACTGAGACTGCGGGCCAGCCGATCAATGCGCGTGACCACCAGCGTCTCACCCGGATGGATGAAATCGAGGATTGTCCTGAGCTCAGAACGTCCCTCCAGGCTGGTCCCGCTCTTTTGCTCGGTGCGAACCATGCCACACCCGGCCGCTTTCAAAGCAGCAATCTGTCCATCGAGGTTCTGTTCAACGGTCGAAGTGCGCGCGTACCCGATTTTGGTCTGACAAGTGTTCATTTTGGGTGTGGCTCTGGCATAACCTGTTCATTATCTCGAAACACACCCAAAGTGAACAGGAAAATGGGCGCTTTCACTGTTCACGCGAGACGTCACAATAGGTACGCAACCCGCGCGAAGCCACTCACTCCGGCTTCACACCGCGGAACAGGTTTCGTTCTCAAGCATCAACCACGCCTTGAGGCGCTGCGCCAGAATTGCATCATCTTTTCAGCCGTTGCTTGTCTTGATCATGTCGACGCGAGGCTACACGTCGAACTTGTACGGGCGCAGGATTTCGACGGGTTCAACATATGCGATGCCAGAGTAGTTCTTGAAGTATGTCCTGGAAACCGTCGTGATGATGGCTTCGGCTTTCGCCTTGTCGCAGACGATTGCCTCGATCTTGACGTTGGCCATCACGCCACTGATCCCGGGCTTATTGGCGCTGCGCATGCCCCGACTTCCCTTTCCGCCCGCCTCTACATGCGTATAGCCGGTTGCGCCACCTTGCTCGATCAGCTTGGTCACCCCTTCGAGGATTGTCCGCTCGGTGATGATGACAATCTTGGTTGCTTGGTACATGTTGCTATCTTCCTCACACGCCAATGAACATATCCGCCAGAGCGATCCAGAGTGGGATCGAAAGGATCGCTACGGGAGTGCCCAAACCAGTCGATGTTCCAACATAAGACGAAGGATTGGCTTCTGGTAGAGCTCCGCGCAAGGTGGGTGGTCCGGAAATATCCGAACTCGAGGCCGCCATCACGGCCAGAAGCACCACGCCACCGCCGGAAAATTCTGTCATCTGATGGACAATCAGACCAGCAGCGAACCCGAGCGCTCCATGCGCCAGAGGCGCTAGCAAACCATAGGCAACATATGCATGGGCGACCCGCCGAAGCTCTGACAACCGAGACCAGGCTTCCATACCCATGATCAACATCAAGATCGACAGTAGGCCTCTGAAGAGGATGTCATAGAAATTCTCATAGACGCTGTCGGGCCGCGCCAATATGCCCAAAGCCAGCCCGAGCATCAGCGCGGAAATCGCGGCGCTGCGGAAAGTGTCCACCAGAATGCCGCGCACCATCTGTGCCTTGCCGTTGCCATATCCGCCGCCGACCGCAAGCGCAGCCACGCCACCAGGCTGCCCAGCCATCTGGACGGCTGCTTTGCGCTCGGCGCTCAGCCGCGCCAGTACGATGGCTGTGACCAATGCGGCGATATCCATGAATGGATAAAGCGCTCCGATAAACCCTTCATAGGCGATGCCCTCCTCGTCGAGCATGGCCATCCCTGCGGCCAATGTCGAAGCAGAAACGGCCCCAAAAAGACCCGCAGTCGCCATGCCCCCTGTGTCATGGAAGTTGTCCGCTGCTCTACTTTTCCTCTATTTCTCAGGTGGGCGGGATAGGACGATGATTTGGGATATTCACTGGAACGAAGATCGGCTGTGCTGAAGCGGATGCTTCCGCCGAACAACATAGCCATTCGGCAGTTGTCGCAGGAGGAAGGGATCTCCGAGGCAACGCTGCACAAGTGGCGTGCGGATGCGCGCGGCAAGGGGCAGCTTCTGCCTGACGCTGACGCTGGGCCCGAGGGCTGGTCGTCACGTGACAAGTTCGCAGCGGTGCTGGAAACGGCGGCTCTCAATGAGGCCGATTTGGCTGAATACTGCCGCAAGCGTGGGCTTTATCCGGCGCAGATCGCGGCATGGCGGTCAGCGTGTGAACAGGCCAATGACTGGGACCGTGCCAGCACGGCACGTCTTGGACGGGCGA
>NZ_JFKD01000039.1 GCF_002115725.1 Marivita cryptomonadis
CCAAACCCTTCTCCGAGGCGGAGAAGGCCAAGGGGCGCAGGCTTGCCGAAAAATGGGGCGTGACGGATATCGACCCGCTGGCCCCGGTCTCCGTCATCGGTACGGCTGCGAACCTGAACGCGGCGATTGAGAACGGCTTGTCCCGCGCGGCGGCGCTGCTCGACATGACCGTGGCCGAGGTGCGCAACCGCGCCACCGTGAACGGCGCGATCGAGATCGGCCGCGCGCCGGGCGTGATTCAGGTCACCTTCCTCGCGCCTCTCGCCAAGCTCGATGCGGTGGGCCTGGGTGACTACGCGCGTGAGCAGTACGGGCTTTGAGAAAAACCGGCCTGGGCGGGTTTTTCCCGCCTCGGCCATACCCAGATCGGTTATGCGATTTCCGGAAAGCAGTAGTTGCTGAAGTCGGGTGTCACCCAACACTATGACGCAGCACAAACCCCCGATCCGGAACCTGGTCATAGATCAGGAACGGAGGGTGGGCTTTGGGCTGCCATGTGCGACCGAATTCAACAGCGCATGGGACGGGAACCGCCGGAAAAACCGACAGCTCTACATCCATCCCATGCTGATCCTTGATGGCGTCAAAGGTCTTTCCGACGAGTTCTCTGAACCGTGAGAGATCATCCCGATTTCGCAGTTCACTCGCGCCCAGCCGGCTGCCCCGGATTTCCCAGATAGAAACCGGCTCATCCGGTAGTGCATGGGCGATGCGATCATCGGTGATCCCCGCTGTCACGGAGAGTTTGAGGGCCACTTTCTTGGGGCCCCGCGCCCCGGGAACACACGTGAATTCAAGAGGCTCGCGATCATCCGGCCAAGCCCATCCGGGTTTCGGCTCTCGATGTCTCCCATAGACCGAAACCGCCGACAGATCAGACAAGAGGACCCCGAGCTCAATGAGAACGGGTACCCCAGACGAGAATTCGCGCCTTCTGTCCCGGACTAGATCCCCGTGCCATCTGCGCTCTCCTGTCTCTGGCTTAGAATTTCGCCCACGGAGATCGGTCCGGGCGCATTCGACCCGCGCCAAACGCCGTCGAGATGCCAGATATCGTAATAATGCAGCCACTCCAACGCCCACGGACTATCCACGCTGTCATTCGGGAGAAGTTCCGGTTATTCCTATGTGAAACCATAAGAAACGGATCAACGGGGGCAGCATGGCCATCAAGAAAAGCGACATTTACCGCTCCTTGTGGGAGAGCTGCGACCAGCTTCGGGGCGGCATGGATGCCTCGCTCTACAAGGATTACATCCTGACGCTGCTGTTCGTGAAATACGTCTCGGACCGAGCCGGTCAGCCGGACGCGCTGATCGAGGTGCCACCGGGGTCCTCCTTCAACGATATGAAAGCCCTCCGCGGGTCAAAGAACATCGGCGAGGGTATGGACACGATCATCGCGCGGATCGCCGAGGAAAACGACTTGTCGGGCGTGATCGACCGGGCCTTCTTCAACGACCCCGAGAAATTCGGGCGCGGTCAGAAAATGATCAACTCGCTGACCGCGCTGATCAACATCTTCAGCCGTGAGGAGCTGAATTTCTCAAAAAACCGCGCCGACGGCGACGACATCCTTGGCGATGCTTACGAATACCTGATGCGGAACTTCGCGACCGAAGCGGGCAAGTCGAAGGGCCAGTTCTACACCCCGGCTGAGGTGTCGCGTGTCGTGGCGGCCGTGGCAGGCGTGGACCGGGCCACCAGTCCACGTCAGACGGTCTATGATCCGACCTGTGGTTCGGGTTCGCTGCTCCTCAAGGCCGCCGAAAGCGCCCGCGTACCGATTACCATCTTCGGGCAGGAGATGGACATCGCCACCCGCGGTCTCGCCCGCATGAACATGATCATGCACAACCGTGAGACAGCCGAGATCGCCCAGGGCGACGTGATCGCTGAGCCGCATTTCCTGACCGATGCACACACCCTCCAGACCTTCGATTTTGTGGTCGCCAACCCGCCTTTCTCGGCCAAGGCCTGGGCCTCGGGCCTGACCGAGGAAACGAAATACGACCGCTTCGTGGATGGCGAACCGCCCGCGAAGAACGGAGATTTCGCGTTCCTTCTGCACATCCTCGCCTCGATGAAGGCCACCGGGTCCGGTGCGGTGATCCTGCCGCACGGCGTCCTGTTCCGAGGGAACGCAGAGTCCCGCTTGCGTGAGAAGATCCTGAAGCGCGGGCTGATCAAGGGCATCATCGGCCTGCCGGCCAACCTGTTCTACGGCACCGGAATCCCTGCCTCGATCATCGTGCTGGACAAATCCGAGGCCCGGGCGGACCGGCCCGTATTCATGATCGATGCCTCCAAGGAGTTCATCAAGGATGGGAACAAGAACCGCCTGCGCGCGCGGGACATCCACAAGATCGTCGACGCCTTCACCCGCGCACAGGAAATCCCAGGTTATTCCAGGCTGGTCCCTTACACCGAGATCACCCGCAACGATTTTAACCTGAACATCCCCCGCTACATCGACGGGTCCGACCCTGAAGACCTTCAGGATATCACAGCCCATCTGCATGGTGGTGTGCCCGAGCGGGACATCGACGCGCTGTCGGACTTCTGGGAGGTCATGCCCACCCTGCGCGCCACGCTGTTCGGGCCGAACCTACGCCCGGGGTATGCCGACCCGCTGGTCGCCCCCGATCAGGTGCGCAGCACGATCCGGAACCACCCGGATTTCGCCGCCTTCCGCGCCCAGATCACGGAAATCCTGAACGGCTGGATCGCCGCGAACACGACAGCGCTGTCGGGTATCCAGCAGGGCGATCATCCCCGCGACCTGATCCACACCATCGCCGAGGATATGCTGACCCGGTTCGAATCGGCCCCGCTGGTGGATAAATACGAGGCCTATCAGCGTCTCATGTCCTACTGGTCGGACAGCATGCAGGACGATGTGTTCATCATCTCGGGCGGGGGCTGGCTGGCCGCGCGCGACCTTCGCGAGGCCCGTAAGGAGGTCAAGGACGGCAAGACAAAGTGGCTGGAGGATGGCGACTTGACCGTGAACAAGGTCCGGCTCGTGGCCGATGTGATCCCGCCGACCCTGATCACTAACCGCTTCTTTCCGGACCTCAAGGCGGCGCTGGATACAGCCACCGCCCGGGCCGAGGAACTGGGTCGGGAAATCGAGGAACTGGCCGAGGAACACGGTGCCGAGGGCGGGCTGCTGGCCGACGCGCTGACCGATCCTGGAAAACTGACCGCCGCATCCGTGAAGGCGCGCGAGAAATCCGGTGAAGCAGATGCCGAGGAACGGCCCCTCCTTAAACAGGCCGCCAAGCTGATCGCGGCCGAGGCGGCGGCGAAGAAGGCCGCGAAAGAGGCCGAGGCGGACCTGACCGAGGCGGTGCTCAAGACATACCCGGACCTGACCGAGGACGACATCCGCGCCCTTGTGGTCCACGACAAATGGCTGGCCGATATCACGGCGGCCATCGGGGCCGAGGTCGAGGCCCGGACCGAAGGGCTGACCGCCCGCGTGCGGGTGCTGACCGAACGGTATGGGCAAACCCTGCCGCAGATCATGGACGATCTGGCCGGTCTGGAGGCGCGGGTGGCCGGGCATCTGGCGGCGATGGGGGTGGCGGGATGAGACAGGGAATTCCATCTGAGTGGAGCGAGACGACCCTTGGGCGTGTTCTACAGCGTTCGCCGTCCTATGGTATTAACGCCGCCGCCCTTCCTCGCGGTGTGGGAAAATACCCATATTTGAGGATCACAGACATTGATGAAGCTGGTCGTGTCGACCTTGGTTCACTCCCGTCTGTGCGCGACAGCGCCAGCGATGTTTTCATCTTGTCCGATAGGGATATCGTTGTTGCACGGACGGGTGCCAGTGTCGGAAAATCCCATCTTTTCAGGGATAACGGCGAGCCGGTTGTTTTCGCAGGCTTTCTAATTCGGTTGACTGCGGACGCAGGTGCTATCTTACCTGACTACCTCGCTCAGTTCATGCAAACTGCGCAATATTGGGATTGGATCAGAGAAAACTCAGCCAGAAGTGGCCAGCCCGGCGTAAACGGGCAACAGCTCAAGACGATACCCCTTGTTCTCCCCCCCCTCGACGAACAACAGGCCATTGCCGCCGCGTTGTCGGATGCGGATGGGGCGGTGGCGGGGTTGGAGCGGGTGATCGCCAAGAAGCGCCTGATCAAACAGGGGGCGATGCAAGACCTCCTCACCGCCCGCCGCCGCCTACCAGGGTTCTCTGGGGAGTGGGAGGAGGCTACCTTGTCAGAACTGGCCGACATTCGATCAGGAGGAACCCCGAGCACGTCAGACGCAACACTATGGGATGGTGACATTGCGTGGGTCACACCTACAGACATCACGGCCTTGGATGGTCGGAAGTTTCTGAGCGGTACGACCCGAACCATCAGCCGTGCGGGTTTGCGTCAATCCTCTGCCGAGCTTCTGCCCGAGGGCACCATCGTGATGACTTCCCGCGCTACGATTGGAGAATGTGCCATTTCGACGATCCCCCTAACCACCAACCAGGGATTCAAGAACTTCATTGCCAAGAATCGCGCCGATCGGGATTTCCTTTATTACCTGCTGACGAGCCAAAAGAAGGGGTTCATCGAATTGTGCTCTGGCAGCACTTTCCTCGAAATCGGCAAGACGCAGTTGACGGGCTACACGGTTCGGGTTCCTGAAACTAAAAGAGAACAACAAGCCATCTCCACCGTCCTCTCTGACATGGATGCCGAAATCCAGACCCTCGAGGGCCGCCTGACAAAGGCGCGGGCGGTCAAAGAGGGGATGATGCAAAACCTTTTGACCGGGCGGGTCCGGCTCGTCTGATTAGGATGACATTACTTTAAGGGGTATTCACAGATGACCATCGGCCAGCCGGAACGCGCCACGCAGAACCGTATGATCGCCCAGATGTGCGGCGAGACCTCTGGCGCTGCGGGCGGCCTCGGATGGCGGTACCTGGGCGACTGGCACCAGCGCCCCGGCAACGCCAATATCGAACCGGATCTGCTCCGCCCCTGGCTGACCAAGCGCGGGTATGACCCGGAGGTCATCACCAAAGCCATCGCCGAGTTGCAGCGCGCGGCCCGGATGGACGGGCTGAAGCTCTATGAGGCGAACCGGACTACCTTTGACATGCTGCGCTATGGCGTGCAGGTCACCCCCGGCCCCGGCGAGGCCCCGGTCACCGTGCGCTTCATAGACTGGGATCATCCGGCGGCCAACGATCTGGGCGTGGCCGAAGAGGTGGCGATCACCGCGAAGAATCCGAAGGCCTACAACAAACGCCCCGATCTTGTCCTGTATGTGAACGGCATCGCCCTGGGCGTGGTGGAATTGAAGAAATCCACCGTCGAGGTTGGCGAAGGCATCCGCCAGACGCTGGACAACCAGCGGCCCGAGTTCATCCGGCATTTCTTCACGACCATCCAGATCACCTTCGCGGGCAACGCGATGCAGGGCCTGCGCTACGCCGCGATCCAGACCCCGCAGCCCTACTGGCTGGCGTGGAAGGAAGACAGCGAGATCATCATGCCGCTGGAGCGGGATGTGTCCCAGATGCTGACCCCGGACCGGTTTCTGGAGCTGATCAATGATTTCATCCTGTTCGACGCCGGGATCAAGAAGGTCACGCGCCCGAACCAGTATTTCGCGGTGAAGGCCGCACAGGAGGCCGTTCGGGCCCGCAAGTCGGGTATCATCTGGCAAACTCAGGGGTCCGGGAAAAGCCTGATCATGGTGATGCTGGCCCGCTGGATCCGCGAGGCCCTACCTGACGCGCGTATCCTAGTGGTGACGGACAGGAAGGAACTGGACGAGCAGATCGAAACCGTCTTTGGCAATACCGGCGACAAGGTCCGCCGCGCGAAATCCGGTGCCGACCTACTGGCCGCACTGGCTGATCCGAAGGAGCGGGTGGTCTCCTCCCTCGTGCATAAGTTCGGGCGGCGTGAAGAGGATGAACTGAGCGAGATGATCGCCAACATCCAGCGCGGTCAGATCGGCGCGCCAGTGGGCTCGTTCTTCGTTTTCATCGACGAGGCACACCGCACACAGTCGGGCAAGCTGGCCCGTGCCATGCGGACGATCCTTCCGGATGCGGTATTCTACGGTTTTACTGGAACGCCCCTGCTAAAGTCGGACAAGCAGACGTCTCTTGAGGTATTCGGACCCTATATCGGTACGCCTTATCGTTTCAACGAGGCCGTCGAGGACGGGGTGGTTCTGGACCTGCGGTACGAGGCGCGCGATATCGACCAGCGCGTGGCGTCGCCCACGAAGATTGACGAGTGGTTCGAGGCTAAGACAAACGGCCTGACCCCTGTCGCCAAGGCGACCCTGAAACAGCGCTGGGGTACACTGCAGCGGGTACTGTCCTCGAAGGACCGGCTGGAACAGATCGCCAGCGACATCATCATGGACATGGAGCTTAAGCCGCGCCTGAAGTCTGGCCGTGGCAACGCCATGCTGGTGGCCGGCTCGATCCCGGAGGCCTGTCGGTTGTTCGAGATATTCCGGAACTCCGGTTCGGACCTCGCCGGGAAATGCGCGATCGTCACGTCCTATACCCGGAACGCTTCGGAACTGACCGGTGAAGAGGCCGGGATGGGCGAGACGGAAAAACAATACGTCTATCGTGTCTATGACCGGCTGATGACGGACCTTGCGACAGACGAAGAGGCCTACGAGACCGAGGCCCTGCGTAAGTTCCGCAAGGAACCGGCACAGATGAAGCTTCTGATCGTGGTCAGCCGCCTTCTTACCGGCTTTGATGCCC
This sequence comes from Marivita cryptomonadis, assembly GCF_002115725.1. Classification (GTDB taxonomy): domain Bacteria; phylum Pseudomonadota; class Alphaproteobacteria; order Rhodobacterales; family Rhodobacteraceae; genus Marivita; species Marivita cryptomonadis. Next base: position 6,761 of record NZ_JFKD01000039.1, read on the forward strand.
CCACGGCGACCTACATCTATATCGACAAACAGATGCGCGACCACGGGCTTTTCCAGGCGATCTGCCGAGTGAACCGGCTGGACGGGGACGATAAGGATTTCGGGTATGTGATCGACTACAAGGACCTGTTCAAGCACATCGAGACAGCGGTCGATGATTACACCTCAGGTGCGTTTGATGCATTTGACGCCGCAGATGTGGATGGCCTGATTTCTTCGCGGGCCGAGAAAGCTGGCGTCGATCTGACCACCGCGCGCGACGCATGGTTCGGCCTGCTGGACCCGGTTGAACAGCCGAAACGCGACGCCGAGGTCCTCGCATATTTTTCAAGCCCGGGCGGCTGGGAGGTTGATCCTGAGGCGGATGAGAAAGCCCGCCGCCGTCAGGCGCTTTACAAGCTGGCCGGAGCCTATGCCCGGACCTTTGCATCTGTTGCAGAAGACCCAGCGGCGTCCGGGGTAAACGATCTTCAGATAGCCCAGTACCGGGGGGAAGTTGATCGCGCGCTTGCGCTCCGGGATGCCGTGCGCCTTCACAGCGGCGACGCGGTCGACATGAAACAATTTGAGCCCGCCATGCGGCACCTGATCGACACCTATATCAAGGCGGACGGCTCCGACGTGATCTCGCATCTCGATGATATCAGCCTGATCGACCTGGTCGTCAGCAAGGGAGCGTCCGTCGAGGAAGAGCTACCCCCCTCCTTGAAGGCAAAGCGGGAGAACGTCGCTGAGGCGATCGAAAACAACGTCCGCAAGCTCATCATCGACGAAACACCGGTGAACCCGAAATTCTATGAACGCATGTCAGAGTTGCTGACGGACCTCGTCAAGAAACGGAAGGACGACGCGCTCGCCTACGCCGACTATCTCGAAAAGATCGCGGAACTGGTCCGGTCGGTTAAAGCAGGTCACGGCAGTGATTACCCGCCGAGCATGGACACGGCTGGGCGAAAAGCCTTGTACGATAACCTCGGACAGGACGAGGCGCGGACACAATCGGTCGAGCAGGCGATCCGTGAAACCGCCCAGACAGGGTGGCGTGGAAACAAGATGAAGGAGCGGATGCTCCGGCGTAAGTTGTCGGAGGTTCTTGAAGACGAAGAAGCCGTCGAACAGATCATCGAGATTATCCGGTCCCATCATGAATACTGAGCAGATCGAGGTCGCGGGTCTGTCGGTGGAACTTGTCCGGAAGCCGATCAAAAACCTGCATATAGGGGTCTACCCTCCTGCCGGACGGGTCCGGGTCGCGGCGCCTCCGGCCATCAGTGAAGACGCGATCCGGGTGGCGATTGTCACTCGGCTGGGCTGGATCAAGAACAAGCAACGCCAGTTTGCAGGACAGGCTCGGGAACCGGAGCGGCTCTACGTATCGGGCGAGACACATTACTATTTTGGGCGTCCATTGCGACTAGGGGTCCGCCAGGCTCAGGTTCGCGCCGGGCAGATCAGTGTCGACAGCGCCGACCGGATCACCATGGTGGTCCCCCATGACGCCAGCCGGTCCGATAAAGCTCGGTGGATGTCCGCATGGTATCGTAGAGAACTCCGGGACAAAGCCGCTCCCAGGGTTTCGAAATGGGCGGCCCGTCTTGACGTTGCGGAACCCGCGTGGGGGATCCGGGCGATGCACACGAAATGGGGATCGTGTAATCCGGATACTGGGCGCCTCTGGGTCAACCTTGATTTGGTCAAGAAGCCGCTGGTCTGCCTCGATTACGTCATCCTCCATGAAATGGCGCATTTCGTGTCGCGCCGGCATGACGACGTTTTTGTGGCCGTGCTCGACCGACACATGCCGGGCTGGCGTCAAATACGCTCTGACTTGAACCGACTGCCTCTCAGCGCACCGCTCGGCTTCTGACTGTCTCCATCGAGGTGGTGCGAGGTACTGGCATGCGAAACCAGATCCCGATCATTTTTTCCGAGGCGGAGAAGCCGGTAGGCTCAATGGCGAGTACAGGGCCACAGCCGCGCGGTTTGCACCGGAACTGGCCAAGCCACATCCCACCTCACGAACCCGTGAGCGATTCGGGTAATACTATATGTATACGACCTTTTTCAGGCCTGACGGCTGCCACAGGTGGGTTCCGCGAAATCTTTTTGTGGAAAAAGTTCCAGCGCAACTGTCAGGGGCCCACCGTCTCGTGAGCGATCTACGCCCGTATTCCGATCCTACAAACCCTTGATTCTGTTCGATCCTACAAAAATAATAGAAAAAGAAATTCTATTTTTTCGCAATAAAAACAACATCTTGCAAAATGATCAGGCTGAGCGAGGGGGGTTCCCTTTTCCTCCGATTGTCGCGACAAAAATGAAAACCCGACCTACGGCATCTGCCGCCACCTATTCGCGGCGAAAGGAATAGAAATGACCTGACCAATGAAATGACCGCGCACGTCGGTGGAACGACGCACGCGGCCTATTCGCGGAGAGACTAGCCCTCTAATCACACATGGAAGGTAGCCTCGGGCTTCCTGACAAGCAAGTCGGCTCTTCTCTCCAATTCGACTTATCCCCGAAAAAACCGGCCCGGATACGGCGCCGGACAAGAGAGAGCATGTTCACAATCAACGAACCGACAAGTCTGAAAGGCCCCGCCCTGATGTCAGGGTACGCGCCGCGCATGTCCCGCGTGTCAAGGATCAAACGCCCGCCGGCAGCGGATCCGAGCGATCCTTTCGAGGTCTCCCGGTCCCACCTGATGAAGATGGAGCTGGGGAAATCCAGCAGTTCCTGCAAGGTATCGCTGGTCACTCGGTTGCACCGGACCAGCGTGTTGCAGGAGTTCTGGTGCGCATCCTTCGAGGAAGCGTGTGTCATTGAGAATCTGGCCGCACATCCTGACGTGGTCAGCTTCGCCGAACAGTTGACGCGGGTCGATTTCATCAACGACGCTGGCGATGCGACCCACACCCGCGTCGACGTTCACGTTCTGCTTCGGAACCGCGAAGAAGTCCTTGTCTCGGTCAAGTATGATGAGAAGGCGAAGCGCCCGTCCTACCTGGCAGAAGTCCAGGGCATCGCCCAACAGGCTTCCCGGTCCGTTGCGGATCGCCTGACGGTTCTGTCTCGGTTTTCCTTTCACCCGACCTATCGGGCTTGCGCCCGGGATATCCACCGTGCACGGCGCGGCTGGGATCCGGACGCGGACCGCATCGTCCTCAAAGCCGCCCTCGGCTTGTCCGAAACCTTCACCTTCGGTCAGCTCGTCGACCGTGCCGCCCTTGGCCACCGGGGACATCGCGCTGCGATCCGGCTGATCGGTGACGGGGATATCCGCAAGCATCTGGTGGATCCCTTCGCACCGGATACCGTGTGCTGGAGGGCAGCTGCATGATCTATTTCAGCAACCTCCGCCCGGTCGACCGGGTCACTTTCGAAGGTCGGGAGGTCAAGCAGACCATCCCAGTGACCGAGCGCGAAACCAAGCGCGTCACGCATTACCACATGGTCGTCGCTGATGGGGTGGGAGGCACCACCCTGCGGAAGTTCCGGACTGAAGAGATCGACCACCTGATCGAACGTGAACTGCTCATCATCGATCGCGGATACTACAGCCTCGCACGCAAGACGGACCGTGCTCTTTACGGGGGCGATGGGAACCGGGTCGTCAGCAAAACGGAGCGCGCGCGGGTGGAGCGCGTCACCTTTTTGGCACGGCGGATGGATCACTATCATCGGCTCGGGATGCGGCTGACGCCAGATGGCGTTCGGGAGTTTATCGCCGCGCTTGAAGAAGAATACCGTACCCACCAGTCCCAGCTTGACTATGGAACCCTGAAGTCGAATTCGACCCAGAGCCTGAAGCCTCTTCCCTCAGTCACAACCCTTCTGGAACATTATCGAAAGTTCCGGCGCGCTGGATACGATCACAGAGTTTTTCTCCGCCCGAGGAAGCGCCCAACTCATTTCAACCATCAAGAGGCCGAAGACCTTCGGTTCGTACTGGTCCACCTTTATGGGTATGCGGTTTCCACAGAGGTTTCTAAGTCTGAGGTTGGAGAGAAAACACGGGCAGCGGTGCTGGCGGAGAATGAACGCCGCGCTGAGACCGGATGTCCGAAGATCAAGGTGCGCTCGGCATGCACGTACCAACGGTGGATCAAGAAGTATCTGGACCCGTTCGTCGTAATGGCTCAGCGCGAAGGGCTCGCGGCCGCGATGAAGGAGTTCGGCTCGGTCGACAAGATCCCGCTCGACTTGCTCCCAGGGGAACAGGTTCAGTTCGATGCGTGGAAGGTCCATGTCGTCACTCTCGATACGACCCACGACCGCTGGCTGCGCATGACGGAAGAAGAGCGACGGGAAGTCCCCCGGGTCCGCCGCTGGATCGTGGTCGGGATCGACGTCGCGACGCGAAAGATCCTCGGGTTCGCACTGTGCCGTAACCCTAACCAGGCCGCATCGCTCGAGGCACTCCGAATGTGCTTCGTGGACAAGACCCCGATGTTCCAGAGAGTGGGCCTCACCAATTCGGACGGGTCGCAACGAGGCCCCATCCAGCTTGTCGTCACGGACTCGGGTAGCGAGTTCGGCAAGCACCCATTCGGCGGCGCAGAATTCGGCGAAGCAGTTCGGACTTTGACCGGATCGCTCATGAACACTACGGCCGGGGTACCCGAACTCCGTGGTGTCGTGGAACGCCTGTTCCTGACTTTTGACCTGAAGTGGGCGCGGAAAATCCCAGGGTATACGTCCCATAACCCCCAGGCACTCAACGATCGAAAACCCCATCAGGAAGCATGCCTGACGGACGACGACCTTTACCGACAGATCGTCACTTTCATCGCCGAGTATAACACGTCGGAGCACCGCGGGATCGGGAACTTCACGCCAGATGGGATGTGGACGAAGTTGACCAAGGATCCCAACTATGACCCCACGATGATGCCGAACCCCACGCGTCTTCGTGAAGCCTGCGGTGTGTTTCGCGAGGCGACGATCTCCGAGGATGGGATCCGGTTCGAGAACATCAAATACACGAACGAGTTCATTCGCGTGCAGCGGCTTGCTGCCGATGTAGAACGGATCGACCGCGGTACAGGAAAGGTCGAGATCAAGGTCGATCTGATGGACCTTGGGGCAATCTCTGTCCGGGCTGGAGAAGACATGATCACCGTTCCGGCACTGGATCCGAAGATGATCGGTATGCCCCTTTCCGACTGGCGCGCACAGAGAGCGCTAGATCGCGCCGAGGCCCGCGCGGATGTCGAGGCCAAGAGACCTGGCCGGAGCGAGGCTCGAAACAGGTGGGAAGGCGAGGCAGCTGTCATCGCGAAATCCGCAGGCGTCAACAATCAAGGCATGACCCTGTCGGAGATCAACCGGGCGGCGCTGGAACTCACGATGGGTAAGGGGCACCATGAAAAACCCTTCATCGGTCGTGATGAGTATCAGGATCCGCTCATGGGCGGCTTCACGCTCTCAGGTGAGGAAGAGGGTCCGCTTCCCCCCGCGACCCCGGATACCAGCACCGACATCGAGCCGGACCCGAACACGGTAGCGCCGGATGCGCCCAACACCCTCGATCGGTACCGGGCCAGCGTCAAACCGCGTTCTCGCGGTAAATCATGGAAGGATGACACGAAATGAGCTTCGAACAGGCTATCACCGAGAATCAGGAAATCAGGGAAGCCGTCGGGATTCAGGCGGAACTGGAGAAAAACTTTTTCGAGACTGAACCCTACAAGGCCTTTAATCGTCGTCTCAACGCGGTAATGGAGGCCCGCGACAAGCGACTGAAAATCGGCCTCTTGGAGCAGAAGGGTGGTGCCCTTATCGCTCCGTCTGGCGTAGGAAAATCTCGGATGATCGACAAAGCGATCGCGGACTTCCACAGCGTGGCTGAGGCGACCGGTGGTCGAGAATTCGGCCACCAGATCGTCAGCGTTATCGTACCTGGGCGGGCAACCCCCAAGGAGACGGCGGCGGAGATTCTCCGGACCTTGGGTTACCCCGTTAAGAACGCGAGGGACGAAGACTATTTTTTCAATCGGATCAAGGATCTCCTGAAACATCAGCGCATAGCGGGACTGCACCTTGACGAAGTCCAAGACGCCGGTCGGCACACGACGGACGCGGCGAAGGAGCACTTTACGAAGCGGTTCAGAAACCTGACCCAGAACAAGGAGTGGCCGGTCTGCCTTTTCCTCTCGGCAACGCTTGAAGCCCGGGAGCTCATTAATCACGATAAAACACTCTTGCGGCGTCTCAGGCCGATTGAGATCCACCCGATTTCACTGGAGACCGATGGGGAAAATTTACGTGAAGCGATGGGTACCCTGCTTCGGCAGTGCGGAATTGTAGATCAGTCCGGATTGATCGCGAACGACGAGTTCATTCAGATCCTGATGCATGCTGCGGCCTATAGGTTCGGTCTTGCGATCGAGATCACCATCGAGGCGCTTGGCGAGGCGATCTTAGATGGCGCTCGGACCCTCGATCTGGATCATTTCGCCGGCGCATACTTCATCCGGACGAACAACGATGATGACCTTAACCCGTTCATGACCCAGCATTGGCGGGGCATCGATACAACTAGGGTAATGGACCGGTTGAACTCTCAGCAAGCGGAGGCTCGGAAAAAGGGACATCGTAAGAAGTAAGCCTGAGATCCCCTTCCGAGGCTAGTGGCCGCCCCTATGGGCGGCCTTTTTCATGTCTTGGAGCTGGCGTCGGAAAACCCGAGGTCGGGTTTAACGCGCCCCAAGTCGGTTTTTGAGCGCCCAAGGTCGGAATTTGAAATGCCACGGCCATTCATAACTATATGATTTCACGAAGTTTATATTTTATCCAAGTCGGTGTTTATGCGCCTGACGACAGCAGGTCGCTTAGGGTGCAAAGTGCTCTGGGCCGCAGATGCTGCAGCGTGTCGCCGATAATGGGTCAAAAACCGACAGTACTATTCAATCATTGAACCGGAAAAGGCGTCATAGATTGAGCCGGCTTGGGTGATCCAGATTGCGTCACGGTGTTCACAAATGTGGGTCAATGCGCGGCGTAAATGGCGCAGTCTGTAGGGTTGACCGACAAGATAGGGATGCAGCGCTATTCCCATGACCAGCGGCTGAGATTTGGATTGGTCCAGCATCTCGTCGAAATTGTCGATGATCATATCGGCAAATGCGGCCGCCCCATCCTTGCGGGCGACAATGGACGGGATGTCGTTTGCCTCTTGGGGATAGGGGATCGACAGCAAAGGACCATGTTCAGTGCGCATCCAGACGGGTTGGTCGTCCATGCACCAGTTGAGCGTGTAGGTGTAGCCTGCCTTCTTCAGCAGGTCCGGCGTAACCCGACTTTCTGCGATCCAAGGTGACAGCCAACCTCTTGGTGCTTTGCCTTCTGCCTTGGTCAGCACTTCTGTCGCCTCTGCGATCAGCGCGTCTTCATCCGCGGCGGACAGAACACTTTGTCGTTCTGAATTCGTGCGCCCGTGACCCACGACCTCGTCTCCTCGCGCGCTGTAGGCCGCCATCAGTTCGGGTGCGTAATCATACATAACGGAATTGGCCAAAACGCTCACCGGCAGATCAAGCGCGTTGAGCATGTCAAGCATGCGCCACGCACCAACGCGATTGCCGTAGTCGCGCCACGCGTAGTTGAGAATGTCCGGCTGCGGCCCGCCGGGCGCAAGTTCTGCGCCCAACCCTTCACCAAAAGCAAAATGTTCAAGGTTCAGCCCGATATAGACCGCAAGTCGTTTGCCATTGGGCCAAGTGTAATCCGGTCGATCGGTGATGGCGCTGTAATCGTATCGGTCATGGGTCGGCAGTTGGATCATAAAGGGGCCTCGGCCAAGCCTGCCTTGTCCAGCAGGATTTCTGCGCTGTCGTTCCAGACATTCGTGCTGACGATTTGACCATCACGGACAACGAAACTGTCCATGTAGCGGTTGGTCTCGAACGTCGTGCCATCATGCCATTCGCCATAAAGATAGCCCGTGTTGTAGACATGAACATCCCCGGTCGCGGCATCGTAGGCTGCATCAGTGCGGATGAATTTCTTTTTCACCCATTTATAGCGTTTCGCATTGAACCCTGCGGTCTGATGCGGACCAGCGAATTTGCGACCGCCGGTGAATGTAATGTCGAAGTCGTCCGAAACATAGGCTCGTGCGCCCTCTGGGTCCGGCACCATCGAGCGCTCGAGATATGCCTCTACGATGGCTTTTGCGGCGATGGCTGGATCGGTTTTCTGGTCCATGTGGTCCTCCATGACTGTCTTAGTGGGCGGCGCAATTGCGCAAGCAGAAACCTTTGACGACTTCGGCGGCGGCAGCATTCATGACGCGCGCGTCGGCATTCGCGTGGGTGATCCGGTCGGCTGCGGCGAGAGCACGGGTGCGAAGGGCCGGTTCATCCAGCGTCAGAATGCGATCCCCGGCAAAGACCATCTGCCCTGCAATCATCACTTCGCGCACGGCAGCTCCCGTTTCGGCGAACACGATCTGGTCCAATGCGTTGCGTTGCGGCGTATAATGACAATAGCTCGCGTCAAGGAAAACGAGGTCCGCGATCCAGTCTTTTGCAATCTGGCCAAGCTTCTCGAAACCCAGAAGCTGCGCACTGCCGACCGTCGCCATGTCGAAGGCCTCTCGCGTGCGGACCCAGTCAGCGCTGTCAATCGTTTGCGCCCGACTGAGCGTGGCTGCAAGGCGCATCGCCTCAAACATGTTCTGCCCGTCTGAGGTGTTGCTGGCATCGGTGCCAATGCCCAACGTCACACCAGCATCAGCCATCCGCCGCACTGGGGCAATGCCAGAGCCGATCCGCAGGTTGCTCATTGGGTTGTGCGAGATACCCGCCTGCGCCTCGGCCAGAAGCGCCATCTCGGGGTCTGACAGCCAGACACCGTGAGCCCCGCTGAACCGGGGCGACAGCACACCCAAGTTTGACAGGTGTTCTGCCAATGAGGTGCCAAATTTCCGCTGCGCCATGATCTGCTGCATCCGGGTTTCTGCTAGATGGGTCTGAAGCGGCAAGCCGATTTCTTCGGACAGTCGTGCGCAGGCTTGAAGAAACGAGTCCGAACAATGCAGTGGGATGGTCGGGCCGATCCCCGGTCGCACGCGGTCATTCGAGGCAGGCCAGTGGCGCAGTGCATCGGTGCAGACCTCGATCGTACTTTCCCAATCGGGCAAGCTGAGCGCGGCCACAGCATCTTTTAGTGGACCATCGAAGGCGTCAAGCAGCCCCGGCAGCGCCTGATAAATCGTCTGGTCTGCGATCATCGGCGCGACCACGGCGCGCATCCCGGTCTCGTGATACGCATGCGCTACGGCGTGGGTGCCTTCGACGGTAGGTCTCGGAAGTTCTATGAAGAGGTCAAAACAGGCCGTGCAGCCTTTGCGGATCAGTTCGACCGCCGACAGTTGGGCGCAGAGCACCAGATCGTCATGGCTCCGACCAAGATTGAGCCAGGCCGAGCCGGACAGGAAGGATTCGAGGATGGCATCATCAGGCACCCCGCCGCGCGCCAAGGCACCGTGCGAATGGGTATGACCGTTGACGAGGCCGGGAATGATCAGGCGGTCGCTGGCGTTCAACGGCTTGGCGTCCGCGACACAAGCGCCCTTTGGGAGGATTTCCGCGATCCGGTCTTGGTCGATCAAGAGAGAGACGTCGGCAAACTGATCATTCTCGACCAGCACCTGCGCGCCGTGGATCAGAGTTTTGGTCATGTGTCCGTGATCCCCAGACAGAAAACATGCGCCAAAGCGGTGCCTTGGCGCATGTCTGTTGCGTGGCTCAGTTCAGCGTCACTTCGAAGGTACGCGTGTCCATCGGCGGCAAGAAAGACCGATCAAAGATCTCGGACGCTTCAGGCAGGCGATCAAGACCATAGCCTTTCGCTACGATTTCGATCGAGCGAGTCAGCCGTTCGTCAACCAGATCACCCATGCCGATCTCGGTCACTTCGGGCGCGTTCATCAGGTTGGTCAATGCGAACTCAAGGCGGGCCCGCTCAAGCTCTGGATTGACAAGGTTGTCGAACGCCATGATCGCTTCGACCGAGCTGTCCTGATTT
>NZ_JFKD01000004.1 GCF_002115725.1 Marivita cryptomonadis
CAGGCTCGTTGGGATCATCGGGTTCGAAGATGATCGCGGTCTGATCACCGCGGGTCGCCAGATGCCGGTCGACACAGTTGGCCGCCACGTTCAGCGTGCCATCGGCGAACCAGTTGATCTTGACCTGACCCAGCGTGAAATCCACGTCCTTGACCTCGGTCGGTGCCTTCATCCAGTCCAGACGCTGCGCCGCCTCCGCCCAAAACCCCTCAGGATCAGACACCGACCGCGCATACATCTCCTCGTATCGAGACGCATCAATATGCGCCCGCGACACCGTTTCGGATGATGGCGGATACACGGCCGTTCCATCGTTGGTGGTGGTTTGATCATTCATGGTCTTGGTCTCCCCTCGCGCCGCCCGATCCCCTTCGAGCGCTTCAGACTGCGATCACAGATGTGTTATCGCGGCTTGGCTTGATCATACGCGATGGTGAAAACAAATAAATAAGCAAATAAAAAACAGTAAGTTACGTGTAAATATTTTTCACCACGAAAGGAAAATACGTAAACAAATTTACCCGACGCTACGTAAAGCCCTCTAAAACAAGGCAAGTTCGAATTGGCGGATTTCGGGCTGTTTGCGGTAACCGTGACACGCTGTAGCAGGGCGCACACTCGCGCTCAGGGTGTGACATATTGATCCGGTATGCCGCTGTATGCCGAATTTCGGGTGCCTGATTTTTCGTCACGCCCCAACAGACCGCCGAAAAACTTGGCACTGAGTCGCCTGTCAGGACCACACGAGGCTTGGTGGCCGGAGCGCGCATCGGGTAGACTTGGACAAAACACAGGAGCGCCACACCCCATGCCCGATTTCAGTCCTTTGGACCGCCGCATCGCCGTTGGACGCGGCGAGGCGCCCGCCGATCTGGTTCTGCGCGACGCCAAGATGCTCGATTTGGTGACCGGTGATCTGCTCGATGGCGATATCGCCATCTGTGACGGCATGATCGCAGGCACCTGTGGGCAGTATGACGGGGCCGAGGTCCGGGACATGGCAGGCCTGATCCTTGTGCCGGGTTTTATCGACACCCACCTGCACATAGAAAGTTCTTTGGTCACGCCCTATGAATTCGACCGCTGTGTCGCCCCGCATGGGATCACCACCGCCATTTGCGACCCGCACGAGATCGCCAATGTCATCGGCGCGGCGGGTATCCGTTATTTCCAAGAGGCGAGCCGCCACACGCTGATGGACATCCGCGTACAACTGTCGTCCTGCGTGCCCTCCACGCATATGGAAACCGCCGGGGCCGAGTTGCTCGCAGCCGATCTTGCGCCTCTCATGGGGCATCCGTCGGGGATAGGTCTGGCGGAATTCATGAACTATCCCGGGGTGATCCACCGCGATCCTCAGGTGATGGAAAAGCTGCATCTGTTCGAGGGAGGCCATATCGACGGCCATTGCCCGCAACTTCGCGGCATGGACCTGAACGCCTATATCGCCGCTGGGATTTCCACGGAACATGAGGCGACAACAGCGGAGGAGGCTCGCGAAAAGCTGCAAAAGGGCATGCGCGTGCTGATCCGTGAGGGGTCAGTGTCAAAAGACCTACACGCGCTGCAACCGCTGCTGACCGAACGCACCGCGCCCTACATGTGCCTGTGTACCGATGACCGGAACCCGCTCGACATCGCCGAAGAAGGGCATCTTGATTACATGATCCGCACGCTGATCGCCTTGGGCACGCCACCGCTGGCCGCCTATCGCGCGGCGTCGCTGTCGGGGGCCGAGGCGTTCGGGCTCAAGGATCGCGGCCTGATCGCGCCGGGCAAGCGGGCGGATATCGTGGCGGTTCGGTCGCTTGACGCCTGCGATGTGCAGACGGTGTTTTGTGCCGGGGTAGAGGCCACGGCAGAGAATTTTACCAAACGGTCAAGAATAGACCCGGTCGGCACCGGTTCGGTCCACGCGCCGCATCTGAAGGCCGAGGATTTCCGCACCAAAGCCAACCGCGCAGAGACCGACGTGATCGGCATCGTCGAAGGCAAGATCATCACCGAACATCTGCACGAGACCATTGCGGTCGAGGACGGTGACAAACACCCCGACCCGACGCGCGACCTCATTCGCATCGCGGTGGTCGAACGGCACGGCAAGAACGGCAATATCGCTACCGGGTTCGTGCGTGGGTTCGGGTTGCAGCGCGGCGCGATTGCGTCGACCGTCTGCCACGATCACCACAACATCGCTTGTGTGGGGGTGGATTACGCCGACATGGCACTGGCCGCGAACCGGCTGTCCAAGATCGAAGGTGGGTTCGTCGTGGCGGCAGGGGGTGAGGTGTTGGCCGAATTGGCCTTGCCCGTTGCCGGGTTGATGAGCCTTGAGCCGTTTGAAGAGGTGCATGACCGGCTGGTCGACCTGCGCGCGGCGGCGAAAAGCCTTGGCGTCACGTTGAACGAGCCGTTCCTGCAACTGGCATTTCTCGCGCTGCCGGTCATTCCGGCGCTCAAGATCACCGACCGGGGGATGGTCGATGTGACCAAGTTCGAGATTATCGCCTAGCGCGCTGCCGCTTCCAGCAATTCGGTCAGCAGTGGGTTGGGGTAGCGGCGGTCCAGCGTGACCGCGTAGAACAATTCGTGCAGGTCCAGCATAGCCGCCTGCACCAAATCGCCACGTGCGAGTTCGTCCTGCACGACGATGGGCGGCACCACGGCCAAGCCTGTGCCGCGCAGGGCAAGAAGGCGGATCATGGCCATGTCATCAACCTCGGCCGCGATGGTGGGCTTGGCCTGAACGCGCGACAGCAACGTGTCAAAGGCGTTGCGGATCTGGGTGTCGCGTGTCGGCAGGATCAGGGGGTGATCCGCGACGAGGTCTTCAAAGGGTCGGTTGCCGCGCACCCGGTCAGGTGTGCCGAACAGGCCCACGGTCTGGTCGGCGAGTTTTTGGGTCAGGTAGGGGCTGATCGCGTCTCGGGCGGGGGGCGTGTTGGTCAGCACCACGTCGAGATTCAAAGCGTCCAAAGCAGCGTAAAGCTCGGATGCGCTGCCCGAACGCAGGATGACTTCGACATCGGGTCGCCCAAGGACGGGTTCCAGAAAGGTGATCTGAAAGTTGCGCGACAGGGTGGACAGCGCACCGACCCGCAAGGCGCGCGCAGGGCGCGCAGTTTCGCGCAACGTGTCGAGCAGTTCTTCGCCAGCGGTAAAAATCGTGTCTGCGTGATCAAGCGCGATGCGGCCTGCTTCGGTCAGGTGCAAAGCGCGGCCTCGGCGCTCGAACAGCGTTTGGCCGATGCGTGCTTCCAACTGTTTGATTTGCGACGACAAAGCCGATTGAGACAGGTTCAGCCGTTCGGCTGTCCGGGTGAGGTTGCCGTCATGGGCCACGGCCCAGAAATAGCGAAGGTGATGATAATTCAAGCCTGACATTCGTTCTGTTTAAGTGAACGATAATTGATGAACAATGTATTTTTATTCACCAAAGGCGCGGGCTAGGTCCCCCTGCAAGATCACGCCCTTACAGGAGACCGTATCATGATCACCGCTTTGCCGCTTTTGGCCCCCGTCTTTTTCGCGATTATCGGGTTTGTCTACATGCGCAGCGAAATGCCGCGTGGGTCGGCCCTGCTGCGTCTGGGCGAATATGCCGGACTGGCTGCGATGGTCGTATCACTGGGCACGTTGGCTCTGCTGATCGCCAATGGTTCGGCCACCAGCCCGCTGATCGGTGCGGCCGAGATGGGCTTTGCCGCCCGGATCGACGCGGTGAGCGTGACCATGCTGATGCTGGTGAGCTTTATCGGCTGGGTCGTGATGCGGTTTGCGGTGACCTACACCGATGGTGAGGCGAACCAGACGCGGTTTCTGGGCTGGCTGAGCCTTGGTCTGGCGTCTGTTCTTCTGCTGGTGACGGCGGGCAACCTGATCCAGTTGATTATCGGCTGGGGTGCGGTGGGCCTTTGTGTGAACCGGCTGTTGCTGACCTATCCCGAACGGGCGGCAGCACAGCGGGCGGCACGCAAGAAAGCGTTGTGTTCCATGGCGTCTGACGGTGGTTTGATCCTTGGCGCATTTGCGCTGGCGGCGGCGTATGGCACTGCGGATATCGCGACGATCATCGAGGCGGCGCGCGCGGGCGAAGGCGGCGGGGCGGCGATCCTTGCAGCTGGGCTTCTGGCGATTTCGGCGCTGTTCAAGTCGGCACAGGTTCCGACCCATGGCTGGTTGACCGAAGTGATGGAAGCGCCGACGCCGGTGTCGGCCCTGCTGCACGCGGGTGTGGTGAACGCGGGTGGCTTCCTGCTGATCCGGTTTGCCGATGTGATGCTGCTCGCGCCCGGTGTGCTGTCGGTGCTGGTGATCCTTGGTGGGTTCTCGGCTCTGTTCGGCGGGTTGGTCATGCTGACACAGCCGTCGGTCAAGACCTCGCTGGCGTGGTCCACTGTTGCGCAGATGGGTTTCATGATCCTGCAATGTGGTCTGGCACTGTTCCCGCTGGCGCTGCTGCACATCGTGGCGCACTCGCTTTACAAGGCGCATGCCTTCCTTGCCTCTGGCGGTGCTGTGGCGCAGGTGGCATCGATCCGGCGGCCCGGTCCGGTCGCGATCCCGAATGGCAAAGCGGTGCTCAAGGCGTTTGCGATTGCGCTGGCAATCTACGGCACGCTGGGCCTGCTTCTGGGTATCGACGGCAAGTCGGCACAGGCCATCGCGCTGGGTGCGGTGCTGGTGATGGGCGTGGCCTATCTGCTGGCGCAAGGCCTCGCAGATCATGCGCCCGAGGTTCTGACCCGGCGTATGGCGGCCTATTCGGTGGCAACGACGCTGAGCTATTTCGCGCTGCAATCCATCGCGATCTGGCTGACCACCGGCGCGCTGCCCGCAACCCCGGCCCCCGGCCCGCTGCAATGGGCGCTGATGGTTCTGACCATCCTGAGCTTTGGCACAGTGGCGCTTGCGCAGGCGACCTTCCCCAACTGGGCCAGCCATCCGGCCGCCCAAGGCCTTCGGGTGCATCTATCGAACGGATTTTACCTCAACGCGGTGTTTGACCGGCTGACAGGCGGCTGGGCCGCACGGTCACGGTAATGGACAGGACAGGAGATCAAGACATGCTGACAATGGTTGAACGTTTCTCGGGTCCGGCGCTTGAGATTATGGCAGGCGCCAAGAATGCCGCCGCCCACATCCCGCCGCTTTGGTCGCTTGAGGCGACGGTTGCTGTGAACCCTTACGTTGGGCAGGCGGGCGAGCCTTTGCAGGTTGCCGCCGCGCGACTGGCGCGGGTGGCCGGGGTGCGGACGGTGCCGGAGCGGGCGCATTTCAAAGCGAAATTCGTGGCAAACGAGCTGAGTGTGGCCGACCTAGAGGCCGGTCTGGCCGAAGTCCCGGAGTTGGCAGCGACGGTCGACGACCTGATTGCAGCGATGGACAAAACAGTTGTGGCGCCCGAAACCCTGCCGACGCTTGCTGATTTGGCTGAAGAGGTGTCAGACATCAACTGGCCCGACTTCGTGGCTGAACGGATCGGTCACTGGGCGGGCGGGCATTATGACACCGGACAGGCGCTTTGGCCTGCGCCCAAGGAAAGGGCGTGGCTGTCGTGGCGGTCTTTTGCGCAGCGTGATCTGACGCCCGAGATTTTTGGCCTCACCGGGTTTGCGTCGCGCGTGGCGTCGATGTCGATGTCAGCACGGGGGGCGTTGACGAAATGTGCTGAGGATATGGGGATCACGGCCGATGCCTGCGAGAGCTACTTCCACACTCTGTTGATACGGCTGGGGGGCTGGGCGCAGCTTGCTTCGGGTGAGGCATTCCGCGCGAACCTGAAAGGCGACGGTAACAATGACATCACTGACCTTTTGACTGCGAAACTGGTTTTCGAGGCGGCGCTTCTGGCGCGGTACAAGGACAAGATCGGGAGTGCTTGGGAAAGGGTGCTTCAAGAGCACGCGCAGCCCATTGTTCCGAGCGAGGACGATCTGATCGACGCGGCTCTGCAGGCGGCGGCGGATCATGCCGCGGCGCGGGCGCTGGACCAGACCTTGGCGCAGCCGGTTACAGCCAAGGACGACCTGCCGAACGTGCAAGCCGCGTTCTGTATCGACGTGCGGTCCGAAGTGTTCCGGCGGGCGCTGGAGGCGTCCGGTGACGGGATCGAAACCATTGGCTTTGCGGGTTTCTTTGGCATCGCGGCGGCACATCACGGGTTTGCATCGGACGTGCTTGAGACACGCGGTCCGGTTCTGATCAATCCCGGTGCGACCTCGGCCGCGACCGATCCGCAGGACAGCGACATGCTGACCCGTGTGGCAAAGCGGGTGACGCGGGCGTGGGGCCGGTTCCGGCTGGCGGCGGTGTCTAGCTTTGCCTTCGTTGAGGCGACGGGGCCTTTGTACCTTGGCAAACTGGTGCGGGATTCGCTCGCGCAGAAGCATCCGAGCCTTGGCGTCGGTCCGGCGCCTGCCTTGTCTGACAGCATCACGCTTGAGGACCGGATTGGCATGGCGGCGACCATTCTGTCGGCAATGTCGATGAAATCTGGCTTTGCCAAGGTGGTGCTGCTGGCAGGCCATGGCGCGGGTGTGGTGAACAACCCCCATGCGAGTGCGCTGCAATGTGGTGCCTGTGGCGGCCATGCGGGCGACGTGAACGCGCGGCTGGTGGCGCTTCTGCTGAACGATGCAGACGTGCGGACCGGGCTGGTGGAAAAGGGGATTGAGGTGCCTGCGGAGACGGTGTTCCTTGCTGGTCTGCACGACACAGTGACCGATGAGGTCCGGCTTTACGAGGACGATCTTCCTGCTGGACACACGCAGGTGGCAACGATTGCGTCACTCAAGCAAGCGCTGTCGATGGCGGCCAAAGTGACGCGGACGGAGCGGTCCGCGCGGTTGCCCCGGGCCACTGATCAGGCGGCGGTTATGGAACGGGCTAAAAACTGGTCGGAAACCCGGCCTGAATGGGGTCTTGCAGGCTGTTCGGCTTTCATCGCAGCACCGCGTGCTCGGACCACGGGCCGGAGCCTTGATGGACGGTCGTTCCTGCACAGCTATGACTGGCGGCAGGACACCAACTTCCAGGTTCTGGAATTGATCCTGACCGCGCCCGTGGTTGTCGCAAGCTGGATCAGCCTGCAATATTACGGGTCATCCGTGGCACCGGATGCGTTTGGGGCGGGGAACAAGCTGCTGCACAACGTGACTGGCGGCATCGGAGTTGTCGAAGGCAACGGTGGCGTGTTGCGCGGTGGCTTGCCGTGGCAGTCGGTGCATGATGGCGAAAACTTCATGCACGACCCGCTGCGGTTGTCGGTGGCGATCGAAGCTCCGCGTGAAGCGATCAGCGACATCCTCAACCGGCACGCAGGTGTGGCGGCGCTGTTTGACAACGGCTGGCTCAAGCTTTTTGCGATGGACGACGAAGGGCGGCTTGGCTGGCGGTATACTGGCGGTGGCGAATGGGTGTCGCTGCGCGGCGACAAGGACGCACCGCCGATCGCGGCAGAGTGACCAGCGTCAGGGCTGGGTGATGTCGACCGACACGCCCAGCCCGCGCAGGACATCCCAGTAATTCGGGAAGGTCTTGGACACGCAATAGGGGTCTTCGATCCGCACGCCTTTGACTTTCATGGCGGCCAGCGCAAAGCACATGGCGATGCGGTGGTCGGCATGGCTGTCGATCAGGCCGTCGCTGACATGGTTGGACAGCGCCGGGTCTGCATGCACGATCAGGTCATCGCCC
Organism: Marivita cryptomonadis; assembly: GCF_002115725.1. Taxonomy (GTDB): domain Bacteria; phylum Pseudomonadota; class Alphaproteobacteria; order Rhodobacterales; family Rhodobacteraceae; genus Marivita; species Marivita cryptomonadis. Next base: position 7,699 of record NZ_JFKD01000004.1, read on the forward strand.
TCGACCGAGGCCAGATCCGCGCGCACCTGTAACAGCCCTTTGTGTACGGCGTCGATCCGGTCGCATTCCTTGACGCGCAGGTTTTCGATGCCAGTAAAGCGCACGGGTGTTTCATTGAACGCGGCCAGCACGGCGAGGGTCGGGACAGCGTCCTGCATCTGCGATCCGTTGATTTCGGCCGGCATCTGCGGGAAGGCGGCGATCATGTCATAGGCTTTGGCGTCGGGCTGGTTCATGTCGCCGGGGGCGGTGCCGATATCTATGCTCCCCCCGGTAAGCTTTTCAGCGGCCCAGAGATACGTCGCCGCACTTGCGTCAGGTTCGACGTGGTAGTCGGCAGCGGTGTAGCCGCCCGGTGCCACAACGATCTGGTTTTCGGTTGGAAAGCTGACGGTCGCCCCAAAGGCGCGCATGACAGCGGCGGTGATGTGCAAGTATCCCACAGCGCCAATCTTGCCGCCACCGATGGTGATGCGGGTCTCACCGTTGCCCATCGCGGCCAGCATCATGATGGCCGAAATATACTGGCTGGACAGCTTGCCGCTGACCTCGATGTCGCCGCTTTGGAATGTGCCGTTGCCTTTGACGGTGACGGGCGGGCAGCCGGTTTCGGACGTGGCATCCACGCCCATTGCGCGGAGCGTATCGAGCAGGGGCGCGATGGGGCGTTTCTGCATATGTTCGTCGCCGGTGACGATGGTCGTGCCATGCACCAAAGCAACGGCAGCGGTCAGAAAGCGTGTCGCGGTGCCTGCATTGCCCAAGAATAGTGGCTCGGATGCTGGGTGCAAAGTGCCCGAACCTGTGACCTCAACCGCGGTCTCATCCAGTTCGGTGATCCCCACACCCATCGCGCGAAGGGCGGTCATCATGTAATGCGTGTCGTCGCTGCGCAGGATGCCGGTCAGGCGGCTGGTGCCGCGGGCAAGACCCGCGACCAGAAGCGCGCGGTTGGTCACGGATTTTGAACCGGGCAGGGTCACACGGCCCACCAACGGCTGGGTCACGGGGGCGATCTGGGCGATGGGCAGCGACATGGCGGATCTCCGGTCGGAACGTCAGAAGCGGGTTTACGGGTTTTGCCGCGCGTCGCAATCCGAAAGTCGCAGTGCATGGCGCAGGCACATGGTCAAACGACTCATTGACTGGCGCATTATTTCTATTATTCACGAAATATGGAAATAAAAACCGCCTCGCAACTCTCGACACTCGGTCATCCGCAACGACTGGCCATCTTTCGTATGCTCATGCGGCGGATGCCGGATAAGGTGCCGGCTGGTGAAATCGCAGACGCCTTGGACATCAAGGCGTCCACGCTCTCGGCGTATCTGTCGAACCTGCTGGACGCCGGATTGCTGAGCCAGACGCGGGTTGGGACATCGCTTCGTTACAGTGTGAATGTAACAAATGTGCAGGGAATGCTGGATTTCCTGCTGCTCGATTGTTGTCGGGGCAGACCGGATATGTGCAGCCCGCTGGCAGCGGGCTTTGGACAAGGAATGATGGATATGTCTTTCAAAAAGTTCAGTGTTCTCTTTATCTGCACCGGCAATTCGGCGCGGTCGATCTTTGCTGAAACAATCCTGCGGGACATGGCCGGAGATCGGTTCGATGTCTATTCTGCAGGCACCAAACCCTATTCCGAATTGAACCCGATGGCGGTCGATGTGCTGCGCCAAAAGGGGCACGACGTCTCCGGCTTGCGCGCCAAGAACGTGCAGGAGTTCATAGCCCAAGATGCGCCGAAGTTCGATTTCGTGTTCACGGTCTGTGATCAGGCCGCGAACGAGGATTGCCCGGCGTGGTCGGGTCAGCCGATCAGCGCGCATTGGGGCATGGTCGATCCGGTCAAGGCCAGCGGATCAGACGCCGAACGCAGTCTTGCCTTTCAAGTGGCCTACGGTGCGCTGCGCAATCGGATTGGCGTTTTCACAGCTCTGCCCATGAACACGCTTGACCGGATTTCATTGCAGAAAGCGGTCGATGATATTGGACAAATGACGGAAGAGGATGCCTCCGCATGACAACCTACGCGCTGAACGGGCTTGGCCGCATTGGCAAGCTTGCCCTGAAACCCTTGTTGGAGAAGGGCGCAAAGATCGCGTGGATCAATGACGCAGTGGGCGATCCAGAGATGCACGCGCATCTGTTCGAGTTCGACACGGTGCATGGCCGCTGGCAAGCCGAGTTCGCGCATGACGCGGACAGCATTACCGTTGACGGAGTGCGGTTGCCGTTTATTGGCACATCCGATCTGTCCAAGCTGCCGATGGACGGTGTGGATGTGGTGATCGACTGCACCGGTGTTTTCAAGACAGAGGCGAAGATCGCGCCCTATTTTCAAATGGGAGCGAAGAAAGTAGTGGTGTCGGCCCCGGTCAAGGACGGGCCAACAGCGAATATCGTCTACGGTGTGAACGACGACATCTATGATGCTGAAACGCATGATATTGTCACCGCGGCCAGTTGTACGACCAATTGCTTGGCGCCGGTTGTGAAAGTTTTGCATGAGAGTATTGGCATAAGTCACGGATCAATAACGACGATTCATGATGTCACGAATACGCAAACCATTGTGGATCGACCCGCCAAAGACCTGCGCCGTGCGCGGTCAGCTTTGAACTCCTTGATCCCCACAACCACGGGAAGTGCGACAGCGATCACGCTGATTTATCCCGAACTCAAGGGGCGGTTGAACGGCCACGCGGTGCGCGTGCCGCTGCTGAATGCATCACTGACCGATTGCGTGTTCGAGATGGACCGCGCGACCACGGTGGAAGAGGTGAACACGCTGTTCAAGGCGGCAGCGGAAGGTCCATTGAAGGACATTCTGGGCTACGAAGAGCGCCCGCTCGTTTCGACCGATTATACCAATGACACGCGGTCGAGCATTGTCGATGCGCTGTCCACGATGGTGGTGAACGGTACGCAAGTTAAGGTCTACGCGTGGTATGACAACGAGATGGGCTATGCGCATCGGTTGGTGGATGTGGCGCTGATGGTGGGCGGTCGGTTGTGAGCAAACCCGAGGGTCTTTCTGCCTATATTGCCGTTACGGCGGCGTATTGGGCGTTCATGCTGACCGATGGAGCCTTGCGAATGTTGGTGCTCTTGCACTTTCACACGCTTGGGTTTTCGCCAATTCAGTTGGCGTATCTGTTTGTGCTCTATGAAATCGCCGGGATGGTTACGAACCTGTCCGCAGGATGGATCGCGGCACGGTTTGGCCTGACCTCGACGCTGTATGCCGGGCTAGGGTTGCAGGTGGTGGCTTTGCTGGCGCTGGCGCAATTGGACCCGACATGGGCCATCACCGCCTCTGTCGCGTTTGTCATGTGTGTGCAGGGTGCATCGGGTGTGGCCAAGGACTTGGCCAAGATGTCGTCCAAATCGGCGGTCAAGTTGCTGGCGCCCACCGAAGGCGGAGGTCTGTTCCGCTGGGTGGCCATCCTGACCGGATCGAAGAACGCGGTGAAGGGGGTTGGGTTCCTGCTGGGTGCCGCGCTTTTGGCGACGTTAGGATTTGTCGCGGCGATCTATGCGATGGCGGCTGTGCTGGCGGTGATCTTGATGGCGATCATCGTTTTCATGCCGTCGGGCCTGCCCAAAGGGCGCAAGGGTGCGAAGTTCTCGGAGGTGTTTTCGAAATCCGCCAACGTGAACTGGCTGTCGGCGGCGCGGGTGTTCCTGTTCGGGGCGCGGGATGTGTGGTTCGTGGTGGGCATCCCGATCTACTTCTATGCGGTGCTGTCGGACGGAACCGAGGAGGGCAATCGCGCGACGTTCTTCTTGATCGGGACGTTCATGGCGGTATGGATCATTCTTTACGGGATCGTGCAGGCGAATACGCCGAAGCTCCTGCGTGCAGCGGACCGAAGCGAGGCCGCATTAATCGCGGATGCGCGGAAGTGGGCGTTCCTGCTGTTGTCGGTGCCGGTGGCATTGACCGCAGCGGCGGTGCTGTCGCCTGAGCCACAAACATGGCTGACCGTGACATTGGTCATTGGGTTGCTGGTGTTCGGCGCGCTGTTCGCCGTCAATTCGGCGCTGCATTCTTATCTGATTTTGGCATTCACCCAAAACGAACGGGTGACGATGGACGTGGGCTTTTACTACATGGCCAATGCCGGTGGGCGGCTGTTGGGCACGGTCCTGTCCGGCCTCAGCTATCAGGTCGGCGGGTTGCCGTTGGTGTTGGGCACGGCATCGGTGATGGTGGCCTTGGCGGCGTTGGCATCGGGGCGGTTGCGGAGCGAAGGTATGGCACAAACCGTTTAGGCGGCGACTCTCGACACGGGGGGCAAAGACAGGCACATCTCTGGGCGAGACTTGACCACAGGAGTGCCCATGACCGCCTTTGCCTTTGCCAAAGCAGACATGATCCGGTTCGGACGCGGTGAGGCGGTGCAGGCAGTGCCTGCGTTGGCGGCGTTGGGTGCTCGGGTGTTGCTTGTCACAGGCGCGACCCCGGTGCGGGCGGACTGGTTGAAGGACGCACTTGAGGCTGAAGGGGTGGCTGTCACGGTCTTTTCTGTCGGCAAAGAGCCGGATGTTTCGCTGGTCGAGGCAGGGTTGGCCTTGGCACGAGATGCACAGGTTCAGGCGGTCATCGCGATTGGGGGGGGTGCCGTAGTCGATGCGGGCAAGGCGATTGCGGCGCTGACACGTGCAACGCGGCCGATGCTCGACCATCTGGAAGTGGTGGGCAAAGGTCTACCGCTGGACACAGCGCCCTTGCCCTTTGCCGCTTTGCCGACGACTGCGGGAACCGGGGCCGAGGTGACCAAGAATGCGGTGATCGCGGTGCCCGAGGCGCAGCGCAAGGTGAGCTTGCGCGACCCGCGCATGTTGCCAAAACTGGCCATTGTCGATCCGGCACTGACGGACAATTGCCCGCGTGGTGTCACTTTAGCCTCGGGGCTGGACGCGGTCACGCAGGTGATCGAGCCGTATTTGTCGTCCAAGGCCAATCCGCTGACCGATGCCATCTGCCGCGATGCGATCCCCAAAGGGTTGATGGCAATACAGCAGATCATGAGGGCCGAAGACACAGGCGCGCGGGACGCGCTGGCATGGGTGAGCCTTTGCGGTGGGCTGGCTTTGGCCAACTCTGGCTTGGGGGTTGTACATGGTTTGGCCGGGCCGCTGGGTGGCTTGTCCAACGCGGCGCATGGGGCGATTTGCGGCGCATTGTTGCCGCATGGATTAAGCGCGAATGCCGAGGCGGGGGATGATCACGAGTTGCAGGCACGGATTGCCGAGGTGCAGGGCTGGATTGCGCGGGCCTTTGGCGGAGCGCCGGATGCGGCGTTTGAAACCTTGCACGACTGGTCGCGGGACGCGGGTTTGCCCGGACTGGATGCGCAAGGGATCACGGATGCGGCGCGGGCCAAGGCGGCCAAGGACGCGGTGAGCTCATCGTCGATGAAGGCGAACCCGGTGGCGTTGACCGAAGACCAGCTATTGAGCCTGATGGAGCGGGCGCGATGACGGATCATACGACGACCCATGATGCGGAAGAGGACGCGCGCAACCGCGATATTCTTATCTACATCAACGGGACGCTTTACCCGCGGGACGAGGCCAAGGTGTCAGTCTACGATTCCGGCTTCCTGCTGGGCGATGGTATGTGGGAAGGGATGCGCCTTTATGATGGCGTTTGGGCATTCTTTGACGAACACATGGATCGGTTCTTCGACAGCTGCTACGCGGTGGGCCTTGATGTGGGTATGGATCGCGCCGGGATTGCGGAGGCGCTGCGCCTGACCGCCGAGGCAAATGGCATGACCAGCGATGTGCATTGCCGGTTGATGCTGACGCGCGGGACCAAGGTGAAGCCGTTTCAGCATCCGAGCCTGTCGCGGTCCGGACCGACGCTGGTCATCATCATGGAGCATTCGAAACCCGCAGAAGCACTGCAAGCGCAAGGCATCCGGCTGGCCTCGGTCCCGCAGGTGCGGGGATTGCCGCACAGTCAGGACGCCAAGTTCAACAGCCATTCCAAGCTGAACTGCGTGATCGCCTGCCTTCAGGCCGAAGCGGCGGGGGCGGATGAGGCGTTGATGCTAGACCCGCATGGGTTTGTGAACACCACCAATGCCTGCAATTTCTTCATCATCCGCAGGGGAGAGGTTTGGACCTCGACCGGGGATTATTGCATGAACGGGGTCACGCGCGCCAAGGTGATCGATCTTTGCTGGGAAAACGGGATTCCCGTGTTCGAGAAGAACTACTCGCTCTACGAGGCGTATTCAGCGGACGAGGCGTTTCTGACCGGCACGTTTGGGGCGCAGACGCCCGTGGCGTCGATTGACGGCAAGACGATTGGCTCGGGTGAGCGCCCGCTGACGCATCGCATCCGCACACTTTATAAAGAGGCGATTGCACAGGACATCGCGGCGCGTAAAGCGGATCAGGTGATTGCGTAAAGCTCGACTTGAACGCTGCTTTGATTGCGGGCGCCGACGCCCAGAAACAAGGTGCGATTGACCCAATCATAGCGTGCGTCGCCGGTCTCCAACCGTGCATGGGTGCGCATGTAATAGGAACCGGGGTCCACAGCTTCGCCGCGTGCGACGGCGTCGAGCACCTCTTTCGGGCCGTGGCGGTAGCCGTAATTGATGATCTCAATTGTGGCACCGTCGTCGGTTTCCATGGCGTAGCGTGTGTCGAGTTCTGCCAGACCGTCGGCAAACAGCGTTTGCCAGTCTGCGCCAACGTTCAGGATGCGCCCGCTAAGGCGCGGCCCACTTACGGTGCCGCCGACAATCGGGATGATGCGCCTTGCCCCGGCGCGGCCTGTGCCCATCTCGCGGATCGGATCTAACGTGACCTGCAGCGTGCAGACATGGTCTAGTTTGGGCTGCGGCAGTTTCATCAAGATCCTCTCCGACGGAAATTGTTTACTAACTTAACGATATGATATATTTTTCCTTTGAACAACAGGAGATGACGTATGGCATCGCTGCGCAAGACTGACAGGCGGACCGAGGATGAGGCGCATATCGAAGCGCCGGATCTGGAAGAATTCATCGGCTACAACCTGAAGCGCGCTTATGTGATCGTGCAGGCGGATTTCCGGCGAGCGCTGGGCGAAGACGGATTCGCGCCGCGCGTGTTTTCGGCCCTGTCTCTGGTAGTGCAATACCCGAACGTGACGCAAAGCGGATTGGCGCGGATGCTTGGGATCGAACGGTCGGGTCTGGTGGCCATCGTCGACGAATTGGAAGGGCGCGGCTTGATCAAGCGGACCAATGTGCCCGGAGATCGCCGGGTGCAGGCATTGGTGCCGACAGCCAAAGGCAAGACGTCCTATGTCGAGGCGCGTGCCGTTGTGCGTGCGCATGAGGATCGGTTGTTGTCGAACCTGAGCACCGAAGAAAAGGCAACGCTTCTGACGTTGCTGGGTAAGATACGGTCACACGAGGATTGATCATGCAGAATTGGGCTGGATATGGCGCCATCGTCACCGGTGGGGCGTCGGGGCTTGGTGCGGCGACAGCGCAGCGTCTGGCCGAAGATGGTCTCAAGGTCACACTGTTCGACCGCAACGCCGAACTGGCCGAAGCGCATGCAACTGCCATCGGAGGCGCTTTTGCCCAAGTCGATGTGGGCGATCCGGCCTCGGTTGCGGCTGGTCTGGAGGTGGCTAGCGCCGCGCATGGCGTGCCGCGTATCCTGATCAACTGCGCGGGTATCGGCGGTGCGGCAAAGACCGTGTCGTGGGGTGCTCCGCATGATCCCGAACTCTTTGACCGCACCATTCGCGTCAATCTGATTGGCAGCTTCAACTGTGCAAGTCAGGTGGCGGCACGGATGGTGGCCGCTGATCCAGTGGATGCGGATGGCGCGCGCGGGGTGATCGTCAACACCGCGTCTGTTGCAGCGTTCGATGGGCAGGTTGGCCAATTGGCCTACGCGGCTTCCAAAGGCGGGATCGTGGCGATGACCCTGCCGATGGCGCGCGATCTGGCGGACAAGGGCGTGCGGGTATGCACCGTGGCACCGGGGTTGTTCCTGACGCCGTTGCTGCACGAATTGCCCGAGGACGTTCAGATGTCACTGGGCGCGCAGGTGCCGTTCCCGTCGCGTTTGGGCGATCCGGCGGAATATGCAGCGCTTGTGTCCCATATCACGCAGAACCCGATGATGAATGGCGAAGTGATCCGTCTGGACGGGGCAATCCGCATGGCGCCGCGCTAAGGATCAGGTGCTGCGGTTGGAGCGGCCAACGGGTTTCAGGCTGTCAAACGGCTTGCCGGTGGTGGCCTCGTATTCCTCTTCGTCCCAGAAACCGATGAGGATGCCAACCTCGGCTGCAATCTTCTGGCCTTCTAGAATCTTCGGCGTTGCGGTGACGCGGCTGTGATGCCGTGTCGCCCAGTCGAGCAGAGCTGCCTCCATCCGGGCGCGAACCTCCTGATGTTCGGGCAGGTCTGAAGCGCCAAGGTCTGAGAGTTCCTGCGGATCGGATTGCAGGTCGAACAGAATGGGCCGGAACGTTTCGCAGCGGATGTATTTCCATCGGCCATCAAAGATCATCTTGGTGTGCGCGTGTTCCTGCGGCACGCCAAGGGCCTGCGCCATTTCGGACCAGTGATAGTCATGTTCGCTGATCGCGTAACGGCGGGAAAACCCGCCTGTGCCGTGTAAGATCGGTGTCAGGTCACGGCCTTCGAGGATATGCGGTTTCGGTGTCCCGCCAACCACAGAGAGGAAGGTTGGCGCGAGGTCGATCATCTCGACCAGCGCATCAGAGACCAGCCCGCGCGTTGCGTCAGCGTCGGGGCGGGGATCGTAGAGGATCAGGGGAACTTTGACCGCGACGTCGTGGTAGAAATCCTTGTCGCCCATCCAGTGGTCGCCCATGTAATCGCCGTGATCCGAGGTGAACGCGATGATGGTGTTCCGAGATAGGCCAGTGTCCTCCATCCATTTGAACAGGCGTCCCAGATTGTCGTCGAGCTGCTTGATCAGACCCATATAGGCGGGGACCACCTGCTCGCGCACGTGGTCACGCGAAAAGCTGCGACAGACGCGGGCGTTCAGGTAGGCCTGCATGAGCGGATGGTCCGTGGTGCGTTCCGCGTCAGCGCGGATCGGAGCAAGTATGTGCCCACTATCGTACATGTCATGGTACGGCGCGGGCACGATATAGGGCCAGTGTGGTTTGATATAGCTGAGGTGGCAGACCCACGGTTGGTCGTCATTTTGCGCGGCTTGCATGAAGTCCATCGCGCGGTTCGTCATATAGGCGGTCTCAGAGTGTTCTTCGGGCACGTTGGCGGGCAGGCGCGAGTTCTTGAGCAACCAAGCAGAGAGCAGTTCGCCATCGGGATCAACACCGGAGTTGGCGAAATCCTCCCACGGGTTGTCCGAGGAATAGCCATGCGCGACAAGGTAGTCGTCATAGGCTGACCAGTTCTGGCGGGCGCTGTCAGGGTGCAACCCGTCGTCGCGTTCAAATATGTCAAAGCCGCATTCCGCGCGGCGCACGCCGATTTCGCTTTTGGGGTCGATGCCCAGCCATGCCATGCCTTCCGCGTCAGCGATCATGTGCGTCTTGCCCACCAGCACCGCACGCGACCCGACGTCGCGCAGATGATCGCCAAGTGTCGGTTCGCCGATCCGCAGAGGCATGCCGTTCCAAGTCGATCCGTGGCTGCGCACATACCGCCCGGTATAGGCCGACATGCGCGACGGGCCGCAGACGGGTGATTGCACATAGGCATTGGTAAAGCGCACCCCGCGCTGGGCGAGGGCGTCGATATGCGGTGTGTGCAGGTGCGGGTGGCCGTAGCAGCTCAGGTAATCAAAGCGCAACTGGTCGGCCATGATCCAAAGAACGTTGGGACGGTCTGACATGCTGTGCTCACTTGCAGGTGATCCGGGGCTTTAGATGTGCCGCAGGGATGTGGCGCTGTCCAGCGTTGGCAATCATACCTTGCACCGTTGGGTTCGGCGCAAGGAATAGGTCACAGCGCGTCGATGACCCAAACCAGCCAGAGCGTGATCGGAGGGAAGGCTGCAAGGATCACCACGCGCACCATATCGGTCAGCACGAAGGGCAGTGCGCCCTTGTAGGTCTGGCCAATGGGCGTTTCCTTGGCCATCGAGTTGATGATGAACAGGTTCATCCCTACCGGTGGCGTGATCAACCCGACCTCGACGACGATCAGGACAAGGATGCCAAACCAAAGGCCAAAGTCATTCGCGCTCATTCCGAAATCGAGGACGGACATGATCGGGAAGATGATCGGCACGGTCAGCAGGACCATGGACAGGCTGTCCATGACACAGCCGAAGACGAGATACATCAGCAGCACGATGGTCAGCACAAACCACGGCGAGAAGCCCTGATCTCCGACCCAGACAGAGGCGGTTTGCGGCAATTGGGTAAGCGACAGGAAGTTGTTGTAGATGCCCGCGCCAAGGATAATCAGGAAGATCATAGCCGACGACGCGGCAGTCGACAGGATCGCTTGATTGAGCTTGCCCCAGCTCATTTGACCCGATGCCAACGCGACCAGCCCTGTGCCTGCGGCGCCCACGGCGGCGGCCTCAGTTGGCGTGAAAATGCCTGCGTAGATTCCGCCGACGACGGAGACGAAGATCAAGATTACGGGCCAGACTTGCCCCAGCGCCTTCATTCGCTGTCCCCACGGCACCCGGTCTTTGACGGCGGCGCTGTTGGGCGACCAGTGGACCCAGACGGATATGGCGATCATGTAGCCGATCGCGGCAAGGATGCCGGGGATCAGGGCGGCGACAAACAGCTTTTCGATATTCTGCTCGGCAAGGATCGCGTAAATCACAAGGATCACCGACGGTGGGATCAGGATGCCCAGAGTGCCGCCTGCGGCCAGCGCTCCGGTTGCCAATGATCCCGGATAGCCGTAGCGGCGCAGTTCCGGCAGCGCCACCTGTCCCATCGTGGCTGCCGTCGCCAATGACGATCCACAGATCGCGCCGAACCCGGCGCAGGCTCCAACGGCGGACATGGCCACCCCGCCCTTGCGGTGACCAAGGAAGCTTTCGGCTGCGCGGAACAGGGCGGCCGACATGCCGGACAGGGTCGCGAATTGACCCATCAGCAGGAACAGCGGAATGATCGAGAAGGAGTAGTTTGAAAACGTGCCATAGGTCAGCGTTTTCAATTGGTTCAGGGTCATCATGGATGACCCGATCACCAGGTAGGTTCCGCCGACGCCGACACCGATCATCGCCAGCGCGATGGGGGCGCGCAGAAAGACCAGCGCGAGAAGGATCGGGAAGGACCAGAGAGCCAGTTCGATATTGGTCATGTCATGTGGTTCCTAGTCCGGAAGTCCGGCCATGCGCCGCCCAGAGCGCAGCACGCAGAATGCGGCGACCATGATGAAGCCGACCGCGCCCAAGAGGCTGGCGGCATAGCCCTGCCAGACAGGGATTTGCGCGATCAGAGTGGTTTCGCCGAAAGACAGTTTGTCCTGCATGCCAAGATACAGCCGCCATGTACCGACAGCGGCGACCACCAGCATGGCAAGGTTGAATGCGAGGTCCAGAAACCGGTCCATCGACTTGGGCATGACAGGTTGAAACAAATCCACCCGCGCATGGGCTTCGTTGAATTGGGCCCAGGGAAGAAAGGCAAAGATCGCTGCGGCCATGCCGATTTCGGTCATGTCATAGATGCCGCGGATCGGGCCTACGCCAATATCGAAGGGCACCAGCGCGCGGCCGATGATCGACACACAGGTCAGGACGATGATGCACAACAGCACCGCGCCACCCGCAAGAGCCAGCACACGTGCAATGAGTTCGACAATGATCTGAAGTCGCCGGTACATGCCACCCTCCCCAAGGTGCGGTGGGCCATTGCAATCAGCCCACCGCGTTTACTGCTCGGACCGATCAGCCGCCGTGCTTGGCGATCAGGGATTTGGCCTGTTCGATCAGCGCCGCGCCGTCGATGCCTTTGGCGTCCATATCGGCAATCCAGCGCTCGATCACCGGCTGCGATGCTTCTTTCCAACGGGCGACCTCGGCTTCGTCCAACTGAACGATGGAATTGCCTGCGTTTGCCGCAATCTCGCGTGCCGGGGCGTCCATGTCCCACATCACCTGAGTGGCGAAGGCCGACAGCTTGGCACCGGATTCCGCGTCAAGGATTGCGCGAAGATCGTCGGGTAGGGCTTCATACTTGGCCTTGTTCATCACCAGAACGATCGCGGCGGTGTAAAGCGACTCATCACCCGAGAACTCGGTGTGGTTGCTGACCAGTTCCGACAGGCGGATCGCGGTGGTCACTTCCCACGGGATCACGGTTGCCTTCACAACGCCCTTGGACAGCGCTTCGGGGATCGCGGGCAGCGGCATGCCCACAGGCTCGGCACCCAGTTCGGCCATCAGATCGTTGATGATCCGGGTCGGGCCGCGCAGGGTGAGGCCTTTCATATCTTCAAGGCTGGTCACGCCATCGGCAGAGTGGATCAGGCCGGGACCGTGCACCCATGCCCCCAGAACCTTCACGTCCTTGTATTCGTTGCTCTGGAAATCGGACTCGACCATTTCCCAATAGGCTTTGGCCGTTGCGACTGGATTCGTCATCATGAAGGGCAGTTCGAACACCTCGGTACGCGGGAAGCGCCCGGGGGTATAGCCCACGACGGTCATGGACAGATCGACCACGCCATCGCGCGCCTGATCCATCAGCTCGGGCGGGCGGCCGCCCAGCGACATGGCGTCGAAATGTTCGATCTTGATGCGCCCACCAGAGGCTTCTTCGACCTGTGCGCCCCACGGCTTGAGGATCTGCGCGGGCACCGGCGCGGGTGGCGGCAGGAACTGGTGCAAGCGCAGGGTGACTTCCTGTGCATAGGCCGCGCTTGACACGGCGAGTGCAGCGACTGCGCCCAGCAGCGTGCTTTTTACGAAGCTTCTTCTTTTCATGGTAAATCCTCCCAGATTTGTTGCTTATTTCAGTGTTTCTTCAAGAACACTCCGCAGCATTAGATGTTTTCCGCTGCGGAACGGAATGTCTCCACTGGTCAGGTGGTGGTAAGAAACGTGCATTTCCCTAGTCCCTCATGCCACGGTTCAAAGATTGACCAAGCTCCTTCGTGTTACTTTCTGAAAACGGGTTCGCGCTTCTCGAGAAAGGCCCGCAGGCCTTCTTTCGCTCCCTCAGATGTCTGGCACATCGCCGCGGCAAGGCTTTCGGTGAACAACCCGTCCGAGCGTGACATGTCGCCGATCCGCGCCAAAGCATTGATCATCAGATAGTTGGAGAAGGGCGCATTGTCCGCGATCTTGCGGGCCAGCTTGAGCGCAAGGGCAAGACCTTCGCCTTCGCCAACGGAATAATGCGCAAGACCCAAGGACAGCGCGTCTTCCGCACCGTAATTGCGCCCGGTCAGCATCATCTCGCGCATGCGGTCCGGCCCGATGATGCGGCCCACGCGTACAGTTGCGCCGCCACCCACAAAGATACCGCGACGCCCTTCGGGAAGTTGAAAGCGGGCAGTTGGTTCGGCGATCCTCACATGGGTCGAAGCTGCGATTTCCAGTCCGCCGCCGATTACTGCACCGGTGAGGACAGAGATCACGGGCAGGCCGCCGAATTCGATCAATTCGGACACGCGGTGCCAGTTGCGAGAATGGTAAACGCCTTCGACCGGGGCGCGGTGTTCGTGTTCCGCAAGGTCCAGACCAGAGCAAAAATGCCCACCTTCGCCGCGCAGAATCACGGCGCTCACACCTTCGGGCGGATGCGAGAAGAACTGGTCCAGATCGTCGACCAACGCGTCGTTCATGGCGTTGCGCTTTTCGGGACGGTCGAAAATCAGCGTGGCGATATCACCTTCGATTTCAACGCGTGTGACGTCACCCGAACGTGTTGAGCCATCGTGCATGTGATCCTCCCGATCCTTCAATTAGTTTTGTTGTATATGTAAACGGTTTTGCTGTATAGCGATTTTTGAAGGCGCTGATTTCTTGCCGTGGGAGGGCAGACATGGTCGATTTTTCAAAGGTGCAAGCCATTGATTTCCATACGCATGCAGAAGAGCCCTGTAATCATGGACGGGATGACGGCTATAATGAATTCCAGTCCGGCATGGCGGCATATTTCAAGAATCCCGCTGGTGCCGAAGGCATGCTGCCGACGGTTCAGGACACCGCAGACTACTACCGCGAACGCAATATCGCGGCAGTCATCTTTCCCGTCGATGCCGAACGCGAAACCGGGTTTCGACGCTATTCCAACGAAGAGGTTGCGCAGCTGTGCGCTCAGAATGACGATATCCTGATCCCGTTCGCGTCGATCGATCCGCATAAGGGCAAGGCAGGTGCGCGAGAAGTACGGCGGCTTGTCCGCGATTTCGGCGTGCGTGGTTTCAAGTTCCATCCGACGATGCAGGGGTTTTTCCCGAATGACCGGGAAGCCTGTTACACGGTGCTCGAAGCCTGTGCTGAAGAGGGGGTGATCACCTTGTTCCACACCGGACAGACAGGGGTCGGGTCTGGCATGCGTGGTGGCATGGGCATGCGGCTCAAGTATTCGAACCCGATGCATCTGGATGACGTGGCAGTGGATTTCCCGGACATGCCGATCATTCTTGCGCATCCGAGTTTTCCCTGGACTGAGGAAGGTCTGGCGGTCGCACAGCATAAGCCAAATGTCTATTTCGACATGTCGGGCTGGTCGCCGAAATACTTTCCTGAGATCTTTATCAAATACGCCAATTCGATCCTGAAGAAGAAGATGCTGTTCGGATCCGATTGGCCAGCCATCACGCCCGATCGCTGGCTCAAGGACTTTGCGGATGCCCCCTTCAAAGACGAAGTGCGCCCGCTGATCCTCAAGGAAAACGCGATGCGTCTGCTGGGCGTGACGGACAAAGGCGCTTGATGTATGACCGACTTCGTTGCGCCCACGGATGATATCCTGTTTTGCCTGCGGCACGTGGCAGATGCGCACCGTGTCGAGGGCTGGGATGATGCGCTTGCTGCTGACATCCTTGGACATTTCGCACAATTCGCAGAGGGCGTGCTTGCGCCGTTAAACGCGATTGGCGACGCGCAGGGCGCGCGACTTGTCGATGGGCGTGTCCTGATGCCAGACGGGTTTGTCGAAGCGTATGCGCAACTGGCGGAAGGCGGATGGCAGGGGCTACGGGCACCCGAACATTTCGGTGGAATGGAACAACCGGCGTTGGTTGCTGCGGGTGTGTCGGAGGTCTTTACCGGAGCCAATCATGCCATGCAGATGGTTTGCGGGCTGGTGCCCGGTGCTGTTGAGACCTTGCTGCATTTCGGAACGCCGGAACAACAAGAGACATGGATTCCCCCTCTGGCGGCGGGTGAGGTGCTCTCGACCATGTGTCTGACCGAGGCCGGTGCCGGGTCGGACTTGTCGGGCATCCGGTGCAAGGCGACGCGCGATGGGGCGGATTGGTGGCTTGATGGAGAAAAGATTTTTATCTCGGGGGGCGACCAGAACATGTCTTCGGGCATTCTGCATCTGGTTCTTGCCCGCAGTGGATCGGTGGAGGACGGGCTGAAGGGTTTGTCATTGTTCCTGTGTTCCGCAGTTGACGGTGTGACCGTCACGCGGATCGAGGAAAAGCTGGGACTGCATGCTTCACCGACCTGTCAGTTGGCGTTCTGCCATGCCCGTGCCGAATTGATCGGGGCCGAGGGCGATGGGTTACGGGCCATGTTCACGGTGATGAACCACGCGCGTCTTGATGTGGCGTTGCAGGGTGTCGCGCACGCGGCGCGCGCGTCTCAGATCGCCACGGCCTATGCACAAGACCGCGTGCAGGGGCGACGCAAAGATGGCAGCCCGGCGCGGTTGGCCGATCATGCCGATGTGCAGCGGATGCTGGCCGAGCAAGCGTCTTTGGCGATGGGCGCGCGGGCGATCTGCCATGTCGCTTTTGTTGAGATGGAGCGTGGCGAGCGCGCCGATCTCGTGGCGTTCTTGACCCCGCTCTGCAAGGTGTTCAGCTCGGAAGCAGGGATCAAGGCGGCGGATCTGGGAATACAGATCCTTGGGGGTTACGGGTATCTGAACGAATACCAGCTAGGGCAGGTGTGGCGCGATGCGCGCATCACCTCTATCTACGAAGGGGCCAATGGCATTCATGAACGTGGCATCGCCACGCGTGGTCTAAAGGGGCCGGGTGCCGACCAGTTTGCCGATTTGATCCGCGAACTTGGTGGCACGTCGGACCTAGTACTGGCCGACCTTGCGGCGTGGGTCACATGGCGCGACCGGATGCGCGGAACTGACGATGCGGAACGTGAGGCGCATGATTTCGCGCAGGCGACAGCAGGCCTGTTCTTTCGGGCGTGCTGGGCCAAATGCGCCGCGGTCTCGGATTCGCATCCTGAGCCCGCGCGGATCAAAGCGTTGGCGGACCGGGTACTTAGTTCGTGAACAGCGCGCGGTACTCTGAGGGGGTCTGGCCTCGTGCCGCGCGGAATCGTTTGGAAAAATAGGACGGGTCGATGAACCCAAGCCGGTAGCCGATTTCTGACACGGGCAATTGCGTAAAGGCTAGCAAGCGGCAGGCCTCTTGCATCTGGTGTTGTTCGATATAGGCGGTGGCGCCCATCCCCGTGGCGTTGCGGCACAGGCGGCTTAGATGTCCGGTGCTGATTGACAGCGCGTTTGCGAAATCCGATGCGGTCCAGCCATCAGACATGTGTTTCGAGATCAGATCATCCAGCGCAAAGAGGCGGGCATGTTTGGTTCTCTGTTCGGACGCGCGTTCTGCAAGCCGCGTTTCGGCCAGATTGGCGAGCACGGAATGTGCCAATCCGACAACTTGCTGCGCGCGAAACAGGCTGGTGCCGCCGACAGTCTCGCGCAGCAGTTGGGTCACCCGTTCCAAGGGGTGTTCGACGCGCCCGACAAAAGGTTTGGACAGGGCGGTCAGGATTTGATCCGTCGCCGGTGAGATCGTGCGCACAATGTTGATTGGGTAGGAGAAAATCTTGCCTTCAGATCCGGGTTTGAAGGTGAATTCGTGCACACAGTGCTCTGGAATATATAGAAACTCTGACTTGGATACTTGGTGTTTCTCGCCGTCGACAGTCGCGTCGATCCAGCCGTGTTCGACCATGAATAACTGTGACATCTGGCTGTGGCGGTGCGGCATGATCCGCCAATCATTGATCGGTGCACGAACCGAGAAATCCTCAAAATGGATGACATCCGGGAAGGGGCCTTGTTCGCCGTAGAGCCCGAAGGCGGGAATGGTGTTTTGCACAGACATGTTCGATTGTTACCATAGCTCGCTCTTTGGTGCCATTATCTGTTGCTGCTTTGCAGCCTATCAAGGTCGTCAGCTTTTGGAGGAGTGGTGCCATGAAAACCGAAGTCGCGATTATCGGCGGTGGGCCTTCGGGCCTGTTGTTGTCGCAATTGCTGAACCAAGCTGGTGTGGCGACGGTGGTGTTGGAGCGTTCGTCGCGGGATCACGTTTTGTCACGCATCCGGGCAGGGGTGTTGGAGGCCGGAACGGTGGACATGCTGCGCGAGGCGGGTGTGGGTGAGCGGATGGCACGCGAAGGCATTCCGCATGAAGGGTGCTACCTGACCGATGACGATCTGATGGTGCGGATCAATTTTGAAGAGCTCACCGGCACGTCCGTCATGGTCTATGGCCAAACCGAGGTCACGACGGACCTCTACAAGGCGCAGGATGCAATAGGGGCGACGATCATCCACGGGGTCGAGGATGTCGTGATCCACGATGCCGACAGCAACGCACCTTATGTCGAATACACTTTGAACGGCGCGCGTATTCGGTTGGACTGCGCCTATGTGGCGGGATGTGACGGGTTTCACGGGGTGAGCCGCAAGACTATTCCCGCAGACAAGCGCCGCGAATTTGAACGCGTTTATCCCTTTGGTTGGCTGGGGGTTCTGTCGCGCACGAAGCCCGCCCATGAAGAGCTGATCTACGCCAATTCCTCGAACGGGTTTGCGCTGGCATCGATGCGCAGCGAAACGCTCAGCCGGTATTACGTTCAGGTTCCGTTAACCGATAAAGTCGACGAGTGGAGCGATGAGCGCTTCTGGGCCACGTTGAAGTCATGCCTGCCGTTCGAAGTGGCTGACACAATGCAGACAGGACCGTCGATCGAGAAATCCATCGCGCCGTTGCGGTCCTTCGTCAGCGAACCGCTGCGTTGGGGACGATTGTTCCTTGTGGGTGATGCCGCGCATATCGTGCCGCCGACTGGAGCCAAGGGGCTGAACCTTGCCGTATCGGACGTGCATTACCTTTACCAAGCGCTGATCGACGCGGTGAAAAAGGGTGATACCGCTGGTATCGACGCTTATTCTGAACGGGCGCTCTTGCGGATTTGGAAGGCAATGCGGTTCAGCTGGCAAATGACGACAATGCTGCACCATTTTGACGGCGAAGACAGCTTTGCCGCGCAGATGCGCAAATCCACGTTGCGCCACCTGTCGCAATCGGAAACCGCCCGGCGCGATTTAGCTGAGAATTATATCGGTTTGCCGTTCTAACCTGAGGTTTGGCCCAAGGGGCGCAATTCGGTCCGGGCGTCTTCCAGCGCCCGGATCAGGCCGGTTTGTTCCTCGGTCAAGACGCCATCTGCCCGCATCGAGATGCCGATGGGGCCGCCGCGCAGGTCATTGCCAAGGGGCAGGGCGGTCAGCGTGCCTGCGTCAAGCTCGTCTTCGACCACCCCGCGCGAGATAAACCAGACCGCATCGGATGATTGCACAACCCGCCGCCCAAAGGCGAGCGAGACCGACTCGAACGCCGCAGTTTGCGCAGCGATGCCGTGCCGCGACAGTAGCGCCCGAACCAGTGGGGCAATCACCGCCCCCGGTGGCGGCAGTAGAAGCGGGAAGCCCTCAAGCGCGTCCAATGGCTGGGCCTGTTCAGTGAGCGGATGATCCGGGCGCACAACGGCTGCGATGTCTTCGGAGTAGAGATGATGGAATGACAGGTGCTGCATCACTTCGGTCGTGCCCATGCGACCGATGACAAGATCGAGGCTGCTTTCCCGAAGTTGAGACATCAACAGCCAGTTCGGCCCGGTGCTGACCCGCAAAAGGCAATTCGGATGTGTGTTCCGAAACGCCAAAGCGGCACGCGGCATTAGGGACGTCGCAGCGGTGGGCAGAACCCCGACAGACAGGCGGGTGATTTGGGACGGGATGTCTTTGACCAGCGATTGTGCCCGCGAGAGTTCGGCCATTGCAGCCCCCGCATGTTGCTGGAACACCCGGCCAACTGTCGTCAGTGTCAACCTTCGGTGCGACCTGTCGAACAGGGGTTTGCCCAACACCTCTTCCAATTCGCGAATGGTTTTGGATACCGCAGGCTGCGACACGTTCAGTGCATTGGCGGCGGCAGACAATGACCCCAATCGCGCGGTTTCAAGAAAGCATCGCAAGTGGCGCAGACGGATACGGGCGTCGATCATATATAACTCATGGGTTAACTAAACGGTGCAAGATTATAATTTTCAGGTAGCAAAAGAAATGCGAAAGAAGGGATGGGGAGATTTGCACATATGAGAACAGTCACATCGCATGGCGTCACGCTGCACGTGCAGGTGGATGGGCCTGAACACGGACCGGTTGTCATGTTCGCCAATTCGCTTGGCACAGACATGCGTGTCTGGAATCTGCTTTTGCCGTTCCTGCCAACAGGGTTGCGGATTGTCCGTTTTGACAAACGCGGGCACGGGCTGTCGGATTGCCCTGACGCGCCTTATGACATGGACACGCTGGTGTCGGACGCCGAGGCGGTGATCGACGCGCTGGGTCTGCAGGACATCGCCTTTGTCGGCCTGTCCATCGGTGGTTTGATCGGGCAGGGGCTGGCTGCGCGCCGCCCTGACGCACTGCGTGCCCTTGTTCTGATGGACACCGCTGCCAAGATTGGATCGCCCGAGATGTGGCAGGACCGGATCGCCGGGTTGCGGGCTGGTGGCATCGGGTCGATGGCCGATGCCATTCTGGATCGTTGGTTTGCGCCTGAAATGCGCAATGATACTGCCCGGCTTGCCCCATGGCGCAATATGCTGACCCGCACCCCGATCGAAGGCTATATCGGCTGCTGCGCCGCAATTGCCGGTGCGGATTTCACGCAATCGACCGCTGATTTGACCCTTCCCGTGATGGCGATGGCTGGGTCCGAGGATGGATCAACCACTCCCGAGATGGTGCAGGCGACTGCAAACCTCTGCAGCGCGACCTTTCACGTGATCCCGGACGCAGGCCATCTTCCTTGCGTCGAGGCGCCCGAAGAGGTCGGTAAACTGATCTCGGAGTTCCTAAAGGAGGTGGGTCATGTCTGACCGGTTCGACCAAGGCATGAAAACCCGTCGCGAGGTCTTGGGTGATGCCCATGTCGACCGCGCCGAAGCGGCCAAAACGGACTTTGATCTGCCATTTCAGACGCTGATCACCGAAGGCGCTTGGGGCACCGTCTGGTCGTCTGATGGGATCAGCCGTCGGGAACGGTCGATGCTCACGCTGGCGCTGTTGGCGGCCACTGGAAACTTTGAAGAAATCCCGATGCACATACGCGCCACCGCGCGGACCGGAGCCAGCAAGCAAGACGTGATGGAGGCGTTCCAGCATGTCGCGATTTATGCCGGCGTGCCCAAAGCCAACCACGCCATCAAGCTGGCCAAACAGACTTACGCAGAAATGGAGAGATCCGATGACTGACACCGCAGCCCTGATGCCGCGACGCCGCGAGGTGCATCCGGACCCGTATTACACGGATTACAAGACGTCGATCACCCGGTCGCCCTACCTGCCTCTGTTGTCGATGGAATCGACCCCGAGCGAAGAAACCGGTCCCCGTTTCGGTCACAATATGCTGGGTGCGCTCGATAACAACCTGATCAGCAACTATACGCAGGGCAAGGCGCTGGCCGTGGGTGAACGCATCCGCGTGCACGGCCGGGTGCTCGACGAGATGGGCCGCCCCGTTCCGCACACGCTGGTCGAGATTTGGCAGGCCAATGCGGGCGGGCGGTATCGCCATATAAAGGACACTTATTTCGCACCGCTCGATCCTAATTTTGGCGGCTGCGGGCGGACGATCACGGATGAGAACGGATATTACGAATTCATGACCATCCGTCCGGGGGCGTATCCTTGGCCGAACCGTGCGAATGACTGGCGTCCGATGCACATTCACTTTTCGATCTTCGGCCATGCCTTTGGTCAGCGGCTCATCAGTCAGATGTATTTCCAAGGCGATCCGCTGATCGACCTCTGCCCGATTGCCGCCACTGTGCGGGACCGGAGTCAGTTGGACCGCCTTGTGGCCCCGCTGGATATGCAGAACTCGCGGGGCATGGATTACCTTGCCTACAAGTTCGACATCGTGTTGCGGGGGCGTCGTCAGACGATGTTCGAGAACAAGCCGGAAGGGATGTAAGCCATGACACAACCGCTTGATATTCTGGTCGAAACACCCAGCCAGACTGCTGGTCCCTATGTCCATATCGGCTGCATCCCTACCTTCGCCGGGGTCGAAGGCGTCTACCCAGAAGACCTAGGCCTGAGCCCGATCGAAGACGGCGCCAAGGGCGAGGTGATCACCATCGTGGGCTCGATCTATGACGGCACCGGTTGGGCGATGCGCGACGCGATGTTCGAAAGCTGGCAGGCCGATGCGGCGGGTGTCTATCAGGGGCAGGATGGGGCCGATCCCAAGGTTTCGGGCTTTTGCCGCTTTGCCGCCGACAAAGACACGGGTGAATATACGCTGCGCACCATCAAGCCGGGGGCGGTGAAGGGCAGGAATGGTCAGGTCTTCGCGCCGCATATCTCGATCTGGATTGTGGCGCGGGGGATCAACATTGGTCTGAACACGCGCATCTATTTCGACGACGAAGACAACAGCGCCGATCCGCTGCTCGCCCGTATCGAACAGCGCCCGCGCGTGGACACGCTGATCGCCAAGAAAACCGGGGATGGCACCTATCGGTTCGATATTCGGCTTCAGGGCGAAGGCGAAACGGTGTTTCTTGACCTGTGATGACAGGCGTTTTTGACCACCCTTGGTTGTCGGGTCTTTTCGCGGATACCGAAATCGCAGCGCTTTGGTCTGCCGAGGCGCAGCTTGCGCACATGCTCACCTTCGAGGCGGCATGGTCGCGGCATGGTCATCTGGCCGGCCTGTGGTCGGAGGCAGACGGCGCATCGGCGGCATCTGCCATTGAAGGTGTGCCCCTTGCACCGGAAGAACTGCGCGACGGGACAGCGCAGGACGGGGTTTGTGTTCCGGTCTTAGTGCGCCTGCTGAAAGAGCGGACAGGGGCACCTGCGATCCACAAAGGTGCAACCTCGCAGGACGTGATCGATACGGCGACGGTGTTGTCCTTGGTCCAAAGCCTCGACCTGATCGACCAACGGTTGGCGCAATTGGCCTCGGATCTAAACGCATTGGAAGATCGGTTCGGGACATCCCCCCTGATGGGACGGACGCGCATGCAGGCGGCGATGCCCATCACTGTGGCCGACCGGGTGCAAACGTGGCGTCTGCCGCTGGACACGCATCGGGAGAGGTTGGCGCAATTGCGCCCGCGCGTCGCGCTGGTGCAGATCGGCGGTGCCGCCGGAGATCGCGCTGCGCTGGGCGCTGATGCAGACGCCGTGTGTGACGCTGTGGCTGGTGAACTTGGCCTGTCCGCGACACCGCAATGCTGGCACGCAATGCGCGATGGCATGGCCGAAGCGGCGTCAGTCCTTTCGCTCGTCACCGGGACACTGGGCAAAATGGGGCAGGATATCTGCCTTATGGCGCAGCAGGGGATTGACGAAATCAAGATGGAGGGCGGTGGCGGGTCGTCGGCCATGCCACACAAGCAGAACCCTGTACTTGCCGAGCTCTTGGTCACCTTGGCCCGCTACAATGCCGTCCAATTGTCCGGCGTACATCAGGCCATGGTGCACGAACAGGAAAGATCGGGTGCGGCGTGGGCGCTGGAATGGATGCTGTTGCCGCAGATGGTTCAGGCCACCGGGCGCGCTTTGGTCGTGGCGTCAGATGTGACGTCGCAAATCACCTCAATTGGGACACCCGACCTGTTGTCCTGATCAACGCCACGCCCTAAACCCGCCAAAACCATGGGAAACACCACTATGTCCGACAACAGGGTTATCATCGCCGGAGGCGGTATCGCTGGATTGACGCTTGGGCTGACGCTGCACCAGATCGGTGTCCCGTTTACTGTGTTTGAATCCGCACGCGAGATGAAACCGCTGGGTGTGGGCATCAACCTGCAGCCCAACGCCGTGCGCGAACTGTTTGATCTTGGGATCACAGCCGAGGACCTGGACAAGGTCGGTCTTCCCGCCGAGGAATGGGCGCTGGTGGGTCTGAACGGGCGCGAGGTGTATTCCGAACCGCGCGGACTGGGCGCTGGTTACAACTGGCCACAATACGCGGTACATCGCGGGCAGCTTCATATGCTGCTCTACGACACGCTGATCGAACGGGCAGGGGCTGACGCGGTTCAGCTTGGGGCGAAAGTCACGGGCTATGCAAAGAACGATGCCGGCGTCGAGGCGACGGTGCTGCTCGACGGGGGCACCCGCACCGAAACCGGCTCTTTGCTGGTTGCGGCTGATGGCATCCATTCCGCGATCCGCGCGCAGATGTATCCCGATCAGCCGCCGATCCATTGGGGCGGTGCTGTCATGTGGCGGGGCACCGTGCGGGCCAAACCCTTGCGCACCACTTCCTCGTTTGTCGGCTTGGGAACGCATCGCCACCGGATGGTGATCTATCCGATCTCGAAACTGGACGAGAGCGGAACCGCGCTGATCAACTGGATTGCCGAAGTCACGATGGATGACGCAGGTGCCTGGCAGCAGGACGGCTGGTTCAAACCGGTGGAAATCGAGGAATTCATCCATCATTTCGAAGAGTTCCGCTATGATTGGCTGGACGTGCCGGCAATGCTGCGCGACGCTGATTGCGCTTATGTGAACCCGATGATCGACCGCGACCCGGTGCCAAGCTGGGTCGATGGCGCGGTGGCGCTGATGGGCGATGCGGCGCACGCGATGTATCCGACCGGGTCGAACGGGGCCAGTCAGGCCATCGTCGATGCCCGCGTGATCGGGGCCCGGATGCTGGAGCATGGTGTGACCGAGGCGGCGCTTGCTGCCTATGATGCGCAGCTATGCGCTCCGGTGTCGGAACTGGTCCTGCGCAATCGCGGGGCGGGGCCGTTTGGGTTGCTCAATCTGTTGAACGAACGGTGTGGCGGTGTGTTTGACGATATCGAAACGGTCATTCCTGCCGACGAGCGCAAGGATTTCATGGCGAAATACAAAGCCGCTGCCGGGTTTGCCATCGAAACTCTGAACGCTGCTGCGCCGACGATCCCGCAAGGGGCCCGATTGAACGGCTGACTTGCATTCGGGGCGGGTTCCACGGCCTTATGCACCAAACATACCCCTCGAGCCGGAGCCATCTTCATGCCCGACGCCTTTATCTGTGACTACATCCGTACGCCCATTGGTCGCTATGGCGGGGCTTTGGCGTCGATCCGCGCTGATGATCTGGCAGCCGTGCCCATGGCGGCTTTGGTGGCGCGAAATCCGTCGCTTGACCTCTCGGCCATCGATGAAGTGATCCTTGGTTGTGCCAATCAGGCAGGCGAGGACAACCGCAATGTGGCGCGCATGGCAGCTTTGCTAGCGGGCTACCCCGAGACAGTGCCCGGCACCACGATGAACCGGCTCTGTGGATCAGGAATGGATGCGGTTCTGGCTGCCGCTCGTGCGATCAAGGCGTGCGAGGCGGATTTGGTCATCGCAGGTGGCGTCGAAAGCATGACACGCGCGCCGTTCGTCATGGCCAAGGCACAGCAGGCGTTTGCACGCCAGACCGAGGTTTATGACACGACCATCGGCTGGCGCTTCGTGAACCCGGTGCTCAAGGGGCAATACGGCGTTGATTCCATGCCTGAAACGGCTGAGAACGTGGCAGAAGATTTTAATGTGTCGCGTGAGGATCAGGACGCGTTTGCCTTGCGCAGTCAACAACGCGCTGGGGCCGCTCAGAGCAGCGGAAGGTTGGCGCAAGAAATTACCCCTGTGACAATCCCGCGTCGCAGGGGCGATCCGGTAATCGTGGACACCGACGAACATCCGCGCCCGGAAACAACCGCCGACGATCTGGCGCGGCTCAGACCGTTCGTGCGTGAAGGCGGCACAATCACGGCAGGCAATGCGTCTGGCGTGAATGACGGGGCGGCGGCGCTGATCATCGCATCAGAAGCAGCGATCAAACAGCACGGATTGACTCCCATCGCGCGGGTCTTGGGCGGAGCCTCTATCGGCGTTGCGCCGCGCATTATGGGAATTGGGCCTGCGCCCGCCTCGGAAAAGCTGATGGCGCGGTTGGGACTAACTCAGTCAGACTTTGACGTGATCGAACTCAACGAGGCATTCGCGTCGCAAGGTTTGGCGACGCTGCGCCGCTTGGGCATTGCCGATGACGATCCACGCGTGAACCGCAACGGCGGGGCTATTGCGCTGGGCCATCCCTTGGGTATGTCAGGGGCACGGATTACTGGTTCTGCCGCCCTTGACCTGCGGTCCGGTCAAAAGGCGCTGGCCACGATGTGCATCGGTGTCGGGCAGGGGATTGCGATTGCGATCGAGGCGGCGGGCTGATGCGCCCGCCTGTCGGTTTTCAAATCAGCATATTGCGTGGATCGCGGATCAGTTTGGCGTAATGCGACAGGAATCGCGCCGCATCGGCCCCGTTGATCACGCGGTGATCATAGGACAGGTCCAGCGGCACCATTGGCACCGGGCGCGGCGTGTCGTTGTCCCAGACGGTGATGGTTTCAGTCCGCGTGATGCCTAGGATCGCCACTTCGGGCGGGTTGACGATGGGCGTGAAGGCCGTGCCACCGATGCCGCCCAGATTGGTGATCGTCATGGACGCGCCACCCATTTCGTCGGGCTTGACCTTGCGCGCCTGCGCCTTTGCCGCGAGATCCGCAATCTCGGCTCCGATCTGCCACAGACCCTTGCGGTCTGCATCGCGGATGACCGGCACCATGAGGCCGTGGGGCGTATCGACGGCAATGCCGATATGGACATAGTTCTTCAGATACAGCGTCTCGCCATCGACTGACAAAGACGCGTTGAACCGGGGAAACGCCTTGAGGCAGCGGGCAAGAGCTGCGACGTGAAAGGCAAGCGCCGTGAGCTTGACACCCCGCGCCTGCGCTTCGGCTTTCAGGCTTTGGCGGAACGCCTCAATCGCGCTGACATCGGCGCGGTCGTGATGTGTCACTGCCGGGATCAACGACTGCGCTGCCGCCAGATTGCGGGCTGCGACTTGGGCAAAGCGGCTCATCGGTTCTTCGGTCACGGGGCCATACTGGCTGTGATCTACATCCCAATAAGAGGTATCACCTGCCGTTGCCGCAACGGGCGTTGCACCGCCATCAAGATCCTCGGGGCCGATGGTTTTGCGGCCAAGCTTCTTGGCCAAAGCTTCGATCTCGACGCCTTTTTCACGGGCAAGGCGTCGTGTGGCGGGGCTTGCGATAAAGTCTGCCATATTACCCCCTTACCAGCTTGCCGAGATGTATTGTGTTTCCATGAATTCCAACATGCCCTCATGCCCACCTTCGCGGCCAAGACCCGATTGCTTGGTGCCACCAAATGGCGCCGCCGGATCGCTGACCAAACCGCGATTTAGGCCGACCATGCCGTAATCAAGCCGTTCGCAGACCTGAAGTGCGCGTTTGAAGTCGGCGGAAAATACATAAGCGACAAGGCCGTATTCGGTGTTGTTTGCGCGTCGGATAACCTCTTCTTGATCGCTGAAGGTCTGGATCGCGGCGACGGGGCCAAAGATCTCGTCCTGCACGCAATCGGCGTCCTCGGACACGTTCGAAAGCACCGTCGGTGGGTAGTAGAAGCCCTTGCCTTCGGGCGTTGTTCCGCCGCATTCGATCTTTGCACCTTTGGCCACGGCATCAGCGACAAACGCCGCAACCTTGTCGCGGGTATCGGCATTGACCAGCGGGCCGACATCGACCGACGGGTCCGTGCCATCCCCCACTTTGAGCGCTGACATGCGCTCGGTCAGACGTTTGGTGAATTCTGCCGCGATGTTTTCATGCACGTAGATGCGGTTCGCCGCCGTACACGCCTCGCCCAGATTGCGCATCTTGGCGAGCATTGTGCCCTCGATGGCGGTATCTAGGTCGGCGTCTTCCAGCACCACCACCGGCGCGTTTCCACCCAGCTCCATCGCGGGTTTCAGAACCTGATCCGCGGCCGATTTCAATAGCTTGCGGCCCACACCTGTGGAGCCGGTAAAGCTGACCACTCGCACGCGCGGATCGTGCAGCATGTGATCCACCAACGCGCCGGTCCTGCGTGAGGGCAGCACATTGACCAGACCCGGCGGCACACCTGCTTCTTCTAGGAGCGGCATCAGCGCCAGCATAGTCAGCGGCGTTTCCGACGCGGGTTTGATGATGACGCCGCAACCTGCAGCGAGCGCTGGTGCGATCTTGCGGGTGCCCATCGCGGCGGGGTAGTTCCAGGGTGTGATCAGAACGGCCAGACCCGCCGGTTTGTGCTGCACGAGGATGCGGGCACCAGAGGCCGGGGCATGGGTGATCATCCCGTCCGCGCGCACGGCCTCTTCGGCGAACCAGCGGAAAAATTCGGCGGCATAGGTGGCCTCACCCTTGGCATCTGCACCGGCCTTGCCGTTCTCCAACGTGATGAGATGGGCAAAATGATCCAGCCGCGCAGTCATCAATTCCCACGCCTTGCGCAGCACTTCGGATCGTTCCCGCGGTGTACGGGCAGCCCAATCGGCCATCGCCTTTTCGGCGGCGTCCAGCGCTTTGTCGGCATCCGCGATGTCGGCCGAGGCGACCGAGGCAATCACCTCTTCGGTGGCGGGGTTTATGACGTCAAAGCGGTCGTCTGTCTTGTGCCAGCCGCCGTCGATATAAAGATCGGTGTAGTCCATGTCGGTCCCCCGGAAAGTCAGAGCAGGTGGCGGAGCGGTTGCTCCACCCGGCCTGCGAAATTGGTCAGAAGCTGGATTGCGGCCTGCGCGTCCAACTGGTCAGCGGCGCAGTCGAGCGTCAATTTCAACCCTTTGCGGCGCTGTGTTATGGTGATGGTGGGCACTACGTCCGTGCCCATGCCCGCGCTGCGGATCGTTGTGCCGCGCAGATCGCGCAGGATCAGATCAGGTGCGTCGTCGGTTTGTGTCACTTCGGAGAGCGTGCATCCGTCTGGCGTCGCATAGGTGGTGGACGTGCCGAGCCGCTCAATGGAAACGGTCTGTATATCTGGCAACGACGCGCCCGCCAGCGCTGCGACAAGCGCGTCGGCATCGGCCAGCCCATGTGCTTCAGCCGCCCAACGTGCAAAACCGGGCAGGGCATCGCCCGAGGTTTTGGCCACAAGATGATGCGCTGCTGCGGCGGCTGTGGCCGTCGCTTGGGCTGATTTCTGCGGCAGCGCCTTCAACACTTCCAGATCACGTACGTGGTAGGGCTGCGGATGCCCGGCCTCGACCAGCCGCGACAGGTCGAGACCCTGCTCTTGTGCCAACCTGCGCAGTTTTGGAGAGGCGAGGATACGTCCGTCGCTTGATTGTACGGCGGGTTTAGTGGCTGCGGGTTTTGGCGCTGCCGGTTGAACCTTGGTCGGTTCAGGTTCGGCAGCAGGGGCCGCTTTGGCTGCACCACCACCTGACGCAACAGAGCGACGTACCAGAGCATCGGGTTTTTCGGCGCTGATGATCGCGACCGCTTGCCCCACGGGAACATTCTCTCCGGCCTCGGCCAGAGTTGCGGCAAGATATCCGTCAGTGCCGGCCTCGACCTCCATCGTGCTCTTGTCAGTCTCCACCTCGAAGAGCACATCGTCGGCCTTGACCACATCGCCGGGGGTCTTTTGCCAACTGACCAACAGGCCGCTGTCCTGCGCCATGCCAAGCTGCGGCATGGTCACCGATTTACCCTCGGGAAGCGCGTCGGATGTGTCTTCCGGCACGGCGGGGCCAGGTGCCTCGGGCGCGGGGCCCTCGTCATCGGCACTGTCCGAGATGCGCGCGATTACAGCTCCGACTTTGACGTCTTCACCCTCGGACGCCGAAACGCCGGTTAGAAAGCCGCTGGCCTGCGCCTCGACCTCCATTGTGGCCTTGTCGGTTTCCACCTCGAACAGGGCATCGCCCTTGGTCACCGGTTCGCCGGGGGCCTTGAGCCACGACACGATCTTGCCCGCGTCCTGTGCCATGCCCAGTTGAGGCATTGTCACATCATGCGGCATGAATCATCTCCCCGGAACACAGCTTGCGCGCCATCTCGACAACGCGGTCGGGTGTCGGAACAGTGATGTCTTCCAGCGCGGGCGAAAAGGGGATTGGCACGTCCATCGCGCCCATCCGCACCACGGGTGTGTCGAGGTGGTAGAACGCCTTTTCGTTCAGTCGCGAGGCGATTTCCGATGTGACGCCGTAGCTTTGGTGGCCTTCGTCGATCACGATGGCGCGGCTGGTTTTCTTGACGCTTTTGATCAGCGTCGCTTCATCCAGCGGGACGATGGTGCGGGGGTCGATCACCTCGGCCTCGATGCCCTCGTTCGACAAGATTGCGGCGGCTTTTTCGGCCACCTGCACCATCGAGGACGTGGCGATCAGGGTGATGTCGCTACCTTCGCGCTTCACATTCGCCTCGCCGAAGGGGATCAGATATTCCTCTTCCGGCACCGGGGCCTTGTCCTGGTACATCAGCTTGTCTTCGAAGATCACAACCGGGTTGTTGTCGCGGATCGCAGTCTTCATCAAGCCTTTCGCCTCGTAGGCGGAGGACGGCATGGCAACCTTCAGCCCCGGTATATGAGACACAAGCGCATGGAGCGATTGCGAGTGCTGCGCGGCAGAGCGCCGGGTTGCGCCCATATTTGTGCGCAAGACCAGCGGCACATTGAGTTTGCCACCAGACATATAGTGCGTTTTGGCCGCCTGATTGCAAAGCTGGTCCATGATCAGGAAGATGAAATCGCCAAACATCAGATCGACGATCGGACGCGAGCCGGTCATGGCGGCCCCCACGGCGATGCCCATGAAGCCGGGTTCTGCAATGGGTGTGTCGATGACGCGCTCGGTGCCGAATTCCTCCACCAAACCGGACAGCACCTTAAAGGGCGTTCCGGCCTCGGCCACGTCTTCGCCCAGCAGGAAAACGGTGGGATCGCGACGCATTTCCTCGGCGATGGCCTCGTTGACGGCCTGGGACAGGGTGATCTCTCTCATGTCGGTCTCTCCTCAGTCCGCGTACACATGCATGTCCACTTCGGACACATCGGGATATTTGGCAGCCTCGGCATAGGCGACGGCCTCGGTTGCATCTTTTTCGATCTCGGCATTCATCGCCTCGATCTCGTCTTCGGTGGCGATACCTTCGGCCACCAGATAGGATCGGAAGCGGATGATCGGATCGCGGTTTTCCTTCCAGTCCTTCTCTTCGTCCTTGGAGCGGTAGTATTCGCGGTTGATGTCGCCCACGTGGTGGCCGTGATAGCGGTAGGTCTCCAATTCGATGAAGAACGGGCCTTCGCCCTTGCGACAGCGTGCCACCAGCTTTTGCGTCAATTCATTGACCGCAAGCACATCCTGCCCATCGACCTTGAACGCCTCGATTCCAAACGCCTCGGCGCGCGCGGTGATGGAGCCGGCGGCGATTTCCTCTGTCTTGGTGTATTCGGAATAGCCATTGTTTTCGCAGGCATAGATCACCGGAAGGTTCCAAAGTGCGGCCATGTTCATGACCTCGTAAAGAAGCCCTTGTGCCGTGGCCCCGTCGCCAAAGAAACAGACGGTGACATCGTCCTTGCCCAGCAGCTTGGCGCGCAGGGCAGAGCCTGTCGCAATCCCCATGGACCCGCCCACGATGGCGTTGGCCCCAAGATTGCCGTGGCTTTGATCGGCAATATGCATCGACCCGCCCTTGCCGCGGCAATAGCCTTCTTCCTTGCCCAGCAATTCGCAGAACATCTCTTTGAAATTCGCGCCCTTGGCGACGCAATGTCCATGACCCCGGTGGGTCGATGTGATGCGGTCGTCATCGGTCAACGCCTCGCAGATCCCCACCGCCACGGCTTCTTCACCAGAATACATATGGGTGAGGCCCGGCATCTTTGCCGACAGGTAAAGCTGGTTCGCGTTGTCCTCGAAGGTGCGGATGCGCATCATCTGGCGATACATACGCAGATAGTCTTCGGTGTTTGTCTTGGCCTTGGCCATCGGTTCCCTCCCAAAGGGGGCAAGGGCGCGCGGCCCCTGCTTCATCTTGCCCAATAAACTCCCGCCGGAGGCGTCCCCCGGCGGGGCTGTTCAATACCGGTTGGCGATGGGTAGCTCTTCTGCGGGGAAGAGACTGATCACCTCGCAGCCGGTTTCCGTCACAACGACCTCTTCCTCGATCCGCGCGGCGGAATAGCCATCGGTGGCGGGGCAGTAGGTTTCGAGCGCGAAGACCATGCCGGTCTGGATCTCCATCGGGTGATCAAGGCTGACCGCGCGGCTGATGATCGGGCGCTCGTGCAGGGCCAGCCCAAGCCCGTGGCCGAATTGCAGGCCGAAGGCCTGATCCTCGTTGTCGAACCCAAGCGATTGCGCTGTCGGCCAGACCTCGGCCACCTTGTCGGTCGAGACACCCGGCTTGATCATCGCAATTGAGGCGTCGATCCATTCGCGCGCTTTCTTGTACGCATCATTCTGCGACGGCGTTGCACGGCCCACGTTGAACGTGCGGTAATAGCAGGTTCGATAGCCCTGATAGCTTTGCAGAATGTCAAAGAACGCCTGATCACCCGGACGGATCAGTCGGTCGGTAAAGTTATGCGGGTGTGGATTGCAGCGTTCGCCGGAAATGGCGTTGATCGCCTCGACATCATCCGATCCCATTTCGTAAAGCAGCTTATTGGACATCGCGACGATGTCGTTCTCGCGCACGCCGGGTTTCAGCTCTTCATAGATCATGTGGTAGACGCCATCGACCATCGCGGCGGCCTGCGTGAGCAACTGGATTTCGTCCCAGTTCTTGATCTCGCGCGCCGCCAGCATGATCTGCTGACCGTCGACGACGTTGATACCCTCGGCCTTCAGCGCATGGAACATGGCTGTTTCAGCGTAATCCACACCCACCGGCATGTCGGCCATGCCTGCATCCTTGATCAACTGCGCGATCATCTTGGCATATTTCTGCATCAGGCCGAACTCGGGCGGAATGGTCCCGCGCATGCCAACCACACCGGCAAGGCAGTGATCCGGCTCCAGCCAATCGGAGTGACGTTTGTGGTGTACCGCAGCCGAACCGAAATCCCAGACATAAGGGCTGTCGTCGCCGGTCAACAGGCAGAAGCGGCACATCTTGTCCCGTTCCCATTCGCCGATCTTGGTGGCTGTGACATAGCGGATGTTGTTCACGTCGAACAGCAGCAGCGAACCGGCATTGGAGTTCTGCAAGGATTGCCGGGTACGCGACAGACGGTAGCGGCGCAGACGGTCGTGATCGACGCGGCGTTCGAAATCAACCGAGGTGTGGCCCCACGCGGGCAGGCGTTCCCGCCATTCCCAGTTGGGTTCGAGATCCTGCGGCGTGAGCAAGTTGGGCATAAGTGCGCGAGACATGAGTAGCTCCTTTCGGGTGCCGCAAGGCGGACCCGGTTTGTTCAATAAATCAGAGGGATGTTGGGTTACTTCGTGACCCAGCCGCCGTCGATGGAGATCATCTGACCGGTCATGTAGTCGCTGTCGTCAGAGGCAAGGAACGACGCTGTTCCGGTGATGTCATTCGGATACGAGACCCGTTTGATCACCAAATTGTTGGCGACGATATCGTCGTAGGCCTGACCTTCGCGTTCTTTGAAGCCGATCTCGACAAGGTCTTTGTCCAGCTGTTCCCAAAGTGGCGTCACCACGACACCGGGTGCGTATCCGTTGACGGTGATGTTGTGCTCTGCCAGCCCAAGCGCGCCGCATTCGGTCAGGGCAAGACAGCCGTATTTCGAGGTGCAATAGACCGTGACATCGACCAACGGCTTGCGCGACGCGATAGAGCCCACGTTGATCAGCTTGTAGGGATGATCCTCCATCGGGCCCTGCTTGATCATCTGGCGTGCGGTTTCCTGCATGCCGAGCCACATCGCCTTGGTGTTGACGTTCATGATCATGTCCCAGTTGTCTTCATCGATATCCATGAAGAACCGGGGCTTGTTCAGGCCAGCATTGAAAAGACCCACATTGATCGACCCGAACGCCTCGACGGTGGCAGCCACCGCAGCGGCGTTGTCTTCGCGCTTGGTCACGTCCATTTTTACGGCGACCGCCTTGCCGTTTCCGGCCGCATTGATCCCGTCGGCAACCTTTTGCGCTTCGGCTACGTCAAGATCACCGAGACACACGTTGGCGCCCTGTGCCGCAAAGCTTTCCGCATTGGCAGCACCCATGCCGCGTGCGGCACCGGTGATCAGGATATTCTTACCTTTGAGGCGATTGGGGTCCATGGTTTCCTCCCTAAGTGACCTGTTGTCTCATGAAGTCTTCGGCGCGCGCCTGTGCCCGGTCGAGCGCCTCGCGCGGGGAGACGATCCCGCGCAGCATGTCGTGAAGTTCGTGGCCGCAGATGCGGATGATGTCCGAGATTTGCGGGATCGGCGGGCGCGGCCAGAATTGCAGCTCATCGCGCCACGACATCTGGTCGACGAGTTCAAAGATCGGCGACAGGCGCCGCACTTCTGGGTCAGCGCCGACGGAATAGCGTGGCGCGGTGCGGCTGCCGCTTTGCGCGTACAGCTTTTGCGCGCCCGGCGATGTGAAGGCGACCAGCGCTTCCACCGTGTCCTCAAGCCGCTCCTCGGCCAGATTTGACGGCACGCAGAAAACATAGCCTCCGACCGGCGCAATCGGCGCGCCTTCGGGGCCATGCGGATGGGGCAGGTAGCCTGTGTTGCCATGCGCCGAACAGCTGTCGTCCAGTTCGAAATACGGTGCCAACAGCGTGTAGCCATAGGCCATCGCTACCTTGCCAGAAGCATAGGGCCGGACCCGTTCGTACCACGACATCGACAGGATGTCGGGTGGCGA
Source organism: Marivita cryptomonadis (assembly GCF_002115725.1). GTDB lineage: Bacteria > Pseudomonadota > Alphaproteobacteria > Rhodobacterales > Rhodobacteraceae > Marivita > Marivita cryptomonadis. The sequence continues at coordinate 41,856 of NZ_JFKD01000004.1, forward strand.
GAATTCAAGAAGCTGCATTAGGTAATCCGCCGCAGCAAGAGCGCGGTCGGTGTTTAGTGCCGGGCGGAACTCGCGCGATCCCAGATGATCCGCATCATAGCCGCCCGCGATTTCGGGCAGGTCGATGATCGGCTGCCCAAAGGCGGCACAGGTCATCATGAAAGTGTGCCCAAGGGCCGTTCCGCGTGCCGCGTTCCACGCCACGCCATAGCGCCCACGGCGTGGGTCGTGAAAATGACGCGCGGCGTCGATCACCGCATCTGTCGTGACCGGCGGTTCCAGACCTTCGGATGCAAACCAGTCCTTGCGGTAGAACATCAATTCCGGCGTGGTCTGGCTTGGCACACCGTAGGGGGTTCCGTCCCAATGTGCTGCGCGCCAGCCTGCGGTGTGGAAATCAGCCGGATCAAGCCGGGATACGTCCATCACGTCAGTCAGGGGGCGAATGACGCCCTTTTTGATGAACTCGCCCAACCAAGGCAGATCAACCGCGATCAGGTCATAGCGGCTCTTGCTGCGGTCGCTGTTGCGCAAGGCCTCTTCTCGCAGCCGGTCGATAGAGAAGGCACGCTGATGAATATTGGTGCCGACCAGCTGTTCGAACTGACGCTTGAGGTTGTCCATCACCATGAAGGTCGGATCGCCATGTACCAGGATGCGCAATCCGCCTGGCAGTTTCAGAGGCTGTGGAAGTGCGCGGGGTGGGGCGATGGTGGCACGTGCCGCCTGATACGAGCCGCCATAATAGTAGTGTTCTGTTTCCTCGGTCTCGGACGCAGTACCGAATGACACCCGCGCCAGCCGCTCGATCCGGTCGGCAACCTGGCTGAACCGGTCCAGCAGACGTGGGCTGGGGTGTAGCGAAAAGCTCTTGCCGCTTTTGGTGCGGGGGCGCTGTTCCAGCAGACCTGAATCTTTCAGCTCTGCCAGTTTGCGTGTCGCGGTGGCATAAGGCACGCCCGCCGCCGCAACCATTGAAGATGGCGACACAAGACGCCCCTCTGAATGACTGTGCAAAAGATGCAGGATCATGTTGAGGTGCGGGTTGGGCGTGTTCGGTTCGATCGACGCGTCAAGCTCTATGCAAAGCGATGTCAGGAATTCGACCACGCGCGCCAACTCCGGAGCCGCCACCGATGCAGAGACGGTGCTGGACCGCTGCAATGGGCGCCGTCCAAAATGGATATCGCTGTGGAGGGCTTCGGACATTTTCGCTTTTTCAAGTGAAGGTTTGCGGGGCTTGGGCGAGTCGCTCACGATCGCGTCTCCTAAAATTGTTCAATATGACGGTTTCCGAATATCGGATAAAAATTCATAATGAACAAAAAAATATCCATAATGAATAAAAAGGTGCGTTCGTCCGTTCGCTAAATATCGCTGGATACGGGTCAGGTTGCATCGGGAACGCCCGGGCTGGGAGGACAGCTGCAATCGTGCGAATAACACCCCTAGGGAGGAAACGACTATGAAAACGACCCTTACAGCAGTTTTGGTTGCATCGACCGCACTTGTTGGCACGGCAATGGCCGAGTCTCATGGCGGCAAGATGACCATCGGCATCACGCAGAACAACGTGGGCGTCGACAGCTACCAGACCACATACGAAAAGGCCTTCATCGCAGCGACCGAAGCCAACGACATGGTTGAAGCGGTTGTTCTGGATGCCGGTGGCGACGTGGCGCGTCAGATCGCGCAGATGGAAGACCTGATCCAGCAAGAAGTCGACGCGATCATTATTTGGCCGACCAACGGCGAAGCGGTGATCCCGGCCGTGCGCAAGGCGCATAACGCAGGCATTCCTGTCATCGTGACGAACTCGAATATTGCCGAGCAAGGCTTTGACTTCGTCGCCAGCTTCTCGGGTCCGGACAACATCACCCAAGGTTCGCGCTCTGCCGAGATCATGTGTGACAAGTTCAAGGACATGGGCATCGAAAACGAAGCGCGCGTTGTGCAGATCTCGGGTCAGCCCGGTTACACAACCGCAATCGAACGCCAGAAGGGCTTTGACGACCGTCTGCCCGAAGTCTGCCCGAACGTGACGCTTGTGGAAACGCAGCCGGGCGATTGGAACCGCGAAAAATCTCAGCAGGTTATGGAAGCGTTCCTCGTCAAGTATGACGACATCGACGGCGTTTATTCCGGCGATGACAACATGGGCGTAGGCGCATTGAACGCAGCCAAGGCCGCTGGCCGTGAAGGTATCATCTTCGTTGGTGCCACAAACTTTGCCGTGGGCTACGAAGCGATGGCCGCGGGCGAATACTGGGGATCGATCTACCAGTCCCCGGTTGACGATGCCGAAGCCGCGCTGAAAACCGCCATCGACGTGCTGAATGGGGAAGAAGTACCGTTCCTCAACTACTTCGACACGCCGAAGATCACTCAGGACAACATGGGCGATTACACCAAGCCCGTCTTCTGATCTCCTCCCTGAATGCGCGGGGCGGCACGTCCGCCTCGCGCGTTTTGTACGTTTCAAAAGAAAAATAGGGATGGGCGAGATGGCAGGAGTCTCGGGTCGGTCGTGTATCGTGACCGGTGCAGCGCAAGGCATTGGCCGCGCGATTGGTGAAGCGCTCTTGGTCGAAGGCGCGAATGTCTGTTTTGCGGACATCAACGCGGGAAAAGTATCTGAAGTCGCTGATGCAAACGCGGAACGGGCGGCGCAAGCCGGTTGCAAGGTGACGCACGCATCCGTTGATGTGACTGACCGCGATCAGGTCAAGGCGATGATCGCCCACGCGGTCGATACCTTTGGACGGCTCGACGTCAAGTTCAACAATGCAGGTGTGAACAAGCCGATGAATTTCCTCGACGTGACCGAGGATAACTGGAATTTCATCATGGGGATCAACGGGCTGGGCTGCATGATCGGCATGCAGGAAGCCGCCCGGCAGATGATCGCCCAAGGTGGTGGTGGCAAGATCATAAACACGGCAAGCATCGCCAGCCGCCAAGGGTTCGACAATGTCGCACCGTATTGCGCAAGCAAATGGGCCGTCGTATCGCTGACGCAGTCCGGTGCGCGCGACTTGGCCAAACATGATATCACTGTGACGGGGTTCGCCCCCGGTGTCGTTGCAACCGAGATGTGGGAACAGGTCGATCAGGATCTGATGGCAATAGGGGCCGCAGAACGCCCCGGTCAGGCGATGGAAGAGTTCTCGTCCGAGATTTTGAAAGGACGCGTTGCACGTCCTGAAGACATCACCGGAACGACGACGTTTCTGGCTTCTTCCGCCAGTGACTACATGACCGGCCAGATCGTGATGATCGACGGTGGAATGACTTTGGTGTGACGGCGATCCCGCCCGCACCTTTGGGAGGAACACATGGCAGAACTGACGAAACAGGGCATCGGAAGAGTCCTTGCCAAACAGGGCATCCTGATTGCCTTTGTCGTTTTCATGATCGGCTTTGCGCTGGCCAATCCACGCTTTATCGCAGTGGACAATATCTCGGGCGTGATCCGCTCTTCAGCCATTCTTGGCGTGATGGCCCTGGGTGTCACATTTGTGGTGATCGGTGGAAATCTTGATCTGTCTGTCGGATCGATGATGTCTTTCTCGACCATTGTGGTGCTGGATCTGCACGACAAGATCGGGCCGACACTGGCGATCCCGGCGATGTTTGGGCTGACCCTTGGGTTGGGGGCCTTCATCGGGTTTCTTGTCGGGTATCTCAAACTCAATTCACTGATCGTCACGCTTGGCATGCTTTCGGCCATCCACGGGCTGACATTGACGTGGTCCGGCGGTCAAAACATGGACATCGCCGACAAAAGCGGCACGTGGTTCTCGGTCTTTGGACAAGGCAACATTGCAGGTGTGCCGGTGCCGATCCTGATCTTCGCCGGACTTGCGATCGTTCTGAGCCTCATTCTGTCCAAGACCCCCTTTGGCCGTAAGGTCTATGCGGTCGGTGGCAACGGCAAGGCGGCAACGTTCTCGGGCATCCCGCGTGCGCGCATCGTGTTTCTGACCTACCTGATCTCGTCCTTTTGCGTGGCCTGTGCCGGTCTCTTGCAAGCCAGCCGAAGCCTTGGCAGCCAGAATACTGTGGGGCAGGGGCTAGAACTTGAAGTGCTCGCGGCAGTCATTCTTGGTGGCGCGTCGCTGCTGGGTGGGTCGGGGACCATCTTCAAAACCGTGATCGGCGTTCTGATCCTTGGCTTTATCCAGAATGGACTTCTGCTCATGGGCCTCGCGTTTTACGTCCAGTACGTCGTCACATGGGTGATCATCATCCTTGCAGTCTGGCTGGATATCGCGGCCAAGCGCGGCCGTCTGTTGTCGCAGATCGCGTAGGGAGCAGAGTGATGAACAAGGACACCCTTCTCAAGCAAGGCGCTATTTGGGCCTTCATCGTGGTCGAGTTGATCTTCTTTTCGATCGCGGGCTCGTACCTGTCGGTCTCGGACAGCGCCTTCATGGATTTCGACAACATGCTGTTGCTGCTCAAGCAATCTGCACCCATCGGGATCATCGCGTTGGGCATGACGATCATCATGATCAACGGCAATATCGACCTGTCGGTCGGTGCCACCTATGCCTTGTCGGCCATCATCCTTCTGGACAGCATGACGTGGCCCTTCATGCAGGCAATGGGCGATTGGGCGATCCCACTGGCCTGGGTGTTTGCCCTGCTGACAGGAACCATTCTGGGTGCGATCAACGGTTTGATCGTGTGGAAGACCGGTGTCGATGCCTTCATCGTGACACTTGGGTCCATGCTTGGCTATCGCGGCTTGGTCTTCATGTATAATGGTGAACAACCCACCAGCCACCTGAACTGGACGCTCGTCGACTTTGCCGAAGCGCAGTTTCTGGGCCTGCACACCGCGACGTGGTTCCTGTTGGGCGCGGCCTTGCTGCTGTGGCTGTTGATGACCAAGACGGTACATGGCCGCAACGCCTATGCCATCGGCAACAATCGCGAAGCAGCCGTGAACGCCGGTATCCGCGTCGGCCCGCATTTCCTGTGGAATTTCATGCTGATCGGGTTTCTCGCATCCTTGTCTGCGGTGGTGTTCTACTCGGAATCCGGCTCGGTGAACCCGAATGATGGGATGCTCTATGAACTCTGGGCAATCACGGCGGTTGTGCTGGGTGGAACCAAGCTCACCGGCGGCTACGGGTCGATCATTTCCACCCTCGGCGGCGTCATCGCGATCCAGCTTTTGCGCAAAGGTCTGGGCCATATCGGGGCCGACACGGAAACCGTGAACCTTGTCATCGGTCTGATCCTGATCGCCGTCTTGTTCTTGGATCGCCAGTTGAACCGCAAGGGCAAAGAGGAGTTGAAGACATGACCGATCAAACCCCGGTTCTGCGGCTTGAAGACATCGTCAAGACTTTCCCCGGTGTCCGCGCCTTGGACGGCGTGTCGTTTAGCGTCCTGCCCGGTGAGGTGCACGCGCTGATGGGTGAAAACGGCGCGGGCAAGTCCACGCTGATGAAGGTGCTGGGCGGTATCCTGCAACCCAACGAAGGCCGCATCTTCATCGAAGAAGAACCAACGGTGATGACCACCCCGGTGCAGGCCAAAGCCAAGGGCGTGGTGTTTATCCATCAGGAACTCAGCCTTGCCGACGAATTGACCGTGGCCGAAAACATTTGGCTTGGCGAACTGCCGCTAAAATCCTTTGGTCGTGTCAACTGGGCTAAGCTTTACGAAGACACAAACGCCATCCTCAAAACGCTCAATGTCGGGTTTGACGCGAAAACGCGGGTTGGGGACCTATCGATCGCCAACCAGCAAATGGTCGAGATTGCCCGCGCCCTGACGGTCGACCCCAAGGCGGTGATCTTTGATGAGCCGACCGCGTCTCTGACAGATGCCGAAAAGGTGGTCTTGTTCGATGTGATTTCGGACCTGCAATCCAAAGGCGTCGGCATCATCTATATCTCGCATCGGATGGAAGAGATCTTCAAGATCACCGACCGGATCAGCGTTCTGCGCGACGGTCAGTATCGCGGCACTCTGAACACCCGCGAGACAGATGAAGAAGAAGTCACAAAACTGATGATCGGGCGCAGCCTTGATCTGTCGCGCAACGAAAGCCATCACGAAATGGGCGATGTGGCTCTCGAAGTGCGCGGGCTAAGCTGCGGCAAGCTTTATCAGGATGTAAGCTTTAACGTCCGCAAAGGCGAGGTTCTGGGTTTTTACGGTCTGGTCGGCGCAGGCCGGACCGAGATTGCCGAGACCCTATTTGGGCTTCGCGATCCCTCTGCCGGGCAAATCTTGCTGAACGGGCAAGAGGTGCGGATCAAATCGCCAATCGACGCAATTGCCAACGGAATTTCCCTTGTTCCCGAAGACCGAAAGGGGCAGGGGCTTGTTCTTGGCATGAACTGCCGGGACAACATGACCTTGCCGCAGGTCGATGACCTGACAGCGGGTCCGTTTGTCAGCGATGGCGCTGAGATCGCCATTTTTGATCAATACCGCGACAAGCTGGACATCCGCACACCTGGTTGGCGACAGACCGTCGGCAACCTCTCGGGTGGCAACCAGCAGAAGATCGTTATTGGTAAGTGGCTGTCGATGCGTCCCGAAGTGCTGATCGTGGATGAACCCACACGCGGTATCGACGTTGGCTCCAAATCCGAGATCCACAACCTGATCCGCGATCTGGCGGCGCAGGGCTATGCGGTGATTGTCATCAGTTCGGAAATGCCAGAAGTGCTGCATGTGTCCGACCGGATCGTAGCGATGTATTCCGGTAAGGTCATGCGCGAATTCACCTCGGACGAGGTGACAGAAGACAGCCTTATCCAAGCCATCTCCGGGATCACTGCCGACAAGGTCGCCTGAGATGCGCGTCGGATTCGCGGGGCTGGGCCGTATGGGTTCGCATATGGCCGCGAACCTTGTGGCCGCAGGACATGTGGTCACTGCTTGGAACAGGTCACCCGACAAGGCGCGGACGCTGGCAGACAAAACAGGTTGCGCCGTTGCGCAGACTCCAGCTGCTCTCACAAATGCGTCCGATGTCGTGGTAACCATGCTGGCCGATGACCCGTCCTCAGATGTGGTGCATCTGGGGCCGGACGGGTTGTTCGCGGGGCAGGGCGCGCGGGTGTTCATCGAAATGGGCACGATGTCGCCCGATCACATACGATCGCTGGCCAAGGCTGCACCCGAGGGCTGCACGGTGATCGACGCGCCAGTGTCCGGAGCCACACAAGCGGCGGCGGATGCGCAGCTTTTGATCATGGCCGGATGTTCGGAAGACACAGCAGGGCCGCTGCGCCCAGTCTTCGATGCGCTGGGACGCAAGACGATCTGTCTTGGCCAGACAGGCGCAGGTGCTGTGATGAAACTCGCGGTCAATTCGCTGATCCACGGACTGAACCAGACCTTGGCCGAAGCTCTGACCCTGAGCGAGGCGGCTGGGATCGCGCCCGCAGCCGCGTTCGAAGTGATCGAAAACAGTGCGGCGGCGGCCCCGATGCTGTCCTACCGCAAACCGCTTTACCTGAACGAAGCCGATCACGACGTGACCTTCACTGTGTCCCTTGCCCGCAAGGACATGGAGGTCACCGCCTCACTGGCCGCATCTCTTGGTACTTTGATGCCGCAAGGCGCGGTAACGCTCGATACGCTGCGCCGGGCAGAGCAAGCCGGTTTCGGCGCACGCGACATGGCGGCGATGTTGAACTTCATGCGAAAGGACTCTGAATGAAAGCCGCGCTTTTTGTCGGTGGCTGGGAAGGCCACACGCCCACACATTTCGCCGATTGGTATGAAGATCTGTTGAAGACCAACGGGTTCGAGGTTGACGTTTACGACACGCTCGAACCATTGGAACGCCCCGATGATCTGGCCGACCTCGATCTGATCACTCCGATCTGGTCTTCCGCAAGGTCGGGCCATCAAGAAGAGTTTGGCAACATGACCAAACTGCAGGAAGACGGATTGCTCAAGCTCATCGGCAATGGCTGCGGGCTGGCAGGGTGGCACGGACATATGGGCGATGCGTTCCGCGACCGGCCCACATATCACTTTCTCATCGGTGGGCAGTTTGTTGCGCACCCGCCGGGATGGCCCGACAACCTGCAACCGCGCGAGGATTATATTAACTACGACGTGAGCATCTGCCAGCCGGATCACCCGCTGGTCGAAGGCATCCGCAGTTTCCGCATCACATCAGAGCAGTATTACATGCTGACAGATCCGTCGAACAATGTGCTCGCCACGACCACCTTTTCCGGCGATCACCTATGGTGGATCGAAGGCACGGTGATCCCCGTCACGTGGACCAGGCGCTGGGACAAAGGGCGGGTGTTCTATTGCTCGATCGGCCACGAACTGGACGATCTGAAAGTGCCGCAAGTGACCGAGATGATCCGGCGTGGGGCCATCTGGGCGGCAGAGGGCAAGGCGATCGCCTGACCCAAAGAGCGCCGCCCGATCCGCAAGAACCGGGCAGCGCAGGCTGGCTTACCAGGAATTATAAGCCAGATACTTGCCCGACATCTCCAGCTTCACACGGTCGCCTTTTTCATGCGGCACGCGCGTCAGCTGCATGTCAAAGTCGATGGCCGACATGATGCCGGTGCCGAACTTTTCCTCGATCAGCGCCTTGATGGTTGGGCCGTAGACGCCGACGATCTCATAGAGGCGGTAGATGCAGGGATCGGTCGGAACCGACTGTTCCCAGACCTTGGTGGGCGGCTCTTCCAGCACGCTGGCGGCCTCTTGCGGCAGGCCCATCACTGACACCAGCGCTTCTGCCTTGTCCTTGGGAAAGGCGTTCATCCCCATACAGGCCGAATGTGTCCAGATCGGAGACATGTCGATCTTCTCGGCGATGCCCTCCCATGTCATGCCCGCCTGCTTCTTGGCGGACAGGATCATCATCGTCACGTCTTCCTTGGTCATCATGACTGGCACCTCGTAATTGTCTTTCATTGGGGTTCCTCCTTGGTCGTATGTTAAATCTTGCGTGTCAGAGCCCGAGATCCGTCAGGCCCGGATGGTCGTCAGGGCGGCGGCCCTGCGGCCAGTGAAACAGGCGATCGGCCACCGCGATGGGAACGTCGTTGATCGAGGCGTGGCGCACGGCCATGTACCCCAGCGCGTCGAATTCCCAGTTCTCGTTGCCGTAGGCACGGAACCACTGACCACTTTCGTCATGCCATTCGTAGCAAAAGCGCACGGCAATCCGGTTGCCGTCATGCACCCAGATTTCCTTGATCAGGCGGTAGCCATTTTCCTTGGCCCACTTGGCGGTCAGGAAAACCTCGACCTCGGCCCGCCCATTCAGAAACGTGTCGCGGTTACGCCACGCCGTGTCCCGCGTATAGGCCAGCGCCACCTTGGCTGGATCGCGGCTGTTCCACGCGTCCTCTGCCATCCGCACCTTCTGTACCGCGTCCTCGAACGAGAACGGGGGTAGGGGCGCACGCGGGGTTTCCTGATGTGTCACAATCGTATTCCAGAGGTTCAGTCGTTCACCGCCCGCAAGGGCGGCGGTGCGCTGGGTTCGTCTTCGGCGGTTGTCTTGTCGATCCGCACGGTTTCCGGTCGCTGATCGGCATCGTCGCTTTGCTTGCCCGCCAGTTCCTTGGAGCGTTGGCCAAGGAAGTGCACCAGATGGTTGCGGATCGCATAGTAGTTCGGATGTTCCACGATCTCGGTCCGGGTACGCGGACGCGGAATGGTGATCTCGACCGACTCCGCCACACGCGCAAACGGCCCGTTGGTCATCAGCAAGATGCGGTCCGCCAGTAGGATCGCCTCGTCGATGTCATGGGTGATCATGAACACCGTCTGCTCGGTGCCGGCCCAGACCTTGATCAGCTCTTCCTGAATGGTGCCCCGTGTCAGCGCGTCCAGCGCACCGAACGGTTCATCCAGAAGCAGCAGCTTGGGCTGGTTGGCAAAGGCCCGTGCAATCGACACACGCTGGCGCATGCCACCCGACAACTGGCTGGGTTTGCGGTGCACGACGTCACCTTCAAGACCAACCTTGGCAAGGTAGTCGCGGGCGTGCGCTTCGACTTGCTCGACACTCCAATCCGGGTGGCGTGCCTTGACGCCAAAGGTCACGTTCTTGAGCGCCGACAACCACGGCAGCAGCGAATAGTTCTGGAACACCACGCCGCGGTCCAGTGATGGTCCGGATACTTCGAACCCGTCCATCTTGACCACGCCAGAAGACGGTTCGGCCAATCCGGCAAGGATGTTCATGATCGTCGACTTGCCACAACCGGAATGACCAAGGATGCAAACGAACTCGCCTTTTTCGATCCCGAAGCTGGCGTTTTCGAAGACGGTCATCGTGCCGCCTTGGCCATCCGGGTAGTGCTGGGTCAATCGCTCGATACTGAGAAAAGGTTTCGCCATGAGGTGTCTCCTTATTCGGCATAGGCGACAGCGCGCTGCAGGACGCCAAAGGCCGAGTCCAGCAACATGCCGACAACGCCGATCATGAGGATTGAAAAGATGACTGAGGTCAGGTCGAGATTGTTCCACTCGTTCCAAACGTAGTAGCCGATGCCTGTTCCGCCCACGAGCATCTCAGCCGCGACAATGACCAGCCACGCGATGCCGATGGAAATCCGCATGCCTGTAACGATTGTGGGGGCAGCGGCGGGCAGGATCACGGTGAACGCGGTTTTGAGAGGGCCAAGTTCATGCGTACGTGCCACATTCACCCAGTCCTTGCGTACCCCGGCCACGCCAAACGCCGTGTTCAGCAACATCGGCCAGATCGAACAGACGAAGATGACAAAGATTGCTGACGCCTCTGAATCCTGAATGATGAACAGGGCAAGCGGCATCCATGCCAGCGGCGAGATGGGCCGCAGCACCTGAATGAACGGGTTGAACGCTTTGTACGCGATCTGGCTCATCCCGATGAGGAAGCCCAACGGAATAGCGACCAGCGCAGCCAAGAAATATCCAGTCAGAACGCGGTAGATCGAGTACCCGATCTGGATACCGATCCCCTTATCGTTGGGGCCTGCGTCATAAAACGGGTTGGACAGTTCCGCCCATGCCTTGGCGATCACCTGACTGGGCGGGGGGACACCCGCTTTTTGGGCACCCCCACCTGTGAGACGCTCATATTCGGTAAGCTCGCCCACTGCCTTTTGCGCCGGAATGGCGGCCTCCCAGATCAGGAGGCCCACCACCAGCATGGCAATCGACAAGATCGCGGCGCGCTTGTTGATTGAAAGACTGTCCAACATGGATCAGCCCTTTCCGATCGGGAAGCTGGCGACATAGGCTTCAGGTTCTGCCGGATCGAAGGTTTTGCCCATGATCGTGTGCGACTTGTAAGTGATGTCCGGTGCCTCATAGCCGAGGTCTTCCATCACTTTCTTCGCATCGGCGGCAAGGTAGACCTGCTCGGCCACGGCCTTGTAGTCGATGTCGCCTTCGATATAGCCCCAACGCTTCATCTGGGTCAGGATCCACACACCCATCGAGTGCCACGGGAACGGGTCGAAATCGATCCGGTCGGGCACCACTTGTACCTCGCCCAAGCCGTCGGCGTAGGTGCCTGTCAGAACCTGCTCGATCACAGGAACCGGCTGGTTGAGATAGTTGGTTGGTGCAATCGCAGCCGAGATTTCTTTGCGGTTGTCGGGGTTTGACGCATATTGCGTTGCGTCGATGATCGACTTCAAAAGTGCGCCGTAAGTGTTCGGCAGTTCGGTCGCAAAGGACAGCGGTGCGGCAAAGGCACAGCACGGGTGACCTTCCCAGATATCCTTGGTCAGCATGTGGATAAAACCAATGCCTTCCCAGACGGCGCGCTGGTTGAACGGGTCGGGCGACAGGTAGCCGTCAAGGTTGCCGGCACGCAGGTTCGCAACCATTTCGGGCGGCGGCACGACGCGGATCTGGATGTCGACATCCGGGTCGAGACCGAATTCCGCAACGTAGTAGCGCAGCAGGAAGTTGTGCATCGAATATTCGAACGGCACGCCAAAGGTGAAGCCCTTCCACTGTTTCGGATCACGCTTGTCAAGGTGCTCATTGGACAGAACAATCGCCTGACCATTGATGTTTTCGACTGCGGGCATGATGTACGGCTCAGCCACCGAACCAGCACCCAGCGTCATTGCAAGCGGCATCGGTGTCAGCATGTGAGAGGCGTCGTACTCACCCGACAGCGACTTGTCGCGGGCCACGGCCCAGCCTGCTGTTTTGATGACCTGCGCGTTCAGCCCGTAGCGTTCGTAAAAGCCCAGAGGCTGTGCCATGATGATAGGTGTGGCGCAGGTGATCGGCACGAAGCCGATGTTGAGGTCGGTCTTTTCCGGTGTCCCGAGATTGTCGAGGATCGCCGCCTTGGCTTCGTTCATCGGGAAGACCGAAGCAAGTGCCGCCGCAACGGTGCTGCCGCCCATCATGCCCATGAAGGATCGGCGGCCAATATCGCTCTGACCAAAGACCGATCGAACGATGGCACTTTCAACCGCCCGTTCGAGCATTTGTTCGGATGACATGCGTGTAGGATCGAGGTCTTTCGCGCTGTGCGAATGAGTGTGACCCGAGGCGCAGCTGTCGCAGCCGCAATCGGCGCCGTGACGCAGGTCGGTATCTGCGGAAAACGGATTTCCAAGGCTTTTGATCGTCATGTGCAGTCCCCTGTCTGGTGGAAGTTCCTAAGGATTGAAGCCATCCTGACAGCAGGGCTCGGGTAGAAAAACCGAGTGCCGCATATTTGTTCAAAGTGAAAATATAAAACTATTTCAATATGTTGATGAGCTTTAGCGATAACAATAATTTACGATAAATCGTAAATTACGAAATTTCGTTAGACTGTTCTGCAGTGCAGCGGCAATCATGCACGCATGCTTGACGAACGACACCAATCTGATTCCCTGCTTGCGGCATTTCCCGACGCTGCGCTGGTTCTCGACACCACTCAGGACAAGGTGGTCGCGCTTAATGCGGCTGCAGCCACATTGTTCGGTGTGGACATGGCGTCCGACAGGGCATTGCGCTTTTCCGGCTTTCTGGGCGCGGCATTGGCAAAGTTCGTGGTCTTTGTCGAAGAGGTCGACCACCGGGGCGAATGCTGGACACGGGATGTGCCTCTGACCACGCTGGACGGGCGGCCGCTGCGGTGCGAAATCCGAGCAAGAGGCGTGCCCGATGTGGCGGGGTGCCTGCTTCTCAGTTTCACCGACCTCGATGCATTCGACAAACGCACCCAGATCGCGGAAGCCGCTGAACTGCACCGTGCGGGGCTTCTTGAATGGAAACGGGCCGAGACCTTCTTTGCCGAACTGGAACGCCAGAACCAACTGATCCTGAACGCGGCGGGCGAGGGGATTTACGGCGTGAATGCTGATGGCAAAACCACCTTCGTCAATCGCGCGGCGCAGGAAATGCTGGGTTGGACGACGCAGGATCTGTTGGGCAAGGACATCCATTCGATGATCCACCACCACCACCTGAACGGCGAAATCTACCCGTCGCAGCAATGCCCGATCTACCGATCTTTCCGCTTTGAACAGGTCCACCGGATCGAAGACGAGGTGTTCTGGCGAAAGGACGGCAAGCCGATACGTGTCGAATATGTTTCGACACCGATTTACGATCAAAAGGTGCTCGCCGGGGCGGTGGTCATCTTTCGCGACATCACCGAACGCAAGGAAGGCGAACGCAAGCTGCGCGAGGCGCTGGACGAAGTGGCGGCGCTGCGTGACAGGCTGGAGCAGGAAAACGAATACCTGCAAGAGGCAATCAGCTCAGAACGGGCACACCATGACATCATCGGAAGCTCGCCCGCGATCCGTCAGGTCGTGACCCGCATTGACCTTGTGGCAGGCACCGACGCCACCGTTCTGATCACCGGCGAAGCGGGCACCGGCAAGGCGCTGGTCGCCACCGAGATCCACAAGGCCAGCCCCCGGTCCCGCAGACCCCTGATTCATTTCAAATGCGGATCTGTTGCTCCGGAAGATGTAGAGGCTGCGCTTTTCGGCCATGTGCGTGGGGCAGGGCCCAACGCCGCGCGGGACAAGCCGGGCAAACTCGAACTGGCGCATGGCGGATCGCTGTTTCTGGACGATGTTGAAGAACTGCCGTTCGAAATACAGGGCAAGCTTTTGCACGCACTTCAGAAAAGCACGGTTACACGCGTTGGGGATACGCGGGAAAAGCCGCTGGATATCCGGGTGATTGCCGCCACCACCCATGCACCGACGGACACACGGTCCGGCAATCGCATCCGCGAAGACCTGTATCTTTTCCTCAATGTCTTCCCGATTTCCTGCATGCCGCTGAGGGATCGTTTGGAAGACATCCCGTTGCTTGCCGCACATCTTCTGAAACTCGCCTGCCGTCGCCACGGTCGTCCAGTGCCCGTACTGACCGAGCGCGTGGTCCAGCAGATGCAGGCGTATCACTGGCCGGGCAATGTGCGCGAATTGCACAATGTCATCGAACGCGCCGCCATCGTCTCGCGGGATCGCAAGCTGGTGTTGGAACTGGGCGGGGGCGGACAGGTGGCGTCGCCCACCAATGCGTCCGTCCGTACCGAGGCCGAAATGCAAGAGATGATGCGCCGCAATATCATAGCCGCGCTGCGCGAAACCGGGGGGCGGGTGTCCGGCGCGTCGGGCGCGGCGGCGCTGTTGGATGTCCAGCCGACCACGCTCTATTCCCGGATCAAGTCGCTTGGAATTGACCGTTCGGCCATCCAGCCCTGAGCACGAACCCCTTGAACGACCATCGGCTTGCGGTTCGCCGCGGCTTGCGGCCTAACTGATCCGTACAGAAGGAACACGCCATCCGTACGGACGCTAGCGCGACCCCAAAGACACAAAAGGCCATCACCATGTCACCTGTCGAAACCCAAATGCGGCGCGAGGTGCGGGAAATCCCGGTTGCCGTGCAGCGCCTGCTTGATCACGGCAGTGCAGACATTCGACGCGCCGCATCGGCGATCCGCGCCCGCGATCCGGCGTTTATGATTAGCGTTGCGCGTGGGTCGTCCGACCATGTCGCGACCTATCTCAAATATGCGGCTGAACTCTTGACCGGAACACCCATCGCGTCGGTCGGACCCTCTATTGCCTCGATCTACAAACGTCAGTTGCAATTGACCGGAGGTGTTTGCCTGTCGGTGTCGCAATCGGGCAAAAGCCCCGACATCTTCGACATGACGCGGATGGCGCGTGACGGCGGAGCGTTGACGGTGGCGATGACCAACACTCCGGCCAGTCCCTTGGCGGGCGTTGCTGACCATACACTGGCGTTGCACGCCGGTCCCGAACTCAGCGTTGCCGCGACCAAGACCTTTGTCAATTCGGCCGTTGCCGGTGTCTGGTTACTGGCGGAATGGGCCGAGGATGCCACCCTGTGCGCGGCAATCCAAGACCTTCCAAACCGGCTAGAGGCCGCTATCGGTATGGATTGGTCAGCTGCAAAAGACGCCTTAGGGGGGCGAAATTCGATCTTCTGTTTGGGTCGCGGCCCGGCCTATGCGATTTCGAACGAGGCGGCGCTCAAGTTCAAGGAAACCTGTCAAATTCACGCCGAGTCCTATTCCTCGGCCGAGGTACTGCATGGCCCCGTGTCGATCGTCGACCGCGGTTTTCCGGTCATCGCCTTTGCCGCCGCAGACGAGGCCGAAGCCGCCTTGGCCGAAGTGGCCGACGAGATCGCGCAAAAAGGGGCCACTGTCTTTGGCACCACCTCAAAATTGCAGCACGCAACATCGCTGCCAACCGAACGCACCGGGCATCCGCTGACCGACCCGATTGCCCTCATCGCCAGTTTCTACGCAACGGTCGAGCAGGTCGCGACCGCGCGTGGGATAGACCCGGACGCACCGCGCCACCTCAAGAAAGTGACGGAGACCCGATGATGACCCGTACCAAGGCATTCACCGGCGCGTTGATCCATGACGGGCACAGGGTTCACACCGGCCACGCGCTGATAGTGTCGCAAGCCGAGGGCTTTCGGATCGTTCCAATCACAGAAGTGCCCGAGGGCTGTGAGACCGAGGCGCTGGATGGTGGCCTGATCACACCCGGTTTTGTCGATCTACAGGTCAATGGGGGTGGGGGCGTTCTTTTCAACGACGATCCATCCGTCGACACGTTGCACACCATCGCCAACGCCCATGCGCTGCTCGGCACAGCGGCGTTCTTGCCGACGCTGATCACCGACACGCCAGACCGGACCCGCGCCGCCATCGAGGCGGTTGCATCGGCGTTGGACGACCGCGTGCCGGGGATTGTTGGGCTGCATCTGGAAGGGCCGCATCTGTCCGTGTCGCGGAAGGGGGCGCATGACGGCACATTGATCCGGCCAATGACGGACGAGGATGTGGAACTGCTGGTGCGCGCCGCAGAGCGTTTGCCGAACCTGAAGGTGACCATTGCGCCAGAGAACGCTACGCTGGACCAGATGCGGCGATTGTCCGAGGCAGGGGTGATCCTGTCCCTTGGCCATACGGACGCCGATCACGCCACCTGTCACGCCGCATTCGATGCCGGTGTGCGGTGCGTCACCCATCTGTTCAACGCGATGAGTCAACTGGGCAGTCGTAAACCCGGTCTTGTCGGGGCGACGCTGGAACGTGACGATGTGCATGCCGGGTTAATTGCGGACTGCGTTCATGTGCATCCGGCAACCATCCGCATCGCGCTCGCGGCAAGCCGGGCACCTGAAGGAATTTTTCTGGTCACGGATGCTATGGCGCCTGCAGGGTCCGACATTGACCACTTCCGCCTCAACGGCCGGGACGTGTTCCGCAAAGCAGAGCGATTGACGCTTGCTGACGGCACACTTGCGGGGGCGGACCTTGAAATGGCCAAGGCTTTGCGGGTCATGATTGATCAGGTGGGTGACGGGATTGGGACTGCGGTGCGGCGCGCCACCTCGACCCCTGCCGCGCTTTTGCGCGACACGGGCGGAGCGGGCACACTTGGCGCATCGACGCGCTGGGCCATCCATCTTCCGACAGGCAAAACCGTTACGAGGCGGCTTGACGCTGGGTGACTGCATTTGGCCGATGGGCATGTGCCGCAATAGCCGCGCCCGGAACGCTTCTATGACGCGACCGCCCGCGAAGCGCGTTCAAATGATCCGGTAGATGCGAGAACCGTGCAAAGCTGCGGGCCTGCATGCCGTAGCTCTGTTCTGCTGCGTGATGCTGCAAATCTGGGAAAAGTTCATAGATTTCGCTGCGAACGTCGCTTTCCAGCGCCGCCAAGGCAAAGTGCCCCGGAAAGAAGCTTTCAGAAGGCGCGCCATTGGCAAAGACGATCTGGTGATCCTCGAACATGATGTGGAAATAGCTTACCTTGCGACAGCCGTGCATCACACGGGCAGCGCCACCTTGCAGTCTGGCAAGATGGATCGCCCGAACAAGGGTCTCTTCGCCATCGACATTGAACACCACACCGTGCTGTGGTGACACGATCAGAGGCAGATCCCCACCGGTCAGTTTGGGAGACAGGTGGATCGGGTGCAGCTTGGGGTTGCGGGCAAGATCCGTCTTGCTCAGATCTCGTTTTCCAATCCAGCGCAGGGTCTGGACACCGTTGTCGCGGGTGATGATCCGGTCGCCGACACGCAGCGTTTCGATCAGCCGTTCGCCCTCAGTGGTCAGGATCCGCGTGCCAGAGGCAAAGCACACCACGCCGGTGTTCTCGACCGTGAAAGAGCTCATGTTGCCGGTTGCCCCGGCAAAGACCAGCCCGCCGCCACCCAGACTTGCATTGTTGGAATAATCGACATCTCCGACGCCATCGTTCGATTGGTTCAGGATGCCATCGTCGTTGAAGTCGGCGGTCAGTTCCCAAATGTCGTCGTAGAAATTCGACAGATCGATCCGGTCGTTGTTGGTGATGTCACCGTCATTCAGTGTGCCGGAGTTGCCAAAGTTGAAGTCGGTGATCGTGTCGACGCCATCACCAGCGACATAGATAAAGGTGTCATCCCCGTCACCACCGGTGATCTGGTCATCGCCGGTGCCTGCCGTGATCGTGTCATTGCCGGTCCAGCCATCCAGAGTGTCGTTGCCTGCGCCACCGTCAAGCTGGTCATTGCCGTCCGCCGCGAACAGGATGTCGGCACCGTCGCCACCGTCCAAAACGTCGTCACCGCCGCCTGCACTGAGGCTGTCATCTCCGAGACCACCGCGCAGGGTATCATTTCCAACGTCACTGCCGCCCAGAAGCGTATCGTTGCCGTCGCCACCCTCAAGAGAGTCTGCGCCGATGGCCCCGTCGATATAGTCGTCGCCGGTGCCACCGAACATGCTGTCGTTGCCGATCCAGCCTTCCATGCTGTCATTGCCGGCGTCGCCATACATGACGTCGTCGCCTTCGGCACCAAACACGCTGTCCGCGCCATCGCCACCGCGCACGGTGTCGTTGCCAGAGTTGCCCGACAGCCAGTCATTGCCAATACCGCCATCGACGATATCGTTGTCCGCCCCGCCACTTAGTGAATCGTCGCCATCCTGCCCAAAGATGGTGTCATCGCCAGTACCGCCAATGATCGTATCGTTGTCACCCGGCAGGGCCGTGTTTTCCTGCAAGCTGACGTTGTCAATTGTCAGGACGGCAAAGCCCCCGCTGAAGTCCGGGTCTTCAAGCGAGAGTGACAACGTGGCGATATCTGTCGTAGGCGTGAACGATATGGTGATCGTTCCCATAGTGCCGGTGTTGTAGTCGGTTGTGACATCCGCGCTGCCAAGCAATTGCACTCCGGGAGGAAGGCCACTGTCGCCAGCAACTTGTCCCGCTGTCTCGTTGCCAAAGAGCAAGATTTGCAGGTTGTCCCCAAGAGGCGACGTGTTGTTGTATCCGCCTGCCGCTGCGTCCAGCGTGATGGTGTACGTGGTGCCCGCGACAAGCGGCGTGGCCAAATCCTGAGAGATACCCTCCTGAAACCCTGAGCCGTTGCTGACTATCGACACGTAGTTGGTGCCATCGGTCGGTGCCGCGCTGGAACTGTAAGTCGGTTCGTACCCTGTGTCGTCAGACAGGTCCGGTGAGGCAGTGTTCCAGTTGTACCAGTCAGGTAGATTATTGACCTGTCCAGGGGATGTTGGCGTTGCACCCTCGAACGAACCGTCAGCGATCAGGTTGGGCCCGATCAGGTCACCCGTGCCGCCGTAAAGCAGATCGGCTCCGGTTCCACCGTCGATGTAATCGGTGCCAGCGCCACCATCAATTGTGTCGCTGCCGTCATCGCCGGTGACAGAGTCGTTGTCTATGCCACCGTAAATCTCGTCGTCACCAAGACCACCCGAGATCGTATCGTTGTCGTCTTGGCCGTAGATCGTGTCGTTGCCGCCATCGCCGCTCAGAACGTCCGCGTTGTTGTTGGGCGCGAGGTCCGTGCCGTCATTGACCAGCTCATAGGGCGTGTAGAAGGGGTAGTCCGGGTTGGTGGGCGACACATCGCCATAGATCACGTCGCCGTCGGCACCGCCCGAGATCGTATCGTTGCCTTCATTGCCTTCGAGCGAATCCGCCCCGGCGTCGCCATACACTTCGTCGTCGTCAAAGCCCGCATCAACCGTATCGGCCCCGTCACCCCCCAGAATGACATCGTTGTCATCGCCGGTCAGGATGCTGTCATTGCCGATCCCGCCATCTACAGTGTCGCGGTCATTGAACGCATCTGAGTCAGCCGGATAATAGAGCGGGTTGCCAATGGCTCCATATCCTTCGTCCGGCAGGCCCGTGCCGGGCGAGGTGCGGGTGTTGATGACGTCGTCACCTGCGCCACCAAGCACACTGTCATTGCCTTCGAAGCCGATGATGGTGTCATTGCCATCGCCGCCAAGGACGGTGTCATTGCCCGCGCCTGCGTCGAGGCTGTCATTGCCGCCTTCGCCGTAAAGCTGGTCATTGCCTGTGCCGCCCACGACGATGTCATCGTCCGCCCCAGCGAAGATCTGGTCATTCCCGCTGCCACCAGACAGCGTGTCATTGCCACCATCCCCTATGATCGTGTCATCGCCGTCTTCGCCAAAGATGGAATCCGCGCCTGCTACAGCGTCGTCGCCGTCGAGGTAATCGTTCCCGATACCGCCGAAGATTGTATCGTTGCCATCCTGGCCAAAGACCGTATCGCTGCCCGCACCACCGAGCACGCTGTCGTCGCCGGTCCAGGCGAAGACCTGATCGTTGCCGTCGCCGGCATCAACGGTGTCGCTGCCGGTGCCCGCGTCGATGAAATCAGAACCGCCGTCGCCCGAGATCGAGTCGGCCCCGTCACCGGCCACGAGGCTGTCGTCGCCCACGCCGCCGATCAGTGTGTCATTGCCGATTCCACCCACCAGCGTGTCGTTGGAGGCTAGGAACTGCCCGTCGGCTTGAACCAGGTCAATATATTCAAGGCCCGTCGTGTTGGCGTAGACTTGATCCTGAACACCCGGAGTGTTGGACGAGGTCCAGGTGATCTGGTCGCCATTGTTCACGGCGATGTCGAAGGACCAGTAGACGTGGCCAGCCAGGGTCGGCCCCAGCTGGACAAGCCAGGCATTGCCGGTTTCGCCCGTCGTCTCGTTCACGATGTCGGACTGGGCAATCGCGTGGATCGACGTGCCCGCGAGATAGGTGCTCGAGCCGATGGTGATGTCCTGCGTCAGGACCTGCGGCGCACCTGCATCCAGTGTGCTGCCACTGCTGTTGTTGAGATCCTCGAACGCGGTTTCATCATCGGTGACCTGAACATCGGTGCTGGCGGCACTGCTGTCAAAGACAAAGGTGCCGTTGTTGAGAATGCCTGTGGTCCCGGCGCTCGCGAGGGCAAAGATACCGAACTGACCGCCTGTCGTACTTGCCGGGCCATCGCCTATCAGCAGGTCGTCGCCGTCCTGACCCAAGAGCGAATCCGCGCCTTCACTGCCGGTTAGAGCGTCGTTACCGGCTCCGCCAAGAACACTGTCATTGCCGACGCCACCGATCAGGATGTCGTTTCCACCCAGCCCGTCAATGGTGTCATCACCGGCGCCACCATCAATAATGTTGCTGAGTGTGCCGTGATGGGTTGCATCATATCCAGTCAGGGAGTCGTTGAAATCAGAACCGATGAGTTCGTCGATGCCGACAATCGTATCGTTCTCGGCGTGACCGCCAGCGGCAAATCCAGCAGCGCCGCCGCCATCCAGCACAATGGTGATTGCGGCATCTGAATCGCTGTAGTCGGCAAGGTCGGAATCCTGATCACCTTGCAGGAAATCGCCACCAGCGCCGCCGACCAGCGTATCCTGCCCAAGGCCGCCGTACAGAGTGTCGCTGCCTGCGCCCCCCTCCAAAAAGTCATTGCCCGCCCCACCAAGGATGCTGTCATTGCCCGCGCCACCGATCAGCGTGTCGCTGCCGCCAGCGGATGAGATGTAGTCATCGCCCGCGCCGCCGTCGATGAAGCGGTCGACAGACGAACCCCATTGACCGTTGAGTTCATCGTCATAGGCCGAACCGTATACAAGGGTCGTGCCGCCATAGTCGAAGAACGAAACGTCGAAATCGGCGAGCCGTGCATCGAAGGACCCGCCCGATGCGGCCCCCCCTTCGAAGCCATCGACATTGTCGAAGGTCAGGCTGTCGCCCGTGCCCGATGTCGCGGTGCCGCCCGTGCCGGAGGTGAAGACGATGTTTGTGGTCGAGTTGAGTAAGTCGAAGCTGAGATATTCCGAATATCCCATCGTCGTGTTGTCGATCTCGTCGCCGCCCAGATCGACGACATCCCCATCGAACCCGCCAGACACCCAGTATTGGTCAATGCCCGTGCCGCCGATGATCGTGTCGGCCCCGGCGTCGGACTCGAAGTAATCGTTGCCAGCGCCGCCGGACAGAAGGTCATTGCCCGCCCCGCCATCCAGCATATCGTTACCGTCACCCGCCAGCACAGTGTCGTTACCATCACCCGCGGAGATGCTATCGGCGCCTCCGAAGCTGCTGAACGCCACATTGTCAAGCAACGCACCCATACCGTTGTCGTCGCCCACCTCGGTGAAGCGCAGGGTATAGGTACCCGCCGCGGGCAACACCGCGTCAAGGCTGTAGGTGTCCCAGGTGGTGTTGGAAGTCGGCAAGGTCGTGGACGTCGCGACCACCGCGCCGCTGTCATCAAGGATCTCGACGGTGAACCCGTCGACTCCGACGGTGCCTGCAGTGCGCACAACCGCATCGAAGGAAACGGAAGTCGACCCCGCCTCCGTGACCGTGAAGTCCTGCTCCAGCACAGTGGTCTGGCCGGACACGCCGTCCATCTCGAAGATTTTGTTGGTCGAGCCATTCCCGAGATATGTATCTTCCCAGCCGGTTTCCGGGTCGACCGTGGTCCAGCCGGTCTGGTCACTTTCGAAACCGCCATTGGTGATGATGGCTGCGGTGTTGTCTCCCTGGATCAGGTCATCGCCCGCCCCGCCATTCAGCGTATCCGCCCCGTCGCCTCCGAGCAGGGTGTCCGCGCCGGACCCGCCGGTGATGCTGTCATTGCCGTCGAGACCCGAAACCGTCACGTCCGCGGTCGAGGCCGAGGCATCCACCATGTCGGCCTGGTTGGTAAGGGTCACGGCTTCGATCTCGGTGAAGGCGACCGAGTTTGTCCCTTCGGTCGCCGTCCCCGCCTCGTTGGCCGAGTAGGTGACGTTCACACCGCCGGTGGTGATCTGGCTGAAATCCAACGTGTCGAAATCGGTGCCGGTGGTTGCGGTATCGCCGCCCGAGACAGTATCGGCGCCGAAGCCGTCTGCAAAAACGAAGGTATCGGCATCTCCTCCGCCGACAAGCTGATCCGACCCTGCACCTCCGGACATGGTGTCGGCGCCATCGCCACCAAGGATCAGGTCGGCGCCGTCTCCGCCATCCAGCAGGTCATCGCCCTGCGCGCCATCGATGGTATCATTGCCCAGACCGCCTTCGACCGTGTCGGCGTCGCCACCGCTGTGGATCGAGTCGTTGCCTGCGCCGCCGAAGATCTGGTCGTTGCCAGAGCCACCACCAAGTGTTTCGTTGCCACTGCCGCCAAAGATCGTGTCGTTGCCCGACTGACCTTCGAAGGTGTTGTCGCCAGACGTTGAGGCCGCGTTGAAAAGGTCGTCGCCGCCGCCTGCATCGATGTTAAGCGCAGCGCTTTCCGTGCCTGCCTCGACCGTGTCATTGCCAGAACCAAGACGGATCGCTTCGATACCGGAATAGGTGATCGTTTCCGCGCCATTTGTGATCGTGCCGGATTCGGCACCCGAGACATTCAGCGTCATGTCGACGCCTGCGCCTGCGTTCAGGGTGTCGTCGTCGGTGCCTGTCGTGACCGTCTCGCCACCTGTGACGGTGGTGTTGCTCATGGTCATGACAGAAATCAGGTCGGCATCGGCGCCGCCATCCAGCGTGTCATTTCCGCCACCTAACGAGAAAATGTCGTCATTGCCGTCGCCACCGGACAGGCTGTCATCGCCGGTAAAGGCGGCGACGTAATCATCGCCCGCGCCGCCATCGACAGTGTCATTGCCATCACCACCGATGAGGCTGTCATTGCCTGCCCCACCAAGGATGCTGTCATTGCCTGTGCCGGTCGAGACCGTGTCATCGCCGCCGCCCGCGTCGATCACCTCGTTGCCGCCACCGCCGTTCACGACATCCGCCTGATCGGTCAGGACCAGTCGTTCGATCTCCGAGAAGGTGATCGTGTCGGTGCCATCGGTAATTGTGCCAGTTTCGGCTGCGGTGAAATTGACTGTGACCGAGGAACTCACAGCGCTCAGGTCTATGGTGTCGAAATCGGTTCCGGTGGACACACCTTCGCCGCCAACAATGACGTCATTGCCGAAATTGTCTTCGGTGATGAATGTATCGGCGTCATCGCCGCCACGCATCGTGTCCGCGCCGGTGCCACCCGATATGACATCGTCGCCCGCGCGGGCAACAATATCATCGTCGCCAATGCCGCCAAGGATGGTGTCGTTGCCAATGCCGGTGTCGATTGTGTCATTGCCCGCACCACCATCGTAAAAGCGATCCGTGGGGCCGCCTACAGGATCTGCGCCATAGGCGACCAGAAAATCATTATAGTCCGAACCGACAACGGACGTCATGCCGCCATAGTCGTAAAAGGTGACGTCAAACCCGGCGAGGCTGGCATCGAACGTCCCGCCAACGTCAAAAGCCCCTTCCCAACCATCGACGTTGTCAAAAGTCAGGCTTTCGCCCGCGCCAGAGGTCGCAGTACCGCCTGTGGCCGAGGTGTAGACAATATCGACAGAGGTCGTAACGTTGAAAAAACTTATGAATTCTTCGGCGTTACCATTATTGATGGTGATTGCATCACCGCCCAGATCAACGACATCGCCGTCAAAGCCATCGCTCGCAAAGTAAGTGTCACGCCCCGTGCCGCCGATGATCGTGTCGGCCCCTTCACTGCTAAAGAAGCGGTCATTGCCCGCGCCGCCGTCCAGCGTGTCGTTGCCTGCGCCCCCCTCCAAAAAGTCATTGCCCGCACCGCCAAGGATACTGTCGTTGCCAGTGCCAGTAGACACGGTGTCATCACCGCCGCCCGCGTCGATCACCTCGTTGCCGCCACCGCCGTTCACGACATCCGCCTGATCGGTCAGGACCAGTCGTTCGATCTCCGAGAAGGTGGTCGTGTCGGTGCCATCGGTGATCGTCCCGGCTTCTCCGCCAGAGTAGGTCGCGGTGACACCGGTGGTTAAAGTGCTCAGGTCGATGGTGTCGAAATCGGTGCCAGTGGTGACGGTCTCGCCGCCGGTGATGCTGTTATTGCCTAGGCCGAAACTGTTACCGGCATAAATGACATCCGCATCCGCTCCGCCATCCAGCGTGTCGTTCTCAGACGAGCCGAAGATGGTATCTGCGCCGTCCTCGCCATAGACCAGCTTGTCGTTGGCGCCTGTATTGGCAAGGATGCTGTCATTTCCCGCGCCGCCAAAGACAGTGTCCTGACCCGTCCCGGTCACGATCGTGTCATTGCCGGCCTGCCCGAGAAGGCTGTCGGCCCCCGATCCGCCGTTGATGCTATCATTGCCATCGCCGCCAAACAGCGTGTCCAACCCATCGCCGCCCAGAAGCGTATCATTGCCAAACTGGCCGGTCAGGATGTCATTGCCCGCGCCGCCGTCGAGACTGTCATCCAGGCCTTCTGCGCCGTAGTTCACGGTCTGGTTGGGCGCGCCTTCGATCAGTTCAAGCCAGTATCCGTCGCTGTCCCGAAGCACCCAGTTGTGGTCTTCAAAGGTCGGTTGAACAAAGGTATCACCCGGTTGAATCGTGGCATATTGTTGCGCTGTGCCAGTTCCGTCGATCCACCACAGTTCAATTGGACCATCAGCGCTGTTGATGATTGTCAGGTTGGTGGCGGCACCTCCGCCAGAGGCGTAGTCCGCGACAGTGAACCACTGGCCGTCGCCAAGGAGTGTGTCGTTGTCATTGCCGCCCTGAAGCGTATCGTTGCCTTGCCCACCTTGAAGGTTATCGGCCCCGTCGCCGCCGAGGATCTCATCTGCACCAAAGTTGCCGCTAAATGTGTCGGCGCCATCGCCACCGTAGACAACGTCGTTGCCGTCGCCACCGTAGACAAGGTCATCTCCGGCCCCGTCAAGAATAGTGTCTTGGCCAGTGCCGCCATAAACCTTGTCGTTGCCAGCACCCGCAAGAATGTAGTCATTGCCCGAACCGCCGACAACTTCGTCCGCGCCGTTCCCAGCATCGATCGTGTCGTCGCCCGAACCACCCATGAGGTCGTCGTTGCCGTCCCCGCCAACGATGCTGTCAGCGTCGCCCGCGGCCTCCAGCCCCTCGTACAGCTGCACGTTGTCGATCGATGCACCGACTCCGCTGACATCGCCCAATCCCTGGAACACCAGCGTGTTACTGCCATTTCCAGAGCCACCGATCAGGTGGAATTCATAGTTTCTCCAACTTCCGTCGCTGGCATCGATGGTGCCAACGACATCCCCATTCCAGATCACCTGAAGCTGGTTGTCCTGCGTTGTCCCATCGTTGATGTCGGATAGGTCCGCGGCGTCGAAAGTCAGGACATAGACCTGCCCGTCCTGCACGCCTGCGACAGTCTGGCTGACAATGTTCT
Organism: Marivita cryptomonadis; assembly: GCF_002115725.1. Lineage (GTDB taxonomy): Bacteria > Pseudomonadota > Alphaproteobacteria > Rhodobacterales > Rhodobacteraceae > Marivita > Marivita cryptomonadis. The sequence continues at coordinate 67,911 of NZ_JFKD01000004.1, forward strand.
GCTGCCCGGGATTGGCTTCGAGATCGAGCCAGTTGCTCCCGTCAGTCGCGGTCAGCCCGCCGCGCCCATCGTTGTGGAATTCGACTGCAAAGCCATTCCCATCGGTCCAGCCTGGTGCGGCTCCTGCGCCACTGAAGCCCCAGCCTGTTGTCGTCATCCCCGTCGTGTCCTCGAAGGACCCGTTGACGATCAGGTTCGGCCCGCTGGCGATGAAATCGTCGCCCGAGATCGTGTCGTTCTGCCATTCGCCGTTGATTGTGTCAGCGCCAGCTCCGCCAAAGGCGACATTGTTGCCGCCGCCCAGATTGATCCGGTCGTTTCCGCCTTCGCCGTGCACGGTATCATCGCCGTCATTCGACCAGACCGTGTCGTTGCCGTCGCCCGCGCGGATGGAATCGCCGTCGCCTTCGCCGATGGCATCGCCATTGTCGACCCAGTCCCCATCAGCATCGAAATAGAACTGGCCGATCTGGTCGCCGCCGGCCGTACCCTGCACGATACCGTCATTCGACAGGGTGACCACCTGTTCGATACCCGTGAAGGTCAGCGTATCACCGGAATTGAAGGTGACGGTCCCGCTTTCAGCCGTGGAGTAGGTGATGAAATCGACATACGAGACATACAGAGTGTCGAAGTCATCTCCGGTCTCGCCGCCATCGATGGTATCGCCAGCATTGCCGTAGATATGATCGCCGTCACTGCCGCCGTTGATCAGGTCAGCACCCTCGCCACCGGTCAGGGTGTCGTAGCTTCCGCCACCGAAAATCGTATCGCTTCCCAGATCACCGAGAATACGGTCATTCTCCAAGCCACCATCGATATAGTCGTTTCCGGCCTGACCATCGAGATAGTCCAAGCCCGCCTCACCGAAGATCGAGTCGTCACCGCCACCACCGAAAACAAGGTCATTGCCGGTGCCGGCATAGATCGTATCGGCGGAGTCGTCTTCATAACCACCCTCAAGTTGGTCGGCCCCGTCGCCGCCAAAGATCAGGTCGGCGCCCGCGCCGCCATTGACGAAATCGTCGCCCGACTCTGCGTCTATCGTATCGTTGTCGGACTCGCCGAAGATTTGGTCTGCACCTGTACCACCGTACAGTTCGTCACCGCCACTGCCGCCATAAAGGATATCGGCCCCATCACCGCCATCCATTTGGTCGGCTCCGCCGTTGCCGTAGAACGTGTCATTCCCGGCCATGCCTTCCATGCGGTCATCGCCGGAATTGCCATCAAGGAGTTCGTCCTCGGCCGATCCGGTCACCTGGTCGCCGCTTTGCGCACCTGAAATGGTGGTGAAGTAATCCAGCAGGGTGGTGCCGCCAAAATTGGCGTTCACCCCGGTGACGCCAGCTTCGCCGACCGTGTAGCCGTCGAAGCCATTGACGATCGTGACCACGCCCGTCGTTTGATTGACGGAGACCGAATATGTCGCGTCCAGCGCCGAGAAATCGAGCGTATGGCCTGTTCCGGTTTCAGTGATACCGGACCAGAACGCCGCCGAATTCCAATTCGACGCTGTTACAATATAGATGGCCATTACTTTGCTACCTCAGGCGAAAAACTGCGCATTTTTGTTAACGACGCAAATGCGTGCAGCTTTAAGGGCAGCAACGAACCTGTTGGCCTTCTGTCTGCCTGACACCGTGCACCGATCATCAACTCGTACGCTCCAGTACTGAACTTCGGGTCTGGGGGGCGCCCGGGCGTCGGCTGGCGATAGCGATCAAGACGCTCCCCAAACCCTTCAGTATCTGGAAATTGCGGCTAGAATTCTGAACGACTTGGGCAGGGCTGTGTTCTATTCATTCGATTTTGGAAACAATGCCTCAGCAAACCGAAGACTGAACTGGCTGCGGCGACAATGTGCGAACACATGGCGGCGTCTTGATCGGTTCCGAGGCGCGATGTCGGTGACTGTGCCTTTTCAAATCTCGAAGGTGTCGGGGCAAGTCATTCCGCGGGGCAAACTCCCGTGCCGATGCTCCATAGCTCGCCTGCGCTTCTGAGACATCAAGTCGAGGGAACAGGGCGAATATCTCACGCCGCGCGGTGGGCGCAACCGCGGCCAAGGCGAATTTGCCGGGATAAAAGCTTTCTGAGGCTGCACCATTGGCGAACACGATCTGATGTTGGTCGAACATCAGGTGCAGATAGGTGACCTCTCGGCGGCCTGTCATGATCCGTGCTGCACCACCTTGCATATCCGCAAGCCAAGTGGCGCGGACAAGCCGCTCTTCGCCATTTATCTGCAGCAAAACCCCGTGCTGCGGTGAAACGGCAAGGCAGCTTTCGCCGCCAGTCAGCTTTGGTGAAAGCTGGATCGGCAGCAGTTTTGGGTTTCGAACAAGATCGTGCTGACTGACGGACCGCCGACCGATCCAACGCAAGACCTGCACGCCATTGTCTTGCGTGACGATACGGTCACCGACCCGAAGCGTATCAATCAACCGTTCTCCGGTTTCGGTCAGGATGCGGGTGCCGGACACGAAACACACCACACCGGTGTTTTCGACATTGAAAAAGCTGGTGCTGGCAACGCCGTTGGTAAACACCAAACCGCCATCGCCAAATGGGGTGTTGTCGCTGTAATCCGCGCCACCAATCCCGTCATTGGACTGGTTCAGGATGCCGTCATCCCGGTAGTCCGACGTCAGTTCCCAGATATCGTCGTAATAGGCCGACAGGTCGACCCGGTCATTGTTGGTGCTGTCGCCATCTGTCAGCGTTCCGGAATTACCGACGTTGAAATCGCTGATCGTGTCAAAACCATCGCCGGGGGCATAGACGAAGGTGTCGTCACCGTCGCCGCCTGTCAGGGTGTCGTTGCCAGCACCACCAATGACAAGGTCATCGCCGCCACCTGCATCGATGCTGTCTGCACCATCCGCGCCCATGTCGACTATCGACAGGACAGGGTTCGTCAAAGCCACGTCAGAGTTGGCGTTGACTGTATCACCGTTGGGCGTGGCGTCCTCGATGACGATCGTTGTGGTCGTGTCGGTCGCGGTAAAGCTGTGGGTATAGCTTTGCGCGCCCACCATATCGGCTGGGATGGTGATGGTCTGATTGCCGATTTGCAGGACATGTGCGCCCTGTTCGGTGCCGACATGCTCCAGATCGAAGGTGAGTGTGTAGGTCTCTCCGATCTCGGTTTCCAGCGTATAGGTCAACGTTCCGCCGACAGTTGCGCCAAACCCGAAGTGATAGCTGTCCGACCCAAAGTCCTGCACGCCCGCGCCAACGACCGGCGCGGTCAGAGAGATCGCCACATCCACCGGCGTGTCGCCATGGATCGTGTCGTTGCCCAAACCGCCCGAAATCGTGTCGGCACCGCCGCCGCCGGCGATTACATCAGCACCACCACCGGCATCGATCAGGTCATTGCCCGACCCGCCGGTGATCGTGTCGTGGGTGGTTTCGGCGTTGATCGTGTCGTTGCCCGCATCGCCGTGCAACTGGTCGCCGAATTGGACCAACTCACTTGTGGAATTGATCAGATCGTCGCCGTCACCGCCGTAAACAGTGTCATAACTCTGCTGTACGGTGATCGTGTCGTTGCCTGCGCCGCCGAAAACCAAATCGTCGTCGTTGGAATAATAGCCGGTCCCGATGAAAACGTCATTGCCGTCGCCAAGATCCACGACATCGGCCCAGCCTTCAGGGGACACACCAGTGTCATCTGTGACAACATCATCGCCATCACCGGCATAAATCGTGTCTGCCCCGCCGCCAGCATCAATAGAGTCCGCCCCGGTGCCACCGAAGATCGTGTCTTCGCCTGTTCCGCCAAAAAGCGTGTCATCGCCGTCATTGCCGGTGATCAGGTCATTACCGCTTCCGCCGGCAATGAGATCATTGGCCCCGGTCTCGTTGCTGGGGAGGGTCGTGGTGAAGATGTTGTCCACTGTCGGTGCCACGCCTTCGCCTTCGATGTTGAAGGTCTGGCTGTTGCCGGACGCATAGGCGATCTTGACCGTTACGCTGTAGTCATTGTCGCTGCTGCGCGTCGCGCTGAACGAGAAATCGACATAGCGTTCAGGCAGGACGATCTTGTCCAAACCGTAATCGAAACTGCGCACGGCCAGCGTGTTGGTGGAGTTCGTGGTGGCAACAAGGATATAGTCTGCCACGCCGTCGCCTGTGCGGTCACCATCTGTGCCCGCGTCCAGCGAAATCGTGGCGTTCGAGAACGGCTCAGCCAGCCACTGGAAATAGTTGCCGCCGGAGTTGCCGTTGGCGCTCTGCCCATTGGCCACATCAAGATAGCTGATTGGGGAAAACCCGATGCCGCCGTCCAGCGTGTCATTGCCTGTGCCACCGTCGATGACATCCGCGTCCGCTCCGCCATCGACGATATCATCACCGGCACCGGCTAGAATGGTGTCTCGGCCTTCAAAGCCGTTTATGACGTCACCGTCGCCACTTGTGCCTAGCACACCAAGGGAATCGTTGTTGTCGACCCGGTCTCCCTGAGGATCGCCTGTGTAATTCACGTCGATCAGATCAGCGCCGGTGGTTCCGTTTACATACCCATCTGGGTCCGGCACCGCTGCTGTTGTGACCGTGACATAGCCGACATCCGTGATGCCGTTGCCGTCAATCACTTCGTAAGTGAATGTCGACGCAGTCAGGTCGCCATCCGTCACCACCGAGAAGGTGCCATCGGAGTTGAGCGTGACAGCCTCGCCAGTGCCGAACGTGACTGTGTCGCCCGCCACGACATCAACACCGTTGATCTTTGTAATGGTCAGCCCTTGGCCCGAGTAATCGGTATCATTCGCAAGGACGTCGAGGACCGCTGGGCTGTTTGGCTCGAGTTCGATTTCGTCCGCGAAGGCGATAGCAACGGTTTGCAGACTGTTTGCGGCAATCAGGAAGTTGGAATCGAGTTCGCCATCTCCACTATCGGCGACACCGATTTTGATCGTATTCTCGACCCCGGCATTGACCGGGGCCTTCAACGCCATCGTGATAGTGAAGCCATCCATCTCGGTGTTGTAAAAATCGGATGCCGCAGGGTTGTCGACGTAGAGGTTGGAATTGACTGTTGTGTTGACTGTGTCGATCGAAACCGCTTCCACGGTCGGGGTCAGTTCGACAACACTCCCGTTGATCATGACGGCGATAACGTCGTTGAAACCGCTATTGACGAATTCGAGATACTCTTCCGACGAAAAGACGAATTGCATCGTCAGGAAGTCATTGTCTGGGATAAAGACAGCTTCGAAAATGGCAGCGTCGAACGTTGTGTAGCCAGACATCGTCGTCAGGTCTGGGTCGCCCGCACCGCCATGGACGGTACTCGTTCCTTCCAGCGTATTTGTGTCTGTGGTGCCGCTGGAATTCGTGAAATCCGCGACATTACCGGTCGAGAAAATCACACCGCTGTCGCTTGGAACAACGCCGGGCGACGTTGTAAGGCCATCGCTGTAAATGCCGGTCTGGCCCGCCGTGCCTGTCAGGGTGGACGATATAACCGTAATGCCGGGCCCGAAAATCGTATCAGCGACCAGGGACGCATCAGTCGTCTGTGCGATGTTGAGTTCGGTTGCGATGGGCATGTGATGTCGGTTCCCGAATCTACGAGCGGCTTAGCGGTTTCGAATTCTGAGGGGGCAAGCCGTCAGAGCCTCTGTGCCTCGTGTATAGGGATGCGATTGGCAGGGTCTGGCAGCCGGTGTCATTGTCGCTGGTCCCATTCGAAAGAGGCTCGTTCAGACACTTCAACGGACAGGACAGGCGGCGCTTTAGGCGAAACCGATCATCCCTCGGACAGGTTGTTGTCCGAGGGCCACAGAGGGACACGTCGCTTGATGGTCTGTCAGACGGACTCGGGAAGATAGATTTGCGGATCGAACAGTGCTGGTTTCTGCACCGCTGCGCTCCCATGCAGCGCCGTTCCGGTCATCGTTGCGACCAACATTGTGCACAGCGCCCGCAATGGCGTTGCGATCACCATCGTCCCATAGCCATCAGCCAAGGCAGCGCGGCTGTCTTCGGTCAGTTCATTGACAATCAACGCCACCTTGCCCGGCGGGCGCGCCTCGCGCAGTGCTGCAATTGCGCCTTCCATCCCGCCACCGGCCACGTAGATCCCGGCAAGATCGCCATGGCGCTGCAACAGGTCGAGCGTCGCCTCATAGGTGACTTGCCGGGTCTCAAGATTGACGCTCGTGTCGGTGATCGTGATCTGCGGACCGTGCTCGCGCAACGCCGCGCGAAAGCCGGTCTCGCGCAACCCCTGACCGTGCCATCTCGCGCCACCCACCATTACAGCGACGCGGCAAGGGCGCTGCAACTGGGTTGCCATCATCCACCCCGCCAATCGCCCCACCTTCATGTTGTCCAGCCCGAAATATCCAGCACCCGCCCGGCCCGCGAAATCATTGAGCAGGGAAAACACCGGAACACTCTGATCGGCAAGCTCTTCCACCAGTCGGATCATCGTGGGGTGGTTGATGGCTGTGGCAGCGACAGCCGTGCTATGCGCCGCGGCGGATCGGATGGCCGTTGCGAAATCATCAGGCGCTTGGGACGGCGAGAAGTGGATGTGTGGCGTGACGTTGGCCTCGGACTGGGCGTCACAGGCCGCCCTGATCTCTGTTGCAAACTGCTGATAGAACGCTTGCGACGGTTTGTGCAGCACAAAGCCAAGCTCCAGCGCCGGCCGGTCAGCCAACTGCATATGCGATGCGTGATCGGGCAGGGGATAGCCAATCTGTCGGGCGGCCTCCAAAACACGTGCGATGCTGCGCTTGGATACATTGGCCCGCCCATTCACCACGCGATCCACGGTTGCCACACCGACACCAGCGGCTGTGGCAAGATCCCGAAGCGTTGGGTGTCGCGGCATGATGTAAATCCATCAATGAAAGGGTCTGAACTGATGTAAACTGATGGCTTTTGCTTTGCAAAACCTTTGCCGGATCGGTGTTCCCCCGTAACGTGACCTCCAACACACCCAAATTCGGATCCAAGGATCATGGCAAAACGCGATTATTCCCTGCTGGGGCCAAATGCCCGCCATGCGGTCGAAACCGGGCTTGCGGCGGCAGAGTGGTATCACACCGACATTCCTCGAGCGCAGATGAAAGAGCTGATGAAACGGTCTGATCAGCCCGCGATCCGCGACACGATCCTCCTTTTCGCCAGCATGATCGGCCTGGCGGGTATCGGCATCGCCTTTTGGTCGTCATGGTGGAGCGCGCCGTTCTGGCTGGCCTATGGCGTGCTTTACGGCTCGGCCATGGACTCGCGCTGGCACGAATGTTCCCACGGCACGGCGTTCAAGACGCGCCACTACAACGACTGGCTTTACCAGATCGCCAGCTTCTGCATGGTGCGCAACCCGGTGTCCTGGCGGTGGAGCCACGCACGCCACCACACCGACACGATCATCGTTGGCCGCGACCCCGAAATCGTTGCCATGCGTCCTCCTGCGCTGTTCCGGATTGCGGTGAATTTCCTCGGGATTTTCGACGCTTATGACGGCTGGAAACGGATGCTCTATAACGCGTCGGGCCGCATTCACCCGGAAGAGGCCGACTACATCCCAGAACAGGAACAGCCCAAGGTCATCCGCGTTGCCCGCATCTGGGTCGCGATCTATGCCGCGACCATTGCGTTGGCGTTGGCAATGGGGTCGATCCTGCCGCTCATGGTGATCGGTCTGCCCCGGCTTTACGGCGCATGGCATCATGTGCTGACCGGTGTGATGCAACATGCAGGGTTGGCCGACAACGTCACTGACCACCGGCTGAATTCGCGCACCGTCTATATCAATCCGGTGTCGCGCTTCATCTATTGGAACATGAACTACCACGTCGAACATCACATGTTTCCGATGGTGCCCTATCACCGGCTGCCCGACCTGCATGCGGCGATCAAACACGACTTGCCTGCGGCCAATACGTCGATGTGGCAGGCCTACAGAGAAATCCTGCCGATCCTTCGCCGTCAGTTGGCTTATGAGGACGTGTTCCTAAAGCGCGATCTGCCGCCCACTGCGAAACCCTATCGCGAGGATTTCCACGCAGCCGCCCTCGGCGCTGCTGCCGAATAACCCAAGACCCAACAGACCACGAAGGAGGCCCAGCATGCCCTGGATCGACGCCTGTGCGACCGATGACATCGACGAAGAAGACCTGATCCGCTTCGATCACGAAGACCGCACCTTTGCCATCTATCACAGCCCAGATGGCGACTATTTCTGCACCGATGGCCTGTGCACGCACGAGCATGTGCATCTCGAAGACGGGCTGGTGATGGAATACGAAATCGAGTGCCCCAAGCACAACGCCACCTTCGATTACCGCACCGGAGAGGCCAAACGCGCCCCCGCCTGCGTGAACCTGAACACCTACAAAACCAAGGTCGAAGGTGGCCGCGTTTTGATCGAGGTCTGACGGTGGGCATGTATCACAACCGCCCCACGGTCGCTGACCTGCGCGCGCGCAAGGCGCGGGGCGAAAAGCTGACCATGCTCTTTGTCGAAACCCCGGACGAGGCCCGCGCTGCAGCGGCGGCAGGGATCGACATGTTGTCGATCATCGCGCCGTTCTGGACGCCCGCCATGCGCGCGGCGGCGGGGGAGTGCTTTGTTCAGGTCGGCTTGCTTTACGGTGAGCTTTGCACCGGCGAGGATTACCTGCGGGCGGCCCATGCCGCGATGCAGAGCGGTGGAGATTGCGTCTATTGTTCGGCCTCGCTCGACATCCAGAAACTGCTTTGTGACAATGGCATCCCGGTGGTGGCTCATGTCGGCTTGATCCCGTCGCAATGCACCTGGACCGGCGGCTTCAAGGCGGTGGGAAAAACAGCAGACAGCGCCAAGGCGGTCTGGGACCATGTCAAACGGCTGGAGCAAATCGGCTGTTTCGGCGCAGAGCTTGAAGTCGTGCCGGATCGCGTGGCGGAACTCATCGCGCGGAATACGCCGCTTCTGATGCTGGGCATGGGGGCCGGCGCACATGCCGATGCGCAATACCTTTTTGCCGAAGACGTGCTGGGCCACGGCACCAACAAACAACCGCGTCACGCCAAGCGATATCGCAACTTCGCGTCGGAATTCGCGCGCCTTCAAGACGAACGCATCGCGGCCTTCGGAGAGTTTATCGCGGATGTGAAAACCGGCGCATATCCGGCGCCCGAGCATTGCGTTCCGATCTCTGACAGCGAGTTCGATGCCTTCCGTGCGGCGCTCGAGAGCTGATGCAGATTGCGTCCGGTCTTAGTCGTCCCGGCTGGGATCGCTCGGATTGCTTGAAAACAGCGCGATCTTGTTGCCCTGCGGGTCGCGCAAATAGCCCACATAGAAACGCGGGCCATAGTCAGCTCGAAAACCCGGTTGCCCCTCATCGGACCCACCTGCAGCCAACGCGGCGGTGTGCAGATCGCGGACCTGCGCCTGATCAGCGGCCTCAAACGCCACCATTGTTCCGTTTCCGGCTGAGGCGGGACGCCCGTCGAACGTGGGTTTGACGTAGAAATCCGGGTGAATGGGCGATTGGCCCGGCGGGACCGGCAGCGCATAGCTCAGCCCTTCGGAGCCTTGGGTCATGCCATAGCCAAGGGCAGGTAGGAACGCCGAATAGAACCGTTTGGCCTGTTCGATGTCATCTGCACCAACTGTGACATAGGCGATCATAGGGTTTGGTCCTTTACTGGGTCGAGCGCTACCATCATGACAGCCTTCCGCAAAGGTTGAACAGGCTGTTCTGAAAAGCAGTGTCCCATGCCTGTGCCAAGCAAAGGCAGCGCCCGAACCGCCCCCACGGGGCAGGCGCGATGCTGGTTCGACGCTGAATAGGTGAAAACCCGGAGGATCAGCGCAATCCCCGGATGACCTCACGCGCTTTCTGTGTCAACGGTTCCTCCACCGCCGACAAAATTGCGATCCGATCAAACACATCAGGCCGTGCCGTCAAAGTTCCGCGCAAAGCCCCGCCGAACGTCATGCGCAACTCGGTGCCGATGTTGAATTTGCAAATGGCACTCTTCCGCGCGAGGTCTTGGCGCAGGTCATGCGGCAAGCCGGACCCCCCGTGGATCACCAAAGGCACGTCCGTCATAGCCTCGATCCGGGCCAGCCTGTCGCGGTCGATCTGCGCTGATTGCTCGGTTTGCAGATGAACATTGCCGATGGACACGGCCACTGCATCAACGCCCGTTTCAGCCGCAAAGCGGACCGCCTCAACCGGGTCGGTTCCGTGGGACTCCCCGCCGTCTGCATAGCCCACAAACCCGATCTCTCCTTCGCAGGACACACCGGCTGCATGCGCCATCTCCACGATTGCCCGTGTCTGTGCGATGTTCTCGTCCAACGAAAGGCGCGAGCCGTCGAACATCACCGACGTGAATCCCAGCGCAATTGCCTCTTCGCATTCCTCAACGCTGGTCCCGTGATCCAGATGCGACACCACCGGCACCGACGCCCCGTCTGCCAATGCGTGAAACATCGCCGCCCAGACAGGCAGGGGCATGTGCGTCCGCGCACCCGGTCCGGCCTGCAGGATGACCGGCGCGCCTTCGGCCTCGGCGGCGGCGACATAGGCGCGGGCATCCTCCCAGCCAAGGCAGACCAGCCCGGCCACGGCGTATCCGTCCCGCAATGCGGGTTGCAACACCTCGGCCAGCGTTGCGCGGGTCATTTGAACTTGGCCACCATGTCCATGATGCCGGGGATCGTGTGCAATTGCTCGGCATGGGTCGGCTGGAAATACTGCTTGAGCGAGCGCTGCGACAGCCCGCCAAGGATGGTGAAGTAATACATCTCGTATCCCGGCAGCGCACAGCAGGGGTGATAGCCCTTATCGATCAACACGGTCGATCCGTTCATGATGTGATACGCATCCCCCGGCTCGTTATCGACCCGCTGAAGCATTTGCAGACCCGACCCGTAGTCCGGTTTGAATCGGAAATTGTACGTCTCGTCATGCCGCGTCTCGTCCGGGAGGCGGTCCGTATCATGCTTGTGCGACGGGAAGCCCGACCAGCCGCCAGCGCCAACAGTGAACAACTCGGACACGAGCAGCCGCCCGACGCGGTCGTGGTGGTTGGCCCCAAGGATGTGCTTGATCTTACGATGGGTCTTGGTGTCGTCGCTCCCGTATTGCACGAGGTCCAAGTCATCCTTGCGGATTGCAAAGGGTTGCAAGGCCGTTGCAAATTTTGCACCTGCGATAAACACCTCGGTGTCGGTGCGCGCAGTGATCCGGGCACCTGATCCGGTCGGCACATAGACGCCCTCCGGATCGCCATCCCACACGTCTGCGCCCCGATGGCCGATATCGGCAAATGTCTCGCCCGCCGTTTCGACCGTCACCGTCCCGGTCGCGGGGACGATGCAGGTTTCGTACGCTTCAAGCTGGTAATCGTACGTTTCACCCGCCTTCAGCTTCACGATGTTAAAGTAATTGAGCGGCACCAGCGGGTGGTCCACATCAACGATCGGTTGGTTCGCGTTGTCAAAGGGGGGGATGTGCATAAAGCCTCCTGTCAGGCGGGGCGCATGGTAGAGCGCGCCATGAATTCGGTCACTTCGTCAGGGGTCGGCATGGCAGGCGCGCACGCCACGCGCGACACCACGATGGCAGCAGCGGCTGAGCCTTTGCGCACCGCGTCCGCGACGGTCTGGCCCTCGGCCAGCGCGGCAAGAAAGCCTGCCATAAAGCTGTCGCCCGCGCCGGTGGGTTTCAGCGCTTGGGTTTCGAAAATGCCGGTGCGTGTCTCGCCCTCAGGCGTGATGGTGATCGCGCCCAGTTCGCCCATCTTGTAGACGACGATCTGCGCGCCTTCGTTCAGTAAAGATCGCGCTTTCTCAAGCCCTTGGCCTTCGGCTCCGGCCATGAAGTCGAACTCCACATCATTGCCGATGACGATGTCACACAACGCGGCAGCGCGGGAATAGACATCAGACGCTTCCTGCGCCGAGGCCCAGGAATAGGGCCGGTAATCCACGTCGAAAATCACGGGCACCCCAGCTGCATTTGCACGCTCGAACGCATGGAATGTGGCGCTGCGCGAGGGTTCTGCTGCCAGTACCGTGCCTGTGGTGATCAGCGCCGAAAACCCGGCATAGGGCAGGGCGTCGACATCCTGCATCGTCATCGCGAAATCGGCGGCGTTGTTGCGGTAGATCACCGACTGCGTGTTCTCCAACCGCGTTTCCACCACAGCCAGCGAGTTGCGCGCTTCGCCTGCGACCGACCGCACGAAGCGACGATCAATCCCGTAATTGTCCAGTTGTTTCAGGCAGTAACGCCCCACCGCATCATCCGACACGCAGGTGACCAATGCCGCGTCGCAGCCCATTCGGCAAAGACCCGCGGCGATGTTGGCTGACGATCCACCAAGTGCTGCGGTGAACTGCACGGCGTCTTCGATTTCCGTGCCCGGTGGATCGGCATAAAGATCCATCCCTGCGCGTCCAATCACGAGGAAGCCTTTGCCGCGGAGCCGGGCCAGATCTTTCATGGTCACACTCGTTTTGAGTTGCACGGGTTTGAACAGGACGATACAGATTTTGCAACCGGTTGCAAGATGCAGGGAGGACTCCATGTCCGAGATCGGAATTGGGATCATTGGCGGGGGCTACATGGGCAAGGCGCATGCCGTTGCCATGTCGTCTGTTGCTGCCGTGTTCGACACGCCTTTGCGCCCCCGTCTTGAGATGATCGCCGCCTCGAGCCTCGCCAGTGCAGAACGGTATCGCGCTTCTTTTGGCTTCAACCGCGCTGCCTCCGATTGGCAAACGCTGGTCACAGACCCCAAGGTCGACGCCGTGGTGATCGCGTCACCACAGGACACCCACCGCGCCATCGCTGAAGCTGCCATCGCGCTAGGCAAGCCGGTGCTGTGCGAAAAGCCATTGGCAGATACGCTGGAAGACTCCCGCGCGATGGTCCAAGCGGCCGAGGCGGCGGGCGTGCCGAACATGATCGGCTTCAACTATATCCGCACTCCGGCCAGCCAGTTCGTCCGCCAGCTCTTGGCCGAACGCACCATCGGCGATGTCACATGGTTCCGCTGCGAACACACCGAAGACTTCCTGTCCGACCCATCAACGCCCTTCAACTGGCGCTGCACGGGACTCGCCAATGGCAATATGGGCGATCTTGCCCCGCATCCGATCAACGCCGCCCTTGCGCTGATAGGGCCAGTGGCCAAGGTTTGCGCGGATCTCGAAACCGTGCACACCTCCCGCCCCGGCGGCAAGGTGGACAATGACGACCACGCGCAGATCATGGTGCGCTTTGCCTCTGGCGTCATGGGCCACATCTATTCCAGCCGCATCGCGACGGGCCGAAAGATGGGCTATGCCTATGAGATCACCGGCACGAAGGGCGCGATCCGGTTTGATCAGGAAGACCAGAACGCCGTCTGGCTGTACCTCGCCGAAGGGCCTGAGGCGACACGCGGCTTTCGCAAGATCCTCACCGGACCTGCGCATCCTGACTACCTTCCGTTCTGCCAGGGGCCGGGCCACGGCACCGGCTATCAGGACCAGATCATTATCGAGGCCAAGGACTTTCTCACCGCCATCCACACCGGAGAGGCCGTCTGGCCCACCTTCCGCGATGGGCTTGCCGTTGCCGAGGTGATCGAAGCCATCCACGCCTCTGCCAATGGGGGCGGATGGACAAACGTCAGCGATTTTCAGGAGACCACAGCATGACCATCCGCATCGGCAATGCCCCCTGTTCCTGGGGTGTCGAATTCGCAGGCGACCCGCGCAACCCGCCTTGGCGGCAGGTGCTGAGCGACTGCGCGGAGGCGGGCTATACCGGTATCGAACTGGGGCCGGTGGGCTTCATGCCCGAAGACCCGGTAGAACTGGGCGAGGCACTGTCCGAATTCGGCATGGAACTGATCGGCGGCGTGGTGTTCCGCCCGTTTCATGACGCCACCAAATGGGACGATGTGCTGGACGGGGTGAACCGCACAGCCAAGGCGCTTGCCGCGCATGGGGCGCAACATTTCGTGCTGATCGATTCCATTTCGCCCCGCCGTGCGCCCACCGCAGGTCGGGCGGATGAGGCCGAGCAGATGGGGGCGGATGAATGGCGCGCCTTTGTGCAGCGCATTGAAACAGCGGCCAAGATTGGCGCGGAGGAGTATGGGCTGATCCCTTCGATCCATGCCCACGCAGCCGGGTTCATTGACTTCGAGCCGGAACTGGAACGCCTGTTGGATGAAGTCGATCCAAGCCTACTCAAGATCTGCTTCGATACCGGCCACCACTCTTATGCCGGGTTCGATCCGGTGGCGTTCATGCAGCGCCATATCGACCGGATATCCTACATGCATTTTAAGGACATTGATCCTGCGGTGAAGGCGGATGTCGTGGCCAACCGCACCGATTTCTACAAAGCCTGTGGGCAGGGCATCTTCTGCAACCTCGGTCAGGGCGACGTTGACTTCCCGGCGGTACGAAACGTGCTTTTGGGCGCGGGTTTCGACGGCTGGTGCACGGTTGAACAGGACTGTGATCCGACGCTTGACGTGCGGCCCATCGACGACGCGCGTGCGAACCGCGAATACCTTACCTCTATCGGCTTCTGATCCGCGCACAGGGTCAGGACGTTTCACGAAAGGACGAACAGAATGGCAAAGCTTCGGTGGGGCATGATCGGTGGCGGCGAAGGCAGCCAGATCGGCCCGGCGCATCGCTTGGGCGCGGGGCTTGACGGGCATTTCGAGTTTACGGCAGGTGCGCTGGATCACCGGCCCGACGCTGGGCGCGACTATGGCAAACGGCTGGGCCTGGCCGAGGATCGCGCCTATGGCGATTGGCGCGAGATGCTGGCGGGCGAAAAGGGCCGGGACGACCGGATTGATCTGGTGACGGTCGCCACCCCCAATGCCACGCATTTCGAGATCACAAAGGCGTTTCTTGAAGCCGGGTTTCATGTGCTCTGCGAAAAGCCCATGACCATGACCGTCGAAGAGGGCGAAGAGATCGTGCGCCTGACAAAATCCACCGGACGCATCTGCGCGGTGAATTACGGCTATACCGGTTACAGCCTTGTCCGTCACATGCGTGCGATGGTGGCGCGGGGCGATCTGGGACGCATCCGGCTGGTCAAGGCCGAGTTCGCCCACGGCCATCACGCCGATGCCGCCGATGCCGACAACCCCCGTGTGCGCTGGCGTTATGATCCGGCGCAAGCCGGCGTCAGCGCGCAGTTTGCCGATTGCGGTATTCACGCGCTGCACATGGCGTCGTTTGTCATCGGGCAGGAGGTTGACCGCATGAGCGCCGATACGGTGAGTTGCATCGAGAGCCGCGTTCTCGAAGACGACGCCATGCTGAACCTGCGGTTTGATGGCGGCACGGTGGGGCGGCTCTGGACCTCGTCCATCGCGCTGGGCAATCAGCACGGTCTGTCGATCCAGGTCTTCGGCGAAAAGGGCGGATTGCGCTGGGCGCAGGAACAGCCGAACCAGCTCTACTACATGCCGCTGGGCCAGCGTTTGCAGGTGATCGAACGCGGTGAGGCGAACCTATCGCCCGAGGCCGACCGCACCAGCCGTGTCACCATCGGTCATGCCGAAGGGATGCCGCTGGCCTTTGCCAACATTTATGCCGATCTGGCCGAGGCGATCCGGGCCGAGAAAGACGGCCGCGCGATGGATCCGGCGGCGAACCTTTATCCGCGTGCAGAAGACGGATTGCGGTCGATGGCGGCGGTGTTTGCCGTGGCGCAAAGCGGCAAGGCCCAAGGCGCATGGGTGGATGCCCGCCCGCCGATGTTCCGCACATAAACAAAGGCTGCGCGTCAGGGTTTGGCGCGCAGCGTTTTCCGGTCGATCAAGGTACAGGGCAACAGGACCATCTGTGGCTCGGTCGCCGGGTCAGCGATGCCTTGACGGATCAGGTCGACCGATGTGGCTACGATCTGCTGTGCCGGTTGGCGGATCGTAGTCAGTGCAATGCGGTCCCAACCGGCCATGTTCATATCGTTGAGGCCGATAAAGCCGATGTCTGACGGAATGCTGCGGCCCAAAGCAGTGGCCGCGTCCATTGCGCCGATGGCGATCACATCGTCGCCGCAGAACCACGCTTCGACTTCGGGTACGGAATCCAGCGCGCGGGTCATGGCGACGCGCCCGGCCTCGTAAGAATAGGCGGTGGCGAACTCAACCTCCGGGGCCAAGCCATGTGTCAGAAGCTCGGTCTGAAACCCGCGCAAACGGTCGGCGGTTGTGGCCGCGTTTTGCGGCCCCCCCAGAAACCCGACCTGCCGATAGCCGCGTTCGATCAGTGTCACGGCGGCAAGGTGCCCGGCTTCGGTATTGTCGATGCTCACCCGCCCGGTTTGCGGCGCCTCGGAGGACCAGCCAAAAGCATGGACCACGGGGATGCCCGCGTCGTGAAACACCTTGGCAAAATCGGGTGGCAGGGTGGAGGAGGCGACGATCACCCCGTCAACATTGTATTGCCGCAGCATGGACAGTGACCGGCTCGCGTCTTCTTCGGCGCTGAGATTGATGAGCAAGGGGCGCAATTCCGCTTTTTGCAGGGCGCGGGTGAACAGATCAAAGATCTCAAGAAAGTAGGGGTTGGTGAAGTTGTTGGAGATCAGACCGATCAGCGCGGTGCGGCCGGTTGTCAGGCTCGAGGCCAGCACGTTAGGCATGTAACCCAGCTCTTTGGCGGCAGCTTCGACCTTGGCGCGGGTCTTGGCGGACACCGACGCGCCGGGCGTAAAGGTGCGGGAGACAGCGGATTTCGAGACACCCGCCCGAAGTGCAACGTCCTGAAGAGTGATGGGCATCCGTGGTGTTTCCTTTTGCGCGTTGCACCATTTTGACCGGGCGTTGCAGGATTTTGCAACAGGTTGCAAAAATCCCAGTCCAAAAATGCACTCTTGCCGAAAAGACATCATTCGTGATGGAGTGAGTACTTCTACAGATCGGAGGCAAGGCATGGCACGCAGAGCAACCATCAAAGATGTGGCCCGTGTGTCCGGTCTTAGCACCGCGACCATCGACAGGGCGCTGAATGGACGTGTGACGGTGCGTGAAGAAACCCTGCGCCGGATCGCCGACGCGGCCCGAGAGGTTGGGTATCATGCGCGGGGAGTCTTGGATCACCGTCTGGATGCGACTGTTCCCGAACTGCGGATCGGTGTGGTGCTGCTCAAGGAAAAGCAGCACTTCTATCAGGCGTTCCGTGCAGAGATCGAACGGGCGGTTTTAGAGCGGACGGACATCCGGGGAAAGGTTGCCATCCGGTTCTCGAATTCGCAGTCCCCAAGCGAATTCGCGGAGCTTCTGCAAAAGCTTGGGGCCGAATGCGATGCTGTGGCGGCGGTCGCTGTCAACCACCAGAGCCTGGACAAGGTGGTGTCTGATCTCAAGGCCAAAGATGTGCCGGTGTTTTCGCTTCTCAATGACTTTGCGCAAGGAATTAGGCGTAGTTACATTGGGTTAAACAACATGAAGGTGGGTCGGCAAGCTGCTTGGATGTTGACCCAAACTGCCACGCCGGGCCGGGTTGGGATCTTTGTCGGAGGTAATAGATGGCATGGCCACGACCTGCGCGAAGTGGGGTTTCGCGCCTTCATGCGAGAGAATGCGCCAAGCTTTGAAACGCTCGAAACGCTGGTCAATCTTGAAACCCGGCAAGTCACCTACGAGGCCACCTTGAGCCTATTGGAACGTCACCCCGACCTGCGCGGGATCTATGTCGCGGGTGGCGGGATGGAGGGTGCGATTGCAGCCCTGCGCGAGGTACGGCCACCGGGCAAGGTGCGTCTGGTGGTCAATGAAGTGACGGCTGACAGCCGGGCAGGGCTGTTGGATGGATATGTGCAAATGGCGATTTCAACGCCGCTTCGGGATGTCTGTCAAAGTATGATCGATTTGGCGATCAAAGCCTGTTCCGACCCGAACTCGACCTCGGTCGAGCAGCATTTTCTGGACCCAAGGATCATCCTTCCCGAGATCTTGTAGTGATGTAAAAGCATCATTTTGCATCTGCAGAAATCCATCATGGTTGATGTAAAGCGACTGTCGAACGATTGACGGAATCGCCCAACCTTCGCACAGCTTACCCAGCGTCAAACTGGCCGAAGCATTTGGGAGGATGTGATCGACATGAAGCGTGCGCTCAATCACATGACGGTTCCCCGACTTGGATACGAGTCGTTTCTTGCGCTGGCCGCATCGCTTGAATGCATTGGGGTCGAGGTACGCAACGATCTGGATCGCGCGCTATTTGACGGGACCGATGCGGCAACCGCTGGCAAGATGGCACGCGATGCCGGGCTGCGTCTTGTCGGTGTAAGCCAGGTCTATCCGTTCAACAGTTGGTCAGATGCGATTGCCACCGAAGTGCGCGACCTGATCGCCACCGCCACCGCCTGTGGAGCGGAAACCATCAGCCTGATCCCGCGCAATGACGGAACAGAATGCGGCAACGGGGAACGGCACGCCAATCTGCGCATCGCACTGAAAAATATCAAACCGATGGTCGACGATGCCGGGCTGATCGCGCTGGTCGAACCTTTGGGTTTTCCACGTTCTTCGCTGCGATCCAAACAAGACTTGGTGGAGACAATCGAGGCGTTGGACGCCGCGCATGTGTTCAAGATCGTGCATGACACGTTCCATCACACCTTGGCCGAAGGTGGCCCGTTGTTCCCGGCGCAAACCGGCATCGTGCATATCTCGGGGGTCGTCGATCCGACATTGGGTATCGACCAGATGGAGGACGAACACCGTGTTCTGGTCGATGAAAAAGACCGGCTGAGCAACGTCGCACAGATCCGCGCTTTGCTGGATGCCGGATATGACGGCCCGATTTCTTACGAGTGCTTTTCACCGCTAACACATGCGCTGCGTGATCCTGAAAGCGCGATCCGCAAATCGTTCGAGTTCATTTCTTCGCAGCTGGCGGTAGAGGCCGCCTGAGTGAAGGGAAACTGCCCCGAATGGGGCTCCGGCGTGTAAAAATGGTGTGCCGGCACCACTTTGGGAGGACTAGACTGATGAAAAAAACCCTTATTGCCGCGGGCCTTGCCGCCCTCATGTCGACCACCGCGATGGCGGAAACCATTGGTGCGTCGATTGCGCGGTTCGACGACAACTTTCTGACCGTGATGCGCAACGGTATGGTGGATTACGCGGCAGGCATCGACGGTGTCGACCTTCAGGTCGAAGACGCACAGGATGACGTGGCCAAGCAGCTGGACCAGATCAACAACTTCATCGCCTCCGGTGTGGATGCGATCATCGTAAACGCAGTCGACACGTCGGCAACCGAGGCGATGTCACAGGCCGCAGCCAACGCAGGCATTCCGTTGGTCTATGTGAACCGCCAGCCGATCAACGTGGACAACCTGCCGGACAATCAGGCCTTTGTGGCGTCGAACGAAATCGAATCCGGCACATTGGCCGCGTTCGAGGCGTGCAAATTGCTGCGCGGCATGGGCTATGCCGGTGGTGCATCGGGCTACCTGATGATGGGCCAGCTGTCGAACCAAGCGGCTGTTCAGCGGACAAAAGACGTGGACGATATCCTTGGGATCGACATGTGTAACTTCATCTCGATCAACGACCGCCAGACTGCAAACTGGTCGCGCGACGAAGCGCAGGATCTCATGACCAACTGGCTGTCCTCGGGCGAAGAGTTCCAGGTCGTTTTCGCCAACAATGACGAAATGGCCATCGGCGCGATCCAGGCGATGAAAGCCTCCGGCATTTCTATGGAAGACGTGGTTGTGGTCGGCGTTGACGCAACGCAGGACGCTCTGGTTGCGATGCAGGCAGGCGATCTTGATGCAACAGTGTTCCAGGACGCGTTTGGTCAGGGTGAAGGGTCGGTCGATGCGGCACTGGCGCTGGCCCGTGGCGAAGACGTGGACCAGAAGGTCTACATCCCGTTCAAGCTGGTGACCCCGGCGAATGTCGACGAGTTCCTCAGCAAGAACTGATCTGCTGACACAGCGACACGGCAGGGCGCATCCTGCGCCCTGTCCATTTTAGCACCGAAGCCCGGTTCGGGCGCAGACCAAATCCATCAGGAGTGTCACCCATGGCGGAGACCACGCAAGGGACGGGCGGGCTGAAATACGACAGTTCCAAGCGCAGCTGGCCCAACGAATTCAACATCTTCATCGCGCTTGTGATCATCGTTGCGATCTTTGAAGTGCTCGGTCAGGTGTTGCCCTACATGAATGGGCAGAGCTTTCTGTTCGACACCAATGACCGGTTCAATTCCATCTTCAACGAAGCGCGGTTGCAGATCATCATTCTGCAGGTGGCGATTATCGGGATCATCTCGCTGGGCGTGACGCAGGTTATCATTTCGGGCGGGATCGACCTTTCCTCGGGGCCATTGGTCGCCGCCACCGCGATGATCGTGATGTCGTTTGCCCAGACCGAACTGGTCAACGGCAACCCCAACCCCAAAGCGGTGTTCGGGTCGTGGGCCTTTGATCTGCCAGTGATTATTCCAATCATTGTTGGTTTGGCCTTCGGTGCCTTCATCGGCGCGATCAATGGCATGTTCATCGCCTTCACGCGCATCCCGCCGTTCATCGCGACACTGGGCATGTTCCTGATCTGCCGCGGTATCGCGCAATGGTGGACCCGTGGCCAGCCCGTGTCGTTCCCGACCGAAAGCTACGCTGGTTTGGGCGCGGGCATGATGCCGGTGGTCTGGTTCGTGATGCTGGCGATCCTGTGCCATGTGCTGCTGCGCTATACGGTTTACGGCAAGCACACCTATGCCATCGGATCGAACGAAGACGCGGCGCGCATGTCGGGGATCAACGTCAGACGGCACAAGGTGATGGTCTACATGATCGCCTCTATGCTGGCAGCGTTTGCGGCCATTATCCTCAGCTCCAAAAACCTCACGGCGCAATCCGGTATGGGGCTGTTCTACGAGCTTTACGCCATCGCGATGGCGGTGATCGGCGGGGTCAGCCTGACTGGTGGGCGCGGGTCCATCATCGGCACGGTTCTGGGGGCCATGGTGTTCGGCGTGATCCAGTCCGGGTTCACCTATATCAAGCTTGACGCGTACTTTCAGATCATGGCGATGGGCGCGATCATCATTGGCGCTGTGGTGCTCGACAAATGGCGGCAACAACGCGCAAGCGCGCGGCCATAAGGAGGCGAGACAATGTCAGATATCATTCTTGAGACCCGCAACCTGACCAAACATTACGGCGGTGTGCACGCCTTGCAGGATGCGACATTTACCCTGCGCAAAGGTGAACACGTGGCCATCATGGGCGACAACGGCGCGGGCAAATCAACCTTCGTGCGCCAGATCACGGGGGTCGAACAGCCGACACGCGGAGAGATCCATTTCGGCGGCAAACAGGTGCACTTTGCCGGGCCGCTGGATGCCCGCGAGGCCGGGATTGAAGCGGTGTTCCAGACGCTGGCTTTGGCTGATGATCTGGATGTGTCGGACAACCTGTTTCTGGGGCGGGAAAAGACCAAGTTCGATTGGCTGGGGCCGTTCCGGTTTCTTGACTACAAGGCGATGCGCGCTGACACGATTGCCGCGCTGGAAAAAACAGCGGTGAAGATCCCCAACATCCGCAACACGATCCAGAACATGTCCGGCGGTCAGCGCCAATGTGTGGCGATTGCCAGAACGGCGACCTTCCATTCCAAGCTGACCATCATGGACGAACCGACGGCGGCCTTGGGGGTTCAGGAAACCGCACAGGTGGAAAACATCATCCGCACCCTGAAAGAACAGGGTGAGCCCCTGATCCTCATCAGTCACAACATGCGGCAGGTGATGGATCTGGTGGACCGGATCGTCGTGTTCCGCAGGGGTCGCATCTGCGCCAACCTGCGCAAGGAAGACACCGACGGGCAAGATGTTGTGGCCTATATCACTGGGGCCAAGACGCAGCCCGAATACGAGGTGGCGGAAGCGGTCTGATCAAAGGCGAAGCCGCCGAACAAACCTCGAATTGTGGGCAAGCTGCGGCTAAGGCTGTTTTGCCCGCAACGTGCCGGCTCCGGGCTTTGACCGGACAACCAGAGCACTGACGGCAACAGAACAAGAATATCCCAAGCGAAAGGCTTTGGGAGGACAAAGGAAGACCCATGACTGTCAGATTTGCCATCCTTGGTGCAGGCCGCATCGGCCAAGTGCACGCCAAGGCGGTCACCGCCACCCCGGGTGCCACACTGGTTGCCATTGCCGACCCCATGACCGAGGCGGCGCAATCGGTCGCCCAAAAATATGGCTGCGATATCCGCACCATCGACGAGATCGCGGCGTCCTCGGACGTGGACGCGGTCTTGATCTGCACCCCGACCAACACCCATGCGGACCTGATCGAGCAGTTCGCAAAGGTGGGCAAGGCGATGTTCTGTGAAAAACCCGTCGATCTGAGCTTGAAGCGGGTGCAGGACTGCCTTGCCACCGTTGCCGCCGAAGATGCGACACTCATGGTCGGCTTCAACCGCCGGTTTGATCCCGACTTCATGGCAGTCAAAGCCGCTATTGACGCGGGTCGCGTGGGTGATGTCGAAATGATCACTATCACCTCACGCGATCCTGGTGCGCCGCCGGTGGAGTACATCAAGGTGTCCGGCGGCATTTTCCGGGACATGACCATCCACGATTTCGACATGGCTCGCTGGCTCTTGGGCGAAGAGGTTGAAACCGTGATGGCGCAGGCTTCGGTCCTGACCGACCCCAAAATTGGCGAGGCGGGCGATTTTGACAGCGTCAATGTCATGTTGCGCACCGCATCCGGCAAACAGGCGATCATCACCAATTCCCGCCGTGCAACCTATGGCTATGACCAGCGCATCGAAGTGTTAGGTTCGGGTGGCATGGTCAGCGCCAAGAATATGGCCGAAGCCAATATCGAACTGGCCAATGGTGACGGCTTTGGCACGCCGCCGCTGCTCAACTTTTTCATGACCCGTTACGTTGCCGCCTATGAAAACGAGATCGCGGCTTTTGTCGCCTCTGTCGCCGATGGCGCACCGACACCGACGACGGGGCAGGACGGTCTGATGGCGCTGGCACTGGCCGATGCGGCAGTGTTGTCGGTCAAAGAGGGCCGCGCGGTTAAACTTTCCGAGATCACGGGCTGAGCCATGACCAAGACTTTGGACCTCATCACCATTGGCCGATCGTCGGTAGACCTTTACGGCGCACAAGTTGGCGGACGGCTGGAGGATATGGGGTCGTTCGACAAGTATATCGGCGGCTCGCCCACCAATATCGCCTGCGGAACCGCACGGTTGGGTATGAAGTCGGCAGTCATCACCGGGGTCGGCGACGAACATATGGGCCGCTTCATCCGCGAGCAGTTGCAGAAAGAGGGGGTGGATACCACCGGGGTCAAGACCGACCCCGACCGCCTGACTGCTTTGGTGCTGCTCGGCATCCGCGATCAAGAGCAGTTCCCGCTGATCTTCTACCGCGAAAACTGCGCGGATATGGGGCTGACGGTCGATGACATCGACCCGGAGTTCATCCGTCGGGCGCGGGCCGTGGTCGCCACCGGCACGCATCTCAGCCATCCTCGGGTCGAAGCGGCGACGCTCAAGGCGCTTGAGATCGCGCGGGCAGAGGGAATTCAGACGGCGCTTGATATCGACTACCGTCCGAACCTTTGGGGTGTGGCTGGGCACGGCGATGGGGAAAGCCGGTTCGTTGAGTCTGCGGCTGTCACAGCCAAGCTGCAATCGACGCTGCACTATTTCGACCTGATCGTCGGCACCGAAGAAGAGTTCCACATCGCGGGCGGCTCGACCGATACGATTGCCGCCCTGCGTGCGGTGCGGGCCGTGTCGGGCGCGACGCTGGTCTGCAAGCGCGGGGCCGCAGGGGCCGTGGCGTTTGAGGGCGACATTCCGGACTCTCTGGACGACGGCCAGACCGGCCCGGGCTTTCCCATCGAAGTGTTCAACGTGCTGGGCGCGGGTGACGGGTTCATGTCCGGTCTGCTGAAAGGTTGGCTGGACGGCGAAAACTGGCCCACCGCGCTCAAATACGCCAATGCCTGTGGAGCCTTTGCTGTCAGCCGTCATGGCTGCACCCCGGCGTATCCCAGCTGGGAAGAACTGCAGTTTTTCTTCGACCGTGGCATCAAACGTCCCGATCTGCGCAACGATGCGGAACTCGAACAGGTGCATTGGGCCACGAACCGCAAGGGCGACTGGTCCAGTGTGCGTACTTTTGCGTTCGATCATCGCTCGCAACTGGAACAGATGACGGGCTACACCCCCGACAAGGGCGCGGCCTTCAAAGAGCTATGCCTTGACGCGGCCCTCAAGGTGGCAAACGGGCAGGTGGGCTATGGCATTCTCTGCGACAACCGGATCGGGCGCAGCGCGCTGCACCGGGCCAGCGGCACGGGCCTCTGGGTCGGACGGCCCACCGAACTGCCCGGATCGCGGCCCATCGAGTTTGAGCCGGAACTGGGCGACGACCTTGGCGGGTTCCGCGAATGGGCGCGCGAGAACGTGGTCAAGCTGTTGGTCTTCTGCCATCCGGACGACGATGACAAGACCGCCAAGATGCAGATCGCACGGGTCAAACGGCTATTCACCGCCGCGCGGCGCAATGGGCTGGAATTCCTGCTTGAGTTGATCCCGTCCAAGGTCGGCCCGGTAGATGACCACACGACGGCAACATTGATCCAGACGTTCTACGATGCGGGCGTCTTCCCCGATTGGTGGAAGCTGGAGCCTTTCAAGACCGACATCGCGTGGCAGAACGCCGTTGACGTCATCACCCGCAACGATCCCCGCACGCGCGGGATCGTGGTGTTGGGCCTCGACGCACCGGAAGACGAACTTGTGGCGAGCTTTGCGCTGGCCGCAAAACAGCCCTTGGTCAAAGGGTTTGCGGTTGGACGCACGATTTTTGGCGATGCCGCACGGGCGTGGCTCAAGGGTGAGATATCAGATGCCGAGGCCGTGACCCAGATGGCCGACCGGTACACTCGGCTTTGCCGCATATGGGACGACGCCCGCAGAGGCGCAAAGGAGGACGCAGCATGAGCAAAACCATCAGACTGACCGCCGCACAGGCGCTGGTGCGCTACCTGACAGCACAGCTCAATGAAGAGGGCGAGACCTTTATCGCCGGATGCTGGGGCATCTTCGGACATGGCAATGTGGCAGGGTTGGGCGAAGCGCTATACAGCGTCCGCGACAGTCTGCCGACCTATCGCGGGCATAATGAACAGACGATGGCGCATGCGGCCATTGCGTACTCCAAGCAGTTGCGTCGCACACGCGCGATGGCGGTCACGTCCTCCATCGGACCCGGTGCCACAAACATGGTCACCGCCGCCGCGCTCGCGCATGTGAACCGCCTGCCAGTGCTGCTCTTGCCCGGCGATGTGTTTGCCCATCGCGGCCCCGATCCGGTGCTGCAACAGCCCGAAGTGTTCAGCGATGGCACGGTCAGCGCGAACGATTGCTTCCGCCCGGTGAGCCGCTATTTCGACCGCATCACACGGCCCGAACACATCCTCACAGCACTGCCGCGTGCCTTCCGCACCATGACGGACCCGGCGGAGTGTGGTCCGGTGACGCTGGCCTTCTGTCAGGACGTGCAGGCCGAGGCGTATGACTACCCCGAAAGCTTTTTCGAACCGCGCGTGTGGCACCGCCGCCGCATTCATCCTGATCCGCATGAGTTGCACCGTGCGGTCGAAGTGATCCGCGCTGCCAAACGCCCGGTGATCGTGGCCGGGGGCGGGGTGCATTATTCGGATGCGACCGCCGACCTCAAATCCTTTGCCGAGGCGCACAACATCCCTGTTGTGGAAACGCAGGCGGGCAAATCCGCGCTGCCTTGGGATCATCCGCTGAACCTTGGCCCCATCGGTGTGACCGGCGGCGAGCCTGCCAACACCACCTGTGCCGAGGCGGATGTGGTGATCGGCATCGGCACGCGTTTTCAGGATTTTACCACCGGGTCTTGGGGGCTGTTTGCCAACCCGAAACGCAAACTCATCAGCCTGAATGTGCAGGCCTATGATGCCATGAAACACAGCGCGATGCCTGTGCAGGCAGACGCGAAGGCAGGCCTGACCGAGCTAGCCATCGAACTGGCAGGTTATGCGCCTGATGCGCCTGTGACCTCGCTCAAAGAGGGTTGGTTCGCCAAAGTCGACCCGCTGACCGAAGCTCCTGACGGCAATCAACTGCCGACTGACATGCAAGTGGTCGGCGCTGTCCAACGCGCCGCCGCCGATAACACGGTCGTGATGTGCGCCGCAGGCACCATGCCGGGCGAATTGCACAAGCTTTGGAAGGCGGGCAAGCCGGGCAGCTATCACATGGAATACGGCTTTAGCTGCATGGGGTACGAGATCGCTGGCGCCATGGGCATCAAGATGGCTCAACCAGAGGCGGACGTGATCTGTTTCACCGGCGACGGCACCTACATGATGGCCAATTCTGAAATGGCGACCGCTGCGATGATGGGCATTCCGTTCACTGTCGTCGTCACCGACAACCGGGGTTTCGGCTGCATCAACCGGCTGCAGATGGGCACCGGCGGGGCCGAGTTCAACAACCTGCTGGACCACGCCGTTCACGCCAATCCCAGCGCTATCGACTTTGCCAAACACGCCGAGGCGATGGGCGCTGTCAGCGTCAAGGTCGGCTCCATCGCGGAATTGGAGGAGGCACTCGCCAAACGCCACAACCAGACCGTGCCCTATGTCGTAGTCATCGACACCGACCCGTACCCGTCGACCGAGCATGGCGGCACATGGTGGGAAGTGGGCGTGCCCGAAGTGTCCGACCGGGCCGAAGTGCGCGCGGCACATGAGAAAGCTGTCACCAACAAGAAACTGCAAAGGGCCGATTGATGGCTGTCAAACTGGGGATTTCCCTTATTGCGTGGCAGAATGACGACCTGCCGGACCTTACGGCGGCCTTCACCACCGAAGGCGCGATGGAGGATGCCGGGCGGATCGGCTATCAGGGCGTGGAACGCGGGCGGCGTATGCCCGCCGACACCGAAGGGTTGCGCGCCTATCTTGATCGCTATGGCGTGGCGCTTTGTGGTGGCTGGTGTTCCGGCAACCTGATGATCAACGATCTGGCCACCGAAAAGGCTGCGATCCGCCAACAGGTCGAACAATTCGCGGCGTTGAATGCGCCCTGCATCGTCTACGCCGAATGCTCCAACACCATTCAGGGCGACATTCACCGCCCGGTCAGCCAGCGTCCCAAACTTTCCCGTGACGAGGTCATGGGCTATGGCGCAAAGCTTTCTGAACTGGCCAAATGGTCGTCGGATCAGGGCTGCGTCCTGTCCTACCACCACCACATGGGGGCAATGGTACAGGATGCCGAAGACATCGACTGGCTGATGGAAGGCTCGACCGACGACCTCACGCTGCTCTATGACACCGGGCACCTGCATTTCGCCGGGGCCGATCCGCTCGCAGTACTGGATAAATGGGGACACAGGGTCCACCACGTCCATTTCAAGGATGTGCGCCAGCCGGTTCTCGACTGGGTCCATACTGAAGACCGCAGCTTCCTCGATGGGGTCGCGGCGGGCGTCTATTCCGTGCCGGGTGATCCCGAAGGGTGCATCGACTTCCAAGCCATCACCGATCGGCTCAAGGCGATGAGCTATGATGGTTGGATTGTCGTCGAAGCCGAACAGGACCCCGCCAAGGCGCCACCCTTTGACTACTCGAAAATGGGCTATGACCACATTCGCGCCGTCGCCAGCGCCTCTGGTTTGGCGATCGCGCCGTAAGGTTTCACCGGTCCCGGTTTGGGGCCAGCACTGAACACCATGCAATAGGAGGACGACATGGGACATCAGACATTCGGATACATCGGCTATTTTGACCGGGAATCCTGCGATCTGGATGAATTTAAGGTGCTGACCTCGCAACAGCTTGAGGCGGTGGATTTGCCCCATGCCGCTGCCATCGAAAAGAACGTGCCGCTTTATGATATGGCGGCGCTGCGACCCGCGCTGGACGACGCGGACAAGCGCCGTGGGCTGATGGCGGAATGGGCGCATGTTCTGCGCTCATCAGCAGGGGTGATCGCGCTCAAGCATGCCTATGCCGACACGTCGGTGATCGACCGGGCGTCCGACGTTTTCGATGGAATCATTGCAGATGAAAAGGTCGGCGCTGCGGGAAAAGGCGATCACTTTGCGGCCTCTGGCGCTAACGATCGGATCTGGAATTCGCTGCAGAAGCAATGTCTTCGCGATCCCGAAGGCTTTGCGCTTTACTACGGCAACACGTCCATCGCTGCGGCGTGCGAGGCGTGGTTGGGGCCGAATTACCAGGTGACCGCGCAGGTCAATCAAGTGCGACCCGGCGGCAAGGCGCAATCGGCGCATCGGGATTATCATCTGGGTTTCCAGACGGCCGACCAGTCGGCACGTTACCCGGCGCATGCGCATGAGGTGACGGCAACCTTGACGCTGCAAGGCGCTGTGGCCCATTGCGACATGCCACTGGAAAGCGGTCCGACCAAGCTCTTGCCGTTCTCACAGCTGTATCCGGCAGGGTATCTGGGGTTTCACGAGGCGGATCATCGGGAGCATTTCGAAGAGGCGCATGTTCAAGTGCCGCTTGAAAAGGGCGATGCGGTGTTCTTCAATCCGGCGCTCTTCCATGCAGCGGGCGAGAACCGCAGCACGGATATCAACCGGATGGTAAATCTGCTTCAGGTGTCCTCGGCCTTTGGCCGGGCGATGGAAGCGGTGAACCGTCGGTCGATGACAGCGGCCCTGTTCCCGGCGCTTGTCGCTTTGAAACAGGGGGGGCGGTTGACGGCCCCGGAACTGGACGCGGCGATTGCGGCCTGTGCCGAGGGCTACAGCTTTCCGACCAATCTGGACACCGACCCGCCGGTGGGTGGCCTTGCACCCGAAAGTCAGGCCGACCTGATGCGCCGTGCCGTGTCAGAAGGCTGGACGACGGATCAGCTGTCCGACGCCCTTGGTCAGATGTCCGCCCGTCAGGCGGCGTGATCCTGGAACCTCCCTGCTTCGGGGCGTCGCATCGGCGTCCCGGAGCCCCAGAAGGATAAGACATATGCCCGATCTTCTGCGCAAACCCTTTGGTACTCACGGAAAGGTACACGAGATTACGCCTGCCTCTGCCGGGTGGCGCTATGTCGGATTCTCCCTCTACAGGCTGCGTGAAGGCGAGACTGTGAGCGAGGTCACTGGCGACCGCGAGGTGATCCTTGTCATGGTCGAGGGCAAGGCCAGCATCAGTGGTGCCGGGCAGGATTGGGGCGTTCTGGGCGACCGGATGGATGTGTTCGAAAAAACGCCACCGCATTGCCTATACCTACCAAATGGATCGGACTGGAATGCCACAGCCGTAACCGCGTGTACGGTTGCGGTTTGCTCGGCTCCCGGTATTGGCGGGCACGAGGCACGTCGGATCGGACCGGATGGGATCACGCTCACGGAACGGGGTAAGGGCGTGAACACCCGCTATATCAACAACATCGCGATGGAGAACGAAGACTACGCCGACAGCCTGCTGGTCACCGAAGTCTTTACGCCGCACGGCCATTGGTCCAGTTATCCCAGCCACCGCCACGACGAAGACGATTTTCCGCGCATCACCTATCTTGAAGAAACCTATTACCACCGCATCAACCCCGGCAACGGGTTCGGTATTCAGCGCGTCTATACTGACGACGGTCAGTTGGATGAAACCATGGCAGTCAGCGATGGCGACGTGGTGCTTGTCCCGCGCGGGCATCACCCTTGCGGGGCACCTTATGGGTTTGAGATGTATTACCTCAACGTCATGGCCGGTCCGCTGCGCAAGTGGCGCTTTGTGGCTGCGCCCGAAGTGGAATGGATTATGGAGCGGGACGCCTGATACGGCCCGAACCGCTTACACCTTCAGGTAACTGCGCGCCCAAGCATAAAGCACGTCACAGGCGTGACCGAAATCGCTGAGGTCCATCGCCTCTGCGGGGTTGTGGCTGCCATTCTCGTTTCGAATGAACACCATCGCTGATGGCACTCCCTGGTCTGCGAAGGTCGCGCAATCATGCCCACCGCCTGACGGCAATTCGAGGATGTCGATGGCACACTGCTCTGCCGCGATGACCAGGCCACGCCTGATGCTGGCGGTCATCGGCGCGGCGGCGGCTTGCGTGTACGGCCCAAGATCAATCCGTACGCCACGGCGTTCGCCGATGTCACTGGCCTGTTTCTGCACCCAATGTTCGAAGAGGTTTAGAACGGTGTCGTCCTGACTGCGCACATCCAGTGTGAAGGTCAGAAGACCGGGCACCTTGGTGATGCCATGCAATTTGGCGTCGGTTGTGAATTCCCCCAAGGTCAGCACCATGTCATCGCCCTTGGCTTCGGCCTCAAGCCAATAGGTCTCCATCGCGTGGACCAATTCTGCGCCAGCCAGAACCGCATCCCTGCGGCTTTGGCGCGGAACACCGCCCGCATGTGTTGTTTCACCCTCAATCCGGCAGAACCTGTGCCGGATGTTGCCCCTGATTGCCGTGACAATGCCCACCGGGCGCTGGGCTTCGATCAGCACCGGGCCTTGTTCGATGTGGACTTCGACAAAGGCGGCGATGTGATTGGGGTCAAGCTGGGGCTGACCGTCGCGGATCGTCTGCGGATCAAATCCGGCTTCGGTCATGTGCTCTGCCAGACTGCGGCCCGTATCGCTGCGCTTCACGCGGTCCGGCGCGTCTGTGGGCAGCACACCAAACGCGGCGCGGCTGCCAAGGTAATGTTCAGGGAACCAGATCATTTCTTCTGCGCGAATGGCCATCAACGTCACGTCGCACGGGGGCTGAGGCCCGTCGCGCAGCCGCTCAAGCAGTACCAATCCGGCGATAACTCCGGCCGCGCCATCGAAATTCCCGCCATGCGGGACCGAGTCGAGATGGGATCCGGTCATAAGCGCAGGGGCGTCGCGGTCTGCTCCGGGCAAGGTCACGTAGAGGTTGCCGATCGCGTCGGTCCGGGTTTCCAACCCCAGCGCCACGGCCTCGCGGGTGATCATCGCATGGGCGGCGTCTTCGACCGGGCCAAAGCTGGCCCGGGTCACCCCCGGCACATCGGCGCTGAGCGTTGCCAATTCGGCGAAAAGCCGTTCTGCTCGGTCAAGCGGGGTCAATAGAGCCACTCCGGAACCACCAGTACGATCTGCGGCCAGATGATGATCAGCCCGATCATCACAAGCATCGCGAACACAAACGGCAGGATGCCGCGATAGACATCCGCCAGCTCTCCGCGTCCGCGCACGCCTTGGACAACATAAAGGTTCATGCCAACCGGGGGCGTGATCAACGCCAGCTCCATCATGATCACAAGGAAGATCCCGAACCAGACCGGGTCAATGCCCAGATGCAGGATAACCGGCATCACGACCGGGATCGTGCCCACCATCATCGACAGGGTTTCCAGAAAACACCCCATGACCAGATAGAACAGGACAAGGATCAGGATCATCTCGGTCGCCGAAAGGCCAAGGTTGGTGACGACCCGGCTCATCGCTTGGGGCACGCCCAGCAATCCGACGATGAAGTTCAGAAAGAATGCGGCGGTGATGATGAACAGCAGCATCGCTGAGGTCTTGATCGTCGCGATAAAGGCAGCGTGTAGCATGACAAAGCTGAGCGCCTTGTTGCTCCACGCCAGCCCGAATGCCATGACCACGCCGATTGCGGCGGCTTCGGTCGGGGTGGCCCAGCCGCCATAGATGGCGCCCATGACGACCACGAAGATCGCCAACGGTGGCAGCAGGTGACGCAGACGGCGCAACCGGTCGGCACGCGAGGCAGGGGGTTGCACAGGTTCGGCCAATGACGGACGCAGCAACACGATCAGTGCGATGATCAGCATGAAGAGTGCCGTGAGCATCAAACCCGGCAGGATGCCCGCCGCAAAAAGCTGCCCAATCGAGGTGTTGGTCAACGCGCCATAGATGATCAGGTTCACCGAAGGAGGAATGAGAATGCCAAGCGTCGCCCCCGCCGCGATGGTGCCAAGCACCAAGGGTTCGTGATAGGCGCGGCGTTTGAATTCGTCCAAGGCCACGGTGCCAATGGTGGCGGCTGTCGCGACGGAAGATCCGGACACGGCCGAGAACATCGCACACGCGCCGATATTGGTGTGCAGCAGTCCACCGGGCAGGCGGCTCAGCCAGTCTGACAGGCTGTCATACATATTGCGGGTGATCCCTGCGCGCAGCAGGATTTCACCCAACAGCACGAAAAGCGGGATTGTCGTTAGCAGAAAGTCGTTCATCGTCGCCCAAAGGTTCGTGCCAAAGGACATCAGAACCGGCGGGCCGAAATAGACCAGTGCACCCAGAATACCTGTGGCCAGCATCGCAATGCCGACATGCAGGCCGATGAACATCAGGCCAAGCATGATCACGAACCCGATGGTTGCGCCGGTGACGTCGATCATTTGCGGGCCTCTTCGATTTCTTCTGCGATGCTGGGCGGGGCCAATGCCCGGCTTGCGGCCTCCAGTCCATTTCGCAAGGCAAAAACGCCCCGGCAGGCGGACCAGAGTGCTGCGATGGCGAAGACAACCAGACCCGCCACCCATAGTGATTGCGGAATCCATAGCGGTGTCTGCAACGGGCTGGACGAGACAGAGTTGAACAGAAGGCTTTCCGACAAGGTCTGCCAACTCATATAGGCCATGAAGGCAGCCCCCAGTCCAAGCGCGACATAGGCCAGCAGGTTGAGCGCGGCCTGCATCTTGAACGGTAGACGCAGCAGCAGGACGTCAATGCGCGTGTGGGCCCGCTCAACCGCAGCCAGCGCCATGCCGAAGGTGCCCGCAACCGCGACGACATAGCCTCCGATCTCGTCCACACCCTGAAGCGAAAAGTTGAACAGCTTGCGCGCGAGGATTTCGAACACGATCAGGAACGACAGGCCAAGGCAGGCATATCCTCCGAGGATTCCAATCAGTCGCATTGCAGGCGTCTTCCTTATTGTCGGAACTGGGCGCGCGATGGCGTGCCCAGTTCAGTCTTTGCTCAGTTCAGCGAGATGCCGCGTGCGGCACCAACGGTGGCGTTCCAGATCTTGGAGCAATCCGCGAACCCGGCATCACAGCTTTCGGCCCATCCCGGCAGCACCTTTTCCATGGTGGCTGCGGTCACCTTGGCCTGATCCTCGGCGCTGGGTTCGACCAGAACCATGTTGAAAGGGGTGTAATTCTCGCAGCCTTCGCCGCCGGTGTTGCAGGCAGTGGCCCAGCCATTGTTTTCACGGGCCAGATCCCAGAACGCTTGCTCGAAGGAAGCAAATTCGGTTTCCAGCTTGGCTTTTTCCTCGTCCGAGAAGCTGTTCCATTTGTCGAGGTTGATGAAATGCGCGTTCACCGACCACGAAATTCCCAAGGGTAGGAAATGCGTGGTGACTTCTGGCCAGTTGCCGGTGTTGCCGGATGTGGGCGAGGTGATGGCGCAATCGACCACGCCGCGTTGCAGGGCAGGGTAGACTTCCTTGAAACTCATGGTTACCGGGCTTGCCCCCAGCGCTTCGAGCAGTGTGGACATCGACGCGGTATAGCTACGCACCTTCAGGCCCTCGAAGTCATCAAGCGAGGCAATTTCGGCGTTGCAGTAGAACACCTGTGGGCCATAGGGCCAGACGGCCAATGGCTTTGCGTTGAATTTCTCGGCAACGCGCTTTTCCAGTTCGGGGCGGAAGGCCTCGATCACGTCAGCCAACTGATCCATGTCCGTGGACACACCGATCAGGTCGATCCCTTCGAGAAACGCATCATCGCGGGCAGCGGCGCCGACGGTGCTTTGCACGATGTCGAACGCGCCGGTGCGCACCATGCGCAGCGTGTCCTGCATGTCGACGCCCATGACGTCCAGCGGGTTGAAGTTGATGGCCAGCGGAATGCCGGTCTTTTCGGGCAGCGAGGCGTAGAATTCCTGTTCCAGCGCGGTGTGGAATTTGTGCGTCGACACAAGGCCAGTGGCCCGGATTTCGGTTTCGGCAATGGCAGGCAGCGCCGTGGCCAGCGCCAGTGCAGAGGCGAGGATCGTCGTCTTCATGTCATGTCTCCTTGTCGGGTCTGAGATGTATTGGCCGCAGGGGAGAACGCGGCAAAGTGACGGGCAATGTCGATGCGTTGCGCCCGCCAGATCTGGTCTTCGAGTGAGGCCAGATATTCGAGGATTTCGGTCACAGCCCGGAACCGGGCGGGCCTGCCGCTGATGCGCAGGTGAAATCCGATAGAGAGTGTGGAGGACCTGCCGCGCTCGGCTTCGATCAGCAGCTGCTCAACCGCATCGCGAACATAATCCACCATCTCAACAGCGCGGACGAAGCCATTGGGATGAAAGAATTTCATGTCGTTGGTGTCGAGGTTGTACGGCACAACAATGAGGCCGCTTGGATCGCTGTAAGGCAGATCGTCATCAAAGGCGTTTGAGGTATAGAGATAGCCCGCTTCGGCCAGCAAGCTGCGCGTCCACGCGCTTTCCGATCCCCGGCAAAAGAACCCGCGCGGGCGCTGTCCGGTTGCCTGTTCGATGATGTCGGTCGCGCGAAGCAGGTCCTGCCGTTCCGTTGCGGCATCGGCGTAATCCGAATGTGGTCGCCATGTCCAGCCGTGGTTTGCCGCCTCGTGTCCGGCGTCAGTGATGGCGCGGGCAAGCATGGGGCTGCGTTCAACCGCGCGGCCGCACATCAGGAATGTGGCAGGCGTTTCGGTCCTGCGCAGGGCGTCCAGAAACCGCCACAACCCGACCCGCGTGCCATAGGCGAAAAGCTGTTCCTGCCCCTGATCGCGGCTGCCCTCTTTGACGACGCTGACAATCTCGCCCACGCGTTCGGACACAGGGTCGCCATCGCCCACCTGAAGCTCGGCCCCTTCCTCAAAGTTGACGGCCACAGCAACGGCAACGCGTGCCCCGTTCGGCCAGATCACTTTGGGCGGCTGCGCGCCGTATCCGATCAGATCGCGCTCAGACATCGAAAATACGTCCCCAGCCGCGAATGCGGGCCGGATCATCGCCCGCCACCAGCATGGATTTCCAAAGCGCGGTGGACACGCTGTCAAGCACAGGAATGCCGGTTTCGGATTCGATAAGCTCGGCTGCCCCGGCACCCCGAAAGTTCGTGCAGTAGATCGCGATGGCCTGCGGTTTTGCCTCTGCAACCTCGCGACACAGCTGCAGGATCTGCGCCTCGCTATAGGTGGCGAACGAGAAGTTGCCGGGATCGTTCAGATGTCGTTCTGCAACGACTTCGATCCCGTTCGCTGCATAATTGGCGACGATCCGGCTTTGAATTTCAGGCAGGTAAGGCGTGACGAGACCGATACGGGTCGCGCCCAATTTTTCGAACAGTTCGTTCATAGCAAGCACGGACGAACAGGCAGGAACACCGGTGCGCTGCTCAATTTCTGCGATCAGCGTTCGGTCGGTATCAAACCCAAGCCAGCCCGAAGAGGTGCCATTCCAGCAGATCGACTGCACCTTTGCATCTGCAAGCAGGTCCGCCGCCGCGAGCATCGGTTCGTTGGTGAATTGCCCGAGTGCGTCGTCTTCCATCGAAATTTTGACGACCCGAAAGCGCGCGAAATGTGCCGAGACATCGGGAAGTTGATGAAGCATTGCGGCGGTGATCGGCTCTAACACCGTGTTGGACGACGGTGTCAGCATGCCAAGCCGGGTTGTGGCGAGTTCTTTGGTCATTGTCGCAGTCCTTGTGCGGCAGGGCGTTGGCTTGGTTCAGCGCAGCACATCAGGGGCCTCCCGTGTCAGGTGTTGGCCTATGGCCGCCGCGACAGGCGCGCCGTCTTGCATAGTTGTTACGCCGCGCAAAAGGGTGCGCACGGGCCAGCCGGTGACTGTGAAGCCTTCCCAAGGGGTGTAGTCGCTGCCGTGATGCAGGTCGCTCTGGCGGATCGGTTTCGTCAGCGTTGGATCCCAAAGTGCGATATCAGCATCGGCGCCGACCATGATCGCCCCCTTGCGCGGGAACAGCCCGTAAAGCCGCGCGTGATTGGTGGCCGTCAGCGCCGCAAAGCGATCAAGCGAAATGCGGCCCTTTACGACGCCTTCCGAGAACAAGATCGGCAGACGGGTTTCAACGCCGGGTATCCCGTTGGGAATGTTGCGAAAACTTTGGCGCGCGCCGGGCGCATCCTTGCCTGCGGTATCGACAAAGCGGAACGGGCAATGGTCGGAGGAGAAAAGGTCAAACACCCCGGTTTCGATCCCGCGCCAGATATTGGCCCATTCATCCCGCGTGCGGGGCGGCGGGGAGCAGACATATTTTGCCCCTTCAAACCCGTCGCGGTCCAGATCGTCGGCGGTCAGCGTGATGTATTGCGGGCATGTTTCGGCAAAGACCGTCAACCCACGCTGTCGGGCGCGCATGATTTCCTCGGTCGCCTCTCCGTTTGAGACATGCACGATGGTCAGCGGCACGCCCGCGATCTCGGCCAGTGAAATGGCGCGATGGGTGGCTTCGCGTTCCACTGGTACGGGGCGCGTGGTGGCATGGTGATAGGGGGCCGTTTCGCCGGTGCGTTCTGCGCGGTCCCGCAGGAATTCGATGGCGTCCTCGTTTTCCGCATGAACCATCACCATGGCACCATGGGCTTTGGCGACTGACATCACTTCGAGGATTTGACGGTCCGAAAGGGCCAGCCCCTGATAGGTCATAAAGACCTTGAAACTGGTGTAGCCCGCTTCGATCAATGCGGGCAGGTCTTGCCCCAAGGTGACCGGATCAGTTTCCTTGACGATCAGGTGAAAGGCTACGTCCGTCAGGCAGTTGCCCTCGGCCTTGGCGCGGTAGGCGGCGACGGCCTCGCGCAGGGTCTGGCCCTCTTCTGGCAGGCAGAAGGGCAGGACAGTCGTATTGCCACCGCAAGCCGCTGCGCGGGTGCCGGTGGTGAAATCATCCGCCATCTCGATCCCCGGACCCGACGGTTGCGAGATATGAACATGGCTATCGATCCCGCCGGGAAGGGCGATCAGACCGGTGGCGTCGATCACCTCGGCACTGGCAAGGTCATGGCCCAACGTGGCGATTACACCGTCCTTGATGCCGATCTCGCATTGCGTTGTGCCGCTTGCAGAGACCACGCGCGCGCCTTTGATCACCAGATCATGGGTCATGCCCGTTCTCCTGCGATGATGCTGGCAAGGGCGGGCGACAGTCCTTTAGAAGGCTTGGCCGCCGGTCTTGCCACGCGCTGACCATAGGCCGGGGCAAGGCGCACGAGGCTCATCGCCTGCGCCGTAGCAGCGGCGATTGGGTCGATCAGCAGCCCGTCGACCTCGGATGCCATCTCTTTGGCCAGTCCGGCCAGCGGCGCGCCGCCAAGGATCACCACATCTGCGCCGTCGGCTGAGGTGGCCAGACCGACAAGGTCAATCAGGTCACCCCGCAATGCGGTTGCCACATTGTCGACCGAGTCAGGCGCAACCTTGGGGCATCTGACACCGGTAAAGCGCGCCTCTAACCCTGTCTGGCGGACACAATCGGTATACCACCGCGCCATATGCGGCGAGAACGTCACCACCGAAAAACGGTCACCCAGCATCGCGGCGGTCATAATCGCCGCTTCGGCCATGCCCACGACGGGCAGGTTGAACAGTTCGCGGGCGGCCACCAGACCGGGGTCACCAAAGGCTGCGACGATGACCGCGTCAACGCTGTCTTGGTGATCCGCAATCATCTCAAGCACATGCGCCCCGGCGATCTGGGCTTCAGCACGGGACGAGATGTAGGGAAAGCCCTGTGCTGCGGTCAGCGCCACGATCTCGGCAGCATCCCCTGCAAGATCCTGGGCGACCCGTGCCATCGGCCCCGTCATCGCTTCGGTCATGTTTGGGTTGATCATCAACAGACGCATCAGTTGAGTTCCTTCAAGAGAGGTTCCAGCATCTGTGCCGCGCCGATCAGCGCGCCGTCCTGACCTGCGGGGGCAATCAATTGCAGACCCAAGGGCAACCCTTGGTGATCCTTGCCGCAGGGCAGGGACAGGGCAGGTACGCCCGCGTGGTTCACTTGCGGAGTGAAGGCAGCATGGTCGCGGGGGCCAGCGGGCTGACCTGCGATGGTTTCGGGGGCAGAGAGTTCTGCAGTCCAGGCTGGGCAGGGTGTGGTCGGGGTCGCAATGATCCCGTAGCGGTCCAACGCCGCGCGAAGGGTCGCCCGCATCCGGTGCGAGACCTGATGCGCGGCTGCGACATCGACACCTGTCAGAGACAGTCCGGTTTCGATCTGCTTGGCGATCACCGGATCGAAAACCTCGGGCGTTT
Source organism: Marivita cryptomonadis (assembly GCF_002115725.1). Taxonomy (GTDB): domain Bacteria; phylum Pseudomonadota; class Alphaproteobacteria; order Rhodobacterales; family Rhodobacteraceae; genus Marivita; species Marivita cryptomonadis. The sequence continues at coordinate 106,172 of NZ_JFKD01000004.1, forward strand.
TGCGCCATACATCGCCGTAAGCCTGCGCAAGGCCCGCGAATTGCAGCGGCAGGATATCGTGTCCCTTTTGTTCACCCCAGTCGATCTCTGCCGACTGGATTGCGATGCCCGCTGTGCCAAACGCCTTGATCACGTCGGCAAAGTTCTGGGCGACATCCGGTTCGACCACCTGTCCCGTGCCGAAATCGGGGCTTGTGGCGATGTGGAGTGTGGCTGGTGCCTCGGCCCGAACGCCCGCCATGACCTCCATCGCCAGCGCGATATCCCCCATGTCGCGGGCAATGGGGCAGATCACGGATATGCCCCAGACGGGTTCGGGAAAGCTGGGACCATACGGGATCAGGTCATAGGTTGGCTTCATTCCGCACAGGCCGGTATGCGCCGGGGGACGGCGGCTAGACCCGCCTGCATCCGTGCCAAGGGCAAGCGGCACAATGCCAGCCGCCACCGCCGCGACCGACCCGCCGGACGATCCGCCCGGACCAAGTGTCAGGTCCACGGGATTGCGGGTTATGCCGTGATGCGGCGAATTGGTGGCACCCTTGCAGCCGAACTCAGAACAGGTCGTAATGCCAAGGATCATCGCGCCTGCTGCGCGCAACCGGCGCACGGCTTCGGCGTCTTCGGGGGCGATGTGATCGGCAAAGAGCCGTGATCCCTGCGAGACCCGCAAGCCTTTGACCCAGATATTGTCCTTGATCAGCACCGGCACCCCGGCCAGTGGCATGTCTTCCCCAGCGGCAAGGCGTTGCGTCACACGGTCAGCCTCGGCTTCGAAATCGGGGTTCATGTGGCAGATGGCGTTGATCGCTGGATTGCGCTCTGCTGCGCGGGCCAGCGTTTCCGCGGCAATGGCTGCCGGGGTGACATCCCCACGGCGCACAGCAGCGGCCAAATCGCGGGCGGTCAGGTCAAGCGCGGTCATGTCGTCTCTCCATGCTGGGCGGCCCAGTGGCGGGCAATGTCGCGGCGTGGCGCAATCCAGACGCCGGGCTTGGCCGCGATATGGGCCAGAACTGTCTCCAACCCGCCGATGCGGGCCGGGCGGCCAATGATGCGCAGGTGCAGCCCGATGGACATCATCCGTGCAGCCGTTGCGCCCTCGGCATACAGCCGGTCGAACCCGGCGATCACGTAGTCGGAGAAGTCCCGCGCCTGCACGAAGCCACCGCCGGGGGAAAAGCGCATGTCGTTGGTGTCAAACGCATAGGGCAGCACGACATGCGCCCCTTCCATATAGGGGATGTCGTCATCATAAGCGTTGCTGTCATAGGTGAAGCCCCCATGTTCAATCAGCAGCGCACGCGTGTGGGGCGACGTGGCGGAGCGCGTGTGCCAGCCGACCGGAGCGACGCCAGCAATCTCGGTCAGGGCAGCGTGGGTCTTGGCGATGACAGCGCGTTCCTTGTCTACATCCCAGCCGGCATGGGTTTCCCAGCGCCAGCCGTGGCAAGACACCTCGTGCCCACGTGAAACCGCATCGCGCATGAGCCACGGCGTGCGTTCAGCAGCGCGTCCGCAGGTCGAGAAGGTCGCCTTGACGCCATACGCGTCGAACGCGTCAGCAATCCGCTTGTAGCCTTGGCGCGGACCGTAGCCGAAGTGGCTTTCCATGCAGGGGTCCGGCGCGCCTTTGACCTCTTCGACGGATTCGTAGCGCGACTCGTTACGTTCATCCCCGTCACCAATGGACAGTTCCGCGCCTTCTTCGACATTGACGACGAACGACACGGCTAGCCTCGCGTCATCCGGCCAGCAGGGCGCGGGTTCTGCGCCGAAATATCCCTTCAGATCACGCCTCATCCCTGGATCATCCGGTTGAGGCCCACGGTCCGTGCGCCGACCACTAGGGCGATCACCGCCATCAGGATCAGGCCAGACGACATGGCTGCCAAGGACGGGTCGGGCTGTTCCTCAAGATACTGCAGCATCTTGATTGGCAGGGTCTTGTTGCGGGCGTCCGTCAGGAAGATCGAGATCGGGTAGTTGTCCATCGACGCCAGAAACGCGAACAGGCCGCCAGTCAGATAGGCGGGGGCCAGATTGGGCACCAGCACCTTGAGAATGGCTTTGGGGTAAGACAACCCAAGGGTCCGCGCCGCATCCACAAGTGAGAAATCGAAGGCCGACATCGACGCCAGAAGCGTGCGCATCACAAAGGGCAGGGTGATCACGATATGACCCAGCAGCAGCGACCAATAAGCATCGCGCAAACCGATCTCGCGGAAGAACTGCAAAAGCGCCACGCCGACGACCAACCCCGGCATCATGAGCGGGGACACCGTAAATGTGGCGATTGCCTCGCGTCCCCGAAACCGGCCCCGTGCGACCGCAACGGCGGCAAGTGTGCCCAGCACCAAAGAAATCGCCGTCGAGACCACTGCTAGGTTGAGCGATAGGGTCACCGCCTCCCACAAGCCGGATCGTTCCTGCAGTGACCGATACCAGCGCAGCGACCATTCGGGTGGAGGCAGCGTGTAGACCGAAGACGACGTGAACGACGCGGCCACCGTGATCACGATGGGCAGCATCAGGAACACCACGCAGCACAGCCCGATGGCCCAGCTGATCGCAAGAAACAGGCGGTCCGTCCCGGTCATGATCGTGCCCCCAGACGGTTGGCGAGCCAACTTGACCCCAGCACGACCGAGATCGCGATGATCAGCAGGATGGAAGAGATCGTGGCGCCGAGTGCTTCGTTGCGAAGGTAGAGGAAGGACCGCGCGGTCAGCATCGACAGCGTTTGCTGCCGTTCGCCCACGATCAGCGATGGAATGACGTACATCGACACGGCGAGCGAAAAGACAAAGGCGCATCCCGCTACCACACCCGGCAGGCTGAGCGGCAAGGTGACGTTGAAGAACCGGAATACGGGTGTCGCGCCAAGGGATGCCGCGGCCTCGGGCAGGCGCGTGTCCATCTGGCGCAGGACCGCATAGATCGGCAGCACCATGAAGGGTAGGAACACGTTGGCCGCGCCGATGATCAGCGCTGTTTCCGTGAACAGCATGCGGATGGGCGTGTCGACGATACCCAGAGACATCAAAATGTCGTTCAGTACCCCGCGCGTGCGAAATATGATCGACCACGCAAAGGCCTTGACCACAACGCCGACCGACATCGGCAGAACCATCGCGACAAGGAAGATCGACAACCAGATCCCGTTGGCTCGCGACATTGCGATCGCGGTCGGGTAGGCGATGAGCAAAGCTACGATCGTCGTCAAAGCGGCGACGCGCAAGGTCCGCCAAAGCACCGACATGTTGTACTCATCGGTGAAGAACAGGCGGTATTCCTCAAGCGAGAACTGACCGTCAATCTGAAACGACTTGAGCAGCAGCATGAACAGCGGCAGGGCAAAGATCACCGCAAGAAAGGTGAGCCCCGGCAGGGCCAGCAGCCCGATATGTTCCAGCCGCCGCATCAGCGTGGCGCCTCGTAGACCAGAGTGTCTTTGACCGACCAGCCAAAGGTCACGTCCTGTCCGCGGGTCAGGTTGGTCTGGATGCCCGGCACTTCGCACAGAAGGCGATCCTCGGGGTGGCTTGCGCCGTGCAATTGGGTCTTTGCCCCCAACACCATCGCATCAGCCAGCGTAACCTTGATTGTGTTTTCTCCGGCAACGGGCGTGATCAGTTCCGGGCGGACGCCGACGGTCACCTCGGTGCCGACTCCGTAATCCCCTTGGGCCAGAACCATGCCGTTTGCAGTGTCGATTTGCATCACCGGGCCATCGGTCTTGCTGACCCGTCCGCGCATGCGCGTCGACAGGCCGACAAAGTCCATCACGAAGGACGAACGTGGCCGGGCGTAGAGTTCAGACGGTGTGGCGAATTGCTCGATCTGGCCCGAATTCATGACTGCGATACGATCGGAGACACCCATTGCTTCTTCCTGATCGTGGGTGACAAAAATCGCTGTCATTCCCCGGTCGCGCAGCAGGGACTTGAGTTCGACCTGCATGGTTTCGCGCAGCTTGCGGTCGAGCGCGGAAAACGGTTCATCCAAGAGCAACAGCACCGGATCGACCACCAGCGCGCGGGCGACCGCCACGCGTTGTTGCTGACCACCGGATAGAGCAGCCACTGGACGATCCGCAAAGTCGCGCATCCGCACCAATTGCAGCGCCTCGCTGACTTTTGGGGCGATGTCACCTTTAGGAACGCTGCGCGCCCGCAAGCCGAAAGCAACGTTTTCTGCCACGGTAAGGTGCGGGAACAGCGCATAGCTTTGGAACACCACCGAGATATTCCGGCGATGTGCCGGCACCCGCGTGATCGCGCGCCCGTCCAGAAGGATGTCGCCCGCATCGGCCGAGGTCAGACCTGCGATGATGCGGAGCAATGTGGTTTTGCCGCAGCCGGACGGGCCGAGAAGAGACACGAGTTCTCCTCTCGCCACGCGGAAGTCCATGTCGGACATCACGGTGGTTCCCTTGAACGCCTTGCCCACACCGACAACGTCGAGATAGGCGCGTTTGTCCGGCTCCGTCCCTGCGGAGCCCTGCATGGATCAGATGGCCATCAGCTTGTCGAACCGTTCGATCCAGTCTCGACGGTTGGCGGCGACGAAGGCCCAGTCGGGCGAATAGATCGGCACCCCGTCCGGGATGATCGCACCGGCGGTAACAGTCGTGTTGGCCGGGACGGAGGAGGCAAAATCGGCAATTGCCGACTGCATGTCCGAGCCAAGCATCTCGTTGACATAGGCCTGCGCCAGTTCAGGGTTCGGCCCGCCTTTGACAAGGCAAATACCTGATGGCATTGCGAAAATCCCCTCGGACGGCGCGGCAAGGTCGACTGGTACACCCTCGTTCTTGCGCGGCAACGCATAGGACGAGAAATTGCCTGCCAGCATGGTGATTTCACCCTGCTCAAGCAGGTTGAAGGCCTGACTCATCGTTGTGTAGACGGACAGCAGGTTCGGTTTCAGCTCTTCCAGCTTGGCAAAGGCCGCGTCGATTTCGTACTGCGCTTCAGAGAATGGTTTGCCAGAGCCGAGCATGGCAGCGGCGAACAGCGTCCACATGCCTTCGGTGTTTTGCAGCGACGGGATAATCAGCTGTCCCTTTGCCTCGGGCGACCAAAGCGTGGTCCAAGACGGCACGCCATCCGGCGCGAATTCGGTGTTGTAGGCAACACCTGCCCAAGGCTGCACGTAGTTGCACCACATGCCATCCATGTGCACTGCGTCCGGGCGCAGGTCGGTCATGTTCGGAACCGCATCGGCAGTGATCGGTGTCAGCAAATCGGCCTCGACCGCTTGGATCATCACCGGGTCGTCCATCTGGACCACCGACAGATAGGGCGCGTCCTTGTTCGATGACATCTTTTCAAGGTTCACCGACGATTTGGTGCCCTCAAACAGGATGTCCGCACCGATGGTCGACTTCATGTGCGGGATGACAATCTCTTCCATCCATGCGGTGTGCGATCCGGCGCATCCGATCACAAGCTCAGAGCTTTGCGCCCGCAGCAGAGCTGGTGTTGCCAGCGTCCCGAGCGCGGCATAGGCAGAGCCTTTCAGGACAGACCGGCGGGATAGGTCGCCCATGGTTCTTTTCGTCATCTTCAAATCCCCCATCAGGATGTTTCAGTTCCACATAAAAATGGCATGCCATTTTGGGGGAGTCATATTTTTAAGGGGAAATCGTGCGGTAAATCTCGGTTTTGCCTCATGTTTGAGCGAATGAGCAGGGTGGGGGGAATAATTGTGCTGGGTGGAATCAACCCGGGTTCCGGTCGCCCTGGCGGACCAAAACCTCGGCCAGCGTTTCACCCGTATGCAACAGGTGAGTCTTCCATATTTTGGCGGCTGCCAAAGGATCGCGCGACCGAAAAGCCTGCATCAGAGTTTCATGTTCGCCGACGGCTTGTTCTAACCGTTCGGGGTTCATGATCGCCATATAACGGCCACGCCGCGCGCGGGCGATCAGACGGTTATGCGTCGCGATCACAATGGGGTTTCCGCAGCTTGTCACGATGAAATCATGGATCAGCGTGTTGGTATCGAAATAGTTGCTGATCCGGTCCGACTGAAACTGTTCGAGCATGGTGCCATGCAAGTCTTCCAGCTTTTGAAGGCTGTCGGGTGTGATGGTTTCCGCAAGCCGTTCGGCGGCGAGGCTTTCAAGACTTGAGATCACATCAAACAGGTGCAGCGCTTCATCGGGGCCAAAGACCGACACCAAAGCGCCGCGATGCAGCGTGATTTCGATCAAACCATCCGCTTCCAGCAGCTTCAGCGCCTCGCGCACTGGCGTTCTTGAAACGTCCAACTCTGCCGATAAGCGCCGTTCCACCAAACGATCCAAAGGCGCAAGGTCGCCTTTGACGATCCGGTCTCGCAGGATCGAGGCGACACGTTCCGCCGCGGCCTTGGAGGTTTCCGAAAGGGTTTGCATATTGGCGCGCCGGTACACTTTTGGTTGAGCAAGAGTGCGTTCGGTCATGCCGCTAACGCGGCGGAAGGTCAATCGCCGTTACATCGGTGACGAACTGGAGTTATCGGCGAGATGACGCTTTGTAAAAGGGTGTCCGGTCTGCAGTGTTCTGAAGGTAGTCGTCGTAAAACGCCCGAACCGTCGGAAACACGGCTTCGCGTAATTCATGGCGGTGCAGTTCATCCGCGTCACGTGGCGCCGCAAGCGCTTCGGCGATCCGAGCCAGAATGGCGTCGCGATCCACCCGCGTGAAGCATCCGTCTTGGTAAACCACCTCACCTTCGATGATCACCGTATCAACGTCTTTCGATTTCGCTCGGTGGATCAGGGCGACCATCGGCGCGATGTCCGGATCCTGATAGGGGAAGGTGGCCTTGTCGTAATCCAGGATAACCGCATCCATCCGGCAGCCGGGTTCCAACTGACCGATTTCAGTTCCAAACGCGGTGGTGCGCGCGCCGTGTTCGGTTCCCATCCGCAGCACGTCACCCGCCGAGGGCACATCCGACGGGTCGATGCCGGGGGTGCGGTGCAGGTTCAGAACCATGCGCATCTCTTGCAACATATCGCGGTCATCGTTGATCCCGGCTTCGTCGATGCCCATGCCAACGGTCATGCCGCGATTGACCAGTTCCATCAGAGGCAACGCGCCTGACCGCAGCCGCAGATTGGACGAGCAGTTGTGACAGATACAGGTGCCGGTCCCGGCGCAAATCTCGATGTCTTCTTCGGTCATCCAGACGCCATGGCCGATGGTCATATGCGGACCCAACATCCCCAGCTTTTCCAGATGCCGCACGGCAGTCGTGCCGGTGCGGCGGTAGGCGTATTCTTTCTGGTAGGCTGTTTCGAGCAGATGGATGTGCATCGGCACATTGGCGGCAACGGATTTTTCCTGCAACGCCAACAGCCCGTCATCGGTCATCCAATGCAGGTTGGCCGGGGCCAATTGCACCCGCGCGCGGCGGGAAGTTTTGGTTTCGGTCAACCGGTCGAACAGCGTCAGGAAATCCTCGAACGGCATGGTCAGCCGTTGCAGATGCGCCGCCATTGCTTTGCCAATTTCTGGCGGCAGGCGGTCACAGAAAGCGGCATCGTCTTCGTAGACAAATCGGTTCTGTTCGCGCACGCCGTAGCAGTAGGACACCCGCATCCCGATGTCGTCATAGGCCTCGATCACGCGGCTGGCCGATCCGACCACCGCATCCAGATCGCCCACGGCCCAGCCTTGGATATGCTGCACCGTGGTCACACCGGACGAGATCATCTCGAATGCGGAATAAAGCGTGTCGAGATAGGGATCGACCTTACGAATGGCGAGCCGCGCTGCAAACCAAAGTTCAAGCGGGGAATCCGGGGCACCCAGTTGCAGTGGTGTCAGCCCGACATGGTGATGCGCGTTGATCAGGCCGGGCATGATCAGGTGATGGGAATACTCCTCAACCCGCGCGTCGGGAAAGGCGGCCACGATCTCAGCTTTTGGCGCAACGGCGCGGATCACTCCGTCTTCAAACGCGATGGCGGCATCGTCGATCATCTGGATCTCGCCATCTTCGGAGATGCCGGTGACGACCCATCTGGCTGTGACGACCCGCACACTCACGGCAGCACGCCGCCTGTTTTTGAAAGCGGGGTGGCGGCAGTGATGCGCAGGCGGATGTGGCGAAGCGCCTCGACTGTGCCGTCGATGATCGGCACATCGCACAGCGGCGCAATCCGCGCAGCAAGTCCGGCCAAAGGACCACCGCCCATGACAATCGCATTTGCGCCATCACGTTCGCAGGCGTGGCACAGATCGACCAGCTCCTTGAACAGGGCGTCGGCCACGTCAGCGGGATCGCCCTCAATGGCTTCGGGATGCGCCGCAACCCCGATCAACTGGTCACCGACGCCATGCTCAAAGGCCTTGTCCCGAAGTGGTGGCGCGACTTCAGGCGCAAAGGTCACGATGGCGAACGGCCCTCCGATCCCGCGCACGGTTTCGAACGCGGCCTCGGCGATCCCGATCACGGGGATATCCGGCCAAAGCGCGCGAACAGCCTCTGCGCCAGTGTCACCAAACGACGCCAGAACAATTGCGTCCGGTAGTTCAGGCTGGCTCCGAATGGTCTCGACCACACCGCGCGCGGCTTCTTCCCCATCCTCGGGTGTCACAATCAGTTCAGGGCCGAACGCCGCCGAAAAGGTCGTCACCCGATCTCCGGGTTGCGCGGCACTTTGCGCCGCTTGTGCGATGCGGTCGGTGATGCCCCGCGATGTGTTCGGATTGACGACAAGCAAGCGCATCAGACCAGCACCGATGGCAACCAGAGCGAAATCGCCGGGAACAGGTTGACGAGGATCAGCGCGATCAGCATGGCCCCGATAAAGGCCAGCATCGACGGGATGATCTTGGCAATCGAGATCTTGGCGATGGCGCAGGTGATGAGAACCACAGATGCAACCGGCGGCGTCTGCTGTCCGATGCCCAGATTGATCGTTAGGATCAGACCGAAATGCACTCGGTCGATGCCCAATTGATCGGCCAGCGGCAGGAAAATCGGCACCAGCATCAGGATTGCCGGTGTGCCATGAATGATCGTGCCCGCCAGCAGGAAGAACACGTTGATCGCCAGCAAAACCACCCAGTAATTGTCTGAAATCCCGAGGATCGCCTGTGCGATGTCCTGCGGGATGCGCTGGTTGGTCAGATACCAGCCCAGCAGGGTTGAGGTCGCCACGATGAACATCAGCATCGCCGACCGCTTGCCAGCGACACGCAGCGTGTCGATCAACGTGCCCAGCTTGACCGTCCGGTAGACCAGTGCGGCCAGGACGATTGACCAGAAGGCCGCGATGGCTCCGGCCTCTGTCGCTGTGAAGATACCGCCAAGGATGCCGACAAGGATCAGGATCGGAAGGGTCAGCGGGATTGCCGCGTCCTTGCCAGTTTCGGCAACCCGCTTGAGAGAGAACTCCCCTTCGGTCGGATAGCCGCGCTTGACCGAGATGAAATAGGCTGTCGCCATCAGAAGGGCACAGACCATGATCCCCGGCAGAATGCCTGCCGCGAACAGCTCGGCGATCGAGGCGTTGGCCACATAGGCGTAGAGGATCAGGTTCAGCGACGGTGGCACAATGATCGCCATCGTGGCCGAGGTCGAAGTGACGGCTGCGGCAAATGCCGCCGGATAGCCGCGCTTGCGCATCTGGGGGATCATCACCGATCCGATTGCGGCGGCGTCCGAAGTGGCAGTGCCCGAAATCTCGGAAAAGAAGAGCGATGTCAGGATGTTGACATGTGCGAGGCCACCCCGGATGTGCCCGACAAGTGACGATGCAAAGGCGATCAGCTTTTCAGCGATCTTGCCTTGGTTCATGATTTCGCCCGCGATCATGAACAGCAAGGCGGCCACGAGCAGGTAATTGTTTGCCCCGCCAAACGGGATCAAGCCGATGATCTGCGGCACCACTGCCGGGTCGAGCAGGATCATCGTCGCCGCCGTGACGCCCAGCACAAAGGCAATGGGCAGTCCTGCGATCAGCAGCGCGACTAGCAGAATGAGGATCATCCAACCGGGGTCAAGAAACATCATGCGTCGCTTTCGGGAAGAAGGTCATCGGGCGAGACGCGCCCGGTTGCAATGCCGACCAGCCGGACGGCGCAGAAGATCAGGATCAGCATCCCGCCCACGGCCATCGTGCCACGAAACAGCACCATCGGCAGTTCAACGGAAATCAGGGTCCGCGACCCAAAGCTGAGTGCGGCAATGCCGCCATACCACGCCAGCAACGCCCCGAACCCGCCCATCAGGATCAGGTTCATTCCGGTGACGATGCGCTTGAGCGTGGGGGACATGACTCGCAACACCGCGTCGAACCCGAGGTGTTCATTGGTCCGTGTCAGATAGGCTGCGCCGATGAAAGTCAGCGCAGCCAAGATATGCGCCGGAAGCTCTTCGCCCCAAGACACGCTGTCGTTCAGTACGAACCGGGCGAAGACCGCCCAGTTCAGCAGGATCAGAAGCAGGCCCGCCATGGCCACCACAAGCGCATCCAGCACGGCTGTCGTCCAGCGGTCGAGGGTGTCGGTGATTTGCATCAGGCGGTCCATCGCTGCTGGCCTCACTCGATACCAAGCGCAGCTTTGGTGGCTGCGATCATGTCTTCACCGATCACGTCTACAAAGGTCGGGCTTTCGTAGAGCGGTGCTGCGGCGGCTTGGAACGCGGCAAAGTCGATCTCGTTGATTTCCATCTTATCGGCCAGTGCCGCGATGGTCTCGCTGTCGGTCGTCTCGCCCCATTCAAAGGTCCACGGTGCAACGTCTTGCGCCACGCTCAGGATGGTGTCCTTCAGCTCTGGGTCGAGGCTGGCAAGGAAAGGTTCACCAAAGACGAGGAAAGTTGGAAGGTAGACATGGTTCGACAGCGACATGTAGCCCTGCACTTCAAAGAGCTTGGCTGTGTCAACAACGTTGGCGGGGTTTTCCTGCCCGTCGATTGTACCCTGATCAAGCGCTGAATAGACCTCGCCAAAGGACAGCGGCGTGGCGTTGGCCCCCAGCGTGTTGAACATTTCGACCCGTTGTTTGTTGGTCGGTGTCCGGATCTTCAGGCCCTCGAGGTCAGCTGGCACGACGATCGGGCGCACCTTGTTGGTGATCTGACGGAAGCCGTTGTCCCACATCGCGGCCAGAACCATGCCGGTGCCGTCGAACCCGTCGGCAAGCATTTCGCCTGCGGGGCTGGAGGCAAAGGTCTGTACTGCCGCGCGGTCTTCGAACAGGTAGGGCAGATCGAAGATCGCGGTGCGCGTGTTGATCTGCGACACTGCTGAAGCCGACAAAGACCCATGGTGCGTGCCAAGGGATAGACCCTGAAGCACGTCTTCTTCCTTGCCCAAGGTGTTCGACATGAAAATCTGCACATCGACCGCGCCCGGCGCGGCGGCTTCCAGACGGGTTTCGTATTCCTGCAGGAAGACATGCGCGAACGAGCCTTCGGGCAGCGAAGAGTTGATCTGAAGGACAGTCTGTGCCGAGGCAACGGCAGGCAGCGCGGCGAGTGTGGCAGCTAGGATCAGATGTTTTGTCATGATGCGATTCTCCATTTCAAGGCGTGAAAGAAACTTGGCTCATATGAAAGGAATTTTTCTTATGTTGGCCAAATAAGAAATTAGATTTTCTTGGAGGCGCGGTGGGTTTTCATCTGTCCTGCTCAAGAAATGGGCGGTTGGCAGGGGGGTGCGGGTGGATTTTGGCCGTTGATGAGTCGCAGGCTGCGCCGATCAGAGTTCGGCAAGCCGCTCGTGCATGTCTTCGATATCGCCCATACGCTTGCGTCCGGATGGCCCGGACACCTCAAGACAGCGGGCTGCAACAAGATTGCAGACTGCCATCACGCTGACATGGTTCAAAAGCGGCCCTGACGAAGTGGTCGCGCAGGTGATGTGCCAGCGCGCAGGTAGGGCTTCCATCGAAGGGACATCCCCGATCAGGGCAACCTGTGCCCCTGAGTCCACTGCGGTTTCCGCAAGGCTCCATGCGATCTTCGGGTTGCGACGGAGCAAAAGGACGATGGCGACGTCGTCGGCTGACAGGGTCGCCACGGATTCGGCCAGCGTTTCCCCCGGGCGCGGCACAACCGAAACCGATGGTAGGACCTGCGTGATTTGCCAGCCAAGGTAGCTGGCCAAAGGGTAGCCTGCGCGAAACCCGGCCAGCCACACGCGCCGCGCCTTGTGCAGGGCGTGGGCAAGACTGTCGATCTCGTCCGATGCGAGGCTGCCATAGGTGGCGTCGAGATTGGCGCGGGATTGGTCGAGGTGTCGCCCGGCAGTGTTGATCGTGTCATTCTGCCCAGTACCAAAGCGCAAGAGGGCAGAGCCAGTGCGCCCTTCTTCCCGAACAGCCTTTCGCGCCTCGTCATAAGACGCATATCCCAGTTTGCGCACAAACCGCGAAACCGTGGCATTCGAGACTTCGGCCAATCCCGCGATCTCCGAGGCGGAATACCCAGCCATGTCGCCGGGAAAATCCAGCACCGCCTCAGCAAGCCGGCGTTCGGTGGGGTGAAGGTCGGGCAAAATGGCCCGCACCCGTGCCATGAAGGTTTTGGGAGTCCGCTGTTTCATCCCTGCAAAATGCTTTTCTTCTTGGGTGAGGTAAAGCGCGTTCTTGTGATCTGCCGCACCGCGTGCTGGGGCTTGTCAGCTTGCCTTGATGGCCTCAGGCACCAAGGCGCCGCGATGTGTGACCACCCGCGCGGCAAGCTGTGCTGCGGTGTCCACAGCGTGCTCGGGCGACAGCCCGGTGTAGCACGCGGCCAGAAAGCCAGCATTGAAGGAATCCCCCGCAGCCGTGGTATCGACAACATTGACCACGTGGGTCGGGGCAAGGTGCTGCGCTCCGCGTTCCGTGTGAAGAATGATTTCGCCCGGACCGTTCTTCACGACGACAATGCTTGCGCCAAGATCGGTGTAACGCTTGGCGGTATCCATTGGGGTCGCGTCGCCAAACCAGGTGGCTTCATCCTCGTGCGAGGGCAACACGACATGACTGCATTGTGCGGCCTTGGTGATTGCCGAGGTCATGGTTGCCGTGTCGTGCCAAAGCTTTGGCCTCAGGTTTGGATCGAACACGACCTGTCCCCCATGAGAGCCGAAATCCTGCAATTGCTCCAGCAGCGTGTCGCGATCTTGCTCTGGCAGGATGGCAAGCGTGATCCCCGAAAAATAGGCGATGTCTGCACCATCAAGGGCTTTGGCGATGTCTTTACCCGATTGCGCCAGTGTGCGTGCCGCACTTTGACCGCGCCAATAGCTGAAGCTGCGCTCTCCGTCCTGCAACTGGATCATGTAAAGACCCACTGTCTGCTCTGCACGGCGCAGGATGAAGGTGGTCTCGATTTTGGCCGACCCAAGAAAGTCCAGCATCTGGTCGGACAGGCTGTCCGTGCCCACGGCGGTGAAATACCCGATCTGCGCGCGGTCGCCCAACAGTTTGGCCAGATACCACGCGGTATTGAGAGTGTCGCCCGCGAACCCCATACGGTAGGTGCCAACGGTGTCCAGCGGGGCCATCTCGACCATGCATTCCCCGATGCAGACGATCCGGGTCACGGCGCGATATCCGTAAACCAATTGTGGTTCTCGGCCTTGATCTCGTCGATCTGCACCAGAATGCGCGACAGATGCTTGTCGATAGCATCCGCCGCCGCGTCCGGGCTTCGGGCGCTCAAGGCGTCCAGAATGGCGATGTGTTCGTTCAGCGCATAGTTCTGGGATGATCTGTCAAGCGTCAGCATCCGCACGCGGTCCATATGGCCCTTGTTTTCGCTGATCACGTCCCAGACATAGCCCACTCCGGATTGGACACAGATCTCACGGTGAAAGGCGTCGTCCAACGCGTGGAACCGCGATCGGTTGTTTTCGGTGATGGCCTCTTTTTGCTGGTCGATCAGATTGGACAACGCATGAAGCCCCTCATCGGAAATCACATGGCAGGCGGTGCGGCAGGTGTGCATCTCAAGCGCCAGCCGGATGAAACGCGCGCGCAGCACGGCCTCTTCGGAAATCAGGCTGACGGTGGTGCCGCTTTGGGGGCGGATTTGCAGGAAGCCAAGGTTGGCCAGTCGGCGGAACGCTTCGCGCACGGGTTGACGCGACACGCCCATCTTTGCGGAGACCTCGGCCTCGGAAATCTTGGTCTCTGGTGGCAGTTCAAGCGACAAGATGCGGTCGTGCAAGACCTTGAAGACCTGATCCGCAATCGTCGGCTGAACCTGCTGGCGCAGTTGGGGCAGGGGCAGGGGGGCTGATTTTTTCTGGACCGATGTCGTCACGTGTCTCGCCCTCTTCATGCGTATTGCCTTGCCGTCTTCATAGCACAGGCACCCCTAGACTTTGCAACTAGGATATTAGTTGACGCGTAAAAATTGCCAAACTAGGATATTAGTCATCAGCGGGTTTCAAAAGCCATGCTCCGCTGGGGAAAAACGGGAGGAAACATGGCGCTATTGGATGAGAATCGGCTGTTTTCGCCTGACCCTGTTTTGCGCGGGCTGTCCCGAACGCTTTACGACTCGGTCCGTGATCTGCCGATCATCAGCCCGCATGGCCATACCGATCCGCAATGGTTTGCCGAGAACGCCGCGTTCCCCGATCCGGCACGCCTTTTCGTGACCCCGGATCACTACGTCTTCCGCATGTTGCATTCACAGGGTGTCCCGCTGGAAGCGATGGGTGTTCCCCGTGCCGATGGCGGTGAGACCGAACAAGACCCGCGCACCATCTGGCGGCTGTTCGCGTCGGGCTACCATTTGTTCCGAGGCACACCGACCCGCCTTTGGGTTGACCACGCGCTGCAAGAGGTGTTCGGTGTCACCGAACGTCTGTCCCCCGAGACCGCGGATTCGATCTATGACCGGATCGACGACTGCCTGAAGCAGGACGCGTTTCGCCCCCGTGCTTTGTTCGAACGGTTCAACATCGAGGCGATCTCGACCACCGAAAGCGCCATCGACGATCTCAAATGGCACCGGATGATCCGCGACAGCGGTTGGAGCGGTAAGGTGATTACCGCCTACCGCCCCGACGCCGTGGTCGATCCTGAATTTCAAGGCTTCGCCGCCAATGTCGAAAAGATAGGCGAGATGGCGGGCGAGGATGCCACCACATGGCAGGGGTATCTGGCCGCCCATCGCAATCGCCGGGCGTATTTCAAGGAATTCGGCGCGACGTCCTCGGATCACGGCCATCCAACTGCGCGCACCGAAGACCTGCCGCAGGATGTGGCGGCATCGCTGTTCGACAAGGCGCTGCGCGGCGCGTGCACAGAAGACGAGGCAGATGCGTTTCGGGGCCACATGCTGACCGAAATGGCGCGGATGAGCCTTGATGATGGGCTTGTTCTGCAAATCCATCCGGGGTCTGCCCGCAACCATTCCGATCCGATCATGGCGCGGTTTGGCCGTGACAAGGGGTACGACATCCCCACGCGGACCGATTACGTCCATGCCCTGCGCCCGCTGCTGAATGCGGTGGGAGAACGGTCCGATCTGACCATCATTCTCTTCACGCTGGACGAGACATCCTATGCCCGCGAATTGGCACCATTGGCCGGGGTCTACCCGGCGCTGAAACTTGGGCCACCGTGGTGGTTCCATGACAGTTACGAAGGCATGATGCGGTTCCGCGAAATGGCGACCGAAACCGCCGGGTTCTACAACACGGTCGGGTTCAACGACGACACCCGCGCCTTCTGTTCCATCCCCGCGCGTCACGACGTGGCGCGGCGGGTTGATTGCGCGTTCCTTGCCAATCTGATCGCCACAGGGCGGCTGGCAGAGGACGAAGCATTCGAGGTCGCACATGACCTCGCATACCGGCTTGCAAAGCAGGCTTACCGGCTCTGAGAGCCATTTTCTGGGAGGAAACCATGAATTACGTCAAAACACTCGGGGCGGCCTTGCTGGCAAGCGTTGCCTTTGTCTCGGCGGCTGCGGCCTGCGAAGTGACGCTTCGGTCGTCGGACACCCATCCCGAGGGCTACCCGACCGTGGTCGCGGTGCAGAAGATGGGCGAAATGCTCGAAGAACGCACAGGCGGCAAGCTCTGCATCGAAGTGTTCCACTCGGCCCAGTTGGGGCAGGAGAAAGACACCATCGAACAGACCCAGTTCGGCGTGATCGACATGAACCGCGTCTCGCTTGGGCCGTTCAACAACATCATCGAAGAAACCCAAGTGCCGTCGCTGCCGTTCATCTTCCGGTCGACCGACCACATGCACCGCGTGATGGATGGCCCGGTGGGTCAGCAGATCCTCGATGCGTTCAGCGACCACGACCTTGTTGGACTCGCGTTCTATGACGGTGGGTCGCGCAGCTTCTACAATTCCCAGCGGCCAATCCGGTCTATCGAAGACCTTGCCGGGATGAAGTTCCGCGTCATGCAGTCGGACATCTTTGTCGACATGGTCTCTGCCCTTGGCGCCAACGCCACGCCGATGCCTTACGGCGAGGTCTATTCCTCGATCCAGACGGGGGTGATCGACGGTGCCGAGAACAACTGGCCGTCTTATGACAGCTCGGGTCATTTCGAGGTCGCCCAGTATTACACACTGAATCAGCACCTGATCGTGCCCGAAGTGCTGGTGATGTCGAAAACCAGCTTCGACAAACTGTCCGCCGAAGAGCAGGACATCGTCCGTCAGGCGGCACGCGATTCCGTTCCGGTGATGCGTGACCTGTGGCAGGAGCGCGAAAAAGTGTCCGAGCAGCGCGTGCGTGACGCGGGTGTCGAGATCATCACCGATATCGACAAGACGCCCTTCATCGAAGCGATGGTTCCCGTCTACCAAAAATACGTGACCTCACCCAAGCTTCAGCAGATGGTCGCTGATATTCAGGCAACTGAATAATCCAAGACCCGCCCCATGGCTGACTGTCATGGGGCGGGTGTCTTTGCGAGGGTGGGCAGGCCTGACATGATGAAAACGATTGCGCTTTTGACCGGGCGTTTGGCGCGTGTCGCCTTGTGGGTCGCTGGGATCGGGCTTGTCCTGATGACCGTGTTGATCGCGGCGCAGGTATTCTGGCGCTATGTGCTGAACGACAGCATCATCTGGACCGAACCCGCGTCCGTCATGATCATGGGCTGGTTCATCTTTCTGGGGGCCGCCGTTGGCATCCGCGAAGGCTACCACCTGTCCTTCGATGTGCTTTTGTATGTCGTGCCGCAGCGGATCAAGCTGGTGCTGCATTCGATCTCTGATCTAGCCGTCGCGGGTTTTGGTGTTGGGATGATCTGGTATGGCTGGCAGCTGGCCGAAAAGACAGCCGGTAACAAGCTGCCGGGTCTCGGAATTTCCGGTGCGTTCGATTTTGCCCCGATTGTCGCGGGTGGTGTTCTGATCGTCCTTTTCTCGACCGAGCGGATCGCCCGCCGAGCCGCGGGTCTTCCGACCGCGCGCTTTGGCGAAGAGGCGGAGATCGACTGATGGAATTGTACGTCCTCTTCGGAACTTTCACCTTCCTGTTGCTGATCGGCACGCCCGTTGCGTTCTGCCTTGGTGTGTCCAGCTTTGCGACTATTGCCTATCTCGGCTTGCCGCCCGTCGTCGTGTTCCAGCGTTTGAATTCCGGCGTGTCGGTCTTCGCGCTGATGGCGATCCCGTTCTTTATCTATGCCGGCGATCTGATGGTGCGCGGCGACATCGCCCGGAGGCTGGTTGCGCTGGCCGGAGGGTTTGTCGGCCATCTGCGTGGCGGTTTAGGTCAGGTCAACGTGCTGTCATCTGTCATGTTCGGCGGTGTGTCCGGCTCGGCGGCTGCCGATGCCAGCGCGGTTGGGGGCCTGATGGTCCCGCAGATGAAAGAGCGCGGCTATGATACGGATTATGCGGTCAACATCACCGTGGTGAGTTCGATCATCGCGCTACTGCTGCCGCCGTCACACAACATGATCATCTATTCGATTGCGGCAGGGGGCCGGATCTCGATTGCCGATCTCTTTACCGCTGGCATCATACCGGGCTTCCTGCTGGCTGGTCTGCTGATGGTCGCCGCATGGGGAATGGCGGTGCGCAAGGGATACCCGACGCAGCCATTTCAAGGCGTGCGTATGCTGGGCACGTTGTTTGTGTCCGCCGCACCGGGGTTGATCCTTGTTGCGATCATCTTTGGCGGCGTGCGGTCGGGGGTATTCACCGCGTCCGAGTCGTCGAACATCGCGGTCGTTTATGCGCTGCTGGTGACGTTCTTCGTCTATCGCAGCCTGAGCTGGCATGATTTTATCGAGGCCACATTCGCGGCCGTGCGCACCACCGCGATGGTGCTGATGGTCATCGGCTGTGCAGCGGCCTTCGGCTGGCTTTTGGCCTACACTCGGGTGCCCGCGTCGATGGTCGCGCTGTTGCAGGGCGTGTCGGACAACCCGATCATCATCCTGCTGCTGCTGAACCTCGTGCTGCTGATCCTTGGCACCTTCATGGACATGTCGCCGCTCATTGTCATCACCACGCCGATCTTCCTGCCGGTGGCAACCGCCTTTGGCGTCGATCCCGTACATTTCGGGGTGATCCTGATCCTCAACCTCGGCATCGGGCTTTGCACGCCGCCGGTGGGGGCGGTGCTGTTCGTGGGCTGTGCGGTGGGTCGCATTCCGGTCTGGGATGCGGTGCGGACGATCTGGCCCTTTTACGGTGCGGCGTTGGTGACGCTGATGCTCGTGACCTACATTCCGGCGCTGTCGCTCTGGCTGCCGTCGCTGTTCAAATGAGGAAAGACATGACCTATCCCGTGGTGCCGACCGATCCGGGTGTGACCCGGCAAGTGCTGGCCGAAAACCCCGATCTCATGGTCGTTGCGTTCCGGTTCGAAAACGGCGCCGAGGGCAAGCTGCACGAGCATCCGCATGTGCAATCCACCTATGTCGAAACCGGGCGCTTTACGTTTTTCGTGGGCGATGTCGAACACGACCTTGGCCCCGGTGACAGCGTGGTGATCCCATCCGGTGCACGACACGGATGCCGCTGCCGCGAGGCGGGCACACTCATCGACACCTTCACCCCGCGCCGCGACGATTTTCTTTGACCCGAAAGGCCTGACACCATGCTCAAGACCCAAACCCGCCACGCGATTGATCCGGCAACCGCCAAGGCGCTGGACACCGATCAGCTGCGGGCGCATTTCCATGTTGGTGGCCTGTTTGCGGAAGGCGAGATCAACCTTGTCTACACCCATTACGACCGCCTGATCCTTGGCTCTGCGGTGCCTGCGGGCGGAACATTGACGCTAGACCGGGTCGCAGAAGCGGGCACGCCATCCATTCTCGACCGTCGCGAGATGGGCGTGCTGAACATTGGAGAGGCCGGCTCCGTGTCCGTTGGTGGGACGACCTACCAGGTCGGGTCCGGCGAGGTGCTTTATATCGGCATGGGCTCCGGCCCGGTGACATTCAGCGGCAATGGGCGGTTCTACGTCCTGTCCGCCCCGGCGCATCAGACATATCCGACACGTCTGATCACGCTGGCCGATGCGCGGCGCGTGGAATTGGGTGCACGCGAAACCGCCAATGAACGGGTGATCATCCAGTTCTTGCATCCCGAAGTGTGCCAAAGCTGCCAGCTTCTCATGGGCTACACACAATTTGCGGAAGGGTCTGTTTGGAACACCATGCCCGCCCACCTGCATGACCGCCGGATGGAGGCCTATCTCTATTTCAAGCTGCCCGAAAACCAGCGGGTGTTCCACCTGATGGGCGAACCGTCGCAGACCCGTCACATCGTCATGGCCAATGAGGAAGCGGTCATCTCACCGCCCTGGTCGATCCACGCGGGTGCGGGCACGGCGTCTTACACCTTCTGCTGGGCGATGGCGGGCGATAATGTCGATTTCACCGATATGGACATGGTGGCGATGGAGGATCTGCGGTGAGCATGTTTTCCCTGACCGGACGCCGGGCGCTTGTAACCGGGGCCAATACCGGAATCGGGCTGGCGATTGCCATCGGTCTAGCCGAGGCCGGGGCCGAGGTGATCTGTGCCGGGCGGCGTACCTGTGACGAGACTGTAGGCGCGATTACAAAGGCTGGGGGAACCGCGTCTTCGGTGCTGGTCGATTTCGCCGATCCAATGGCGGGGCAGGGGCTATTCGACGATCAACCCATCGACCTGCTCATCAACAATGCGGGCATCATCCGCCGCGCCGATGCGGTCGACTTCACCGAGGCTGATTGGGACGCCGTGATGGACGTGAACCTCAAGGCGCTGTTCTTTACCACGCAGGCCTTTGCCAAGGCGGTACTGGCGCGCGGCGGGACCGGGGCGGTGGTCAACATCGCCTCACTGCTGTCGTTTCAGGGCGGTATCCGCGTGCCGTCCTACACCGCGTCGAAACATGGCGTAGCAGGGCTGACCAAGCTTTTGGCGAACGAATGGGCCGCCAAGGGCATCAACGTGAACGCGGTTGCTCCCGGCTATATCGAGACCAACAACACCCAAGCACTGCGCAACGATCCCGACCGCAATCAGGCGATCCTCGACCGCATCCCGGCAGGGCGCTGGGGGCAGGCCGAGGACATCGCGGGCGCTGCCGTATACCTGTGTACGCCTGCCGCACGTTACGTGCATGGCGCGGTTCTGAATGTGGATGGAGGCTGGCTTGCCCGCTGACACCGCTCAGGGCCCCAAGACGGGGATTGTACATCTGGGCCTTGGGGCGTTCTTTCGCGGTTTCGGCTGTGTGTTCGTGGCCGATGCGATGGCGGCGTCGGGTGGCGAGTGGGGCATCACCGGCGTGTCCCTGCGTAGCCCCGACACGCGCGATGCGCTGCAGGGGCAGGGCTGGGGTTATACGTCGGTCACGCTTGCGCCTGAAGGCGAACAAACGCGTTGGATCACCGTTCTGACCGACGTGCTGGTCGCACCTGAAGACCCCCAAGCGGTGCTGATCGCAATGGCGAAACCAGATGTACGGATTGTGACATTGACCGTCACGGAAAAGGGCTACTGCCACAACCCCGCCACCGGCGCTCTGAACGCTGATCATCCCGATATCATTCACGATCTGGCCCATGATCTTCCTAAGTCAGCCCCCGGTTTTCTGGTCCGCGCCTTGCAGTGCAGGCGGGCGGCAGGCGTTGCGCCGTTTACCGTTCTCACCTGTGACAACCTGCCGGAAAACGGTCGTCTGGTGCGCGGTCTCGTGCTTGATTTCGCGCGTCGTCTGGACCCGGACCTGGCCGACTGGATCGCCACAGAAGGCAAGTTTCCTTGCACCATGGTGGACCGGATCACACCGGCCACCACCATGGCCGACATCGCGCGCGTTGGCCAACTGACAGGCAATGTCGATGCGGCACCGGTGATGCACGAGCCCTTTGCCCAATGGGTGATCGAAGACGATTTCGTCGGGAACGCCCGCCCGGATTTCGCCGCAGCCGGTGTTGAGATGGTGCAAGACGTGACCGCGCATGAGCATATGAAGCTGCGCATGCTGAATGGTACCCATTCCGCGCTGGCCTATACCGGCTATCTCGCCGGGCACGAGACCATTGCCGAAACCGTCGCGGACCCCGTCTTTGCCGCCTATGTGCGGCGGCTCTGGTCCGAGATCATTCCGGCGGTGCAGGCCCCTGATGGGGTCAGCCTGACCGAGTACGCTGATGCGCTGTTCGACCGCTACGCCAACCCCGGTATCCGCCACAAGACGTGGCAGATCGCGATGGATGGCAGCCAGAAACTGCCGCAGCGCATTTTGGGCAGTTTGGAGGCGACTCTGTCTGCGGGTCGGGACTCGTCCGCGCTGTGTCTCGCTGTGGCGGCGTGGATGCGGTATGTGGGTGGGATGGATGAAGTGGGGCAAGTGATTGACGTGCGAGACCCGTTGGCAGGGCGGTTGCGCGATGCATCGGACAGTGCGGATACACCAGAAGGGAAGGTCGCGGCTTTGCTCGATGTGCGCGACGTGTTTTCTGCCGAGCTGGCCGAGAAATTGATCCGACCCGTCACCAAAGCTGCAATCCAGCTTTGGACCAAAGGCACCCGCGCCGCGATTGAAGAGGGGGCGCTATGATCGAAACGTGGCGCTGGTACGGTGAATTCGACCCGATCACGCTGGCCGAAGTGGCACAGACAGGGGCGGCCGGGATCGTCAGTGCTCTGCACGCCATCCCTTATGGCGAGGTGTGGCCGCCTGAGGCCATCACCGCCCGCAAACGCAGCATCGAAGAGGCGGGGTTTGTGTGGTCCGTCGTCGAAAGCCTGCCGGTGCATGAGCGCATCAAGAAGGGTGAAGGCGACCTCTCTGCGTTGTTCGCCAATTACCGCCAGTCTATGGCCAATCTGGCGGAACAGGGCGTACAGACGATCTGCTACAACTTCATGCCGCTTCTCGACTGGACACGCACCGATCTGGCAGCGCCTGTCGCGGGTGGGGCCACCTGCCTGCGGTTCGAGGCGACACATATGGCGGCGTTCGAGATCCACATGTTGGGGCGTCAGGCCGCGGAGGACGATTACAGCGACGAGGTGCGCGTGCGCGCCGCTGCATGGTATCAGCAGGCGACAGAGGCCGACCGAGACAGCTTGTTGAAGTCGATCATGGCGGGGATGCCGGGGGCGTTCGACCGGTATGACATTCCGGGGCTGCGAACTGCACTTGCCGCGTATGACGGGATCGACCGTAATGATTTGCGCGCGAACTACGCCCGGTTCCTCGCAGAGGTTGTTCCGGCCGCTGAAGACTTGGGCCTCCGACTTTGCGTCCACCCGGACGACCCGCCGCGCGACATTCTTGGGCTGCCAAGGATTGTGTCCACAGGCGACGATCTGGAATGGGTGCTGGCGACCCAAGACAGCCCGGCCAATGGCGTGACGCTCTGTTCTGGCTCGCTTGGGGCGCATCCGGGCAATGATGTGCCTTCCATTGCCGCCCGCGTGGCGGACCGCATCCATTTCGCGCATCTGCGCAATGTGCGTAAAGAGCCCGATGGATCGTTCGAAGAAGCGGCGCATCTGGATGGCGATACCGACATGGTTATGTTGCTGCGTGTTCTCTTGCGCGAAGAGGCGCGGCGCAGGACGGAAGGGCGCGCGGATCACGTGATCCCGTTCCGCCCTGACCATGGCCATCACATGCTGACTGATCATGACCGGGATTTCGTTCCGGGCTATCCTCTGATTGGCCGGCTGCGCGGGCTGGCGGAATTGCGCGGGGTTATCCGGGGTATTGGGCATGTCTGAACCGCTGGTGCTTCATCCATCTGACAAGGTCGCTGTTCTGACGGCACGGGCGCAGACGGGCGCGGACCCTCTGGCACTTGGGGTGCCTTTGCAAAAGCCCCTGTCAGCCGGACACAAGATTGCTCGTCAGGATATCGCGGCAGGTACACCGATCCTCAAGTTCGGTCAGTTCATTGGCAAGGCCACATCGGACATCGCGGCGGGCGAGCATGTACACACGTTCAACTGCGCCTTCGACAACCCGGAACAGGCCTACGCCATAGGGACCGATCTGGAAGCCGCACAGACGGCCATCCCGCGGTCAGTGCCTTTGACCTTCCAAGGCTACCTCCGCCCAGACGGACGCGTGGGCACGCGCAATTACATCGCGCTTCTCGCGACGGTGAACTGTTCGGCCACGGTGATCCGCCGCGCGGCAACCGAGATCGAGGCGAGCGGTGTGCTCGATGCCTATCCGGATATCGACGGTATCGTGGCGCTTGCGCATGGCACGGGCTGCGGCATGGCGGGCAGTGGGCCGGGGTTTGAGATCCTCGACCGGGTACTTTGGGGGCATGCAACCCATCCAAACGTGGGTGCAGCAGTGTTTGTGGGCTTGGGCTGCGAGGTGATGCAGATCGCGCGGATGCAATCGCATTTCGGCGCCGAAAGCACGGCGCATTTCCACGGGCTGACCATTCAGGACAGTGGCGGCACGCGGGCGACCATCGACGCGATCAAGGACCATGTTGTTGGGCTCCTGCCAACGGTGAACGCCATATCCCGCAGCCCGCAACCGATGTCTGCGCTGAAGGTTGCGTTGCAATGCGGCGGGTCGGATGGGTTCTCCGGCATCACCGCTAACCCGGCTCTTGGTGTGGCGAGCGATCTGCTGATCGGGCAGGGCGGAACCGCGATCCTGTCGGAAACGCCCGAAATTTATGGCGCGGAGCAATTGTTGCTACGCAGGGCCGCGTCTGACGCGGTGGCGCAAAAGCTGATCCGCCAGATCAAGTGGTGGGAAAGCTATACCGCGCAGAACGGTGGGTCGCTCGACAACAACCCAAGTCCCGGCAACAAGCAGGGGGGCATCACGACGATCTTGGAGAAATCGCTGGGCGCTGCGGCGAAAGGTGGGTCCACGCCACTGACCGCCGTGTATGATTATGCCGAACAGGTCGACGCGCCCGGTCTCGTGTTCATGGACACACCCGGCTACGACCCGGTGTCGGTCACCGGCCAGATCGCGGGAGGCGCGCAGATCGTGGTTTTCACCACTGGGCGTGGATCGGCGTTCGGGTCGAAGCCTGCGCCGACGATCAAGCTGGCCACCTCGGACCGGCTGTTTCAGCAGATGCCGGATGATATGGACCTGAACACCGGAGATATCTTGTCCCAAGGCGTGACGATTGCCGATAAAGGTCGTGAGGTTTTCGATCTCATTCGCGCCACCGCGTCTGGTCAGCCCAGCAAATCCGAGACCCTTGGGCTGGGCGATCACGAGTTTGTCCCGTGGCAGATCGGGGCGGTGATGTAGGCCGCCTATCCCTGCAAATGCGCAGATCACGCGCGAGCGGCTTGTCTCGGTTCGCGAATGGACGCATCTTCGCACCATGATCGGTTCGACAGAAAACACGCATCGCGTTTGGACGCGGAATTGGGCGGTTGCATTGATCGCGGGCGGCGTGGCGCTTCTGCTGGCGCTGATGGTCTTGCTGTTTCCCGCGCTCGAACGTGTCTACCTGAGCCAGTTGGGCAAGCGCGAAGCATCGACCCTAACCTTGGCTGTCGAAGGTCTGAACGGATCCCTGCGCCGGTTCGAGGCTTTGCCTGGATTGATCGCCGAACGCCCCGATCTGGCGCAGCTGTTGCGGGATCCATCGGACACGTTGCTGATCGACCGGGTGAACGACGCCCTGCATCAAACCGCAGAAGAGGTGGGGCTGTCCGATATTTTTCTGATTGACCGCAACGGGCTGACACATGCGGCAAGCAACCACTGGAAAGACCTGTCCTTTGTTGGTCAGAACTTTGCATACCGGCCCTATTTCACGCTTGCCCTTTCTGGCGATCAGGGGCGCTTTTTCGCGCTGGGCACGACGTCGGGGGAACGTGGCTACTTCTTTGCCGAAGCGGTGCGCGACGGGACCGAGATCGTGGGTGTGCTGGCGGTCAAATTCACTGTCGATGCGTTCGAAGATGCATGGCGCGATGGGACCAACGACATTCTGGTTCAGGACGAGGCTGGTGTGATCTTCATGGCCAGCCGCCCCGACTGGCATTTCCGGTCTTTGGAGCCGTTAAGCCCAGAGGCGCGTGCTGCCATAGAAGACACAAAGAAATACCCGATGGATCAGCTTGTGCCGTTGCAAACCTCGCAAGAGGTCTTTGATGACAGGTTTCGGAAAGTTGAGATCACCGACAACTCTGGCGGGACCGAGCGGTTTTTGGTGCAAAGTCAGATGATCCCGGAGGCGGGTTGGAAGGTGTCGCTTTTGACGCCCAGCGAACAGGCGTGGACCCGCGCGGTAGGAACGGTGGCGCTGTCGGCGCTTTTGCTGTTGCTTGTCGGCCTGATTGCCACGGTCGTCATTCAGCGCCGCATTCAGTTGCAGGAGCGGATCCGCGCGGCACTGTCTATGCAGGAGGAACTGGAGCACAGGGTCACCCAACGCACTGCAGAGCTTAAGGATGCAAACGCCCTCATCATGCAGGAGGTCGAGGAACGGCGCGCGGCCGAGACCTTGTTGCGGCAGACGCAGACGGAACTCATTCAGGCTGGCAAACTCGCAGCCTTGGGCCAGATGGCCGCCGCTTTGAGCCACGAGTTCAACCAACCGCTGGCGGCGGTGAAATCCTTTGCCCGCAATGCCGGGGCCTATCTGGATCGCGGCGAGCCGGACAAGGTGCGCCAGAATGTCGGAATGATCGACGATATGGTTGACCGGCTGGCTGCCATCTCGACCCACTTGCGCAACTTTGCCCGCCGTCCCGGTGAGAAAACCGAACCTGTCTTGCTCAACCGGGCTTTGGACAGCGCGCTGGTCATTCTCGAACCCAAGATGCGGGCCTCTGGCTGCCGGGTGAACCGTGACGAAATCGACGGTGACATCTGGGTTTTGGGCGGGCAGGTGCGGTTGCAACAGGTCTTCGTCAATTTGCTCAGCAATGCGGTGGATGCGATGAACGACGTGCCGGACCCTGTTGTTGATCTGTCCCTCGATATGGACGGAGGTGGGGTTCATGTACGGGTTCGTGACCGTGGAACCGGAATGACCGACGCCGAGATCGCGCAACTGTTCGATCCGTTTTTCACCACCAAGGAGCCCGGCAAGGGCATGGGGTTGGGACTTTCGATTTCTTATAACATCGTGCGCGACTTTGGCGGCACGCTCGAAGGGCGCAACCATCCCGAAGGTGGTGCTGTCTTCAGCGTGACATTGAAGCTGGCCGAAGCGCCATCACTGGCTGCCGCCGAATGACCAAGACGCCCGCTGTTCTGTTTGTCGATGACGAGGAGCCGCTGCGCATTGCGGCACAGCAGACGTTGGAGCTGGCTGATCTCGACTGTACGTGTTTCGACCGGGCAGCCTCTGCTTTGGCAGTGATTGGGCCGGAATTCCCCGGCATTCTCGTCACAGATATTCGGATGCCGGGCATGGACGGGACAGAACTTTTGCGGGCCACCCTGCAAAAAGACCCGGAGTTCCCGGTGATCCTTGTCACCGGTCACGGCGATCTGGATCTGGCTGTCGGCATGATGCGGGAAGGGGCATATGATTTCATCGAAAAGCCTTATGCGCCGGAACGTCTGGTCGATGCGGTGCGACGGGCCTTGGAGATGCGCCGCCTGACCATCGAGAACCGTGCTCTGCGGTCTGAAATGGCGCCGTTGATCGGGACAAAAGACGGGTTGCGCGGGTTCAGCCCCGAGATGGAAACCGTTCGCAAACAGATCCGCGCGGTCGCCGCCAGCGATGCCGATGTGCTGATCGTGGGCGACACCGGTACCGGCAAGGGTCTGGCGGCGCAGGCTGTGCACGCTGCCAGCAAACGCGCGGATCGGCCTTTCGTGGCCATCAACTGTGCCGCTTTGCCGTCGGACTTGATCGAAAGCGAATTGTTCGGTCACGAAGCCGGAGCTTTTGCAGCAGCGACACGTGCGCGGGCCGGCAAGTTCGAACATGCCCGTCGCGGCACGGTGTTTCTGGACGAGATCGACAGCCTGCCGCTGGCCTTGCAGGCCAAACTGCTGCACGCCGTTGAAACCCGGTCGATCAGCCGTCTTGGATCACATGACCGGATCGACCTGGATGTCCGGTTCATTGCGGCGTCGAAATCCGATCTCGAGGCTGCGGCGGCCAAAGGCATGTTTCGCGGTGATCTGCTGTACCGTTTGAACGTCGTGACGATCCGCATGCCGTCGCTTGCAGCGCGGCGGCAGGACATTCCGATGTTGTTTCTGACCTTCGTCGCGCAGATGGCAGACCGTTACGACCAACCCGTGCCACAGGTTCCGGGTGCAGTGCTTGATGCGTTTGCGGCTCGGGACTGGCCCGGCAATGCCCGCGAGTTGCGCAATGCCGCCGAACGCTATGTGCTGGGCCTGCCGGATGCGGCGGATCAGGCAACACCGTCGTCAGGAACGCTTGTCGAACGGGTGGCCGAACACGAGCGCGCGTTGATCGCGGCCAGTCTTGCGGCCAATGCGGGGCGGCTGAAGGACACCTACGAGGCGCTTGGGATTTCGCGGAAAGCGCTTTACGAAAAGATGCAGCGCTACGGTCTGGACCGCGACTCCTTTGTCGAACCAGACAACTGATACGCTGGGCTTTTCCCAAACAGCGGCCCGATGTGTCGTCCACGACCCAAAAATTCTGGCGTTTGTCCCCCCGCCGACCCATCGCCGGGAAAAACTGTGATTTGCCTAAAATGTTGGCGGTAACGGCGCTAGGCGATGCGCAGGGTCGCATGGTTCCTGAGCGGCGACCCGGCGAGGAGACACAGGCCGGGCTACACACTCTTTGTATGCGTTTGGGAGGAACCAATGCAGAAAATCACAGCACTCACCTTTGCCGTCACCTGTGCCATCACAGGTCAGGCGTTTGCCGAAAGCCATGTCGACCGCACCGGTTGGCCGGACAGCTTTACCGTGGGCACCGCGTCGCAGGGCGGCACGTTCTTTGCCTATGGTTCGGGCTGGGCGAACCTTGTCGCGGAAGAGCTGGGCGTCTCCGGCGGCGGCGAAGTCACAGGCGGCCCGATGCAGAACATGGCGCTGGTGCACACCGGTGATGTTCAGTTCGGCATGACCACAATGGGTCCGGCAGCGGAATCCCTCGCGGGGACCAACCCGATTGCACCCGGCCTTCAGATGACCAACGCCTGCGCGATGTTCCCGATGTACCAGACACCGTTCTCGGTCACCGCACTGTCGTCTTCGGGCATCACTTCGATCGCCGACATTCCGGCAGGTGCGCGTATCGGCTTTGGCCCGGCAGGATCGACATCCGACACATACTTCCCGCGGATGATGGAAACGCTGGGTGTCGACTTTGAGCGTCGTAATGGCGGCTGGTCCGACCTTGGCGGTCAGCTTCAGGATGGTTTGCTGGACGTGATCGCGTTCGCAGCAGGCGTTCCGGTCCCGGCCGTGTCACAGCTTGAGGTTCAGACCGATGTGAACATCATCGAGTTCACCGAAGAAGAGCAGGCCAAGATCATCGAAGCCTTCCCGGTCTCCGCGTTCGAGATCTCGGCCGAGGCCTACACCACTCTGGAAGCACCGGCACGGTCAGTTTCCATGTGGAACTTCGCCATTGCGAACTGCGATCTGCCGGCAAGCTTTGTGAATGCGGCTGTCGATGTCGTCATGTCCGACAACGAGCGGATGGTGAACATCCACCGTGCGGCAACGTCGACCCTGCCCGAGAACTGGGACAAAAACGCTGTTCTCAAGTGGCACCCCGGTGCGGCTCAGTGGTTCAAGGAAAACGCTGGCGCGGACATTCCTGATAGCATGATCCACGGCATGTAAGCCGTTTCGGAGCGGCGCTGGCAACCTGCGCCGCTCCACGTTTTGGCATCCCGCGCGCGTTGAAATGCGCCTGGTCGGGGGCCCCTTTTTCTCAAGACATAAAGCGCCGACGCGACAGCCAAGGCGGCTTTGCCAGGGAGGTGGCAATGGTTCAGGAGTCCACACAGGCCGACAAGGCTGTGATCGCAGAAGGCGTCGACGAAGAGCCGGTCGAAGCCAACCGACGTCTGTTTACGGGTTGGCGCATGCAGGTCGTGGCAGGGGCCGCGGCGCTTTATGCACTGTTCCACATGGCGGCGCTCAATGGTGTTTCCATTTCGGCCTATACCGGGATCACCGTGCCGCTCTTGCCGCAATTCCCGATGGAGACATGGAATTTCCGCATCTTCCACATTGCAGGCGCCTTGGCGCTGGGCTTTGTGGTCTACAACGCGATGATGTTTTCCGATGATGCCCACAAGGATGACCGAAGCAGCCTCTGGGGAAAGTTGGCCTATGTCCTCTTTATCCCGGCGCTGCTTGCGGTGGGAACAAGCCTTTGGTTCGCGCAGATCATCGCATCGGGCACCCTCCCAGAAATGGGCGGGCTGACCACATGGCCTGCCTTCGCGGGAACACCGATCTACGCGCAAGAGGTGTGGTATTTCGGGGTTCCTTTGCTGATCGCAACAGGCGGTGGCATTGTGCTGGGTTGGTTCGAAACCGCGCCGCGTGACGAGTTCCGGGTGTCTGACATCCTTCTGGGTGTCTGCGCGTTCGCTGTTGCGGCCTATCTGATCGCAATTTACGGCACCGCTGCCCGCAACGCCGTGGGCACACCGTTTGTGCCGATTGGCGTGGCCTTTGCGGCCACTGCCGGATCTGCGATGATCCTCGAACTGACACGGCGGGTGGCTGGTCTGGCGCTGGTGATCATCACGGGTGTTTTCCTGCTCTATACCTTCGTGGCACACCTGTTACCGGGTATTCTGGCCGTGCAAAGCGCCTATAGCTGGCAGCGCTTCTTTGGCCATGTCTATTCGGATGCGGGTATTCTTGGCCCAACGACAGCAGTGTCCTCGACTTACATTATCCTGTTCATCATCTTCGCGGCTTTCCTTCAGGCCTCCAAGGTGGGCGACTACTTCGTGAACTTTGCTTTCGCAGCGGCCGGTCGGGCGCGTGGCGGTCCTGCCAAGGTGGCGATTTTCGCGTCAGGCCTGATGGGCATGATCAATGGCACATCTGCGGGTAACGTGGTGGCCACTGGATCACTGACCATCCCGCTTATGAAGAAAGTCGGCTATAAACCGACAACCGCAGGTGCGGTCGAAGCGGCGGCTTCGACGGGCGGTCAGATCATGCCTCCAATCATGGGGGCAGGGGCCTTTATCATGGCCGAGATCACCGGCATCCCTTATCAGGACATCGCCATCGCTGCGATCATCCCGGCGATCCTGTATTTCGTGTCGGTCTATTTCATGGTGGATTTCGAGGCGGCCAAGTTGGGGATGCGCGGCATGCGCGATGACGAGTTGCCGAAGCTCGCTAAAATGGTGCGGCAGGTCTATCTGTTCATCCCGATCATCATCCTGATTGCCGCATTGTTCATGGGGTATTCAGTGATCCGTGCCGGAACTTTGGCGACGATGGCCGCCGCTGTGGTCAGCTGGTTGACCCCGTTTCCGATGACTTGGCGTGGCATTGTCAAAGCGTTCGAACTGGCGGGCATCATGTCGATCCAGATCATCGCGGTGTGTGCGTGCGCGGGTATCATTGTTGGAGTAATCAGCTTGACTGGCGTCGGTGCACGCTTCTCGGCTGTGCTTCTGGACCTCGCTGGCGTAAGTCAGCTTCTGGCGCTGTTCTTTGCCATGTGTATCGCAATCCTGTTGGGAATGGGGATGCCGACAACTGCGGCTTATGCGGTGGCGGCGTCCGTCGTTGCACCGGGCCTTGTGCAATTGGGTATCCCGACACTGACCGCGCATTTCTTTGTGTTCTACTTCGCGGTTTTGTCGGCCATCACACCTCCCGTGGCGTTGGCCAGCTATGCAGCGGCAGGCATTTCCGGGGCAAACCCGATGCAGACCTCGGTCGCGTCCTTCAAGATCGGTATCGCGGCATTCATCGTCCCGTTCATGTTCTTCTACAACAGCGCGCTGTTGATGGAGGGCACGTGGTTCGAAGTGATCCGCGCGGGCATCACGGCCACCTTTGGTGTGTTCCTTTTGTCTGGCGGGGTGCAGGGCTGGTTCCTTGGCCAGCGCTCGGCATGGTTCATCCGTATTGGCTTGGTCACGGCGGCGCTTTTGATGATCGAGGGTGGTCTGATCACCGACCTTATCGGCATCGGGGTGACGGCAGGGGCTTGGATGATCCAGCGCTTCCTGCATCCTGATCCGAATGCCAGCATCCCGGTGCGGGGCGCGGATTGACATACAAAAGGGCCGCCCGATGGGGCGGCCCTTTTTCATTCGGGGACGTGGTTTGAAATTCTCAGAACACAACGCCCTTGCGCAGGATGAAACAGCCAAATGGGCGGTCTTCGCTGCATTGAACCACAGCAAAACATATTGCGGCATGACGGTAGAACTCCTGCCGTCCGATGCTGGACAAAACACCACCTTCCGGCAGGCGCGGTGTCAGCACATCCCACACGGCCTGATGCACGTCGGATACCGTGTCGGGTGCGTTGTCGATCTCCATTCGAAGCGCGCAATAGCTGTGGAAACTGTCAAGCGGCATCACTTGTGTGATCAGGTCGACCACTGTTGCGGCGTCGTGGCCCGGATAGTGGATCACGTCCTTGACCAGACAACCCGCTGCGGACGTGGCCGAGGGGTAATTGCGATCAACCACCGCGATTTCGTCGCCATGCCCCATCCGAGCCAGCGTATAAAGCAGGTCGGGTGTCAGGCGGGGGTCCAATCCGATCAACATGGCAGGTGCTCCGGTCGAAAAAAGCAAAGCCCGACCCCAAGCTGGCAGGGGTTGGGCCTCGTTGTCTTAGCGTGGCGGCAGCGGCATCCAATCGGCCATCGCCACATCCGCATGCTGGAATTGCGGCATCTTGGAGCCGAGGTCTTCCATGTTGCGAATGTCGTTGTCGGTCAGGAATGACTGCGTGATCAATGTCGGCGGCACGATCACGGACGCCCCTGGATTTTCACCTGTCAGCATAAGCGCCAATGCGCGCACAGAGACTTCACCCACCACAGCCGGGTTGGTGGCCACGGTCGCTTTCCAACCACTGCCAGCTTCGCGCATGAGTGCGATGTCTGCGGTCGAGATATCGGCGGAATAGATGCTCAGATCGCCCCCGATGCCCAGCTCGTCTGCGGCGATCTTCACGCCTTTGGCGAATTCGTTATAGGGCGCGAAGAAGACCGAGATGTTCGGGTTGGCTTGCAAAGCTGCACGCGCCTGGTTGGCGTTCGCGTTTGCGATCGGGTTATCAAGCGTGCCGATACGCGCGGCCTCGGTGATACCGGAATTGGCGGCTTTCACCTCTTCCCAAGCGACATGGCGGCGATCCAGTGGGGCGATACCCGGAACGTAGACATACCCAGCGGCAAAGCTGTCACCGTTGTCGGCAATCGCCTGTTCCAGTGCCAATTTGCCCAGCAGGTAGTCGGACTGTTCGATCTGCGGAATGGCGTCGTTTTCGACATTCACGTCGAACGCGACAACTTTGATCCCGGCATCCACAGCACGCTGTGCCGCTTCACGCATGGATTCCGTCAGACCGTGCTGGATGATGATCCCGTCCACGCCCAAGGCGATGGCCTGATCCACCATGTCGGCCTGAAGGGCTGCGTCCTGACGGCTGTCGAGCACCCGCAGATTGACCCCAAGTGCTGCGGCTTGGGATTCAACTCCCGACAGGTAGGCTTGGAAAAAGTCACCCGTCGACAGGTATCGCACCAGCGCGATGGTCACGTCGCCGGGGTTGTCCAGTGGGGCGGGGGCGCTTTGCGCCGTGGCGGCACCCGCACCAAGCGCGAGGCTGGCCGCGCTCGCAAGGGCCATGAAGTGACGTCTCAGCATGATGATATCCTCCCTATCGCTGATTGTCAGTGTCCTGTGCCGCTGCGACGCGACGACAGGTAGAACGTAAACACAAGGGCCGCGACCAGAACCGCGCCCTTGACGAAATCTTGCGTGTAGTAAGGCGCATTCATCATGGTCATCCCTTGCAGCAGGATGCCGACGAACAGTGCGCCGATGGCTGTCCCAAATGCGTTCGGGCGGGCGGCGCCCAGCACCGCAAAGCCGATCAGTGCTGCTGCGACCGAGTCCAGCAACAGGTTGTTGCCACTCGCGATGTCGCCGCGTCCCAGACGGGCCGCCAGCAGAATACCCCCGATGGACGCGGTCACGCCCGAGATCATGTAGGCGGCTATCTTGTAGCGGTTGACCGGAGTACCCACGAGCGCGGCTGCGCGTTCGTTCGACCCGATGGCATACATCAGCCGTCCATGTCGGGTGAAGCCAAGGAACAGCCAGATCAGCACCGCGATGCCGATGAAGATCACCACGGGCATGGGCAACAGACGTTCGATCACCACATCGAACCGATGGCGGCCCAGCCAAAGGAAGGCGGCCGAGAACGTGCCTTCGGCCACGGTGCCATCGGTCAGCGTCATGCCCGTTGCAATGGAATTGCCCTGCGTCGGGATGCGCTGCAGGCCGATCAGCAGGAACATCATCCCCAAAGTGGCCAGCAGGTCCGGCACGCGGAATTTCACGATCAACAGCCCGTTGATCAGCCCCACCAGCGCACCCATGCCCAGACACAGGAACACTGCCACGACAGTCGGGTGTTCAAGGATCACCATCGAATAGGCCGACAGCATCAATGCCGATGTCGCCACCGCGCCAATGGACAGATCGAAGCCGCCCACCACAAGCGTACAGGTCACGCCCAAGGCCAGAATACCGGTGATCGCCACGGATTGCAGGACAAACGCCGCCGATAGCGGGCCGAAGAACCCGGGGGCCGCGATGCTGAAATAGACGATCAGCCCGAAAAGCAGGATCAAAAAGCCATAGCGAATGGCAAAGTCGAGAAGTCGGTCGTTCATGGATGTGTGCCTGTTGCGGTCGATTGGGCCCCCGAGATATCCGCGACGAGTGCTCCGAGGTCGACATTCTGGTTCTTGTGTTCGCCAACGATGGCGCCTTCGTTCATCACGACAATCCGGTCCGCGATCTCGAGCGCTTCGTCGATCTCGGCCAGAAAGACGAGGGTTGCCCTGCCTTTGGCCGTGGCGCGAATGTGCCGCCCGATGTCGCGCCGCGCGCCGATGTCGACGCCTTGGAACGGCTCATCGAGAAGAAGCACCTTTGCCGGTTCCAGCAGCCAACGGGCGATCATCACTTTCTGCTGGTTGCCGCCCGACAGAGTGCCGATCCCGTCAGTGACTGATTGGCAAACGATGCCGAGCTGGCTGACCATCTCTTGTGCACGGGTTTTCTGGCGGCTTGCCTTGAGGAACGATCCGACGCTCAGACCTTTAAGAAAGGGCAGGGTCATGTTGTCAGCGATGTCGAAGGCCGGGATTACCGCATTTGTACCCCTGTCCTTGGGCGACATGAACACGCCCTGTGCTACCGCATCTTCGACCGAGCTTGGCGTGTATACTGTGCCGTTGATGCGGACGCCGCCGCTGGCAGGGTGGGCCATGCCGTAAAGGATCTCCGCCAATCGGCTTTTGCCGCTGCCCAATAGACCGACAAGCGCCACCACCTCGCCATCGCGTGCCTGCAGGTTGATCGGCGCGGCCCCTTGCGTAAGCCGCAGATCCGCAAGTTCCAGTACCGGCACCGAGCCGCTTTGCACGGTCACATCCACCTCGGTCATGCGGTGCCCCAGCATAGCCGTCACGGCGGCTTCGTAGTCCAAAGGTTCTGTGTCGAACGTGCCCGAAATCGCGCCGTCGCGCATAACGATGATCCGATCCGCGATGCGGCGAATGTCGGACATGCGGTGCGAAATATAAAGGATCGCCACGCCTTGTTCGCGCAGCCGGTCGATGAGCGCGAACAACCGGTCCGCCTCGGTGGCAGAGAGCGACGATGTCGGCTCATCTAGGATCAGCACCTTGGGCGCGCGGGCCATGGCGCGGGCGATGGCGATCATCTGGCGATCCGCCACCGACAGGTCCGACACGCGCGCGCGTAGGTTCACCTCGATGCCCATTTCGGCGGCGACCTTGGCGGCCTCGGCGCGCAGATGCCGTTCGCGTACAAAAAGCCCGTGGCTGCGTTCGACCAAACGGTCCAGCATCAGGTTGTTGGCCACGTCCAGATCGGGAATCACGCCGTCGTCGATAGATTGGTGAACAGTGACCACACCCTGCCGGATCGCGTCGGCTGCATCGGCAGGGTCGAAGGGCTGACCAGCAAGGGTCATGCTGCCACCATCGGCGCGGTGATGGCCGCAGATCACCTTGACCAGCGTGGATTTGCCCGCACCGTTGGCCCCCATGAGCACGGTCACGGACCCCGGTTCCATGGTCACGTCAATCCCGCGCAATACATAGTTTTTTCCGAACGATTTTTGCAAACCGTTCACTTTGAGCGCATCAACAGCCACTCG
Organism: Marivita cryptomonadis; assembly: GCF_002115725.1. Lineage (GTDB taxonomy): Bacteria > Pseudomonadota > Alphaproteobacteria > Rhodobacterales > Rhodobacteraceae > Marivita > Marivita cryptomonadis. Next base: position 141,936 of record NZ_JFKD01000004.1, read on the forward strand.
GTTCCTCCCCTGATGTTGCGACGGTAGGCGGGGGGGGATACATTTGTCAAATGATTTGACATAAGTGTAAATTGAAGGCTACGCACTGAGAGAATGTGCATTAGAGGAAACGGGGAGGTCACCCATGAGCGCAGGCACAACGTATGAAGCGCTGAGCGTGGAGACATTGCCGGAGCGTCTGAAAGACGTCGCTGCGTTGGCGTCAAAGGTTGGCGCGGACAGCGCGACATGGCAGGTGCAAGAGGTCGGCGACGGGAACCTGAACCTTGTGTTCATCGTGACCGGGCCCGCGGGCAAGGCAATTGTAAAGCAGGCGCTGCCCTATGTCCGTCTGGTTGGGGACAGCTGGCCGCTACCGCTATACCGCGCGTTCTATGAATACCACGCGCTGACCCGGCAGGCGGCACGTGATCCCGGTTCTGTGCCTGAAATTTTCCATTTCGATGAGACGCAGGCACTGATCGTGATGGAGTTCCTGTCGCCGCACCTGATCCTGCGCCGCAAGTTGATTGCGGGTGAACGGGTCGACGGGCTGGCGGACTTCCTTGGCAAGTTCTGCGCTCGGACTGCGTTTCGCGGGTCCGAATTGTCGATGAAGAGCGGTGACAAGAAAGCCGATGTCGGCTTGTTCGCGGGGAATGTCGATATCCCGGCGATCACCGAAGCACTGGTTTTCACTGATCCTTATTTCATCGCTGAGATGAACCACCACACAGAGGGCCTTGATCCCGTAGTTGCAAATCTGCGCTCTGATGTAGAGCTCAAGGTGAAAGTGCAGCAGGCCTTGCAGCGGTTTGTGTCCAACACCGAAACTATGGTGCATGGCGATTTGCATTCCGGCTCCATCATGTCGACCGAGGATGACAGCCGTGTGATCGACCCGGAGTTTGCCCAATACGGCCCCATGGGGTTCGATATCGGGATGCTGTGTGCGAATTTCCTGATGGCCTATTTCAGCCAGCCCGCCCATCGGGGCGACGATCTGGACGTCTATCAGGAATGGATTCTGGGCGTGATCGAAGAGGTCTGCACGTCGTTTGAGGTCGAGTTCCGCCACCTATGGGCAACTGAGCGGACGGGCATCTTGTACCCCTCCAGCCTGTTCGAGGATCAGGGCCAAGACAGCGCCCCCGCCTGCGGTGCGGTTCTCGCGGGCCTCTGGCGCGACGCATGGGCGTTCTGTGGCATCGAAATGCACCGCCGGTGCCTGTCGCTCGCCCACAATGCAGACTTCGAAGATATTGCCGACCCGGCTGTGCGGGCGCCTTTGGAAGCGCGCAACCTCCTGATGGGGGCGGAACTGATCCACAAGGCCGAACGGCTGGCCAATGCCAGCGCGGTCTGCGCCATTGCGCGGGGCTTCAACGGAAAGGACGTCCTATGAAGATCGACGGAACACATTACCGTTCGCTGTGGTGGAACCACGATAATAACGTTCTCGAGATCATCGACCAACGCTGGTTGCCGCATGAGTTCCGGGTGATCCCGGTGGTGACCATGCAGGACTATGCGGATGCGATCTACGAGATGCGCGTTCGCGGCGCGCCATTGATCGGGGCCACGGCGGCTTACGGGATGGCCTTGGCGATGGCAGAGGATGCGTCCGATGCCAACATGGATGCGGCTTGGACGTTTCTGGAAAAGACCCGACCCACGGCGATCAACCTGCGCTGGGCCTTGGACCGCTGCCGCGTTGCGTTGCGCCCCTTGGCGGAAGGTGATCGTGCCGTGGCGGCCTTGGCGCTGGCGCATGAGATCGCGGATGAGGACGTGGAGATCAACCGCCGGATCGGGGAAAACGGCCTTGCCATCATCCGTGAGATTGCGGCCAAGAAACCGGCAGGAGAGCCGGTGCGCCTGCTCACCCATTGCAACGCGGGATGGCTGGCGACGGTGGACTGGGGTACGGCGACCAGCCCGATGTATCAGGCGCATGATGCAGGTATCGCCCTGCATGTCTGGGTCGATGAAACCCGGCCCCGCAATCAGGGCGCGCTGACCTCGTGGGAGTTGGGCAAGCACGGCGTGCCGCACACCTATATCACTGACAATGCTGGCGGGCATCTGATGCAACACGGCATGGTCGACATGGTGATCACCGGCACCGACCGCACCACCCGGCAGGGCGATGTCTGCAACAAGATCGGCACGTATCTCAAGGCTCTTGCAGCGCATGACAACAATGTGCCGTTCTACGTGGCGCTGCCATCACCGACCATCGACTGGACCGTGACGGATGGCGTGGCCGAGATCCCCATCGAAGAGCGCAACGCGCGGGAAGTGACCCATGTGCAGGGTGTTTTGGACGGTGGCGGGATCGGCATGGTTCAGGTCACCCCCGAAGGCACACCCGGCGGCAATCCGGCCTTTGACGTGACGCCGAATCGTCTGGTGACAGGGCTGATCACCGAACGTGGGGTCTGCGAGGCGTCGGCCGATGGGCTTGCGGGGCTTTTCCCCGAATTCGCCCGCGCGGCCGAGTAGGGCACCCGGATGCCGGCCACCCCGCTTGGCAAAATGCGCATGGCGTCGGTTGAGGCCGCACGGATGCCGGCACGGGACGACGCGCCCTATATCGAGGCGGCTTGGCTCTATTACCATGATGGCCTGAACCAGAACGACATCGCCGAACGCATGCGGATCAGCCGCGCGTCCGTGGTCAATTACCTCAACGAGGCGCGCAACCGGGGCTGGGTGCGGGTGCATATGGACAGCGATGTGTTCAAGGGGCACCGGCTGGCCGAGGAACTCTGCGCCGCCTACGGGCTGACCGAAGCGATGGTTGTACCGGACGATCCGGTAGACCCGGTGGGCGCGGCTGCGAGCATCGCACGCGTGACACGGGCGGCGGCGGATTGGTTGCCGCGCCTGTTGGAACCGGGCGACCGGCTGGGCGTGTCTTGGGGGGCTACGGTCTACCAGATGGCACAGCAGGTGCCGAACACACCAATGTCGGACCTGTCCGTGATCCAGCTTTTGGGGTCACGGCCCGCCGCGTTGGGTTTTGCCGCCGAGGCCTGTACGGCGATCCTTGCGCAGCGGTTGGGTGGCGAATGTATCAACTTCCACGCGCCGTTGGTCTTGTCGAACAAGGCGCTGCGCGATGCGTTGTGTGATGAACCGGTGGTGCGCGACCAGCTCGATGCGCTGGCGACCTGCAACAAGACGGTGCTGGCCTGTGGCACCTGCGATGCTGACGCTCATGTCGTGCGCAGCGGTATTCTTTCACCCGAAGAGATCGCGGAATATCGTGCCAAAGGGGCTGTCGGCGTGATCTGTGGCCGACTGATCGACGGGCAGGGCAGACCTGTCGTATCGGCGGTGGAAGAGCGGATGATCGGCGTGTCGCTTGACCAGATGCGCGGCAAGGACATGGCGTTGCTGGTGGCTGCGGGTCCCGGCCGGGCGCTTCCGGCGCGCGCCGCGATGAAGGGTGGTTTTGTAACCCATCTGGCGACCAGCACGCGGGTTGCGGAAGAACTTTTGGAGATGACCTCATGACGCCTGCCGCGCCTTTGCCGGACAGCACCGAAACACGACAGGCGTTGATCGACGCGTGCCTGTGGATGAACGAACGGCATATCAATCAGGGCACGTCGGGCAATATCTCGGCCCGGACCCAGACGGGTATCCTGATCACGCCGTCCGGTGTGCCATACGAAGACCTGACACCTGATCTGATGGTGACGATCCCCATCGAGGGTCATCCCGCAGGGACCGAGTTGAAGCCGTCTTCGGAATGGCCGTTTCACCAAGCCCTGCATCAAACGCGTCCGGATATGCCGGTCGTGTTGCATGCGCATCCGCCCTATTGCAGTGTTCTTGCCGTGCAACGCCGCGCCATCCCGGCCTGCCACTACATGATTGCTGCTTTTGGCGGAAACAGCGTGCCGTTGGCCGATTACGCCCTGTTCGGAAGCCCCGAGCTATGTGCCAACATGGCCAAGATCATGACGGATCGGCATGGGTGTCTCATGGCCAACCACGGTGCCACGGTTCTGGGCGAGAGCATCGACAAGGCGCGGTGGCGGTTGGAGGAGTTGGAAACCCTTGCACGGACTTACCTGTTCAGCAGCATTGGTGGCGCGCCGCATATCCTTTCAGATGCCGAGATTGCCGAGGTTCTTGTTGCGTTTCAGAGTTACGGACTGCGCGCTGTCGAGGACACCAAGGGCTGACGGGAACAAGGCCGCGTTCGGGTGGTGCTGCTGACCGGAGTCACCCCCTTTCAGACAGAGGCATGCCCTTTCGCACATGCGTCCACGCTTGCGGCCTATTAACGCTCTCTATAGAATTTGGACGCTGCATTTAGAACTTTGAGTTTATGCTTTTGTGCAATGGTGCTCTCGCCGGATTTGGCTAGAGTTCACACTTTCGACAAATGCTCTCAAAGGGACGAGATAATGCGCTTTTTTTCTGCTCAGTCGACAGCCGGGACCGTGTCCGGAGGTGTCGCTGAGATTGCCGCCCAGATTGAAAGCTGCGGTTTTGGAACCCCTGATTTCGTAGCCCTGCATTTTGGCGTGGGTCTGGATGCGGCAGAGCTTCACGATGCGGCGCGATCCTCACTTGGTGTCACGGCGCTGCATGGTGGATCGTCATGTCTGGGCATCATGGGGGCTGCCGGGGTCGATATCGGTGGGGCCGGTTTGGGGGCCTTTGCCATTTGGGACGCCAAGGGAAGCTTTGGAACCAGCTCGGTCGATCTGGGCGACAATGCCGAAGCGGCAGCACAAAGGGCTGGGCTTGCCGCGTTGGAGCACGCCGGTCGTCCCGGAGAAATCCCGGAAATGGTCTGGATCACTGTGGCGCCCGGCTGCGAAGAACAGGTGATCGCTGGCTTGCGGTCTGTTGTCGGTGCCGACACGCTGATCGTCGGCGGCAGTTCCGCAGACAATGACGTGAGCGGAAAGTGGGCGCAGTTCGGCCCTGATGCGCTGCACTCGAATGGCTTGGTCATAACGGTTCTTTTCCCGTCTGTTCCCGTCGCGTCGGTCTATCAAAGTGGCTATGCGCCGACAGGGGCCAGCGGTGTTGTCACCCGCGTTGAGGGGCGCCGCGTGTTCGAGATCGACAATCGGCCTGCGTCCGAGGTTCTGCACGACTGGAGCGGTGGCGCTGTGTCTCTGGCCGATGAAGAACCGCATTCGATCTTGGCCGAGGCAACGCTTTGGCCGCTTGGTCGGGTGACCCGGCAGGTTGCCGGGGTTCCGTTTCACCTGCTGGCGCATCCCGCTGTGGCCCATACAGATGGTGCGATTGATCTGTTTGCCTCGGTGTTCGAAGGCGACCGCCTGTGGCAGATGCAAGGGTCTGCCGACAGTCTTGTCGCGCGAGCAGGCCGTGTCGCAGCACAATCCAGACAGAATGCTGGAAACCAGATTTCTGGGGCGCTTGTGGTCTATTGCGGCGGCTGCATGCTGGCGGTCCGCGACCGCATGGAAGAAGTCTCGGCCGGGATCAAGGCCGAGCTGGGTGACATTCCTTGGTTGGGCGTTTTCACGTTCGGAGAGCAGGGGGCACCGGCTGGGGACGTCGCGAAACACGGCAACCTGATGATTTCCTGCACAGTGTTCAGTGCCGATGACGTGTGATAATCAATGACAACCCCGAGCGGTCGCGATGTCGATGGCCGGGGAATGTTCTTAGAGCAAGTCGGAATCGAAGATTCTTGCTCTTTGGGTTCGAGTTTTGTGGGGTGGTTGAGAAAAACGATTAATGCGGTGACACACGGACCCGAGGCATGAGTGGCGAAACCCAAGACCACATGATTTCGAAAAACCTCTACGAGAGCGAAAAGCAGGCGCGGCTTGACGCCGAAAAGCTCTTGGAGGCCAAGAACCAAGAAATCCAGGACATGAACAACCGCCTCATGGCCGAAGCCGAGGCGGTGCGGTCTGCCCTTGCCGACACAGAGGCGGTGCGCCTGCGCGAGACTGTGGCGCTCAAGGAACGCCTGATCCTGTCCGAAGCGCTCAAGGCACTGACGGGCAAGTCCGGTGCGGACGAGGCGATGCAGGCGCTGCTTGATGTGTTGAAACGCGACATCGGCGGACGGGACTGCTTTTTTGTGCAGGCTGAAGGCGACCATACGATCGTTTCGGTCTGTGCCGACCGGACCCATCACGGGCATGCCTTGCCTTTGCCCGCTGCATTGATCGACAGACCGCGGCGGATCGCCAAGTTGCCGTCGTTGATCGAGGGCTTTAGCTGGCCCGGCGATGTGGAAGAGCCAGCCTCCACGATGATCGTGCCGCTTGAGCTTCGGGACGAAAAGCCCGGTGCAATTGTTCTTGGGTGCAAGCTTGCGGACCGGTACTCTTCCGGCGATTTCAGAACGCTGGAACAGGTGGCGAAACTGGCCGCGCAAGCGCTGCTGGCACTGCGCGCGGCACGGCGCAACGAATTGCTGCTGGCGCTGATCGAAGGCAAACCGCTCGAACATTCCGAGGCGGTGCTCGATGCGCCACTCGAAGCGGTACATAATGCCTTTTCCCGCCTGACAGAGATGCAGGGGCAGGTGGTCGGCATCCTTGACGATTTGCTTGGGTCACCTTTGCACGCGATCGACAACGCGATCGACAAGGCGCTGGCCCGCATGGGCGCACTGACCGATACAGACAGAGTGTATGTGTTTCGCCTCAGGCCCGAGGGCGATTTCATCGACAACACACATGAATGGTGCGCATCGGGGATCGAACCGGCACGGGATATTCTTCAGAACATCCCGGCGGACATGATCGACCACTGGCGTGCTGCCTTCGATGCTGGCGACGATATTCTGATACCGGATGTTGTGGCCATGCCCGACGATGCGCCGGAAAAGGAATTGTTGACCGAGCAGGGTATTCGGTCGTTGCTTGCGGTGCCGATGGTCGAGCACGGCATATTTCGCGGTTTTGTCGGGTTTGATGCGGTCCGTGCTTTGCGCACCTTCCTGCCGGGCGAGGTGTACCTGATCCGATCCATCGCGAAAGTGATCGTGTCGGTTCTGGCCCGGCGGGATGCCGAGGAAAAGCTGGTCAGGGCCCATGCTGAAACGGTGTCGCAGCGCACGCGACTTGAAGCGGTCCTTTCGGCGATGCCGGACCTGATCGTCGAGCTTGATCGCGAGGGACGGTTTGTTTCATGGCATTCGGGTGCCATTGTGATCCCTGCAGACACTTTTGCAGCATTCGTGAACCGCAAGTTAGAGCAACGACTGGAGCCGGAACTGGCGCGCAGCTTGCGAAGCAAACTCGAAGAGCTTGATGCAGGCGCGCGCATGGTCAGTCACACCTTCGAGATCCAAGGCGACGTACCTCTTGTGGGTTGGTGGCAGATGACTGCCTCTGCCATCGGAGATCAGGGGTATCTTCTGGCATTGCGGGATATCTCCGAAGACCGCCAGAAGGCTGCGGAAATCGAGCGCCTGTCGGAAATTGCCCGGCGCACGACGAACCTTGTTGTCCTGACCGATGCCCAAAGACGCATCGAATGGGTCAACACCGCGTTTGAGCGAACAACAGGTTACAAGCTGCAAGATGTCGTGGGTCGCAACCCCGGTACGTTCTTGCAATCCGAGAATACCGACCAGGCGACAGTTGCAAAGATACGCGCCGCCCTGAACAAGGGCGAGCCGGTTCAGGTGGAACTGCTGAACAAATCACGCAGCGGTCGGGAATACTGGCTGTCGATCGACATTCAGCCTTTGCATGACGAAAGCGGTGCGGTTGAACGTTACCTGGCGGTCGAGGTCGATATAACCCACCAGCGCGAACAGGCCGAGTCGTTGCGTCGGGCGGCGGCAGAAGCTGCTGCGGCGCGCGCCAATCTTGAAAAGGCGGTCGAAGCCTTGCGGGATGCGTTTGTGCTTTACGACGCCGATGATCGGCTTGTGATCTGCAACAGCCGGTTTCGACAGATCTATGCGCTTTCCGCTCCTGCGATTGTGGCCGGGGCAAGTTTCGAAAGCATCATGCGATACGGTCTTGAGGTTGGCCAATTCCCCGATGCCATCGGGCACGAGGCTGAATGGCTTGCCGACCGTTTGGCCCAGCACAGCGAACCGAACCGCGAGTTCGAACAATTGCTGCCAGATGGAACATGGCTGCGGGTGTTCGAAAAGGCCATGCCGGACGGCGGCCGTGTGGAACTGCGCGTCGATATCACCGAACTCAAACTGTCCGAGCAGCGCGCCCTTGCGGATCGGGCCGCCGCCATGGAAGCCAGTCTGGACGGGATCGCCATCACCGATGCCGATGGCATCTTCACCTACACCAACCGCGCGCATTTCGAGATGTTCGGTTACGCGACCGAAGCCGATTTTGTGGGGCAGCATTGGTCCAAACTCTATCGTCCCGACGAGGTTGAATGGTTACAAGCCAACGCCATGCCGGCCATTGAGCGGGATGGCGGCTGGTCCGGTGAAATCCTTGGTTTGGCTAAAGACGGAAGCCCCGTCGATCAGGACGTGTCATTGACGGTGAACGAAGATGGCGGATTGCTTTGCATCACGCGGGATATCTCTGCGCGGCGGTTTGAACGGGCCGAACGGGAACGTCTGCTGAATGAATTGCAACTGGCGCAACGCCGCGAGATGATCGGCCAGATGGCGGCCGGACTGGCACATGATTTCAATAATCTGCTTGCCATTATATCGGGTGGGGCGTCGCTCATCATCGAAGCGACCGAAGATGAAAGCCCGACGGCAATCGGTGCATCGCGGATCCTTGCGGCGTCCGATCAGGCGGCGGGATTGGTCAAGCGACTGTTGACGCTGGGCGCACGTCAATCCGAACGCGTCAATCTTGATCTTCGGCGTCCGGTTCAGGAAGCGGCGGAGCTGGTGCGATCAAGCCTGCGTGCGCCCGCGCGCCTGTCTTTGACCGTGCCGCCCGATCCTGTCGACGCCTTGGCCGATCCTACGGACGTTCTGCAACTGTTGCTCAATCTTGCGATCAATGCGCGCGATGCTTTGGGCGGGGCGCCGGGCACGATTGCCATCCGGCTTGCCCCTGTAGAACGCGGTTCGAACCCGGTCTCGATGACCGTTGGCCGGATCGACCCGGCGCGACGCTATGCGTGCCTCACGGTCGAAGATGACGGTCCCGGCATGCCGCCCGACGTCGCCGAGCGGATACTCACCCCCTATTTCAGCACCAAGGGCGACATGGGCACCGGGCTTGGTCTTGCCGTGGTGTCATCGGTGATCGAGGACAATGGCGGTGCGATGCGGCTCACCACCAAGCCGGGCGAGGGCACGAGGTTCGAAGTGTATTGGCCAGTGGACGCAGTGGTCACGGCCAAGACCTCGTCCGCCTCGGTAAAAGACGCGACTGGGCGACTTGACGGGCAGATGATCCTTGTCGTCGACGATCAGCCAGAAGTGCTGGATGTCATCACCGCCTATCTCGAAGCTGCGGGCGCCGAAGTTGCCGCCACAACCGATCCGTTCGATATTCTTGATGCGTTGCGCGAAGAGCCGGACACCTGGGATTTGCTTGTGACGGATTTCGACATGCCGTCCATGAACGGGGCGCAACTGGCAGAAACCGCGAAAGAGGTCGCGCCGGGATTGCCGATTGTCCTTGTTACCGCCTTGGCGGGAGAAGCCGGACGGTCTGGTGCATTGTTCGACGGTGTCTTGCCCAAACCGATCGACCGCCATTCGCTTGTGCTGCAATGTGAATTGGCTCTAATGTCCGCCATCGGCCAGCAAGAGTAAGGCATGCGGGTTCTAATTGCAGACGATCAGGAGATGTTGCGCGAGCTTTTCGATGCGATGCTGTCCCGCGATGGGGTCGCGGTGTCACTTGCCGACTGTCTCGACGCTGCGCTGGCCGTCGTTGAGGACAACGTGGCGTTCGATCTCATCCTTCTTGATTACAATATGCCCGGCATGAACGGGGTGGACGGCATCCGCCGGACCCTCGAGCAAGGCAAAGGTGCGCCTGTCGCCCTGATGTCGGGCAACCTGCCGCAACATGTCGTGCGTGACGCGCTGCAAGCCGGTGCGGTTGGTTTCCTTCCCAAAAAGCTGCCGCCGAAAAGCTATCTTGAGGCCATTCGCGCCATGGCAGCCGGTCAAACCGTCAACTTGCTGGACGACCGACCCGGCGACACTGCCTCCGAGCCACCAGCCTCCGGGGGTCAGGTTTTGACGTCTCGCGAAGCACTGGTGCTCAAACATCTTGCCAACGGGAAGCCGGCGGCAGAAATCGCGGCGGAATTGGATCTTAAAAGCGTGACCGTGAATTTTGTCGTCAAAACGCTGTGCCGCAAATTCGATGTCGCGACCGTGGATGACGCCGTCGCCCATGCAAGAAAAGCTGGCTTGCTGTAAGTCAGCATAAAGCCGACCCCCGTCATACCTGCAGGGCAACACCTTCGGCCATCTTCCCGTTTGCGTCATAATCTTCCTTGTTTGCGGTGTTTTTGATCACGGACTGAACAGCGCGCTCAATCAATGGGCAGAGGGCTGCATTCCGGTGGCGCATCTGTTTCAGCTCTTGTCCGATTAAACCGTCATGGGGTTCGGTGAAGGTGCAGGATGTCTAGGGTTCCGCGTCGCACGCACGGTCTGGTCCGAGAGATATCGCTGTTCGGTCAATCCCGAACAGTACACGGCGGGGCAAAATCCCGGGAGGCTACTGCGCTGGTTTGACCCGCGCTCCGACGATGCCCTCCACGCGGTCAATCCATTGTGAAAACCTGATGGGGACCGAAAATGAACAAGCTTGTAACCACAACTGCCCTTGCTCTTTGCCTTGCGACCGGTGCTGTCGCGCAAGAGAAAACTGATTTCCGCGTCGCGTGGTCGATCTATGTCGGCTGGATGCCGTGGGGCTATCTTGAAGACAGCGGCATCATGGACAAATGGGCCGACAAATACGGCATCGATGTCGAGATCGTGCAGATCAACGACTATATCGAGTCGATCAACCAATACACCGCTGGTCAATTCGATGGCGTGTCCGCCACCAACATGGACACGCTTTCCATTCCGTCGGGCGGGGGTGTCGATACGACCGCGTTGATCGTCGGCGACTATTCCAACGGCAATGATTCGGTAATCCTCAAGGGCGAGGGCGATCTGGCCACGCTTGCGGGCAAGCCGGTGAACCTCGTGGAGTTGTCCGTGTCGCATTATCTGCTGGCGCGGGGGCTGGACAGCGTGGGCCTGTCCGAAGCCGATCTGGCCGGGGTCATCAACACCTCGGACGCCGACATGATCGCGGCCTTCGCCACCAGCGATGTCGAAGCAGTGGTCACATGGAACCCGCTGGTGTCGTCCATTCTGGAAACTCCGGGGGCCAACGCGGTCTTCGACAGCTCGGATATTCCCGGCGAGATCATCGACCTGATGGTGGTGCACACTGAAACGCTGGAGGCCAACCCGGATTTCGGCAAGGCGCTTGTGGGCGCATGGTACGAAGTCATGGGCCTGATGGCTGCAGGTGACGAGGCTGTGCTGACCGCTATGGCGGACGCATCGGGAACCGATCTGGCAGGCTACAAAGCGCAGCTGGACTCCACCGAGATGTTCTACGATCCCGCCGCCGCCGTCGCCTTCACCGAAAGCGCAGAGCTGCCACAGACCATGGTCAATGTCGCAGAGTTCCTCTTTGACAAGGGAATCCTTGGCGAAGGTGCACCGTCGGCGGATTTCGTCGGCGTCGCTTATCCGGACGGAACGGTCACGGGGGACGCCAACAACGTGCGCTTCCGCTTTGATACGACCTACATGCAAATGGCCGCCGACGGCAGCCTCTAAGGATAAGCCGTCACGCTGCGCGTGGCGGCATCTCTCCGATGCGTCTGATCAACATAAAACCCGGCCCTGCGCTCGCGCTGTTTCTTGTCCTGCTGCCCTTTGCAGCGGTGCTGGTCGCTTATGCCGTGGGCTCCGACATCCGCCTGACGGCAAACCCGTCGGACAAGCTCTTGCCTGCGCCCGGCACGGTGGGCGACACGATGATGCGGCTGCTCACCGAAGGTGACAGGCGCACGGGCCGTATCCTCTTCTGGTACGACACATGGGCCAGCCTGCAACGGCTGTGGCTGGGCATCGCGATCTCGGCCAGTGTCGGGTTGGTGTTCGGACTGCTGATTGGCCTTTTTCCGCTGATGCGCAGCCTTCTGGCGCAATTCGTGGCGGTGCTGTCGATGATCCCGCCGCTGGCTCTTTTGCCGATCCTGTTCATCGTGTTCGGGCTGGGTGAGTTGTCCAAGGTTGTGCTGATTGTCGTCGGCACCCTGCCATTCATCATCCGCGACCTGAGCCAGCGCACCTACGAGATTCCGCAGGAATTGCTGGTCAAAGCACAGACATTGGGCGCCTCAAGCTGGGTCATCGCGATCCGCGTGGCGCTGCCGCAGGTGATGCCGCGGCTCATTCAGGCGGTGCGCCTGTCTCTGGGTCCGGCATGGCTGTTCCTGATCGCCGCCGAGGCCATAGCGGCGGATCTCGGGCTGGGTTACCGCATCTTTCTGGTGCGCCGCTACCTCGCGATGGATGTGATCCTGACCTATGTGATCTGGATCACCATACTCGCCTTTGCGATGGACTGGCTGCTGCGCTGGGCCTCACGCCGCTTTTACCCCTGGGCGGAGGAGGGCTTGTGAGCTTTGTCACCGTCCGCGACCTGTTCCAGACCTATGGCAACCGTCCAATCATCGAACGGGTGAACGTCGACGTGGCCGAGGGCGAATTCATCTCGATCGTTGGCGCGTCGGGTTGCGGCAAATCCACCTTCCTGCGGTTGCTGTTGGCGCAGGAACGACCCACCCGTGGCGAGATCCGCATCGACGGCGCAGAGCCTGCCCGCGAACCGGGGCTGGACCGGGGCATCGTGTTCCAGCGCTATTCGGTGTTCCCGCACATGACCGTGCGCGACAACATCGTGGCAGGCGAAAGCTTTCGCGCCGGCTGGGGTCGGTTCTTTGGCGATGCCGCCAAGGCGGCCCGTGACCGTGCGGATCAGACATTGGCGCGGATCGGTCTGGATCATGTCGCGGACAATTACCCGGCCACCCTGTCGGGCGGTATGCAGCAGCGTCTTGCCATTGCGCAGGCGCTTGCGGCGAAACCCCGTGTCCTGCTGCTCGATGAACCGTTCGGCGCGCTCGACCCCGGCACGCGACTGTCGATGCACGACTTCCTCCAAGACTTGCGCGCCGAGACAGGCATGACCGTGTTCATGGTGACCCACGACCTCGAAGAGGCGTTCAAGCTGGGCGACCGCGTTCTGGTCTTCGACAAGCCGCGCTGGGATCCGCACGATCCGTCCCGCTACGGCGCGACCATCACCTACGATTTCGATGCCCGCGATGGCGGCATCCCGTTCCAGACCCTGAAGGAGAACATCCATGTTCCAGAGCCGCACTGACCGGTCCCGGTCGCACCACCCAGCGGATCACCGCCGCACCGAGGCGCGCCACCACCACCCCGACCTGACCAAGCTGCGCGGCTGGAAGGCGATGCATGACGAGGCGGGCATCCCCGGCAGCGGTTGGGAACAGGAGCGCAAATGGGCGCTGCGCATGGGGCTGACGGGTGCCGACAGCATCGAGGACAAATCCATCCCCACCTTTGCACGCGGGGAGCTGCCGCATTACGCGGGGATCAACACCTTTCTCAAAGCGCCTTACGCCGAGGACGTGACCGAGGTGGGCGATTACGACGCCACCGTGCTTGGCATCCCTTTTGACGGCGGCACGACCTACCGCGCGGGCACACGGTTCGGCCCGCAGGGTGTGCGCAAGATCAGCGCGCTCTATACGCCCTACAACTATGAAATGGCGGTAGATCTGCGCGAGCAAATGACCCTCTGCGATGCGGGGGACGTGTTCACGATCCCGGCCAATATCGAAAAGACCTTTGACCAGATCAGCCGCGCGGTCAGCCATGTGGCCTCATCAGGCAGCCTGCCCATCATGATCGGGGGCGATCACTCCATCGGCTTTCCCTGCGTGCGCGGCATTGCGGAGTGCACCTCCAAGAAGATCGGCATCGTGCATTTCGACCGCCACGCCGACATTCAGGAAAAGGACCTTGATGAGCGGATGCACACCACCCCGTGGTTCCATTCGACGAACCTGCCCAACGTGCCGGCCAAGAACCTTGTTCAGGTCGGCATCGGTGGCTGGCAGGTGCCCCGCGAGGCGGTGAAGGTGGCGCGCGAACGCGAGACCAACATCATCACCATGGGCGACATGGAGAAAATGGGCGTCGACCGCACAGCCGAGATGGCGCTGGAAATGGCATGGGACGGGGTCGACATGGTCTACATGTCCTTCGACATCGACAGCATCGATTGCGGGTTCGTGCCCGGCACCGGCTGGCCCGAACCCGGTGGTTTTCTGCCGCGCGAGGCGCTGGCACTGGCCTCCAAAGTCGCGGCTGAGGGCATATGCGGCATGGAACTGGTCGAGGTAGCACCGCCCTACGACCAGTCCGAGATCACCGCCCTGATGGGCACCCGCGTCATCGTCGACGTGCTGGGCAGCCTTGTCGCGTCCGGCAATATGGGCAAGCACAAGCGCCATATCGACAAGCCCGTGACGATCCCGCATGGCGAATTCGAAGGAAAGCGGTGGTCCAATGCCACATGATATCGTGAACGGCCATATCGGCCACAACCACAGCCACGGCGACCACCTGCACAGCCACATGCCCGATGCCGACCGGGCCGAGGAATTGCAGGTGCTGACCGCGCAATTCATCGACGGCTTTGTCAGCGCCAAGGACAAGATGTCCTATCTGCGGCTGGCCGGTGTGCCGCTGGAAATCGCGGCACCGGATGGCGGGCCATCGATGAAGCTGGTGGATGTGCAACTGACTACTGAATGGCAGGTCGGCACGGCGTCGCCCTCGTTCGGATCGCAGGAACTGTCCTATCTGCCCTATCCCGGTGACATGGTAACAGAGCGGACGAATATGGGGTTTGTCTATGTGTCTCTGCGGGCAAAACAGGTTAACGATCTACGCGACTTCCTCAAACACCATCCTGCCGCGCGGGACGTGACATGAAGGCTTGGGCGGTTTTGCTGGCGCTTGTCGCCACCCCGGCCGCCGCGCATCACGATGTGGTTATGGTTGCCTCTACGCTGCCTTTGTTGGGCGGCGTGGCGGCAATCGTGTCCGCGATGCTGCTGGGTTTGCGCAGAAAGCTGGGCAAGCGCGCGGATCGGGCATCAAAGGGCCGTCGAAACGCGCGTTAAACCGGCGACGGCATCATCTTGGCATCACGATCAAGGTCCATCACCGTTCTGGGCTTCGCCTCTGGGTCGTCGTCCAGAACGGCATGCATACGCTCCATCACGCGGAAAAACGTGGCGAGGTCTTCGGCGCTGACCGCACCGGTCAGGTGCCCTTCGATCTGCGTGGCGGCTGGGATGATGTCGGCCAAAGCCCTGCGCCCGGCATCGGTTAACGAGATTGCCACAAGACGACCGTCTCCTTCGCCTTGGGTCTTTTGAACCAGCCCCTCTGCCTCGAGCCGTGACACCGCGCGACTGACCCGTGGCTTTTCCAGATTGACGCAATTGTGGATGTCGCGCACCGACACCGCGCCACAGCGCAAAAGATGCACCATCACCCGCCATTCTGCGACAGCCAATCCATGGGTGCGCCCATATTCCACTGAAAGCCGTCGGCTGACCCGTTCCGACAAGACCGCCAGCCGGTAGGGCAGGAACGAAGACAGGTGAAAATCGTCAGGCGTCATGGAGTGATCCAAACTCGTTGCATTTGAAATGATATTGACTTTGGTTGCTTTTGCAACGACGAATGACATGCCCTGAGATGACATGGGCTGAGGCACGATAGGGAGACGCGCACACATGGCTTTTGCATCGCAGGGTGACACCGCTGAAAAGCAGATTTCCTTTACCGAGATTGGCGATGGTCTTTATGCCTTCACCGCCGAAGGAGATCCGAATTCCGGCGTCATCATTGGCGATGACAGCGTCATGATCGTCGAAGCACAGGCCACGCCGCGTCTGGCGCAAAAGGTGATCGACTGCGTGCGCGGCGTCACCGACAAGCCGATTTCCCATGTCGTGCTGACCCATTACCACGCGGTGCGCGTGCTTGGGGCCAGTGCCTTTGGCGCTGAACAGGTCATCATGTCCGACGCCGCACGCGGGATGGTTATGGAACGCGGGCAAGAAGACTGGGACAGCGAGTTCCAACGCTTTCCGCGCCTCTTCGAAGGCCATGAAAGCATCCCCGGCCTGACATTTCCCACCACCACCTTCAGCGACAGCATGACGGTTTATCTGGGCCAGCGGAAGGTCGAGATCAAACAGATCGGCCGTGCGCATACTGCAGGCGACAGCGTGATCTGGGTCCCCGACAGTCAGACCATGTTCACCGGCGACATCGTCGAATACCACTCCGCCTGTTATTGCGGCGATGGTCATTTCGAGGAGTGGGGCGGCACTTTGGACGCCGTCAAAGCCTATGATCCGCAGAGCATCGCACCGGGGCGCGGTGACGCTCTGGTCGGTCGCGATATGGTGGATGCCGCACTCGCCAACACGCGTGATTTCGTCGACAGCACCTACAACGCGGTCAAACCGATTGCCGCGAAGGGTGGCAGCCTCAAAGACGCGTGGGACGCGGTGCGCGCCGCCTGCGATCCGAAATTCAAGGACTACGCGATCTACGAACATTGCCTGCCGTTCAACGTGGCCCGCGCCTATGACGAAGCGCGCGGGATCGTGCATCCGCGCATCTGGACGGCGGAACGCGACCTTGAGATGTGGGCGCAACTGCAGGGCTAAAGGCTGACTGAAGGGGGAGGAGACCCATCATGCCGCTCGATGACCGCTACCAACTGGCGTTCAAGCTGTACCCGTACGAACGCAGCACCGATCAGGATGCGTCTGCTCCGGTTCGGCATCCGGTGGTTGTTGTTGGTGGAGGGCCCATTGGGGTGGCCACCGCATTGGACCTTGGCCTTCAGGGTATCCCAGTTGTGCTCCTGGACGACCACGAAGGCGTCGGGCAGGGGTCTCGGGCCATCTGTTTTGCGAAACGTACGCTTGAGATCACCCATCGGTACGGGTGCGGTCAGCCGATGCTCGACAAGGGTGTGATCTGGAACCTCGGCAAGGTGTTCCATGACGACCGGCAGGTGTTTGAATTCAACCTGTTGCCAGAGCAGGGTCACCGCTATCCGGCCTTCATCAACCTGCAACAGCCCTATTTCGAACGGTTCCTTGTGGATCGGGTTCGCACCGCGCAAGCCCAAGGCGCGCCGATTGAACTGCGCGGCAAGAACCGGGTGGACGCTGTCGATGTGCTGGATGATCACGTCATTCTCGATATTTCTACTCCCGATGGACCATATCGGATCGAAGCCGATTGGCTGATCGGATGCGATGGGGCATCCAGCCCTTTGCGCAAGATGATGGGTCTCGATTTCGAAGGCCGGGTGTTCGAGGACAATTTCCTGATCGCCGACATCACGATGAAGGCGGACTTCCCAACCGAACGCTGGTTCTGGTTCGAGCCACATTTCAAATCCGGCGACAGCGCGCTTTTGCACAAACAGCCGGACGGCGTGTGGCGGATCGACTTCCAGCTCGGCTGGGACATCGATCGCACCGAAGAGCTGAAAGAGGAAAATGTCCGCCGCCGTCTTGATGCGATGCTTGGCCCTGATGTGGAATACGAACTGGTCTGGACCTCGATCTACCGGTTCCAGTGCCGCCGGATGAAAACCTTTCGCCAAGGCCGGGTGATCTTTGCCGGCGATGCGGCGCATCAGGTCTCGCCCTTCGGGGCGCGTGGGGCCAATTCCGGCATTCAGGACGTGGACAATCTGGGTTGGAAGCTCGGTCTGGTCCTGAACGGCACCGCATCCGAAAGCCTCTTGGACAGCTATGATGTCGAGCGACGGTACGGCGCGGACGAGAATATCCTCAACTCCTCGCGGTCGACCGACTTCATCACCCCGAAATCCAAGATCAGCCATGTGTTCCGCAACGCGGTGCTGGACCTCGCCGAACATCACCCTTTTGCACGTCCACTGGTCAATTCCGGTCGCCTGTCCGTGCCGTGTGTCTACGACGGCTTGCCGCTGAACACGCCCGATGCTTTGCCAAATGGACCCGCCCGCACGCGACCCGGCGCACCGTGTCCGGATGCACCTTTGGAACAGGGGTTTCTGCTGGATCATCTTGGCGGGGATTTCGTGCTGCTTGGGGTCGGCGTCGATGTGCCGGATACGATTTCGGCCCACGGGCTTGTCCTGCGCGGCCTCACTGTACCTGCGTCAGGTGACATCAGGGACCGCTATCTGGGCGAAGCCCCAGGTGCCGTCTACCTGATCCGGCCCGACCAGCATGTCGCCGCGCGTTGGCCCGCCTTTGACGCCACTTCGGTGCCCAAGGCTGTGGCCCGCGCCATCGGAAAGGACTGACGCGATGGCGCTCAACACCGCTCCCAACATCCCCGATCCAGATGGGTTCTATGCCGAGTTGCTGAACGCCCATGACGGGCTGAGCGACGATGACAGCATTGCGCTTAACGCTCGTCTGCTCCTGATCCTTGCCAACCATATCGGCGACCGCGCGGTGCTGACCGAAGCGCTGGCCGCCGCCTCGAAAGGAGACACGTGATGAATGCTCCGCACAGCTCTGGCCTGATTCAAGCCAAAGGCACCCTGACGGAACCGGGATACATGCCCGGCTGGGCCAATGACTTTGAGACCGAAGCGCTGCCCGACGCCCTTCCGCGCGGCATGAACAGCCCGCAGAAATGCAATTACGGCCTTTACGGCGAACAACTCTCGGGCACCGCGTTTACCGCCAATCCGCCCGAACGCACATGGTCCTACCGCATTCGACCGTCCGTGAAACACTCGGCGCGATATACGCGGATTGATCTGCCATACTGGAAAAGCGCGCCCAATGTGGTGGAGGACGTGACCTCGCTGGGCCAGTATCGCTGGGATCCGGTGCCGCATAGCGATGCGCCGCTCACATGGCTGACAGGCATGCGCACCATGACGACGGCGGGGGATGTGAACACGCAGGTCGGTATGGCCAGCCATATCTACCTTGTCACCGAAAGCATGAAGGACGCCTATTTCTTCAGCGCCGACAGCGAGTTGCTGGTCGTTCCTCAGGAAGGCCGCCTGCGCTTTGCCACCGAGTTGGGCATCATCGACGTCGAACCCAAGGAAATCGCCATCATCCCGCGCGGACTGGTTTACCGTGTGGAAGTTCTGGACGGTCCGTGTCGGGGCTTTGTCTGTGAGAATTATGGCCAGAAATTCGAACTGCCCGCCCGGGGGCCGATTGGGGCCAATTGCATGGCCAACCCGCGCGACTTCAAAGTGCCCGTCGCCGCTTTCGAGGACCGCGAGGTGCCCTCGACCCTCACCGTCAAATGGTGCGGGCAGTTTCATGAGACGCAGATCGGGCAAAGCCCGCTCGATGTGGTGGCGTGGCACGGCAACTACGCGCCCTACAAGTATGATTTACGGACTTATTGTCCGGTTGGTGCGATCCTGTTCGACCATCCCGATCCGTCGATCTTTACCGTTCTCACCGCGCCTTCGGGTGTGCCGGGAACGGCGAATATCGACTTTGTGCTGTTCCGCGAACGCTGGCTGGTGGCGGAAAACACGTTCCGTCCGCCGTGGTATCACAAGAACATCATGTCCGAACTCATGGGCAACATCTACGGCCAGTACGACGCCAAACCGCAGGGCTTTGTTCCCGGTGGGATGAGCCTGCATAACATGATGCTGCCGCATGGGCCGGATCGCGAGGCGTTCGAAAAGGCGTCGAACGCCAACCTTGGCGCTGATAAGCTGGACCGCACCATGTCCTTCATGTTTGAGACGAGATTTCCCCAGCATCTAACTGAATTTGCGGGAAAAGAAGCGCCCTTGCAGGATGATTACATCGACTGCTGGGACAGCTTGGAGAAGAAGTTCGACGGCACACCGGGAAAGAAATAACTGATGGCTTTGCGTCGTTCCTGGCTTCAAAGCGCGAACGCGCCGGAGTGTGATTTCCCGCTGAACAACCTGCCTTACGGCGTGTTCTCGGTTGGTGACAGCGAACTGCGCTGTGGTGTGGCCATCGGTGACCGGATCGTCGATGCCACCGGGTTGGAAGCGGCAGGAATTCTGCGCGCCGACCCAGATGCCGATGTCTTGGACGCGCCTTACTGGAACGACTTTATGGAACTTGGGCGCGAGGCGTGGTCCCACTACCGCACGTCGCTGACCGCGATGTTGGCCGAAAGTGCTGACGAGGCTGTGCAGGACCAGATCATCACACATTCTGTCTCGTTGACCGAGGCGGCGCTGCATATGCCCTTCCGCGTCAGCGAATTCACCGATTTCTACTCAAGCCGCCATCATGCGACCAATGTGGGCACGATGTTCAGGGGTGCGGAAAACGCGCTGCCGCCGAACTGGCTGCACATTCCAATCGGCTACAATGGCCGTGCGTCCTCGGTCGTAGTCTCTGGCACGCCGGTCACGCGCCCGCATGGTCAGATCAAGGGGCCGGACGACGCCACACCGCGTTTTGCGCCCTCGGCTCGGTTCGATATCGAGCTTGAAATGGGGGCCATCGTGGGGCAGGCCTCGGATGGGCCGCTAAGCGTGACGCAGGCGTTCGACAACATCTTCGGCTATGTGATCCTGAACGACTGGTCCGCGCGCGATATCCAAGCATGGGAATACCAGCCGCTTGGACCTTTCCAGTCCAAAGCCACCGCCACGACCATCAGCCCATGGATCGTGACCGCCGCCGCGTTGGAGCCGTTCCGCACCAGCACGCCCGCACGGGAGACGCCGCTGCTGGACTATCTGACCGAGCCCGGGCCGATGCTTTATGACATTGCGCTTGAAATCGGGCTGACCCCAGAGGCGGGGACAGAGATCGTGATCGCCCGAACCAACTACAACGAAATGTATTACTCAGCCGCCCAGCAACTGGCGCATCACACCAGTTCAGGCTGCCCGATGCGGGTGGGTGACTTGCTGGGGTCAGGCACCATTTCCGGGCCGGAACGGCACAATCGTGGTGCGCTGCTCGAACTGAGTTGGGGTGGGAAAGAACCGATCACGCTTGATACTGGCGAAACCCGAACCTTTGTCGAGGATGGCGACACGCTCGCCCTGCGTGGCCATGCGCAAGGGGACGGATATCGCGTCGGCTTCGGTGCGTGTGTCGGTATGGTGCGACCTGCGCGACAGTGACTCCCATCAGCCCAGATGCGCGGTCGCTTCGATCTCGACCTTGGCTTCGTCTTCGATCAGCGCGCTGACCACAACCATCGACATCGCCGGGAAATGTTTGCCGAACACGTCGCGATAGGCGGCGCCCACTTCGGATTGGTGCGCGAGGTATTCGGCCTTGTCGGTGACGAACCACGTCAGCCGCGTGACATCCTTCACCGTGCCGCCCGCCGCTTCGACAATGGCGCGGATGTTGGACAGGGCTTGCCGCATCTGGCCGATGAAGTCCGACGACACAAAGATCTTGTTGGCATCCCATCCGATCTGCCCGCCGATATGCAGAACACCGTCCTTGGTCAGCATCCCGTTGGCATAGCCCTTGGCGGGCAACCATCCCTCGGGCTGGATCGTTTTATGCGTCATCTGGGGCCTCTTTTGTCTTGAGAAGGGTGCTGAGTGCCTCTGGCCACGGGCTGGACCGTCCTGATCCATCGACATGCACCAAGGTCGCGCGGGTTTCAAAGCGCAGTTCGTCGCCACAGGTGGCGGTCATCCGGTAGGTCAGGGACGCATTGCGCAGCCGCAGCACCCAAAGCGACAGCCGCAGGCGGTCACCATGATAGCTGGGCCGCACAAATCGCGTTTCAATCTGGGCTGTGGGGATGCCTTCGGTCTTGAGAATTTGCTCGAAAGGGTAGTCCAAGGCTTCGTCAAAGAACGCTTCGACGAGGTCGTTCATCATCTCGAAGTAACGCGGGAAAAAGACGATCCCTGCCGGGTCGCAATGGCGGAAGAGGACCTTTTGGTCCTTGGCAAAGGCGGGTTCTGTCATTGGTCTTTCAACCTGAAGCGCTGGATCTTTCCGGTCGCGGTCTTGGGCAGACTGTCCGTGAACACCACTGACCGAGGGTACTTGTAGGGCGCGATGGCCGCCTTCACGTGGTCCTGCAGGGCTTTGACCATCTCGGCATCGCCCAATTGCCCTTCGGACAGCACCACATGTGCCTCGACAATGTAGCCGCGCGCATCGTCCGGCGCACCGATCACCGCGCATTCGGCCACCGCAGAATGGGACAGCAACGCGGCTTCGACCTCGGGTCCGGCGATGTTGTAGCCGGAACTGACGATCATGTCGTCATTGCGCGCAGCAAAGTGGAAATAGCCATCAGAGTCGCGCATGAAACTGTCGCCGGTGATGTTCCAGCCGTCCTGCACATAGGCGCTCTGGCGGTCCCCCTTGAGATAGCGGCACCCCGTCGGGCCGCGTACCGCCAGCCGTCCGACCTCGCCATCGGGCACCACCTCTCCCGCGTCATTGATGACCTTGGCCTCATAGCCGGTCACGGGTTTGCCGGTGCAGGCGGGTTTGTGATCGTCGAACCGATTGGTGATGAAGATGTGCAGCAGCTCCGTCGCCCCGATCCCGTCGAGCATCGGCTTGCCCGTCTTGGCGATCCACTCGTCATAGACCGGGCCGGGCAGGGTTTCCCCGGCCGAGACCGCCGCGCGCAAGGACGACAGGTCAGCCCCATCTTCCATCGCTCGCAGCATCACGCGGTACGCGGTCGGCGCGGTAAAGCAGACGGTGGCTTTGTATTTCTCGATGATCTCGATCATGCTCGGCGGCGTTGCCTGTTCGAGTAGCGTGGCCGCCGCCCCGAACCGCAGGGGAAAGATCGCAAGCCCGCCAAGCCCAAAGGTGAAGGCCAGTGGCGGCGAGCCGACGAAAACGTCGTCCGGCGTCACAGCCAACACCTCGCGCGCATAGCCATCTGCGATGATCATCAGATCGCGGTGGAAATGCATTGTTGCCTTAGGCAGCCCGGTTGACCCCGAAGTGAAGCCCAACAGTGCCACATCATCGCGCCCCGTGGGGACGGAGGTAAAGCGCACCGGCTTTTCCAGTGCCAGCCGGTCAAGTTCGGCATCGTGGTTCGAGGTCCCGTCAAACCCGACGACGGATGTCAAAGTCGCGCTGTCCTTGGCACAGGCCACCATCTCGTCCATCAGCCGCGTGTCGCACAAAGCGTGCGTGATCTCGGCCAGTTCCACATAGGTCCGCAACTCGGCCGCGCGTAGCATCGGCATAGTGTTGACCACTACCGCACCCACTTTGGTCGCCGCCAGCCAACAGGCGACCATCGCGGGGTTGTTGGCCGACCGGATCAACACGCGGTTGCCCGGTTTCACGCCCAGATTCTCGACCAGCACATGGGCCAGACGGTTGGTCCAATCGCTGAGCTCCTTGTAGGTGCGCAGCCGTCCATTGCCGATCAGCGCGGTGTGGTCTCCAAAGCCTTTTTCCACCATGCCATCGGTCAATTCCCATCCGGCATTCAGCCGTTCGGGATAGTCAAACCCGGCCAGATTGAACTCTGGCCAAAGATCAGGCGGCGGAAGGTTGTCGCGGGCGAATGTGTCGACATGGGCAGAGGGTCCGAGCATCACGTTCCTCCTTCGAAGGCAGCAAGGGTCTGACGGGCGATGATGATTTTCTGAACATCCGACGCGCCTTCATAGATGCGCAGCGCACGGATCTCGCGGTAGAGCGTTTCGACAGCCATGCCTGACCGCACACCGTCACCGCCAAAAAGCTGAACCGCTTTGTCGATGACCTGCTGCGCCTGATCGGTGGCGAACAGCTTGGCCATTGCCGCCTCACGGGTGATGCGCGGCGCACCGCTGTCACGGGTCCATGCGGCCCGGTAGACAAGCAAGGCGCTTGCATCCACATCGACGGCCATATCCGCGATATGGCCTTGGACCATCTGCAAATCGGCTAAGGGCGATCCGGCGATTTGCCGTGTCGTGACCCGCGCCAACGCTTCGTCCAAGGCGCGGCGGGCAAACCCAAGCGCAGCGGCGGCCACGGTGGCGCGGAACACATCAAGCACCGACATGGCGACCTTGAAGCCTTGACCGGGTGCGCCCAGCAGCGCATCTGCCGGGACGCGGCAGTCGGTAAAGCGCAACGTGGCCAGAGGGTGCGGCGCGATGGTATCGAGCCGTTCGGCAATCTCGAACCCCAGCAGATCGGGCGTCACGATGAAGGCTGACAACCCCTTCGCGCCCGGAGCTTCGCCGGTGCGGGCAAAAAGCGTGTAGACATCGGCGATGCCGCCGTTTGAAATCCACGTCTTTTCGCCGTTCAGGATGTAGTCGTCGCCATCGCGCGTCGCGGTCATGGTGGAATTGGCCACGTCTGATCCAGACCCCGGTTCGGTCAGCGCAAAGGCGGCAATCGCCTCGCCCGCGCGGGTTTTTGGCAGCCACTCAGCCTTCTGCGCCTCGGTCCCGAACAGCGTGATCGCCCCGGTGCCCAAGCCCTGCATCGCAAAGGCGAAATCGGCCAAACCGTCGTGCCGCGCCAGTGTCTCGCGTGCGAGGCAGAGCGTACGCAGGTCGAACCGTCCGTCGTCGCTCGATGTGGGCTGCAAAAGGCCCGCCGCACCCATTTGAGCGACAAGCGCTCGGCACGCCGTATCCGTATCGCTGTGGTCGACCTCCAAACTCTGTGCTACCTCTTCGACACGCGCCGCCCAGTCGCGGTGGGCAGGATCGAAAAACGGCCAGTGGAGGTAGCTTTGATCCGCCATCAATCGCCCTCGAACACGGGTTTTTCCTTGGCCACAAAAGCCTCGTAGGCGCGGCGGAAATCATTGCCCTGCATGCAGATCGCCTGCGCCTGTGCCTCGGCCTCAATCGCCTGTTCAAGGCTCATCGACCATTCCTGCGCCAGCATCGTCTTGGTCATGGAGTTGGCAAAGGTGGGACCGGCTGCGATGCGTTCGGCCAGCTTGATCGCCTCGGCCTCAAGCGCGCCGGCCTCTACCACCCGGTTGAAAAAGCCCCACGCCTCGCCCTCGGCGGCGCTCATGGCGCGTCCGGTATAAAGCAGATCTGCGGCACGCCCCTGTCCGATGATCCGGGGCAGGATCGCGCAGGCGCCCATGTCGCAGCCCGCAAGCCCGACGCGGTTGAACAGGAACGCAGTCTTGGCCTCGGGCGTTGCCAAACGCAGGTCCGATGCCATCGCCATGATCGCGCCCGCGCCAGCACAGACGCCATCAACAGCGGCAATCACTGGCTTGCCGCAGCCGATCATTGCCTTGACCAGGTCCCCGGTCATGCGCGTGAAGGTCAGCAGTTCCTTCATGCTCATCCGTGTCAGCGGACCGATGATCTCGTGGACATCCCCCCCCGAAGAAAAGTTGCCGCCATTGGGCAGGATCACGACAGCATGAATGTCGTCGGAATAGACCAGCGCCCGGAACCAGTCGCGCAATTCAGCGTAACTGTCGAAGGTAAAGGGATTTTTCCGCTCTGGTCGGTCATGGGAAATGCGCGCAATGCCCTTTTCTATCTCGCAGCGAAAAAGCTGCGGCTTACTCAGATCCATGTCTGGCCTCCTGCGTCATGGCCTTTTTCAGCAGGCCGATCATTGACTGGGTGTCGGTGTCCGTGAGCGGCGTGAGCAGTTCGTCAATCCACGCCTCGTGCTGAGCGGCGAGGTCGGCAAAGGCGGCTTCACCCTTGGGGGTCAGACGCGCCAGATTGGCGCGGCGGTCTCCGGGAACAGCCACGCGCAGCGCCAGACCTTCTTCGACCAGCCGGTCCACGATCCCGGTGACATTGCCGTTCGACACTTTGAGATAGCGGGACAGATCGCTCATCTTCAGCCCGTCCCTGTGGCGGGCAAGGGCTGCCATCACATCGAACCGGGGCAGGGTGGTGTCATGCCTGTCGCGCAACCGGCGACGCAATTCTCCTTCGATGCCCGAGGACAGTTTCAAAAGCTGCAACCACAGACGCAGGCGTGCTTTGGACATCGGCTCGGTCATGTTCGTCTGTTCGGGCTTCATATCTCGCCCCCGGACACGGACAGGGCATGACCGTTGATCCCGGCAGCAGCCGGTGAGGCGAGAAACAGCGCGGTTCCTGCAATCTCGGACGGGGTGATCAGCCGCCCTTGCGGGTTGCCTGCAGCGACCTTCGCGGTCGCAGCCTCCCGGTCCAGATCAAAGCGCTGCATCAACCCGGTGATGGCACCTTCCGCCAGATCGGTGTCAGTGAACCCCGGACAAATCGCGTTGCAGGTGCCGCCAGTTTTGGCCACGTCCAGCGCGATGGAGCGCACGAGCCCCAGCACGCCGTGCTTGGCCGCGGTATAGGCGGGGACAGAGGCGTTGCCTTGCAAGGACGCCGTGGAGGCGATGGCGATCAGACGGGCATCCTTTGGCCCAATGCGCAACGCCTCGCGGAAGGTCAGGAACGTGCCGGTGAGGTTGACGGCGAGCGTGGCGTTCCAGTCGTCGAGCGACAGCTTCGCCACCTTTCCGGATGCGCCCCATCCTGCATTTGCGATCACCACATCAAAGGGCATTTCGAACAACGCCGTTGTGTCTGCCTCCGACGTCACATCAGCTTGAATGCAAGTGATGTCACGGCCCTCGGCGGCGTCTTTTAACAGCTCAATGCGACGGCCTGCAATGGTCACGGCATCGCCTTGGTCGGCAAAGGCATGGGCAATCGCCCGACCGATACCCGTGCCGCCGCCTGTGACCAAAACCCGCCTCATGCGCGCACCGCCTCGGCCTCGCGCTCGGCCAGTCGCCACGCCTGATCGCGTCCGGCAAGATAGGGCAGCGGCCAGTCCGTTGCTGCGCGGTCACCAAGCTTCGTGGCCTCGTGTAACGTCCAATAGGGATCGGCCAGATGCGGGCGGCCCACGGCCACTAGATCGGCGCGCCCGGCCATCAGGATCGAATTGGCGTGATCGGCCTCAAAGATATTGCCGACCGCCATCGTGCAAAGCTGCGCCTCGTTGCGGATGCGGTCCGAAAACGGGGTCTGGAACATCCGGCCATAGACTGGGCGCGCCTTGGTTGAGGTTTGGCCTGCGGACACGTCGATCAGGTCCGCTCCGGCCTTAGCGAAGGCTTGGGCGATCAGAACCGCCTCGTCCGGCGTAACGCCGTCCTCGTCCAGCCAATCGGTGGCCGAGATACGCACCGACATTGGTTTCCCCTCTGGCCAGACCGCCCGCATCGCAGAGAACACCTCAAGTGGATAGCGCAGACGGTTCTCCAGACTGCCGCCGTAATCATCTGTACGGATATTCGAAGCTGGCGAGATGAAGGACGACAACAAGTATCCATGCGCTGCGTGCAGTTCGATCATGTCGAACCCGGCGCGGTCTGCCATTTCAGCAGAGGCCACGAATTGCGCGGTGATCTCTTCCATCTCGGCCCGCGTGATTTCGCGCGGCGTCGCGTTCTCGTCCGACCAAGGCAGAGCAGAGGCGCTGACCACGTCCCAGTTGTCCTCGGGCAGGGGGGCGTCCATCCGCTCCCATCCGAGTTGCGTCGATCCCTTGCGGCCGGAATGGCCGATCTGGCAGCAGATTTTCGTATCCGTAACGCCGTGTACGAATTTGGTAAGCCGCGCCCAAGCCGCTTCGTGCTCGGGTGTGTAAAGCCCCGGACAGCCGGGGGTGATCCGCCCCTCGGGCGACACACAGGTCATTTCGGTAAAGACCAGCCCCGCGCCGCCTTTCGCGCGTTCGCCATAGTGGACAAGGTGCCAGTCCGTGGGGCATCCGTCCTCTGCCATGTACTGCGCCATGGGCGAGACCACGATGCGGTTCTTCAGGTCCATGTCCCGCAGGCGGAACGGGGTGAACATCGGTGCTCGCAGCGGCGCGTCCTCAGGCACACCAGCCTGCGTCATGAACCAGCGTTCTGCGCCTTCGAGCCACGCTTTATCGCGCGCGCGGAGGTTCTCGTGGCTGATCCGCTGGCTGCGGGTGAGCATCGAATAATTAAGCTGCACGGGATCGAGGCCCAGATACCGCTCGACCGTTTCGAACCACTCCATCGAATTGCGGGCCGCCGATTGCAGGCGCAGCACTTCGAGGCGGCGTTCGTCTTTGTAGCGCTGGAACGCTCGCGCCGTGTTGGGTTCGGTATGCAGGTATTCAGCCAGAGCAATCGCGGATTCCAGCGCAAGCTTGGTGCCTGATCCGATGGAGAAATGCGCGGTCGCGGCGGCATCGCCCAGCAGGACAACGTTCTCGTGGCTCCATGTCTCGCACAGCACGCGGGGGAAGCGGATCCAGGCCGACCCCCGGACATGCCGCGCATTCGTCATCAGGGCATGGCCACCGAGGTGATCCTTGAAGATCGCTTCGCAGGTGGCGATGCTTTCGTCCTGCGTCATGTCGGGGAAACCGAAGGCGTCAAAGGTCTCTTGCGTGCATTCGACAATGAAGGTCGCGGTGTCGTCGTCGAACTGGTAGGCGTGCGCCCAGACCCAGCCCTTGTCGGTCTCTTCGAAAATGAAGGTGAACGCGTCGTCGAACCGCTGATGCGTGCCCAGCCAGACAAACTGGCAACGCCGCAGGTCGATGTCCGGTTTGAAGCTGTCGGCATAAAGCGTGCGGGTCTTGGAATTAAGGCCGTCGCTGGCCACCACAAGATCATAGTCTTGCCGGTAATCCTCGGCGCTGCCGATTTCGGTCTCGAACCGCAGGTCGACGCCCAATTCCCGTGCCCGTGCTTGCAGCAGGATCAACAGTTGTTTGCGTCCGATGCCGCAGAACCCGTGACCGGAAGACACAAGCCGTTCGCCGCGATAGTGCAGGGCAATGTCATCCCAATATGCGAAATGGGCGCGGATCGCCTCGGCGCTTGTCGCGTCATTCGCGGCCAGATTGTCGAGCGTTTCATCCGACAGAACAACGCCCCAGCCGAACGTATCGTCGGGCTTGTTGCGTTCGATGATGGTGATCTCATGCGAGGGATCGCGCAGTTTCATCGAGATCGCAAAGTACAGACCCGCAGGACCGCCCCCCAGACATGCAACACGCATTTCGACCTCTTTCTATAGCAGCTTGAAGGGAAGGCTGCCTGAGTCGTGCAATTATTTCAAGCTTGAAGTTTTAAACTTGAAATAAATTTGGTGCCGCGATCCTATGGCAAGAGGCACTTGCCATTCTTGACCCGCGCCCCGACAAATGCGCCAACAGTCCAATGCAAAGGCGACCCAGTGCGATGACCGTCTCGATAGACACACAAGGCCGCGTGGCGATCGTCACGATCGACAACCCACCGGTCAACGCGTCGTCGCAAGCGGTGCGTGCAGGGCTGTTGGAAGCTGTGACTAAGACCGAGGATGACCCTGATGTCGACGCGGTCGTCCTCGCCTGTGCAGGACGCACCTTTGTCGCCGGAGCTGATGTGCGCGAGTTCGACCTGCCGCTGATGGAGCCCCATTTGCCGGATGTCATTGCTGCCATAGAGGCCGCATCGAAACCGTGGGTCGCGGCAATCCACGGCACCGCTCTGGGTGGGGGGCTGGAACTGGCAATGGGGTGCCATTTCCGGATCGCGGATCCCATGGCGCGCATGGGTTTGCCCGAAGTGAACCTTGGTCTGGTGCCGGGGGCCGGGGGGACGGTCCGATTGCCGCGTCTGGTCGAGGCTGAACTGGCGCTGACGATGATTGCGGGGGGCAAGCCGATCTTGGCCAACGTGGCGCTGACCGCAGGTCTGATCGACGCGATTGCAACGAGCGATCTGCTGGACGAAGCCGTGGCTTTGGCGGTCGAACACGCGGCGCCACGGCGCACGCTTGAAAACGCGGTTGTGGGTGCATCTGATGCGGAGGCTTTCGACAAGACAGCAACAGGCCTGCGTCGCAAAGTACGCGGGCAGGAGTCGATTGCAGCGGCCATCGACGCGGTAGGGCGCGGTGTGCGCTTGCCCGCTGACGAGGCTTTGGCGGCGGAACGCGCGGCGTTCCTTGCCCTGAAATCCAGCGATCAGGCCCGCGCCTTGCGGCACATCTTCTTTGCCGAGCGCGCCACCTTGGCTGATCCAAGAGCCAAGCTGACGCCGCGCCCTTTACAGCGCATCGGTGTGATCGGTGGTGGCACGATGGGTGTGGGCATCGTGTCGGCCTTTCTGATGCGGGGCTTTGAGGTCACCTTGATCGAACGCGATGAAGCCAGCTTGCACGCCGGTGCCGACCGAGTGCACGCGACGCTCGACAGCAGCGCCAAGCGTGGCCTCCTTCCTGATCTGGACGCGGTGTCGGCGCGGTTCGACACCGCTATCGACTATGCCGCGCTTTCGGATGCGGATTTGGTGATCGAAGCGGTGTTCGAGGACATGGAGGTCAAGAAACAGGTTTTTGCCCGACTGGATCAGGTGACAAAGCCGGATGCGATCTTGGCGACCAACACGTCGTATCTTGACGTGAACGCTATTGCAGCGGTGCTGTCCGATCCGTCGCGCGCCGTTGGCCTGCATTTCTTTTCTCCGGCCCATGTCATGAAGCTTCTGGAGATCGTCCTGCCCGGCGCGGTGGCCGAGGATGTGGTCGCCACGGCGGCGAAACTGTCCAAATCGCTGGGCAAGATCGGGGTTTTGTCCGGGGTCTGCGATGGGTTCATCGGCAACCGCATCATGTCGGCCTATCGGGCCGAGGCGGATCGGCTGCTGATCGACGGGGCCAGCCCCGATCAGGTGGACAGCGCCATGCGGGCTTATGGCTTTCCGATCGGCGTCTTTGAGATGCAGGATTTGGCAGGGTTGGATATTGCGTGGGCCATGCGCAAGCGGCGGTTGGCCGAGGGCAAGATCAGCGGTGGATATATCAGGATCGCGGATCGCTTGTGTGAGATTGGTCGCTTCGGGCGCAAGACGGGCGCTGGGTGGTATGACCACGTCGACGGCACTGCACTGCCGTCTGAGGTGGTGATGTCCATCATCGCCGAAGAGCGTCAGACGATGGAAGCGGTGGGCAAAGCATTTGCCACCGAGGATGTGATGCCGCGTATTCTGGGCGCGATGACACGGGAGGCGGAGGCTGTGCTTGCCGAAGGGATCGCCCGGTCTGCCGAGGATATCGACGTGGTCATGGTCAATGGTTACAGCTTTCCGCGCTGGAAAGGTGGACCGATGTTTGCGGCCCGCAGTGCTGGCGGGTAACCAGATTAGGCGTCTTCGGGCACTCGGATCGCGGCGCACCCCTGATACGCCATGTACCCGCGCTGGATGGCGATCTGGTCGGCGATGAACTTGGCGTCGTGCCATACCCCCCAGATAAAGGACGACCCGCGCCGCGTCTGCCACGGCAAGCCCACGAAATAGAGCCCCGGTTCACGCGACACACCGCGCTGATGCTGGGGGCGCCCTGCGTCGTCAAAGGTGTCGGCCTTGATCCAGCTGAAATCGAACTGATAGCCGGTCGCCCAGAGGATCGTTGCAATCCCGGCCTCGGCCAGATCGATCTCGCGCACCGGATCAGTGACGCAGGCGGGGTCTTGGGGGATGATGCGTGCCTCGGGTTCCTTTGGCAAATCCAGCCCGTGTTTGGCGATATAAGCATCCGCCTCGTCCAGAACCGACAGGTAGTTGGTATCTCCGGCCTGCAGGTTGGTCTTTAGGTCGTCGGCAAAGCGGACCACGCCGTCCCGATAGCCCTCGGTCATTCCCAAGAGTGTCATGCCGCGATGCGCCAGCGCGCGGAAGTCGATGGTTTTGCCGCCATGAGCGCCGCTTACTGCGATGGTGACATGTTCGGTGCCGGGGCCGGGGCTGTCGGCGTTCCATTTGCCCAGCACACCCAGCCACCAGACATTATCCCGCCCGCGGTAGCGCCGGGGCGGGCGGTCATGGGGCCCGATGGAGAGATAGACCTTGCGGCCCGCTGCCATCAGTTCCTCGGCAATCTGCACGCCTGACGATCCGCCGCCCACCACCAGCACTGCCCCTTGGGGCAACTGATCGGGGTTGTGATAGGCGTTCGAGTGCAGTTGCAGCGGGCCTGCCTCTGCGGGCACTACAGGCGGGATGGCTGGTTTCTGGAACGGCCCGGTTGCCGCCACAACATGGCGGGCACGGATCGTGCCTTTCGAGGTTTCGATCACAAACCCGCCGTCTTTGGGTGTCACGGCCGTTACATCGACGCCGGTGCGGATCGGCGCGTTGAACCGTTTGGCATAAGTTTCGAAGTAGGCGGCCACGCTTTCCTTGTCGGGGAAGGCATCGTCGTCGCAGGCAAAGGCCATGTTGGGAAACCGGTCGTGCCATGCGGGGCCATTCGCAACCAGCGAATCCCAGCGCTCGGTCCGCCAGCGCTCGGCGATCCGGGCGCGTTCCAGAACCACATGGGGAATGCCGAGCGTTGTGAGATGTTCGCTCATGGCAACACCGGCCTGACCAGCGCCGACGACGACCGTATCGAATTCTTCCATGGGTGCCTCCTTGACGATGGGGCCGAGCATAGGCAGCGGCCCCATGCGCGGCACACAACGGATTCCGAAAGCCTTGCTTGGGTTCTTTCTAATCAGGATTAGGCGTGGGCTAATCACAGATGAGGGAAAGGGTCGTTCCGCCTTTGGCCGCCGAAAGGATAGATCAAGTGGTACGCCTCATGAGGACAACAGGCATGGCCCATACCCGAATTCGTACGTTCAACACGTCAGACACCTATCCCGAACAGAAGCTCGACAATGATTTATGTCAGGCAGTTGTCACCCAAGGGGGCCGGACCGTATGGCTGCGGGGACAGTGTCCGCAGAACCTTGATGATGCTCAGAATATCGACAGCCATGACCCGGTGGAACAAACCCACAAGGTGATGCAGAATATCCGCCAACTGATTGAAGAGGCCGGCGGCGAGATGGCGCATCTGGTCAAGGTGGTGGTCTACATCACCGATGTGCGCCACCGCGAGGCGGTCTATCGCACCATGGGCGAGTACATCAAAGGCGTACATCCGGTGTCCACGGGCCTGGTCGTCAGCGCGCTGGCACGGCCCGAGTGGCTGGTCGAGATCGACGGCACTGCCGTGATCCCGGACGGGTATCAGCGATGACGTTTTCACTGGTCGCGCGCTGTGCCGAAACAGGGATGTTCGGAGTGGCGATTTCCTCGTCTTCGCCTGCAGTTGCGGCGCGTTGTTCCTATGCGCGGGCGGGTGTCGGTGCGGTGGCCAGCCAGAACGTGACCGACCCTTCGCTTGGGCCTTTTGCGCTGGACATGATGCAGGGTGGCATGTCGGCGGCAGAGGCTATTGCGGGCGTACGCGATCAGGGGCGGCACATTGCCTATCGTCAGGTTCTGGCGATTGATCGGCAGGGCCGCACGGCGATCCATTCCGGGCCAAAATCTCTGGGTATCTGGACACAGGCCGAAGGCCGGGATGTCGCGTCAGGGGGCAACCTTCTGGCCAATGACGGCGTGCCTGCAGCCATCGTCGCGGGGTTCGAAGCGGCGCAGGGACATTTGGGCGACAGGCTCATCGCGGCCTTGCGCGCAGGTCTGGCCGCAGGGGGCGAAGCGGGGCCGGTGCATTCGGCAGGAATGATGCTGGTGGACAAGGTTAACTGGCCCGTCGCCGATCTGCGATGTGACTGGACCGAAGACTGCCCGATCGAGGCGGTCGCCACCGCGTGGGACATCTACAAACCGCAGCTTGACGCCTATGTGCAGCGGGCGCTCGATCCGACACAGGCGCCATCCTACGGTGTGCCGGGCGACGAATGATGCGCTTTGGCGGCGCTCAGCCTTGAAGCCATCCCCGAACCCGTCCACAGTTTGACGGATCCATTCGTTCAGGGGGCACGGATGCTGCGTTACACGCTGCGGCAATTGGAATACTTCGTTGCCGTGGGTGAGACGGGCAGCATCGCGCGTGCGTCTGAGCGGATCAACGTGTCCTCGCCGTCTATCTCTTCTGCTATTTCGCAGCTTGAGGCCGAGTTTGGCCTGCCGCTTTTTGTGCGCCAGCACGCGCAGGGCCTTTCGCTCACACAGGCGGGGCGGCAGATGCTTGATCAGGCCAAGACCGTCCTGCGCGAGGCAGGCGCGATGATGGACATCGCCGGTGACATTTCCGGCTCTGTCCGGGGGCCGTTGAGCATCGGGTGTCTGTTGACTTTTGCACAGCTCGTGCTGCCGACCTTGCGCCGTGGGTTCGAGGCGGAATTTTCCGAAGTGCGTCTGCGCCAGCACGAACTGAACCAAGTGGAACTGTTCAGCGCTTTGCGACGGTCCGAGATCGACGTGGCGTTGACCTATGATCTTGATCTGCCTGCGGATTTGCAATTCACCGCACTGGTGCGCCTACCGCCCATCGCGCTGATGGGAACCGCCCATCCGCTGGCGGATCGGGACGTGGTCACGGTCGAGGATCTGAGCGCGCATCCGATGGTTCTGCTCGATCTGCCGCTGAGCGCGGATTATTTCCTGTCGCTGTTTGATCATGCGGGGGGCAAGCCGGTGATTGCCGAACGCACGCGCGACATGGCGGTGATGCGGTCGATGGTGGGCAATGATTTTGGCTATTCCATCGCCAATGTTCGCCCACTTAGCGACACGTCCCCGGATGGCAACCCGGTGCGGGTGATCCCTATTGGTGGCAAGGTGCGCGCACTGCGAATGGGACTTCTGACGGCGCAGGATGCGGATCGGTCGAACGCAGTGCGCGCGTTCATCGAATACGCTGCATCGCTGGTGCGAACAGGCCGTCTGGACCGGATCGGCGGCGAACCTTTGGTCTGACTTAGCGCCAGCCTAAGCAACGGTTCCAAGGCCAAGACTTTTGCGCTGCAGCATAGATAGTAAGCTGCCGGAAACCCGACAGGAGAGGCTTGATGCTCGACGGACGCGATCCCCGGTATGACGTGCTATTCGAACCGCTGGCCATTGGCCCGGTGACGGCCAAGAACCGCTTTTATCAGGTGCCGCATTGCAATGGCGGCGGCTATCGCGACCCATCTGCGGCAGCCGCGATGCGCGGGATCAAATCCGAAGGCGGCTGGGGTGTGATCTTTACCGAACAATGCGAGATGCACCACACGTCCGAAATCACACCTTTCATTGAACTGCGCCTGTGGGAGGACAAAGACATTCCCATGCTGGCCAAGATGGCCGGCAAGATGAAGGAACACGGGGCGCTGGCAGGTATCCAACTGGCCTATTCCGGGATCAACGGGCCGAACCTTTATACCAAGGAAGTGCCGCTTGCGGTTTCTGCCGGACCGATCCGCACCTTCACCAACGATCCGGTTCAAGCGCGGGCGCTGTCGAAGGACGAGATCCGAGATCTGCGCCGCTGGTTCGTCAATGCTGCCAAGCGGGCGAAGATTGCCGGGTTTGACCTCATTTGCCTTTATGGCGCGCATGGCTTCGGTATTTTTCAGCATTTCCTCAGCCGCGCCACCAACATGCGCGACGACGAATACGGCGGCAGTCTGGAGAACCGGTCGCGCTTCGCACGTGAGGTGATCGCCGATATGCGCGATGCGGTGGGAGACAGCATGGGCCTCACGCTGCGCGTGTCCTTGGACGAAAGCATCGGTGATCTGGGCTTTTCGAACGCCGAGGTGCGCGAGTTCATCGACATGAACAAGGACCTGCCGGATCTCTGGGATTTGGCGCATGGTACGTGGGAAGAGTGTTCCGGCCCGTCACGGTTCAAGGAGGAAGCGGCGCAAGAGGCGCTTGTGCGCGGCATCCGCGAGTTGTCATCAAAGCCGGTGGTTGGGGTGGGGCGCTTCACTTCGCCTGATGTCATGGCCAAGATGGTGCGCAGCGGCGTTCTGGATGCCATCGGCTGTGCCCGTCCGTCGATAGCTGATCCTTTCCTGCCCAAAAAGATCGAAGAAGGCCGGATCGAGGACATCCGCGAATGTATTGGCTGCAATATCTGCATTACCGGCGACATGACCATGTCGATCAGCCGTTGTACGCAGAACCCCACCTTTATGGAGGAGTGGCGCAAGGGGTGGCATCCCGAGCGGATGAACCCCAAGGGGCGCACCGAGACCGTGCTGGTCGTCGGCGCAGGTCCTGCCGGTCTTGAGGCGACCCGCGCCTTGGCCGAGCGTGGTTATGACGTTGCGCTTGCCGAGGCCGGTCGTGTGCTGGGCGGACGGGTTGCGCGGGAACGGCACTTGCCCGGTCTGTCGGCTTGGGGTCGTGTGGCAGACTACCGGACCTATCAGATCAGCCAGAAACCCAACGTCGAGACCTATTTCGACAGCGCGCTTGATGCCGCTGCCATCCTTGAATTCGGGTTTCAGAACATCTGCATTGCCACTGGGGCCACATGGCGCAGGGACGGTGTCAGCCGTCAACATGTCGTGCCGTTCCCGGTGGATGCGGCGATGCCGGTGTTCACTCCGGACGACATCATGGACGGCCAACGCCCATCGGGTCACATAGTGATCTATGACGACGATCACTACTACATGGGCGGGGTTCTGGCAGAGCTTTTGCGCAACGAAGGCTGTGCCGTGACGATTGTCACGCCGTCGGCCTATCTGTCGGATTGGACCGTCAACACGCTGGAACAGCATACGATCCACAAGCGACTGGCCGAAATGGGGGTCGAGATTGTCCTGAACCGCGGTGTGACCGAAATCGGGGTGGGGCATGTGGTGTCGAACTGCACCTATACTGACCAAACCCGCCAGATTGACTGCGATGCGGTCGTGGTCGTGGCCTCCAAGCGCGAGAACAACCAGCTTTTCCACGATCTCAAGGCCCATGAGGCCGATTGGGCGGATGCCGGGATTGCGTCTGTTCGGATCATCGGCGATGCCGAAGCGCCGGGGCCGATTGCTTGGGCCACCTATGCGGGGCATCGCTATGCACGAGAACTGGATGGCGAGGATATCGGTGACGCGCTGCCCTTCCGACGCGAGATCACGGAGCTTGCGGTCGATTGAGCCACGATCCGTTCCCCTTTGCGCCAGACGACACGCGCCGCATTCTTGATTGGATTGCAGGCCATGTTGCCGCTGGTCCCGACCCGAAGAACGGTGCTCGGGCTGCTGCGGCGTTGGAGCCCGAGATGGGTGGTGCGATCACGCCGGACGGGCTTGGGGCTGAAGCTGCATTTGCGCTGTTCACCGATGTCATCCAACCCGCGACACGACCTTTCGGACATCCTACCTCGCTGTCCTTTGTCGCGGCTGCGCCCACCCGCGCTGCGCTGAGTTTTGATGCGGCTTTGGGGGCGGCAGGTATCTTTGCCGGAAACTGGGACGGCGGGGCCGGGGCGATCCATGCCGAGAACCAGGCTTTGCGTTGGCTGTCCGATCTGGCGGGCTGGCCTGCCACGGCAGGCGGTGTGTTCGTCGCGGGTGGCACATTGGGCAACCTGTCTGCGCTACATGCCGCGCGGCACTGGCATCGGACGTGCACCCAAGAGGCACAGGCCGGGCGCGGGGCGATCTTGTGTTCGTCCGAGGCGCATTCCTCAATCGCGGCTGTCGCGCGGGTTATGGATGCGGACCTCATCACCGTTCCCTCCGACGCATCCGGGCGCATGAGTGCGGACGCAGCGGCTGCATATTTGACACCGGAAACCTTTGCGATTGTCGCGAATGGCGGGGCGACCAATTGCGGCGCGGTGGATGACATTGCGGGATTGACGCAGCTTGCCAAGGCGCGCGGCGTCTGGGTGCATGTCGATGGCGCATATGGTGGGGCTGCAATGGCTGATCCGGCCCTGCGTCCGACCTTTGATGGGATCGAACAGGCGGATTCTTTGATCATCGACCCACACAAATGGGTGTTTGCGCCTTATGACAGCTGCGCGTTGCTGTATCGGGATGCGGCCAATGGGGCGGCGGCACATGGCCAGCGGGCGGTCTATCTCGACACTGTGGACAAAAGCGAATGGAACCCGTCGGACTATGCATTGCACCTGACGCGCCGAGCGCGGGGGCTGCCCCTTTGGTATTCTTTGGCGACGCATGGCACCAAAGCCTATGCGCTGGCGATAGCCCACACCCGCGCGATTGCAGAAGACCTCGCAGAGCGCATCGCGGCGGCGGCGTGGCTGGAGCTGTTGCTGGGGCCGAACCTTACCGTCATCCTCTTCCGCCCGCGCAACCGCACCGAGGACGAGATGGTGCGCTGGGCTGAGGAGCATCGGCGGTCCGGGGCATTGCTTTGCTTGCCGACCCGGTGGCGCGGCGAGATGGTCTTTCGCCTCTGCATCGTCAATCCGCAGACCGACCCGGACCATGTCATGGCTGTTTTGGACACCTTGAGATAAGCACGCAAAGCCGAGCTCTATGCAGAGATCGGACCCGACGGCGCAGGCGTGCTGCATTCGGCCCATCGCGAATATCCGTTTCGCCCAGGCCCTGAAACTGGCCCTTTTATAAAGAAGTTCGACCCATCGACTAAGGCAAAACCGAACCAGAACCGCCCAAGAATTGGGCGTTTTGCGAAAAGAAATTAGGCGCAGGCTAAGAAGCGCTGAGGAAGTCGTGTCTTCTGCAGACGTTGCTTCGTTTCTAGGGTCAAGGTCAGAAACACCAGCGCCCGGGGACAGCACCAATGCCGCAAGACACGGACATTGCCATTGACGTGCAGGGCGCGGTCAAGCGGTATGGCACCTTTACCGCGTTAAAGACGATTTCCCTGTCGATCCGCGATAACGAGTTTTTCACGCTTCTTGGCCCCTCTGGTTGTGGCAAGACCACGCTGCTGCGGATGATCGCGGGATTCGAAGACGTGACCGAAGGCGCGATCTATCTTTATGGCGACGAGATCGACGCGCTGCCGCCCTATAAGCGCCCGGTGAACACAGTTTTCCAGAACTACGCGCTGTTCCCGCACATGAACGTGCTCGACAATGTGGGCTTTGGCCTTGAAATGCTTGGACAGTCCAAGTCCGAAACTCGCGCCCGCGCCGGAGAAGCGCTGGAGATGGTGCAGCTATCGCAATTCGCCGCGCGCAAGCCGTCGCAATTGTCCGGCGGCCAGCAGCAGCGTGTCGCCTTGGCCCGCGCGCTGGCACCGCGCCCCAAGGTGTTGCTTTTGGACGAACCGCTCTCGGCGCTCGATCTCAAGCTGCGCAAGGCGATGCAGGTAGAACTCAAGCATCTGCAACTTGAAACCGGCATCACCTTCATCTTCGTGACCCACGATCAAGAAGAGGCGCTAACCATGTCTGACCGGATCGCGGTCATGTCCTCTGGCGAATTGCAGCAACTGGGTAACGCCCGCGAGATCTATGAACAGCCGCGAAACGTGTTCGTCGCCGACTTCATCGGTGATACGAACCTGATGCAGGTGACGGTGGATGCGGTCGCAGATGGTCGCGCTGAATGTCATCTGGGAGGCGCCCACAGGCTGACCTGCGATGCAGTGGGCGGGATCGGCGCAGGCGCCAAGGTGCATATGTCGTTGCGGCCTGAACGGCTGTTCCTGTCGGCAGACCCGGTCGATGCCAATAGCCTGAAAGGCCGGGTGCGCGAGATGATTTATATCGGCACGGACATCGCCACGATCGTTGACCTGGACGGTGGGCCACAATTCACGGTCCGTTCCTCCAATTCGTCGCGCGGCAATGCCCGCGTGTTCGAGCCGGGCACTGAAGTTGCCATCAACATGGAGCAGGGGGCCGCAAGGCTCTTGATCGACTGATGGCGGGGGGCGGCGCAACAGGCGGGTCTGTGCAAAGCGAAACCTATCGCGAGGCGCGCACGTTGTTGTTGCTGCCAGCTTGGGTGACGCTGGGTCTGCTCACGCTTGCGCCGCTGATGATCATGCTGATCTATTCCTTCTTGACCAAGGAATTCCGCGGCGGTGTGATCTGGGAGTTCAGTCTTGAAGCCTATGACCAGTTCTTCTTTGACCGTGGCCTCTTCGGGGACGAGCCACCCAAGATCGAGTGGACCTATATCGGCATCTTCTGGCGGTCGATCTGGCAGGCGGGGGCGGCGACGATCCTCAGCCTGCTGATCGGCTTTCCAACCGCCTATTTCATCGCCACACGCCCTGAACGGCAGAGGGCGCTTTGGGTGTTTCTGGTGACCATCCCGTATTGGGTGAACCTGCTCATTCGTACCGTGTCGATGAAGTTCCTGCTGCGCGATGAAGGGCCCTTGAATGACGGTCTGATGAGCATCGGTTTGATCTCCGAGCCTTTGGGCATCGTGAACACCAACCTCGCCGTGCAGCTGGGACTGTTCTATTCCTACCTGCCGTTCATGGTGCTGCCGATTTACGCGGCGGTCGAGCGGTACAATTTTGCGCTTTCCGAGGCAGCTTCCGACCTTTACGCGCCGCGCTGGGCGGTGCTGCGTCGGATCGTGATCCCGTCGGTCAAACCAGGGATCATCGCCGGGTGCATCCTTGTGTTCGTGCCATCGCTGGGATCGTTTCTGGCGCCTGACCTGTTGGGCGGGGCCAAGACGTTCATGATCGGGTCGCTGATCGAGGAGCAGTTCAAGGGCAACGCGGGCAATTGGCCGTTCGGGGCGGCGGCGTCGATGATCCTGCTGACGATGGTGCTGATCCTGCTGATGGTCTTTGCCCGTCAAAGCCGGAAGGAGGAGGCGTGATGGCCAAACCCTATGACCTGCGCCGCTATCCGGGCTTTTTCGCCATTACGCTACTGTGTCTTGTGATCTTATACGCGCCGCTTGTGGTGGTCGCGGTCTACAGTTTCAACGACTCCCCCTCGATCACGATCTGGGAAGGGTTCTCGCTTCGTTGGTATGTTGACGTGTTCACCGGACCCGAAAGCGGCAAGTTCAAAGACGCGGCCTGGAACAGCTTTATCATCGCGATCACGGCTGCCACGACGGCCACGATAATTGCCACGCTGGCAGCCACCGCCGTTTTGCGCGCGGGCAAGTTCCGTCTGCGCACGGTCTCCATCGGGCTGATCTCTCTGCCGCTGATGGTGCCCGAGATTGTGACAGCGGTGGCCACGTTGATTTTCTTCAACGCCATCGCATTCGAGCGCGGAGTGATGACGATCCTTCTCGCGCATATCGCGTTCTGCATTCCCTTTGCCTACATGCCGATTTCCGCGCGGATGCAGGGGATCGAGGCGACCTACGAACAAGCGGCAATGGATCTGTATGCAACCAAGCGGCAGGCGTTCAGGCGCATTCTGCTGCCGTTGATGATGCCGGGGATCGTTTCGGGATTCATCCTCGCCTTCATCATCTCACTGGATGATTTCATCATCACGAATTTCGTCAAGGGCGCGGGGGTTGAGACCCTCCCCACCGCGATCTTTGGCGCAGTCAAACAGGGTATCAAGCCCAATATCATGGCCATTTCGACGCTTCTTCTGGCGGTCTCAATCGTCATGGTTGCGTTGTCATGGTTCATCGGTCGCCGGGATCCGGCAGAGGAACGCTGATGGAAACCATCTATTCCGAAAATCACAAACTGCGCGACGCCCAGACCGAACTGTACGGTGGGCAATTGGTCTATCCGTTCGAGCGCCCATCGCGGCTGGACTATATCCACGAACGATTGACCGAAGTGGGGCTGGGTCCGATCTCGGCCCCTGACAGCTTTGGAATGGCGCCGATCCTTGCCGTGCATGACTTCGCTTACGTGGCATTCTTGCAATCTGCGTGGGATCGCTGGCAGGCGGCTGGCTTTGAGGGCGAAGCGATCGCAAATGCATGGCCCGCCCGGCGTATGGTGCAGACCTGTCCTACACATATTGACGGGCAGTTGGGGTATTACGCGCTTGCTGCCGAGACCAGCATCACGCAGGGCACGTGGCAGGCGGCGCTCTCAAGTGCCCATGTCGCCCTGACTGGGGCTGAGCGGGTGCGGGCTGGTGCGCAGAGTTGTTTTGCGCTCTGCCGTCCGCCGGGGCATCATGCGGCCAAGGACCTGTATGGCGGCTATTGCTTTTTGAACAACTCCGCCATTGCCGCCCAACACTTTCGCGACAACGGCATGGCGCGGGTTGCCATCCTCGACGTGGATTTTCACCACGGCAATGGCACACAGGATATCTTCTACGACCGTGAGGATGTTCTGTTCGTCTCGCTGCACGGCGCGCCGGAATATGCCTTTCCCTATTTCCTCGGATACGCCAATGAAACTGGCACCGGGGCCGGTGAAGGTTTTACTCTCAACTTGCCAATGCCGCCCGGAACGGGGTTCGACATCTGGCGCACCGCGCTTGCCACAGCGCTTGAACGGGTTGCCGAGTACGCGCCGGACGCATTGATCGTATCGCTGGGTGTCGACAGTTTTGAGACTGACCCGATCAGCTTTTTCAAACTCACATCGTCGGATTTCACCATCATGGGCGCGGATATCGCAGCGGCGGGCCTGCCGACACTGTTCGTGATGGAAGGCGGCTACGACATCGCGGAAATCGGGATCAACACCGTGAACGTGCTGGAAGGATTCCAAGGTCACTGACCGTGGCCACACCAACTCCGCCCAATAGGGCATTATTCAACAGGGGACTGACCATGAAGACAATTCTGAAAACCACCGTTGCGGCAAGCGCGCTTGCACTGACAGCCGGGGCCGCCATGGCCGAGGGCAAACTGGTGATCTACCACTGGTTCGAATACATCCCGCAGGAATTGCTGGACACCTTCAGCGCGGAATACGGCGTCGAGGTGGTTATGGACACCTATGACAGCAACGAAGCACTTTTGGCCTCGCTCAAGGCCGGGGCTATCGGCACCTATGACGTGGCTGTGCCGGGCGATTACATGGTGCAGATCATGGCAGGTGAAGGCCTGCTGGATACGATCGCGGATGGAGAATTGGCCAACAAAGGCAACATCGCGCCTGAATGGGCCGA
This sequence comes from Marivita cryptomonadis, assembly GCF_002115725.1. Lineage (GTDB taxonomy): Bacteria > Pseudomonadota > Alphaproteobacteria > Rhodobacterales > Rhodobacteraceae > Marivita > Marivita cryptomonadis. The sequence continues at coordinate 184,742 of NZ_JFKD01000004.1, forward strand.
TCCGTCCTTCGATCCGGGCCGGGCGCATTCGATCCCCTACCAGTGGGGCTCGACCTCGTTCGCGGTGAACCGCGATGCCTATTCCGGGGACATCGGGACGACTGACATCCTGTTCAACCCACCAGCCGAGCTTTCGGGCAAGATCAACATGCTCGACAGCCAAGGCGAAGTGCTGGCGATGGCGGCGCTGCATATGGGCATCCCGCAATGCTCGACCGACCGTGATCAGCTCAAGGCGCTGAACGACATGCTGCAAGAGGCTAAGACGCATTGGGCCTCGTTCAACTCGGACACCGCGAAAGAGGTGCTTGTGTCGGGCGATGCCGCTGTCGGCCAAATCTATGATGGGTTTGCTGCCAAGGGCCGCGAAGAGGGGGCCAATATCGAATACGCCTTCCCGTCGCAGGGCTACATCGTCTGGATGGACAACGTCGTCCTGCTAAAGGATGCGCCGAACCGCGACAATGCGATCAAGTTCATGGATTTCCTGCTCGAGCCGGAAAACATCGCGGCCGTCACCAACTACGCGCGCTATAATGCCGGGCTGACAGGCGTCGGGACATTCCTTGATCCGACCTTGGCCACCCAGCCTGAAAGCAACCCGCCCGCAAGCGCCGGGGCGGGCGTGTTCATCGAGGTCTGTGATCAGGCCACGCAAGAGGTCTATGACCAGATCTGGACCAATCTGAAGAAGTGATAAAACCTGTTCCCGGCGCGAAACTCCGCGCCGGGGACACCCGCGTCGGAAATGGTGCGTGTAAGGCCAAGAGGTGATCGACCGATCCGCATTCATGCGTTAAATGCCATCTGAACTCAGTCTGGAAAGGCGCAAGATGCATCCTCAAACCGTCCCTGACGCCCTGTTTCACACCCGCATCCGGAATGACGCGCTGGGTGGGCCCAATCCGTTTGAATGGAAGCAAGTGACCACCGACGAGGTGTTCGCCGGAAAGCGCATTGTCTTATTCGCGCTGCCGGGGGCGTTCACCCCTGCCTGTTCCGAAAGCCATCTTCCGGGGTTTGAGGCGCATTATGATAGCTTTCGCGATCTGGGAATCGATGAGGTGATCTGTCTGTCGGTCAACGATGCCTTCGTGATGCACCAATGGGCGCTGTCGCGTGGGGTCGAAAAGGTGCGGATGTTGCCGGACGGAAATGCCGAGTTTACGCGCAAGATGGGGATGCTTGTTGAACGGAGCAGCAATGGCATGGGGCTGCGCAGCTGGCGCTATTCCATGTATGTCAACGACCGGACGATCAAGGCACTTTTCATGGAGCCGGGATTCAAGGACAATCCGCCGGGTGTTCCACTTGAACGTTCGTCCGCCGAGGTGATGCTCGATCATTTGCAAAGCCTTCACGACTGATACGTCTGCGCATCCTGACCCGCTACCAAGGAACACAACCGATGGGGCCTTTTCGCGGATTACACCATGTGGCTGTTATCTGTTCGGACTACCAACGGTCCCGGGCATTCTATACCGAAACGCTGGGGCTGACCGTGCTTGCCGAGAACTTCAGAGCGGACAGGCAGTCGTGGAAGCTTGATCTGGCGCTGCCGGACGGCACACAGATCGAACTCTTCTCATTTCCGGACGCCCCTGTGCGCCCATCGCGCCCCGAGGCACAGGGCCTGCGCCACCTTGCCTTTGCCGTAGACGATGTCGCTGCGGTCAAGCGGATTCTCGAAGCGCAGGGCGTTGCTGTCGAGGATATCCGGATCGATCCCTATACTGATCGCAAGTTCACGTTCTTTGCCGATCCTGACGGCTTGCCACTTGAACTGTACCAACAGGCAAGCCCGCCTACTGCCTGAGTGGACAAGACCTGATCGCTAGCCGGTGCGCGCGCTGACGTTTGACAAAGTTTGTGCTGCAGCCGGGCCGGACAACCGCGTCGCGATCCTGCAACATACGTTGCATGCCGGGGGCCACGATATCCCGTAGGCGGAGCGGGCCCGTTCAAACTGCCGCGACCCTCCAACATGCGCTGTGCACATGACCGGTGCCTGCGGTGGCTGTTCTTTCTGACATGCGAAAGGCTGCAGCTACCCCGGATGCGTCCTCAGGGTATCACCCAAGATCCGGGCCATCATCGACAGAAACGGTTCCGCATGGGCAATCTGCATCTCAACGAAACGACAAAATGTGGAACACTCCCGTGACCAAGATCGACCAGATCGAAACCATGATCCTCGATATCCCGACCATCCGGGGACATGTGCTGTCGATGGCAACGATGCGCACGCAGATCGCCGTTCTGGTTCTCGTCAAATTCTCTGACGGGTCAGAAGGGATCGGCGAAGGCACCACCATCGGTGGTCTGAGCTATGGCCCGGAAAGCCCCGAAGGCATCAAGCTGGCAATCGACACCTATATCGCTCCGGCTTTGATTGGCCGTGACGCCGACAACGTGAACGGTGCGACCCAACTGATCGACAAGTTGGTCAAGGGCAACCGCATTGCCAAGACCGCTGTAGAAATCGCGCTTTGGGACGGTCTGGGCAAGCGCCTTGGCGTGTCTGTGGCGCAGCTTTTCGGTGGCGCGGTACATGAACGTCTGCCGGTCGCGTGGACATTGGCTTCGGGCAATTCCGAAACGGATATCGCCGAAGCGCTGCAGATGATCGAAACCCGCCGTCACAACATCTTCAAACTGAAAATCGGCAAGCGGTCGGTGCGCGAAGACGTGGCCCATGTGGCCCGGATCAAGCAGGCTGTCGGTGAGGCTGCCAGTGTGCGGGTCGATGTGAACACTGCCTGGTCGTTGCAGGACGCGCGCTGGGGTCTCAAGGGGCTTCAGGATGCAGGCTGCGAACTGGTCGAACAGCCGGTTCCGGCGCGTTATCGCCGGGCGATGGCGGAATTGACTGGCGGGTATGAGATCGCCGTGATGGCGGACGAGGCGCTGAACGGCCCAGAAGACGCGCTGTCCGTGGCCAAAGCAAATGCCGCCGATGTGTTCGCGGTGAAAGTGGCGCAATCGGGTGGTCTCAAGCGGGCTTCGGAAGTCATCGCCATCGCCGAAGCAGCAGGTCTGGGCCTTTACGGTGGCACCATGCTTGAAACTGGCTTGGGCACCGCGGCAGCGCTGCAACTTTTTGCAACGGTCGAGACACTGGGCTGGGGCACTGAGTTCTTTGGTCCCTTGCTGCTCACCGACGAAATTCTGGCCGAGCCCATCATCTATCGCGATTTCTGTGTCGAGATCCCCAAAGGGGTCGGCATCGGCGCGGCCCTTGATCCCGACAAGATCGCATTCTTCCGCCGCGACGCCGGCAGAACCATCACAGCCGTTGCGGGCGAATAACCCGCAACACGACAACTAACCCAGCCAAGACGTCAACAGAACGCGTCGCGGCAGTCAGGAGGAGGACGACCGATGTTCACCCAATCCAATCTCGATGAGTTCGAGGCTCGCCTTGATGGTGCCATTCAGGACGATCCCGAAAACGGTGTGTTCCGCTGCCGCCGGGACATCTTTACCGACGAAGACCTTTTCGAACTTGAGATCAAGCACGTGTTCGAAGGCAACTGGATTTACATGGCGCATGAAAGCCAGATCCCGGAGCCGGGCGATTACTTTACCCTGACCATGGGTCGCACACCCGTTGTCATCACCCGTGACAAGGACGGCGAACTGAACGCGCTGGTCAATGCCTGTTCGCATCGCGGTGCGCAGCTCTGCCGCTTCAAGCGTCGCAACCAGAAGACTTTTACCTGCCCGTTCCACGGCTGGACCTTTTCCAACACCGGCAAGCTGCTCAAGGTCAAAGACCCCAAGGGCGCAGGCTACCCCGAGCAGTTCAACAAGGATGGCAGCCATGACCTGACCAAGGTCGCGCGGTTCGAAAACTACCGTGGGTTCCTGTTCGGATCGCTGAGCGCCGATGTAAAGCCGCTGGAAGAGTATCTGGGGGAAGCCAAGCACATGATCGACATGATCGTCGATCAGGCGGACGAGGGTCTGGAAGTGCTGCGCGGCTCGTCCACCTACACCTACGACGGCAACTGGAAGCTTCAGGCCGAGAACGGCGCGGATGGCTATCACGTGTCCGCCGTTCACTGGAACTACGTTGCCACCACAGCGCACCGCACCGACGATGGCAAGGAAGACGACATCAAGGCGACTGACGCGTCCAAATGGGCCAAGCAGCGCGGCGGGTTCCATGCCTATGACAATGGCCACATCCTGCTCTGGACCGAATGGGCCGACCCGACCAACCGCCCGAACTATCCGCGTCTTGAGGAATGGACCGAGCAGTACGGCAAGACCAAAGCCGATTGGATGGTCGGTGTGCTGCGCAACCTGTGCCTTTACCCCAACGTCTTCCTGATGGACCAGTTCAGCAGCCAGATCCGTGTGTTCCGTCCGATCAGCGTCGATCAGACCGAAGTGACGATCTACTGCGTCGCCCCCAAGGGCGAGAGCCAGGAAGCCCGCGCCCGCCGCATTCGCCAGTACGAAGATTTCTTCAATGCGAGCGGCATGGCGACGCCGGACGACACCGAGGAATTCCGGGCAACTCAGCGTGGTTATGCCGGTTCGGCACATGCCAAGTGGAACGACCTGACCCGTGGGGCGACCCAGTGGATCGAAGGTCCGGATGAGGACGCTAAGGCATTGGGCATCAACCCGCTTCTGTCCGGCGCCCGCACCGAGGATGAAGGCCTGTTCGTCATCCAGCACACCAACTGGTCGGAGCGCATGAACGCCGCCATCGCCAAAGAACGCGAAACGGCCCCGAAAGCCGCTGTCGCGGCCGAATGAGGAGGAACGACAATGAGCATTGCAACGCTTGAGCGCCCCGAAACCGCGCCCGCAATGGGCTTCGAAGAACTCCAGGCTTTCCTCTTTGCCGAGGTGCGGGCACTGGATGACCGCGATTGGGACACGTGGCTGACCTTCTATCACAAGGACTGCCCGTTCTGGATGCCAGCCTGGGACGACTACGACACCCTGACCGAAGACCCGCAGAACGAGATGTCCCTGATGTTCTACCCGAACAAGCAGGGGATCGAGGACCGCGTGTTTAGGATCAAGACAGATCGGTCTTCGGCCACGTCGCTGCCCGAACCCCGCACCAATCATTACCTGTCTGGGATCGAAGTGCTGAGCCGCGAGGGCAGCGAGATCAAGCTGCGCTTCAACTGGCAGACGCTAAGCTATCGCTATTCCAAGACGGACCAGCACTGGGGCACGTCGTTCTACACGATCGACACCAGCGGACCCAAACCGCTGATCACCGACAAGAAGGTGGTTCTCAAGAACGACCACATTCATCACGTGATCGACGTCTACCACATCTGATCCCGGCCTTTCGGGAGGGAAAAGACTTCCGCGCACCCAAGGCAGGGTGCGCGGCCAAGGGAGGAGCATGCCATGACGACCTACAACGTTGCCCTGAATTTCGAAGATGGCGTCACGCGCGTCATCCAGTGCGATGACGACGAGAAGGTGACAGATGCCGCCTTCCGCCAGAAGATCAACCTGCCAATGGATTGCCGCGATGGTGTCTGCGGCACCTGCAAGTGTTTCGCCGAGAAGGGCGAGTACGAGCTGGAATTCTACATGGACGAGTCCATGAGCGACGAGGAAGCCGAAGCGGGTTATGTCCTCACCTGCCAGATGATCCCGGAAAGCGATTGCGTGCTGCGGGTTCCGGCATCCTCTGCCATCTGCAAAACAGCGCCTGAAGCCGTCGAAGGCGAAGTGCTGGGCGTTGACCGCCTGTCCGAGACATCCTTTGGCCTTCGGGTGAAGATGGCGAAGTCCTTGGGCTTTCTGCCGGGCCAATATGTGAACGTCACCGTTCCGGGCACCGCATCGCACCGCTCTTATTCCTTCTCATCCGCGCCCGGCGCTGATGAGGCGACGTTCCTCATCCGCAACCTGCCGGGTGGCGTGATGAGCAGCTATTTGGGTGATCGTGCCCAGCCGGGTGATGCTGTTACTCTGACCGGGCCGATGGGCGCGTTCTACCTGAGACCTGTCGATCGCCCGCAGCTTTGGCTGGCCGGTGGCACGGGCCTCGCACCGTTCCTGTCGATGCTGGAACAGGTGGCAGAGCAGGGGTCGGATCACCCGATCACGCTGTATTACGCTGTGACCCGCGCCGCCGATCTTGTGGAGCTGAACCGCGTTAACGCGCTTGCCGAGAAAATTGGCACTGTCACTGTCATCACGATCCTTGCGGCAGAAGAAGATGCGAATGAGCGTAAGGGTTTCGTGACTGACCACGTCACAGCCGAAGACCTGAACGACGGCAATTGCGATGTGTACCTGTGCGGCCCGCCGCCGATGGTGGATGCTGTGCGCGCGCATTTTGCCAAGCTGGGTGTGGAGCCTGCGAATTTCTACTTCGAGAAATTCAACCCGACCGAAGCCGAGGCTGTCGCGGCATGACACGCCGTTTCGACGATAAGGTGATGGTCGTGACCGGCGCCGCCCAAGGGATTGGCCGCCGCGTCGCGGAACGGGCCGCATCCGAAGGCGCAAATGTGCTGATCGTGGATCGCTCGCCTGCGCGGAATGAGGTGGTGAAGGCCATCCGCGCAGCCGGTGGGATGGCACAGGCAATTTCGGTCAACCTCGAGACATGGGCAGGCTGCGACAAGGCCATGCAAAAGGCCGTCGATCTGTGGGGGCGGATCGACATCCTGATCAACAACGTGGGCGGCACGATCTGGGCCAAACCGTTCGAGCATTACCAGCCGAAGCAGATCGAAGCCGAAATAAGCCGGTCGCTGTTTCCGACGCTCTACTGCTGCCGCGCTGCCATCGAACGGATGCTGCCGCGCGAAAGCGGGGTGATCGTCAACGTGTCGTCCATCGCAACGCGCGGGCTGAACCGTGTGCCCTATGCGGCGGCCAAGGGTGGGGTGAACGCGATCACTGCAAGCCTTGCTTGGGAAGTGGCCGAGCGCGGCATTCGCGTAGTGGCCACAGCCCCCGGCGGCACCGAAGCGCCGCCGCGCGTGACACCGCGCAACCCCAACGCTGCGGAGGAGCAGCGCGAGGATTGGTATCAGACCATCGTCGATCAGACGATCCAATCCTCATTCATGAAACGTTACGGAACGCTCGACGAGCAAGCAGGACCGATCCTGTTCCTTGCGTCGGACGATGCCTCATACATCACCGGTGTGACTGTGCCGGTTGGTGGGGGCGATCTTGGATAGGCCCTGAGGAGGGGTCTGAAACACAACTGGAGGAATACCACAATGAAACGCGCGACACTGGCGGCCCTTGGGCTTGCCACCAGCTTTGCTATGCCTGCTGCTGCCGAAGACATCAAAGTCGGGCTGCTGCTTCCTTTCTCGGGCGTCTATGCAGCCCTTGGCAACGAGATTGAGGCGGGCTTCAATCTCGCCCTCGAACAATTCGGCGACGAGACCGACGCCACGTTCGAAATCATCCGTGAAGACACCGAAGTCAAACCGCCGGTCGCTCTGGGCAAAGCCAAGAAGCTGATCCTTCAGGATGATGTCGATGTCATCGCCGGGATCGTCAGCTCTGGCGTGCTTGGCGCAGTGCGCGACATGGTACACGGTGCGGGCGTGCCGCTGATCGTGGCCAACGCGGGCAATGACGAAGCGACCGGGGCCGATTGTTCGCCGTTCATCACGCGCATGTCGTTCTCGAACAGTCAGGTCAATCGTCCGATGGGCACCTGGATGCACGAGCAGGGCATCGGCAAGGTCTATACGCTTGCCCCTGACTATGCGGCAGGCCACCAGATGATCGACGCCTTCACCGCAAGCTTTACCGCGGCTGGCGGCGAAGTGGTCGGACAAGAGTTCACCCCGTTCCAAAAGACACAGGATTTCGGCCCGTACCTTGCCCAAGCCAAGGCAAGCGGTGCGGATGCGGTTTATGTGTTCTATGCGGGTGGCGAAGCGATTTCCTTTGTCAAACAGTACGACAGCTTTGGTCTGAAGGCTGAACTGCCACTCTATGGCTCCGGCTTCCTGACATCACCGCTTTACGTCAATGCCGAAGGCCCGGCGGCAGAAGGTGTGATCACTGCACTGCATTACGTGCCGACCATTGACAGCACGGCCAACGCAGTATTTGCGGACGCGTTCACAGCGGCAAACGGTCGTGTGCCTTCAGAATTCGCAGTTCAGGGATATGATGCGGCACGTGCGTTGATCGAAGCCACGAAAACAGGCGCATCTGATCGTGCATCGCTGGCAAACGCGCTGCGCAACGTGAAGTTTGAAGGCCCGCGCGGCACGCTGTCGATCGACCCGGCGACGAACAACGTCATTCAGCCGATCTATGTCTACGAAACGGTCGCTGGGGAAGACACCCTGACCCAAAAGGTTCTGGCCCAATTGCCTGCCGAGGCCGATCCGGTCAATGGCTGTGAAATGGCGCCTGTCTCCAACTGATCCTGCGGACCCGGCCTTCTTTTCGAGGCCGGGTTCTTTATTCCGAGGAGGGCCTTTCGTGGCACATGATCTTGGCTTCTGGACACTTCAGGCATTGAACGCACTGCAATTGTCCATGCTTCTGTTTCTACTTTCTATCGGCCTGACGGTCATCTTCGGGCTGATGCATTTCGTGAACCTCGCGCATGGCTCTCTATATGCACTGGGTGCATATTTTGCAGCCTCGCTGGCGGCAGTCGGTGGCTACTGGATGGGGTTCTTTCTGGCGCCCGTTGCAGTGGCTGGTGTCGGCGTCCTGCTGTATTCCGGTCTGATCAAGCGGATGCGCAAGTCCGGTCCAATGGCGCAGGTTCTGGTCACCTTCGGGCTGATCTTTGCAATGCTCGATCTGACACGCATCTTCTGGGGCGACCTTGCGCTGGGCATCGAAGTGCCTGCCTTGCTGGACGGGCGACTGGCGTTTCTGGGTGTCGAGTATCCAACCTACCGGCTGTTCATCATCGCTCTGGGCCTCGCGATCTTTGCCGCGCTGGCGTTTGTTCTGGCGCGTACCCAGATCGGTGCAATGATCCGCGCGGGCGTCGACAATGATGCGATGGCGGCCTGTCTTGGCATCAATGTCGAACGCTTGTTCTTCATGGTCTTTTGTTTTGGCTGTGCGCTGGCTGGGCTGGCGGGCGCAGTTGCTGCACCGCTCTTGAGCGTAACCCCCGATATGGGGCTGCAAATCCTGATCCCCACGCTGATCGTCATCGTGATCGGCGGGCTTGGGTCACTGAAAGGCGCGGTTTCAGGGTCGCTGATCTATGGCTTCGTTCAGACTTTCGGCGCAGTTCTGGCGCCGCAATTGGCGTCTGTTCTCATCTACGCCCTGTTGGCTGCGGTCCTTGTGATCAAGCCGGTGGGCCTGTTCCCGGCGAAAGGATAACCCGATGTTTCGACATAATGCACTTCGCTATGCCGTGCTGGCGCTGCTTGCCGCCGGCGCGCTGTTTCAGGCGCTGACTGCCGAATATTTCGGTTTGGAAATCCTGACCGAGATCCTGATCCTCGCCATGCTGGTTCTGGCATTGGACATCGTCGCGGGATTTGGCGGCATGGTTTCGCTCTGTCATGGTGCGCTGATGGGGGTAGGGGCTTATACCTACGCCATTCTGTCGACCAAGGCGGGCATCGCGCCGCCGGTGGCAATGGCAGGCTCCATTGCGCTGACCGGGGTCGCCGCTTGGGTGATTGGTGCGATCTGTTCGCGCAGCCACGGCATCTATTTCATCATGGCAACCCTGGCCTTTGGGCAGATGGCCTATTCCTACGTTTTCGAGGCGCCAATCTTTGGCGGTGATGACGGGTTGGGTGGCATCTCTCGGCTTGATCTGAGCTTTATCGGCGTGGACCTGAATGACAGCCGCAGCTTTGCGCTGTTTTGTCTTGCCCTTCTGGCGGCGATCTACGTCGCATCGGTCCTGATCCTGCGGTCCGGTCTGGGTCGCTCGTTGTCGGGTGTCATGCACAATGAACAGCGGATGCGCGCGCTTGGTCTGACCGTCTGGAGGGTCAAAGCGGATGTGTTCGGTCTCTCCGGTATGATCGCCGGTTTGGCGGGCGCTTTGGCGGCACAGCACATCCTTTACATTTCGCCGGGTCTGCTCAGCTGGACTGTGTCGGGTGAGGCGCTGGTCGTTGTGATCCTTGGCGGTCTGGGCACGCTTGTCGGCCCGCTCGTGGGGGCTGCGGCCTTTGTGGTGCTCAAGCACGAACTAAGTGCGGTCACCACCTATTGGCATCTTGTCGTCGGGGTCATTCTAATCGCCGTCGTCATGAGCCGTGCCAACGGGGTCTTTGGCTGGTTTGAGTCCCGCTGGGGCGACCGGATCGAACGCCGCATGGCCGATGCCACGCGCAAACAGCAATCCGAGGAGGTGCTGACCGATGCTTGAGACACGCAATCTGGACAAGAGCTTTGGCGCCGTCCACGTCACGCGAAACGTGTCGTTGAAACTGGAACGCGGCGAACGCCGGGTGATCCTTGGACCGAACGGGGCGGGCAAGACAACGCTGTTCAACCAGCTTGTCGGCGAACTCACCCCGGACAGCGGGTCGGTCCATCTGGCGGGCGAAGACGTCACCGCGTTGCCAGTTGCCAAACGCGCCCGTCGGGGTCTGTCGCGCAGCTACCAGAAGAACACGCTGTTCGACGGTTTGACGGTCGAGGAAAACCTTGGGTTGGCAGCGGCGGTTCACACCGGCCACGCGACCCAACTTTGGTCCGACAGCCTAGCCAAACCCGAAGTCCGCGAGATCGTGGACGAGGTGGCAAACCAAGTGAACCTCATGCCCTACATTCACGCTAAGGTGTCCGAGATCAGCTATGGCGTCCGGCGTCAGCTTGAGGTTGGCGTTGCTTTGGCTACACGGCCTTTGGTGCTGCTGATGGACGAACCCACGAGCGGTGTCGGGCCGGAAATGTCCAAGGGGTTTCATGACCTTTTGAACAACCTGCCGCGCGATCTGACCATGCTGATCATCGAACACGACATGGACCTTGCCTTTGACGTGGCCGACACGATCACCGTTCTGAACTACGGCGAAGTGGTGTTCGATGGCCTGCCCGAAGCAGCACGCGGATCGAAGTTGCTCAAGGAAATCTATTTGGGGAGCTGGGAAGATGCTTGAACTGAACGCAATTGAATCGGGCTACGGTGAAACGCAAGTTCTTTACGGGCTGTCGCTTGAGGCGCAGGCGGGTCGGGTCTTGGCCATTCTTGGCCGCAATGGTGCGGGCAAATCCACAACGCTGAAGACGATCATGGGGCTCTTGCCGCTCAAGTCCGGGGAAATCCTGTTCAACGGCAAACCGATGGTCGGCCAGCCTTTCGACATCGCCAAGAGCGGGATCGCCTATGTGCCTGAAACGCGGGACATCTTTCCGTCGCTGACAGTGCGCGAGAACCTTGAAATCGCGGCCAAGCGGTTTGGCGGAGCCGGGGCCGACTGGACGATGGAGCGGGTGTTGGATCTATTTCCGCGTCTGGGAGAGCGGATGGACAATGGCGGTACGCAACTCTCGGGTGGTGAACAGCAGATGCTTGCCATCGCGCGCGGGCTGTTGATGAACCCAAAGCTTTTGATCCTGGACGAGCCAACCGAAGGTCTTGCCCCGATCATTGTCAAACTGATCCATGACAAGCTTCAGGACTTAAAGGCTGAAGGCCTGTCGATGATCATCGTTGAGCAGAACTTCGGCTTTGCCACGTCGCTGGCCGATGATGTGGTGGTGGTTGGAAAGGGTCAGATCGTCTGGACCGGCAGTGCGGACGACATCAAGGCAGACGAAGACGCGCAGCATACCTGGCTGGGGGTCTGACCGATAGCAGCACGTCCGTCGGGCGGCATGTTATCAAGTGTGCAAGGCGTGTTCAGAACGTCTTGCGCGCCACTTTTTGGGCGATGCTGACAAAGTGCTTCACATGCACACCCTGTTCATCGAGACGGTAATTCAGCGACAATTCCGTCCGCGCTATTTCTGGGTCGATCTTGAGAAATTTCATGCCCTTGCGTGGCGCATTCGACACCGATTCAGGTACGATGCACACCCCTTCGCCAACAGCGACAAGGCTCAGCGCGGTTTGCAGGTCCATGCACCAAATCCGCATGGGGGCCTGAAATCCGGCATCTTCGACCGCTTTGAGAACCATGTCGGCATAGCTGGGCCGTGGGCGTTCGGGGTAGAGGATCAGGTTGTGCGTCATCAGCCGTTCCAGCTTGGCCACGGTGCGCGAACCCGTATCGACAATGTCCGGCAACGCGAGGATCAGCTTTTCCTCGATCAGGTGCTTTGACAGAAATTCGGGGTCTTTCAGGGTCGGGCGGGCAAAGACGACGTCCAATTCGCGGGACACCAAAGCGCGGTGCAAATCGGCGTTATTCATGGGGATCAGGCTTAGGTTCACCTCGGGGTAATTTGCGCGATAGGACCGGATGATGTTCGGCAATATCCCGAAGGTCGCAGATCCAACGAAGCCAATGCGCAACCGTCCTTCTGCGCCTTGCCCCAATCGCCGTACTTCCAGCTTTGTATCCTCAAGCTGAGACACGATGGTTTTGCCGCGCGCCAGCAGGCGTTCGCCGGCTTGTGTCAACGAGATTGCGCTGCGACCGCGGTTGAAAAGGATCGCACCTAGTTCTTCTTCAAGCTGCTTGATCTGGCGACTGAGCGGCGGCTGTGCCATGTCGAGCCGTTCCGCCGCGCGACCGAAATGCAGTTCTTCGGCCACAGCGATGAAATAGGTCAGTTGTTTGAAATTCATCTTTAACCCTTACGCCGGTGGCCCACGCTAAGTGATCGCGCGAGACAAAAAAAGCCCCCCGTAAAGGGGGGCCAGTCAACAGGGAGGTCGTGGTTGCTCACTCAGCGGCGACAGCCTGAACTGCGGCTTGTGCCTTGAGTGTGAAGTCAAACTCGAAATGCAGGTCGGTGCCCAGATCGGCAGCTGCGGGTTTGAACTTGCCGATCAGGCTTTCCTTGACGGCGAACACGCTGTCATCTTCAAGCCATGCGCTGTCGGCGTCGTAGATCTGGCTGATCAGCGGGCGGTATCCGTCTTTCGAGATAATAAAGTGCATGTGACCCGGGCGGTTTGGGTGATGGCCCATGAAGCGCAGCAGCTCACCGGCGGTTTCATCGTCGGGGATCGGGTAGGGCACGGGGCGCACGGCGACAAAGGCATAGTGGCCGTTCTCGTCGGTCTCGAACCGGCCGCGCAGGTTGTATTCAGGCTGGTCGGGGTCGAGGTTCTCGTAGATGCCGTTCGGCGCGTCTTCCCAGACATCGAGCGTCACACCGGCGATGCCGTTGCCGTGTTCGTCCTTGATGTAGCCTTCGAAATACGCGGTTTCTTCGTTGTCGTAGTGCTTTTGAATGGTCGAGGCGCCTTTGGGCAGAACCGGCGGGTTCTCACGGTAGAACGGGCCAAGCACGGTGGATTCGCTCTCGTTGCCTTCAATCGGGTTGGTCATCATGTCGACCAGAACCTCGACGCCGAGGATGTCTCCAAGCAGGATGAACTCCTGGCGGTTTTCGTTGCACAGCTTGCCAGCACGCGCGAGGTAGTCGCAGGCGGCCAGAAATTCGCTGTGTTGAAGTTTCACGTCTTTGATGAAGGCGTGCAGGTGCTTGATCAGGCCGGTTGCGATTTCGCGCTCACGGTCAGTGATGTCGCCATGCTTGCCGAGGCTCGCGATCACGACGTCGGTGATGTTGTCTTGGTTGACGATGCCCATGGGTAAATCCTCCTCCTGGCAGTCTGTGGTTTTTGCAAGGGGCGCTCCACCGTCCCTCATCGACCACCAGACTTCCTCGAAACTGTCGCTCAGCCCAATGCCTTGGGCGGTATCGGGTGATACCGCAACGTGTAGGGTTCGGTCGCGGCGCGTTTGGGCTGGCGACTGACGCAGGGTTCTCAGAGTATTGACCCATACCCTGCGTGGCATGGCCCGCACCCCGTCGCCCGTGGCAGCTATTGTGGAGCATAGCACCGCAAGGGAGGCTCAGGTGATCGACATCTTCAAGAACATCCAATCCACACTCGATGCGACACCGCATCTATTGCGGCTGGGGCGTCTGTTTTCAGAGACCGTCCTGATCGACGTGGATGGACACGAATTTTACCTGACCTTTGAAAAAGGTCGCATCATTTCGGTTGCCGAAGGACCAAGCCGCAAGACACCGTGGCAGTTTGCCTTGCGCACGGATGCCGAGGCGCTTGAGAAATTCTGGCAGGCACGACCCGAGCCGGGTTTCCACGACGTTTTTGGATTGGTGAAGATTGGGCGTGGTCGGATCGACGGCGATATTCTGAGCCTCGTCAAAAATCTGCGTTTTTTCAAAGAGGTGCTTGGCCTTGCCCGCACCAGACAAGAGTTGGCCGCATGAGCATTGAACCAATCACAGGTCGTTACCTGACCGTCACCATCGGCGGCGCACCACGTCGCATCTATTTCGAAGAGGCCGGGCAGGGCCGTCCGGTGCTGTGTCTGCACACCGCCGGGGCCGATACGCGCCAATGGCGTCACCTGCTGAACGATGCCGAGATCACCGCGTCCAACCGCCTGATCGCCTTCGACATGCCCTGGCACGGCAAATCGCTGCCGCCCGAAGGGTTCGAGACCGAAGAATATTTGCTGACCACCGAGGCCTACATCGAAACCGTGCTGGCGGTCATTGATGGGCTTGGACTGGATCGCCCGGTCTTGGCAGGCTGTTCCATGGGTGGGCGCATTGCGCTGCAACTCGCGGCGCTGCATGGTCACAAGTTCAGCGGCTTCATTGCCATCGAGGCATCGGATTTCCAGCCCGCGTGGTATGACATTGACTGGTTCCACCGTCCCGACGCCCATGGCGGAGAGATGGGAGCAGCCTTGGTGTCGGCCAATATCTCGCCCTATGCGCCCAATGCTGAGCGTTGGAACACCCTTTGGATGTTCATGCAAAGCGGTCCAGGCGTGTTTCGTGGCGATCTGAGTTTCTACACCAAGGATGACAGCCTGATCCCGCGCCTGCCGACGATTGATACGGGGGCCACGCCAGTTCACCTGATTGTTGGTGCTTATGACCTGACCTGTACGCCCGAGGACGCGAAACGTACGGCAGATGCCATTCCGGGAGCGACACTCGCCGTGATGGACCAGCTTGGGCACTTTCCGATGAGCGAGCATCCCGACGGCTTCCGGCCGTTCTTTGTCGCTGCTCTCGACAAGATGCCGACAACGGCCGCCAAGGCTGCCTGATAGTCACCACTGCACGGGAGGAGGAACCATGTGCAAGAATGAAGGAAACCCCTGTCCGGGATGCAAGAAGCACAAAACGTCCGACGCGGCGTGGATGTTCTTCTCGGAGGATGAACGTCAGGCGCTTGAAGCAATGAGCCAGTAAAAAAGCACCTGCCCACGCAGCTGCGCATTCCTGAAAGATCACTGATTACGCCGAGCCGAGACATTCGGTGTGGCACAGCGGAAAGACACCATGAATAACCCCTGTATCATTTGCGTGGCCATCGCCGGCAGTTTACCGACCAAGGCCAACAACCCGGCTGTTCCGATCACCGTGTCGGAACAGGTGGAATCGACCCACGAGGCGTTCGAGGCTGGAGCAACCATCGTGCACGCCCACGTGCGCAATGACGATGAAACCCCGTCCTCGGACCCCGAGAAATTCGCGGCGCTCAAGGACGGGATCGAAAAGCATTGCCCCGGCATGATTATCCAGTTCTCGACCGGAGGCCGTTCCGGTGCAGGACAGACACGTGGAGGGATGTTGCCGTTGCGGCCGGACATGGCATCGCTTTCGGTCGGGTCCAACAATTTTCCAACCCGCGTTTACGAGAACCCGCCAGACCTTGTCGATTGGCTGGCTTCGGAGATGCTGAGTTACGATGTCAAACCCGAGATTGAGGCCTTCGATCTGAGCCACATCCTCAAGGCCAAGGATATGGCCGACAAAGGTCAGCTTTCTGGAACGCCGTATATCCAATTCGTGATGGGGGTGAAGAACGCGATGCCGGTCGATCGGGACGTGTTCGACTATTATATTCATACGGTGAAACGTTTGTTCGGTGACGACACCGCGTGGTGCGCTGCCGGGATCGGGGCGAACCAGCTGACGCTCAACGAATGGGCCATTGCCGCAGGAGGCCATGCGCGTACGGGTCTTGAGGACAACGTGCGCCTTGACCGCGACACGCTTGCTGCAAGCAACGCCGCGCTGGTGCGCCGGACTGTCGACATCTGTGAAAAGAACAACCGCCCGGTCGCGACCTGGCAAGAGGCGCGCCGCATCCTCGGGCTGCGGACGCCCGAGACCACAACACAAGGACAAGCCGCATGAAAAAGGTTTATGGGTCCGCATCAGAGGCGCTCGATGGCCTCTTGCAGGATGGCATGCTGATCGCTGCCGGAGGTTTTGGCCTGTGTGGCATCCCGGAACTGTTGATTGACGCGCTGGTGGCCAGCGGTGTCAAGGATTTGACCGTGGCATCAAACAACGCTGGGGTGGATGATTTCGGTTTGGGCAAACTGCTTGCCACCCGACAGATCAAGAAAATGATATCGTCTTACGTGGGCGAAAATGCGGAATTCATGCGCCAGTACCTGTCCGGCGAGTTGGAGCTTGAGTTCAATCCGCAAGGCACCTTGGCTGAACGGATGCGTGCCGGTGGTGCGGGCATTCCCGGTTTTTATACCAAGACAGGCGTCGGAACCGTGATTGCTGAAGGCAAGGATCACCGCGATTTCAATGGTGAGACCTACATCATGGAAGAAGGTATCTTTGCCGATCTGTCGATCATCAAGGCATGGAAAGCCGATGACACCGGCAACCTGATCTTCCGCAAGACGGCGCGAAACTTTAACCCGCCCGCCGCGATGTGCGGCAAGGTCTGCGTGGCCGAGGTCGAGGAAATCGTGCCGCGCGGTTCGATTGATCCTGACCTCATCCATCTGCCGGGCATCTACGTGCATCGGATCATCCAAGGTCCGCACGAGAAACGCATCGAACAACGGACCGTTCGCCAAAAGGAGAGTGCGTAATGCCCAGTTCAATCAAAGGGTGGGATCGCAACCAGATGGCCGCCCGCGCGGCACAGGAACTCGAAGACGGTATGTATGTGAATCTTGGTATCGGGATTCCGACGCTGGTGGCAAACTATGTCGGCGACAAGGACATCACCTTGCAGTCCGAAAACGGCATGCTGGGTATGGGGCCGTTCCCCTTTGAAGGAGAGGAAGACGCCGATCTGATCAACGCTGGCAAACAGACCATCACCGAGTTGAACCGCACTTCGTATTTCGACAGTGCGACCAGCTTTGGCATGATCCGGGGCGGCAAGATCGCTGCTGCGATCCTAGGGGCGATGGAAGTGTCGGAACGTGGCGATCTTGCCAATTGGATGATCCCCGGCAAGCTGGTCAAAGGCATGGGCGGCGCAATGGACTTGGTGGCCGGTGTGGGCCGGGTGATCGTCGTGATGGATCACACGAACAAGCATGGCGAGAGCAAAGTTCTGAGGGACTGCACGTTGCCTCTGACCGGCAAGGGCGTGGTCGACCGGATTATCACCAACCTTGGTGTGCTTGATGTGACCGTAAACGGTCTGAGCCTCGTTGAATGCGCAGATGGCGTGACCCGCCAGGATATCATTGGTGCGACCGAGGCTTTGATTGTCTGATTGCACGCGCCTTTGGTGTCGAGGTCGAGGCGCAGCATAGCTGCATGGTTTACCCGTCCAGCCATGCTCGGACGGGCCGTGTTTTATGGTGTAACACTTCGCGTATGTGCCAGTATTCGGCGAAGGCCATCTTTGTGCGCAAGGCCTGACCTGCGCGGAAGGTCCGAGCCTAAATCTGCAAGACGAGCGGCAAAAGCCCGGCGGGTGATGTCACCGACGTGTCAACGCGTCAGAGATATCGGCCTGCATCTGGTCAACCGCGCCGGCAAGGTCGGTGATGAAGGCGTGTGCGGCCATCGACTGGGTGGCATAGCCCGGTGTCAGGATGGACACGCTGTTCATGATCCTTGGCCGGAAGCGTCGGATCGACAGCCGGGCGTGTTCCGGTGCGGTCAGGAGATGGCTGTAGGCGGTAATCATGTCGCAGATCATCACGCAAACGCCCGCCGCCACGAATTGCAAGCCGGGCAGGAAGGTGCGCAGCTCCAGCCGTTTGTTGAACCTGCATCCGGCGGTGCGAAACGCGGCTTCGGTCTGAACCGCTGTGCGGTGTTCATCGAACAGCACGGCCAAAGGTCTTCCTTCAAGGTCTTGTGGCGTGATGATTTCGGCCTTTGCCAGTGGATCGTCTGCAGGCAGGACGCAGACGCATTCGAGATCGTAATCCGTCTGCAGAATAGACGCGCGTGGAGCAGGGGTTTCCGAAAACCCGACATCGTATTGCTGCGAGGCAATCAAGTCTTCGATCACATCCGATGAGCGCATGATCAGGGATACATCGAGATCATCCCGGCCCTTCAGAAACCGCGTCATGAGCGTGGGAAGGAAAACGCTTGATGCCGCAGGGTGACAGGCGACCTGCAACTTGCCCGATTGCAACGAGCTCATCCGTTGCAGCGTACGTTCTGTACGCTCGACCCGTTCAAGAATTTCCTCGCATTCCTCAAGGAAGAAATGCGCCTCGGGTGTTGGTGTCAGCTTGCCATGGGTTCTGACAAAAAGCGCAAAGCCAAGTTGGTCTTCGAGTGTCTGTACCATGGTTGAAACTGCGGGTTGCGTGCGCCCGACGCTGCGTGCGGCCTGACTGATGGACCCTGAGCGCATTATCTCGCGAAAGGTCGAAAGCTGCCTGAGGGTGAGATGCATATACCATAAATCCAATTGATGAACTTAAAGATATTTTAAAATTGATTTTATGCCCTCTGTCCAGTGTCATGGCGTCAGCATCCACAACCACTGTGTGGTGCAGGGGGATACATGGATACATTCGCCAAATATCTGCTGACAGCGCTGATTTGCATCGTGGCGCTGGGCCAATTCGTGCAGGTGATCACGCGCTACGTGTTGCAGGTGCCCGTGATGGGGCTGGAAGAGACGATGCTCTATCCGACGCTGTGGCTGTATATTCTGGGCTCTGTCAACGCGTCGCGAGAGAACACGCATATCCGCGCCAACGTTCTTGAGATCTTCGTCAAGACAGACCGGGGCCATACAATTCTGGCGATCGTCGGCGAGATGATCAGCCTGATCGTCGGGCTGTGGCTGTTGTCGTGGGCTTGGGATTATACGCGGTACGCTTGGCGTGTTTGGCGCGAAAGCCCGACGCTTTATATCCCGACATTTTATTCCGACATCGCGCTTCTGACCGGATTGGCACTGATGATGGTCTACACCGCTTGGCACCTGTGGCGCCACATCCGCAGCCTGCGCACGGGAGAACCGGCATGATCGAGATCGCGCTCATTGCCATCGCCATTCTGGTCATCACACTGACACTTGGCGTGCCGCTTCCTTACTGCTTTGGCGCGGCGCTGATGGTGATGTATTTCATCGGCGACGTGACGATGAAAGGCATGATGCTCTGGGGGTTCCAGCAATTGGGCAACCCGGTGCTGCTGGCCATCCCATTGTTTGTTCTTGCCGGAACGATCATGTCCGAAAGCGGCATTGCGGCCTCTTTGCTGCGCTTCGTCAATGCCTTTATCGGCCATGTGCGGGGCGGTCTGGGGGTTGTGGCGGCCGTGTCCTGCGCGGTGATCGGCGCGATTTCGGGCTCCGGTCTGACCGGCATCGCGGCCATCGGTCCTCTGCTCATCCCCGAGATGGAGAAACGTGGCTATCCGCGTGAATACGCAACCGCCCTTATCGCCAATTCGTCGATCCTTGGGCTGCTGATCCCGCCCTCGGTGACGATGATTGTCTATGGTTGGGTGACCGACACCTCGATCCTTGCCTGTTTCCTTGCGACGCTGGGGCCGGGCCTGCTGATCATGTGTTCTTTCTCGGTCATCAACCTGATTATGGCGCGGAAATTCCCGCTTATCCTCGACGACAAGCCGTCGTTTTCGGAACTTTCGGGCGAAGTCGCCCGCCGTGGTTTCCATGCCTTCCCTGCGCTGCTTATGCCCGTGATCATCCTTGGCGGTATCTACGGGGGTGTAATGACCCCGACCGAGGCTGCAGCGGTGGCTGTGATCTATGCGATCCCGGTGGGGTTTCTGATTTACAAAGGCCTGAGGTGGGAGAACTTTCTGTCGGCGGGCAAGGAAGCTGCAACAGCCGTTGGCGCGATCATGATGATGATCCTGTTCTCGATGATCCTGAGCCAGATGTTCGTCTACGAAAGCATCCCGCAGCAATTGGTCGAAGGCATCTTTTCCATCACCGAAAACAAGGTGCTGCTGCTGATCATGATCAACATCCTGCTGTTTCTGGTGGGTATGGTGGTCAATGACGTGACCGCGATCATCCTGATTGCTCCGTTGCTGCTGCCGTTGATGAACGCCATTGGCGTAAGCCCGGTGCAATTCGCCGCGATCATGGGTGTGAACACTGCGATGGGCGGTGTGACGCCGCCTTATGCGTCGATCCTCTATCTGGGCGCGCGCATCGGCAAGGTGAAGGTCACCAAGGTCATTCCGCCCGCAATGAAACTCATTCTTTTCGGCTACGTGCCCGTGGTGTTCCTGACCTCGCTCTGGCCAGACCTGTCGCTCTTTTTGCCGCGCTTCTTCGGGTACGACGTCGCGCCCTGATCACCCCGAACCCTGACAAACAAACTTGGAGGACCCAAAATGAAACATGTATTCCTGACGACCGCCACGGCCGCGCTCTTGGCTGTTGGCAGCTACGCCAGCGCACAAGACCTGAAGATGAGCCATGTGCGCCCGCAAGACGCCACGATCGACGTTGAACTGCGCGCCTTTTCCGCCGCTGTGGCCGAAGCCACCGGAGGCGATGTGAATGTCGAGATCTTCCCGGCATCCGCGCTGGGCGACTACACTACAGTGCAGGAGCGCGTCTCGGTGGGGGCCATCGACATGGCAACCCAACCTGCCGCCACTGCCGCAGACCGCCGGATGCAGATCAGCTCGTTCCCGTATCTGGCTGGCAATTGGGGACAGGCCCGCACGGTCTATGGTCCGGGTGGCGTTGTGCGCGACGTCATGGCCGAGCTTTATGCCGAGCAGGACATCACCATGCTGGCCGCATACCCGGTCTATTTCGGTGGCATCGCCCTGAATGTCGATAATGCGAACGCAGGTTCAGTCGACCCCAATGGCATCAAGGTGCGCGTGCCGGGGATCAAGAGTTTCCAGCTGACCGGCGAAGCGCTGGGTTACATTCCGTCGCCGATCCCGTTCTCTGAGGCATTCACTGCTGTGCAGACCGGCGTTGTCGACGGGGTCATCGGATCGGGTGCTGAAGGCTATTATGCGTCTTTCCGAGACGTCACTAAGACCTATATTCCAGCCAACACACATTTCGAAGTCTGGTACATGATCATCTCAAACGAGAGCTTTGCGGGACTGTCCGATGAAGATCAGACAGCACTCATGGAACAGGCAGCGGCCTTTGAGGCGACCCGCTGGGAAGTGGCGGAAACAGATCAGGGCCGCAACGAACAGAAGTTGGTCGACGAACTGGGCGCGACTGTGGTTGCATTGAGCGAGGACGAACTCGCCGCAATGGCCGCGAAAGTGCGCACCGACGTATGGCCTGTCGTACTTGAAGACGTGGGTGCGGATTGGGGACAGTCGATCCTCGACAAGATCGCAGCCGCGGGCAACTGATACGGCATATGTCGGGGCGGTGCCGCCGCCCCGATCCAACCAAGGCGGATCCGTGGACACAGATTATGCGATCATCGGAGGCGGCGTTGTCGGCCTTTCGGTCGCGTGGGGCTTGCTCCGGCGCGGACGGACCGTCACCGTGCTTGATGGTGACGACGGGTCGTTCCGCGCCAGTCGTGGCAATTTCGGTCTGGTCTGGGTTCAATCCAAGGGCATGAAGCAGCCGCGCTATGCGCAATGGTCGCAGCGCTCCGCAGCGATGTGGGCAGATTTCGCAAACGAACTTGGGGACAACACCGGAACCGCCGTCCCGTTGGAGCAGAAAGGCGGGTATGATCTGCATTTCTCAGAAGAAACTCTGCAGGCGACCGTTGCACAATACGAGGCGCTGAAGGCGAAGCTGGATGGCGACTATCCTTTCGAAGTCTTGGGCCACAACGCCCTGCGTAAGGAAGAGCCGCATATCGGACCCAAGGTTGTGGGGGCCATCCTGCACCATCAGGATGGCCACGCGAATCCGCTTAATCTGTTGATGGCGTTGGCTGCGGATGTGCGGCGCATGGGCGGGCGTGTCCTGACGGGCAAGACTGTAACCGATGTCAGCAAACCCGATGCGTTCCGGATCGACTGTGCTGACGGAACGACGCTCGATGCAGACCGCGTGGTACTATCTGCGGGATTGGGGGCCATGCAACTTGGGCCGAAACTAGGGTTCAAGGCGCCGATCCGCCCGCAGCGCGGGCAGGTTCTGATCACCGAAAAACTGCCCAAACTGATCAACCGCCCATCGCTGATCGCCAGACAGGTGGACGAAGGTGGCATTCAGATCGGAGCGACCAACGAAGAGGTTGGCTTTGACGACCGTGTAACGCAACCGGGGCTTTCGGGCCTCGCCGCCGAAGCGATCGCCGCCTATCCGGCGCTGGCAAAGGCGCAGCTTGTCCGGTCGTGGGGCGCGTTGCGCGTGTTGTCGCCGGATGGGCTGCCGATCTATCAGGAAAGCACCGAAATGCCGGGGGCATTCCTTGTCACATGCCACAGCGGCATCACCCTTGCTGCGGTGCATGCCCGCGTCTTGCCCGACTGGCTCGAGGGCACCGATGCCGCGCCCGATCTGGAGGTGTTCAGTGAAGCCCGTTTCGCCGTTTCTTGAGTTGGACGACACGCCACGCGCAGAGGTGACGTTCGATGGTGCGCCACTGCGCCTACCGGAGGGGGCAAACCTCGCTGCGGCGCTTCTGGCTGCAGGGATTGACGTCTTCCGCAACACGCCCGTTTCCGGTGCGCCGCGTGGGCCGTTCTGCATGATGGGGGCGTGTTTCGACTGTCTGGTCGAGATCGACGGCGTGGTGCGTCAGGCCTGTATGATCGAAGTCTCACCGGGTTTGCAGATCCATAGGCCTCATGCGCAGGAGGCGGATGATGTCCAAGCGTGATCTGGTGGTGATTGGCGCGGGTCCGGCGGGAATGGCGGCAGCTGCGATGGCAGCGGATCTGGGTCTGACGGTGGCCGTGCTGGACGAGCAACCCCGTGCCGGCGGTCAGATTTACCGTGATGTCGACCGGGTGCCCAAGGGGCGCGGTCGAATCCTTGGAAAGGACTATACCGACGGCGCGTCTTTGACCGCTGGACTGCGCCACGATAGGATCGACCACGTCGCTGGCGCCGTTGTCTGGGCCATCGAAGACGGGTTCTGCATTTCATACACCAAGGACGGGCGCGGTGCGCAGGTCACCGCCGAGCGCATCGTATTGGCCACGGGCGCATTGGAACGGCCAATGCCTATTCCGGGGTGGACCCTTCCCGGTGTCATGACTGCTGGTGCCGGTCAGATCCTGCTCAAACAATCGGGAATTCTCGCGCGCAACGCGGTGCTGGTCGGATCGGGGCCTCTGCTTTATCTTTTGGCGGCGCAAATGGTGCGGGCGGGCACCCCGCCTTTGGCCATGGTCGAGACCCAGACCCGTCGCGACCTGATCGGTGCGGCGAGACATCTTGGCGGCGCGCTGCGCGGCTGGCGGTATCTGCTGAAGGGCCTTGGTCTGCTGGCCGAAATCACACGCGCACGGGTTCCGCGCTATACCGGCGCGCAAAATCTGCGCATCGAAGGCACCGATCGGGCAAAGGCCGTGACCTTTTCCGCGCGTGGCACGTCACATCGCATCGCTTGTAACACGGTCTTCCTGCACCACGGAGTTGTGCCTAACACACAAGCGGCGCGATCTGTTGGGGTGGTACATGACTGGGATGCCGGGCAGGCGTGTTTTGCGCCACGGCTGGATCAATGGGGCGGCAACTCGGTCGCTGGTCTGTTCATTGTAGGGGACGGGGCTGGGATCGGCGGCGCGAGAGCCGCTGAACTGGCTGGGCGGTTGGCAGCGTTAAAGGTTGCCGAGGAGCTGGGACGCCTGTCCAGTGCCGAGCGTGATCGAAAGGCCGAACCGATACGATCGGCCTTGTACGGCGAATTGGCGGCGCGGCCCTTTCTGGACGCGGCTTACCCGCCCTGTTCCGAGACACTCTTGCCCGCCGACAGCACTGTGATCTGCCGATGTGAAGAGGTCACAGCCGGGGATATTCGCCACTACGCCAAACTTGGGTGTCTTGGTCCGAACCAGACCAAGGCCTTTGGCCGCGCCGGCATGGGTCCTTGTCAGGGCCGCTATTGCGGGTTGACCGTGACAGCGCTTTTGGCTGACGCCAACGGACAAACGCCTGACGCGACCGGGTACTACCGTATCCGGCCACCTTTGAAGCCCGTAACGCTGGGTGAATTGGCGTCGATGGAGCACGTTGCACCGGATGCGGCGGAATAGGCGACGGATCAGCCCTGTGGCTATCGGTTTAAGGATTGTGATGTGTGGGGTTGGGCTTTAGCCTTTCCAACACGATTTCGCATAGAAAAGTGACCGAATGACCCAGTTTCAAGACCGATACCTCTTTGCCGTCAACCTGTGTCACGACGCAGGGGATGAGGCGCTTTCGTACTTCAAGGATCGGGGCAATCTTGCCGTTGACCAGAAGGGCACTCAGGATTGGGTCAGTGAAGCGGATCGAAATGTCGAACTGTTGATCCGTGCGCGGTTGGCCGAGGCGTGGCCGGATGATGGGGTTTACGGTGAAGAACATGATCCCAAGCCGGGAACCAGCGGGTTCGACTGGGTGATCGATCCCATCGACGGCACTACGAATTTCGTCAACGGTATCCCGTCATGGACAATCGTCTTGGCTGGTGTGGTCAAAGGTCGAACAGAGCTCGGGGTTATTCGCGACCCGAATGTCGGCGAAACCTATAAGGCTCTGCGCGGTATGGGCGCGCATTTGAACGATGTCCGGATGCAGGTCGCTTCTGGCACGCCGTTGTCCAGTGGAACCGTCTCGGTGGGATATTCGAACCGAGTGGAGGCCACAAACGTGATCCCGGTGATCGCCGACCTGATCGGCCATGGGGCAATGTATCACCGCAATGCAAGTGGTGCCTTGTCCATTGCCTATGTCGCGGCGGGACGGCTTCTGGGTTACATGGAAGAACACATGAACGCGTGGGATTGTCTGGCAGGCCAGCTTTTGGTCGAAGAGGCTGGCGGACAGGTCGAGTTACAAGATGCCAATGCGATGATCCGTGATGGCGGGCGTGTGGTGGTGGGGACGCCTGATGTGTTCGACACATTGGTAAACATCGCGGATCGCGCCTGGAACGGCTGACGGAACAGGTCAGGCGATCGGTTTCCAGCCGTGATCTGGACGAAGGGACGTCAGATCAGCGGTCCAGTAATGCCCCTGTCCCGGTTGATCGTGGGCGCGGTCGATGGCCAATCCTTGAAGCTGGCAATAGAGCAGGGTGCCGACAGCGCCATGTGTGGCAATGGCCAGATCGCCGCCGGTGTGTTGTGAGGCGATGTCTTGAACCGCGCGAACGATCCGCGCTTGGGCGTCAGTGGCGGTTTCCCAGCCGTTGAAGCTAGTATTGGGGTTGGCAAAGAAGGCATTGGCGGCAGCCTCAAACTGTGGCGGCGGAAGAAAGCCGGTTGCGCGTCGGTCGTTCTCGCCAAGGCGTGCATCCACGGCGATGGGCAAATCACGAGATCTGGCAAGAATGTCTGCCGTGTCGCGCGCCTTTGTTTCGGCACTGGACCAGATATGCGTGACTGCCGCCATCTGATCGGACGCGGCAAAAAGGGCGGCGCGATGTCGACCTGTTTCGTTCAACCCCCAATCATGAACGGGCACTTCTGGATCAATCGTGACCTCTGGATGCGTGATGATCAAAAGGCGTGGCATCTATTCGGGCAAAAGTACCGGGCCCTTTGCGGCAAACCCCATCCGCACTTCGGTCCCCGGTTCAAGAGGCGTGTCGACGTTTTCATGCACGGCGAAGACCTGACCGAATTCACCTGTGAGCGTGTACTCCATGCGCACACCGACATAGGTTGCCTTGGCGACGGTGGCTGGCACACCGTCACCTGCATCGATCACCAGACGTGACGGTCGCACGGCGATAGTGGCCGCACCGGGTGACAGGCCGCGCGAGGGCAGGGTGTGGCGATAGCCCTCGATCTCGATGGTGGCCATGTGTCCATCGACTGAGATGATATTGCAGGCGAGCAGGTTCGCCTCGCCAATGAAGTCGGCAACGAACCGGTCATTGGGCGCATCGTAAAGCTGCCGGGGCGTTCCCATTTGTGCAATGGCGGCATTGCGCATCACGACAATTTCGTCCGAGACGGCCAGTGCCTCTTCCTGATCGTGGGTGACATAAACCACGGTCAGACCGAGGTCTTTCTGGATCGCGCGGATGTCTTCGCGGACTTGGCGGCGCAGTTTTGCGTCGAGGTTAGAGAGTGGTTCGTCGAAGAGAAGTACCTGCGGTTCCAGAACCAGCGCGCGGGCAACGGCCACGCGCTGTTGCTGTCCGCCGGACAGTTCGGAGGGCAGGCGGGTGTCAAATCCTTTAAGCCCCACCAGGTCCAGCCCTGTCAGCGCCCGGCTGCGGGCCTCATCCTTGGCAAAACCGGAAAAGGTGAGGCCGTACATGACGTTCTCCAACACCGTCATATGTGGAAACAACGCGTAGGACTGAAACACCATCGACACGTCACGGTCCGTTGCGGGCAGCTTGGTCACGTCGCGGTCGCCAATCAGGATCTTGCCCGAAGTCGCCATCTCAAGGCCTGCGATCATCCGCAATGTCGTTGTCTTGCCGCAGCCGGACGGGCCAAGCAGGGTTACGAGTTTCCCGGCTTCGACATGCAGGTCGATATTGTCGACGGCGCGGACATCTTTGCCAAAGACTTTTGAGACGCCGTCAAAGCGGACAGGTGCGGCTTTCGATTGAATCGTCATGTCGGCTCCTCCTGAGACGTGGTCCGGGACTGGCTCATTCGTCGCCCGATCTGAACCCGACCCACCAGCAATTGCAGCAAGCCAACGGCTGCCAACATCACGAAAATCAGCGTGGTGGAATAGGCGATTGCGAGGCCGTAGTCGTTATTCTCGACCCGCCCGATGATATAGCTGGTGGCCATGTCGTATTCGGCCGAAACAAGAAAGATCACGGCCGAGATCGCGGTCATTGCCCGCACAAAGCTGTAGACCAACGCGGCAAGGATCGCCGGCCGCAGCAACGGCAGGATGATCCGCCGAAAGGTCTGCCACGAGTTCGCACCCAGAGTGAGCGAAGACTCGTCAAGGCTTCGGTCGAGTTGAGACATGGACGCAATACCCGCCCGAACGCCAACCGGCATGTTGCGGAAGATGAAACTGATCACAAGGATCACACCGGTTCCGGTGATCTCGATGGGCGGTACGTTGAAGGCAAGGATATAGCTGACGCCGATCACCGTTCCGGGGATGGCAAAGGACAGCATCGTGCCAAATTCAAAGGCGTTCTTGCCCGCAAAGCTTTGGCGGGTCAGCAGGTAGGCCGTCACCAGACCTACCGCGGCTGTGAGCGGGGCGGCAATCGCGGCGATGGTGATGGTGGTCCAGAAACTGTCCCAAGCGGCACCGGTCCAGCGGATGCCTTCCTCCTCAAAACGTACGGAGAACGCGGTCACGTAGTGCTTGAACGTCAGCGAATTGTTGACGCCCCAAAGCTCTACCACGCTGCCATAAATGATCATCGCATAGACTGCAGCGGTGAACAGTGCCCAGCCTAGGGCAACAATCATCACCGGAATGGCAAGGCCGTTGGGCATCAGCGGATGCACCCCTGAATCCCCTTTGCCAGTGACGGTGGTGTAGCTTTTCTTACCGAGCCACATACGCTGCGCGTAAAACGCCGACAGGGTGAAGAACAGCAGCACGATCGCCAACACGGCGGCGCGCCCTTGGTCATACTGGGCACCTACGATGGCAAAGAAAATCTCGGTCGACAGAACGTCGAAATTGCCGCCCAGAACCAGCGGATTGCCAAAATCGGCCATGCTTTCGATGAAACCTAGCAGGAAAGCATTGGCCAGACCGGGGCGCATGAGCGGCAGGGAGACCGTCTTGAACGTCTGCCACCGGTTCGCGCGCAGGGTTTGCGCGGCTTCTTCCATTGACGGCGAGACCCCTTCGACCACGCCGATCAGCACCAGAAAGGCGATGGGCGTGAAGGCAAGGGTCTGGGCGATCAGGACGCCGGGCATACCATACAGCCAGCGTGTGGGTTGCATCCCGAACAGCTCTGCAAAGTACTGGGTGACGGTTCCGGACAATCCGAACAGAAGGATCAGCGCGAGGCCGATCACGAAGGGCGGCGTGATGATTGGCAATACGGTCAGGGCGCGCAGCGCACGCTTATAGCGAAAGCCAGAACGGGTGACGACCAGCGCAAACGCAAGGCCAAGCGCTGTGGTGATGAAGCCCACCATGATCGCAAGGAAGAGCGAGTTCCAAGCGGCGCCACAGCGTGCACCCCATAAGCATCCGAGCCCCCACAAGCGGTCGTCGAAGAACTTGGCAAAGAAGACCGAAATAGAATAGGCGCCGTCCTCTGTCACAAACGCGGCGAACAGCATTTTTGCGATGGGGAAGAACACGAAGGCGGTCACGATCGTGATGACGCCGCCAATGGCGCTGACCACGAACACGTCACCATTGATTGCACCCCGTGCGGCGATGCCTTGGGTCAGAAGAAACAGAAAGGCAGAGGCACAGATCATCGCGCCGTAGCCCATGCCGAATTGGCGCAGGCGGATGTCGCCAAAGAGCGACGCCAGCCAATCGTAGTTAAAGCCTCGGATACCAATCGAGAAGCCCTGCGCGATCAACCAGCCAAAGCCCAAAGCGCCGGACAGGATCAAAATGCCGGAATAAAGCGGGTCGGACTTGACGCGGCCCAGCACCAGAATGGGCAGGGTCAGTGGGATGAGAAGTGGGGCAAGCCAGATTTTCTCGCCTTGTCCGATCAGAAAGGCGGCTGGCGCATAGTCGGCATCGAAGGGATAGCCACCGAACAGCCATTCGAACGACCAAAGGCCGTCCTCCACCATGTACCAAGGCAGAAGGCAGTAGCCGACCCACCCGGCGACGATCCAGAAGATCAATGCCGGGTGGGTGGTCTTATCAGTCGTAGAAGCGCGCACTTACTGCGGCAGGGTCGAGACGTCTTCGTCCCACTTCTGCAACAGCCGCTTACGTTCGTCGGACGATCCGTACTTCTTGAAGTCGTAGTTGATCAGTTTGATCGTCGACATGTCCGGCGCGCTGTCCGAGGTTTGCGCGCCCTTGTTGGACGGGACCTGGAAGGCGTTGACCTGAAGCGCGAGGTTCTGCGCGTCTGCACTCAGCGCCCAGTCGTAGAAGGCCTTGGCTTCGTCTTCGTTGCGCGCCCCGTCGATGATGGACATGGAGCCGATCTCATAACCCGTGCCTTCGCAAGGGGCCACAACCTTGATCGGGAAACCTGCGACGGCCTGTGCCACGGCGTCATGCATGAAGACGATGCCGATGGTGCTTTCGCCCCGGCCCGCCGCCTTGATCGGGGCAGAGCCCGACTTGGTGTACTGGTTGATATTGGCGTGCAGGCCTTTCATGAAATCGAACCCTTCGTCCTCGCCGAAGATCTGCACCATGGAGGCGAGCGTGGTGTACGCAGTGCCTGACGAATTCGGGTTCGCCATCTGAACGTGGCCCTTGTATTCGGGCTTCAGAAGGTCTTTCCAACACGCCGGCTCGGGCAGGTTGTTGGCGGCCAAAAGGTCGGTGTTGTAGCCATAGCCAAGCGCACCAGAATAGATGCCGATGGTTCGGTTGCCCGCGCTTTCGGCTTGGGAAATGGCCCAGTCATGCAATTCGCCCCGCATCGGCGAGACATATTCCATGGTCAGACCTTCTTCGGCGGCCTGCAAATGGGGGTCGCCCGTGCCGCCCCACCAGACGTCACCCTTCGGGTTCGACGACTCGGCGCGGATCTGCGCAAAGGTTTCGCCCGAGGATTTCCGGGTCATGTTCACGTCGATGCCGGTTGCGTCTTCAAAGCCGCGCGCCATCAGTTGGCACCACTCTTCCTGCGCCGAACAATACAGCGTCAGTTTCTCGGCTTGCGCCGCGGACATCGACGCGGCCAGCGCGATGACAGTCCCGAGGGCTGTTGTGGTTAATTTCTTCATTACGTTTCCTCCCATTGAGTTCAACTTGCCCGGGTTTCCCGGTGTTTTATGTGCTCGACGTTATGCCGATTTTCGCATGTCCTCGATTGCGGCGATCGTGGTTCGCTTGTCAGCGACATCGCGAAGAAGCATCGCCAGTTCTTTTTCTTCGACCAGTTTCGCTGCCTTCTTGGGCGAGAACCAATGCCGCTTTCTTTGTTTGCTTTCTTTCCAGCGGCGTTTCAGTTTTTCGACAACCATCGGATAAAGTGTCACGCGGCAGGGGGTCTTCGTGCCGTCGTCCATACGCTTGTCGTAATGATAGTGGCCAATCGGTGTGTCCGAGATAAACCCGATAGCCCCGGCCTCTTCCAAGGCTTCGATTTCGGCGGCGCGCCACGGCTTGGTGCCGTCCATTTGCCAGCCTTTGGGCATCACCCAGCGTCCCCGGTCCCGCGATGTGACCATGAGAACGCGCAGTTTGCCGTTCTTGTCCCAATGCACTGGAAGCGCTGCGATCTGGTCGGTCACCGGTGTCGCCTTAGCCTTGCTCATGCCGAACCTCCAACGCTGCGGGGGCGGGCAAGGCGGCTTTCAAGCAGGTCGCCGGTTTCTTCGGCGATGGGATAGGCGACATAGGTCAGCGCGGCGTTGATCTGTTTGAGCACGCGCAATGTTTCCTGATGGATATTGGTCGTTTCGACACTGGCAATGGCCCCGCGTTGCAGGCGCTTTAGGTGGCGTTCCTGAAGCTTTTGTTCCTCGATGCGGATGCGATCCTTTTCAGCCACAAGTTGCCGCGCGGCTTCGGCATCTCCGGTGGTCAGAACGCTGAGAGCAAGTTGGCCATTGGTGACGATCTGATCGTGAAAATGCGCGATGTCCGCAAGACCTTCATCGGAAAAGGTGATGGCTTCATCCGACATCTTCTTGGCCAATCCGACAAGATTCACCGCAATACGGTCAGCGGCTTCTTCAAGGCTGTTGGCCATCGCCACGATTTCCAGGGTCTTTTTGTCCTGTTCCGGTTTGATGTTGGTTTCGCGCAAGCGCGAGACATAAATCTTGGTCTCGAAATGCATGCGGTCGATCTCGTCTTCGCGGCGTTCGATCATGCGCGCTTGTTCCGGATCCCAGTCGCGGAAAAGGTGCATCACTGACAGCAGAATAGCCTGCACGGTTTCCGACATGCGCAACAGTTCGCGCTGCGCACAGGCCAAAGCCAAAGGCGGATGGTCAAGTGCATCCGGGTCCAGCGCGCTGAGCGAGGTCGACTCTGGCATGCTGTGACGAGGGAGCGTCGCGTTGGCGAGGCGGGTGATTGGTGTAACAAGCGGGAGTGCGACCAGAAGCAGCGTTCCGTTCAGCAAGATGTGCAGTGCCACCACCTGCTGTGCTGCACCAGCGCCCAGCATGCCCAGATCGACCGACCCGCTGATCAGAACGATCAGGAAGACCAATGTCATGCTGCCGCGCGCCACAAGATTCCCCAGCGCAATCAACCGGGCGGGACGTTCCGCTGTCCACAACAATGCAAACGGAATGGCAGCCCCGCCAAGGTTTGCGCCAATGACCAGCGCCGCAGCCACAGGGGCGGTGATCAGACCTGTTGCAGCGAAGGTGGCAAAGGTCAGAACAGCGGCAAGGCTGGAATGCATCGCCCAAGTCAGCACTGCCCCAAGCACATATGCGCTGACGAGGTCATCTCTGAAATAGCTTGCGATGCTTTGGATGATGGCGTTGTCGCCAATGGGTGCCGTCGCTTCGCGGATCATGCCCAGCGAAATGAACACAAGCGCGAGGCCGATGATGATGCGCCCGACTTGTTTGGTCTTGCGGGAATGCGCCTTGAAGAACGCTGTGACCCCGATCAGAAGCGCGAAAGGAAGAACTGCGTCGACCGGCAGGATCAGCACACGGGTCATCAGGGCAGAGCCCAATTCAGCGCCCAAAACCAAGGCGAGCGCGGTATGGGGGGCCAACATTCCTGATACCGCAAAGCCTGCGCTGATCAGGGCGACGGCCGTAGCGCTTTGCATGATCATTGCGGCAAAGCTCCCACCGGCCGCGGCGGATACCGAATTCCCCGAAAGGCGTTTCAGGCCTGATTTGAGCTCGGGCATGAAAGCGCGTTCGACACCGGTTCGGATCAGCCGCGTTGACCACATCAGCAACGCGACCGCCGCTGCAAGTTGTGCTGCGAGGACGATCATTTTGGAATGTCCGTACCAGCGTAGTGCCGAAGCATATCGAGCGATGCACCTTCCATGGTTTGGTGTTTGTAAAAATCTGAGCACTCTGATGAGGCTTATGCAACAAAAATATTTGCAAAATGCAGGAAAGACCACAAAACTGGCAAAACATTCGAGTCGGGGCGACACATGTCAAACACAGAAACTCAGGACTTCAATGCAGAGACCGGACCCGTCCGGCTCAAGAAGTCCGATCGCCGTCGTCAAATCCTACTCGAGCTAAAGTTGCGTCCTCACGTGCGCATCAGCGAGCTGGCGCGCCGTTTCAACGTCTCGACCGAGACCGTGCGACGTGATGTTGACGCGCTTTGCGATGATGGCCTGATCTCGCGGGCGCATGGGGGCGCTTCGGCCCCTTCGCAGGGGCATTATCCGGGTCTGGATGAACGCACCAACGCACATATCGAAGAACGCGAACGCATCGGCCTCAAAGCTGCCGAATTGGTGCAGGATGGTGAGACGGTGATGATCGATTCCGGGTCCACCACCATTCAGCTTGCGCGGGCTTTGGCCTTTCGTGGCACGCAATGCACGGTGATTACGAACTCGATCCCGGTTGCCATGACAATTGGCCATGGCGCACCCGAAGTGCTGTTGTGTCCGGGCGAATATCTGGCTGCGGAATCGGCGGTGATCGGGACCGAAACGCTCGAGTTTCTGGCGCGCTTCAACGTGGATCGCTGTATGATTGGTGCATCGGGCCTGTCTTCGGAAGGTCCTTCGGAGACGGTGCGTGGCTTTGCTGCGGTCAAGCGGATGATGCTCAGCCGGGCTGCCAAACGGCACCTGCTGATCGACTCGCGCAAATTTGGCCGCAAGGGGTTGGCCCATGTGGGAGAAATGGCTGACCTCAATTCCATCGTCGTGGATGCGCGTCCGAAAGGAGACCTGTTGGCGGCGCT
Source organism: Marivita cryptomonadis (assembly GCF_002115725.1). Taxonomy (GTDB): domain Bacteria; phylum Pseudomonadota; class Alphaproteobacteria; order Rhodobacterales; family Rhodobacteraceae; genus Marivita; species Marivita cryptomonadis. The sequence continues at coordinate 218,163 of NZ_JFKD01000004.1, forward strand.
GGACGGGGCAGATGTGGAGGTGATCGTCGCCCGTGACGCATGACTAGAAGACAACGTTAAACGGCGAAAAACGCCGCATTCTTGGGAGGAAAGACACATGAAACTGGATATCAAACTCTTGTTGGGCGCATCGGCACTTGCCTTGATGTCGTTTGGCACGACGGCGTCCGCACAAGATTGTCCGCGTGGCGATCTGGATGATCGTTTCTGCGACGTCGACGGTGATCTGCTGGCCGATACACCGACTGACCCGGCAGATCTTGTTGACCCGGACACGCTCATCTTTGCGTACACTCCGGTGGAAGACCCTGCGGTCTACAAAGAGGCGTGGTCGGATTTTCTGACTCATTTGGAAGCTGAAACCGGAAAGTCGGTTGTTTTCTTCCCGGTTCAGAACAACGCGGCTCAGATCGAGGCAATGCGTTCGGGACGTCTGCACATCGCGGGCTTCAACACCGGGTCCAACCCGCTGGCCGTGAACTGCGCAGGTTTCAACCCGTTCACCATCATGGCGTCGGACGACGGCAATTTTGGCTATGAGATGGAAATCATCACGTATCCCGGATCGGGGATCACATCCCCCGCAGACATCAAGGGCACGCAGTTGGCGTTCACCTCGCCCACATCCAATTCGGGCTTCAAAGCACCGTCTGCAATTCTGAAGGCGGAATTCGGCCTTGAAGCCGAACGCGATTTCGAGCCGGTTTTCTCGGGCAAGCATGACAACTCCATCCTCGGGGTGGCCAACAAGGATTACCCGGCCGCCGCGATCGCCAACTCGGTCATGAGCCGGATGATCGAGCGCGAAGTGATTACGCCTGATCAGGTCACCTCGATCTACAAATCGCAGACCTTCCCGACCACTGGTTTCGGCACGGCGCACAATCTGGCACCCGAATTGAAAGACAAGATCAAGAACGCGTTTTTCAATTTCGAATGGGAAGGCACATCGCTCAAGGCCGAGTTCGAAAAGTCGAACGAGGGTCAGTTCCTGCCGATGACCTACAAGGAATTCTGGGACGTGATCCGCAAGATCGACGCAGCCAACGGCGTGTCTTACGCCTGCGAATAATCCAACTTTCCGACGAAAGGCAGGCCCGTCATGGGCCTGTCACATTGCCGCGTTAGGGGCCTTCTTATGCTGCGTCTTCAAAAGCTTACAAAAACATACAAGACCGGTGATCAAGCGCTGAAAGCAATTGATCTCGAAGTGCCCAAAGGTCAGGTTCTGGCCTTGATCGGCCCGTCTGGCGCTGGCAAATCCACCATGATCCGCTGCATCAATCGGTTGGTCGAACCGACAAGCGGTGCTGTGATTCTGGAGAACACGGATCTAACCAAACTTGGTCCGGGCGCCTTGCGGCGGGCGCGGCGCGAGATGGGGATGATCTTTCAGGAGTACGCGCTGGTCGAACGCTTGACGGTGATGGAAAACGTGCTTTCGGGGCGTCTGGGCTATGTCGGTTTCTGGCGCAGCTTCCTGCGACGCTATCCGCAGGCGGATGTGGACGAGGCGTTTCGTCTGCTCGACCGGGTGGGGCTGTTGCATATGGCCGACAAGCGCGCCGACGAATTGTCAGGAGGGCAGCGCCAGCGTGTCGGGATCTGCCGTGCGTTGATTCAAAACCCCAAGCTTTTGCTGGTGGACGAGCCGACCGCGTCGCTTGACCCCAAGACCAGCCGTCAGATCATGCGGTTGATTACCGAACTTTGTCGTGAACGCGGGCTGGCGGCGATCATCAACATTCACGATGTGGCGCTGGCGCAGATGTTTGTGCCGCGCATCGTTGGTCTGCGCTTCGGAGAGATCGTCTTCGACGGTGTGCCGGCGGCGTTGACTGCCGAAAAGCTGACCGAAATTTACGGAGAGGAAGACTGGGAGGCGACCATTGAAGCTGTCGAGGACGACGAAGAGGTCGAGGCCGCACAATGAGCCACCGTGAATTGGACGATATGCTGGGTACGAAGTGGCGCAAGCCGCACTTTGTCACGAACCCTGCGTTGCGATTGAGCCTGATCGTCGGGTTCATCGCATACCTAATCGCCGCCTTCATGACCATCGAGGTCGATTGGGGGCGCGTCTACGAAGGTTTGGATCGCGGGTGGCAATTCGTGTTGGCCTTCACCAAGCCCGACTTCGTGAGCCGTGCCAGTGATATCTGGGAAGGCTTGCTGGAAAGCATCGTGATGACCGTTGCCGCATCGGTCGTGGGTATCCTGATCTCGATTCCGATTGGTCTGGGTGCAGCCCGCAACATTGCGCCGCTGCCGGTCTATGTGATCTGCCGAGGGATCGTTGCGATCAGCCGCGCCTTGCAGGAAATCATCGTGGCCATCCTTTTGGTCGCAATCTTTGGATTTGGTCCCTTGGCCGGCTTCCTGACCCTGTCGTTTGCCACGATCGGTTTCTTGTCCAAGCTCTTGGCTGAAGACATTGAATCGATGGACAAGGTTCAAGCAGAAGCGATCAAGGCGTCAGGCGCAAAGTGGATGCAATGGATCAATTACGGTGTGCAACCGCAAGTCATGCCACGACTTGTTGGATTGTCCATATACCGCGTCGACATCAATTTCCGCGAGAGCGCCATCCTTGGACTGGTGGGCGCCGGCGGTATTGGCGCAACGCTTAACACGGCGTTTGATCGGTACGAGTACGACACTGCAGCGGCCATCCTGATCCTGATCATCGGGATTGTTATGGCGCTGGAATACCTGTCGGGCGTCATTCGGGCGAGGGTCCAGTAATGCCAGTGCTCGAGAAAGACGGCGCACAGATCTGGCGTCGGCACACTTTGCGCGAAAAGCTGGTGCGCTGGTTCGGCTGGCTTTTGGGGCTCCTCGTGTTCGCCATTTGTTGGCAAATCATCTCGCAATCGACCACATGGTTCTTCGTCTGGGACGCACCGCGCATCGCGAATGACATCTGGACCCGCGCGACACCGCCACGTTGGGAATACATCACCCAATTGGGTCGCCCGATCTGGGACACGTTGAACATCGCGACATTGGGCACGATCATCGCCCTGTTTCTTGCGGTGCCGGTCGCGTTCCTTGCGGCGCGCAACACAACACCCTCGGCGCTATTTATCCGGCCCGTTGCTTTGCTCATTATCGTGTCGACGCGGTCGATCAATTCACTGATCTGGGCATTGTTGTTGATTGCAATCATCGGACCCGGTGTCTTTGCCGGTGTCATCGCCATTGCGATCCGGTCCATCGGGTTTTGTGCGAAATTGCTTTACGAAGCCATCGAAGAGATTGACCACGCACAGGTCGAAGCGATCACAGCCACAGGCGCGTCGCGCTGGCAGGTTATGGCCTATGGGATCGTGCCGCAGATCATGCCCGCTTTTGCCGGTGTTGCGGTGTTCCGCTGGGACATCAACATTCGAGAATCCACGGTTTTGGGTTTGGTTGGTGCTGGCGGGATCGGTCTGCAACTGTCGTCGTCGCTCAACGTGCTTGCGTGGCCTCAGGTCAGCCTGATCCTGCTTGTCATCCTCGCGGCTGTCGTCCTCAGCGAATGGGTGTCTGCAAAAGTCCGAGGAGCGATCATTTGACGGTGATGTCGACCGAAACAGCCTTTGAGGCCTACGAGGCGGTGCGGCATCGCCTGCCGTTGGTTGCGCCATCGGGCACTGCGTTCCGACGTGCGGCAACGCTCGCGGATATCGCCGATGGGTTCGACGTGTTCCTTCTGGACGCCTTTGGTGTGCTCAACATCGGAGAGGCCGCCATTCCCGGAACCCCGGAGCGGATCAGGAACCTGAAGGCGGCTGGCAAACGCGTGTTGGTTGTCTCCAACGCGGCAGGGTTTCCTCATGCCGCGCTGATGGAAAAGTACACGCGGCTTGGATATGACTTTGCCCCGGATGACGTGATCACCAGCCGCGTGACCTTGTTGGCGGGGTTGAATGGACGACAGAACCTGCATTGGGGGCTGATGGCCACGCGTAGCACAGGCTTGCGCGATCTCGAAGATCTGAACCTCACGTATCTGGAAGAAGATCCAGCGCCCTATGATGCGGTCGAGGGTATCCTTCTGGTTGGCAGCGCCGCTTGGACGGAAGAGCGTCAAGCGCTTTTGGAGGACTCTCTGAGAAAACGCCCGCGTCCGGTGCTTGTTGGCAACCCCGATATCGTGGCTCCGCGCGAAACAGGGTTCTCGGTTGAGCCCGGTCACTTTGCCCATCGTCTGGCCGATCGCACCGGCATCACGCCGGAGTTCTACGGCAAGCCGTTTCCGGATATTTTTGATCTGGCCTTTAAACGTCTGGGGGACGTGGATCGGTCTCGTGTTTTGATGGTCGGGGATAGCCTTCACACCGACATTCTTGGGGCACGCAATATCGGGATCTCGTCCGCACTGATTGCGCAATACGGTTTCTTTGCCGGACAGGATGCCGAAAAGGCCGTTTTGGCCACTGGTATCGTGCCCGATTTCATCGTGGAGCGGCCATGACACAAAGCTGTGTCATGCCTGTTCTACCAAACGCGATATCAAATCGCGAAACTGTGGCGGCTTGCCCGCCCAAGACGTCCAGCCAAAGAGGGAAATACAAATGAAACATACGATCAGCGTTCTTGCCGCAGCGGCCGTACTGGGGTCTGCCCAGTCTGCAATGGCTCAGACCGAAGTCGAGTTCTGGCATGCCTTTACCGGTCGCCTTGGCGAACTCGTGGCCGAACAGGTCGAGACATTCAATAACGCGCAATCCGACTACACTGTGGTTGCGACGCATAAAGGGAACTACTCGGAAACGCTCAACGCCGGGATCGCCGCGTTCCGCGCAGGTGAGCAGCCGGACATTCTGATGGTGTTCGAAGTGGGCACAGCGACGATGATGGCCGCCAAAGGTGCGGTCAAGCCGGTCTACCAGGTTATGGCCGATGCAGGCGCCGAGTTTGACCAATCGAAATACATCAGCTCAGTTTCGGGCTATTACACCTCGCCGGAAGGCGACATGCTGTCTTTGCCGTTCAATTCGTCCACACCTGTTCTTTGGGTGAACCGTAACAAGCTGCAAGAGGCAGGCATTGATCCCGATACCGATCTGTCCACATGGGAACAGGTTGGGACAGTGCTGGGTCAGCTTAAGGACGCAGGCGTGGATTGTCCTATGACGACCGCATGGCAAAGCTGGATTCATCTCGAAAACCTGTCGGCCTACCACGATGTACCCTTCGCCACCCAGGCCAACGGATTTGACGGCACCGACACCGAGCTTGCGTTCAACAGCGCCGCACAGGTCGCGCATATTGGCGCGATGGGTGAATGGGCCCAGGATGGCAAGTTCATCTATGCTGGTCGTCGCAACGAAGGCGGTGCAAACTTCCGCGCCGGGGAATGTGCGCTCTTTACGGAATCGTCAGCGGGCTATGCGGGCATCAAGTCCGAAGCCCAATTCGAATTTGAAGTGCGCCCGCTGCCCTATTGGTCTGCGGTCGCAAGTGAGCCGCAGAATACCATCATCGGTGGTGCTTCGCTGTGGGTAATGGAAGGCCAGAGCGATGAGGAATACAAAGGCGTTGCTGCGTTCCTGAACTTTCTGTCCAGCCCGGAAATCCAAGCCAAGTGGCACCAGGACACCGGCTACCTGCCGATCACGTCCGAAGCCGGTGACCTGACCCGTAGCCAAGGGTTCTATGACGCGAACCCTGGCACCGATATCGCGGTGATCCAGATGACCGCCAAGGAACCGACAGCGAATTCGAAAGGCCTGCGCCTTGGGTCGTTCGACCAGATCCGTGGCATTATCGACGAAGAACTGGAAGCCGTCTGGGCTGGTGACAAGGACGCGCAAACGGCGCTCGATAGCGCGGTTGAGCGTGGCAATGCCTTGCTGCGTCGTTTCGAGCAGGCGTCCCGTTAACAACGTTTAAAGGAGAGGCTGCCCCGGACCACCGGGGCAGCCGTCTTTGGCCTTATGGAAAAGCGCGTTACGTTCAAAGGCATCTGGCTGCCGCTGCTGCTGGTCCTGCCGCAAATCCTGATCACCGCCATTTTCTTTTTCTATCCGGCGGGGCAGGCGATCTGGCAGTCGTTGTTCATCCCCGATCCGTTCGGCCTGTCCATGCAATGGGTGGGCTTGGGCAATTTCGAATACCTGTTGTCGGACCGCTATTACCGCGCGTCATTTGTGACGACGGCTGTATTCTCGATCCTTGTTACGGTCGTGTCGATGGGTGTCGCGCTGTATCTGGCTATTCTCGCCGACCGTCTGATCAAGGGGTCAGGCACGTATCGCACGTTGTTGATCTGGCCCTATGCCGTGGCACCGGCGGTGGCCGGGGTGCTGTGGCTGTTCATGTTCAACACCCGCGTCGGTGTCGTGACGTGGTATCTGGGCCTTCTGGGCTATGACTGGAACCATGTTCTGAACGAAGGCGAAGCGATGGGGCTTGTCGTCGTGGCAAGCGCTTGGGGACGCATCAGCTACAACTTCCTCTTTTTCCTTGCAGGACTGCAAGCGATCCCGAAATCGGTGATCGAGGCTGCCGCAATTGACGGCGCGCATTTCTGGACACGGTTCCGCACTATCGTCTGGCCGCTTTTGTCTCCGACAACGTTCTTTTTGTTGGTGGTGAATATCATCTACGCCTTCTTCGAAACCTTTGGCGTGATCCACACAATCACCTCAGGCGGTCCTCAGCAGGCTACGACAATCTTGGTCTACAAGGTCTATTCCGACGGGTTTGTCGGTCAGGACCTAGGTTCGTCTGCAGCGCAGTCCGTGATCCTTTTGTTCATCGTGTCGATCCTGACCGTGGTGCAGTTCAAGTTTATCGAACGCAGGGTGCATTACTGATGGCTGAACATACTGGAATGGTCGAAAAGCGCGGCGCCGGGTTGTGGCTGACCCATCTGGGTCTGATCATCGGTGTAGCCTTCATCTTCTTCCCAATCTGGCTGGCCTTCGTCGCATCGACCGTCAGCCAACCAGAAATCGTGCGGCCACCAATGCCGCTGTGGCCCGGCGACCAGTTCTTCGAGAATTACTCCAAAGCCCTGACCGCCGGGGTGAATGCGCCGGTGGCGTTGATGCTGGGCAATTCGCTGTTCATGGCTTTGGGTATTGCGATTGGGAAAATCGCGATCTCGCTACTGTCGGCTTTCGCGATTGTCTACTTCAAGTTTCCCGGCAAAAAGCTGTTCTTCTGGCTGATCTTCCTGACGCTGATGCTGCCAGTGGAGGTGCGCATCGTGCCGACCTACGAAGTGATCGCAAACTTCGGGATGCTGAACAGCTATCAGGGTCTGATCCTGCCGTTGATTGCGTCAGCGACGGCAACCTTCCTGTTCCGGCAGTTTTTCATGACAGTGCCGGACGAACTTGCCGAAGCGGCGCGGGTCGATGGGGCAGGGCCGATGCGGTTCTTCTTTGACATTCTACTGCCAATGAGCCGCACGAATATCGCGGCGCTCTTCGTCATCCTGTTTATCTATGGCTGGAACCAGTACCTCTGGCCGCTTCTGATCACCACCGATCCGGACATGAACACCATCGTCATGGGCATCAAGCAGATGTTCCCTTCAGGCGATGACATTGCCGACTGGCCCGTCATCATGGCGACCTCGATCCTTGCGATGGTGCCGCCGGTGATCGTGGTTGTCGGCATGCAAAAGCTGTTCATCCGTGGGCTTGTGGAAAGCGAGAAATAAGAAAATGGCAACGCTGACCCTTAACAACGTCAAGAAATCCTTTGGCAAAACAGACGTCATTCATGGCGTGTCCATCGACGTGCAAGATGGCGAATTCATCGTGATCGTTGGGCCGTCCGGCTGTGGCAAGTCCACGTTGCTGCGCATGGTGGCCGGGCTTGAGACCATCACCGATGGCGAAGTGCAAATCGGTGGACGGCGCGTCAATGAAGAGGAACCGATGGCGCGCGATATCGCGATGGTGTTTCAAAACTACGCGCTTTATCCGCATATGTCGGTGTTTGACAACATGGCCTACGGGCTAAAGATCGCCAAAGTGCCCCGGTCCGAAATCGAAGAACGCGTCGCTCAGGCGGCCAAACTCTTGCAGCTTGAACCCTACCTTCAGCGCAAACCGCGCGAGTTGTCTGGTGGACAACGCCAACGTGTTGCAATGGGCCGCGCCATCGTACGCAAACCTGCGGTTTTCCTGTTCGACGAACCGCTGTCCAACCTCGACGCGAAACTGCGGGTTCAGATGCGATTGGAAATTCGCGCCCTGCAACGCGAACTTGGGGTGACGGCGCTCTACGTGACCCATGATCAGGTCGAGGCGATGACGATGGCCGACCGGATGATCGTGATGAATGGCGGTATAGCGGATCAGATCGGCAAGCCGCTTGAGGTGTATGCCAATCCGGCAACTGAATTCGTGGCGGGTTTTATCGGATCGCCGCCAACGAATTTTATGACCGGTGCTCTGTTAGGCCGTTCTGCAGAGACCAAGATCGGCGTGCGCCCGGAGCACATCACGATCTCGGATGCTGACAGGTTGAAGGCGCGCGTCACCTATTGCGAAGCCCTTGGCGCGGAAACACTTGTGCATTTGATGGTCGCGGATGGGTCGAAAATCACCGTGCGGCAGGATGCCAGCCTGCCCTTGCCTGAGGAAGGCACCGAGGTGGGATTAACTTGGGCAGATGCAGATGAGATGAATTTTGACGCCACTGGTAAGCGTATCTGAAGGGGCCTTCGTTTCGGAAATTTTGCATGCGCCCTTGTCAAAAACAGTCCGATTGCACGCAATCCGCGCGACCGCCTCATTCTTAGAGCTGATGACAGGGACCAGTCTTCAGGGCAGGCGGCCGGCTAACTGAAACGGACTGATCGCTACCCGTCAATCCTTCCAAGCTGCGATGTGGTTGCGGGAAAGTCACCAAAAAACTTGGCGCACTACAATCACCGCGATGGCAAGACTTTGGTGGTCCTTCAAGCCGCCGCCCGAAGGTCATTGGCCAATCTTGAGGCCAAGCATAGGTTATTTGTCAGATCGGCAATCTGGCAGCAGAGCGCGCACGCCTGCGCTGAATGTGTTTACAATAAATACGTCATCAATCTTTGTCAGGGGCGACACACAGCTGTCACAACCCGTGCCTAAACGTAATTCATTCGGATGAATATCAGTATGAAACGAGACCGCTGGCGCGAAATTCGCGCGACTTTGGAAAAAGAAATCATGGACGGCATCCTCGAGCCCGGGGCAAAACTCCCGACCGAGCCGGAACTGGTGCAGATCCACCAAGCCGGACGGCACAGCATTCGCCGGGCCATCGCTGAACTGGCCAAAACCGGTCACCTGAGCATTGAGCAAGGGCGCGGCACTTTCGTGCAATCGCGGCCCAAGTTGGAATACACGATTGGTCAGCGCACACGCCTTCGGCGCAATATGGCGTCCCAAGGCGTTGATGTGTCCGGTGCGATGCTGGGTGTCGAAAGGCTCGAGGCGTCCGCACATGTCGCCTCGCAGCTCAAGATCGACATCGGCGCAGACGTGGTCGCGACCCGGCGTCTAACGATGGCTGACGATGTGCCGATTTCGTTCGGAACTATCTATCATGACGCTAGCCGCTTTTCGTCTTACGCAGAGCGGCGCGAAGCCCTTGGGTCTGTGTCGCAGGTCTATGCATCTTACGGAATTCAGGATTACGTCCGCGCCAGCACGCAGATGTTCGCACGCGCTGCAACTGACCAAGAAGCGCGTCAATTGCGCCAGCATTCCGATATGCCGGTGATCGTCATCTCTGCAGTGGATGCAGAGATGGATGGCACACCCTTGGCCTTCAGTGAAGTGATCTGGTCTGCCGCGCGCGTGCGATTCAGCATAGACACAACCGGAGATCCAGAGACATGACCCGACCGCCGCAAAGCCTGCAAGGGTGGACGCATGAAGCGCAACTTTCCGTTCTCGCACGAGCGGACACCGCCCGGCTCAAGGCCTTTGCCGATCCATTGATCACTGATTTGCCCGACATCTCGGTCGTTGAGAACCGCACCGGGCTTGTGATGCTGCCAATGCGTGACACGGCGCAGGGGACACATTTTCACCTTGGCGAAGTGCTGATGAGCGAGGCGCGGATTTCTGCCGATGGGCAAGAAGGCTACGCGATGCGGCGCGGTCGCGACCTTGCGGCGGCGATGGCAATGGCGGTGGTCGATCTGGTGGTGGCATTGGGGCATGCGCAAGATGCGTGCCGCGCGTTCCTCGAGGCCGAAGCCAAAGCGCAATCAGATGCCGACACTCTAACCCTTCGTCGGGTCGAGGCGACCCGTGTTGATATGGAGACGTTCTGATGAGTGTTTTTCCTGTCCCGTCGGCTTTCGAGACACGCAGCAACGCCACGTTCGATGCCATCATGTGGGCTCTTGCCCGTCCGGGGATGACCCGGGACCTGCCTGAAGAGGGTATGGCGCAGATCGTCGAAGCGTTGATCGACCGGGAATGTGCGGTTCATTGCGCAAACCCCGAATTGGCCAACGTCGCGCGGGCTGCAGGTGCTTTGATGGTGGCGCTTGATGCAGCGGATCATGTCTTTGTCGAAGATGTACCTTTGGCTTTGCTGGATCAGCTGCGATGCGGGTCTGATCTGCATCCTGACGATGGTGCAACCTTGATCGCTTGCGCGGACCTCTCTGGCGGATCGCGGGTGCGGATGACCGGCCCCGGCGTCGATGGCAGGGTCGAGCTGTTGATCGGCGGATTGCCCGCCGATTTCTGGCACCGCCGTGCGCGGGCCATGCGCTATCCGATGGGGTTTGAGATTTTGCTGGTCGACGGAGCGCGCATTCTGGGTGTGCCTCGGTCAACGGTTGTGGAGGTGCTCTGATGGCATATGTGGCAACACGTGGCGGTGAACGCGCCATCGAGCAGTCCCAACGCCTGTTCAAGGCCGAGATGGGAACGATCACGCCGGAACGTGTAGCCGAGATCCGCGCGGCCATGCCATATCTGATCGACCGGGTGATGGGAGAGGCGTCGCTTTACGATGAAGATCTCGCTGCGCTGGCCTTGGCGCAAACTGGCGGCGAATTGTACGAGGCGGTCCTTTTACTGCGGGCATGGCGGACAACACAGCCGCGCATCGCCGTGGCTGAACCTGTCACGCAGGGCGCGCTGTTCACGCATCGGCGTATCTCAGCCGCGTTCAAGGATATTCCCGGTGGGCAGGTGCTGGGCCCGACGCTGGACTATGCGCATCGTATTCTAGCGACCGAAGTGCTGGACGGTCAGACGAACAGCCCAGAACCGGTAGAGGCGGCAGCCAAGCCGTCGCCTGCACAGCAACCTTCAGTCGCGGCATGGCAGGCTGAAAACGGTCTGCTGAGCGGGGCGGTGTCGGACACTTTGACCGGCAACGACATTCCAGATGTCACCCGCGAGCCGCTCTTGTTCCCGGCCAAACGCGCCCACACGCTGCAAAGCCTTGCGCGGGCTGAAACCGGCGGCGTGCTGGCCTTGGGCTATGCCGCGCAGCGCGGTTATGGTCAGGCGCATCCGACGGTCAACGAGTTGCGCCTGGCCGAAGCAGAGGTGGTCGTCACCCATCCGCGAGGGACGCAGTTCAGCGCTGGGCGCGTGAAGGTAAGTCAGGCCGAAGTGGTTTCCAAGAAAGGCGAACAGCTTGAACTTGGTTTCTCGGCGACGCTGGGTTGGAACGAGGTCAAGGTGATCGCGGCGGCCACGTTGGACCTGAACTCAAAAGGTGCGCCCAAAGGGTCGGCAACGGAAGAGGAGTTCTTCCTCTACCACACTGAAGGTGTCGAAAGCTCTGGCTTCTGCATTCACTTCAAACTGCCGCATTACGTCACCTTCCAGTCCAGTCTTGATGCCATGCGCGACGCGAAGGCCAAGAAGGCCGCCAAGGAAAAAAGCCCGGAGCTTGCAGAATGACACTCAAAACTCTGACCAAACCTTGGGAGCCGATGTCGTACGGCTTTCTTGATGGGTCTGCCAAGCGCGAGATCCGGCGCAAGATGATCAAGGCGATTGCCGTACCTGGTTGCCAGATGCCCTATGCCAGCCGAGAAGTACCGATGGCGCGGGGCTGGGGCACGGGCGGGCTTCAGGTGTCGCTGACGCTGGTGAATCCGTCCATGCGGGTCAAGGTGATCGACCAAGGGGCTGACGATAGCGTCAATGCAGCATCGATCCGGCGCTTTATCGCGCGGGTCGCGGGCACGCCGACCACGATGGACACGCTTGACGCTGATCTGATCCAGTCGCGTCACCGCATCCCCGAGGAAGTTCTGCGCGAAGACCAAGTGTTGGTGTTGCAAGTGCCCAACCCGGAACCACTGCGCCCGGTGCAGCCAAACATGTCCATTGCCCGTCAGATGCACGCGGATGCGGATTACGGACGCATGTGGTTGCAGCTTTACGAACAGATCGTGCGATCGGGTCGGGTTATGCAGGGGGCAAGCTATCCGAGCCTCGTTCACGGGCGTCACGTCATGACGCCGTCACCGATTCCGCGATGGGACGTCCCGAAATTGCACATGGCAAAACACCTTACCATCCTGTCGGCCGGTCGCGAAAAGCGCATCTTTGCGGTGCCGCCTTTCACCCGGGTCGAACCACTTGTTTTCTCTGACGTGCCTTACAGGGTCGAGGAGCACGCAGAATTGACCTGTCATAGGTCCGGCACGCGCGGATTTTTCATGAATGAAATCCCGCAGGACAACGGAACCTCGACCTTTGAGGTTTCGGACAGCGAATGGGGTGTGAAGTCAATCCGCCGCCGCGATGGCGAAGACGTTGCGCTGGGCGAGACGTGGTACAAGAACGGAAAGATGTCGTCATGACTCTCACACTCGACGCGCCACGCATCGTCACCACGCACCCGCTTTTGCAGGTGCGAAATGTCTCCAAATCCTACGGGTCGGTAAAGGCGCTACGCGATGTCTCGGCCTTGGCCTATCCAGGTGAAGTGTTGGGGATCGTTGGTGAAAGTGGGTCTGGTAAGTCCACGCTATTGCGCATGATGAACCTTGAGGAAACGCCCAACACGGGAAGTTATACGCTCGACCTGCCGGATGTTTCGGGCAATCTCTTTGACCTCGATCGGTTTGCCCGGCGGATGCTGTGTGCGACCCGGATCGGCATCGTCTACCAGAACCCGCATCTGGGCTTGCTGATGAAACATTCGTCTTCGGGCAACGTGGCTGAAAGGCTGTTGGTGGCGGGCGAACGCAGCTTTGCCGTACTGCGCGCCAAGGCCACAGCGGCGCTTGAAGCGTCGGAGTTTCCGCTCGACCGGCTGGATGCGCCGCCCATCGAACTGTCCGGCGGGATGCAGCAGCGGGTTCAGTTGGCCAAAGCCATAGCACTGGAACCTGCACTGCTGTTGCTGGACGAACCGACCACTGGCCTTGATGTCAGTGTGCAGGCGTTGGTTTTGGACACACTGAAGCGGCTGCAACAAGAGCGGCGGATCACAATGGTGATCGTCAGTCACGATCTGGGTGTGATCAAGACTCTGGCGGATCGCGTCATGGTCATGCGGGGTGGTGCGGTGGTCGAGGCAGGCCTTGCCGATCAGATATTTCAGGACCCGCAACACGCCTATACACAACAATTGGTGCACGCAAAGCTATGACCCCGGTTCTGGACATCGAAGGCCTGAGCAAAGGCTTCACCCTGCATCACCTTGGCAATCAGATCGAGGCGTTCGACAATATCTCGTTCAAGGTAGCGGCTGGCGAGTTCGTTCTGCTGAAAGGTGCGAACGGGGCAGGTAAGTCGACCCTTCTGCGGACGCTGTATCGCTCCTATCTGCCGCGTGCGGGGGTCATTCGGTTTCATTCGGTACATGGCCCCATCGACCTTGCGCGTGCGGCAGATATCGACATCGCTCATTTGCGCCGGACCGAGATAGGGTTTGTCACCCAATTTCTGCAAGCCCGTCCGCGTGTCAGTGCCGAGGCCATTGTCGCAGAACCTTTGCGCCTGCACGGCGTACCTGCCGACGAGGCCTTGGCCCGCGCACGCGCGGCGCTGTCGACCTTTGGGGTCAAGCAGGACTTGTGGAAGGCCTATCCCACCACCTTTTCGGGCGGTGAACAGCAAAAGGTCAACCTTGCGCGGGCTTTGATCCTGCCGCAGAAATTGCTGCTGCTGGATGAACCGACGGCATCGCTCGATGCGAATGCGCGTAAGGCGCTGGTGTCTCGCTTGGCCGAATTGAAGGCCGCGGGAACCGCGTTGATTGGGGTGTTTCACCACCCCGGAGACGTTGAAATACTGATCGACCGTGTTGTCGATCTGACACCCGAGATCACCCAAAGCGAGGACCGGATGGATGTGGATATCTGACGTTACGCTGATCCTTCCCGACCGTGTTTTGCCCTGTGCGTCACTGCGGGTTGTGGAAGGCAAAATTGCTGAAATCGTGGACCGACCTGTAGTGGGCGGTATTACTGGGCCAGACCTGACCGTCTATCCCGGTTTTATCGACATGCATGGCGACATGATCGAGCTGGAGCTTGAACCGCGCGCGCGGGTCGATTTCCCGATGGAGGTTGCATTGGCGTCTCTGGACGCGCGGCTGGCGGCCGCCGGTGTTACGACGGCCTATGCTGCAGTGTCATTCTCGCGCGGTGCGCGTGATGGCGAACGACGATCCTATGCGCATACCAGCCAGGTCATCAGACAGATTCATGCGATGCGCACCACTTGCCGCGTCGACCACCGTATTCATGCCCGGTTTGACATCACCTTTGACAACGCGGTGGGTGTTCTGGGCCAATTGCTTGCTGATGGTCAAGTCGATCTTGTCTCGCTCATGGACCACACGCCAGGGCAAGGCCAGTACCGCAACCTTGAGGTGCACGTCAAAAACAAAGCGGCGCATCACGGAATTTCAGAAACCGAAGCGCGCCAGATGGTGGCCAATGCCATTGCTGTTCGATCTCGACCGCAAGAAATCCTAATGGCGAATATCCGTTCTGTGTCGCAAATGTGTGCCGCGCATGGCGTGTGCCTTGCCAGTCATGACGATGACACCGTTTCGAAGGCGCATTTGATGGCGGACATGGGGGCAAAAATCGCGGAGTTCCCTGTGACGATCGAAGCTGCCCAGGCTGCGGTTGCAAAAGGTCTGATGACCGCGATGGGCGCGCCGAATGCCATGCGCGGGCAAAGCTATTCCGGCAACCTTTCCGCGCGCGATCTTCATTCGGCGGGGCTGCTGCACATTCTGGCGTCAGACTATCATCCCGGTGCCATTCTTGCCGCTGTTAAGGCTTTGGCGCCGAACGATCCGGATGGGCTTGCCGGTGCGGTGCGATTGGCATCTGCCAACCCGGCACAGGCTTTGGGACTGTCTGACCGGGGCGCGTTGACAGTTGGTCAACGGGCCGATCTTTTCTTGGCCGACGCTCTGGGACGCGTGGTTCTGACCTTGTGCGCAGGAGAGATCGTTCACAGTAACGGAACTGTGGATATGTTGCCGTCTCGCTCAATGGCATTCGCTTAGATCCGGGGTGCAAAGTTCAATGAATTGTCATTGGGCAGTGCAGTAACTGTTACGTTCCAAGCATAGGGTCAGACCAAGGAAATTCATTCGGATGAATCGTCATGGCTGCCACCTTGTCACTCTCCAACGTGTCCCGTGTTTTTGGCGATACTCGCGCCGTTGACCAGGTCACACTCGATATCGCTCCGGGCCAGTTTGTCGGAGTGATTGGTCGCTCTGGCGCTGGCAAGTCGACGATGTTGAGGCTGATCAATCGGTTGATTGATCCATCCGAAGGCTCAATCTCGTTTGATGGGTCTGAAATCACCACGCTCAAGGGGAAGTCCCTGCGCGCATGGCGGCGCGACTGTGCGATGATCTTTCAACAGTTCAATCTTGTGGACCGTCTGGACGTATTGACCAACGTTTTGATCGGTCGGCTCGCCGAACATGGTTTCCTCAGTTCAATGGCAATGCGGTTTACCGATGCGGAACGCACAATGGCGTTGCAGGCGTTGGACCGTCTGGACCTTGTCCCACAAGCTCTGCAACGCGCGGGTACGCTGTCTGGTGGTCAGCAACAACGCGTCGCCATTGCCAAGGCATTGGTGCAGCAGCCTAAAATTATGCTGGCGGATGAACCCATCGCCTCGCTCGATCCGGCGAATGCAACGCTAGTGATGGATGGTCTCAAACAGATCAACACCGAAGATGGGCTGACCGTTCTGGTCAACCTGCACACGCTGGATACCGCACGGGCCTATTGTGACCGCATCATCGCAATGCGCGCGGGCCGTGTGTTCTTTGACGGAACCGCCGCGCAGCTGACAGATGATGTGGTTCGCGACATCTACGGAACTGAAGGCCTGCGTGACTTCAACGAAGCCGTGACCTCGACCCAACGGATCGCGGTGCCTGCCTGACCCAACTGCCATACTCAAACCAAGGGAAGATGACCCATGAAATTGCTCACAACCACAGCACTGGTCGCCATCACGGCTACAGCCGCAGCAGCCGAAGGCTGGAAAGATGATTATCAAGTTCTCAAGTTCGGCATTCTGTCGAGCGAGAATGAAAAAGACCGCCTGATGCGCAATGAGCCGCTGCGCGGATACCTTGAGGAAACCCTTGGTGTTGAAGTCGAAATCTTCACAGCCGGCAACTATGACGGCGTGATCCAAGCGCTGTCGGCGAACCAGATTGAAATCGCACGCCTTGGGTCTTCGGCCTATGCTGCTGCGTTTACGGCAACCGACGGTGGCGTTGTTCCCACGCTGACAACGCAGAAAATGGACGGCACCACGGGGTATTATTCGATCGTCGTTTCCCGTTGCGACAGCGGCATCAAAAACCTCGAAGACGCCAAGGGCAAGGTCCACGCATTTGCCGACCCTGACAGCACCTCTGGCTATGCTGTGCCCTACTTCAACATGGTCACGCGCGAAGGCTTCAAGCCCGAAGATTATTTCGGCACGGTGACTTTTTCCGGCAGCCACGAAGCAGGCGTGACGGGCGTTGTGAACGGCACGTTCGACACGGCGGCAACCTATCAGAACAACGCAGTAGATGGCATTTTCCAGCGTATGGAAGAAAAGGGCATGATCGAACCCGGTCAAGTCTGCACCATCTGGGAAAGCCCCGAGATCACGTCTGGCCCTTGGACCTTCCGCAAGAATCTGCCCGAAGCTCTGATCGAAGATGTGACAGCAGCCATCGAAGAGTTCCCGACCGCCGATCCTGAGGGCTACAAGCTGTACTCGTCCTGGACAGTCGAAGATCCGAACCCCGACACAGGCTTTGTGCGGGTCAATGCTGAGCGTTACAACTGGATCGTCGACATGCGCGCGTGGATCAAGGAACAGCGCCGTTCTGGCTCCTGAGTATTTGACATGACAGGGCGGGGGACACTCCGCCCAGCACCCGTGGCGCTTTCGTGCTGCCACGGGTGCGATCATGACATATGCAGCGCTGCGTCCAGCCGGCTGCGTCTGCGAGGATTACCATGACCGCAACAGCTGATTTCAACGATATCTCGCCGGATGACAGCGTTTCTGCGCTTTCAAAGTTCGAGGCGGACTTTGCCGAACAACGCAGACGGTCACGGTTGGCCTGGGCCATCGGGACGGTTTTGTTCATTCTGGCCTTCGCGTTCACCTCTTGGATCGGGGACTTTTTCAAGGTCACCCAGGTGACGATGCCGGACGGGTCGCGAGAATGGCGTTGGATCATCCCGGCAGGCATCCCACGTCTTGGCGAATACATTGAAAAAACAATCCCGACTTTGCGCTGGGACACACTTGGCGCTGATTTCGCCAATTGGTTTTGGCGCTGGAAGATCTGGATGGAGCTGTTGTTCGAAACCATCCTCATCGCGTTCATGGCCACCGTATTCGGCGTGATCGGTGGCTTTTTGCTGTCATTCCCCGCATCACGGAACCTGTCGCCCAACGCATGGGTTCTATGGATCACCCGCCGTTATCTTGAGATCGCCCGCACCGTGCCGGAACTGGTTTGGGCTTTGATCTTTGTCTTCTGCTTTTCCGTCGGTCCGATGGCCGGGGTTTTGGCCATCGGGCTCCATGCTGCGGGCGCGTTGGGCAAGCTTTATTCCGAGGTCAACGAGAACATTGACATGCGCCCATTGGAGGGTGTGAAAGCTGCGGGCGGGACATGGTTCGATCAAATCCGCTACGGTGCTGTCCCTCAGGTTCTGCCAAACATCATCAGCTACACGCTGCTCCGCTTCGAGATCAACGTGCGCGCCTCGTCAATCATTGGCTACGTCGGTGCAGGTGGGCTGGGACAGGAATTCCGCACCGCAATGAGCTTTCAGGAATACACCGATCTGTCGGCGCTTTTCGTGATCATCTTCGTAACCGTGATGATCATCGACTACGGCTCCGAGAAACTCCGCCACCGGATCATTCATCTTGAGGAGAACCGGCCATGAACATCACTCAAGACCAGATCGCCAAAGCGCGCGACCGTGTTCCGCTGGCCTTCCAAGCCCCGTTGCAGGTGCGCGTGCGCCGCTATGCGCTGTGGGTCTGCTTCACAGGATTGTTCTGCTGGTGCCTTTACGATTTCAACATCTCGCCTGCCCGCATCTGGGAAGGTCTGGGGCGCTTTGGTACTGTCGCGAGCTTTATGTTCCCACCCTACATCTGGACCTCCTGGGCTGAGTTTTCGGAAATCTTGAATGGCTTGGGGGAAACGTTGGCCATCGCGTTTCTGGGTACGGTCCTCGGTGCGGTCTTTGCGTTCCCACTATCTTTCCTTGGGGCCAAGAACATCAACCGATTGAATTGGCTGCGCCTGTCGACGCGCCGCGGCTATGATGTGATCCGCGCCTTTGAGACACTCATCCTGGCATTGATCTTTATCCGCGCGTTCGGCCTTGGACCGCTGGCGGGTATCCTCGCCATCGCGGTGAGCGAGATCGGGACTTTTGCAAAGCTGTTCTCTGAGGCAATCGAGAACACGTCGAACAAACCTGTGGAAGGCGTCAAGGCCTCGGGTGGGTCGCGTCTCCAGCAGATCCGCTATGGCATTGCCCCGCAGGTCAATCCGGTGATCATGTCGATCCTGCTCTACAACTTCGAATCCAACGTCCGTTCCGGCACCATTCTTGGGATCGTCGGTGCGGGCGGGATCGGCTTTCTGCTGTCCGACCGTATTGCGGCTTACAAATGGGGCGAGGCGTGGTCGATCATCTTTCTGATCATCGCCATGGTCTATGTGATCGACTGGTTGTCGGGCATTGTGCGTCAACGCCTGATCGGCAAGACGGATTTGGCGAAGTGACACCATCGAAGCGGGTTCTGGTCATCGGTAGGGCAGTAGCCCAAAGCATGGGCCGATATGGCTGACGGGTGCCTCGATCAATTGGGCATCGTGCAAGGGGTGCTTTGGATCATCTGTCGCCTGCAAAACTGGTCGCGCCAATTAACACGTATTTTTCAATAGGTTCGCATTGCCGAAGGTTCGTGTGACCGGCTTGGACGATGCGAACGCTGTAACGGAGACCTTGACATGAGCGGAGCCGGATCAAAGAAACAACTGACCGAAGCGCCCAACATCCACCCCGAGGCTAGCGTCGTCGATTGCGACTTGGGCGCATGGACGGAGGTGGGCAAAGGTACGTCTATGCGTGCCGCGTCGATGGGGGACTGGTCCTACATCACGCAACATTGCCACGTGGTTTGGGCCAGCATCGGCAAGATGTGCTCCATCGCGAACTCGACCCGGATCAATCCTGGAAACCACCCGACATGGCGTGCGGTGCAGCACCACAGCGTTTACCGGGCTGAGGCGTATGGCTTGGGCGAGGACGACCACGACTTCTTCGAATGGCGCAAGGCGGATTGGGTCACCATCGGGCACGATGTCTGGATCGGGCACGGTGTGACGATCACCGCAGGCGTGACCATCGGCACAGGCGCTGTAATCGGGGCAGGGGCAGTGGTGACAAAGGATGTCGCACCCTATACCGTAGTCGGAGGCGTGCCCGCTCGGGTGATCAAACGCCGCTTCACCGAACCCCAGGCCGAGGCACTTCAGGACATAGCCGTCTGGGATTGGTCACGAGACACATACCGCGCGGCATTGCCGGACATTCGGGCGTTGGACATTGATGCCTTCATTGAAAAATATCGAGACTGAGGCCCCGCCCGAACAACCGGCGCGCGCCGTTTTCGACACTGGTTTTTACATTTTGGCGCTGTCTGCCTTGGCCGCTGGTGTTCTGGTGGTGGTGCTCAAGGGATGGGATCGGGCGCTTGAGATCGCGCAAGACGAAATGATGTTCATGGCGGTGCTGGCCCCCAAGATCGCGGCGGGCATGTTCATCGCGGCCACACTGCCGCTTCTTCTGCCACGCGATAAGGTGGCGATCTGGATTGGGCGGGAAAGCGGAATGCGAGGGTTGCTTCTGGCGGCGTTTGCCGGGGCGGCCATACCCGGTGGCCCTGCAATGACCTTTCCGCTGGCGGCAAGCTTCGGGCTTGTGGGTGCGGATGTTGGCGCCATCATGGCTTTTGTCTCAAGCTGGGCGCTGCTGAGCCTCAACCGCACCCTGATTTGGGAGTTTTCGTTCCTGCCGGTCGATCTTGTGTGGTGGCGTGTGCTGCTGTGCTTGCCATTCCCGATCCTGATCGGTCTGGCCGCCCGCGCGGTCTTTGGAGGACGGGACGCTTGAACATCCTGATCGGTACGGTTCTGCTGGGAACCGTCGCGCTGTGGCTCTATTGGAAACTTCCCAACGCCGAATGGCGAGCGGCAGGTATGGCGAATGCCTGGCGTATGGCGCAGTTCACCGCACCCCGGATCGTCGTCGCTCTTCTGGGTGCGGGTTTTTTTGCTGAACTTCTGCCGCCCGAGCAGGTGCGCGCCCTGTTCGGCGAGGGGGCAGGAGTGTCAGGTGTCCTTTTGGCCATTGCCTTGGGGCCGATCACACCGGGCGGCGCATTCGTCAGCTTTGCGGTCGGCGCTGCAGCACTCAAGGCCGGAGCCACATCCAGCCTTGTTGTGACCTATGTCACCTCTTGGTCACTTTTTTCGGCATCCCGTTTTCTGGCGTATGAATTGCCGCTCATGGGGCGGCAGCTTGCGCTGCGTCGGTTGCTGCTGTGCCTGCCTGTGCCCTTCTTGATTGCCGGGGCCGCCCATATTGTCTGACGTGGTTAAGGTTGGGCCATTACAGGCCAACACCCACGCGCGCGCACCAAATTGGTTACTGGACGCAACACACCAACGTATCAAGTTCGGTTCCAAGTAAGCGTCTGTTTACCTTGAAACGCCAGCTTTCGAATGAGTTTCTGCGCGGGCAATCCAGTTCTGGATACTTTCCTTCGGCGCGCCGAAATACTCGGCAGAGTTCGTGTCATCGAAAATGTGTTTTCGGGGGTCGAAGACCCGTGGGGCCCTGGCCGATTTCTGTTTTATCCAAACCGCGATCACTTGCTGTGTTTCGTCAAGTTCTGCGATGTAATAGGTCATAAAAGCTACCGCGTCTGGATTGTCTCAACACCGTGACGTTATTCAGCGGGTTTCGATTCGGCAAGTTTGACATTCATGCCTACCAATTCAAGTGACCAGACCAAGCGCGCGCAGATGATGGTAACCTGCTGGAATATGGTTTTTATTTCTGAGCTCTAAAACAAGATGAGGAGCGCTTTCGCAGTCCGCCAGCGCCCGAAACACAGCGGTCCATTCGATCTCACCTTCGCCCGGTGCCCAGTACCGATCTGCGTGGCCATCTACATCCTGAAGGTGGACATGGGCCAATTGATCACCCGCATCGCGTACGAAATCCTCAACCGGCGGTGCGCCGGACATGCGGCGTGCAAGCTGTGCGTGACCGGTGTCGATGGACAGAGCAATGGCGTGTGATCCAAAGCTGTCCACCATCGCGCGGCGGGTTTCGGGGCGCACATCCTGGATATTCTCGATGACCAAGGTCTGACCAGACTCTTTTGCAGCTTTCACAACCGGACCCAACGTATCGTGGATGCGGTCCAGCTTGGTTTCGGCATAACCTTTCCAGCTGAACACATTGTTCTGAAACCAAAGCGAGTAGGGCGAATGCAGCACCATCTGGCGCGCGCCGATACGGTCGGCTGCCTCAAGCGCTTTGAGCAGACGCGCGGTGATCAGCGGCTGTAGTTCGGCGTCCTTGTTGTCGATATCCAGACCTTCGAACGGTCCGTGGATACCAATGCGCCCCGTATGCCCATCGAGCGCCGACTTGACCGCCGAGATGCGGGCTTCGAACTCGGTGGTTAGCGCGGCATAGGACATGAAATCCTGAATTTCGATGTCGCGGGCTGTGTCGAACAGCCAGTCGCGGTGATCCGCGATTTCTGCTGCCTTGAGGCAGGCGCCAATCTTGAGAGCGGTCATGCATATGTCTCCTTGGAGCAAGATGTATCGTCCGTGATGTCGTCGCATTGCAAAGGCACAGCGCCATGACAGGACACCCGTTAATCGTGCCCGTATCGTTCGTCGCGGGCGGTTGGTGTCATGTGCTGGTCAACCTGCCGGGTGGCCACGATAGGCGGGTCTGCCGGCCACCCATGTTCCACAGATCGCGGGCGGGT
This sequence comes from Marivita cryptomonadis, assembly GCF_002115725.1. GTDB lineage: Bacteria > Pseudomonadota > Alphaproteobacteria > Rhodobacterales > Rhodobacteraceae > Marivita > Marivita cryptomonadis. The sequence goes on from NZ_JFKD01000004.1 coordinate 240,692, forward strand.
GTCCGTCTGGCCAATCAACAAGAACCAGATCGGCACGTTTACCCACTGCGATGTCGCCACGATCGGCCAAATTCATAGCGTGGGCTGGCCCGGCAGAGACAAGCGACCAAAGCTGCAGTCGATCCGCGCGCCGATCCGCGTCGAGCCGTGCCACTGCGGCCAACATGGCTGGGTAAAAATAGTCCGAGGCCAGCGCATCGCACAGCCCGGCCTCGACCATGTCGCCTGCGGCGAGCGATCCGATATGGCTACCACCCCGCGCCGCGTTCGGAGCACCAAAGATTATCGTGTCGCCGTTGGACCGTGCCGCCTCTGCGGCCTCCATCACCATCGGGAACTCGGCCACATGCGCGCCTCGGTCACGAAACCATGCGCGGGTTTCGGCACGGGTGTCGTCATGGCTGAGCATTGGCGCACCTTTGTCGCGGGCAATCTTTGCAACCTTTTCTATGACACCGGGCACGTCGGTGCGCCGGTTCCAAACCTCTCCGAGGAGCGTGATGTAATCCTCTTCGCTGATCCCCGAGCGATGCGCCTTGGACGCCGTGCGCTTGCGCATACGGTCGTCATCCAGTTCGGCCACAGTGAAGTCAGGACTGAATTCGAACGCGCGATCCTGAATGGGGACATCATAGGCGCGCATCGTCATAGAGGTGTGATCGTTGAATGCCAACGACGGCAAAAGCGGGCCGTCCAGCGCCCAGGCAATCGTGTCCAAAGCTTCGAAAGCAAAGGTTTCCCAACGAAGCTGTACGCGGTTTTCGACCAACAAGCGTGGAGCAAGATCCCGAATGGCCTGCATCAGGGTGCGACCGCGGTCCACGTCACGCAGCCCCGGTTCCCAACCAAGCGTGATCGCGTGATAGGCTGTGGCAATCCCGTTTGCGGCAAGCTGGCGGTCGGTGTCGAGCACCGCCGCCTCGGTCGGAAAAAACACGCCGGGGCGTGGCATCAGCTGCCGCTCGAAAGCGTCGCCATGCACGTCGATCAGCGCTGGGGCAAGAATCAAGCCACGACCGTCGATCACCTCGCCTTGCACAGGTCCACCGATCTCGACAATCATCCCGGTTTCAACAGTGACGTTGGTCTCGTGCATTCCGTCCGGCAAATAAACGCACGCGCCGGTAAAAGTCTGCATCACAACCGCTCCATCACCAAATGCCAATGCCACGATCCAGGGTTCTCATGTTCCCGGTCCTCGAGCCAGCGGCATTCGAACCCGGAAAACAAGGCCAGAAGTTCCGCCGCAGTACAAAAATAGTGCGGATGAATTTTGTCCGTGCCCGGCGCATCAAAGACCCAGGCATTGCGGCTGATTTCCCGTCCGGGATATTTCGCTTGTTCAAACGGCAAACGGCGTTTGGACAGCATGGTGCCAAGAAAGCTGCCATCGGGTTTCAAAACGCGGCGGATCTCTTCGATGGTGCGCAGCAGGATGTCTTCGTCGCTGTGGTAGATCACGTTCCAGCTGAGCACATTGTCGAAGTCATGATCCTCGAAGGGCAGGGCGTGCATGCGCGCTTCAACCGTTGTCATACCTCCCGCCTTGTCGATCTCGGCCAGGCCTTCGGGGGCCGCATCCAATGCGACTACGTCGAACCCCTGCGCGGCCAACCACAGCGCATGGCGCCCCACGCCTGCGCCCAGGTCTAGGACGCGCGCGCCGGGGGCAAGGGTGCTGGCCCAGCGTTTGACATCCTCTTCTGGAGACAGCCATTTGCTGCCCGCCTCAATCCCGGCCCACTGGTCGTTCCAGTGCTGATCCGCTGTGTCAGTCTTCACTGTTGGTCTCCGATAATGCGTATCCGGGCCCAGCCCGAGAGTTGTTCGATTGCGATGACCACAACTGCGATCATCAGGATCACCGTCATCGCGGTTGGATAATCGAAAAGGTCGAAACCGACCTTGAGTTCGATCCCGATCCCACCTGCGCCGACAAGGCCCAGAATGGTCGAGGACCGCACCGCTTTCTCCAACGCGAACAGCCCTGTCGAGATGAATGCGGGCATGGCAGCGGGGATGGTGGCGCAGGCCACAACGTCGATCTTGCGCGCGCCCGTGGCGGTCAGGCTTTCGGCTGGGCCTTTATCCGTTCCTTCCATGTCATCCGCGAAGAAACGTCCGCAGAAGCCGATGGTATCGACCACGATGGCCAGCATCCCGGCAAACGGTCCAAGCCCCACGGCGACGACAAAGACAAGCGCCCAAGCGATTTCGGGCACCGCGCGGATGAAGCCAAGGAGGGTCCGAACGATTTGGTTCACGGCGGGTCCGGCAATCAACCCGCGCGCCGCAACAAGTGCAATCGGCACCGACAGGATCACGCCGATCACCGCGCCTGCCACGGCGATTTGCAAGGTTTCGACCATCTTCCAGCCCAGACGGGCCAGCACTTGCGGGTCCATGTTCGGCGGGAACGCCCGCGATGCGAAATCGGCAAAGCGGGGTGGGGAAGACATCACCTTGTCGATCGAAAACCCAGCGCCTGCAAGGCACCAGAACACGATGACCAGTCCCAGCGTATAGCCAAGGAATGACACCGCAGAGGGCCGTTCCAGTCGGGCGGGGGAGAGGTCAGTCATAAAGCCCTCGCAGGTCTGAAGGAGACAGGGACGCGGCAGTGGCATCCAGTTGCAGTTTTCCATTCGACAGGCCCAGAATGCGATCGCCGAAGCGTAGGGCGTGTTCGATGTTGTGCGAGGTGAAGACGACCGTGACGCCTTCGTCCTTCACAAGTCGGAAGAACAGTTCCATCACGTCTTCACCTGCGGATGGGTCAAGCGAGGCGCAGGGTTCATCGGCAAAGAGAACCTTGGGTCTACTGACGATAGCGCGGGCGATGGCCACCCGTTGCGACTGCCCGCCCGAGAGGCGGTCCGCGCGCCGTGTTGCGAAATCTGCAAGCCCGACCTTTTCAAGCGCGTGCATTGCGGCGCTGCGCGATGCATCGGGGGCCAGCATATGGGACCAGTGCCGCAGACCGGGCGACTTGCCCAGAAAGCCGTGTACCACGTTGGACAACACCGACAGGCGTGGGACAAGGTTGTGTTTCTGTGAGACCAGACCGACCTGCGCACGCAAGCTCCGCAGCGCGGTGCCTTGCGCGGCAGAGGTTTCCTCCCCCAGCAGGTGAACGCTGCCCGCGCTCACAGGGATCAATCCCATCAGACAACGCAACAGCGTCGATTTTCCGGCTCCGTTGGCACCGACCAAAGCGACCGCTTCACCACGCGCCAGACGGAAGCTCACACCATCAAAGATCGCGGTATCGCCAAAAGTCTTTGCGACTTCCCGCGCCTCGATATCGACAGGCGAAACCAGGGCGCTGTGCGCCCCGGTTGCCACCGGTCGCGCTTGACGTGCGGCCGGGTCTATCAGATCGAGATCAGTCACCGATGAAGTTGTCGAACTGAGGATAGCCCGCGTTGGCATACATCGAGCGGACGTAGTCATAGGCTCCATCTTCGATAGCGACGAGGTCCATGCCAACATACTTGTCGTTCTCTTCATGTGCGGTGATGCCCGCGATGACCTGCGCCTTGCTGCCGAGGATGGCATCGCGCACCTTCATCGCGACGTCTTGCGGCACATGGGCACCGACCATGATCATGTCGTTGGGCAGGTCGCCCGAGCGTGCGATCATCTTGAAGAAACCGTAGGGCAGTTCGGACTGGCCGTTGCGAACGCCGACGAACGTGCCTGCATTCATGCCAAGAGCGTCAATGTCGCCGTTCTTGAGCGCCTCGAAGGCGATGTTGCGCGATGTGTGGGTCTTTTCGATGTCGTTCACTGGGTCGACGCCGTAATCCGCCAGCACTTGCATCGGGCACAGCATGTTCGAGGTCGATCCGATATCACCAAACGCCACCTTCTTGCCCTTGAGGTCGGTTGGCAGGTTGATGCCGCTGTCCGCCCGCACGACGATGGTGCAATGATAATCCGGACGGCCAAGACCGATCAGAGGTGTGGCATTCGTAAGTTTGTTGATGACGACGTATTCGGCAGGACCGGAAACAACGAAGTCCACGGTTTCGCCGCGCAGAGCTTCGGCAACGGCGGTGCGCGAGTTCACCGGGAAGAATTCGAAAGTGTCCCCGGTTGCCTCTTCCAGCGCGGACTTGAACGGACCCCATTCCAATTGAAGACGTTCCATCCCTTCGACGTCGGTCACGGCCAGTTTCCAGTTCTCCGCAGCCGCGCCGAATGCTGCGGTTGCAGCTAGGCTCAGGCCCAAAACGAGTGATTTGATTTTCATGACAGCCTCCATGGTCATTCATCCGAATGAATCGCTGAAGGCTGTGGCAGTCTTTCAAAGCTTTGATGAAGTCTTTGTAACAGGATCTGTTCTGTGGCCCGGCTTTGTTGAAACAGAGCAGTCCTGATCGCTGCGCTGTTCTGCTGGCGGCTGCGCCCGGGCGAGGCTGCGTTCTGGTCCACCCTCTCACTTATCCCGCTTGGGCTTGTCTTCCGCTACGAAGGACAGGGCCTGACCTTGCGCGCACTTTGGGACTGCCTTTGCTCAGCAGGTCGTATTGTGGTCGATATCGTATCGATCGGAGCAGCGGCCGGTCTGATCATCGGCCGGTCTGATCATCGGGGTCTTGAAAATCAAATTCCTCGGTTTCGCGCTGACGCTTTCACTGATTGAACTCGCGGGCGGTAACCTGATCCTTCTGCTCATCACGTCGGCAGTGCTTTCAGGGATCCTCGGCATGGGGATGCTGACGGTTGGCGTGTACATCCTGCTCGCGACACTGATCACCCCGAGCCCGATCGAAATGGCGGGCGATGTCGCCATCTGGGTGACACTTGGCCTTGCTGCCATCTGCATCCTGTCCGAGATGGCAATGTCCAAGCGTTCTGTTTGAAGCCGACAGGACTAAGCCGCGACCGCTGCGTGATCCACAAGAAAGCTCAGGTGTTTGCGCAGAAGACACTGTAAGTTTCAGGGAAACGCTGAAAATCGGTTTGCGGTGTCCGCAGCGGGTTCAGTCGCGGTCGAATGGTAACTGGCCTAAAGAGCGCGCAGGCTTCAAAAGGTCAGAGTGGCTGTGTTGGCAGCGGTCAGGTTGCTTGTCCTCGAAAATCCGGCGCAGTGCTTAGCGGAAATATGACAGCCCTTTGCTGCGTGCAGCATCCACCCAATTCGGGACAAACGGCACAATCTGATCCTGTGTTGGCACCATCATTTCGATAAAATTTGCGCCGGGATTTGCAAGAGCGGCCGCAAGGACCGGTTCAATCTGGTCCTCTGATGTGACGCGAGCCGCAGAAAAGCCAAAACCCTCGGCGACCTTAACATAGTCGACAGCGCCGAAATCGGTGGTCCACGGCGCATCGACGTCATCCAGCAGGATGGCTTCGCCCCGGATCCATCCATAGCTGTCATTGCGCATCAGGATCACGGTGATGTTCTTGCCGCTGCGCCGAATGGTTTCGAAGTCGCCCAGAACAAAGGCCAAGGACCCATCACCCGTAAGGCAAATCACTGGGCCGTCGCTGGCATACGCCGCGCCGATGGCTGCAGGCACGGAATAGCCAAGCGCACCCATCGAATAATTCGTCAGATAGCGTCGCCCGGCTTTGCGCACCGACATCAGGGCCGATGGATAGATCGCAGCAACCCCCGGCTCGGCGGTGATGATCCCATCATCAGGTAAAAGCTTATCTAGTGTCTGTGCCAATCGGACCGGCGACAATGTGCCTTTTGGCATGGGAATATTTGCGTTGAACACCGCATCCAGCGCTGATTGCTTGAGTTCCGTCAGATCTACAATTGGGCGATCAAGAACAGCGTTTTCTTGGCGGAGCAGCTCAAGCATGTATTCCAGCGTTGCCCGCGCATCGCCAACAAGCCCGACTGCAAGCGGGAAGTTATTGCCCACATGCGCTTCGGCAATATCGAGTTGGATGAACGTCTTGCTTTGCGGTGCGCCGTAAAGCTTCCAGTGGTTGGTCGAACTGGAATCCGTGTTTGACCCGATCAGAAAGATGGTATCGGCAGCCCCGGCATAGTCGTTGGCATAGCCCATGCCGCCCCGCGCACCGATCACGCGCAATGATAGAGGGTGGGTTTCGGGGATCGTGCCTTTGCCGGGTGTGGTGGTGGCGACGGGGATTTGCAACAGCTCGGCCAGTTCGAGCACCGCAGCACCAGCCCCGGAAATCAGCGCCCCTTGACCACACACGATCAACGGCTTTTCGGCGGCAAGGAGCAAGGCAATTGCCTGTCTGATTTTTCCATGATCCGCAACAGGCCGGTGCGCCGGGTAGTGCCGATACTCAGGCTCGGCATAGATATCGGTGATTTCGACCTCTTCGTGGAAGACATTGATCGGCACCCGAACGTGTACCGGGGCAGGGCGTCCCGATGTTGCCACCCGGAACGCGCGACGCAGCAGGAAGGGGATATCTTCCACACGTGTGAGGTAGAAGGATTCCTTGCAGATGCTTGAATACAGAGCCGTTTGGTCGAGTCCTGTCAGGCCGTGCTTCTTGTCCTGATTCACCGGAATGTCCGAGCTGAAAAAGATCACCGGAACCGACGACAAATATGCCTCGGCAATACCGGGAGCGCAATGGGTGACACCGGGGCTGGGCGCTTCGAGTACGGCTGGGCGACCTGTGACCTTGGCATAGGCCTCAGCAGCGAAGGAGGCGGTGCGTTCATCGCGCGTAAGGACGAATTTGATGGAAGACGAGTTCTGCCACTCCTTGTACCAGCCGATGGTCGTCTCGCCCGGCAATCCGAACACACAACCAACCTCGTGCAGCTCCAGCATCCTCAGAATGACCTGCGCTCCGTTCATCCGTGTCATGTGGTTTCCTTCAACGGTTTAGGTTTTCCGCACCCGCAGGGTCGCGGGGGCGAAGTGCTTTGCCAAGCAAAATGGGCGTCAGGTACATCGGGAATTGGTAACAGCCGATGAACAGCAGCACCCGGTCCATCACCTCGGGCGGCAGTGCTACGAGAAACAACGCGATATTGCGGTTTCCGGCGATGATGCTTGTTCCTGTGCGATCGCGCGTTTCGTCCTCGACGGGAACAAACCGATGCGCAAGAAGCTGAAGTCCGAAATTGACGGCAAAAGCGAATGCCAGCCAAGACGCGAATTGCAGCGGTGACGACAGCAAGGCAGGCCCGGCGGCGCTCATCAGGCCAACAACTACCACAGCCAGCAAAATAGCCGACCCCCCGTCAAGCGCGTTCCGGCCTGTGTCACCCATATCGCGCCAGAGAAACCACCGTACGGCAAAGGCCGTTCCAACCGCACCAAACACCACACCGATCAATCTGGCCGTGCCCAGCAAAGCCTGCACAGGAGACTCCACAATCGGAGAAAGCGTCAGAACCGCCAACGCGGTGAGCGGAAACAGCGCTGTCCCGACCAGCATGATCCGCATGGCCACCGAAGGGTCCTGCCCCATGAGGATGGTAAAGTTTGCGCTTCCTGTAACGGACGGTGCCGCCAAGACCAGAACAAGAGCCATGCCCCAAGGGGTTGACGCCATCCCCATCACGGACAAGACACTCAAGGCCAGAAGCGGCGCAATCAACTGGTAACCGATCACCGTCCGCAACGTATGGCCAATCGCTTTCAAGCTTCCCAGCGTCGCACGTGGCCCGATGCGCAAGGCTGCCACGAAAAGCAAGGCACTTACCAATTCCGGCAAAAAGGGCCTCATCGCCTGTGCGACCCCCGGCAGGGCAAGCCCCGCCGCCAGTCCGGCGACAAGGCTCCAGCGTCCGTGCCTTGCGGCGAAAGCGAGCAGGCGCACTATCGTTGTCGGATGTTATCAGGCAGCCATGTCGCCAGTTCGGGAAAGGCGATCAGGACAAAGACCATAACCACCATGATCAGGAACATCGGGATCGCCGCCTTGGCGATAAAGTTCATCTCGTGGGTCGTCATGCCCTGAAGCACGAACAGGTTGAACCCGATGGGTGGGGTGATCTGTGCCATTTCCACAACCACGACAATGAAAATGCCGAACCAGATGATGTCGATGCCAGCTTCCCGGATCATAGGTTCGACGACGGCCATTGTCAGAACCACAGACGAAATACCGTCAAGGAACATGCCGAGGATGATGTAGAAGACCAGCAGCGCCATCAACAATTCGAAGCGGCTCAGGTCAAGCGAGGCGATCAGGTCTGCCAATCCGCGCGGCAGGCCGGTAAAGCCCATCGACAGCGACAGGAACGCGGCACCTGCAAGGATCAGCGCGATCATGGCTGACGTTCGCACGGCGCCCATCAGGCTTTCGGTGAACGTGCTCCATGTCAAAGACCCCTGCGTTGCCGCCAGCACCAGCGATCCGATCACACCAAAGGCCGCAGCCTCGGTCGCGGTGGCAAAGCCAAGGTACATCGAACCGATGACCACAAGGATTAGGCAAATGACCGGGATCAGAAAGCGCGAGTTTTTGACTTTTTCGACAAAGGTCATCGGCTCTTCGGGGATAGGATTGAAGTCCTTTGACACGAAAGACATGACGGCCACATAGGCCATAAACATCGAGGCAAGCACCAACCCCGGCAGAATGCCTGCCATAAACAGCTTGGTGATCGATTCATTGATCGTGACGCCATAGACGATCAGCGTCAGGGACGGAGGGATCATCAGACCCAGCGTGGCTGCACCTGCCAGCGTGCCGATCACCATGTTTTCAGGGTAGTTGCGTTTGCGTAGTTCCGGGATCGACATCTTGCCGACTGTGGTCAGCGTTGCTGCGGACGACCCGGACACGGCCGCAAAGACCGTACAGCCGACGATGTTGGTGTGCACAAGTCCGCCGGGCAACCGCGCAAGCCACGGCGACAGACCGCGAAACATGTCTTCGGACAATCGCGTTCGGTACAGGATCTCGCCCATCCAGATGAACAGGGGCAGCGCAGTCAGCGTCCACGAGGACGACGCCCCCCAGACGCGGGTGATCATGGCATCGCCGGGCGGACGCGATGTAAACAACTCCATCCCGACAAAGGCGACGCCCATAAGCGCAAGCCCAACCCAGACACCCGAACCGAGGAGGAAAAACAGAACGAAGAGGAAGATGGCAATCGGGGCAAGCTGTTCCATGGTGCGTTACTCCGCGTGGCTCTGTTCAAGCAGATCGGATTTGATCCCGTGTTCGCCCTTAAAAAGGAGTTGAACCAGATGGTCCCAGAAGGCGATGGCCAAAAGGATGGCACCGACCGACATCGAAATCTGGGGAATCCAGATCGGGGTTTTATCAAGGCCTTGGCTGATCTCGTTCCAGCGCCACGACACATATGTGCCCTTAACGGCGTACCACGCAAAATAGGTCGCGATCAGCGTGCCGATGCCAAAGCAGAAGGTCTCTCCCCAGCGCCGCATACGCCCCAAGGAGTTCAAAACAATGGACACCCGAATGTGCGCGCCGTGGTTCAGAGCATAGGCAAACGCAAAGAACGACGCGGCCGCCATACAGTATCCGGCATAATCGGTTGCACCAGGAAAGGTGACACCTGACCACCGTGCCAGCATCTGCAAGACAATGATTGTCAGAATGGCGACCAGGAAAAACGCAGCGATGATCCCACCTGCCAGATAGAGAGTGTCAAGAATACGTCTGAGCCCGCGCGCTGCCGCCATTGTCTTGGTCCTGTCTGTGAAAGGTTTGAAAGGGGCCGAGGCAACGCCTTTATAAAGAAGATTGCCCCGGCCCGTTCATTTCTCGTCAGTTTCCGGCCTTGTAGGCATCCACAATGGCTTTCCCGGAATCGCCTGCAACGGCCAGCCATTCTTCGGTCATCGTTGCACCGATGGCCTGAAGTTCGCCAACAAGAGTGTCGCTGGCGGCCTCAACCGTCATGCCGCCCTCACGCAGGCCGTTCAGGGTGAAGTCGGTGTAATCCTTCGACCGCGCAAGACCTTCGGCTTTTGCAGCAGCGGCGCACTCGTTCATGACGGTCTTGCTCGCATCATCCAGACCGTTCCACGAATCCATGTTCACAAAGACAGCGTTGCGCGGCAGCCATGCGTCCACGATGTAGAAGTGGTTCAGATGTTCCCACACCTTACGGTCATAGCCCGTGGCACCCGACGAAATCATCGAGTCGGCCACACCGGTGGCGAAGGCCTGGCTGATTTCTGCGGCTTCGATCTGGACCGGAATCATGCTTGTGAGTTCGGCCAACCGCGCCGTTGCGGTTGAATAGGACCGGAATTTGACCCCGTTCATATCCGCAACGGAATTGACCGGGTCGCGGAAATAAAGGCCCTGCGGCGGCCACGGCACCGAATAGAGGTAGTGCAGGTTGTCTTCTGCCAGAACCTCGGCAACGGCCGGGCCTGCGATTTCCCAAAGTTTTTCGTGCTCATCAAAAGAGGACACAAGGAACGGGATGGAATCCACACCGTAGAGCGGGTTCTCGTTCTCATGGGCCGACAAAAGGCGTTCGCCGATAGCGGCTTGGCCGGTTTGGACTGCGCGCTTGATTTCGTTGCCTGGGAAAAGCGAACCAGATGGGTGGGTCACAACTTCGAGGTCGCCGCCGCTTCCATCCGTGACGCACTTGGCGAAATTCGCACCGACTTCCGAATGGAAGTTCGTGGCGGCATACGCCATCGGCATATCCCATGTCTCGGCCATGGCCGGAGCGGCCACGGTGGTCGCCAGCGCGACACCTGCGGTTAACTTCATGAGCGTTTTCATTTTTTGGTCTCCCTGTGGTTTGGTTCAGTTTCTTGATTTGATCCCGTCACGCAGAGAAGCGTGCGGGAGAATAGGGGCTCAGGTCAATGTTCGGCGTGGTCTTGGACATCAGTTGAGCCACGATTCTTCCGGTTCGGGGGCCTCCGGTCAGCCCGACATGATCATGCCCGAACGCAACGAAGGCACCGGCAATATTCGGCACTTCGCCAATCACCGGAATTGAATCTGCCATAGAAGGTCGGTGGCCCATCCATTCGACAGTTTTCTTCCATGTGATACCCGGAATGGCGGCCCGGATGTTGCGTTCCAGCAAGTCAAACGGGGCGCGTGACGGAGGTGCGTCCAACCCTCCGAACTCGACCACTCCGGCAAGGCGCAAACGGCCTTCCATTGGGGTTGCGACGAATTTCCCTGAAGCCACCATGACCGGGGCACGGGGCATCACCGATGGCTCCCATAGTTCCAGATGATATCCGCGTTCGCTTTCCAAAGGTGCTTTCAGCCCAAGCTTGGAGGCAAGCACCTTTGACCAAGCTCCGGTACACAGCGCAACGGCATCGCAGGCTATTGTTTCGCCGCCCGCCCGCACGCCGGTCACTTGACCGTTTTCACGTACGAAATCGGTCACTTCAGCGCGGATGAATTTGGCACCTTGCGCCTCTGCATGGGCGGCAAGTGCTTTGACATAAGCACCCGGATCGCGAATGCTGCCATGATCGCCCACCCGCGCCGCAAGGCCAATGGTCTGAGCGAAGATGGGATCGTATGCGCGAAACGCTTCGCCTTCGAGGATCTCCCAAGCAAACCCGTGTTCTTTGCGCACGGACCAACCAAGGGCATCGCTGTCGTAATGCGCACGGTCGCGGTATAAAAACAGGTAGTCGCTGGGCTCGATCCATTTTTCGGCCCCCGTACCTGCGGCAAGCGCTTGGTGATCCGCGAGGCTGTCGCCGATAATAGGGGCCAAAGCCGCCGCGCGCCGACGTACCGCGGTTTCGTTGGTCGTCTTTAGAAACGAAATCAGCCAAGGCATCAGCTTGGGCAGATAGCTCCATTTCATGAACAGTGGCTGATCGGGACTGAGCAGCATGCCCGGTGCCTTGCGCAAGAGGCCCGGCACCGCAACCGGGATGATGGAACAGCTGGCAAGCACACCACCATTGCCATGGCTGGCACCTGCTGCCGGACCCTCTCGGTCAATCAGGATCACCTTGTGACCGTCACGCTGCAGCCAGATGGCGGTCGACACACCCACGATTCCCGCGCCAATGATGGCGATGGTTTTCGTCTCGCTCATGCGGCGCGTCCTCTGGCGATGCTGTAGTGGTCCAGCTTGTCGATGTCTGGTCGGATGCCAAGCCCCGGTGCGTCAGGCACCTGAACGTGGCCATCCTTGCAAGGAAACGGCGTCTCAAGGATATCCTCGGCCAGATAGTATCGGGCCTGGTAAAATTCGCACCCCAAGTCGATGGCCTGAGTGGCGGCGATCAAGTGCGTGCCGGCAAGATGTGCAATCCCGGCTTCGAACATGTCACCGCCATAAACGCCAAGACCATGGCTGGCGGCCATTTTGGCAACAGCCTGCGCCCGCGAAAAACCACCTGATTTCATTAGCTTGATCGACACCCCGTCGCAAATGCCCTCACGTACAGCGCGTGACATATCCTCGGGACCAAAAACGCTTTCGTCCGCCAAAAGCGGCACGTCGATGGCCTCGCGGATTTGCGCCATGAGTTCGTAATGCGGCGCGCGCACAGGCTGTTCGATGAAGTCCGGTCGAAACGTCGCCACGTCGCGCACCCGCGCCAAGGCCTCTTTGGAGGGCAAGCCCTGATTGAAGTCCACGCGGACTGCGAATTCGGGATAATCTTGTGCCAGTGCCTCAAGGCGCATCAAATCAAAGGCATGGTCCCTGAAACCGGTCTTGAGCTTTACGATGCGGACACCGTCTTGGCGCAAGCGGTCCAGTAGGGCGCGGTCCTGCGCAAAGTCAGGGTTGGCCAATGAGACTGAGAGCGGGATCGTGTCGCGACATTTGCCACCCAGAAGCGCGTGGACAGGTTGATTTGAAATGCGCCCGGCAAGATCAAGAAGCGCCGTATCCAGTGCAGCCTTTGCCTCAGTGCAATGTGCCACCGCCCTATCGGCATCCAGCATGATCTTTTCACGGTCCGCGACGATGCGACCTAAAACCAATGGTCGGATATAGCGATCCAAAGCGGCGAAGGTTGCTTCGGGCGAACCCGTAAACACCACCCAAGGGGACGCTTCGCCCCAGCCGGTTTCACCACCTTCTGAGGTCAGTCGCAGCACAACGACTTCACATGTGCCGTTGACCCGTCCAATCCCATGATCTCTGGCCGAGACAACGGGTAGCGAAAGATACCACAGGTCAAAGCCGGTGATTTTCTGGTCGGCGTCGCTCATCCGCGTAAATCCCCCAATTCACCGAGGGTGCCCTGAGGGTAACATCATTTCAAATACAAAGATTTTGCGACTTCATAATATTTCTTGATACTATGATTGTATGTCGACACCGTTTCGCCAGTTTCAAGCCTTCCACGCCATCATGGAGCGCGGCACCGTGACGGCCGCCGCTGAACACCTTGGAGTGTCGCAACCCGCTATCAGCAATTTGTTGTCGCAGCTGGAACGGCGCACCAAGTTCAAACTTTTCGAACGCAGGCGGGGCCGCCTTGTTCCGACGCCCGAAGCGGCGGTCTTGTTTGAAGAGATTGATACGATCGTGCGGGGGCTGGACCATGTGAACCAAGCGGTGGCCGATTTGCAAAATCGCACGGCGGGCCAGTTGCAGGTTGCAACCAACCACGCCATGGCGTTCGGATTTATCCCCGCCGAAATCGCAGTGTTCTGCGAAAAACGACCGAACCTGACCCTTGCTGTTCAGTCTCAATATTCCGGGAAGATTCAGGAATGGGTGGCCGCCGGTTTGTACGAGATCGGTATCTGTGAACGACCCATCCTGCATGAAGGCTTGGAAGAGCGCCGGTTCACCTTTGAAACCTTGTGTGCCATTCCAGAAGGTGCCGGATTGGCCGAAGATGCCCCTGTGACACCGTCTGCGCTGGACGACTATCCGTTCATCATCATGGGTGCCGATCACATGGTCACACGCCGCACCCGCGAGGCCTTTCATTCGAACGGGGCGCATTTCAGGGTGCGAGGCCATACCGACCTGTTTCGAAATGCTTTGAACCTAGTGAAACAGGGACTGGGCGCTGCAATGATTGACCCGTTCACACTGGCCAGCGATGACGGGCAGGGATATGTGCTCCGACGATTGGAGCCGACGGTCCATCTCGACATCGTTATCGTGACCCGGCGCGATCGACCGATTTCTGTTGTCGGGCAGGAATTTCTTGATCAGATCATTCCCCAGATGGAGAAGATCGCAATAGACGAAACGCAGGACAGGATAGACGCATGAAGGCGCAAGGTGGCAAGGCGATTTACGGCGCGGCGGTGGGTATTCTTATGCTCGAAGCGCGGTTTCCCCGCATTCCCGGTGACATGGGGAACGCGACGAGCTGGGACTTTCCCGTGCACTACAAGATCGTGCGCGGTGCGTCGCCAGACAAAGTCGTGCGTCGGAACGCCGAAGGCCTTTTGCCGGATTTCATTACGGCTGCGCAAGAACTGGTCGCGGATGGTGTGGACGGGATCACCACGAATTGCGGTTTCCTGTCGGTATTTCAGCACGATATCGCAAAAGCCGTAGGCGTGCCCGTGGCAACGTCATCCCTGATGCAAACCGCGATGGTGAATGCCCTTCTTCCACCGGGGAAAAAAGCCGGGATCCTGACGATCTCTGGCAGTTCTTTGACCCCCGCCCATCTGATCGCAGCCGGTGTACCGCTTGATACACCGATTGGCAGCACAGAAGGTGGCCGCGAATTCACCCGCGCCATTCTGGGCAATGAACCCGAGTTGGACGTGGCCGCCGCTGAAGCAGACAATGTCGATGCAGCCCGGCAACTTGTTGCAAGCAACCCGGATGTTGGTGCCTTGGTGCTTGAATGCACCAACATGGGGCCATACGCACCGGCAATCCGGGTGGCGACGGGTTTGCCGGTCTTTTCGATCCTCAACTTCGTGACATGGTTCCAAACAGGCCTGTCACCGAGGGTGTTTTGAAGGGCAGGGAACTGAAACCGCACTCATCCGTGTGCACTCGCACTTCGCTGGAGTTCGCAATGACGCCGGGATTGGAAATCCTGAAATCAATCGCAGGAGTCATTCCAGCTTTGCTCAGATAAGATGCTTCAGATCACTCGTTGCCCGAGGTTGGTGTTACGGCGCCATCTTACCTCGCTACGGATCTTTGTGTCTGCGCCATTGTCCAATTCGATCATGCCCATATTGCCTTGTGCCGGATCAAATCATCTAGTTCTCGAGGCCAGCGTGCGCCTGATTGCGATCCGCATACCAGGTAAGACAAAGATCGCTAAGCTGCGTCTTCTTGGTGCTTCGCAAGGCGCGTCGCCGCAAAATTGAACGCCTGACCTGTTCTTTCCAGATCAGCCTCGCTTAGGGACAGCGACGGGTATAGTTTGCCAGGTGATTTGAAGATGCCCTGATCCCTCAGGCTTGCATTCCAGTTCACGTTGTCTTGCGGGTTGCGATGTTTGGCGCTGCGATAATCGCTAACCGCAGACGGTGTGAAGTAGAGATCAAACAAGGTTGGATCGCCGCAGATTTGGTGTGCGATGCCTGCCTTGTTCAAGGCTGCGCGTTGCATGTCCATGAGGTTTTGCCCCAAAGCGCGCAGTTTGTCGTATTGGCCGGGGCGTCTTAGGATTTCCATGGTTTTCAGACCAGCCGCTGCTGCTATTGGATTTCCCGAAAGGGTGCCAAGTTGCATCAACCATTTCTCTGTGCCGACAATGTCCTTGTCAAAATGCGCCATGATCTCGGTGCTTGCCCCAAGAGCTGCCAGAGGAAAGCCACCACCGATGATTTTGCCAAGCGTGCAGATGTCGGGTGTCACGCCATAGCGTTCCTGTGCGCCGCCATAGGCCAATCGAAAGCCGGTGACGATCTCGTCGAAGATCAACAGCACATGGTGTTTGTCGCACAGATCGCGCAGGCCTTGCAGGAAACCGGGCTGTGCGGGAATGATCCGCTGCAGAGGTTCCGCAATGATGGCGGCAATATCGTTGTGTTCGGCCAGAAGGGATGCAACAGCATCCAGATCGTTGAACGGCGCGATCAGCATCTCGTCGGCCACGCCTTGAGGGATGCCCGCGCTGTCAGGCACAGCGGTGGGAAAATTCAACTGCCGCGTAGGGGCAAGGCTCATCTGTGCCTCGGCGCTCATGCCATGGTAGCCGCCCTCGAATTTCAGGATCTTGGTCTTGCCGGTATAGGCGCGCGCCAAGCGGATGGCGTACATGTCCGCCTCGCCGCCGGACGTGACAAAGCGGACCTGTTCACAACAGGGCACAGCCTCAACGATAGCTTCGGCCAGTTCGATCCCCCGCGCGTTGTTGGCGAAGAACGTCATGCCCTTGGGCAACTGCTCCAGCACCGCCTCCATCACTTCGGGGTGGCCGTGACCCAACAACATCGGGCCGGACCCGATGAGATAGTCGATGTATTGCTTACTGTCCTCGTCCCAGACGTGGCTGCCCTCACCGCGGGCAATCACGATGCCAGCGTCGAAATTGCCAAAACCGGCGGCGGGAAGCACCTCGCGGGCGCGGGCGATCCAATCGGTTTGGGAGTGAATGCGGTTCATGTTCTCAATCCAGTATCAAGTCGGGTGTGCCGAGGCGCTCTTGATCAACGGTAATGCCGAGGCCTGGGCCATCGGGCGGCGCGATGCGGCCAGCCGCCCGCGTTGGTGCATCCGGCGCGTTGCGCGGGCTGACATAGCCCGACAGATCGCAGACGTTCAGAACGCGAGAGGGAGGGGTTGCGGCCCCCAGATGCAGCGCAGCTGCTGTCACGATATCGCTGCCCCAGGTGCATTCGATGCACATCTTCGCCCCAAGGTGCAGGCACAGGTCGCGCGCGCGGCGCGTCGACGACAGCCCGCCAAACTTCGACAGTTTCAGCGCAACCGCATCCATTATGCCGAGGCGATGCGCGGCGAGCAGCGTGGCCGTGTCATGCGCCACTTCGTCCAGCTTCATCGGCAGGCTGGTGGCCGATCGCACCTGCGCGCACTCTTCCAGAGTGGCGCAGGGCTGTTCCAGCATCACATCCAGATGCGCGGCTGCACGCCCGACGCGGATTGCGTCCAGCGTGGTCGCGCCGCAGTTCCAGTCTCCATAGACCAGCGGGCCGGGGCCGACAGCCTCGCGTACCTTTGCCAGCCGCTCAACATCGGTTTGCCAGTCGCCGGACGCGCCCAGCTTGGCCTGAAACTGGGTGATCCCTTGCGCCTGTGCATCGCGGGCAATGCGGGCCATCTCTTGCGGCTCTACGCAGGTAATGGAGTGGTAAAGCGGTAGCGTGTCTTGCCGACGCCCCCCCATAAGGGCATGAATCGGCAGCCCTGCAACTTGCCCGGTAATGTCCCACAGCGCGATGTCCAGCGCGGATTTCGCGTAGACATGTCCGGGTAAAAATGCATCCGCCTTGGCCATGAGGGCTTCCGCACCGACAGGATCACCGCCAAGGATGACGGGCGCGAGTTCCTGCAAGGCCGGTACCACGCCACGCGCATAGGCGGGCAGGTAATGCGGGATCGGACAGACCTCGCCCCAGCCTGTCAAACCAGCATCGGTCTCGATCGCGATGACAACCGCTTCGACCGCGTCACAGGTCTTGCCTTCGGCCATGTAGTAGGCGGTGTGGCTGGTCAGCGGCACATGCCAAAGACGCAAGCGCGTGATGCGCTGTCCAATCCCGACCAGGGTCAAAAAAGGAGCGGCGTTCCGGTTCATTCGGCGGGCTCGCGAACTGCATCGGCGCGGGGCAATAGGCTTTGCGGATCATAGGCCGGTTCGCCAAGCACGCGGGCGGTGCGGGGTTTGCCGTGGATGATAACCTCAAGCGCGATGCCGGGAGCGGCGGCACGAGGTTTTATGTAAGCGAAGGCGAGGATTTTGCCGACAGTCGGGCTGTAGGCGACCGAGGCGGTTGACCCTACAACCTCGCCGTCCAGCAAGATCGCCTCGCCGCCGTGACCATCAATCTGGCCGTCGGGGTCAATCTCAAGATAGGCGCAGACCCATGCCATGTCGGTGTTCAGGGTCTTGTCACGACCAAGATAGTCCTTGTCGGTGCGGGCAAAGCGCAGCACATCGGCTTCGGCCAGGGTGACCTCATTGGTCAACTCGCCCGCGCCCTTGAACCCCTTTTCCATGCGCAGAACGTTCATAGCAAAACTGCCGTAGTCGGCGATGCCGTGTCGCTTTCCAGCAGACCAAAGAGCAGTGTAGACGTCGACCATTGCGACCAAGGGCATGTGCAATTCCCAACCCAATTCACCCGCGTAGGACATGCGGAAGGCCCAGATTTTGTGACCGGCTAATGTGATCTCCTGCGCGGAAAGCCAACGAAAGGCTGCGTTGTCCAGTGCTGCCGAAGTGCAGGCCGCAAGTACATCGCGCGATTTTGGCCCGTTCAGGGACAAAGCCCCCCAACTACTTGAAAGGGTGGCGATGGTCACATCCTCGCCGTTCCGCTGATGGTGCAAATGATCCAGCAGGCGCTGTTCAAAAAAGGCCGCACAGACAAGGTAGAACCTGTCTTCGGCCATTCGTACAATCGTCGTCTCCAATTCGATCCGACCCCGGCGGTTGAGCATGTGGGTCAAAGTAATGCTACCGACTTTCTGTGGCATCCGGTTCGCGGTCAGCCTGTCGAGCAAGGCATAGGCATCGGGGCCTTCGACAACAACCTTAGTAAAGGCAGTTACATCCATGATACCGACGCGTTCTCGGACAGCCTTGACCTCGGCTGCGACCAGATCGTCGACTGCCGTACGGCGGAAGGAATAATGGTCTTTCTGAGCAACGCCATCTTGGGCAAACCAGCGGGGGCGTTCAAAACCGTAGACCTCTTCGTGCACCGCGCCCTTGGCTTTGAGCACATCGTGCAACGGAGAGGGTTTGATCGGTCGACCGTCCAGACGGTTGAAATGCGGGAACGGGATCTCGTGGCGCAAGCAGTAGTCTTCTTTGGCTTTGATGACCTGCCAGTCTTTGTCGGCATAGCTGCCAAAGCGGCGCGGGTCATAGTCGCGCATCGAGATATCTGCCGCGCCGTGCACGATCCATCGCGCCAGTTCACGGGTCAAACCCGGCCCCCAGCCAATGCCGATCTGCGTGCCACAGCAGCACCAATAATTGCGCACGCCGGGCGCAGGACCGATCAAGGGGTTTCCATCGGGCGGATGGCTGATGGCGCCGTGCACATCGCGGCTGATCCCGAGATCCGCAAAGATCGGCATGCGATTGAGAGACTCCTCCAGCCAAGGCATGACGCGGTCATAATCGGCGGCAAACAATTCGTTCTCGGCCTCCCATGGGCAGTGATCCTCCCACACAGTGTTGGGATTGGCCTTTTCGTAAATCCCGATCAGGCCCTTCTTCTGCTCCATGCGAATATATCCCGACACCTTGCGGTCATCGCGGATCACGGGCAACTCGCGCTCCAGATCGCGGAATTCCGGCACTTCCTCGGTGACGAAATAATGGTGTGTCATAGAGGTCATCGGGAGCTGCAGGCCCGACCATTCACCCATCTGCCGCGCATAGGTGCCGCCCGCGTTGACGACGTGTTCGCAGGTGATGGTGCCTTGTTCGGTCTCGACCACCCATTCGCCATTTTCAGCTTGAGTGATGTTTGTGGCCCGGCAACGGCGGATGATCCGCGCGCCCTTGGCCCGTGCACCCGCTGCCATCGCCATTGTGACATTGGTCGGGTCGACATGCCCATCGTCCGGCGTGTGCAATGCGCCCAGAACGCCGTCGAGATTATAGAACGGATGAAGTTCGGCGATCCGATCCGGGCCAACCAGTTCGATGTTGAATCCCAGCGTGCGCCCGACTGACAGCGTGTGGCGAAGCCAGTCCATTTCATCTTCGGTATAAGCCAGCCGGAATGATCCGCAGCCATGCCATGTCACGGCTTGTCCTGTCTCGGCCTCGAGCGCGCCGGAATAGAGCCCAATGTTGTAATCCACGCATTTGCCAAGGCTGAAGCTTGAGGTGGAATGTGTAATCTGCCCCGCCGCGTGCCACGTGCTGCCCGAGGTCAGTTCGGCCTTTTCCAGCAGCACCACATCTGGGCCCCAGCCCTCGTGTGCGAGGTGATAGGCAAGCCCAACCCCCATGACGCCGCCGCCAACGATGACCACGCGAGCGTGGCTGGGGAAGTGCTTATCCGACATGGTCGTTTCCTTTGTTCAGGAGTCGCAAAACATGTGGACAGGCTAAGTGGACGTGTGTACCAATGTCAATCATGAATGGCACAAATGTATCACACAGAGTTTTGGAGCGCCTCACCGAAGAATGGGACGCCTTGACGCCCGAAGCGCAGAAAGCCGCGCGCTACGTGTTGGAAAACCCCAATGACGTTGGGGTTTCGACGGTGCGCGAGATTGCTGAGGCCGCCAAGGTAAAGCCCAACACCTTTGTGCGGATGGCACGGCAGGTCGGCTTTGAAGGCTATGAAGATTTCCGCGCGCCGTTCCGCGAAGCAATCCGCAACGGTGCGGTCAGCTTTCCTGACAGGGCGCGCTGGTTGCAGGACATTCGCAAGTCGGGCGATTTAGGCGGTCTTTATGCCGATATGGTCGAAGGTGCGATCCGCAACCTTGAAGAGACATTCGCGGGCATTGATGCACAGGCGCTGAAAGCCGCCGCAGAAGCGATCTGGGCCAGCCGGCAGGTCTTTACGCTGGGTGTGGGTGTGAACAATGCGAATGCGCGCAACTTCACCTATCTTGCCTCGACAGGCATGGTTCAGTTCCACGCCATCCCGCGTCCCGGTTCGACCCCGACGGATGATTTGGCTTGGGCCGATAGCCGCGACGTACTGATCGCCATGTCCATGCGCCCCTACCGGACCGAGGTGGTGGCCGCAATTGAGGTCGCGCGCGAACAGGGCATGACCATCATCGGCCTTTCCGACAGCCCCGCCAGCCCGATCATCCGCGCCGCCGACCACGGCTTTGTCGTCGCCGTGGACACACCGCAGTTCTTCCCCTCCTCGGTTTCAACGATTGCCCTGCTGGAAACCTTACTGAGCTTCGTAATCGCGGTGGCATCAGATGAAATCGTTGAGCGGGTCGAGAAATTTCACCATCGCCGCCACCAGCTTGGCATTTACGTGGAGGAATCGGAATGAACACGGTGAGTGAGCCGGTCCGGTCGCTTGATGCACGGTACTATACCGACCCCATGGTTTTTCTCGCTGAGAAAACTGGCGTTCTGGCCCGCACTTGGCAATTTGCGGGTCATGCCAGCCAATTGGCAAACCCGGGCGATTACTTTGCCTTCGAGATTGCGGATGAAAGCCTGTTTTGCATCAAGGGCCGCGACGGGATCATCCGTACTTTCTACAACGTCTGCCAGCATCGCGCCCATCAACTGGTCAGCGGCGCAGGCAGCACCCGCGTTGTCGTCTGCCCGTATCACGCCTGGACTTACGAGTTGACGGGAGGGCTGCGTGCGGCGCCCAACACCAAGTCTGTAGAAGGCTTCGATAAATCAAAGATCTGCCTGACCGAAATACGGACGGAGGTCTTTCTGGGCTTTGTCTTTGTCAACCTTGATCCTGACGCCGCGCCCATGGATGTGTGGTTTCCCAATGCCCGGTCCGAGATGGAGAGCTTTGTGCCGCATTGGGCGGAATTGAAGCCGCTTGAATGGGTGGAGATCCCTGAGAACTGCAACTGGAAAGTCTCGGTCGAGAACTATTCCGAGTGTTATCACTGCAGCCTGAACCACCCAACCTTTTCGACTGGTGTGATCAAGCCCGAAACCTATGATATCCAGCCGCAGGGTTATTGCCTGCGCCACACGACTGAGTCCGGCCCGCTTGATCAGATGAGCTATGATATCAACAGCGGGTTCGCAAATAACGACAAATATTCCAGCTGGTTCCTCTGGCCGATGTTCTCGTTTCAGGTCTACCCCGGCAACCTTTTGAACACCTACCACTGGCGCGCCATAGATGCCGATCACGTCGTGGTCTGGCGCGGCTGGTATTCGGTCGGCGGGTATGATGATGAAACCGTGCGGCGCATGGCGCAGCAGGACCGCGCCACCACTGTCGAGGAAGATATTCATCTGGTCGAAAGCGTGCAGCGCGGACTCAGGTCCCGTGGGTATGTGCCGGGGCCATTGGTCGTTGATCCAAAATGTGGCGTGAATTCCGAGCACTCCATCCTGCATTTGCAACGCTGGATGCGCGAGGCGATCGATGGCTGAGATCCAACCCTACTGGAAGAACTACATCGACGGCGCTTGGTGCGACGGTGGGGCAGGGCGCATTGACGTACTTGATCCTGCAACAGGCACGGTTCTCGCTGCTCAGGCCCTTGCCAATGCCACCGACGTGGACCAGGCCGTGCAGGCGGCGCGGCGGGTCCATCTTTCGGGCGCATTGCGCGATATGCGCCCCATCGAACGGGGCCGTCTGGTGCAGGCCATGGGCCGCTATCTGTTGGAGCACAAGGACGAGATCGCCCGTGTTCTCACGCTGGAGCAGGGCAAACCGCTTTGGGAAAGCGTGATCGAGGTCGAAGGTGCAGCACTTTACTTCGAATACTACGGCAATCAGGCCAGTACGGTCGAGGGGCGCTCGATTCCACTGGGTGCGGGCTATTTCGACTGGACAGAACATGAGCCGCTTGGTGTTTCAGCCCAGATCATCCCGTGGAACTATCCGCTTGAGATGACAGCGCGATCCCTGTCGGCGGCGCTCGCTACAGGAAATGCCTGCGTGATCAAAACGCCCGAGTTGACGCCGCTGACCAACGCATGGTTCGCTCATGCCGCCGAGGCGGTGGGCTTGCCCCACGGTGCGGTCAATATCCTGTGCGGATTGGGGCAGGAGGCAGGCGCAGCCCTGTCGGCGCACCCCCAAGTGAACCAGATAGTCTTTACCGGGTCTGTTCAGACAGGCATCGCCATTGCTACGGCGGCTGCTGGAAACGTGGTGCCTTGCGTGTTGGAGCTGGGCGGCAAATCAGCCGCGATTGTCCATGAAGATGCCGACCTGGACGCGTTTGAGACTGATATCAGATGGGGCATCTATTTCAACGCAGGCCAAGTCTGTTCCGCGATGTCCCGCGTGATTGTGCATGAAAGCCGCCACGCCGAAATGCTCGAGCGCGCAGAGCGCATAGCTCGCAGCTTATCGGTCGGCCCTGGTATCGAGCGCAGTGAATTCGGCGCCAACATGGGGGCCATGGTGTCAGAAGCACAACGCGATCGCGCGCTTGAAATGGTCAAAACAGCCCAAGCGCAACATGCAGGGTTGATCACGGGTGGCCACGCGTTGAACCGCCAAGGTGCTTTCATGGAGCCTACGGTGCTGTCGGTCACACCGGACATGGACATCGCGCAGCAAGAAGTCTTTGGCCCCGTCCTGTCAGTGATGCCGTTCCGCAATGATACGGAGGCGATCGAAATCGCCAACAGCACGGATTATGGGTTGGTCGCGGGTGTCTTTACTGCCGATCTGGATCGCGCCACCCGTGCCGCGCGGCACTTGCGAGCGGGGCAGGTTTTTGTCAACGAATGGTATGCAGGCGGCGTCGAGACGCCCTTTGGTGGCTACGGCAAATCCGGCTATGGCCGGGAAAAGGGGCGCGAGGCGCTTTGGAATTACGTGCAAACCAAGAACGTCGCCGTCAGGTTGAAGGGATAATTCATGAGTGCATTCGACGAAGATCTGTTTCTGAAGGGCCTAGAGCAGCGCAAAGCCACTCTGGGTGCAGAATATGTGGAGAATAACCTTGCCGCTGCAGATGACTTTACCCGTCCGTTCCAAGAGGCAATGACGGCATGGTGCTGGGGGTTCGGATGGGGTGACAATGTGATCGACGCCAAAACCCGGTCCATGATGAATCTGTCGATGATCGGGGCCTTGGGCAAAATGACCGAGTGGGAAACCCACTGCCGTGGCGCACTGACCAACGGCGTCACCCAAGATGAGCTTCGTGCGATCATACATGTCATCGGTATCTACTGTGGTGTTCCTCAAGCACTTGAGTGCTTCAGGGTGGCGCGGAAAGTCCTAAGCGAAGCGCAACCTGACTGAAGACGCGTCTCAGATGTGCCAATGGTTCGTTGTGTCCAAAGGCGAGCAGCCTGCTGTGTCTTATAGAAAAAGACATGATTTCCTTTTCGCACGCCTTCCGTGGGGGATGCGGCCTTCGGCCGCCGGCGAAGCGGTGGTTGTGCTGGCGCGGCGCTGGAACTCCGATGCGAAGTGGCTCGCGGTGATGGATAGTCTGGCCACCGGGATGCTGGATGCGCTTTCGGAATTGGCGCGTGGAGAGCTGTTGTTTCTTCCGCTCGCGGACAAGGGTCTTGCTGCGCCGACGATCTCGGTCGTGATTGATGCGCGCAGGTCGTTGTCCCGCGCGGCTCGGCGGATTTCTGAATTCCTGGTGTCGCGCACGCAGGAAAGGCTGGCCAAAGCCCGCG
>NZ_JFKD01000040.1 GCF_002115725.1 Marivita cryptomonadis
GACCGGTTCCGCGACCCCAAGGACCCACTGAAGATCATCATCGTCACATCGAAGCTTCTGACCGGCTTCGACGCGCCGATCCTGCAGACGATGTACCTGGACAAGCCTCTGCGCGATCACACGCTGCTGCAGGCGATCTGCCGGACAAATCGCCCCTACGGCGAGCAGAAGACCCACGGTTTGATCGTGGATTACCTCGGGATCTTCGACGATGTCGCGCAGGCGCTGAAATTCGACGAGAAAGGCGTTCAGAAAGCCGTTTCCAACATTTCGGAACTGGCCGCAATGCTGCCCTCAGCCATCCAGAAGTGCCTGGAGTACTTCGCTGGCGTCGACCGAAGCCTGACCGGGTACGAGGGCCTGATCGCCGCGCAGGACTGCCTGCCCAATGACGAGCGGCGCGACGCCTTCGCATCCGACTTCAGTATCTTAAGTCGCATCTGGGAGGCACTTTCGCCTGATCCCATTCTGACACCGTACGAAAAGGATTATCGTTGGTTGGCTCAGGTTTACGAGTCTCTGAAGCCATCAACCGGCACCGGTCGACTTCTCTGGCATCGCCTTGGGGCAAAAACGATCGAGCTGATCCATGAGAACGTGCACGTCGATGCCGTGCGGGATGATCTCGACACCCTAGTGATGGACGCGGAGCTTCTTGAAGCGGTTCTGGGCAATCCCGACCCTGAGAAAAAGGCGAAGGAAATCTCCGTCAAGTTGACAGGCCGCCTTCGAAAGCACGCTGGCAATCCTCATTATAAGGCGCTGGCCGAGCGGCTCGAAGACCTGAAGAACCGGCATCAGCAAGGTTTGCTTGTCAGTATCGATTTCCTGAAGGAGCTGCTCAAGCTCGCCAAAGACGTCGTGAAGATGGAACGTGAGACGCCCGTCGAGGAAGACATCGACCGCGGCAAAGCTGCTCTCACCGAGCTCTTCGAGGATGCAAAGAATGGCGAAACGCCGATCATGGTCAAACGCGTCGTGGACGACATCGACGAGATCGTCCGTGCAGTGCGTTTCGATGGATGGCAGGCGACACATGCTGGCGAACGGGAGGTGAAGAAGGCGCTTCGACAAACCCTCTTCAAGTACAAGCTTCACCAGGACGCCGAGCTGTTCGAGCGGGCCTACGGCTATATTCGAGAGTACTATTAGAATTGAAAGAACAAACTGGAAAATGCGGCTCGTCGAGTCTTTTCGGAGATATGTGCAGGTCCCGCAAGGTAGTAGAATGACCTGATGCGCGTGCAACCTAAGCCGTTCATGTCAATACTTCTCAATCCGTTCGGGACTAATGCCCGAGGGCTTGAGCATCGCGATCTGCAACTTATCATCGACGCACGTTGCAGTCGAAAAGTGCACCTAAAGAATCTGGCAGCACCTCCTTACGTGGTAATCCCCCCCGATCTTAAGGGGATGCGGAAGTAGAATTTTCTCGGCAGGATGAACGAGGAGATTCCGATGAAGAAGACACGTTTCACAGAAGCCCAGATCATGGGTGTGCTGCGCCAGATGGAGGGCGGTGTGCCTGCCGCCGAGCTGTGCCGTGAGCATGGGATGAGCAGCGCCACTCTTTACAAGTGGCGAGCGAAGTATGGCGGCATGGATGCGAGCCTCATCAGTGAGATGAAGGCGATGGCCGAAGAGAACCGGCGCCTGAAGCGCATGTACGCCGACGTCAGCATGCAAAATGACCTTCTCAAGGAGGCTCTGGGAAAAAAGTGACAGGGCCAGCTCAGCGCCGAGAGTTGGCCGTGAAAGCGGTGGCGATGAAGGGCGTCAGCATCGCGCTGGCATGCCGTGCATTTGGTGTCAGCGAGACGTGCTACCGATATAGCCCAAAGCTGGACGACGAGAACGAGCAGATCGCCGATCTGCTCCTCGGGCTGACAAAGGCGAAGAAGACCTGGGGCTTCGGCCTCTGCTTTCTCTACCTGCGCAATGTCCAAGGCCATGGCTGGAATCACAAGCGGGTCTACCGGATCTACCGCGAGCTGGAGCTGAACCTTCGCATCAAGCCGCGCAAGCGTCTGAAGCGGGAAAAGCCGGACGAACTGGCCGTGCCTGAGGCCCCCAATGAGGTCTGGTCCATGGACTTTATGGCAGATCGCCTCGGGGACGGGCGCCAGTTTCGACTGCTGAACGTCCTGGACGACTTCAACCGTGAAGGGCTGGGCATCGAGGTCGACTTCTCATTGCCTGCAGAACGGGTGGTCAGGGCATTGAACCGGATCATCGAATGGCGTGGGCCCCCAGGGACAATTCGGGTCGACAACGGCCCCGAATATGTCAGTTCAACGCTGACGATCTGGGCCGAGAAGCAGGGCATCACCCTGACCTACATCCAGCCCGGCAAGCCCCAGCAAAACGCCTACGTTGAGCGCTACAACCGGACGGTTCGGCACGAATGGCTGGATTTGTACATTTTCGAAAGCATCGAGGAGGTGCAGCAGATTGCCACCGAGTGGCTCTGGTCCTACAACCATGAACGCCCAAACATGGGCAATGGCGGCATGACACCCGCCCAGAAACTGAGAATGGCTGCGTAAATTCTACGTCCAAGCCCCCGCAAAAATGGGGGGATTACCACGTGACCAAAGGGTTTCTGGGCACGACAGTTCGCATCGAAATGGACGATGGCAGCAGTGTGGCATTGAAAGGAGTCAACCACGCGCCTGCACAAGTCTTTTCCCAAGAAGTCCAAGAGGCTTGGAGCGCGTTCAATATTGCGCTTTTTGAGGAGAAGCGTTCCGAAATTGATGACATTCTGCGAGCGATAAATGAGCTTGGTCTGCCTACGAGGTATCCAGCAGCATGCGTATTGTCTCCCGTCCTCGATGCAGGGCGCAGGCTGGAAAAGACGCTATTCAATAAACTTCGTATCGAAGCAATCGGCGATGTTCATTTCGCGCAGATCCGATCGATCCGTAAGTTCATTAACGCGCCAGGGCCGCAGCGAGATCAGGCTATCGAGCTCTTCGAAAGGGAGGAAGTCCTGCGTTGGCAGGAGTTCTTCGACACATTCGAGAAGAACCCGCTTACACCTGAGCAGAGGCTTTCCATCGTTGCCGATGAAGACGCGACGCTCGTCCTTGCCGGGGCTGGCTCAGGGAAGACAAGCGTTATCACGGCCAAGGCAGCCTATCTGCTGAAAGCAGGTATACGGAAGCCCGAAGAAATCCTGTTACTGGCTTTCGCTAGAGATGCTGCGAAGGAGATGTCGGAGCGTATTGAGTTGCGCTGTGGTCAGCCGTTGGAAGCGCGAACCTTCCACGCACTGGCATACGACATTATTGGCACTGTCGAAGCTAACAAGCCTGCGCTTGCCGCACACGCGACCGATGACAAAGCGTTTCTGACGCTTCTCAAGGAAATCCTGCGGGCGCTTGTACAGACGCGATCCGACGTATCAAAATCCATTATTGGCTGGTTCTCGTATGCCCGGCTCGACGAGAAAAGCGAGTGGGATTTTAATCAAAAGCACGAGTACTACACCTTCATCGAAAAGGCGGACCTGCGCACATTGCAGGGCGAGCAGGTAAAGAGCTTTGAGGAGCTGATGATCGCGAATTGGCTCTACGAAAACGGCGTCGAGTATGAGTACGAGCCTGACTACGAACACCACATCGTTGATACCGGTCGGCGCAATTACTGCCCAGATTTCCGCCTGAAGAACAGTGGCGTCTACATCGAACATTTTGGTATAAGGCGCAGGAAAATGGCCGACGGGTCGTACCAGTTTTCGACAGCACCTTTCGTCGACCGTGAAGAGTATCTGGCAGGAATGGCGTGGAAACGTGAAGTCCATGCAACCCATGAGACAACACTTATAGAAACATTCAGTCATGAGCGCGAAGACGGTCGTCTGCTTGAGGCGCTGGCAGAAAAAATTTCATCATTCGAATCACTCAAACCACGTTCTCGCGAGACACTGTTCGATCGTGTCGTCGAACTGAACCAGGTCGATAGCTTTGTTCAACTCCTCGGCACGTTTCTACGCCACTACAAAGGTGGTGGCTACAGTCTGGCGGACTGCGAGTCCAAGGGACAGAAATTGAAGCTTGGTCGTCGCGCGCACGCGTTCCTATCGATTTTCGAACCTGTTTATCGCGAGTATCAGAAGCGTCTTGGGAACCGCATCGACTTCGACGACATGATCCTTCGAGCGTCAGAATACGTTGAAAGCGGGCAGTACAGCAGCAGATACCGACACATATTGGTCGATGAGTTCCAAGACATTTCACGTAGCCGGGGACGCCTCGTTCGAGCCCTAAAGGCACAGCATCCTGACGCCCGCATCTTTGGTGTTGGGGATGATTGGCAGTCGATTTACCGTTTTGCGGGGTCGGACATCAATCTCATGCGCAACTTTGGTAATGAGTTTGGCGGCACTTTCGATGGCGAAACGGGTATTCATAGAACGATAGACTTGGGCAGAACCTTCCGTTCAGTCGACAAGATCGCCCACGCAGCCAGAAAATTCGTGCTCAGGAATCCCGCCCAGATTGCAAAAACGGTCATCCCGGCGGGAGAAGCCACCTACCCAGCGATAAGAGCTGTTTCAACATTCCGCCACGATGCTGATGAAAAACTAGTGAAGGTACTTCAATCCCTTTCGGAACTTGCTGACTTGGAGAGCAAGAGGGCAAGCGTCCTGTTGCTTGGCAGATATAAGTATGTCGCTCCAACCGGTTTGACCAAGCTGCGGCGGGATTTCCCCAATCTCGACCTGTCATTTCGGACCATCCACTCGTCCAAAGGATTGGAAGCGGATCATGTGGTTTTGTTGGATCTGTACAGAGGTCGCACCGGATTCCCCTCGGAAATTGTCGATGATCCACTCCTGAGCTTAGTCTCTCCGGAAACGGAGCCTTTTGAAAACGCTGAGGAGCGCCGAGTAATGTATGTGGCAATGACGCGCGCCCGACGCACCGTGACGCTGATCGGTTCCGCCTCCAAGCAGTCTGCATTTGTAAGCGAACTGATGGCTGACCCGGAGTACGAAATTGCTGGTGAAGATAAGGGCCAGCAACGCGATGAGAGCTGCGGCGAATGCGAAGGCCACCTTCTAGCCTTTCCGACAAAAGACGGTCGAACCTGGTACAGGTGCGAGCATGCGGAACTCTGTGGGCATTCTCTTCCCTCATGCTCGGAATGCGGCGTGGGTCTTCCTCAGCGCCACGATACCTCGGGCGAGGCTGTTTGCTCGTGTGGAACGACCTTTTGTGCCTGTCCCGAGTGTCAGGACGGCTGGCTTGTTGAACGTTCCAGCCGCTACGGCCCTTTCTTGGGCTGCGTGAGCTATCCAAAATGTAAGGGCAAGAAGCGCCTCTAGTGCTCTCAACATGAAAAGGGCCAGAGGGAGCAAAGTATGGGGAGTCGGTACAGCCATTTTGAGTAAACCGTGCACTGACTAATGCCAAACCGGAGCAGACACGTTGTTGGTGACTAGTTGGACCAAGGAATTCATGCGAGTCGGGCGGAATCCGGGCATTCGCTGCACGCGCGAACCGGCCCCTGTGCATCTCCGGAAGCCGACATAGCGACAGCTCCTATAGGCACCCCCTATGCTTCGGCGCAGTGTGACGCAACTCCGATCCCCTACTGCCTGTAACACGCCAGGCAGATTTTCGGATATTCGGAGCAACGCGGCCAGATTCTCCCAGACCCATCTGGCCGTTCACTCCGGATGAATGTCGCGCGGCGTGCACCCGGCGTCCAGCACGACTGCAACCCAGTTCACGTCGGCCGAAAGACTTTGCTCCGAAAGCCATGCCTCTTGCAGCCGGTAGGCCGGCAGCTCCTGTGCGGCCGGGCAATACCAGTGATGCGGAGCCAGTCTGTGATGGACGAGTTCGTGCAGTAACACGCTAACGTCGTCTGCGAGGCGCGGGTCCCACGGGCGCACCAAAAGGATCTCGGACCGGTCTGGATCATAAAGGCCCCGAAGGTGACCGCGTTGGAAGCTCGCAGCCGCTCCCTGCCGCGCCGCTGCTTGCCATTTGCTAACGACGCGTATGTGCGGGGCAGCGTCGCGGCTGGGCCAGTCTGTCGCAGCATCCAGCCAGACTTCGAGCGCAGAGACAAGCGCGGGCATGCCATCCGCCTGCTGCCACATCGGAGCCGATGTCTGGGTCGAAGTTTCGGCCCGTGGCAGCGTCGGGCAAAAGGCGATCAGGGCCGCGGCAACTGCCACGGCGAAACGGGAGCGGTGCATTGGTCCCTCCAGGACAAGATTTTGCGATTTCGTGTCCTGATGCTACGATGCTTCCGTAACGTCACCGAATGGTCACTTTTCAGGCTCGCGTGAGCTAAATTCAGGTAGAGATATGGGACGCAAACTTCCCCCCTTCGCCGCCGTCCGGGCCTTCGAGGGCACCGCCCGGCACATGTCGGTCAAGGCCGCGGCAGACGAGCTGTGCCTGACACCCTCGGCGGTCAGTCACCAGATCAAGGCGCTGGAACGCTTTCTCGACACAAAACTGTTCGAGCGTTCGGGAAACCGGATCTCGCTCACTCTAACGGGCGAGGCCTATGCCGGAAAACTGACCCATCTCCTCGATACGTTCCTCGAAGAGACCGTGGCCGTGCGCGAGGCACCCCGCACCCTGCGTGTTCTTTCTACCCCGGGCTTTGCGGCGCGCTGGCTGGTGCCTCGCCTACCGCGGCTGGAGTTTGCACGCGACATAAGGCTGAGGGTTTCGAACGGTGCGCCTTCGCTCGACTTCGCGACGAACGACGCGGACGTGGTGATCCAGTGGTCCGACAACCCGACGCCGGGCCTGTTTGTCGAGCCGCTGATGGCTTCTGCAAGGTATCCAGTAATCTCACCGGAATTATGTGCGCGCGAGAACGTGCGGCGCCCGGAGGACCTTCTGCGCCTCACGCTATTCTACGACGAGACAGACGATGCTTGGCCGCAATGGTTCACCGAGGCCGGCCTTTCTGGAGCCGACTTGCCGCCGGGGCCAACCTATCCCAACTGCGAGCTTTCGACGACGATGGTTGAGCAACATCAGGGCGTTTCGCTCGCCTATGATGCCATGGTCCGCGGCACGATCGCTTCGGGCCGGTTGCAACGCCTCTTCGACGTGAAGACGCTCCCCATGTCGATCTACGCGATCGCCTGCCCCGAGGAGCGCGCGGATGACGCGCGAATCGCCGCGTTCCGTCATTGGCTTCGTGCGGAGGCCGAGGCCGATGGGATAGTGCCAGAGCGTCTGTCGCACGCTGCGGAGTGAATGCGCCAGCAGCGATCCGTCCGCAGGCGCAAAGTCCACTGAGTAGTCACTGCAATGTCGGGATAGTGCGCACCTGGTCATACAACCTCCAAAAATGATGCACGCTGCACGAACGCTTGGTTCAGTGAAGCCGCACTGCGGCGCTGACGTCTACCGCGAAGGTCGGTTGAGGGCCGGTCGCGCACTACGCCAGACGATCGCGCATCTTGTTCATTGGCCCTCTCAGATTCTGTACTGCCAAGCCTATCGTTCGAGCAAAGGGAATCCTGGAAGGCGGGTCTGCGGGCCAAAGACGCCCCCCCTCAGCTGGATCAACGAGGGTGGCGGCGAAAGCGCTTCCGAGCACCGCAGAGGTGGGCACGCCCCGTCCAGAATAGCCGACAAGTCCCCAGAGACCGTCCGCCAGTTCAAAAATTGCGGGGCGTTGTTGTGCGGAAATCCCGACCGTTCCTGTCCAGTGATGGCTCCAAGTTGGACCGTTCAGCACTGGATAGAGCCGGTTCAGACGACGTTCGGCTTCGGCAAAGGTCGGAGTGCTGAAACGTCCGCGCCGAAGCTCGACCAGTCCTCCGGTGATGATCCGTCCCGCCGCATCGACGCGAAAGAACATAGGATCACGCTGCGTATCGCAAAAATTCACTCCCGAGGGCAAAACGTTCGCTCGCTGCGCCGTATTCAGCGGTTCACTGGCAATCGCATAGGAGGTCATGGGAACGATGCTTTTGCGCATCCGGTCGGGTATTGCCGCCGAGCTGTAGGCATTTGTGGTCAGGCCGACTTTGCGCGCGGTTATCGTGCCGCTGGGCGTCGCAATATCCCAAAGGCCGCCAACAGTACGCGTGAGACCCACGAGTGGTGTTTCGGTGTGAATTTGCGCACCCGCCTCTAGTGCGGCCCGTGCCAGCCCGCGCACATAGGCCAGCGGATTGAGGTGGCCCCCGTCGCGATGGAGCCAGCCGCCTAGAAAACCGGAACTGCCGCTAAGCGCCGTGACGTCTTCGGGGCCGAGGAATGCACCAGATTTGCCGATGGCTGTGTATTTCGCATGCAAAGCTTTGGCCCGCGCCAACCCGGCGGGGTCTTTGGCGGCTTGCAACCAGCCTTTTTGCACTGGCTCGCAGT
The DNA here is from genome assembly GCF_002115725.1 of Marivita cryptomonadis. Lineage (GTDB taxonomy): Bacteria > Pseudomonadota > Alphaproteobacteria > Rhodobacterales > Rhodobacteraceae > Marivita > Marivita cryptomonadis. The sequence continues at coordinate 8,361 of NZ_JFKD01000040.1, forward strand.
TGATACGAAGCTCGGCGATCTGGTCAAAGACCCGCCGACCGGCATCGCGCAACAGGGCAAAGCCCTCAGGCGGCAGGTCGTTTTGATCCAGATAACCAAAGACGGGAATGCATTGCCCGTGGTTGCGCCCCGATCCACCCTGTCCGATCTGACCTGCCTCGATCAGAGCCACACAAACGCCGCGCCGAGCGAGATCCAGCGCGGCAATTGTCCCGCTGAACCCGGCGCCAACCAAGGCGACATCCACAATCAGGTTGCCGTCGAGCGGTTGCGTCTTCGGCGCCACGGGGGCGCTGAGGGCGTAGGGCGGTTCGGTTGCGACAGGGGTGTGGCTCATCTGCGCAATTCCACTGTGGCAAGGCTGGCAAGGGCATCGCCCAGTCGGGCAGTCCAGTCTGCCTGACCTTTCGGCGTCCCCAGCAAATCGTTGCTGACCTCGAATCCGCAGGCACGGTACCCGCTGCCCCAGGTGTGGCGGTCAAGTGTATATACGCCATTGCGACCGGTGTATGGCTTGTTGTCGCCAAGTGCGAGACCGCCCCCTGACTCCAGTGCGCCCAGCAGGGCATGTGCCAGAATCGGAGATTCGTTCCAAATTGTGCCGCCATCCCAAGGACGGCGCTGGCCATCGAAATGCCGAGTGCAGCTGTGCAGCGCAAGGAAGTACGGGTCGGCGTGACGGGTCCTAATACGGTTCCAGAGCCCGGTGACCGCGGCGTGATATGGCCAGAAGATCTGATCCTGCCGGGCCTTACGTCCCGCATCGCTGAGCGATTGGTTCCCAGGGATCAACTGGCCTTCGACATGGGTGGCAATAGAGCGCGGATCGTCGAGCCACCGGTTGAGGTCGATCACCAGCCGACTGACCGTGCCCAGAATGACCGGGGCATCCAGCCGGTCTGCCAGCGCATGGGCAAGCGATGCGATGCCGAGATCGCAGAAGTGGTGGGTGTCGCGCAAATGTTCTGAAAGTCCCAGTGGGCCAAATCCCAGAGGTGTGGACGTGCCGGCATGGTCAACCACGATCAGCCCTGGGAAGCGGCCCTCAGGATTCAGGATCAGGGGGAGTTCACTCATTGTCCACAGCTTCATCGGTCTGATCGCCGCCGTTGCGCAGCGCTTCCAACCGCGCCAACCGCTCCCGAGCCCGGTCGCGGTCCAGTTCGACAACGGCGGCGATAAGCGCTTCCACCTGCGCGGTCGGCACGACGCGCGATCCAAAGGGCGAGGCAGAGTCGTCCGGAGCTGTCAGAACCGCGTCTGCCAGTGTTGCCACGGGAGAGCGCCAGACATCAGTGAGCAGCACGATCCGGGCGCCTGCAACCCTTGCGCCCTCGGCAAAATGAAAAAGCTCAGGCTGGTAGCGTCGGTAGTCGAAAAGGACAATCACGTCGCGTGGCCCAAGGTCGATCAGCGGATCATAGGCAAACCCAAGCGGCTGGTCCAAGAGCGAAACATTGGATCGCACCTGCCCCAGTTGCAATGCGAGCCGCTGGGCGAGGTTGCGGCTGTAGCGCCCGCCAAGCGCCTTGATCGCGCGTTTCGGATCGGCCAGAAGATCCGCGATTGCGTCGAATTCTGCGGGTACGACCCGGTCGGCCATCAGACGGAAGCTTTCTGCCTGCAACAGCAGAACCCGACGGTACAGATGCTCTTTCCTTGGGTCTTGTCCGGCAGCAGTTTCAATCTGCATCAGGGGCGAGCCGAGCTGGCGGTTGACGTCCAACATGACGGCGTTTTGGAAATCCGCAAACCGCGGAAACCCAAGCTTGGTCAGGTAGCGCAGCACGGTTGGTCCGCTGACACCAGCGCGGGTGGCCAACGCTTCGACCGTCCCAAGCGCGCTGGTCGGATAGTTTTCGGCAAAGGCAGATGCCAGTTTGCGTTCTGCGACAGAGGTCGCCGAATTGCGCAGCAGCGCAGCGAGATTTTCGGGATTGTCCATAGCGCCAGCAATAATCCGACATGTATTTTTTGATAGATATTGACTGAATCAATAAATCTGCGCAACATTTATTACATAAATTCCGGCAAGCGATGCCCGATCGCCAAAGCCAGAGCCCATGAAGCCCGACGCACATGTGCTCGGACAAACAGCCAACAGGAGAGTCCACTCATGAAGAGATTTGTTTTGATGGCCGGAACGGCATTGACGCTGCTTCCGATGGCTGCCAGCGCCGAGCGTGGCAGTGACGGCGACCTGAACATCCTCTACTGGCAGGCGGCATCGACGATGAACCCCTATCTGTCAGGCATCGCCAAAGAGGTCGAAGCAGCATCGCTGGTGCTTGAACCGCTGGCACGGTTCGACGAAACTGGCGCGCTTGTTCCGATCCTGGCCGAAGACATCCCCACAGTCGAGAACGGTGGGGTCGGCCCGGACCTGACGACGATTACCTGGAAGCTGCGCGACGGCCTGCTCTGGTCCGACGGCAGCCCGGTTACGGCGCAGGATGCGGTCTTTACCTGGAAATACTGCACGGACGACGCCAGCGGATGCGCGGCCCTGTCGCAATTCGACGGAGTCGCAGATGTGGTGGCGCTGGACGGTCGCACCATCGAGGTGCAGTTCTCTGAGCCGAAACCCTATCCCTACAGCGCCTTTGTCAGCTCAGAAGCGCCCCTGCTGCAGGCGACCCAGTTCGCCGACTGCACAGGCGCGCGGGTGGCGCAATGCACCGAGCAGAACACCCATCCCATCGGCACCGGTCCCTATGTGGTCGAAGATTTCCGCGCCAATGACGTGATCACCTATGTCATGAACCCGAACTACCGCGAAGCCGACAAACCAGCCTTTGCCACCGTGACCATCAAGGGCGGCGGAGATCCGGCCTCGGCGGCGCGCGCTGTCTTGCAGACCGGCGAGGTGGATTATGCCTGGAACCTGCAATTGTCCCCGGACGTTTTGGCCCAGATGGCGGGGGGGCCGGGCGAACCCATCACCGGCGATGGTCCTGCGGTGGAGTTCCTGTTTCTGAACCAAACTGATCCCGATCCCGCGCTTGGCGAGACCCGCTCGACCTTGGCGGCCGGCCCCCATCCATTTCTGAGCGATCCGCGTGTGGGCAAGGCGTTGTCGATGGCCATCGACCGCACGCTGATCGCCGAGGCGCTTTACGGAGATGCAGGTCAGCCCGGTTGTGCCGTTGTCCCTGCGCCGGATCTCTACAAGTCGGATGCCAATGACGGTTGCGTGGTGCAGGATCTTGACGGCGCAAAGGCGCTTTTGGATGAAGCAGGCTGGAGCGACAGCGACGGGGACGGGGTGCGCGACAAGGACGGCAAACCGTTGTCCATCCTTTTCCAGACCTCAACCAACGGCGTGCGTCAAGACAGTCAGGCGCTGATCAAGGATTGGTGGCAACAGATTGGTGTGGAAACCGAGCTGCGCAACATCGACGCCTCTGTTTTTTTCGGTGGCGACCCTGGTTCGCCAGACACCCGGCAGAAGTTCTATGCCGATGTGCAGATGTATACCGACAATTCCAAGGGCCAGGACCCCGAGGCGTTCCTGGGAAACTGGAGTTGCGCGAATATCCCGTCGCCTGAAACCCAGTGGCAAGGCAACAATATCCAGCGCTTTTGCTCCGACGATTACGAGACCTTGATCAAGGAGTTCCGTACCGCAGCGTCGCTTGAAGAGCGCGGCGAGATTGCACGGGCAATGAATGACCTGTTGGTGCAATCCTATTCTATCGTCCCATTGATTCACCGACGCATCATTTCCGGCAAGGCCAAGACGCTAGCTGGTGTGCGGATGAATAGCTGGGATAGCCAAATCTGGAACATCGCAGATTGGTACCGGGCGGAATAATCGGCCAATTCGTACAAACTCACCATCGTTCGAGGTTTCCGTTTGCCCCGATAGACCTACCCCAGGTATTCAGGATGGTTCTGCCAAACGCGGTGTGGCAGTTGATGGTCGGCATTAGCGTCCCGGTCGGCGATGTTATTGTCGCACCTGAGCGTGCCGCAGGTGCAGTCTATTGCCGGGAAGGTGATTGCGCCGCCTTCCATCTTTGAGAAAAGGGTGGGTTCCCGGCACAAAAATCATAACTGTCTGGCGGGGCCTTGGGAGCGATGATTAGTGCGAGCTTATGGCCGACCGTACCCTGCTCGGCGCACATCCAGTTGTTCAGGTCTTCCACCAGCCAAAGGACCAGACGTTGCCAGGCCTCGAACCTGGATACGGCATCCATGCTGTTGATCTGGCACTCGATGTCGATGATCACGTCGATCTTCGACACGGCTTTCCGTCCGGAAACGGCGCGCCCCAAGCCGCTCCGCCGCCTCCAGCATGGCCATCGCGCCGATTGCGTGGGCGATACCTTGGCCTTGGCGGTCCGGCGCGGTGGCGAGCTGGCCCCATTGCACCATGTCCGCCATAGAATAACCCGGATGCCGACTTCGTACGGCTCCCGCGGTCGCGACCGGCCTACCGTCTGCGTCCAAGGCGACCATACCGAAACCGGGTCGGCTGATGCCGCGCATGACCGGCCCAATCGGGGGTAGAACCCCTTGGGCCATGAAAACTTCGGCGAAGGCTTGGACCAGATGTACGGGTGAGTCTCCATCGATCACTTCGACCGTCAGGTCTTTGGGAAGGGACCGTTTTTCCAGCGCCTTCCGCGCTATGACGATTACCTCGCTGCCGCCGATGAAATGGCCTGTCACGTCGGTGCGGAGGCCTCGACGCTCCAGTTCGTCCCGAAAATCTCTGCTGATCGTCTTGGGGACCAGTTCGCAGGATCTGGCGCCGGTCAGCCGGGCGAGAGATTCGACAAAGTCGGCGGCCTCCGGGCCATGGTCGGCGACCGCGACTGCGCGACCGAGCGAACAAAAACGCGGGTCCCGGGACAGCAATCGGGCGAGATGTTCGCCCAGTATCTGCATGCGCTTCTGTTCCGGCGACCCGAAGGCTTCTTCCATGTGACACCCTCCCCGATCGCCAACGCGACGAATTGTTGGGAATTCGGTGGACATCGTCAATGGCGGCTTCGTCCGCTGACCGACGTTTTACCCGACAAAATGCTGCGCGATGCACGAACGGTAGGAATGCGAAAGCTGCGGCGCGGCATTTTGGTTTCTGATGAGTGACCGCATTGGGCCGATCATGCTCGATGGCAGCATCGCCACCGGAAGCTGGCAAGCTTTATTTCACAGCGTATAACGGACGCTCGGATCTTTGTTTCGAGGTCGGTGGAGCACGAAGCTCGCGTTAGGAGAGGGACCCCGAAATATTTTGGATTCCGTTCACCTCACCTCAATCTGCCTCAGTTCAGGTCTTGACGCTTTCATAGTTCGACACATCGCAGCTGTGGTTCGGTAAAGGCCAAATCCTACCCTCGCAACCAATATTCTGTTGATTAATTTTGCTCCGCATTTTGCTACACAAAGCAAAATTCTCTCCTCCGCAAGATATTGATAAATAACAAAAAAAATTAAACGTGAAAAGTGAATGGCGGACTTCCTGTCCGCCATTAATCCCCTCGGAACTATCAATTCTACGCTTGGGTTGGGCGACCTGCCCAGTATCAAAGGCCTCGCGCTCCGTCGCAGACTAAACGGTACTTGTGCGGCATGGGTACGTTCGGACATGGCATTTTGCTAGGTGCGGATCGGTATTTCGCGCAACGCGGCACAGTTCAACAGTTCAAAGTCCTGTGGCACCCCAGCGGCGTAGACGTAAACAAGGGCGCGTTCGTCCCGCCTATGGCTTTTCAGCTCACAGGCTTTTTCGTGGTGGGGCGATTTCGATGCTGGATTTGCGAATGCGTTGCGCAGGTTTGAAACCGATCAGCAGCAAACCACACAGCACGGTCCACCCTAGGATCAGCGTGACCGCCAATTCCAGCTGTGCCGCCGGCGACCATAAGGCCAGTTCGGCATGCTTCTGGATAAGAAACAGGACCAAACCCGCAGTCAAAACAAGGATGACGAGGGCGGAGTGTTTGGTTTGCCGTGCCGATGGCCGTGTCAGTAAGGACTGGATGTCTTCTCGCACGTGGATGGCGGCGTGTATCGGGCCGTGTACGCTTCCGTCTTCTTCAAAAACAAAGGATTGCAATCGACCTGCCGCGCCTTTGACCTGCAAGAGCGCCCCTGCCGGGACCGATCTGGCTTCTCCTGCGGATAAGGCGATCCAATTCGCGCCACTGTCGAATTCGTCTGTTCCCCCGACTTTGCTGTGACGACCGGAAATGCGTCCTTTGACCACCGGCTCTGCGGTCAATAGGGGATTGCGGTATTCGTCGCTCTGGGGTTTCATGGTGCGCAGGGGTCCAACTGATCTATTCAGCCAGTCTGGTCCAATTGTGCGAGTCTCACAAGGCTCCTGTTCGAGTTCCATTTGTCTTCATAAATAATCGGGGCTTTTCGGCCTCCAAATGAGTGTCGAGGGTTTCATGCGGTTTTCGCGTCTCGTGATTGGGGTTTTGGTTATTGTTGGTGCCTTGTGGGTGATTGTTTCGGAACAGATGGCTGGCGCCAGCGCAGACGCCGTGTTGAATGCGCAAATCGCTGAAGTGCGCACGCCAATTTCGGGGACTGTCCGCGATTCCGATATTGGGCTTGGTGCGATGGTGGCGACCGGGGTCGCCCTTGCGACGGTGATTGATCCGGTTCCGGATGACATGCGTCTGGAAGACCTGATCCTGCAGCGCGACCTTGCGCATATCCGTCGCAAGGCGATCGAGTCCCGCGAGGCGGCGTTGACCGACGAACTGGAGAGCCTTCGACAGCGCGCAGATCTCTATTCGAAGCTGTCGCGCGAAGAAGCGTCTGCACGTTTGGCTGAAGCCCGTGAGCGTCTGCGCCTGATGGCCGAAGCCGAGGTGGGCTACGATCCGATCGACCTGAGCCGTGCGCGGGAAGAGGCGGTTACCGTGCAGATCGATCTCGAAGGCATCGAGCAGGGGGTCTTTATCCGTGGTGGGTACAATGATGCCCCGCACGCAGAACAAAAGGCGTTGGAGATCACGTCCAGCCTTGGTGAGTTGTCGGTCGAGCGTGACGGCGTCATGTCTGAGATCGCCGCATTGACCCGCCGAATTGATACCGAGCGTGTTCGGGTCGGGCGTCAGGGCGCGGTTGCCTTGTCCTCTCCGGTCGATGGGATCGTATGGGAGCGTCTTGCGGTAAACGGTGCGCATGTCGTCCGCGGTGCGACCGTCATGCGGTTGGCCGATTGCAGGCATACCTTTGTCACCCTTTCTGTCACGCAGACCGTGTTCAACCGCCTGCATCCCGGGGCAACGGCGACGTTCCGGTTCGATGGCAGCGGTGAGGTGCTGACGGGCACCGTGGCGCGGCTTGCCGGAACATCTGCGGCCGGGTTCTACGGGTCGCTGGCCGTGGCGCCCAGCCAACGGCATATGGAACGCGCGGATGTCATGCTGACACTGCCAGAGCTTCAGAACTACCCGGAACTAAGATGTGCGATTGGTCGAACTGGTCGGGCCTTCTTTGAAGTCAGGCCGCTCGATTGGCTGCGCAACCTTTTGCAATAGGTCTTTGGAATGTTGTTTCTCGGCGATCTGCAATCCGCCGCCATGTTGGTTTTGCTTGTTTGGGCGGCCACACTGGCAGTGCGCGAATTGGCCGATCCCGACAATCCAGTGCATCGCGCATTGATCCTGAGCGTCAGCGCGGTTTTGGCGCTGCGGTATATGTACTGGCGGGTGACCGAAACCGTGGCGGCGCCGGGCTGGACGTTGGATGTCCTTGCCAGTTGGAGCTTTGTTGGCATTGAAATGCTGGCGATGGTCGGATCGCTCAGTTCCTTTGTCATGCTGTCCCGCCGTAAGAACCGCACTGCCGAGACAAACAGGCATTACCAATGGTGGCTCATGCCGGAATACGGGCCGCCGCATCTGCCCAAGGTCGCCATTCTGATTGCGACCTACAACGAAGACATTGACGTGCTCGAACGCACGATCATCGGCGCCAACTCACTGCAATACAAAGGCAAGACAGTCTATGTGCTTC
>NZ_JFKD01000041.1 GCF_002115725.1 Marivita cryptomonadis
CTTGCTCGCCCGCAGATAGTTCGCCTGTTCCGCCGGGGAGTGCCCAGCATGAATTTCATTCCAAGTGTCCGCGGATACGTAGAACCAAGAGTCATCGCGGTATCCTGCCGGAGAGTCGATGGATGTGCCTGCTCTCTGAAACCGAGTTTCGCCGTGGGCCAGCAGGTAGTCACGCGTCCTCTCAACAGTGGCTTCGATTTCGAACTTCTCGGGCCGTTCTTGCAGGTCTGCCCACTCCTTCGCGAGCTCCCAGGCAGCGCTGACCGGCTCTTGCGGATCCCAGTCAGTCACATCAAACATGCTCGCTAGTTGGCCGGCACATGCAATCATCGCAAGGTGACCGAGAACTCGCCCTGCCGGACCATCACCCTCCAAGCCAAGGCTCGATTGCCATATTGATGCAATAGCCTTGATCTTGTCGGGGAGCGTGCTCCGAATTCTGGAATTCTTCAGCAACTCGTGAACGAATGCAGGCCCCGCCACACCATAGGTCTGCGAGGCTGCATGTTCGATCCTCTGTGCGAAATCGCCACCGTTTGTCTCTCCATGGAGAACATCAAAGGCGCCGTATCGACGCGTATCGGCGGAAACTTCGATCATCCGGACTGTCTGCCCCATCATGGTTGACTGACCGGCCTCCGCCATTTTTTCAGCCAGGGTGATTTCGCCAGTCGACAATATTGTCATGTTCCATTTTGTCGTGTTGCGAAGCGCTCCCGAAGATGTTGACCGGGCTTTGCCTTGCCCGTTTCCCAGCATGTAGATTGCATCACCAATTTCCTTGGCGGATGCTTCGGCGATCTCGTTCAGGATCAGCAACGAGCTGTTTGCAACCGCTGCCATTCCCTCCATGGCATTCTTCGTTGCGGTCCAGTCTTTCACCAGCTCCGGTGATCCCCAGACGGACGCAGCTACCTTTGCAGAGGTTGTTTTGCCACTGGAGGACATCCCCTTGAGGTGCATGCCGGCAATTTCACGGTTGAGGAATTCAACAAGTGGTCCTGCAAAAGCCAGGGACACCGATGTCATCAAGACTGGATTTCCCTTGCAGCGACTGGACACTTCGGACCGCCAGGTGGCCAACGAGCCTCTGGAATGCATTGCAGGCTCACCGCGCTGAACGCTGTCATTCAGGAAAACAATATCCTTGCCGCCGATGACACGCATGTCGCCCAGGACAAATCTGGTGCATGTCGAATCTGACCACCCTAGGCGATCTGTCGTATGATAGCGCTTGGTCGGTGCCCAACTTGTCAGAAGCTGAGCGAGGTGTTTCTTGGCGTTTGTTCCGGGCGCCATCCGGAAACCTCTGTCAAGAAGGCCATCGAGCACCTTTGTGAAGGAGCTGTTGAATTGCGCCTGTGGCACATGCCACTCGTGCTGAACGCCATCCGCGTCGACGAGTTCGATCCAGCGGCACCATCCGTTGTTGCCGGTGTTCCGACCGAGTGCAACGACGGCGATAGGTGAGCAAAGCCATTCCTGCTCGATGTCGCCATCTTTGCTCGTGGTTTCGATGAAGATGCCGTTGTCTGTCGAGATGAAGCCTTCCGGTGGAATATGTGCGCTGAGCGGGGTTGCGGTGTCGGTAATGTTGCCATCCATGACGTGCTCCTGGTTTTAGTTAGGTGTGATAGGTTCCTTGGACCCGGCCACACAAATGCGCAGCCATGACCTCTTCGTTGACGAAAACGAGTGATCGCAGTCCGCCTTGCAGGCGCCCGGACGGGCGTCTGCTGTGTCTGGTTGTTCGTTATTGCCGGGACGGCTTAGAGGAGTTTGACTGTCCAGGTCTTGAAGGTGCGCCGGACATTCTTGTCCAACTCATCTTGTAGCCGCGCGAGCTGCGCTGAGGTCTCCAGCGCTTCGCGTCTGCGCTCAGGCTCGGAGAGGTCAGAGCGCTCCAGCTCTTCCCGGCATTTCTTCAACTCCTCGCTCTTGTAGGTGTTGATGATGTTTGCCAGTTCCATTGCTGCATCGAGGAGCACGCCGACCATGACTTCAGCGCGCCCGATAGACTTCTCAGAGGATTGGAATGCCTCGATGAGGTCCTCGTCTGTCGCGAAGCAGGCACTGTCAGCGAATTCTTCCGGGCCCCGGTCGTCTTCGAAGACCGGTGGCTCGATGCCGAGCAGGCCAAAGCAGAGTTCCACTGAGCTCCAGTTCCCGTCTTTTTCGAGATGCTTGTAGAAGGGGGTCTTCAGGAAGGGGTAGGTGGCATCTTTCATGCGAGCCATGGCTTGCCGTTCCCGCTCCAACTGTTTCTGTTTTCGTTCTTTGGCTGACAGGGCCATTTCGACTCACTCTATTTGTGATAGTGAATGTGAAAACAGAAATCACATATTTTGCCAAAAAGGTCAAGCCCTGACTTATGGCAGGGACAAATTTCTGACTATCAGACCGAGATGACTGTCGGGCCTACAAGAACCGCGTGAGCAGGGTCGGGGCGAAACCTGTCCAACGACCTCAGCGCTGACGCTTTCGCGACGCTAGGGCATACGGATTTCAGCAGTTAGGCGTTGTCATCCATGAAGAGCGCCACGAGCGGCACGTTGATGTAGTAATTGCTCCTGCCGGCCTGGTGTTTTTCCACGAAACCGTATTCGGCGAGCGCTTCGAGGTATTTCGATGCGGTTTGCCGGGTCACTTTGAGATCGTTCACGAGGAAGTCGATCCGGGTGTAGGGGTGCCGGAACAGATTGTTGAGCAGGTCTTGGCTGTAGATCTTTGGAAGATCATGGCGCATCCGGTGCTTGGTAGCAGCCATCTGGCCACGTATGGCTTCGACGAGCGTCAGCGTGGTCTGAGACGTTTCTGTGACACCTTGCAGCATGTAAAGAACCCATGCTTCCCAATCACCATGATCGCGCACGTCCTGGAGGCGCTGATAGTATGCGGCCTTGTTCCGGGTGATGTATCGGCTCAGGTAGAGGATCGGAATGTCGAGCAAGCCGGACCGTGTGAGATAGAGAACATTCAGGATCCGCCCAACGCGCCCGTTCCCATCCGGGAAGGGATGGATGCTTTCGAACTGGTGATGGATGATCGCCATCTTGATGAGCGGATCGAGATCGCATGTTTCGTCGTCGTTGATGAATTGCTCCAAGGCGGACATGTAATCTGCGATTTCGTAGCGATCTTGCGGTGGCACATAGACCATGTCCCTGGTGGCCTCGTTTCGCAAAGCCGTGCCGGGCGTGGTTCGGAACCCATCCGTGCGCCCTTTGAGGAGCCGGAACATATCTGTGATTGTCTTGTTGGTGATGAGCCCCTGTGACGTCAGAAGATGTTCATACCCAAGCTTCACGGCATCCCGGTAGAGGGCGACTTCTTTGGCGGCACCTGACTGTGGGCCTTCTGGGAAAAGGTCGGCCTGAAACAGCTCATCCTGGGTCGTGACGATATTCTCGATCTCCGAGGAGGCTTTGGCTTCCTGTAGCGCCAGCGTGTCGATGAGGATGCCCTGGTTCGGAATGGTCGCGGCACGTCCCTTCAGCTCAGCCAGGGCACGGTTCGCAGCGGCAAGGGCTTTGAGGACCGGAACGGTTTCAAGATCAACAGCAGGTGGCAGCACCGGGATGGTGTAGGTCGGCGTTAACATGTGAAACCTGATATGTTAAAGAATCTCCGTTTTCCTAACATCGCGACCGTGACATGTGAAGCAAAACGCGTTCCTTTGACATGAGGACGACTCTCAGGCGCGCTGAGACGCGCCGTGGCTGCAATAAGCTCATCTGGACGACCCCCGCAGGTAGCGGCAACACCGGCATCGACTCCCCGGGCGATCCTGGCAGCGGAGTAGGGTGGGCACCGCGCAAAGGCAAACCGCACACTGCCAATAGAGGAGGATTGGACCCAGAGGCACGGTGGCGCCAGAAAGAATCCCCATCACATCGACACGGTTTTTCTAGGACTTCGAGGCACCCCCGGCATCCCGTCCAGAGGTCTATACCGGGACGTCGAGCCATGCCACACTGCAGCACGGGAGATGGACAAAGGCATTAACGCAGACTTCTGCACCCGAATTCTACGGAAAGATGTGAAGCAGCACAAAGCTCAATGACCGCTAGTAAGGATCGTGCAGTTCAACAATGGGCAAAGGCTTCCTGCGAAGTTTTGTCGACACGAGACCTTATAGCGGAGTGCCAAAACTGCGGCTCTCGCGGCCGTCCGCTTTGCGGCGGTCATCGACTTCACGGATTTCCTTGTCGATGCCACCGCGCTCCAGCCAACCATGTGGGTTCTGCACCGTGGGCATTGCCTTGACGACAATCGTAAAGCGCTCGTGGGCAACATCGTAGAGGCGGCGCAATTCCGCGAGCGGGTCGGGATGATCGTCGGCGCGCAGATCAAGCCACGGATAGGGCTGGTCCCGATGAACGATCAGTGCCGCGGATTGCGTGCCGCGCTTGTCACCGCCTGCCGCTTCTCCGGCCTCCATCGCAGTCATTAACCGCTCGGCCAGCGGTAAGTTAGCACGGTCAAGATAGCAGGCCAGCGTATCCGCAATAACAGCTTCTCCCGCCAACATGTTGCCGGCCACTGAAACCCCCAACGCCGCCTTGTGTCCGCACCAATCAACGCAGTCCGCGCCAGTATGCGCTGCTGTGCGGCCTTGCAGGTCCACCATATGAAGCTGCCGGTTGGCCTCGCCTTTATCGGCGGCAACAAGCGCGTTTACCACATCCATTGGCGCATATCCGGCGGCAAGGCGATCTGCGGCGTCGATGCCCCACAATGGATTGACAAACGCTTGCGTCGCAACAGCGCCCCGCCCGACGCGGACGTGGGGAACCAGCATTCCCACTGCAAAGAAGCGGCTGGCGACGGCGACACCCAGTTCGCCGGTTTTCTCGTCATAAGCGCAGATCGAATAGGTCATGAGTTTCCCCTCTCAGCGTCCGACTGCATAGGCTTGCATCAGGCGCGGTGTTGCGGCAGCCTTAAGCATCCCGTCGGGTGTGCGGCATGCGGCGGTCAGGCGGCCCACGGTCCAGGGCTCGGCAACTTCCAGATTATGGCCCCGCGCGCGCAATTCAGCGATCACCGCGTCACCGAAGGCAGGCTCGACCATCAGGTGGCCGGGCCGCACCGGGCGCGGATCGAACGAACCTTGGAAATGCGCGGTATTGAAGAGCGGCGCGTCGATGGATTCCTGCAAGTTCATGCCGGAATGCACCAACCGCAGGAATAGCATCAGCTGCCACTGGTCCTGTTGATCGCCACCCGGCGTGCCGAACGCATGGCGTGTGCCGTCGGGTGCCTGCGCCATAGACGGCGAGAGCGTTGTGCGCGGACGGCGTCCGGGTGCGAGAGAGGTCGGCAGGCCCTCTTGCAACCAGAACATCTGCGCACGCGAATTGAGCGGCATGCCAAGCCCCGGCACCACTGGTGAGCTTTGCAGCCAGCCTCCCGAAGGTGTCGCCGAAACGGAATTTCCCCACTGGTCGATCACGTCGATATGCACCGTGTCGCCGCGCTTTTCCGACAGATGCGCCATGGTCGGCTCGCCTGCGCCCACACCTCCACCGGAGGCTTCCTCGCTGGCTTTCGCACGAGAAATGGCGGCATCGGCCTGATGGGCGAACCCGTCGATCCGGCCCGGTCGCTGCTCGAGCGATGCGTTCGGCTCCAGCAACCCGCGACGGGTGTCGGCATAGGCGCGCGACAAGAGCGTTTCGGTTGGGATGTCACTGTGCAGAGGATCGCCGTAAAAAGCTTCGCGGTCTGCAAAGGCGAGCTTCATCGCCTCGGTCACGGTGTGCACGAAATCCGCACCGCGGCTGTCCATATTGGCGATGCCCGACCCGTCGAGCAAACGTAAAGCCTGCAAGAGGCTCGGCCCCTGGCTCCACATTCCCGCCTTCCAGACGGTCCAGCCTTCGTAGTCGACTGAGAGCGGCGTTTCCCAGGTCTCTGTCCAACCGGCCATGTCCTGGCCGGTCAGCACGCCTTTGTGGCGTGCGCCCGAGGCATCCATCACACAGGCGTCCCGCATCCAAGTGTCGATGGCCTCGGCGATGAAGCCTTCGTAGAACGCGCGCCGAGCGGCTTCGATCTGCGCCTCACGGCCTGTTGCGCCTTCCGCCTCGGCCAGCAACCGGTCCCATGTGTCAGCCAAGTCGCGGTTGCGCATCAGCGACCACGCCTCGGGTGTGCCGCCCCCCGGCATCCATGTGGCAGCGGAGGTCGGCCATTCGTCGCGGAAGAAGTCGGACAACCCTTCGATGGTCGCGGCCACACGTGGCAGAACCGGGTGGCCGTGTCGGGCGTAGTAGATCGCCGGTTCAAGGATCGCCCGCAGCGGCAGTTTCCCATGATCGCGCAAAAGCGCCATCCACGCCCCAAACGCGCCAGGGATCACGGTGGCCAAGAGGCCCGATCCCGGCACAGTGTCCAACCCTTCTGCGTGGTAATGCGCAATGGTGGCCCCTTCCGGTGCTGTCCCTTGCCCGCACAAAACCTGCGGTGCATCATCACCAACCCCACGCCACAGAAGGGGCATGTCGCCCAAGGGACCGTTCAGATGCGGTTCGACCACATGCAGGGCAAAGCCCATAGCGGCCGCGGCATCGGCGGCAGTGCCGCCCGCTTCGAGGATCTTCATCCCGACGGCAGACGCGATCCAGTGGGTCGAGGTGACGACGCCGAAGGTGCCCTTGATCTCGGGTCTGGTGGTAAATTGCATGTCCGTCCCTTTGTCTTAGGTATCGCGCGGGTCAAGCGCGTCGCGCAGCCCGTCACCCAGCAGGTTGAAGCCCAACACCACGAGAAAGATCGCGATGCCCGGGTAAAGCGCCATCCACGGCGCCTGTTCGAGAAAATTCTTGGCGATGTTCAGCATCGCACCCCAGCTTGGCGCAGGAGGTTGCTGACCGAGCCCCAGAAAGCTGAGCGACGCCTCGGCGATGATCGCAGTGGCGATGGTCAACGTTGATTGCACGATGATCGGCGGCAGGATGTTAGGCAGGATGTAACGCCTGATCAGACCAAGATGCCCGATGCCGACCGCTCGGGCGCTTTCCACGTAATCCTCGGTCATCACGCTGAGCGTCTGCGCACGGGCGAGCCGGATGAAGATCGGCATGGCCGAGAGGCCAATGGCGATCATCGCGTTCTGCAAGGATGGGCCAAGGAAGGCCGCAAGGGCAATGGCGAGGATCAGGAAAGGTGCCGCCAGCAGCGCCTCGGTAAAGCGCGAGATTACGGCGTCGGTCCAGCCGCGCAGGTAGCCCGACAGCATCCCCAATGGCACACCCAAGAGCACCGCGATACCGACTGACAGAACGCCCGCAAGCAGAGACGCCTGTGCGCCCCAGATCATGCGGGACAAGACATCGCGGCCGATCTCATCCGTGCCGAAAGGATGCGCAGCGGAGGGCGCTTTACGAACTGCCGCCCAGTCGGTTTCCACGGGGCCTGGCAATGGCAGCAGTGGCGCAAGCAAGGCCACGACAACAAAGAAGGTCACAATCGCGCCGCCCAGCAACGCAGATGGATTGCGCCGGAACTTTTCCCACGCGCGGTTACGGCGGCGGGGCGGTAGCGGGTCGGCTGCAACCTGCGGATTGACGACAGCGGTCATTGGTCAGACATCCTTGGGTTCAGGACGCGATAGGCCGCGTCGGCCAGAATGTTCATAGCGATGAAGGCGATCCCGGTGCACAGAACGATCCCTTGGACTACCGCGTAATCCCGGTTGAATACGGCATCGACCACCAGCTTCCCGAAGCCAGGAATAGTGAAGATTTGCTCGGTTAGGACTGCACCAGCCAGCAGTTCACCAAACAGAAGCGTGATGACGGTTACCACCGGCACCAGCGCATTGCGCAACGCATGTTTTACCAGCACGACGCTCTCTCGCAGACCCTTGGCGCGCGCTGTGCGAACGTAGTCGGATTTCAGCACCGACAGCATAGCTGACCGTGTGTGGCGCATCAGCGTGGCGGCGATGGCTGTGCCCAGAACGAAGGCGGGCATGAGCATGACCTTGATCGACTGCACGGGGTCTTCAGACAGCGGCATGTATCCCGAGGCGGGCAGCCAGCCGAGTTTGACTGACACCAGCAGGATCAACATGATGCCAAGCCAGAAATTCGGAACAGACAGGCCCGACAGAGCTACGATATTGGCCAGCCAGTCAATCCAAGTGCCTTTCTTATAGGCCGACAGAACCCCGGCGGGAATGCCGATTAGGATTGCGATAATCAGTGCCATCACGGCAAGCTGGATCGTCACCGGAAGTTTCTGCCCAATCAGTTCCAGAACAGGCTGCTGCGTGCGCAGGGAAATCCCCAGATCGCCTTGAAGCGCTGCGCCCGCCCAGGCAAGGTATTGCACCGGGATTGGGTCGTTCATCCGGTATTTCTCACGCAGGGCTTCGATCACCGCAGGGTCGCGCTCTTCGCCCGCCATCACGAGGATGGGGTCGCCTGGCAGCAGATGCTGAAGCGCAAAGACGAATATCGAGATGAGGATGACGGTCGGGATCGCTATGAGGATCCGGCGTCCAATGAATGCGAGCATTGCGGCCCCTGCTGTGTCAAAGTCGGTGTGCCGCCCCAGAATAGATCTGGAGCGGCGACTGGGTTCACTCGGTCATCGACACGCCATGCAGGCGGATCATGCCGTCCGGGTAGGGCACAAAGCCCGACACGTTGTTGTCGAGCGCCCAAATCCACACTTGGTGGTAGAGGTAGATGATCGGGCTGTCCTCCTGCAGGATCGCCAGCGCCGCGTCATACTTTGCCTTCCGGTCGGCGGTGTCGTTGGACAGGCGCGCCTCGTTCAAGAGCGTGTCGACCTCCGGGTTGGAATACTTGGAATCGTTGATCCCGCCGCCGGTGGTCATGAACTGGTGGATGTTGCCATCCGGATCGACACGGCCCGACCAGCCGATCTGGCTTGCCATGTAGTCGCCCGCGGACTGATCACTTAGCAGCGTCGCGAATTCCTTGGCGGTCAAGCTGATATTGATCCCGGCTTCTGCAGCCATCGCCTGAACCACCTGCATGACCTGCGTCTGCACAGGGTTGTTGGCGACCTGAACCTCGACATCCACACCATCGGCGAAACCGGCCTCGGCCAGCAGTGCCTTCGCGGCCTCGACATCGCGCTCGGGCACCGGGAAGGCGCTGTTGAACCACGGCGAATCCGGCGGATAGGGCTGGTTACCAGCCGCAAAGGCGCCTTCGAACACAACCTGGTTCAACGCGGCACGGTCGATAGCGAGTGACAGTGCCCGACGAACGCGGCTGTCGGTGCCGATGGGCGTGTTCGCCCGGTCGCCATTGCCCACATTGACAGTGATACCTTGGTATCCCAGCGACGTCGCTTTCTCCATCGTCAGCCCGTCATCGGCGGTGACGGACGGCACATCCGTCGCAGCTAGACGCTCGAGCATATCAAGGTCACCTGCACGCAGGTTTGCCAGGCGCACGGTGGTGTCCGGGATCGGCAGGAAGGTCACGCTGTCGAAGTTGATCTCGTCCGCACGGTAATAGTCGGCGAACTTCTCAAGCACGATGCGGTCCTGCTGGATGCGCTCTTTGAAGGTAAAGGGCCCGGCGCAGACCGGGTTCAGACCGAACTCCTCGCCCGCTTCCTCGGCCGCCTTCGGCGACAGCATCATGCCTGCCCGGTCAGCGAACTGTGCTATGAGCGTCGCATCGGGCGCTGCGAGGCTGATCTTGATTGTGTTGTCGTCTACGACCTCCCAGCTTTCGACCGAAGATACCTCGGATTTGCGGCGGCTCAGCTCGAAATTCTTGGAGCGGTTGAGGTTATAAGCCACCGCTTCGGCATTGAACGGCTCACCATCGTGAAACATCACGTCATCTCGCAGCGTCATCGTCAGCTCAGTGCCGTCCGCGTTCCATTCCCAGCCAGTTGCCAGCATCGGAATGATTTCGAGTTGCGGCGTGATATCGACCAGCTTGTCGCAAAGCGACGCATAGACGATCCGCCCTACGAAAGTGCGCGACTGATCTGGGTCAAGAACGTCGGGGTCTTCCTGAAGCCCAATGCGCAGGTCCTGCGCGTGGACAAGACCACTTGTGGCGGCTAGCAACGCCGCAAGGCCCAATGTCTTTAAGGTTTGCATAAGATCACTCCTCTGTCGGTTGGCTATTCGTTATGTCGTGCGTTTTGATGATCATCCTTTGGCCCCGCCATCCAGGGCGGCTCGCGCCGCGCTGTAACGGGCAAATCGCGCCTGGGCGGCAGCTGCTCTTGGTTTTTCAGTGGGCTCGATGCCCTGTGGCGACAGGGTTTCGGTGAAATGACAGGCGACGCTGTGGTGTGCACCGGTCCCAAGCAAAACAGGACGCTCGGTGCGGCACCGGTCCTGTGCATGCGGGCAGCGGGTGTGGAACTTGCAGCCGGGCGGCGGTGCGATCGGGTTCGGTGGATCGCCCTCAAGTGTCGTGCGCAGACGCCTTGCGCCAGTGGACGGGATGGGGATCGCCGACAACAAAGCCTCGGTATAGGGGTGCTTGGGGGCCGTAAACAGCTGTTCCGCAGAGGCCAGTTCAACGATTTCGCCGAGATACATCACCGCCACCCGATCCGCGATATGGCGGATCACAGCCAGATCATGCGCGATGATGACAAGGGTCAGCCCGAATTCGGCCTTTAGGTCCTCAAGGATATTGATCACCTGCGCCTGGATCGACACGTCGAGCGCAGAAACCGGCTCATCCCCGATGACGATCTTCGGCCCGGTCGCCAAAGCGCGAGCTATGCCGATGCGCTGGCGCTGTCCGCCTGAAAACTCGTGCGGATAGCGGTCTGCATGTTCCGGCCGCAGCCCAACCTTGCGCAGTAGATCGGCTACCTTGGCGCGCTGCTCAGCCGCGGTGCCGATGCTGTGAATGCTCAAAGGCTCACCAATCAGCGCACCCACTGTCATGCGCGGATTGAGCGAGGAGAATGGGTCCTGAAAGATGAATTGCATGTGCTGGCGCAGCGCCCGTAATTCGGCAGCGCTCAGCGCCGATAAGTCCCTTCCGTCATAAGTGACGCTTCCCTCGGAAGGTGCAATCAGATGCGACAGAAGTCGTGCCAGTGTGGACTTGCCGCAGCCGGACTCGCCCACGATGGCAAGGGTTTCGCCCTCCTCGATGTCCAGATCGACGCCATTGACTGCCTGCACCACCGTTGGCGCGCCAAAGAGCGGCTTCTTCGTCACGAAACGGCGTGTCAGCCCGCGCGCTGTCAGGATCGCACTCATGCCGACACCCGCGAGGGCATCGGCTGTTCTGCCTCGAGCGGTGCGTGCCAGCAGGCAACGCGATGCCCGCCGCCCAAATCCGTCAGCGGTGGTGCCTTGGCGCACGCATCTGACGCAAAGGGGCACCGCGCGGCAAAGCGACAGCCCACCGGCATGTCGAGCGCGCCGGGCACGGTTCCCGGAATCGTAACAAGTCGCTCCGACCGCCCCGTCAGCGATGGCATGGAGGACATGAGGCCCAATGTATAGGGATGCTGCGGATCGTCGAAGATCTGCTCAGTTTTGCCCGCCTCGACAATGCGGCCAGCATACATGACCGCGACAGCATCGGCCATTTCCGCCACCACACCCAGATCATGTGTGATCATGATCATCGCAGCACCTGTTTCCTTGCCGAGATTGCGCATCAAGTCGAGAATCTGCGCTTGGATCGTCACATCGAGCGCGGTGGTTGGTTCATCCGCAACCAGCAGTGCCGGGTCATTGGCCAAGGCCATGGCGATCATCACTCGTTGCCGCATCCCGCCTGACAACTGGTGCGGATACTCATCCAGTCGCTTTGCCGCCGCCGGGATGCGCACCCGTTCCAACATCTCAAGTGCCCGAGCCCGGCCTTCTTCGCGCGAGACGCCACGATGTTCGCAGACTGCCTCAGCAATCTGGTCGCCAATCCTGAGCGCCGGATTAAGAGAGGTCATCGGTTCCTGAAAGATCATCGCAATGCGGTCACCTCTCAGGGCGCGCAACGTCTCTCTGGGTGCCGACAACAGGTCGACCTCCTGAAACCGCGCGGTCCCGCCCTCGATCCTGAGTGGCGTGCCTTCCAAGAGACCCATCAAAGCCAGGGCGGTCAGGCTCTTGCCACAGCCGGACTCTCCCACGATGCAAAGCGTTTCGCCGGGGTTCAGCGCAAAGCTCACGCCATCGACCAAGGGCTGCGGCGCGGCCCCGACACGGATCGTCAGGCCGTCGACCTGCAGAAGCGGCCCTTGCCCTGTCATGGCCGATCCTCCATCGACTTGCGGAGATTGTCGAACAATGTCTCAAGGTGTTTACGCATGGCGTTTGCAGCGGCAGGCCCGTTACGCGCATCAATTGCCTCGATGATCTTTTGGTGTTGAGCGTCGTAGAAGGCCCGGGTTTCGGGCGTTCTTGCGCGGTGGCGTTTCTCCTGCCAATCGTCCCCCATGCGCACTTCGTCGATCAACGTAAAGGCAGTCAGCATCAAACGGTTGCCCGCGATCCGAGCGATGGCGCGGTGCAGCGCGCCGTCCCAAAGCTCAGCTGAGTCTGAACCTTCCGCGTCGTGCGTCCGTTCCGCCAGTTTCCTAAGACGCGCGACATCATCTGCAGTCGCGCGACGTGCGCAAAGATCGGCAAGTGCAGGCTCGATGCAAAGCCGTGCCTCCATTGCCGAGAGAGGATCAACATCTGACGCGATCTGAGCGGCAAGCTCTTCGGTCGGATCGGGCGGCTGTCCTGCAAAAGTGCCTTTCCCCTGCTTGCGCCAGATCAGGCCTTCCGCCTCGAGCGTGTCAAGCGCCCGGCGGACCGATGCGCGTCCCGCCTCAAGCTCGGCTGCAAGGTGACGCTCCGTCGGCAATCGCCCGTCCGAGGGAAGAAGCCCTTCGCTTACGATCTGACGGATCGCCTGAAGCACGCGGTTGGGCTCGGACGTTTCCTGCAGATCTCTCGGACGGTTATGTAGCATTCTGCCCCGGAGTAATTTTGCATTGGATCAAACCAATCGTTCATTGGTTTGATTGATCTGTCAATCCTTGACCTCCTACAAGCAGCCAAAGTTTCGATCGCCGGGCAAAAGAAGCTCCTAGAAAATCAGCAAGTATTTATTTTTAAACAGAAAGGTAGTTCGCTCAAAGATTCAGCGCCACCCCGGCCAGTATGACTACACAACGCCCATCCAGACGCGGGTGCGCTTGTTTATGTCAGGGCCGCACTTGGTCTTAGCGGGGTAAAACCTGCTCATCATTCGCGTGCAGTCCCCTGTGATCCCGATAGCGCAAACCAGAGTTTTCGAGAGAACCGGGTTTCAATTACAAACAAGAAAAAGAGAATTCTTCTCCGGACTAGATCACTAAAGGCTACTCCGCTTTCTGCTCCAAGAAGCCGGAACGATGGGAGGTTTAAGCCTGATCGCAGGGTGGCACCAGAAAGCATCCCCATAACACCGACACGGTTTTTCTAGGACTTCGAGGCATGCCCTGCATCCCGTCCATGGGTCTATACCGGGACGTCGAGCCATTCCTCACCGCGGCAATTGAGAAAGACACAGATTGTGTGGGAGGCTTCCGCATCCAGGCTATCTGGGAAGACGTGACACGGCGCGGCTTTTCCTGGGGCTTAAAGCAAATGAGGCAAAACACAGGGAACAAGCACACTCGCCGCGTCGCCACGACGTTTTCCTTATCCATCATATGATCAGACACTGACGTCTGAGGCATATCAGATTTCTCCATAGCTCACAGATGCTTAGAGGTGATGACTGAGTGGAGGTGGAATGATGTGGGGTGTGTGAAAGGTAATCCGATCCCCCTTTGGAAGTCGCATAGGTCAGAAGGGTGTGTGATTTCCAAGGTTGGACCTTATGCCGATGTGGGTGTCAGATTGCTGTGCTCGGGAAGAGCGGATCATTGGGGGCGTAAGGGGTGAGGAGCTGATTGCACGCGGTGGCTCTCCTGCGCTCCTCCGGACGACCAATCGCACGCGCAGATACATCTGGGGTGCTGCTTGGTCTGTCCTTTGATTGATGCGATCGATGCCAAAGCGCCATATAGGTTTGAGGTGGTCCTTGTGCTTCAAGCATTTGAGCCATGATGCGCCGGCATCGAATTCGCACAAAAAACAGATGTTGGTTTCGCGAACCCCTTGTTTTCTTGGCTAATGGCTCGCGCACAGGTTTACGTGGCGAACGGAAAACCGGAATTCTGGGCGCTTTTTGTCAACATAAGGTAAACATAGGGTAAACATTCCGGCCGGAAATCTGGCCAGTTTGACACCTGGTAGGCCGGTGGATGTTTACCTCTGACTGCGTGATGTAAACGTCATGTCAACATTCGGGAAACATGCATGGTGGGACCCGGCGTCGCGTGGACGTTGAGCCATTCCTTGGCACTCCTTCTCATTGATGCTCTTGCTTGGCGCAGGCATAACGGGCGTTCTCCCAGAAAACAGCGGCGTCCGACATGCAAACAGCCGCGTATTTCCCAATGACAACCCTGGGCGTGCGGCTTAGCCTGGCGCCATGAATTCGGGTGATTGGTCAGATGCGGAAAACGATGCCGTCGTTGCGTCTTATTTCGCGATGCTCAGCGACGAGTTGTCGGGGCGCTCCTACAACAAAGCGGCTCAGAACAGGTCTCTCCAAGAGCAGACCGGTCGCGGCAGAGGATCGATCGAGTTCAAGATGTGCAATGTCTCAGCCGTCTTTCGGGGGTTCGGGCTGCCGGTGATCGTCGGATATCAGCCCCGGTTCAATTATCAGACTTCCCTCGAAGGAGCTGTGTCCAGGTGGCTTGCGAAGCACCCGGAATGGGAGTTGTCGCTGCATGGGAAAGCACAAAGGCGCATGGCGGAACCCGATGCACTGTATGTCGGCACGGCACCAACCCTGAAGAACACTCCACCCCCTGAAGAGTTGGAACAGATGCAGCGCGTGGCCCGGCATTTCGATGTAGCGGGACGTGATGAGCGCAATCGTGCACTAGGCCGCGCTGGTGAAGAACGGGTCTTGCAACACGAACGCGCCCTGCTGCGGCAGAATGGTCGTGACGACCTGGCGCATCAGGTCAAGTGGGTCTCTGAGGCAATTGGCGATGGCGCGGGCTATGACATCGCCAGTTTCACTCCTGATGGCCGGGACCGCCTTATTGAAGTGAAGACGACCAACGGCTGGGAGCGCACGCCGTTCTACATCTCGCGGAATGAACTGGCGATTGCAAAGGAGCGGCGGGACAGTTGGTGCCTGTTCCGCCTTTATGAATTTGCGCGTGTGCCCAAAGCCTTCGAGCTACGACCCCCACTGGAAGCACATGTGTCGCTGACGGCAACGGCGTTTCAGGCAAGCTTTCAATGACAGGTAATTTGCGCAGGTTCGGACGGACAATCGGCATTGACTACTCAGGAGCTGAGACGGCCGACTCCAGCCTGAAGGCTCTTCGTGTCTATCAGACATGCGGTGAAGCGCCTGCTTTTGAAGTCTTGCCGCCACCTGGTCCGAAGAAATATTGGACACGGCGCGGTTTGGCAGCATGGCTTGTCGAAATCCTTGATGGCAAAGTCCCTACCATCGTTGGCATCGACCATGGGTTCTCCTTCCCCATGCGATACTTTGAGCGGTATGGGCTGGTTCCTGAGTGGCCAAGCTTTCTTGATGACTTTTGCTTTCATTGGCCAACCGACAAAGCACATACCTATGTCGATTTCGTTCGAAATGGGTCCGTCGGCTATGGCGATGCTCGGATTGGAGAGCGGCGCTGGCGTAGAATGACCGAAGACGCGACGGGATCCGCAAAGTCTGTCTTCCATTTTGATGTGAAGGGCTCCGTTGCGAAGTCGACCCACGCCGGTTTGCCCTGGTTGCGGCATATCCGTGCCGCTCGACCGGAAGCGCACATCTGGCCTTTTGACGGATGGCAACCAGCAATCGGCGCATCTGTTATCGTAGAAGTCTATCCAAAGCTTTGGAGCGACAAATACCCCGTAGAAGATCGAACGGTGGATCAGCACGATGCCTATTCCGTTGCCAGATGGCTTAAG
>NZ_JFKD01000042.1 GCF_002115725.1 Marivita cryptomonadis
AAATCTGGCTCCAGTCGGGTTCGGCAAAGCGCGGAGCGTCCAGCGATGTCGTTTGCGTGAAGAGCTGCCGCTCCAGCACGGCGTCGTCTACACCCGCAACATCAGGCCAGCACAGACCAGCATCCTTGGCGCGTTCGCGATAATTCCGGACAGAACCACGGCCAACCCCGAGGCTGACCGCAATCTTACGGTCCGACAAAACCGCAGCGTATAGTCGCAAAACATCCTTGATCTTACGCATCGGCAACCTTTCCATCTCACCCTCCTGCAACCTCAAAGGCTGCAGAATAGGCACGATCAGATTGCCTCACAGACCCCCTATCCTGGGGTGGCCAGATGCACGTGGAATACGCAGTCAAAGAATTGAGGAAAGAACGTTCCTTGCAATTGTCGAGCTGCAGACGCTCCGTGAGGCGAACGATTTTACATCATCACACGTTTTTTGGGTGAGCCGCTTTATAGGCAGACCAGCTCGGAAGATGCAGGCCACCGAAAAACTGCCAGGTCGCCCCTTTGTATTCCGCAATCCCAGCCCATTGGTCTTACAGGTGCAAGATTGACGTGCAAATTACGTCGCAACAGTAGACCGTTGCAGTCTTTTGTTCTATCTCGGCGCCACAGCCAGAGCCGTCTGAGATCACCACAACCGAGAAAGTGAATGATGCCATTTGCCCTGCTTTCAGCGCTGCCATCAGCCTTGGCTGTCAAGACCGTGTCAATGATTTCACTGGCGGTGATTGTGCAGAACGACCCAGCTCGGGCCTACTCACCAGAGCTGAATATCTTCAAGTGTCACAGCGAAAAACTTCAGACACTCAAAGATCACCTTGCGCGCCCCGCATCTGTGATTTCAGGCAGCGCAAAGTGATTCAGGTATTTCGCAGGGTACTTTAAGAACTGTCTTTGCCAAGGGCGATACAACCCCACTGCCAGCATGATGCTGGTGATTGGGTTTGGAGGGTGGATCGGGGGGCAAATCGTGCCAACGCGCCGACATCCCGCAACAAATCCGAAACGCAGAGCCAGGAACAAGGGGCGTATCAACAGTCAAAAGTGGCCTTTACTGCCAAAACAGGTCTGGGCGATTCGGGAGCGGCTCGAACTGGCGGGCTATTTGTGCTATCCGGGCAAATCGTGAGTGACAGGCCATCGGGAGTGCGCTGTGATCGTCCGGGCGGGTTCGGTCAGGCGCACCGATGTCTTATTACCCGGCGATTTCAGAACTTGTTTTTTGCGTCCCAGCTGTTGATCGGATTCACTCCAATCTGAGCCCGAACACGCCGGCCCTCCACAAGAACGGCGTAGTTTCCTGAGGCAACTGTACGTCTCGTTTCACCTTCTGGTGATGAGATCATGCAAAGTCCGATCGCTGACCGACACGCCGCGCTGAACGCGCCACTGGTGACGAAGCCGACGATCTTACCGTCCCTGAGAACCGGTTCATTGTGGTGCAGGAGGGCATCGGGATCATCAAGTCGGAGCGAACACAGGAATGGTCCCTTTGCAGCTGCCTTGCGCTCCAGATAGGCGTCGCGGCCGATGAAAGGCACGCCCTTATCCGGCTTGCAGACAAAGCCCAGGCCCATCTGGTGCGGCGCGTCCGTATAAGCTAGATCGTGGCCCCAATGCACGAACCCCGCACTGATGCGGAGCGAATTCAACGCCTCACCACCCACCAGTTGCAGGCCGTGCGCTGCGCCGGCCTTCATAAGACGCTCGAAAACATGCTCGGCGAAATCGGGGGTGATGAAGATCTCCCAACCCAACTCCCCGGTGTAGGAAAGCCGCTGGGCAAAGACTGGTGCGTGACCGATGTGAAAATGTTGCAGCGTGTTGAAAGGGAAGGTGCTGGCGCTAAGGTCGAGGTCACCGACAGCAGCCAGAATATCACGCGATTTCGGACCGCAGAGCGACAGGACCGCGTAGGCCGTCGTTGCATCGTGCAGTCGCACGTCCTCGCTCGGCTGGATCAATCCACGCAGGTAGTCGCGGTCGCGCCGCGTGTGGGAAATGGCGCTCATCACCATGAAACTCTCGGGGCCATGGCGCGCGACGGTGACGTCGCTTTCGATCCCACCTCGGTCATTCAGCATGAGTGTATAGGCGACCTTTCCCACAGGCAGCGCCATGTCGTTTGTGCAGGCGCGTTGCAGGAAGGCTTCGGCATCGCGCCCTTCGACCATCAGCTTGCCCAGCATGGAATAATCGATCAGCCCCGCCGCTTCGCGCACAGCACGCTGTTCGGCCAGCATATGATCGAACCAACTTGGGCGGTGGAATGAGTGGTCATAGGTGGGCGTGGCCCCGCCCGGCGCGAACCAGCCCGGGCGTTCCCAACCCTGCACCTCGGCATAGGCGGCACCGCGCGCCTTCATCGCGTGGTAGAAGGGTGTGCGCCGCAAGCCCCGCGCCGTTTCCCGTTGCCGCCCCGGCCAGTGCATCGCATAGGTCAACACCAGGGTTTCGGGGCAGCGCTCCTGCAGATAGGGGTCGCGGGCCTGCCACGCCTCGATCCGGGCCGGGTCCATCTCGGAGAGGTCCATCGTCGGGTGGCCCGCCATGATCCAGTCGGCGAGCGCCTTGCCCGCGCCCGAGCCGGACTGAATGCCAGTGGAGTTCACGCCCGCCAGCACGAAATAGCCCTTGAGATCTGGCGCTTCGCCAAGCGTGAAACGGCCATCATGGGAATAGCTCTCGGGCCCGTTGAAAAAGGTGCGGATGCCGGTTTCCTGCAGGACAGGCACGCGGTTCATCGCAAGCTCCAGCACTTCCATCACGTCGTCCTCGACGAAGGGTAGGCTGTCGAACTCGAAGCTTTCGGGGATGCCGCGGGGGGCCCATGGCTTGGCGTGGAAATGGGCAAAGCCGAAGAGCAACTTGCCCGCGTCCTCTTTCCAGTAAGTGCCGTCGCAATAGGATCGCAGCACCGGCAGGTCAGAGGGAAGATCGGAGATCGGTTCGGTGACTAAGTAGTAGTGCTCGCAAGCGTGAAGCGGCACGCCGACACCGTTCTGTCGGCCCAGATCACGCGCCCACATTCCTCCGCAATTGACCACGCGGTCGGCCTGAATGGTGCCCTGATCGGTGCGCACGCCTTTCACCCGGCCCTGCGCGGTCAGCACCTCTTCGACCTTCACGTACTCCCGGATCTTGGCGCCATACATCCGCGCGCCCTTGGCCAACGCCTGCGTCAGGTCGATGGGGTTCGCAGAGCCGTCCGAAGGCATGTGGATGCCGCCCAGCACGCCGTCCGCATTCATCAGCGGCCAGCGTTCGGCAATCTCGGCCGTGTCCAGATAATGCGCCTCGACCCCGAAGAGCTGGGCGAAATCCGCCTTGCGCTTAAGTTCCGCCATGCGCTCGTCGTTCAGCGCGATGGAGATCGAGCCCGATTGCCGGAAACCGGGGTTTTGGCCGGTTTCCGCCTCGATCTCTTTCAAGAGCTCAACACCGTAGCTGGCAAAGGCCGTGGTGGCATGGCTGCCCTGCAATTGCCCAACGAGCCCGGCGGCGTGCCACGTCGTGCCGCTGGTCAGTGTCTTGCGTTCGAGCAAGATCACATCGCTCCAGCCGCCCTTGGCCAAGTGATAGGCGACCGAGCAGCCCATGATGCCGCCACCGATGATGACAATGCTTGCACGTTCGGGGAGCGGGGATGTCATGGCTGTCCTGTTCTTTTGAGGGGTTTCAGAGGGTGTTCAGGCGGTTTGGAACAGTCGCCCGGCGCCTGCCGGTCTGTCAGTAAGCCCCGCCAATCGCATCAGGTGCCAGGCAAGCGCCTGATTGGAGGCGATAACGGGTTTGCCAATCTGCGCTTCCGCCGCGTCGATCACCTCAAGCGCGCGCAGACTGGTGCAAGAGACGAAAACGCCTTCGACCTCAGTGCGGGCACCGATGGTCGTGGCCGCCTTCAGAATGCTCGCGCTGCTGATCCGCGCAACGGTGAAGTCGTCAGACTGGTTGAAGGAGGCCACGGCCACGGTGTGGACCCCCGCCGCATGCAGGTTGGCCTGCATTTCCAGCGTCACCTCTGGCGGGTAGGGCGTCACAAGCGCAATCCGGCTGAGGCCCAAAGCCGAAAGTGCCGCCTTGCAGGCCGTGATCGGGTTCGAGGTCTTGGCATGCGGATGGACGTCGCGGATTATCCGATCAACCTGATCTTCGCCGATCATCGTGGCCCCGGAGGTGCAAGCATATCCGATGGCGTTGAACTCAAAAGACGGTGGCAAGAGCGCGGCGGTTGCTGGCAGATCGCGCTGCATCTGGCGCAGGGTTTCGGGCGAGACCTCCATCGCGTTGGGAATGCGCGCGTGGTAAAAGGCGGTGCCGCAACCGGGCATCAGCCGCGCGAACTCAAATTCGATGGTCTGATCGGTCTGCAGCACGATCAGGCCGATGCGGGCCTTTTGGCCAAGCCCGTCATCCGTGTCGAACTCCAGCGTTTCAATCGCTGCCGGAACTGTCGTTACGTCGCTCATGTCTACATCATCGCCCCGCTGCCCGCGCCGTCAGAGCCTTCCTGCTGCGCAAAGAAAGACGTACCCTTGGGCACAGCGGGCAGTTCCATTTCATAGGCGGTGCAGCGCACGCGACCCGAAGCCTCGCCGCGCACCAACTCGTGCGTCAGCGTACTGGGCAGATGGTTGGGGCTCAGCTCGATCGCGTCCTCGGCATAGTAGGTGGTGATGTAAAGCGTGCGCGGCTGGTCCGATAGGTTGGGCGCAGAGCCGTGCAGGAGGCTTGCATGCATCAGGCAGACCGACCCGGCCTTGCCGGTGCATTTCATGATCCTGTCGCGCTGCGCGTCGATGATCGCGTCATCTACCGCGCCTGTGAACACGCCATTGTGCCAGTGAGAGTAAATCGGGCCCTTGTGGCTGCCCGGCAGCACTTCAAGCGGGCCGTTTTCAAGTGTCACATCGTCGATGAACAGCAAACAGGTGATCATGTCGTCATTGGTCATCGGCTCAAACGGGAAATCCTGATGCCATTTCACCTGTGTCGCCGAGCCGGGGAGTTTGGAGTTCACCTTGCCGTGGTGGAACCGGATGCCGGGGCCGATCAGCTCTGCACACAGATCAACGGTGCGGGCATTGCGCATGGTTGCGGCGAAAACCTCCGACACCTCTTCGGGGCTCTGCACTCGGCGCAGGGCGGGATTCTCGGCGCTGTGTCCCGGTTGAAGGTCAAACCGCGCGCGGCCATCAAGTGTTTCGCCGTAGTCATCGGTATGTGCGCGGCTTTCCTCGACCCAGGCCCCGAATTCAGCGCGCAGTGTCGCCAGTTCCTCGGGCGTCACCGCGTCCTCCAAAACCAATACACCGTCACGCCAGAAGGCGTCTTTTTGCTCCTGAGACAATGCAGCCATTGCCATTCCTCCGTTTAGGATCCGGCCATGGCCGGGTTTGGATTTGCCAGCAACAGGTCGGTGCCGGGGTTCTGCAAGATTTGGCCGAAGCCAGTGATTTGGTCGGTGATGCCTGCTCGCCGCAGGCAGCTCCAGAATTGCGCTTAGTTCGAGGTGATCACCGGCTTGCCCGCGGCGGCCACGATCTCTTCGAACACTTCTAGCGCCCGGATGTCGCCGCAGCTGAGAAAGATCGCATCGGCGTCAGGGCGGTCGAATGCCAGCGCAAACTCTTTCCAGAAGGCGGGCGTTCAAGGCACCCAGCGCATCGAGCACCCCCTGGACCAGACACATCGGCTGCGCCCAAGGCGCGCCTTTGGCGAT
Organism: Marivita cryptomonadis; assembly: GCF_002115725.1. Lineage (GTDB taxonomy): Bacteria > Pseudomonadota > Alphaproteobacteria > Rhodobacterales > Rhodobacteraceae > Marivita > Marivita cryptomonadis. Next base: position 5,732 of record NZ_JFKD01000042.1, read on the forward strand.
TTCGGCCATGACCCTGTCTTCGCCGATCACGATGGACCCGCTGGTGCAGCTGTAGCTGATCACATCGGGTTTCAGGTCAGGTTGAATGCGGGCGGCTGCGTCGGCCATATGGTCGATATGAAGGGCCAGAGTTTCGTTTGTTGTGTAATCTTCGGTCTTCAATCGGGTGATGTGCACCGCCACGCCGGGCGGGACCATGTCGAAGAAATCGACTTCGGCTGCCAGATCCGTCGACATCAGGATAAAGCCCAACCGCGCCCGATGGTACCGCCCTGCGTCCAGCACGGGCGACCAGTTTTTCGATGCTACGGTGTCTCCTGTCTTGAACATGACGGTGGTTCTTTCTACTTGGGCGACGCCCGTTGCTTCGATCGTGTGGAATCTGGTATATACCACAATGTGGATTGAACGTCCAAAATAGCGCCTCGGTCAAGAGAAAAAAAATTCTTGCGCATGCTGGTATATACCACCTAACATGAACCTCGAACGGGCGGGAATCGGATGGACGCAGCGGTACAGTATCACGAAACGCATGGCAGCGGGCGGCGGGTCACGACCGACACGCCGCGTTTCCAGCAGGTTGTTCAGGACTTCAAAAGTCAGATCGCAAATGGCACCCTTGTCCAACATGCGGCCCTGCCATCGGAACGTCGCATTGCCGATGAGTATGACATCAGCCGCATGACCGCGCGCCGGGCGCTGGATGCGCTGGAGGCCGAAGGTCTTGTCTACAGCGAAGACCGGCGCGGGCGGTTCGTTTCGCCCAAGCGGGTCAGCTATGACGTATCCAAAATGGTCAGCTTCGTGGCGGAGGCCGACAGCCGGGGCCTGGCGCTTGAGATCGAGGTGGTACGGGCGATGAAGTCGCAGGCCGACGCGATGGTGGCCGAACAGTTGGGTGTGGAACATGGCGCGGAGGTCTATGCCTACACACGCCTCTTTCGAAACAACGGCCACGCGATTTTTGTCGAGACAGAATTTGTGAATGCGCGGCGCTGTCCCGGGTTTCTGGAGCATGACTTGCACCAGTCTACCACCCGCCTTCTGGAGGCGCGCTATGATCTGTCCGCCAGCGCGGGCGACATCGCGATCCTGATGCGTGCCGCGACGGCAGAGGAAACGAACCTGTTGGGCCTTGCGAAAAACAGCGCCGGGATCGAACTCACCCAGATCATCCGCGACTCATCCGGACGCTCATTCTGTTTTGGCCGTCAATTCTGGCGCGGCGAGGCGGCGCGGTTCTCAGCCCGCGCCATTGTTGAAAGGTCTGTTCATGACTGAGGCTCCAGCGCGCGGGTTTTCGGATGCTGAATTTGCGGCGCGCACGGAACGCGCACAAGCCCGGATGGCGGCCGAGGGGCTGGACGGTCTGCTCTTGATGACCGAGCCGGAGCTTTACTATTTCACCGGCTTCCAGACGCTCTTCTGGCAAAGCCCAACGCGGCCCTGGTTCCTGTTCATCCCGGCCAGCGGCAAACCCATCGCCGTGATCCCTGAAATCGGCGCAGAACTGATGCGCCGGGGTTGGGTTGACGATGTGCGCACATGGTCCGCCCCGCAGCCCGAGGATGACGGGATCAGCCTGCTGACAGAGCTCTTGTCGCCGCTGGCCAATCGCGGCGCAAGGCTGGCCCTGATGAAAGGGCATGAGACGCTTTTGCGGATGCCGTTGGGCGATTGGGAACGGTTGATGGGTGCCCTGCCGGGGATCGAGATCGCGGATGCCACTGGCCTTTTGCAGGGGCTGCGCATGGTCAAAACGCAAGCCGAGATCGAGAAGCTGGCACATATCTGCGGGATCGGCTCGGCCGCCTTTGCCGCCGTACCGGAGTTTCTGCACGAAGGAATGCCGCTCGATCAGGTGTTCCGCGAATTTCGCCGCACCGCGATCGGCATGGGGGCCGACAATGCGCCCTATGTGGTGGGGGCCGCCGATCAGGGTGGCTATGCAGACGTCATCTCGCCCCCCACAGGTCGCCCTTTGAAAAAAGGCGATGTGCTGATGCTTGATACGGGCTGTGTCTGGGACGGCTATTTCTGCGACTTTGACCGCAACTGGGCCATTGGGCATGCCGATGACGCCGCGCGTCGGGCCTATGACGTGCTGTGGCGCGCAACCCAGGCCGGTATAGACGCTGCAAGGCCCGGCGCCACCTGCCGCGATCTTTTCAACGCCATGTCGGTCGTCATTTCGGAACTGGATGACAGCGGCGGCGATATTGGCAGGCTGGGACACGGGCTGGGTATGCAACTGACCGAACAGCCATCGCATGCGGCTTTCGACATGACAGAACTGAAGGAAAACATGGTGCTGACCATCGAACCCTCGCTGAGCTACGGCGACGGGCTGATGATGGTGCACGAGGAAAACATTGTGGTCGCAAGCGGACAAGCTCGCTTGTTGACGACCCGCGCCACCCCCGAATTGCCGATTGTCTAGCAAAAGGACGCTCGACTGAACCGCTACATGAAGAAAGCCCCATGAATGGGCATCGGAGCATCACCCGAAACGCACATGAACAGGGAGATTATCATGCGCAAATCACTCACTTTCCTTGGCGGCATCGCTGCTGCTTCCATGCTGGGTACCGCAGCACTCGCCGATTGCGGCGAGGTGTCGATGACCGAGATGAACTGGCCATCGTCGCAGGTCATTACGCACACCGCGAAATTCCTGATGGAACAGGGCTATGGCTGCACCGTCGAAATGGTGCCTTCGGCGACCATCACCTCCCTCGCCTCGCTGGCCGAGAACAACGAGCCCGACATCGTGACCGAGATGTGGCTGAACTCCGCCGGTGAAGCCTTTCTGAAGCTCGAAGAGGAAGGTAAGGTCAAACGCCTGACCGAGGTGTTCAACCCCGGCGGTCTCGAAGGCTGGTGGATCCCGCAATATCTGGCAGACAAACATCCAGAACTGCAGACCGTGCAGGACGTGATGGCCAACCCCGAACTGGCCGGCGGCCGCTTCAACAACTGTCCCGTTGGTTGGGGCTGCCGGATCGTGAATGACAACATCATCGCGGCCCTTGGCCTGCGCAACAGCATGGAGGTTTTCGACCACGGCTCAGGCGAGACGCTGTCGGGTTCCATCGCTGCTGCCGCGGCGGATGAAGCGCCGTGGTTCGGCTACTACTGGGCGCCGACCGCCGTTTTGGGCAAGTACCCGATGAAGCGGTTGGAAATCGGCCCGGTGGATGCGGATATCCACCTTGCCAACCAGACTGAAGGCAATGACAACCCCGGCGTTTCGGACTTCCCAGCAGCCCCGGTTTTGACAGTGGCAACCACCGATTTTGCCGAGAGCCAGCCGGAGATCGCGGAACTGATGTCCAACGTCAGCTTTGAGATCGACACGCTGAACGCGGTTCTGGCCTGGGCGGATGAAAATGGTGCTTCCACCGAAGAAGCCGCCGTTTATTTCATCCAGAACTACTCTGACACCTGGTCAGGCTGGATCAATGACGCGGCGCGCGAAAAGCTTGCCGGCCTGATCAAGTAGGCACAGGCCCGCACCGCGTGATCGCTTAAGCGGTCGCGCGGTGCGACTTTGCAAGAAAATACTAAGCTGAGCGCACCCTGATAGGATGGGATGCGTGCCGGGAGGACAGGGCATGGCGACCTATGATGGGCTCTTTGACGCACTTGGGCTGAGAGAATGGTGCGATGCCAGCGACACCCGCAAAACGACTACCTCGATGGCCGATCTTCTGGCAAGCACCGGAAAGGTGGAGGAAACGTCCATCCTCGATCTGCCCTTTCCGTCGCTCGACGCACTGAACGATGCCTGCGCCGCCGTCATTGAATCGCGCGACGTGACCAAGGGGGTCGAAAACGGTTTTCTGGCCATCAAGGATACGCTGCGCGTCGTGCTTGACCCGTTGACCCAACCTCTGAGCTGGATCCTCGACGGGGCGCTGGCCACGTTCGAGGTGATCCCTTGGTTCTTCATGTTCCCTCTTCTGGCGCTGGTCGTCTGGTTTGCCTCCAAATCCCTGCGATTGGTGGGCTTCGTGATGGTCTGCCTTGTTTTCCTGGCCTTCGTGGACCTCTATGACCACGCGATGCAGACGCTGGCGATCATCTTTGTCTGCGCCTTCCTCTGTGTTGTCTTCGGCGTGCCCATCGGCATCGCCATGTCGCGCAACAACCGGCTGCAACGGGCGATAATCCCGGTGCTGGACATGCTCCAGACCCTGCCGCCCTTCGTCTACCTGATCCCGCTGATCTTCCTCTTCTCGGTGACCGAGCCGAAACTCTACGGCATCGCGATCATCCTCTACGCCATCGTGCCCGTCATTCGCCTGACGGACCTCGGTATCCGGCTGGTGGACAAGGATGTGATCGAGGCTGCCGACAGTTTCGGCATGACCGACCGGCAGAAGCTCTTCGGCGTGCAGATCCCGCTGGCACTCCCGAACATCATGGCCGGTGTGAACCAGACCATCATGATGAGCCTTGCAATGGTCGTCATCGCCTCGCTGGTGTCTGCCCCCGGTCTGGGCGTTCTGGTGTTGCGCGGCATTCGCAATTTGGAACTGGGCGTGGGACTGGTCTCCGGACTTGGCATCGTGCTCTTGGCGATCATCCTTGACCGGGTGACCAAGGCAGCCCTCGACCGCGTCAACGCGGCACAAAAGCACTGAGGAAAGAAACATGAGCGACAACGTCAAGGTTTCGATCCGCAACCTCTACAAGATCTTCGGGGCCAACCCGCAGGCTGCGCTGAAGCATGTGCTTGATGGCATGTCCAAGGCAGACCTTTTGAAGACGAACGGCCATGTGCTGGGCCTACGCGACATTAACGCGGACATGCGCGAGGGCGAGATCACGGTGATCATGGGGCTTTCGGGCTCTGGCAAATCGACCCTGATCCGCCACCTCAACCGGCTGATCGAACCGACATCCGGCGAGGTGGGTGTCGATGGCGAGGACGTGCTGGCCTATGGTGAAGAGAAGCTCCGCGATATGCGTCGGCAGGTCATGTCGATGGTATTCCAGAAGTTCGCGCTGCTGCCGCATCGGACCGTGGCGGAAAACGCGGGCACGACGCTGGGCGTGCGGGGTGTCTCAAAGCGAGAGTATCTGGCTGAGGCCGATAAATGGCTCGACCGTGTGGGCCTGCACGGATTTGGCAACCATTACCCGCACCAGCTTTCCGGCGGGATGCAGCAGCGCGTCGGTATCGCCCGGGCACTGACCTCGAATTCCCCGATCATGCTGATGGACGAGGCATTCTCGGCGCTTGACCCGCTGATCCGCACGGACATGCAGGACCTGCTGCTCGAGCTGCAAAAGGAACTGCACAAGACCATCATCTTCATTACCCACGATCTGGACGAGGCGCTGAAACTAGCGGATCATCTGGTGATCCTGAAGGACGGATATGTCGTCCAACAGGGCGAGCCGCAGCATATCCTGCTCAATCCAAACGATCCCTACATCGAGGACTTCGTCAGCGACATCAACCGCGCGCGGGTGCTGCGCGTGCGCTCGATCATGACGCCGCTCGATGGTCAGCCGGTGCCGCCCGATGCCCATGGCGAGGTAGGGTATGACGATACACTCGAAAGCATGATCGCCCGGTCTGGCGGGGACACGTCACACCGGTATATCGTGATGCGCGACGGTCAGCCCGCCGGCACGCTGGACATGACGAACCTGGTCAAGGCGCTGGTGCCTCGTGTCGCATCGGAAGCGGCCGCGCGGAAGTATTGAGCGGGGAATCCTTCTTTGACACACGGCCTTTTTCTCGTATGAGGAGGATATCGGCGTGAACGCGATGCCGCCCTTCTCTCTGTTGGAGGAAGTGATTCAGTGTCTCAAAGATGTCGAAGCTAACGGTTTTGCCATCGAGGAAATGCGCGTGGCCTGCCGCACCGCGCTAGAAGTCCCGGGTGAAGCCGGCAGGGCGCAGGGCCAAGTGCAAACCCATCGTCTTCTTCTCGACGATGCCATAGCCGCCATCGATTCCCCGCAACTTCAGAACCTGAAGTCTTCCTTGCTGTTGGCCAAGGATCATTTGCAATGGAAGGTGGACGACGGCGGCTACTACGACGCGGGCGACGATGTGGGCGATGGATACCGCTCGGGCAATATGCACAGCCTGCTTCTGGGGCCGCAGGATGCGTTCGTTCACTCGTCCGAGCACTTGCTTGGTCTATTCCTTTTGGCCCCTTGGACGCACTACCGCGACCACAAGCACCTCGCGCCGGAAATCTACGTGCCCTTAACCGGCCCGTCCGCCTGGCGTTTCGACCTGAAAGAGTGGGTCGATCATCCCGCTGGCCGCACAATTCTGAACCCGCCCAATATGGTTCACGCCACAAGAGT
>NZ_JFKD01000043.1 GCF_002115725.1 Marivita cryptomonadis
GAAATTACAGTCAAAAGCCTGTAAACAATCCAGAAATTGATCAGATTATTAAAAGATTTATGGCGGAGGGAACAGGACCGGGGTCGAACCTTCTCTGCCACGTAAGCCATTGAACTTATTATGTAGGGATGTTGTTTTAATCCCATCCGCTGCAATCGCGACTGAGATCCAAATTGTCCTTTCAGTCCCTTGCTTTCATGATCAACCACCCGCCACAGGTAGTGCTACTCGCCAATAATTTTCACGATACTCTCGTCCGTTTCCCACTGCCAGTTCGAATACTACCACATCTGCTGTACAGGTTTTCGGCGGATCTCAGCGGCAAATATCGGGCCAAATTTATTCCACCAGTTCCGCAGGGTTTCGTGGCTGATGCCTATGCCGCGTTCGTGTAATAGATCCTCGACATTGCGGAGCGAAAGTGGAAATCGATAGTACATCATGACCACGAGGAGAATGATCTCAGGGCTGCCGTGAAAGTACTTGAATAGGTCGCTTTTTTTCATGAGTGAAGGCTATGGAACCGTCCCGCCCGCCTCAAGTAGATTTATTCTGACAAATCCGACTAAAGTGCTGATGTAAATGTTTCCATCACACTCGGGAGAGGTGCATCGCCCAGTCCGGCGCGTTCATGATGCTGCGCAGGCGCATCAGCTTCCATTGCCCGTATTTGAAATAGTCGAAATCAAGCGCCGAAACCTTTTGCTGAACGAATGACCACAGCGACCATTTCACGTCGGCCAGAGCCTTGTGAACTGTTACGCGCGACACGATCTCTGGCCGCACCTCACCGAAATAGGCTTCGATCAACTCGGCTTCCTGATCGGGAGTAAAAAACATCTCGCCAAACCAGATTCCCAGATCGTAGCACCGATCGTTCATGGACGCGTATTCGTAGTCGATCAACATTATTGAACCATCTGTTCCGATCATGAAATTGCCGGGCATGGGATCATTGAAACAGGGGGTCAGATCAAGCCCCGATGCCTCCAGCGCCGAGCGAGCCAGTCGGTACTGCCGATCCAGCCATGTGTAGTCGGGCGGCAGCCAACCACCGAGTTCAGCGACCTGATCGACATGTTCATCAATCATGTCAAACACAGTTTTTTTCAACGTCAAGGCTTCGATGGCATGCATTTTTCGGTAGGCGCCAATCGCAGCCAGGCGCGTATCCTCACGGGCAAGATCGCTGTTCGTGCAGGCCCGCCGATCCGCGATAAAATCGTGGATCTCGATGCCGTCGTCGTAAAGATCGTCGTAGACCGTTGGACCAAGCCCCGCCGCCGCCGCCTTACGGCTCGCGTCAAAAGCCGCGCGGCGATCGATGAACATCTCGGTGCCTGCCCCGGGAATCTTGACGAAATACTCCTGAGGTTCATCCTCAAGCCGGACGCGGAAATTCGAATTGCTGATGCCGCCGTAGACAGGGGCGTAGCGCAAGGGCCTGTCCCGGAACCTTTCGGCTTTGACCACGGCCCTCTCCAAAGCCTGTTCCAGCGGTGTTGTGGCGTCTCCGATCTGTTTCATCCTAATGCCCCCCTGACACATGGCGGACCGTTTCTTCGAACAAACGGTCCGCGATCACCCTGCGGCACCGCATGAAGCGCCATTCCGAATATTTGCGAAATTCGATGGAAATACGTTTGGAAACATGGGAATTTATCGCGGCACTGATCGCCCATCCAAGGTCGTCAACCGCACCATAAAGACGGGCCCGGCCTAACAAACTGGGGTCCACATCGTCGTTCCAGAGCTCGATCCAGGCTATGGCATCTTCGTCGAAGACTTCGGCCTCTGCCATCAGGACGCCAAGATCAAAGGCCGGGTCATTCATCCCGGCCAGATCGTAGTCGAGCAGAATGACCCCGCCGTCCTCGTGGATCATGATGTTGGACGCACAGCCGTCATTCCGGCAGGGTTTCATCTTTGCGGGTGTGGCAGCAACGGCGCTGCGCACTTGATCCGCGCCGTCCATCAACCATTTCACGTCCACAGGTAGCGGGGCCTCGACCTTTTCCGCCCGGCGATACAGGTCCTCAACTCTCTGGAAGGGATTGAAGGTCTCGGAAAGTTCGGGGCCGTTGTGCAGGCGTCTGGTCGCGTCGACAACGCTCTGTCGCACCGATTTATTCTTGAGATCAAACATGGTCGCCGTTCGCCAGCCATCGCCCAGATGGGGCATCAAAAGGGTTCCGGTTTCAGCATCGGCCATCAGGATCTCAGGGCCCATGCCCAAAGACCCTGCGATTTTGGCGGCCTCGACGATGGGTGATGGGGTGAATTCTGCATGGCTGTCGCTGTGCAGAACACGCAGCACGCGAGGCTCCTGACCGGGATCATCGATACGCCAAAGATCGTTTTCGACCGCGATGTGCATTGGCGACATGATGGCTTCCCTCAAACGGGAGAATGTGGCCGTTTCAGACTGCCCCATGAGGGCAGCAAAGGCGGCTTCAGCGTCGGCGCTCATGCGTTATCTCCCAGTGTTCGGTCCAGATCACCACCGGCTTGGGCAATTGCATGGATCATACCGGCAAGAACATTGGCTCCGTTCATCAGATCTTCCGGCTTGGAGTATTCGGTTGGATGATGAATGACGCCGCCAACGCTCGGGATTGCAATGACGATCCCCGGCATCTTCCGGCTGACTGGCACGGCGTCATGACCACCGATCGTCTCCAATTGCATCGTGCCCAGTCCAAGCGCTTCGGCCTGTCTCTCGCATAAGGCGACGAGGCGCGGGTCGAAGGCGCCGGCCTCGCGTCGGTCGATGGAGATGACTTCATGCGTGACGCCGACCTTTGCCGCGCTTTCCCTTAGAACCTCCATAAGCTCCACCTCGGCGGCGTGCAGGTCATCCGGATCGGGCGAACGCAATTCGAGGAACATTGTCGCAAGATCGGCCACCATGTTGGGCGAGTTCGGCTGGATCACAAGACGTCCACATGACGAATAAAGCGCGCCGTCACGACGGTCGGATATCTCGCGTGTGCCGACAATCGCATGGGCTGCGGCGAGGGTTGCATCGCGGCGGTCGCGCATCAACGTGGGGCCGGTATGCGCGGTTTCGCCGTGCATCGCCGCACGGATTTTGAGCGCACCCCAGTAGCGCGCGAACGGGCCGATCTGAAGGTTCGTCTTCTCCAGTTCATCGTTCCCCTCGACGTGAAGTTCAATGTAGATGTCGGCGCGCGGTGCTGCGTCCTTGCCACGATAGCCTGTACGTTCCAACTCGTCCCCTACGGTGAGGCCCGCGCCGTCACATCGGGTCAAGGCATAGTTGAGACCAAGCTCCCCGCAGTAGACACTGCTGCCAAGCAGGCTGGGTTGAAACCGCGCACCTTCTTCGTTCATCCAGTCGACGATAACGAAACTACAGGCGGGCGGCGCGCCGCTGGCTTCGGCCTCAGCGCGCAGGGCTTCGACCGCCGCGAAAGCCGCAATGACGCCATATGCCCCGTCGAAGCGACCGCCGAAGGGCTGGCTGTCCAGATGCGAACCGACCATGATCACTGGGGTATCCTCGCGCGCGTTCGCCTCCAGAACCGCGAAGACATTGCCGATTTCGTCAATCCGGATTTGGTATCCCCGGTCGTGCAATTGCCCGAAGAACCAGTCGCGCGCCAGCCCGTGATCCGTAGTGCCGGCTTCACGGTTCAGCCCTCCATCGGAGGTCGCACCAAAATCGGATATCTTCTCCATGAAGCTGGAAAAAAGGTCTGGATCGACCGTGAGCGTCATGCGGACACCTCCTTGGGGACTGTATTTTCGGAATCGAGCAGATGGCAGGCGGCCCTATTGAGGCCGCCGCGGCTTTGCAGGCGTGGGTTTTCGATCAGACACCGGTCGAAGGCCTGAGGGCATCGCGAGGCAAAGGCGCATCCGGACGGAAGGTCGATGGGACTGGGCGGTTCGCCATCCAGCAGGCAATCCTCACTCCTGTAGCGGCGGCTCTCAAGGGTCGGAGCGGCACTGAGCAACGCGCGTGAATAGGGATGGCCGGGGTTGAAAAACAGGGTCTCGTTTTCGGCCAATTCCACAACTTCCCCCAGATACATCACTGCCACACGCGCGCAGACACGGCGTACCATCGCAATGTCGTGGGAGATGTAAAGATAGGTCACCCCGTGTTGCGCCTGAAGTTTTTCCAGCAGGTCCAGAAGCTGCCCCTGTTCGGTCTGTCCCAGAGCGGACAGCGTTTCATCCATCAGCATCAAACGCGGCTCGAGGATCAGCGCACGCCCCACATTGACGCGCTGGCGCTGCCCGGCGGTCAGGACCATGGGCAATTCTTCGTAGAGACTGGCAGGCAGCCCGACCTCCGCCATGACCTCCAGCACGCGCGACCGGCGTTCCTTGCGCGAGGCAAGCCCGTGAATGACCAGCGGCTCTCCTATTATCGTTCCGATCGAATTGCGCGGTGGCAGTGAATTGTAGGGGTCCTGCAAAACCAACTGCATACGGCGCCGGAACGCGCGGGTGCCTTCCTTGCCGCGCCCGAAAATATCCTTGCCCTCGAAGGTGATCTGGCCGGTGTCTGGTGGCTCCAGCGCGGTCAGAAGGCGGGTCAAGGTGGATTTGCCGCAGCCGGATTCCCCGACGATGCCAAAGTTCTCACCCTCGTAGATGTCGAAGTCGACATGCCGCACCGCTTGCAGGATGCGCTTTGGCCCAAAATTCAGCAGGCCACGCGAGGCAAGGGCGTAGTTCCGGCTTACATCGCGCACGGACATGATCGGACGGGCATCCTCCGACGCGGGCTTCAGCCGGGATCTATCGTCATGGGCCCAAAGTGTGGGCAGCTCGTCGATCAATTGCCGTGTCTCAGCGCTGCGCGGGGATGTGATCAGGTCGGCCGTCGGCTGTTGTTCCACGGCGATGCCCCGGTCCAGTACGATGACCCGATCCGATACATCCGCGACCGTGGGCAGAGAGTTGGATACAAAGAGGATAGAAGTATCGAATTCGTCCCTCAACTCGCGCAAGAGCTTCAGGATTTGCGCCCCGACGGTCACGTCGAGCGGTTGGGTAATACTATCAGCAACGATCAGGCGCGGGTTGGAGACGAGCGCGTCGACGATCATCGCCCGCTGCATCATGCCACCGCTGTACTGAAAGGGATATTCGTTGAACCGCTGGTCCGAGGACGGGATGCGCACAGCATCCAGCAGGGCCACGACCCGTTCCTGTGCCTTTCGATAGGAGGTGCCCGGTTCCACCGCCTGCAGTTTCTCGACGATCTGTGCCCCCACGGTCATGGTAGGGTCCAGTGCACCGGATGGGTTGCCGCCGACATAACCAATCGCCTTGCCGCGCAGCAGGCGGGTTTCCCTGTCCGACATGGTGAGGATGTCGCGGCCTTCGAACATAACCTTTCCTGTGACGACCCGCAGCGGGCTTTCAAGCCAGTTTATGATCGCCTTGGCCAAAACAGATTTACCCGCCCCACTCCCGCCGATGACGCCTAAAATGCCGCGCGGTTCCAGCGTGAAGGAAATATCCGTCAGAACCCGTGGCGCGGACGCACCCTCGCCCACGGCCACGGTCAGGTTGCTGACGTCGAGCAATGGGGTGCCCATAGTCATGCCTCCCCACCGTGAACCCGGTTGCGCGAGCGTTCAAGCGCAGCCCCCATCAGGTTGAGACTGATCAGGGTCAGGAACAGAAATATCCCCGGCACCGTGGCGATCCACCAGGCATTGACCAAATACTTGCGGCCATCCGCAATGATGTTCCCGAAGGTCGGTGTCGGCGGCTGAACGCCTAATCCGAGAAACCCCAGAACAGATTCGAAGATCATCATGCGCGCGATATCAAGAACGGCGACAAAGGCGATGGGCGGCAGGCAGATCGGCAGCAGGAGCAGGAACATGATGCGGAGGTCGGATGCGCCCAGAATAGTGGCGCCCCGGACAAATTCGCGTTTTCGTTCGGCCATGACGACGGACCGCATGACCCGTGCGTAGACGGGCCAGCCCGAAAGACCGAGGACTAGAATGATCGCTGGAATCGTGGGGCGCGCCACGCCAAGGATCGCGATTGCCAGAATAATCATCGGAATGGAAAGTTGCGCGTCGGTGATCCGCATCAGGATGGTGTCCGTCAAACCGCCCCGATAGCCCGCCAAAAGGCCGACCAGCGCCCCGACGGCCAGCATCACGACCACTGTCGTCAAGCCGATGAGGAGCGAATAGCGCAGGCCCACGAGCGACCGCATCAGCATATCACGCCCCAGTTGATCGGTTCCCATGGGATGGGTCCATGACCAGCCCTCGCCCATGAAGGCCGGCGGCATAAGCTTGGCACGGATATTGATCTTCAGCGGGTCGATGCTGCTGATCATCGGCCAGAAGATCGCCAGCAAGACCATCGCTGAGAACACGAAAAACCCTACGCGAAACTCATAGGATCGCCAGGCACCAAGTACGACCCGTTGAGCGATGGTCAGCGCCTGGACGTTGTCCACTGCCGGAATGTCGATATTCGAAATATTTGTCATCAGTATTCCAACCTTGGGTCGATGGTGGTTGCGACGAGATCAACGATAATGTTGATGACGACGAAGGCCGCACTGGTGACTATTGCAATCCCCTGGATCAGGGGGAAATCGCGCTGCAGGACCGCGTTGATCGTCAGTAGGCCCAGCCCCGGATAGTCGAAGATGAATTCGACGACCAGCACCCCGCCCAGCAGCATGGAAAACTGCACACCCAGCAGATTCAAAAGCGGCACGGAGGCGTTTTTCAGGGCATGTGCCATGACGATCCGCCGGTGGCCGATGCCCCGGATCGCCGCCACCGAGATATAATTTTCGCGCATGTTTTGGGCCACGGATACGGTCAGGCTTCGGATCAGGAAGGGCGCTATTTCAACAGCGAGTACGATGGCTGGAAGGATTGTGTAGGCAAAGCCCTGGTATCCGATGGCAGGCAGCCAGCCAAGATTGACGGACAGAACCAGCGCCAAAACGATACCCAGCCAGAAGTTCGGCAAAGAAATGAACAGCGATCCCATATAAAGCGCCAACCGGTCCGGCCATTTGCCGGGCCTCAGGCCCCCGTAGATGCCGACAGGCAGTGCCACGATCAGGGCGAAGGCCATGGCCAACAGGGCCAATTGGAGGGTGAAGGGCGCGGTGTCTGCGATCAGATCGAAAACCTCCGCCCTCTCCGAGCGAGTATTATCGTCGAAACTGGCACCACCTACCGCCGCGCCGCTGGCGGGGCGGATGAACGACTGACCGAGATCGCCCTGCAGAACGCCTCCCATGTAGCGGACGAATTGCACGGGGATCGGGTCGCGCAGCCCCATGTCTTCGGCGATCTGGTCGATCACGTGGTCTGGGGCCATACCGCCTGCCATCAGACGTACCGGATCACCGGGGATCACCCGCAAAAGTGTAAATATCAGAAAACTGACAAGAAAGACGATGATGACGCCCTGCGCCAGCCTCCGGATCAGAAAATTGACTATGAACACGATGAAGCCCCCGCCGACATGCATGCGATGGCGCCGTCCCTGTGCCGGGACGGCGCCGCCCGTTCAGACAAAAGCAGCCTTGGAGGCGTCGATCGCGCCGTCCGGATAGAGAAACAGACCCTGCAGATCGGACCGCATCGCGTGGACCAAAACCGAGGTAAAGAGCGACAGCGCCGGGGCACGGTCCGCCAGCATCGGCGTCAACTCTTCCTGAATGATCCTACGCCGCTCCTCGAGTGTCGAGGCGGAGCGTTCTTTATCCAGAAGGGCGTCGATATCGGGATCGACCAGACCCGTGATCCGTTTCGATGAAGAATGAAAATGGGTTCTCAGCACCAGATCAGGCTCGGGGGATCCGGTGGACCAGCCGCAGTCGATCATATGTCCAGGACCACCACCTTCGCGGTCATAGAGGTTCTCGTTCCATGCGGCGACTTCCATTACGTTCAGCGTGACCGGAAAGCCCTGCTCCTGCAGCAGTGCCGTAATGACCTCGCCATATTCCTTGGTCTTGGGGTAGAAGCCGACTGAAGTGATGTATTCCAGTTCGGGCAGACCCTCGCCATTGGGGTATCCGGCCTCTGCCAGAAGCCGCTGGCATTCCTCAGGGTCGTACTCGGGATAGTTGTCCAGATCGATATACCCGAATTTGATAGGAGAAATGAAGTTCTTGGACGGTGATCCAGACTCCCCTAGCACCTCATAAATGATTTCTCGATCGATCGCGTGGCAGGCCGCCTTGCGCAGCAAGGGGTTATCGAAGGGCGGCTTGGAACAGCGGAACCAGAGATACTTGTTTTCAACCGACACCATCTTGCTCAGCGTGATGTTAGGCTTACCAGTCAGCGTTTCGATCTGCTCCGGCTCAAGCCGCTCGATGATCGACGCCTGACCGTTCAGCATGGATAGGATCCGCGTGGTCGCATCCCCCACAAAGGAGTAGTTTACCCCGGGCACTTTGGGCGCACCCATGAAATATTCGTCGTAGGCTTCCAGCACCGTGTCGTTGCCGCGCTGTTCTACGAAACGAAAGGGGCCGGTACCGTTCAGCCGCTGGCTGAGCGGGCCATTCGGGCCTGCCGCGATATCCTTTGCCGACATCATTGGAAGATAGGATGCAAGGAAGATGAAGAGACTGGCGGCGTAGCCACCTTTGGACGTATCAACGATCACCGTCATGTCGTCAGGCGTTGTTACCTCAAAACTGTCAGTCGGCCCCGGATACCACTGCGCCGGTCGATCCGGTTGCGCGCCATATTCAAAAGTGGCTTTCACGTCCTTTGCCGCGAAGGGCTCTCCGTCGTGGAACTTCACACCGGGGCGCAGCTTGATCTCCAGGCGGAAACCATCGAGCAGCGTGATGGATTCCGCCAGCTCCATATTGGTTTCATCGGGATTTTCGGGACGCATCGGTGTACGGGACAGATAGCCCATGACATAGGCTTCGATGTTCTTTTGTGACAGCGTCGTGTGTGCGGTGGGGTCCCAGTTGCCGGTGATATTTTCTGCCGACAGGAAGATAATTGGCTCTGTTGTTTGTGCATAGGCTGAGCTGATGAAAAACCGGGGGTCGATTTGCGTCATTCCGGCTGCTGCGCCAACGCTTGCCAAAAGGCTGCGACGAGTGATCATGGTTTCTTTCTCCGTAGTTGGTGGGCAAGATGCCTTTGTGTTTTCTATTTATTTGGTCTCTTTGATAATTCGAAGCGCTTGCGCGTGCAGGTCTGCGGTGGCTGATGCCAGCACGTCGCCTGGGGAGTTCAATGTGAGCGGCCGTCCCTGCCAGTCGGAGATGACGCCGCCTGCCTCTTCAATGATGACGGTCAGCGCCATGAAGTCGAATGGCTTCAGTCCCGCTTCGACAATCTGGTCAAGATGCCCGGAGGCCAGTAAGCCGTAGGCATAACAATCCCCGCCCAGACGTGTTATCGCCGCCTTGGCGGATAGACTGTCAAACACTCTGCGGTCACGCGCATCAAGCAGATGGATCGAGGTCGACGCGAGCGAAGCCTCGGCAAGTGAAGTCTTGCTGCTGGTGACGCAGGTGACATCGTTTAATGTCGCCCCCTTGCCGCGCTGTGCGATCCAGCGCTCGCCGGTCGCGCAGGCGTCGATCACACCAAAGGCCGCCCGCTCGTCTACGACAAGACACAAGAGCACGCCAAACAGGGGCGACCCAGTTGCAAAGGCCCCTGTCCCATCGATTGGGTCGACGACCCATATGCGCGGCCGTTCTCGCCCGCTGACGCCCGTTTCCTCTCCGAAAATGCCATCGTCAGGAAATCTTTTTTGAACCAACATGCGAAAGGCATCTTCGATTTCAGTATCTGCAAGCGTTACCGGCGTTTCGTCAGGTTTCCAGGCCAAGCCGTTTGTTTTGCGAAAGTACGACATTGCTGTCCCCCGTGCCTCGTCAGCAAAGGACGTTGCGAATTCCAGTTCGGGGCAAAGATTCGCTTCCAGCACACGCAACCTCCTTGGATAGGAACACCTGATAAAGGTTAACCATCTTGGAAAGGTTTGCAATAAAATACACAACTGCACAAATACGCAAATCGCGGCAATGCAGAAATTACCTAAAAAAGGGAAATTATGCTCATTTCTTGTGCATCAAGTGGCCAAAAACTTGCACAATCGAGGTGGGAAGCGGTATGTGATCGCAGATTTTTTGGATTCGGAACGCGGGGCTGAATTGTTAAAAGAAGAGCGAAAGAGCCGAATCCTCTCCATCTTGCGGGATCGGGTAAGCGCACGCACGATTGACATCGCTGCAGAGCTTGGCACCTCGCGCGAAACCGTCCGGCGCGATCTACTGACGTTGCACGCGGAAGGTCGGCTCGAAAAGATCCACGGTGGTGCTATGATCGACCTGCAGTCGACCGAGAAACCCTTTCAGGTCAGGATGGGGCGGAACTGGGCGGAGAAATTAGAGATCGGCCGGCGCGCGGTGGACTTGTTGCCACCCGGGTCTGCGGTGTTTCTTGATGCGGGGTCTACGACGGCCGCTTTTGCGGAAGTTCTGCGAGACCGAGCGACCAATATAAAAGTCTTCACAAACCTCCAACCGGCAGCGCAAATTTTGGGGCGAAAAGCGTTTTTTCTGGGTGGAACATACAATGACGACGTGCCTGCCACCTTTGGCGAACTGACACTGGCGAATATCGGACAGTTCAATGCCGACTTTGCAATTGTTTCACCGACTGCCATACATCAGACTCAGGGTCTGATGTATTATGAGTTACACGAATGCGAGATTGCCAGAGCCATGATCAAGAATGCCCGAAAAACACTCGTTCTTGCCGACGCAAACAAGTTGGATGCCACCAGCCGCGTACGTTTGGCTGAAATCGCCTGCATCGATATATTGGTCACGAATTCTGAGGCGGAGCCCAAGCTGCTTGACATGTTTCGTGAACGCATTTCCGAGGTTTATTGAGAAGTATCCGTCTTGATCAAGCGGTTTTTGGCGCCCACATCCGATCAGCTTTGACCAGCGCGTTTGCCATTTCGATGAGCTTACGCATGACGACGACGATGGCGACCTTTGCGGGTTTTCCGACTGTTCGGAGGGCATCATATTTGGCCTTGAGATCCGGGTTGAACCGCATGGCGACCAGTGCGGGCATGTAATGGGCGTCGCGCAGAGGTTTGCGTCCGCCTCCGATGAATGACTTTCCCTGCCATTGACCGGATTGTCGGGTGATGGGTGCAAAACCGGTCAGGCTGGCCACCTGTTTACGCTGCAAGGTGCTGTCAGACGAATGCGAACCAGTCTCTGTTCTCCAGTAGCCTCAATCTGTTAGGCTGCGCAGAGACCGCGCAACTCGGTCAGAGCGGCGGCGCGGTTCAGCTTGAAATTTGATCGGCTGTAAAGGTGGCGCTCCGCATTGAAATGGTTGTGGACTGAGCCGTGAACGGCGGCGAATTTCTGTAAAGTTCGCATCCGCCTAAAGCGAAGCATAGCCCGTTCTCGCCTTCGAAATGGCTGGTGTGAATTTTCAGCCCTGTTGTTTTTCCAGCGGCCGGTTTCTTGCCGATCAGCGTTGCCGATCTCCTTCATCGCCGCGCCGTAGGAACGTAACTTGTCGGTGACGAAGATATGTGGGCGACCATGGCGTTTCATGGTTTTTCGTAAGAATTTCAAGGCTGCCTTGCGATCACGGTGCTTTGTGACAAAGCTTTCCAGGACTTCCCCTTCGTGATCCACAGCCCGCCAAAGGTAGTGTGTCTCGCCGTTGATCTTCACGAACACCTCATCCAAGTGCCATTGCCAATTTGAATATGCGCGCATCTGGCTGACCCTTTTCTTGCGGATCTCTGCGGCAAACAGCGGGCCAAATCTGTTCCACCAAAATCGAACCGTTTCGTGGCTGATGTCGATGCCGCGTTCGTGCAACAGATCCTCCACGCTCCGAAGCGATAACGGGAAACGAACATACGTCATCACGGCCAGACGGATGATCTCGGGGCTCGTCTTGAAGTAGCGAAAAGGCCTGCGTTTTGTCATCCTGCGACGCT
>NZ_JFKD01000044.1 GCF_002115725.1 Marivita cryptomonadis
CATGGCATCCATCTGTGTGACGCCGCGGAGCCGTGCCAGTGTCTGCCCACCGAGAAGCACGATAGCGATGCCGACCAGTGCAGCAGCCACTGCCGGAACTGCCAAGTCGATCAGATTGGCTTCCCGCACCGAGATACCAGCGCCGAGTCCTACTTTCATCAGAAGAAGGAACACGATGAACTTATAAACTGGCTCGGGAATTTCGAGCTTCGATCCAAATGCAGCGAACGCCATGCCGCCGATCAAGAACGCCAGTGTCGGTTTTTGCATCTGGGCTACAAATCCGGTCAGAATTTCTGCAATCATATCCACAAAGCTGGCCTCCTAGGATATTTGACCAACGACGTAGAACAGTGCACAAAAAATAAAAAATATATGTTTTGACTAATTTCGTTCTATTTTTTCGAATGATTGATCAATGTAGCTCTGTTCAGTCCATGCGCAAAACCATCACCAAAATGGATGACGAAACCCCTCAGGACTGTTAACCAAAACACGCTGCCTCACGGCAACGCGTCACAGGTGGCCGGATACCCCGGAATACGCACACCTTCACCAACCACTCACGAATAATTCGAGCTAATATGTCACCTGATCTTATTTCTCTTCTTTCCATCATACCTGAGCAGGTGCGAGCTCATGACGCTGGACGTGTGGTCCAACAGATTGCGCAGCGGCTCTTACGCGATGAGTTTTTGGCAATTGACTTAATGGAAACCATTGGCGCTGAGGCGCATGATGAAGCAACCGACGAACTGCTTGTAACACTGCTCACATCGGTTCTGGATGAAGCGCGTATGCTCAGGGAGAATGGTCGATTTGTTGGCAGCGATTTTATTGAGATGATGCAAGAGCATCTAGCGATGCTAAACGCTGAAAATGCACTTAAACACTTTGGTCGCTTTCGCCTTGCATCCTGCTGGACGGGCGCAGGGCTTGAGACTCCTGATTGCCTTGCACTCTCTTCAGATTGGGTTGCCGCGCCTGCAGCGGGTGACTTGGGAGTATTGAAAGATGGCGTGCCAGACTTGGAGGTTGATCTGGACAAGCTCATTGATGCACTGCCGGTGGATGTTGAAGGTGACCTTCAGTCACTACGAGAAGCCTTGTCTCATGTCTTGGCGACAATTCCGAGAGAGTTTCGCCGCGAATTTGCGCGCATGGTCGTGGGCCGACCCAAAGCCACCTATGAAGACCTGGGATGTACATGGATTTTCGATCAGCAAGCGGAAATTCGTCAAGGGGCTGTTGATGGCCTTTCCGACCGTATGATGGCGGGGCTTGCCTCGCATACTCTTATCAAGCGTTTGGCTTCGATACGCAGCTGGATCGCTGACAAAGAAGAGCAGGCACGCATCGATGGCCTCATTCGCGATGCCAAGCGGCGAGGGATTGGAGGTGCACAAGTCAAGGCCGCTCCTAAAGTGCATCGCGTTCTTGCAAGCATGGTGGATGGTTCAGGAGCACAAAGCCTTACCATCGCCTTGCAATCAGGCAGCGCTCGAAAGATGGCAATTGTTCTCTTGAAACAGGGGTTTGGGATCAAGGATGCGTATGTTGTTCCCTGTTCCAGCGCCAGCGAACAGCGGTGGCTCATCGAAATGTTGATTGCACAGGTGCCTGCTTGGGATGTCCCACTGGAATATGTAAAACAAGCAATTTCTATTGGTCTAGAAGATGGTTTGAAGGCTCAACGATATCCAGCAGTTGGTCTGATCGATGTTGCACATGCTCTTGAGTTCGCAGATGTCAGACCACATTCGTCTTCTGTGCAAGAGACGATCGCCTTGATGGATCCCGATGGTGAAATAATCAAACTCTCTCCGCAGGTAAAAGGGCGGTTAATCAACGCCAGTAAGTACTGGGCAAATATCTACCCCATGATCGTGGAAACCTGGTTTGAGGATAGCGATGCAATGACAAATGCAATTGTAACCTCTGCAACGCCGACTGCCTTGAAGAAAGCACTGTGGTACAATCTTGAAGACCGTCGAGATCATTGGGCCAATCTCATCGCGCGATCAGCCCTGCTGCTCCATTCGACCGGTGCGCCTGAAGCCAAACAGTTTGCCGCTGTTGCGCTTTCCTTAAGTGAAGGTAGACCACTCAAGAAAATTCCAATCATGGAGTGGATCGCTGACTTGTCCCTTGAAGTCTGCGAATATGAAATCGTGGCTGATTTTGGCTCTACCCATGTATCCGACATGTCATCGTCCAATATCACCAGCAGGCTACCACCAAAAAACTTGCCGACACTTAATCCCAAACCAGAGAAACCCGGCGAGCTAGCCAAATTGCTACAAGCTGCTGGGCAGACTGAATGGTGGATAGACGGATATATGGTCGGAGTTTGCATCGCTCCCAAGTTTGTTTCGCCCCCGTCTTGGATATCAGTGCTGATCACTATCCTTGGGCCTGCGATGCAAGACGAGGTAAAGCTTCAGCGGCTCTTTGATTTGCTGATGTTGCGCTACATGAGCACACTAAAAGATTTACAGAAATCAATGGATTTTGTGATTTTTCCAGAAGACAGGCACCTCTTGGGGATTTGGTCAGATGGTCTGTTGGCAGCATGGGATGGCAATTTAGATTTCTGGCCAAAAGCAAAACTAAACGAAGAAGATAAGGTGGCCAGAGAGCTGCTAGAAAATATGGCAGAATGGAAGAATGATACGAATAACTTTAGTGAATCAATACCAAAATGGCTTCAGAAGCGAATTTCTGCCCAAGCTGGCATGGATTACTATATTTAGAAAGTATACTGATTTATTGGAGTAATTAAGAATTATTAGGTATAGTCACCATAAAGAAGTGATTGTTTTTTGGAAACATATTGCACCATAAAATAATGGAATAAATGATCAGATGAATATTAAACCACCTCTACACATTATAATGCATGTGCCCAAGACAGGTGGCGCTTCAATTGCTGATGGAATGAAAAAAACTCTTGGATCTGACAGAGTGCTTCGTTGCGACTGGTTTGATCAATTACTCTACCATTCAAAAACAAAAGGCTTATCAAACTATGATGTAATCATTTGTCATATTTCCAGGCGGGAATTATATTATTTGGCTGACGATTTCGATCTGCAGATTTCAACATTCCTGCGCGAGCCAGTTGCACGTGTTTTCTCAAATTATTGTTTCTGGCGACAATACACTCCCAATGTTGTACTACAAACCGACAAAGGGCAACTGCCTCTTGTTGATCTGCAACTTGAATGGAAAGAAGATCTTGAACGAATTCTTAAAAGGTCTAACGATATCTGGAAGTTCCGGGAGCTTGTTAATGTTTCTACATGGCAATTTTCAACTTCTCTTTACGAAAGAGCAGGACGCGGCTCTACTCAAGCATTAATCGAAGCAAAGCGTCTTTTAGAAGAAATGATCTTTATTGGCTTTCAGGACAACCTAGACATTGGTTATAAGTCTTTGGTCTCTAAAATTGATCAGCACGCAACGGTCGCCCCTCTTGAAAAATACAACAGGACAAAACAAAAAGATGATCTTGTTTTAGATCATGAGGCTCACGCCTTAATCACAAAACATAATACTTTGGACATTGAGCTTTACAATTGGGCTCATGAAAGTTTTCCCCAATCCTCTTGACGGGAAAATCACAGCAAGGAGCAGTTTCGGATCTTTCCAGAAAATCAAGAATGATCCGAAACCAGACGCTTGATATCCTGACGCGCTTTTTCCAAATCTGATTTTGTTGTAATCTTATAATTTTGCTCTGAACCATAAATAAAGGCTACATTTAAGCCAAATCTTCTGGCAACTGTGACATCATCAGTGCCAGAGCCATCATGAGATTTATGTGCAGATAAGATTTTTTTGTAGCAAAAACCTTGCGGAGTTTGTGCTCGCCAAAGTCCATCTCGGGATACAGCCACTGTAGCCAAAAGCCCGTCTGCTTTCCATAGTGCATCAACAACAGGTAAGGCAGCGCACACACCGTCGTTAAAATCTAAAGCAGAAATAGCCTCCTCAATAATTCTTTTTGGCGTGAATGGTCTTGCAGCATCGTGGATTAATACCTTGTCAGGCCGGGTTTCTTCCAGACTTTCAAGACCTCTTCGAACGGATAGCGCACGCGTAACGCTGCCCTCTACAGGAGCTTGCATGCGAACATCACGTACACCATCCAGTGCGTCTGCAAATAGCTTGGAATCACTTGGATGGATCACTGGTACGACCCATTGCACCAAAGGAACTTTTAGAAATGCTTCAATCGCCAACCTTATGGCGGTTGTTCTCCCAAGCGATACGTACTGCTTGGGGATCTCACCGCCTATTCGAGTTCCGCGACCAGCGGCAACAATGATTACAGCTACCGACATATTGATCAGACCTTGGAATGGTTTTTGTTTACAAAAAGCGACCGCTTACTTCAGTTTATTTTACGATACTTGACATCACGATCCCAAAATGCGCCTTTTGACCGCTAACAACCAAGGCTGTATCGCCTCGCTGATCACACCCATGAGCACTTAATCTCGCCAACTGATCAGGACCAGCTCAGACGCCTTGATAAGCACGACTGGAAAATTTCTACCACTTTTGATACACACCCAACGCTTCAGGTCGCGTCTTCGTTAATCTCTTGGCGGTCAGTTGAAATATCGCGCGGTGGACGCCCGATCACGTCACGCAGTTCGTCCAGTTCGATGAAGTTGTCGGCCTGACGCCGCAATTCATCCGCGATCATCGGCGGCTGGCTGCGGATCGTGGACACGACCGACACCCGGACACCCTTGCGTTGCAGGCTTTCGATCAGCGGACGGAAGTCGCCGTCGCCGGAAAACAGCACCATATGATCGACGTGATCCGCGAGTTCCATGGCGTCGACTGTGAGTTCGATCTCCATGTTGCCCTTGACCTTACGGCGACCCTGGCTGTCGGTGTATTCCTTGGCCGGTTTTGTCCGCATGTTGAAACCATTGTAATGCAGCCAATCGACCAGGGGTCTGATCGGCGAATACTCGTCATTCTCCAGCAGAGCCGTGTAGTAGAAGGCGCGCAGAAGTTTGCCACGACGTACGAATTCCTGCCGCAGCAGCTTGTAGTCGATGTCGAACCCCAGCGATTTTGCAGCCGCATAGAGATTCGAGCCGTCAATGAACAGCGCCAAACGCTCGTTTTTGTAAAACATGAATTGAGCTCCCTTGATGTGGTAACAACCACATCTTGAGACAAAACACGGTTTCTTGTTACATAATTCAATCAACATTAAAGGCAAGCCTTCACGGCGTCTGGAAGTTGGCAGGTATTTTGATGTGGAGTGGCCTCTAACAAATCAAAACCAAAACCAGCCAGTGTTGCCCATTCCGCCACTCACACAAACACGCACCAGAAAAGGAGATTGCTGCAAATTTATCACAAACCTCCACGCTGAAGGCTGGTTGTTGATGAATTGCCAACCGCCTGCGCACTGATGACGTTACCCGATACCCGATAAGCACCGTCAGCAGAACCGCTCGCTCCTGCACTGATGCCAACTGATACATCCGACACACTTGCGCTGACAGCACCTGTAAGAGCCTGGCGTCCACCAAAAGCGAAATCGGAAACGGATTGACCATCAGCGGCCACGCGGAACACATTTCCGGATGAATTACCCATCGCAGTTGCTCCAACAAGATTGTTCGCCACGTTGATGTTGCCAGTCAGGTTAGTTCCCGGACCGCCACCTGTAAACGTGGCCGAGATCGCAACATTCTGGATGACACTCAAAGCGGTACCAGCAGCTTCCTGACGATTAAGCGCAACGAAATCCGCCTGAGCCTCGCCGCCACTGGCAGTGACAAATCCGCCATTGGCTGCAGACAAAGAAGCTCCTGAGATCGAAAACGCATTTTCAGCCTGGTTCATCACAGCACGCGCAACGACACTGTTCCCCTCGATTGACGCAGCACCCACAAGATCCTGAGATTCCAGACCTAGGCTCCAGACCCATTGATTTCAGTCCGGTGTCGTGATTCAGGCTCCGCAAGGAGACCTGATCTATGAGCAATCTTTACTGGCTGACCGAGGCGCAAATTGAACGCCTGAAACCGTTTTTTCCCAAGAGTCATGGCAAGCCCCGGGTTGATGATCGAAGGGTTCTGAGTGGCATAATTTTCATCAATCGCAATGGTTTGCGGTGGTGCGATGCACCTGGGGAGTATGGTCCGGCCAAAACACTCTACAACCGCTGGAAACGCTGGAGTGAAAAGGGGGTCTTCGCCCGGATCATGGCGGGCCTGGCCGCAGAAGGCGCCGAACACAAGACCATCATGATCGACGCGACCTATTTGAAAGCGCACCGCACGGCCTCCAGCCTGCGGGTAAAAAAGGGGGGCGAGCTCGCCAGATCGGACGCACGAAGGGCGGCATGAACACGAAATTACATGCCGTCACTGATGCGAAGGGCCGCCCGATCCGGTTCTTCATGTCGGCTGGACAGGTGAGCGACTACACTGGCGCAGCGGCGCTGCTGAGTAGCCTGCCGAAGGCGGATTGGTTCTTGGGGGATCGTGGATATGATGCCGACTGGCTGCGAGAAGCCTTGAAAGACAAAGGGATAAAGGTTTGCATCCCCGGTCGAAAGTCCCGCAAGAAAACCGTGAAATATGACAAACGGCGGTACAAACGGCGCAACCGGATCGAGATCATGTTCGGCCGCCTCAAGGACTGGCGACGCGTCGCAACACGATACGACCGATGCCCCGAGACCTTCCTCTCCGCAATAGCTCTCGCAGCAACCATCCTCTTCTGGCTTTGAAGCTCAATGAGTCTGGAGCCTAGTCAACCTTAACATGTGTCAGGACACACCAAGTGATTGTCTGGAAGTTGCTATGTCAAAAGACATAGCCTTAGGGACATGAGGATCGTGTCTGGCTCATGTGATCGTCGGTGTTGCTCTCAAGGCTTTAAGAATGCTGCATAAAAATTCTTCGTCCCATCCTGCGCACTTGAGCTTTATGGAAAGCAATCTCGTGGAAGGGCCTTGTCCAGCAACATCAAGGGCGCGCTGTCCGCAACAGCACCGATGGGCGACAGCAGGGAATGTCCTGGTCGATGTTGAACTTGATGGAATGAAGGGTGGCGCTGCTCTCCCTGAGCCTTAAGCTCGGGGTGTTCAGTCTTAATGGAGAGCAACACCATTATCCCGATCCAGCGCTGCCAGCTCCACAAGGCGCGCAACATCACCGAGCCGCTCGACCCCAAGCTTTACGCAGCCGTCCGCCGCACCCTCCGACAGGCGTGGGAAATGGACAATGCCGACAAGGCTGAACGCCTTCTGCGCACCTGGCGCGCCGGATGGAATTGGAGGTCCCCGGGGTCTCGAAGAGCATCCTCGAGGGCCTCGGTGAAATCCTCACCATGATCCGCCTTGGACTGCCACTCGAACTGCGCCGCTCACTGGCCAGCACCAACATCATCGAGTCGATGAACGCGGTAATCAGGCAGGTCTGCTGGAACGTCAACCGCTGGCGGGACACAAAGATGACCCTGCGCTGGACCGCTGCCGGAATGCTCGAAGCCGAAAAAGGCTTCCGACGCCTCAAAGCCCACAGGCAGCTTCGCGTCCTCAAGGCCGCACTTCTGAAACATCGCGAAGTGGGCTCCACCGGCGTTGACCAGACCGAAAAGGCCGCCTAACCATCACCCACGCGGCGCCACCAACACCCGATTTCAACAATCATCGGGACATCCCCCATTGAGATGCGTGTGCTGTGGCAAGACTTCGCGCAAGCGGCCCCCAATCAGTATGTGGATTTTGAGATGCTTGACAGGGACACACAACGTCAGCTGATCTCGGATGGCCTTGAAGGGCTTCGATATTGCAAGTCATTCCAATCGCATCTCCTAGAGCGGCCTGAGACGCCGTATCTCACAATGGCGACCGAGGCGATTTCTTTAGCAATTGAAACCAATCCGTTGCAAAATCACGGTCGGGTAGGTGTCTGTGTGCCGCAGTTGCATTTAGGGCAGCTCCACAGGCCGTTGGGCATGTCGATTACTCTGAAAGACAACAGCGCAGCGGTGTTTTGCCTGTATTCGGATATGTCTTGCATCCTCGCTCTCCCAACCAATGATCGCCGTACGCTGAGAGCGACGACACTGCCGTTTCAATTGAGCAGCGCCGGAGGCAGGCGACAAGACGGCCAATGGATCAAGCCATCGATACCGCCCAAGGGCGAGAAATGCCTTATGCTCTGGCGCAACACAGACAGTGTCCCTTTGCCTATGGATCATAACATACCTGAGCATGCAGACTTTATGGTCGATCTTGCATTAGAGATTCAGGCGATTTTCGACCGCGCGGAAACCGATAGTCCTGTTTATCAGGTACATGCAGCCACGATCCCGAAGTCTTTGACTCGGAATGGCAAGATGCCTGTGTCAGTCTACCCGGGAGCAACGCGCAACTTGAGCCCAGAGCTTCTCGGGTGGTATGGACGAACCTTGCATGCGCATGATGCGCATCTGCCATATCTTCAAGTTTCCCTCAAAGACATCGCCTTTACACGGCGGCTGGTGAGCGATGCAGCCGAATACATTTGGCGAGAGCATGGATTTAAAGGAAAGTCCTTCCCAGGTGCGATCTACCTCGAAACTGCCCCTCATTTTGGAAAGGAAAGCCCTCAGCTTAGATTGCTTGGTCACCCTGAGAACACTAACAGGTCACAAATACGCGCAGAAGACACTTTGTCCCATGAACAGGTTGTATCGTATATCGAGGCTCTTACGGAGCTTTTGCAGGATGTCATCAGACCAACATATTATTTGGGTTTCCATTATCTCTATCGCCGCGATAAAGCTGGATCTGTGGTTCCATTCAAGCTCGCCGAAGTCAACTTAGTCAAAGACCTGACTACAGACCAACCCATCAAAGACTTGCAAAGCCGACTTAAGGCGCGCTTGCGCTTGGCAAAGCGCATGATGCAATAATGTTTAACTGCAATAATTCATGAAGCTGGTTTTCTGTCGCCCTGGGGATTTTTGCCGACGGATGCGGGTTTGGTAATTCCCGGACAGTGCCGGGAGTGTTCGGACACGGTTGATCATCGCCTGCGATGTCACGGCATTCTGCTGGTCTCGAAAAAGGCCAGGAGGGACCATGCCTGCGTGTTTCGCGGAAATATGCGCAGAAGTTGGGGAGCCCCGGTCAGGCGATCAACGCAACTGCGAACCAGAAACTGGTTTCCAAGCTCCTGAGACAGGTTCAATCGCACCCAATATAGTTTTTCGCAATACATGCTAATGCGAGGGCCTGGGCCTCTCTGATGTCGCTTGACAATAACACCGCTTCAAACTTGGTTCGGTTCCTTCGTGCTGTCTCACTGCCGTTCTCGCTGGCAATGATGAGCCACATATGCGCCAAGACAGAATCCTGCTTCACACCACGACCATCAGCATACATGACGCCTAGGTTGCCTGCAGCACGAGCTTCCCCTTGCCGTGCGGCCATGCGATACCAGCGCACAGCCTGAACCTCGTCCTGAGGTACTCCGCGTCCATTTGCGTAGCGCACACCAAGACTGAAGCCTGCTTGCGCGTTGCCTAGTTCTGCAGCCTTACGCAGCCAAAGTGCAGTTTCCGCATTATCGGGTACTTGTGTGTCTCCCGCAGCATACAAGGAACCAAGATTGAATGCCGCTCGCGCGTCACCCTGATCTGCTGCCCTACGGTACCATCGCATAGCTTCAAAAGCGTTTTGCTGCACGCCAAGACCTCTGTCATGCATAACGCCGAGATTGAACTGTGCAGCAGTATCTCCCTGCTCTGCTGCCATACGGTACCAATATACCGCCTTTGTCAGGTCTTGAGAAATATCAATACCTTGCTCTAACATAAGGGCAAGATTGAATTGTGCATTCACCTCCCCCTGCTCTGCTGCGCGTAAGTACCATTGAGCCGCTTTTGAAGGGTCTCGACCAACGCCCCGCCCAGTCAGATAAAGAACACCAAGGTTGAATTGGGAAACTGCATCGCCCTGCTCTGCCAATGGTAACCACTGTTCAAACGCAATGGTATATGCCCCATTGATATACGCATCTCTACCCGCGTTGAAATCCTGAGCCGCCGCAAAAGATGCATAGAAGATAAAAACTCCTATTCGAAAAATAGAAAGAACTTTCTCTATAACAGAAGTGACACTATTTTGTCGGCCGCTCATGCTTTGGTTGAAATTACTCATCTCTACCATGTCATTAATCACCCCAATACTAGATTTCTTGTTTCGCTCCTCAAATGTAGCGCAGCAATTTTTCATACTGCCGCTACGAGGGAATCCAAAAAAGCGTACAACAGACGTGAGTCGTGTCGGTTGCCTTGTAATGGATTTTTTCACATTCGTTAGATAGGTTTGTCCAGAAAAATAGGAATACTGGATCACAAATCTGCGCCTGCAGAGGACAATACAGGTTGTGTATGACTGTCGGTGCATCCCATTCCGCAGGAGTGCAGCAGGGTTTGCCAAGACAACCTTTTTTAATCTAAGCTATTGATATGAAGATATAAATTTCTGCAAACGGATCATCCCAGCCGGTGTGATTAAACTTTGTAGCTGTGAAACACCCCTGCCTCAGGGGCACTCTTAAGTTTGTAACTTCTCTCTTTTAGATGACATCATTTGTCAGCGCAAGCAATCGGCGCTGACACGGAGTGCCAGCGTGTCAAGGAGTGACACACTCTGCCTTTACTGCTATTCCTGCATTGCAGAGTGTGGTTGATACTTGTTGACGCGTCGGGCATGTAACGGCCTGACCTAA
>NZ_JFKD01000045.1 GCF_002115725.1 Marivita cryptomonadis
TCTGTCTTCGCGCACCCGATCACGGAGCAAACTGGACATCTCGGCAACGCGGTCTGGCATGATGAACAGGCGTGTAAACGCCGTCAGGTCTATGCGCTGGATATAGTTGCAACAGCACGGCGGGTGGTTGTCCAGCTTGATTGCTCTCTTGCCAAAGACCCGGTGCCCTACCTCGACGGTGCGGTGCTGGATTTCGGAACGGCGCGGCTGCCAAAGCGCAGGGCACGTGTCGGGATCTGGGTTGCTCGCGGTCTGACGACGCCGGCGGTGGTCGAGGATTTCCGCCAGCTCGTTGCGCGCCGGCCGGCCGAGGGACTTCGAATGGTTCTCGTTCTCGACCCACCGGATCGGCAGCGCTTCGCCTTCACACGGGGCCACGAGTTCGTCGCCCTGGCGGACGTGGTCGCTCATGAAGATGGTCTTGCAGTCGCCCCGGAATTCCTAACTGCACGCCTCATGAAGGGCCCGTCGCATAAGGTGCCTGTCTGGGTTTCCGGCGACGGCGGCGTGCTGATCGTACACGGCAGGTGGCACGAATTTACGGGCGGCAAGCAAAAGATCGCTATCGCCATGCTCGCCGAGGCCTGGCTGGACGGAGACCCGGTGCTGCCGGTTACTCGGATCATCGAGGAAGCCGAGTGTGGGGCATCGGTAAAGCGAATGAAGGAGCTCTTCGGCGGTCATCCCACTTGGAAAGAGGTTATCCGGGAGAGTGGTTAAAACTGTTGGCTTGAAGTGTGAGCGAAAGATCAACGCCAAAATCCACACCCTCCGTCACGACCATGCGCGCAAAATGGCTGGATCAAGTCAGACATGGCAGAAGAGGATCGCCGTGGCGCTTACGCCGCACCGGCGCATTCAGGTGGAAATCCGCTTGCTGACATGGACCCGGACCTGTTCGCCATTCTCGCTGTCCTGCAGCCACTGTTTGCTGCGCGCATACTCCAGCATACCTAGAAAGGCGCTGCGATCATGCTCTTCCCTCAGGTCCAGCAAATTTTCAAGAAGACTTGTATATATCCAGATATTTGCGGCATCCGGCTTGCCTAAATATTCAGGAAGGTCATGCTGGCCGATAAGTACGGCATCCAAACGCTTGAAATCAGCATGTCCGTCGACGGTGGCAAGCCCCGTGTCAGTATCGATGATCAATCGCAAGTTTTTCTCCAGTTGTGCTTATCGAGGAACGCCCTGTTAGACGACATGAAGGTGGAGTTGCGGCGCGTTAAGTGTTCGCACCGCAACTGACGTGTCATGCCGTTTCGCGGGCTGCCTTTTCAGTGGCATAAAGCTCCTGAGCGGTTTCCACCGCCTTCGAATGCACCGCCGCCAAATCAGGGCGCATCTTCTGGGCCCGTATTGCCGCTTCCATGGTGGATCGGTGCTGCCCTTGGAAATGTGGGAAAACCTCACGTGCGATCAGTTCGTAAGACTTCTTTGTGGCCTCGAAGTTGGCCCAGTTATGCGCCAGCAACATATAGGCCCCAAAGCCACCGTTCGATTGCTTCCACAGGCGATCGATCTGTGCGCGGCACATCTCAGGCGTGCCGATTGCACCGAAGCCGGTATCGTTAATGAAGTCGATCATCTCGCGCGCGTTGGCGCCGGGCATCGACATCTGCGGGAATGCAGCGATCTCTTGGAAATAATGGAACCAATGTTCGATCCCGTATTCCACGTCACGACGCGCCTGTTCGGCAGTTTCGGCGATATGGCACAAGCCAACAAGACGCCACTTCGAACGGTCTGTTTGGTGCCCGTAATGCTTGGCCTCGGCCTCAACTACATCCCAGTGGAGCGCTAGAGCATCAAAGCCTGCGGCAGTCGTGGCCCCGATCGAGATCAAGCCAGTGCCATATCTACCGGCAAGCTTCGGACCGGTTGGAGATGCGACTGCCGCCGTTGCAATGTCGAAGTTAGAATAGGGCCGCAGATGTAAACGCGCGTCCTTCAAAACCCACCGGTCGTTCTCGAAATTCACCGGCTCATCGGATCGGATCAAACGCGTCAGGATATCCAGACCGTCAGCCAGAAGCCCGCGCGTATCAGCCTGCGTCAACCCGATCATTGCAGCGTCTGTCGGAAGCGAACCCGGCCCCACGCCCAGCATCACACGCCCACGGGTCAAGTGGTCAAGTTGAACGATACGCTCGGCCACCCAAAGGGGATTGTGATAGCTTACGGACACAACGCCAGTGCCCAGTTTGATACGCCGGGTGCGCGGCGCAGCGGTAGCAATCATCAACTCCGGGCTGGCTGAAATCTCAGATCCTGCTGAGTGATGCTCACCAAACCAGACCTCGTCATAGTCACAACGGTCAAGCCACTGGACCAGCTCAAGGTCCTGTTCGAGCGCAAGAGTGGGATTTATTCCTGGCTTGTGAAAAGGCGCAAGAAAAATACCAAATCGCATACGGTCAGTCATTTGGTTCTCCTCCTATGTGTCTCAGTATGCCAACATTCCTCCAATGGGTTGGCTGAACCACATGAAAGAGGCTTGCATGAGCCTATTATTCGGTCAACTGAAAGATTCTTGTGTCAATTTGGAGACAGGCGAACCGACGGACCTGCTGCTATCAATTGCCAACTGATGAGTTTGGTTCAGTGAATCCGCCGCGGTGAAAGATCAATGGCGCAGTATCGCGGACCAGCGCTGTAGCGCGGACATGCCCCAAAACAAAATCGTGATCACCCGCCGCTGTCACGGAAGCCAGGTGACATGAGATCCATGCCACAGCCCCACCGATACGCAATTCGGACTCAGAACCTTTTATCCAATCCACATCGGCGAAACGATCAGGTCCACGCGTGGCCATGCGCTTGCACAAAGCCGCTTGGTCCGAGGCCAGGACATTATACCCGGAGTCACTGAAGACCCGAGATTTGAAGGGTTGACGTGCAAGCAGGTCGCGATTCAGGTTACGGCATGATCCGTCCCGGTTTTCTTACCTCTTCAGAGCGGCGTGAGCTTGTTGCGTGCGTGCGCAGCCATCGCGAAGACCACGGCGTTGCACGGCGGGCCAATGCAATCTTGCTCCTTGATGATGGGAAGTCCTGTCAGGCCATCGCGGAGTTTCTCTTCTGTGGTTGCCGCCCGTAGTGCAAGAAGTTTTTGACCCTATTGGCGTGTGATCGAGTGCGAACTTCTGTCAGGCCTCGGTGTGCGGCATTTCCAGAAGCCGCGGGCCGGGATGATGATCAGCGGATCGGGTCCAAATCTACCTACCGAGCTTTATGCTCGTAGAGAAACACTGGTTTTCCTGATCCGGATCTGTTCGATCGTTTTGCCCATTCAGGTCGCCGCCTTCTCACACTCCCCTTGGCACCGTTGCTAGCAGTATGACACGAGCATCATGTCGCGCCTGCCAGCGCCGGATCCTTGTAATCTTCGTTCTTTGTCAGCATCGCCCATATCTGGCGGGCCATTTTGTTGGCCAGCGCGATCGCGACCAGCATCTTGGGTTTGCGCGCCAACATGCGCGACAGCCAGCTGCCCTCCGTGATCGTGCGCTGCCCAAGCCAGTTCAGTCGCGACATCGCGCCAACGATCAGGAGACGTCGGATATCGGCCTGACCTGCCTTGGTCATGCGCCCCAAACGTTCCTTACCCCCAGAGGAATGCTGCCTGGGCACCAGGCCCAGCCAAGCCGCGAAGTCGCGCCCGGTCTTGAACGCCGCCATGTCAGGCCCGAACGCTTCCACCGCGACGGCCGTCAGCGGTCCGACACCCGGCATGGTCTGAAGCCGACGTGCCCTGTCCGACCGGGCGGCCAGGACCTTGAGTTTCGTGGTGCGTTCGGTGATGCGCGCCGTTTTCTCTGCAATCTGAACCAGCATGTCCTGGCATTCCTCCCGGATCAGCGCTGGCAAGTCTGAAGCTTCATCCTCCACGAGCGCCCTCATGCGATCGAGGTAGCGTGTTCCGATTGGAAACACGTGGCCATGTTCATGCAGAAGCGCCCGCAACGCGTTCACATCCGCGGTGCGCTGATGGACTAGTCGCTCCCGGCCGCGAAACACCGCCGCGCGGGACTGCTGCTCGACAGTCTTAGGTGCCACGAAGCGCATCTCGGGCTGGCGGGCCGCTATCACGATTGCCTCTGCGTCAGCAGCATCATTCTTCTGACGCTTGACGAACGGGCGCGTGTATTGTGGCGCGATCAGTTTTACCTCGTGGCCAAGCGCTTCCATCTGGCGCGCCCAATAGTGCGCGCCGCAGCAAGCCTCAAGAATGACCGTGCAAGGCTCCTGCTGGGCCATGAATACAGGGAACTGCTTACGCGTCAGCTTTTTACGAAACTGCACCTCCCCGGTCCGCAGGGCACCGTGGACCTGGAAAACATTCTTTGCCAGATCGACCCCGATCATCGTATCCTTCATCTCGCTGTCCTCCTCGTTGTGTGGCTGTTAACACCACGACCTTGGCACATTGCGATGCCGTCTGGGGAGGGCGGCAACCACTCCATCTACCTGGACGATGATACCATTCGGGGCTGGTACAAGACCTACCGGGAGGGTGGCTGGGACGCCCTTTCGACCGACGGCTGGAAGGGCGGCCAGGCCCGCATGACCTCAGTTCAAGAGATGGAACTTTGCGCTTGGCTGGACGAACGCTTCTGTCGATCGACTGTCGAGATCAGGGCGCATATCGCGGCGCAGCATGGCGTGGACTACTCCCATTCGGGCTGCATCAAGCTCCTGGCACGGCTGGGCTACGAGTACCGAAAGCCGAAAGGGCTTCCGCGTGTCGCAAGTACCGAGAAGCAGGCCGAATTCATTGCCATGTATGAGCGGCTGCTGAACGGGTTGGGTGCCGATGAGGCCGTATACTTCGCCGATGCCGTGCATCCCGAATACCAGACAAAGCCCGCGTTTGGCTGGGTCAAGGCAGGTGCCATGCGTTCTTCAGCGGGTTTGTAGCGTGCCTCTTTTTCCACGGCATAAAGTGTGGCGATGCGCTTGATCGCTTCCTCGGCGATGGCAGACCCTTCGCTTTCATAGATATCGACGAACTTGCGGCGCACATGCACCATGCAGGCCTGCTCGCTGGCGCGGTCTGTCCCGAACAATCCATTGAACCCGGTGAAGCCATCGGCGTGGATCACACCTTTATATCCCTTGAGGTGGGATGAGGGGTGTTCGCCTTTTCGGTCCACACTGAACTGATACCAGACGCAGGGCGGGGTTTGCCCGCACCATGGGCGTTCATCGCGCACGTAGCTCCACAGGCGCGCTGTTTGCGCTTTGCCTTTGGCCTGCATCTTAACGGGCGTGTCATCAGCGAACAGCGCAGGTCCAGCCCGAACCAGTTTGCCGATATAAGCTGCCAGCGGCTCCATAAGCGCTGTTGATCGCCCGACCCAATCGGTCAGCGTCGAGCGGTGCAGGTCGACTTTGTCACGGGCATAGATTTCAGACTGGCGATAGAGCGGAAGGTGATCGCAATACTTGCCGACCAGAACATGGGCCAACAAACCGGGGCCTGGACGCCCGCGGGTGATCGGGCGCGAGGGCAGTTCGGCTTGAGCGAAGGCCTCGCAAAAGGTGCAGGTCATGCGAGGCCGCACGATGCGTTTTACCACGAAGTGGCCGGGGACGTATTCCAGCTCTTCTGTCACGTCTTCACCAAGCGGCTTGAGCGCGCCACCGCAATCGCTGCAGCTATCGCCCGGCAACAGGATTTCTTCCTGACGCTCAAGATGATCGGGCAGCGGTGCGCGATTGTGAGTGCGTTTGGCAGGAGCCTCTTGATCCGCATCAGTTTCGGGGGCTGTCTTTTGTGCCTCAGAGGCCGCCGCAATTTCGGTATCTTCCTGAAGGTCGAAGGCCAGCTGATCCATGGCTTCGGATTTGCTGCCGAAACGGGCCTTGCGATGTCCCGCCAGTTCCTTCTTCAGCTTCTCGATCTGATAGGCCTGCGCCTTGATTTCAGCCGCCATCAACTTGCTGACAGCGCGCAGCTCAGTAGGGTCTTCAGGCAGGGATTTGAACGTCGCGCGCATGAGTATTTTATACCCGAACAGTCCGCTGAACGGAATGTTAAATACGCAATTAACCCATATTTTATTGGCTTATCCAGCCTGCAATGGCCGCCATGTCCGCGCAGGCATCCGCCAGTCAATGCCTTCCAGAAGCATCGACAATTGCGCCGCCGTGACACAGATTTTTCCATCCTTGGCCGCAGGCCAGACAAACCGCCCCTTCTCCAGGCGCTTCATGAACAGGCATGCGCCCTGCGTGTCCCACCAAATTATTTTTAACAGGTCACCTCGGCGGCCACGGAACACGAACAGGTGGCCAGAATACGGATCCTCGGCCAGCAGCTTCTCCGTTTGTGCAGCCAGCGTGTTGAAACCGCGCCGCATATCCGTGACGCCAGCCGCCAGCCACACCCGCGTGTTGCTCAGAACCGGGATCATGCCGTCAGCCCCTGCACCAACCCTACGACCGAGGCCAGCGAAGTCGGGCCTTCCACCAGAATACGGCGCCCGTCCGACAGCGCGATGTCCACGCGCTGCGCCAAGACAACAGGGCCAGGATCAGCCGCCACGGCGCTTATTCGGGCGGGAACGGTGGGGCTTTTCAAGGTGGACGTTTCTATCTCGACCGGAAGGAAAACACCTTCAAGAGCGATACTCTCCTCGGGCGACGATCCACCCTCCACTGGCGCGAACCGGGCATCCTTCAGCCATTTGAAAATCAGGTTCGCGTTCATCGAATAGCGGCGGGCAACTTGTGCAACCGAGACGCCCGGCGTCAACGTCTGCGCGCAAATCGTGCGCTTCTCGTCATCCGACCAGATCCGCTTCTTCAAACCCTTCTTCCCCGCCATCACCAACCTCAAGATGTCCACTATCGATGGTGGACACTATCACCCACTCCGTCAGGCAGGCAGGGCAGTCAGACCGGACGGATACGTTAGTCGTTTCTTCGGACCATATTCATCTTGACCGTATCCGGTGAACCTTGCCACTCTCGTCGCATGACTGGTGGAGGATGAAAGACAATGGCACTGCAAAAAATTCTGGATGAGGCTGTCTCAGCCGAAGACGCCCCATTTCTCGTCGGTATGACGGGCAATGCACAGGGCATCACGCGGTCTGGTGCATCAGGAGATGCGGCACCTGACCGCCCCGCCGCGACGGATACCGTCTTCCGTATTTTCTCGATGACGAAGGCAGTCGGATCAACGGCAGCGATGATCCTGATAGATCGGGGAGAGTTGGACTTCGATACGCCTGTGGAAGAGGTTTTGCCCGAATTCGCCGATATCAGGGTGCTGGACGGATGGGACGGCGACACGCCTGTGCTGCGCGCGCCAAAGTCCAAAGCCACAGCTAGGCATCTTGCTACGCATACTTCTGGGCTCGAGTACGAGTTCTGGAACGCTGGTCCCGGGAAATACATGGAAAAGACTGGAACAGTTTCGATCCTGTCTGGCCTCAAGGCATCGATGTTTTATCCAATGATGAGCGATCCGGGGACGCGTTGGGGATACGGGCCGTCGATCGATTGGCTGGGATTGATGGTCGAGAAGATCAGCGGCAAGCGGATCGACGCGTTCCTTAAGGAAAACCTCTTCGAGCCGCTTGGAATGTCGGACACGGACGTCGAGGTAAGAGATCACATGGCCCCCCGCCTTGCAGGGGTAAAGGCGCGGGGCGAAGATGGACAGTTCGGCGACTTTGAGCTTGCTCCCCCTTCGGATCCCGAAGTCTACGGCATGGGCCACGCTCTGTATTCGACCCCTGAAGATTACATGAAGTTCCTGCGGATGTTCTTGAACCGTGGCGCGCTTAACGGTCATCGGGTTCTGAGCGAACAGGGCGTTGCGCGGATGCTCGAGAACCATATGGGACCGTTGACCTTTGAGAAGATGGTCACGGTTGCCCCGCCGGTCACCGCCGACTTCGATCCGTTCCCGGGTACGACCAAGACCCACAGCTTCGGGTTCATGCGCAACGAGGCGGATATTCCGGGGATGAGGCGCGCAGGATCGCAGAGTTGGGCAGGCGTGCTGAATAGTCATTACTGGTTTGATCCCGCGTCGGATCTTGCCGCGGTGATCATGACTCAGTCGCTGCCGTTCGTGGAGCCGCGCTGGATGAAAACCTATGAGGCGTTCGAACGCTCGGCATACGCCACTTCATGATCTCTCACTATCTTCGGTCAGACGCAGGGCGCCTGACCGGAATAGCGTGCTGTATCCCCGTTCGAGAGACGGTTTTCGCAGAGCAACCGGTGGCCTCTGTTCGGAAAAACTGTCTCTGGTCGATTTTGTGATACACGTAACCCATTGAAATTGAACGGGTCCCTCCTGTTCGTGACTGTATTCGGGGGCGCGAGGCCCAGGACTTCGCTAGCGTCAGGGCGATTTTTTTGGGAGTCCACCCCGGTCGGAATCCACCCCTGAGCGCCATAAAACATCCCAAAACCGAATACATAGCTGGACCCCACAGGTGGCTACCTGCTGGACTCCGGGTTCCAGTTGGATTCCATGCCGGGGTCCACTTTAGGAGTCCACCTTGTGGAGCCCCGTTCGGCGACACCTCCTCCCAGATGTGCCACCGAACCCGCTCAGCAAAGAGCGCCATGATCCAACTCCCGCCTGATTGCGGATGTGTGCTGGATGCCCTCCCATCGATCCGGCATTGGACAGCCGGGTCGATGCACAAGCTTATCACGCTTTCGTGATGTTTGGCTCTTTCTTAAGATAGGATCATCGTCATGACCCTCGCCTTCGCCCCGGAGCGGATCGAGAACTGGCCGCTTGCGCGCCTGCAGCCCTACGCGAAGAACGCGAAGATGCACGGCGCAGACCAGGTCGCGAAGATCGCCGCCAGCATGGCCGAGTTCGGTTGGACCGTGCCGTGCCTTGTCGGCGAGGACGGGGAGCTGATCGCGGGCCATGGCCGGGTGCTGGCGGCAACGCAGCTCGGGCTCGCCGAGGCACCCGTCATCGTGCTGGGTCACCTGACCGAGGCGCAGCGCCGGGCCTATCGTTTGGCTGATAACAAACTGACAGAACTCGGAACCTGGGATGAGGCGCTGCTGTCGGCGGAGCTTCAAGACCTATTGGCCGAGGATTACGACCTGTCGCTGATCGGGTTCGACGACGGCGAACTTCAGGCGTTGCTCGCGGGCGACGGCGAGCCAGAGGCGGGTTCCTCCGAGGCCGAAGATGACGTTCCTGAGCCGCCAGAAGATCCGGTCAGCCGACCGGGCGATCTCTGGGTGCTGGGCAAGCATCGGCTGCTCTGTGGTGACAGTACAGTTGCCACAGACGTTGAGCGGGTTCTGAATGGGGTGAAACCCCAATTGCTCATAAGCGATCCACCCTATGGAGTTGATTACGATCCGAGTTGGCGCAACCAGGCCGGTGCTGCCAATACCAAGCGCACTGGCAAGGTGCTGAACGATGACCGCGCCGATTGGCGAGAAGCCTGGTCGCTCTTTCCGGGTGATGTTGCCTATGTTTGGCACGGCGCGCTGCATGCAGCGACTGTTGCCGAAAGCCTCGAGGCTTGCGGCTTCAATATCCGGTCGCAGATCACATGGGCCAAGGAGCGGCTGGTGCTCAGCCGCGGCGATTATCACTGGCAGCACGAGCCCTGCTGGTATGCGGTGCGGGCCAAGGGCAAGGGCCACTGGGCCGGCGACCGGAAACAAACCACGCTCTGGCAGATTACCAGTAAGGACCAGGACGCGACCACCGTTCACGGTACGCAGAAGCCGGTGGAATGCATGCGCCGCCCGATGTTGAACAACTCAAGTCCAGGGCAGGCTGTCTATGAGCCCTTCATGGGGTCAGGCACGACGCTGATCGCGGCCGAGAGCACGGGCCGGGTCTGCTACGGCATCGAACTGAACCCTGCCTACGTGGACGTTGCCGTCGAGCGATGGCAGGTATTTACTGGGCAGAGGGCAGTGCTGGAAAGCAGTGGGCAGATGTTTGATGAACTCGCTGGGGCGCGAAAGGCGAGCCCATGACTCAGTCGCGTGCCATGTCTTTTGTCGAGGCCGCGACGAACGTCGTCGTCGGCTACGTTTTGGCGATCGTCACACAGATTGTTGTGTTCCCGTGGTTCGGCATCGAAGCCGCGTTGGGCGAGCATCTGGCGATCGGCCTTGCCTTCGTGGGCATCTCCTTGACGCGTAGTTATGTGCTGCGCCGGCTGTTCGAGACAATCCGGATGCGGGGCACGGAATGAGGGGTATCCGTAATTCATGATTGATTTTGCGGCCAAAGCCGCAGCACAGAATTTTGCGCTCGTGTTGAAAACGGCAGCAAGCGAATGACGGCTGTCAGCCCTTTGCGGACCCTCATGCAGAGCGCGGCATATGTCGGATCATCGACATGGAGGGCGGA
>NZ_JFKD01000046.1 GCF_002115725.1 Marivita cryptomonadis
AGCTTCTTCGGGATCTCGGAGATCGCAAGCTTATTCTGTCGGTTGGTCGCACCGATTATACCAAGGGGGGCATCGAGCAGCTTCAGTCGTTTGAGCGCATTCTCGAGGATCATCCTGAATTTCGTGGCAAAGTTCAGTTGATGCATGTCTCGGTCAGCGCAAACCG
Organism: Marivita cryptomonadis; assembly: GCF_002115725.1. GTDB lineage: Bacteria > Pseudomonadota > Alphaproteobacteria > Rhodobacterales > Rhodobacteraceae > Marivita > Marivita cryptomonadis. Next base: position 167 of record NZ_JFKD01000046.1, read on the forward strand.
GGGCATGGCCGCCTATGGGGAAATCCAGTCTGCCATCGAAGAAGCGGCGGGGCGTATCAACGGGCGCTTCGGGTCCTTGGATTGGCAGCCGATCACTCTTGTTTCGCGGGCGATACCATTCAAAGATTTGGTAGCTTATTATCGTGCTGCAGCCATTGCCTGGATCACGCCTTTGGCGGATGGCATGAACCTCGTTGCCAAAGAGTTCATCGCCTCGCGGGTGGATGGTGACGGGGTTTTGGTTCTGTCGGAATTCGCCGGAGCAGCAGTTGAACTTGAGGCTGCTGTCGCAACCAATCCGTTCTCGAACCGGTCTATGGACGTCGCGATTTGCCAGGCGCTGGACATGTCCGAGCCGGAACGCCTTGATCGTATGGCTTCCATGCAACGTGCTGTACGACAATACGACCTTTCAAGTTGGGGCCGGTCAGTGGAAAACCTCTTGCCCCACAATCAGAAATCAGCAGCCTGATCTCGAAACGGGGCCAACACGGCCCCGTTTTTCATTCCGCGAGATGACACGCAACGCGTATGCCGTTGATCTGTCGCATCGCCGGGCGGTCACGTTTGCAGACGTCCTGGGCGATTGGGCAGCGCGGGTGAAAGGCACACCCTGACGGTGGAGTGATCGGATCAGGAATTTCGCCTTCAGGCGGCAGAACCTCTCGCCCGAACCCGTCCATCTGAGGTGCGGCTTCCAAAAGCATCTGCGTATAGGGGTGCTTTGGGGTTTCGAACAGATCCTCAGGTGCGGCCTCTTCGACCAATCGTCCGAGATATAGCACACCGATCTTGTCAGCCATGTGCCGTACCACGGTAAGATCGTGGCTGATCAGAACATAGGTCAAACCGAAATCATCTTTAAGATCGCTCATCAGGTTCAGAACCTGTGCCTGCACCGAAACGTCCAAAGCTGAGGTAGGTTCGTCACAGACGATCAGGTTCGGCTCTGACGCAAGCGCACGGGCGATGCAGATTCGCTGGCGCTGACCACCAGAAAACTCGTGCGGGAACTTGCCAGCGTCCTGCACCGACAATCCGACCTGTTCGAGCAGCCTTTCAGACAACCCTTCGGTGTTCCCTCCACGCGATGCGACCGGTTCCACAATAATATCCTTAACCCGCCATCGCGGATTGAGTGACGCGTAAGGGTCTTGAAAGATCATCTGGATGTCAGACCGGATCGCGTCGATCTTGGCCGCATCGGTCTCGCTCGCCAGATCAATGCCTTCGATCTCGACAACCCCAGAGGTCGGTTTCAACAGGCCCACCAGCATTTTGCCGATGGTTGACTTGCCCGACCCGCTTTCGCCGACAAGCGCGTAGGTGCTACGCGGTTCCACGTCGAAATCCACCTCGGACACCGCAGTCAGAAAGGCCTTAGAGCGACGTTCGATCACACGGTTCAGCCAAGGCTTCGACACGTCGAACACACGGCTGAGGTTTTTGACCTTAACAAGCGCCATCAGATGACCTTTTCATCGACGAGAGGATACCAGCAAGCGGCCTGACCATTGCTCACACGCGGCACCGGGGCCTGCCGACATTTTTCCGTTGCATAAGGACAGCGGGGATTGAACGCGCACCCATCCGGCACCGCATCCAGACGCGGCATCGCGCCGGGGATCTGGTGCAGGCGGCTTTTGCCCTGCGAGGCCAGCGGCGTAGAGGCCATCAGCCCATGTGTATAGGGATGCTGCGGGTGGGTCAGCACATCTCGCACCGGTCCCAGTTCGGCCAAACGCCCGGCATACATCACCGCAACGCGGTCTGTGGCCTCAGCAATAACCCCCATGTCGTGCGTGATCAGCATCACGGCAGTTCCGCGATCTCGACAGAGGCGCCGCAAGAGCGCGATAATCTGCGCTTGCACCGACACATCGAGCGCAGTTGTTGGTTCATCTGCGATGATCAGCGACGGTTCAGCACACAATGCAAGTGCGATCACAACGCGCTGTCTCATCCCACCACTGAATTCATGTGGATAGCTGTTCACCCGCTCTGCCGCGCCGGGAATGCCGACTTCTTCCAAGGCAGCCACCGCGCGCTTTTCGGCTTCGGCCCGGCCTATCGGAAGGTGAGTCAGCATGGTTTCCGTCAACTGATCGCCAATCCGAAGCAACGGGTTGAGTGAGGTCAGCGGGTCTTGAAAGACCATGCCGATCTCCTTGCCCCGCAGCCGCCGCATCGCATCGCCCTTGAGATGATCAATGCGCTGTCCGTTCAGCCAAATCTCACCCTTGGAGATATGCGCTGGCGGTGTCAGCAACCCGATCACGGCATTCCCTGCCATCGACTTTCCCGCGCCGCTTTCGCCGACGATGCCAAGGATCTCTCCCGCCTGGATGTCATAGCTGACACCATCCACGGGTCGCACAATCCCGTGACGCGTTGGAATTTCGACCGACAGGTCTCGGATTGAAAGAACTGGATCAGCCATCAGCGGAGCCTCGGGTTCAAGGCGTCACGCAGCCAGTCGCCCAGCAGGTTCACTGACAGCGCAAGGACCAAAAGCGTTGCCGCTGGGAACAGCAAAATCCACCATTCACCAGAGAACAGGAAGCCCTGACCGATGCGGATCAGCGTGCCCAGAGATGGCTGTGTTGGCGGAGCGCCGACGCCCAGAAAACTTAGCGTTGCTTCGGCGATAATGGCCAACGCCAGCGAAATCGTCGCGATTACGAGAACTGGGGACAGCACATTCGGCAGGATGTGGCGTAGCATGATTGCTCCGGGTTTACGCCCGATCAGCCGCGCCGCCTGCACATACTCCTTGTTCTTCTCGACCAACGTCGCACCGCGAACAACCCGCGCGAATTGCACCCAGTCAGACAGGCCAATCGCAAGGATCAGCACCCAGATCGCCATCTGATCGCGATATTCAACAGGTGTGACGCCTTTGGCGACACCAAAGATCAGCATCGCCACCAAAATCGACGGAAAGGTCAGTTGTACATCGGCAGTGCGCATGATGATGGTTTCTGTCCAGCCTCCGACATAGCCAGAGATCAGCCCTAACGTGATCCCGAAGACCATTGCGAAGAACACGGCTGCCACGCCCACGAACAGCGATATACGCATTCCGTAAAGGATGGTCGAGAATACGTCCCGGCCCTGATCGTCAGTGCCCAGCAGGAACGAGTCCCCCGTAAACGCGTTCGGTGCCATTGGAGGCGTGAAACCGTTCATCAGATTGAGCGATGCCGGATTGAACGGATTGGTTGGAGCAATCAGAGGTGCGAACACGGCAGCCAGAACAAGGACCAGCACCACCGCCGCCGACACCATCGCGACAGGGGATCGTTTGAAGGTGTAAAAAAGGTCGCTTTCCAACGCGAGGCGGAAGCGTGACTTGGGTTTTACCGGGATTGGAAAATCCGACATCAGTGGCCTCCTGACCGGTCCGCCCGCAGGCGCGGGTCAATGAAGAAATAAAGGATGTCCACCAGCAGATTGATCCCGACGAACATCACCGAGATCAGCATCAGATAAGCGGCCATGACGGGGATATCGACGAACTGGATTGCGTTGATGAAGAGAAGTCCGACACCCGGCCATTGGAATACGGTTTCGGTGATAATGGCGAAGGCAATGATCGCGCCAAGTTGAAGACCGATCACTGTAATGACTGGCACCATCGTGTTCTTGAGCGCGTGACGGAAATTCACGGCGCGGTCGCGAAGACCCCGCGCGCGGGCAAAACGGATGTAGTCCTGCCTAAGGACTTCCAACATCTCGGATCGCACCAGACGCATGATCAGCGTCATCTGATAAAGTCCCAACGTAATCGACGGAAGGATCAGCGCTTTGAGCCCGCTTTCCGTCAGGAAACCAGTCGACCACCCCCCAAGGTCCACAGTTTCGCCCCGCCCGAAACTGGGCAGCCAGCCCAATTCGACTGAGAAAAGATAGATCAGCAGGATGCCGATCAGGAAGGTGGGTAGAGAAACCCCGATCAGCGATCCGGACATGATCACATTTGCCAAGACACCATCGCGCCTGATCGCCGTAAACACGCCCAGCGCAATGCCAAACAGGATCGCCAGAACGCCGGACACCATCGCAAGCTCAAGCGTGGCGGGCGCGCGTTCCAACAGGATCTCCGCGACGGGCCTGCCCTGTCGGTAGCTGACGCCAAAATTGCCCTGAACCGCGCCTTCGAGGAACTTGTAGTATTGCACCACGAAAGGCTGATCGAGGCCAAGCTGCGCCCTCAGACGGTCGATATCTTCGGCCGTGCGCTCCTGCCCCAGCATGTTGTCGATGGGATCACCGACAAAACGGAACATCGAAAAAGCGACAAGCCCGACGATCAGCAGCACAAGCGCCGATTGTCCAACACGCCGAATGATATATGCGAGCATGTCGCCCCCGGTGGTCTGTGTCCGAGGGCGGGTCTCAGCCCCCGGAACGCTTTAGTTTACGGTCACCCAGCGCAGGATGAAGAAGTCATCCGGACGCTGTGTCAGTTCGATATTGCTGCGAACACCCCACACCAAGGGCTGCACATACATTGGCACATAAGCCATTTCGTCCTGCAGGATTTTGGTGGTTTCGTCGATCATCGCCTGACGTGCAACCGGGTCAATCTCGGACTGGATCATCGGCAGAAGCTCATCCACCCGCGCGTTGGAATAACCGCCAAAATTCCAGCTCCCGACACGCAATTCTTCGTTTGGAGTGGCGGCAAGGAAGCGGATCGGATGTTCTGCATCGAACGTGCCCGGCGACCAGCCAAGAAGGAACATGTCATAATTGTCAGCGCGAAGTTCCGGCCAGTAGTTCTGCACCGGCATTGCATCCAGAGTTGCAGTGATACCCACCTGAGCCAGCATGCCCGTGATTGCCTGACAGACGGCCTCGTCGTTCAGGTAGCGGTTGTTTGTGCATTTGAATCCAAAACTAAACCCATCGGGATAGCCCGCCTCAGTCAGCAGAGCACGGGCACGATCCGGATCATGCGCGGGGCGCTCTGCAAGGGCAGGAACGTAGCCCTGCATTGCCGCGCTGACCAATTGGCTGACCTCTTCGGCATTCCCGCGCATGATGGTCTGAAGGATCGCCGGGACATTGATTGCATGGGCCACGGCCTGACGGACACGCACATCGGCGAATGGGTTGGCGTCAGTTGTCTCGGAAGAATATTTGAGCGTTTCTGCCTCATGCGGAAAACCCAACATAATGACCCGCGCTTCGATGCCCTGAATGACGTCGACATCTGAATTTTCCTTAAGCCGCGCCACATCTTGGATCGGCACTGGATTAATGAAATCCACATCACCGGACAGAAGCGCTGCAAGTGCCGTTGCCGGGTTCTGGATCGGCGTTAATTCGGCACGGGTGATGTTGTGCTCAGCTTCATCCCACCAGCTGTCGAACGGTTCAAGTACCGTGCGCAAACCCGGCTCGCGGGCTGTCACGCGGAATGCGCCGGTGCCGTTGGTGTTCAGCGTGGCATAGTTGCCATTCTCTTTATCCGGCAGTGCCGCGTTGTTCGCTTCGGCCCAACCACTATCCATGATCATCCAGTTAGCAATCGACCCCGGGAAAATCGGGTTGGGTGCGGTTGTCATGAAATCAACGGTGTAGTCATCGACGACGACAACGTCGGATACCGGCGCAAACCAGCTTCGCGTGTCGGACACTTCGTCTGAAGCGCGCTGATATGAAAACAAAACATCCTGAGCAGTGAACTCTGCCCCGTCATGGAACGTCACACCTTGGCGGAGCGTGAATCGCCAGCCTTCTCCATTGCCAATCGGTTCCCACGAGGTTGCAAGTGCAGGTTCCACCGTCATGTCTTTGCCGCGACGGACAAGTCCTTCGTAGACATTGTTCAGAAAGCCTAGAACCGGTGCCGAGTTGACCGCATGCGGGTCCATCGTCTGCGGATCGGTATTCACTGCCCAGGTGAATTCTTCGGCCTGCACAGCAGGGGCAAACGCAGCTATAACAGCTGCCAGTCTAAGTAAACGTCGCATGGCATTTCCCTTTGGCTACAATGAGCGATGTCGCGGCCCAGTCAGAAGGCCGCGACATATTGGCATGGTGTACCTGACCATGTTGGACGGGCGCACCACAAGGGCGCACCCGTACTATCAGTTCATTGTGAAGTATTTGATCTTCGGCTGATCCTCGGGGTCAACGTCGATGCCAACCTTTTCAGACATGCCCCAGTTCAGAACCTGGTGATGAATCGGGATGTAGAGCTGTTCATCCTGAACCACACGCCAGATCGACGCGATGTCAGCGTTGCGCGCTTCGAGATCGGTGTTCGAAGCAAGCGATTTGATCTTCGCATCCAGTTCATCATTGTCGTAGCCGGTGCCATTCCAAGTGCCGATGTCCGATTCCCTGCCATGCACGAGGAAGTTGAAGACATATTCGGAATCGTAGGTTGGAACACCCCAGCCCAGCATGTAGAAATCGGTGTTTCCATCTGTGATCAGCGGGAAGTGCTGCGCCTTGGGTTTCGCATCGAGGTTCACGGTCACGCCGATCTGACCCATCATGCCGACGGCGGCCTGACAGATCGCTTCGTCGTTGACATAGCGGTCGTTCGGGCAATCCAGACGGATCGAGAAACCATCCGCATATCCTGCCTCGGCCAAGAGCGCTTTCGCGCCCTCGATATCCGTGGTGGATTCGGAATCCATCGCCTCGGTCCAACCATTGACAAAGGGCGGCGCGATCATACCAGCGGGCTCGCTTTGTCCACGCATCACAACTTGGCGGATTGCATCGCGGTTGATGGCCATCGACATCGCCTTGCGCACACGCACGTCGGCCAATGGATTCTTGCCATCGACATTATCGGCTTCGATATCATCGGCGCCCATGTTCATTCCAAAGAAAATCACACGGTTCTGCGGCGCCTGTTTGACCATAAGCCCATCCGCATTGTTGACGCGCTCAAGGTCTTGGACGGGCATGTCCTGAAGGAAATCGACCTCACCTGACAGCAGCGCTGCAACGCGGGTCGCTGCGTTCTGGATCGGAGTGTAGACGATTTCCGTCACTTCCATCGGGAACTGGTCAATGCCCCAGTAATTGTCGTTCTTCACCATGACGGTCTTCACGTCCGGTTCCCGGCTTTGCAGCACGTAAGGACCGGTGCCATTGGCATTTGTGGTAGCAAAAGTGATCTCGCCACCTTCAAAGTCCTGCACGTTGGCAGTGTTGTTCGCTTCGGTCCAACCCTTGTCCATAATGAAAAGGTTGGTGAGGTTGGACGGCAGAATCGGGTTCGGACCATCGGTTACCATTTCAATGGTGTAATCATCCACCGCACGCACTTCGGTGATTGAGCCGATCAGCTCTTTCATGTCCGAGTTCGGCTGCTTGGCACGTTCAAAGCTGAAGACAACGTCTTCAGCCGTAAAGTCGGCACCATCATGGAATTTCACACCCTGCCGCAGGTTGAAAACCCAGACATTGGGATCATCGGCGCTCGGCGCCCAGTCGGTGGCCAGCGCCGGTTCGAACGCACCGGTCACGTCACGGATGATGAGCGGCTCGTACATCTGGTGGCGGATTGTGTGAGTCGGTCCTTCATTCTGTGCATGCGGGTCCAGTGTCAGTGCATCGCCAGAACGCGCCCAGCGCAGTGTTTCGGCGCTGACGGTTGCAGTCGTCGCCAATAGGGCCGCAGCCATAGATAAAGCAAATGTCGTCTTCATGAGACTTCCCTGTCGTTTGTTTTCGTTGGTGATTTGTTATCCCGACACTCTTTGCCAAGCGATCAAGATTGGCAAGCCCTTGGCAAGACAGGCGGGCGCAACGTCAATTCAGGACAGGAAATTTTCCGTTTTTCAAGCAGACCTCACAGCCGAACAAGACGCCAAAAACGTCATTTGTTTGCAATTTGAACTGTGTGAAAAATTTGGTGCCCAAGAGAGGCATTGAAATACTATATCTAGGTATATCACGGGACACCGCGCAGAACACATTCTCTTCAATTTCATGACTTTCTTTGCATCTCGGTGTTCCATGACGCCCCACCGCATACTATATGTTGCGGGTGGACCGAAGGGTGGACCAGATGACAAGAGCATTAAACAAGCTTTCAGCCCAAAGGTTGAAATCGGCAGGACCGGGCAAGCTGTCGGACGGGGGCGGGCTTTGGTTCGCTAAATCGAAGGACGGAAACGCCAAGTGGTTCTTGCGTGTCGTGGTCCATAGGCGGCGGCGTGAAATGGGCTTGGGGGCTTATCCCGCCGTATCGCTGAAAGAGGCGCGACTGGAAGCTGAAAAATGGCGGGCTGTCGTGCGAGAGGGCAAAGACCCGATCAAGCTGCGCGACAAGCTGGCCCGTGATGCAGAGCGAAACATGCACCTTTTGCACGACATCGCGCTGGATGCTTTCGAGAGCCGAAAGGCAGAATTGAAAGGCGATGGAACCGCAGGCCGTTGGTTCTCGCCTCTTGAGATACACGTCCTTCCCAAACTGGGCAAAGTGCCAGTGTCCGAGATTGACCAGCGCGACATCCGCGACACTCTGGCCCCGATCTGGCACGAAAAGGCAGAGACTGCCCGCAAGGCGATGAACCGACTGGCGATCTGCATGCGTCATGCCGCTGCGCTTGGCTTGGAGGTTGACTTACAAGCCACCGAGAAAGCCAAGGCGCTCTTAGGAAAGCAGCGCCACCAGACACAGAATACCCCGGCACTGCATTGGCAGGACGTGCCAACCTTTTACCAATCACTGACAGAGGGGACGGTCACAGAACTCGCATTGCGTTTGCTTATCCTGACCGCCGTGCGGTCCTATCCGCTGCGCTTCCTACAGCTAGACCAGATCGAAGGCGACATTTGGACCATACCGGCAGAAGCCATGAAAGGCCGCAAAGACGCCACCAGCGATTTTCGGGTGCCGCTGTCCACCGAGGCGCTAGCCGTGATTGAACAGGCCAAGCCTTTTGCGCGGGATGGATTTCTTTTTCCCGGTGTGAAGCGCGGCGTTATCTCGGACGCCACGATGTCTAGATACATGGACCGTCGCGGCATGGCCGAGCGGCCCCATGGGTTTCGGTCGTCATTCCGCGACTGGACCGCAGAGGCTACCCAAACGCCGTATGAGGTTGCGGAAACTTGCCTTGGTCATGTCGCGGGCAACAAGGTGGAACGAGCGTATCGGCGGACGGATTTCTTGGAGCAGCGGCGGGTTTTGATGGAGCGGTGGAGTACCTTCTGTTCGGAACGCGCTGGTGATGTCGTGTTGCGTGGTTTGTTCAATGGATGACAAGACGGCACCGATTGCTCATGTACTCACACATCACTTTTCGTCGCATGAGAAACAATCTGTTCCTGAAGGGTTTTCAGACGATCTAGTGGCGGCTCGACTTTCCAACTTATACAGCCGAGGACAAGAGGCGTTTCAAGGAGGCCGTAGTGCCCAAGACACCGAGACTTTACGGGAAGCGGTGTCATTGGCTTCCAAGCTCGACAAATTATATTGGCAGATGTCTTTGCCTACACGGAACGATTTCAATAGCTACCTTGAAGCCGAAGTATTATTTGATGACAGCGACCCAAATGGTTTCAGGCTGTCTGGATACAATGCTCACTCCCATAATTTAAAGAAAGCGCTTCAAGAGTGCCTTGCGACCCTCCCAACGGTAAAGAGAGACAGAAATATTGATTGGAAGTCCTGCGCTGTGGCCGCGAGTTTGCGTAAAGTTTGGGAAATTCGAACCGGAAAAAAAGCCCCAAACACGCTTCACGCAGACGCTC
>NZ_JFKD01000047.1 GCF_002115725.1 Marivita cryptomonadis
TCTACCATCCCACAAGGCGGTTTAAATGGGGAATCCCGGTTTAGAATATCACAAAGACGCCTCGTCGCTAACCATCGGATAACAAAACTTAAAAATTTTGGGTGTCGAGGCACTTGACAGGTATGTAGCTAAATTACAGACTTGAGAAATGGCGAACGCCGCCAAGACTGCCGCTTTGACAACGCGGTGTCATGGCATGTGGTGCGTCCGGGGGGGCTAATCGAATGACTGTCAGGATGGACTGTACTGCCATGCCACGCTTTTCAGGCCAATTTCCTCTGTCTGCCACACAGCGGCAAATCCCTGAAATGATCCCGTTCCTAAGGTCGGCGCCTCAATGAGCGGTGATCTTGTCCTGAATGGGGGCCGCGTCATTGATCCGGCTCAGGGCATCGACCGGATTGCCGATGTGGTGATCGCCGCGGGCAAGATCGTCGGGCTGGACACTGCACCGCCGCCCGCTGCCGAAACTGTCGATGCCAGCGGCGCAATCGTGACGCCTGGCCTCATTGATCTGCACACCCATCTCTACTGGGGCGGCACCTCGCTTGGGGTCGATCCGGACGCCTACGCGCTCAAGACAGCCAGCCCCTTGCTGGTGGATGCAGGCAGCGCCGGGCCGGGCAATTATGCGGGCTTTGCCAAACATGTGATCGGCCCGGCCTTTCCGCGAATCCTGTCGTTCCTGCATGTCAGCTTTGCCGGAATCTATGGCTTTTCGGACAGGGTGAAAGTGGGGGAAAGCCACGACATGCGCCTGATGGCGGCACGGGATTCGGCCGAGGTCGCCTTGAAATACCCCGACACGATCATCGGCATCAAGGTCCGCATCGGGGCCCATGCAAGCGGACCTTCGGGCATAGCACCGCTGGACGTCGCCATGGCCGTGGCCGAGGAAACCCGCCTGCCGCTGATGGTCCACATTGACGAGCCGCCGCCCAGCTACGGCGAGGTCGTCTCGCGGCTGCGCAAGGGCGATGTGCTGACCCACTGCTTCCGCCCGTTTCCCAATGCGCCGGTCGATGGCTACGGAAAGGTGCGCCCCGAAATCCGGGCTGCACGTGAGCGCGGCGTGATCTTTGACGTGGCCCATGGCATGGGGTCCTTTTCATGGAAATCTGCGCGGGCGATGCTGGAACAGGATTTCCGGCCGGACGTGATTTCATCGGATATCCACGCCTATTGCCTCGATGGACCGGCGCACGATAATCTGCATGTGATGACCAAGTTCATGGCTCTCGGCTGGTCCCTCTCCGAGGTGATCGAGGCGGCCAGCGGCGCGCCTGCCCGCGTGCTCGGGCTGTCGGACCGTGGCCACCTGCGTCCCGGTGCTCTGGGCGACGTCAGCGTCTTTCGAAAGACCGAGGGCGTCATCGACCTGACAGATGTCCGCGGCGAGGTGGTGTCCTTCGACCGGCGCCTGACCCCCGTGGGCATCGCCGTCGGCGGCGAATGGAGAGCGGCATGAGCTTTGCTTTCGACCTGTCCGGCAAACGCGCCTTTCTGACGGGGGGCAGCCGCGGCCTGGGCCGGGAAATGGCGCTGGCGCTTGCCCAGGCGGGGGCGGACATTGCCTTGGTCGCGCGGCCTTCAGATGCCTTGGCATCCACAGCGGATGAGATTGGGGCGATGGGGCGCAAGGTCTGGACCTTTGAGGCAGACATGGGATCGCCCGAGGCAGCCGAGGCCGTCTGCCACCGCGCCCTGACCGAAGTCGGCAGCTTTGACATTCTGATCAACAACGTCGGCGGACGGCGGGTGAATGTGCCGACCGAAGACCTTGACCTGGCAACCTGGACCCGGTTGCTTGACCTGAACCTGACCTCGACATTCATCTGTTCGCGCGTGCTTGGGGCGGCGATGATTGCGGCGGGGAAGGGTGGACGGATTTTGAACGTGGCCTCGATCAATGGACTTGTGGCCGGACGCGGGATCGGCGGGCGACACTATGAAACGGCCAAGGCCGCGGTCATCCAGTTCACCCGCACGCTGGCCGTCGACTGGGCCAGGCACGGCATCACAGCCAATGCGATTTGTCCGGGTCTCTTTGCGACCGCGCCAAATCTGAAGTGGAAAGAGACGAACCCCGAAATCATCGACGGACTGGTTGCGGACATACCCATGGGAACAATGGGCGATCCCCGCGATCTTGGTGCGCTGGCTGTCTATCTTGCATCGGACAACGCCCGTTTCATGACCGGCGCAAGCCTGATCATCGACGGCGGCCAGACGTGCCATTGACGAAAACAACAACAGGGAGACTGACATAATGAAACTGAGAAACCTTCTAGGCGGGATCGCACTGGCGGCGCTGATGGCGGCCCCGGTGTCGGCGCAGACGCTGCGCTATGCGACCATCGGCGAACCCCCCAGCCTCGATATCCAGATGGGCACCGCCACGCTGGCCTCGACCATTGCGCAGCACATGTTCGAATCGCTCTATGCCTTCGACGAAGCCAATGCGCCGCAGCCGTACCTTGCGACGGGCGAGACGATTTCTGACGACGGCAAGACGATCACGATTACCCTGCGCGAAGGCGTGATGTTCCACAACGGCGACGCCTTGGACGCCGAGGATGTGGCCGCATCGCTGAACCGCTGGGCCGAATTCGGAGCGCGCGGCAAACTGCTGGGGTTGGTTTCGGCCGAGGCGACGGGTGATCTGGAAGTCAAATTGACCCTCGAAGCCGCGAATGGTGCCTGGAAAAGCATTCTGGCCTATATAAACGGTGGACCGGTCATCTATCCCGCCGAAATCGTCAGCGCCGCCGCCGGAGAGCCGATTGCCGCCGAAAACTTTGTCGGCACCGGCCCCTACAAATTCGGCGAGCTGCGCCCGAACCGCTATGTCGAACTGCTGCGTTTCGACGAATTCACCCCCAATCCGGACCCAAGCAGCGGCTCATCGGGTGAACGGGTGGCAAATTTCGAAAAGCTTCAGTTCGTTCCGGTGCCCGACGTCGGCACCCGTGTCAGCGGCGTTCAGGCCGGCGACTACGACTACGCCGAATTCATCTCGGGCGACCTTTACGGGTTGGTCCGCGACGATCCCGCCACCCAGGTCAAGATCAGTGACGCGCCGATCTTCGGACTGATGTTCATGAACTCGGAAACCGGCCCGCTTGCCACCAACACAAAACTGCGTCAGGCCATCATGACGGCCCTGAACATGGAGCAGGCCCTGCAGGTCTCCGTCGGGGAACCGGAGCTTTTCGAGGCCAGTGGTTCGTACTTCCCCGAAGGCAACATCTGGCACACGACCGCCGGAACCGAAGCCTATAACCAGGGCGACCCCGAAAAGGCGAAAACCCTGGCCGCAGAAGCGGGCTATGACGGCAAACCGATCAAGCTGCTCGTCTCGACCAACTACAAGGCGCATTTCGATGATGCCAGCGTCTTCACCCGCCAGCTGGCGGATGCCGGTATCAACGTGCAGCTGGTCGTCGTCGACTGGGCAACACTGCTGCAACTGCGTGGCCAGTCCGCTGAATGGGACATGTTCATGACCCACCACGGCAGCGTACCGGATCCTGTTCTGCTGACAGTTCTGAACGACAGCTACCCCGGCTGGTGGAAGTCCGACGAAAAGCACGAGCTGATGGCCAAGTTCACCGGTACCTCGGACCTGGAAGCCCGTCAGGCTGCATGGGCCGAATTGCAGGCGCTGATCTACGAACAGCTTCCTGTCGTGAAGGTCGGCAACATCCTCTCGTATGACATCGCCTCTCCCGATCTGAAGATGCAGTTCGGAAAGGCTCCTGTCTTTCCGTACTTCTGGGGCGCCTCGAAGTAGGACATAAAGCGTGGGACGATATTTCCTGAGACGCACCGGCGCGGCGATCATTACCTTGATCGCCGCGTCGATCATCATCTTTGGCTTCATTCACCTGATACCGGGCGATCCGATCTATGTGATGCTGGGTGACGGCGCGACCCCCGAACAGGTGGCCTTGCTGCGCAATCGCATGGGCCTGGATGAGCCGCTGGTGGTCCAGTACATGATCTGGGCTGGCAACGCGCTGCAGGGCGATCTGGGCCAGTCGATCTTTTTCGACACGCCCGTTACCCAGGTCATAAAGGAGGGCGCCGAGACGTCCATTCTGCTGGCAACGATCACGATGGTCTGGATCATCCTCTTCGGCGTTCCCGTCGGCATCTTGTCCGCGATCCGTCAGGGCACCTGGATTGATCAGGGTCTCTCCGGTCTGGCGATGCTGCTGGCCTCTGTGCCCACATTCTGGGTGGGCCTCTACCTGATCCTCATTTTCGCCGCCGGGCTTGGCTGGTTTCCAAGCTCTGGCTTCCCGTCCATCTTTGAAGAGGGCGGGCTGTCGAACCTGCGCTATCTCATCCTGCCCAGCCTGGCATTGGCCGCGCCCAATGCGGCGCTTATCCTGCGGCTGACGCGCGCCTCGATGCTGGATGTCGCGCGCGAGGACTATGTGCGCACCGCGCGGGCCAAGGGCATCCGTCCATACCGCGTCGTGCTGCGCCACATCCTGCGGAATGCGCTGCTGGCGGTGGTCTCGGCCTTCGGGTTCACCTTTGCGGCCCTGATCTCCGAGGCCGTCGTGACCGAGACGGTCTTTGCACTGCCCGGTATCGGGCGCACCGTGGTCCAGTCGATCCTGCGCCGCGACTATCCGGTCATTCAGGGCGTGATCCTGGTTACTGTCTGTCTCTACCTCGTCATAAATTTGCTGGTGGACCTGTCCTACAGGCTGCTCGACCCAAGGGTGGAACTGGAATGATGCAGACCCTCGCGACCTGGACGCGACCGGCGATATCCCGCCCCCTGACAACACTGGGGGTGATCTTTCTGCTGACCGTCGTCGTGTTCGCGGCCTTCTCGCCCTGGATTGCGCCCTATGCGCCAGATCAGATCGACCCCGCGAACCGGCTGCTGCCCCCGGGCGGCGCCCATCTTCTGGGGACCGACCACTTCGGCCGCGACACCTTCAGCCGCCTGGTCTACGGCGCGCGACTGGCCTTGCTGATCGGGATCGGCGTGGTGGGATTTGCCCTGGCCTCGGGCGTGCCGATCGGGATTTTGTCGGCGCTTTACCCGGCACTGGGCCGGGTCCTGATGCGGATGGTCGATGTGCTGATGTCCTTTCCCTCGCTGCTGCTTGCCTTGGGGCTTATCGTCATCTTGGGGCAGGGCGTGTTCAATGCGATCCTGGCCATCGGCCTGATCTACCTGACCACCACGGCGCGTATCGTTTACGGCGTGGCGCTGCGACTGCGGGCCGAACCCTATGTCGAGGCCGCCCGCAGTGCGGGTGCGGGAACCTGGTGGATCATCACCCGGCATATCCTGCCCAACATGATCTCGCCGCTTCTGGTGCAGGCCAGCTTTGTCTTCGCCTTTGCGCAACTGGGCGCCGCATCGCTGGACTTTCTGGGGCTGGGGGCGCCGCCTGATATTCCCTCATGGGGCAACATGCTGGCGGAATCGCGGATCTACATCACCCGTGCATCCTGGCTGTTGCTCTGGCCGGGGTTGATGATCGTGCTGACGGCCTTTTCCCTGAACCTGGTGGGCGATGCGATCCGCGACCGGATGGATCCGCGGTTCCGTGAAATGGTGGGAAGATGAGGGCGCAATGCTGAACGTCGACAACATCGTCGTCTCGGTACGGAATGGTCCCGACATCGTGCGCGGTGTCTCGTTCCGGATCGAGCCGGGCGAGATCTTGGGGCTGGTGGGTGAATCCGGCTCTGGCAAAAGCATGACCTCGCTGGCGCTGATGGGCCTGCTGCCACCGGCACTGCACCTCAGCGCCGGGTCCATCACGCAGGACGGGGCAGATGTCACGCATCTGGCCCCCCATGAACGGGTGCGCCGCAAATGCGGCAAGATGGCGATGGTGTTTCAAGAGCCGATGACCTCGCTCAACCCGGTGCTTCGGATCGCCGAACAGATCGAGGAGGCCGTGCGCGTCCACGATCCCGACACCGATGCCAGCCCCCGTGCCCGAGAGTTGCTGGACATGGTCCGCATCCCCGACACGGCGCATCAGATGCGGTCCTTTCCGCATGAGTTGTCCGGCGGGATGCGTCAACGGGTGATGATCGCCATTGCGCTGGCCTGTCGGCCTCAGGTTCTGATAGCGGACGAGCCGACGACGGCCTTGGACGTGACCGTGCAGTTGCAGGTGCTGGGTCTGATCCGCGATCTTTGCAACCGTCTTGATATGGGCGTGTTGTTCATCACTCATGATCTGGGCGTCGTAGCGCAACTGGCCGACCGGGTGGCGGTGATGTACGCAGGCTCGCTGGTCGAGAATGCCGACGTCGAGCCGCTGTTCCGCGCGCCCTTGCACCCCTACACCGGCGCGCTGATGGCCTGCCTGCCGAACCCGGAATCCGATGATGCGGTAATGGCCACAATCTCGGGCTCAGCGCCGCGCCCCGGAGCCATTCCGCCGGGGTGTCCCTTCTCACCGCGCTGTTCGCGGGCGCAGCAACCCTGCCTCTCCGGCCCGGTGCCCTGCGCCAGAGGCGTGGCGGGCCAGACTGCAATGTGCCACTTTCCCCTGAATGAAAGCGTCCTCGCATGACTGATGGCACCGAGAACATCCTGGACATTCGCGATCTGCGAAAAGGGTTCAAGGTGCGGCGCAAGGGCGAAACCCACGAGGTTCTTGCGGTCAACGGCATCTCGCTGACGGTCCGTCGCGGCGAGACCCTGGGCATAGTCGGCGAATCCGGTTGCGGCAAGTCTACCCTGGCGCGCGTGCTGCTGGGCCTGACAAAGGCGGACGGCGGCTCTGTCATGCTGGACGGCGAGGATCTGTTGGGGCGCAATCGCCGGAACATGGCCGAAACCCGGCTGAACGTCCGCATGGTGTTTCAGGACCCCTACGCCTCGCTCAATCCGCGTCGGTCGGTAGGCGATTCAGTGGCGGAAACCGGCGATATCCACCGCATTTTCAAGAACCGTCACGACCGTGCCGAACGGGTAGGACATGCGCTGGATCTGGTCGGTCTTGGCGCCGGGTTCGCAAGCAGCTATCCCCATGAACTTTCAGGTGGTCAGCGTCAGCGCGTCGGCATTGCCCGCGCCATCCTGCCCGAGCCCGCCCTGGTGATCGCGGATGAACCCGTTTCGGCGCTGGATGTGTCGATCCAGGCGCAGGTGCTGAACTTGCTGGCCGGGTTGAAGGCGCGGCTGGGTCTGACGCTGATGTTCATCAGTCACGACCTGGGCGTCGTGGCCAAGATCTCGGACCGGGTCGCGGTGCTGTATATGGGCGAGGTGGTCGAGATCGCACCGGCTCGCGCGCTTTTCACCGATCCGCGTCATCCCTACACAGAACTGCTTCTGACCGCGATCCCGCGTCCCGATCCGTCCAAGCGGATCACCGGCGCCATCGAGGTCAGTGAACCACCCAGTCGCCTGCGCAAACTGGTCGGCTGTCCCTTCCGCGAACGCTGCCCCCGCGCCACCGCAATCTGTGCCACCGACGCGCCGGTTTTGCGTTCAATCGCACCCGAGCGTTTTGTGTCCTGTCACCACGCCGAAGACGCGATCAGAGAGCCCGCCTGACGCCAGCTTATTTCGGCGAGGGTGTAAGGCTTGCGTACCAGGCGGACAGAGCGTCGATGTCCGCCTCGGAAAGATCCTGAGCAGCTTCGGTCATCAGATTGGCGCGCGGGCCGCCGCCGCGGCCGTCCTCGTGCCACAGACGCAGTTGCGCCGCGATATAAGGTTGATGCTGCCCCGCCAGCCGCGGCATCAGCGCGTTGTCCTTGACCGGCTCGGGGCCGTGGCAGACGACACAGGCCGGAACGTCGTCGGTACCGCGCCGGGCCAGCTCCTCTCCCTTTTCGACCAGCGCAGCCTCTGTATGCCCGGGCTGTCCAGCTACCGCCGTCGCGGGCAAGTCCGCATAGTGGCGCAGTACGGTTGCCAGTTCGGTCACGTCTATGGCACCGACCGCGTGCTTCATGAAACCACTGGCACGCCTTCCCGACCGGTAGTCGGCCAGCGATTGAGTGATATAGGCTTCGGTCTGCAAATCCAGCCGGGGGATCAGGGGGCTTTCGCTGACCCCCTCGGTGCCGTGGCAGCCCGCGCAATAAGCAAGCGCGTCACCCGCACCGGTGGTGCCGCTGGGCGGGGGGGTGCCGGACCGGACGGTTTCCAGATAGGCCACGACGGCCCAGACCTCATCCTTACGCGCGGCAGGCCAATGGGGCATGCCGGTCAGTTTGATGCCCTCGTAGATAATCCAGTGTAGCTGCTGCGGTTCCCAGTCGCCGGGCAGGTCAGAGATATGCGGCGGGGTCGGAACCATCGACAGGGCGGTGACGCTGCGGTCCTGGCCGGGCAGGGCGTGGCAAAAGGCGCAGGCGCTTTCGAAATGTTTCGCCCCCAGTTCGGCCAGACCTTCAGCCGACAGGTCCGGGACGGCCTCGGCGGGTCCCGCGCGCAGACTGACGGAGCTTTCGAAGGTCGATCGCAGCACCCAACTGACGCCGGGCCAGTGACCGGTGCGGGCCGATACGTTGTAGAGCCCGATTATCATTGTGGTCCCGCCAAAGATCGGTTCTGTCGCAAATTTTGTTGAAGTTTGAGTGCGGGGATGGGCTGGACACAATTATGCTGCGAGCGCCGCAAACTGCTGAAACGCGGTGAGGCCGTTGGTATGGATCTGCCCCTTTCGGATCATGTGCGCGGTCTCGATCCCAGCCAGTGTCGCCTCGGCAGAATGGAAGGCCTTGAAGCCAAGCATCAGGCCCGTGATCCGCTTTACGAAGCGATGATCTTGTTCGATGATGTTGTTGAGGTATTTGACCTGCAGTATCTTGATGGTGTTGCATGAGCCCGTGAACTTCAGGATCACATTGACGCTTTGCAGACCCGCCAGATTAGCGCCGCTTTTGTCGATGACGACACGGTCAGGCACGCCGTTCGTGCCAATCGCGCGCTTGAAAAACCGACAGGCCGCAGCCTTGTTGCGACGCTCAGACAGCATGAAATCAAGGGTTTTTCCCGTGTTGTCGACCGCCCGGTAATAGTAGGTCCATTTGCCTTTAACCTTGATGTAGGTTTCGTCCATGCGCCAAGATTCGGCCGTTGGTTTCTTGCGGGACTGCGCTTGTGCCGCCATCAGCGGCGCAAACTTAACCACCCAACGGTTCAGCGTCCCATGGTCAACATCAACGCCACGCTCCTCCATGATCTCCTCGAGATCGCGATAGGAACCAGGATAGCGCAGATAGAAGAACACGGCGTACAAGATCGCTTCCTTTGGGAAATGTACGCCCTTGAAGTCAACCATCGCTCCGCCCCTCTCGTCCGCCACCTCTGCCGGAAAATTACTGCCGCATCACGTGACCCGGCGAAAGTCAAAAAAGTTTGCGACAGAACC
>NZ_JFKD01000048.1 GCF_002115725.1 Marivita cryptomonadis
TTGGGAGCTTCGCCAAGGTTCCATCGCACTGAACAATCGTCAATTGGGCGGTCCCACCGCGCCTCGACTGGGCGACAACTTGCACAATCTCCCCAGAGCGAGGGTGAAATGGATACCAGATCCGAACCTCAGAACCGGGAAAGCGGGCAGTGTGTCGTTGGCTTGTCCGGCACCGGCAAAACCCACATTGCCCTCGGCCTCGGGTTGTCGGCATGCCAGAAAGGCCTGTCTGTCGGTTTTGTCACCGCCGCAGCGCTTGTTCATGAACTGATGGAGGCCAGAGACGAACGCAGGCTCCTGCGGCTTCAAAAACAGATGGTTGGTTACAAGCTGCTGATCATCGACGAGCTGGGCTTTGTGCCACTGAGCAAAACCGGGGCTGAGCTGCTGTTTGAATTGGTCTCCCAACGCTACGAGCGCGGCTCCACGCTGATCACAAGCAACCTGCCATTCGACGAATGGACAGAAACATTTGGGTCAGAACGCCTGACAGGCGCACTGCTCGATCGCCTGACCCACCACGTCAACATCCTGGAGATGAATGGCGAAAGCTACCGCCTTGGCCAGAGCAAGGCGCGTCAAGCAGCGCCCAAAACCTAAACCTCAATCAGCACAGATTGGCCCTGACGGTCCAAAGCATCCGGACAACCGCCAGCTATATAACAAGCGCGGCTGCCCGGATGCTGGCGCTCGTCTTCACGCTGATTATCCCAAACCCAAAGTGGCAACATTTTGCGCTGCCCTTTGGCTCACTTTTACTCTGCCGTTGACACTTGTGGAGGAACCGGGTCATTAATCCTGCTGCGGGTGAATATTGCACGCGCTTCTTTGGGCCTGACAATATCCGCAGGATTGCCCCATACCGACACATACACCGAAGCACGCCCGGTGCTACTAATATGGGCCGGCTCAACCTCAATAATGCGTACACGGAAGTCCGCTTTGCGCTCGAGGGCAGGCGACAGGATGTCAGTTGCTCGTGCGCCCAACGTGCCCACCAACACAACTCGTGGCTTTCCAAGCCCAAAAGGCAGTCGTGAGGGCCTTTCAACAAATACAGAGATGGTTGTGTCAGAGTTCAGGGACAACAACGCTCGATCACCAGGCGAGATGCCTACAGATACAGGATTGAGCTCCAAAGCGATCGCCGCTTTGTGAATGATAGGTTGCATGCTGCCTCACTGTCCTCAGTTGGTCTGAGGTTGGAATAAGTATACCTGAGTGCAGGTGCTCAGGGGACTCCCGATTTACTCAGGACGCAAAATCTACATCAATATTGCGGGCTTTAAGCGCCGCCAAGACGCCGCCCAGCACATTGCGAGCATTGATCCCTTCTTTCAGAGCCGAGTTGATGTCGTCATCTGTGGCGCTCACATCACGAATATCTAGGACGACACGCTTGCCAGTGCGGGCATCGTAGACCACCTGCCTGCGCCCGCCAATAACTGACCGCAGGCCAACGAATTCAGCTCCATTCCGCGCATGAAAAGACATGGGCACACCTTCATAATTACGGTATGGACTGTATTCAAAACCTTTCAAATTCATAGACTTGCGACGTATTCTTACATGACGCTGTGCTTAAACTGACACATCGCGTAAGCCAGATATATGATCAAACACTAGATTTTGCGCATTCGCGACAAACACTTACCAATAACGCTACGGACACTCGCCATTCACTGGTCCTGCCAAGGCCTCCGCTGTTTTGGGACCATAAACGCCATCTGCTGTTAAGCCGTAGGCAGATTGAAATTGTTTAAGCGCCGCACGTGTTGCAGGGCCCTCTTCACCATCAGCAAAATCTCCGGGAAGAGATGGACAGTGGCGCTGAAGCTGCATCTGGTATTGCAGAACACCAAAGTGCTTATCGCTGTCGAGACAGCCTTTCTCACTCTCGCCAACGCGCCCACACATGGGTCGTGTTATCCGCGACAGAGAGACCGCCGCTAGCTGACTCTGCTCTCCACATCCCGCGCTTTCGGCAATATGACACTTGGAGCCATTCATCGCTGGTGAATACGCCATAGCTGGGTCTTTATACACGAGTATCGCTAGTGTTATCATTGACACTGTTTTGATTTGCATGGCTGCTGGCAGCGCTGAAAGCAGGGCAATTGGCATCATTCACTTTCTCGGTTGTGGTGATCTCAGACAGCTCTGGCTGCAGCGCCGGGATAGAACAAAGGACTGCAACGGTCTACTGTTGCGACGTAATTTGCACGTCACTCTTGCACCTGTAAGACCAGTGGGCTGGGATTGCGGAATACAAAGGGGCGACCTGACAGTTTTTCGGTGGCCTGCATCTTCCGAGCTGGTCTGCCTATAAAGCGGCTCACCCAAAAACCGTGCGATGATGCAAAATCGTTCGCCTCACGGAGCGTCTGAAGCTCGACGATTGCAAGGAACGTTCTTTCCTCAATTCTTTGACAGGCCACACTGACGTCTGCTCGCGTGAGCTGCTTCTCACGCAGAATCTGTTCAGTCCACCAATCCTGATCGGCCTGACTTGCAACATCTCCATCGATCGTTCGAAACAAGACATATTCTGACGGCAACACTATAGTGATCACGGGGGGACCCTCGGCAAGACGCTGAGCAATAGTGCACCACTCAGCCATCCGTTTATATAAATGCGGATCAGTTGACGAAACATCACCGATAACTGTGGGCGCTCCCTTGAGGTCATACAACATTCGGATGCCATGCAAGGAGGTTTCGAAGGCGAAGCCGCCCGGTCGGTCAAAGTAGTCCTGCATGAACGCTAACCACGCTTCGAGCGAGCTGAACTCCCCGGTTTGACGTGCCAAATCTCCACCACAAGCGCCCATTTTCAAAGTAAGGGTGACCAATCAACTTATCGGTCGATTTCATGACCGTCGTGCACATCACTCAACAAGCGCGAGACTTGTGCAGCGTGAGATAACGAAAAATATGTGGCAATGGCCAAGTTGACCCTGCGCACTTCCACAACTTTTGCCACCGTACTGTATTTGTCGATCACAAGACAAATCTGTTCGATCATTTCTCGTCGGTCGTCGTCGTGTTCCACAACAAGATCAACAGCCTCCATGCAGTCCATCATGTAGGCTGGGAAATCAGAGCAACGCAGTTCGTCAAACATTTGGCTGGTCAGTTTGATGGCATCCAGCGGCGCAAGCGTTGTAAAATACTGAGCCACTTCAGCGTTGTCAGAACGCAACGCCCACTTGATCTCTCGGCGATTGAAATTCTTGTTCGGTATTTCTAGACCACTCAACCTAAAAGCTCCCAATTGTCGCGCTCACCACACCCTCGACAACTTGATCGAACAGCCAATAACTTGCGCAGTCAATCACTCCGCAGCATCCAGCAAAACTGGTCTAGGTGATCGCCCGAGGTCAAAAACTGATTTTGCCCCCAAAGGCCAAACATCAAACGCGATCATCAGCGCCAGCACGAAGCCAACGCATATTCCCAGTGATATATCACGAAACAAGTTCAGCATGGTGAAAGGCTACGGTGAAAACCAGGCTTCAACAACCTGACAGTGCCCCGCGGACGCGTCGCTCCCCATCAACCCACACAGATCGCGAAGGGACCGACTATGTTTGGGCAGTACACCCATTAATTCTTGTTTGACTGTATAGGTTTGTGATTCACTCCCGGGCGAACATCGGGCGGGAGGATGCAAGTGGCACGATCAGACATGAGCGATCTTGAATGGGAATTCATCAAGGCGGTCTTGCCCAACAAGACAAGGGGCAAGAAGCGGGTTGATGACCGCCGCGTGATCAACGGTATTTTCTACGTTCTGCGCACCGGCATCCCTTGGGCTGATCTACCAGAACAATACGGCCCACCGACTACGGTCTACAACCGTTTCAACCGGTGGAGCTATGCGGGCCACTGGGACCGGATCATGGACGCCATAGCCGACGCGCATAACGTTGACATGGTGATGGTCGACGGGACCAGCGTGCGCGCGCATCATTCCGCCACGACACTCAAAAAAAGACCCGCGCCGCTGTTTAGGTCGTTCGCGGGGCGGATTAGGGACGAAAATACATGCACTTACCAATCAGGATGGGCTGCCGATCCGATATGAATTAACACCCGGTCAAGCCCATGACGCGCCGCCGTGTAAGACGCTGCTCAACAACCTGCAGCCTGGTCAACACGTGCTCGCGGACAAAGCATATGACGCAGACTGGATCAGGGACATGATCTGGGAACAGGGCGCTATCGACGTGATCCCTCCCAAGGCTAACCGTAAACTGCCCGCCGAATTCGATGCTGAAATCTACCGGGAACGCAATAAAATCGAGCGGTTCTTTGGCAGGCTGAAAGCCTCCTTCCGTCGTATCGCAACCCGATACGAAAAGACGTCACGCAACTTCCTGTCGATGATCAAACTGGCTTCGGTCAGACTCTGGATCGAGTTTTATGAGTCGGCTGCCTAGTCAAGTTCGCACAGTATGAGCCGACATACATGGATCAGAAGGGGCCGCTTCTGCCATGACATCCCATCGTAAGGACGTTGCGGTCAGATCCGGCCAAGCAGCATCAGGACGACCACGATGATCAGGACAGTGCCAAGTACGCCGACTCCGGCATGACCGTAGCCGTAGCCATATCCTGCGAAGCGGCCGCTGAATCCACCGAGCAAAGCGATAACAAGCAGTATCAAAAGTATCATACCCAGTGACATCTTCGTTCTCCAATTGGGCTGAAATGGGCGAGGTGTTTTATGTTAACCCGCGCATTCTGTCACGGTTGGCGGCGACGGAACGCCAGGACGGCAACCGCAATGACCACCAGGGCCAGCACAAGTACGCCAATAAAGCCGTAGCCACCCATTCCGTAGCTGCCGTGCCACATGCCCCATCCCCAGCCGTCGCTTATCATCCCGCCGCCGTCATGAGGGGCCGACTCCTGAGTTTGTCCCATCGCCTGCGCATTTGCAGTCGTGGCGAGAGACAGTGTTGCGAGCGTGAAAATCGCGCGTTGCCGTGTGGCAGTGGTAAAGATCAGTGACATGATCGTTCTCCTTGATGGCCGTTGCACGACCTGCGCGTGCGATGAAACAGTCCGATCGGGCGCAGTCTTTCCCGCGTCGGCTGCCCGGCGCGCGTCGCCGGGCAGCCGAACCAACAAATTACGCGAGCGCGTGGGTCGCCGCGTCGCGTTCCTTATTCGTGTCGGCATCGTTCTTGGCCGTATGGGCCTTTTCCGCCGCCTGATAATGCTTCAGGGCCGCGTCTTTCTTGGGGCCAGCAGGCGCCTTGTCCTAAGCAGACTTCACAGTTTTCATCTTATCAGAGACATTGGTCGACTTATTGGTCTCGGGTTTCATTGGCTTGTCCTTTCGTGGACGGTCCGGGAACGAGAGACACGCGAGATCGGGGACACGAGGTAAAGCGCCGTCCCGCGTGTCTCTGGGTCACTGGGACTGGGTACATGTTCACCGAAGTCCGGCGAACAGGCTTCATACTGCTCAATGCCCTGACGATTCGTATTGATGCACGTTAGCGGCGCCGCAGATTTCAGTTCTCGTTGCGTTGGCCTCGGCTAATGGGTGCAAAGTCCGAAATACCGGTCTGCCCTGGAATTGACCGGCACGCTGATCCTGACGCGTTCGTGATTTCAGCCATTGCCCATTCCATCGCCATCCTGATCACGATTTTGACCTGCCGGAAAAGGTGACGTAACAAGGTAGGCTCTTCCGCAGTCACGGCACACACTGAAATCCTGTGCAGCACTGATGCATGTCAGTACCCCATCTCCCGATATCACGCATGGTATTGTTTCGCCCGACGACTCCGTCGGGACACAGCAGCGAAAGCCTGCTGTGGGCCAACCTCTTCAGCATAGCGATGTTTTGTCCGGGACGCCCTTTCAGTAGGGGCGGCCCTCAGAACCGCGTCCTTGCTCCCCGTTTCAAAGGAAACATGATGATTACCAAGGCACTTCTAGGCATCTCTGTCGTTGCCGGTTTGATCGCCGGCGCGGCAAGCGCCGAAACCCAAGCCATGGCCTGGACCGATCTGAACGTGCGCGACGGACCAGGTCCGATGCATTCGATCGTCGATGTGATCCCGATGAATGGCACGGTGATGGTGCAGGGATGCCTTGCCGATGCAAGCTGGTGCCAAGTTACCCACGGCGACACGACAGGATGGGCCGCGGGCAATTATCTCACCACGGCAATCGACAACGCACCGGTTGCACTTGCGTCGGGCGACAAGCGGGTGGTCCTCACGACCGTCACTTATGACAACGGGCAAGCGGTGACCGCTGGCGGCCTTGCGTCAGGTGCAATCGCCGGTGCCCTGATCGCCGGTCCGGCTGGCGCTGTTGTCGGCGCTATCGTCGGGACCGCAGTCGGCGCTTCTGTTGAACCTGATCCGACGGTTGTCACCTATGTCAGAAGCAACCCTGTCGATCCAATCTATCTGGACGGCGAAGTCGTCGTTGGCGCCGGGATCCCCGATACGGTGATGTTGGCCCCGGTTCCGGACAGCACGTATGAGTATGCATATCTCAATGGCGTGCCGGTTCTGGTGGATACGAAAGATCGCAGGGTCGTCTATATCGTCCGATAATATCCAACTGGACGCACGACATGCCGCAGATTGGTCGGCCCGTGCACTACGGGCTGGCCGACAGCATGGTTTCACTACAGGACTCCGTCTGGATGTCGAATAGTCTGCATTTTCTCTCATGGCATAGCATTACCCGTCCACTAAGGAGAGCAATTCCATGGCCTGCGCGACCTGCTCTGTGCGCGCTAGCCGTGCCGGATCTTGCAGTTCCTGTCGAAGGTCGGTTTAGGGTATCAATGTTTGCACGAAGAAAAGGATAAAACCGGAGGGTATATAGCACGGAACCGGACGTTTGTCGTCTTGGAAAATGAATCGCCCCGGGTTTACCCTATGACATTCACACATCTTTGTTGCGGTGAGTGCGCTGTTCTGATTCCCTTTTGAAAACGGAGGTGATGATGCAGCAGACACTTGGAAAATTTGGGGACGCGCGCCTGGAAAAAGGGGGGCGCTGCTTTTGGACAGGCTTGTTGCGACAGGCGGTGATGGGGTCCGGGTTCGGCGACTTGGTTGTAATCGAGCAGGTGAGATCCGGATTACACGGTTTTTGCGCAATCCGGCAGTGACCGTTGAAGCGATGTGCGAGGCGTCCTTTTCCCGGACCGAGGGCGCCTGTCATGGACGTGATATCCTGGCGGTTCAGGACACAACAGTGACCCGGTCAAATGGTGTGGGAGGAGATTACCTTCACGCGATGATCGCAGTGGATGCGCAGGATGGCGCTGTCCTGGGCGCACTGGATGCAACGTTTTGCGAACGTGATACAGGCCAACGTGCGACGCGGCATGCGCGTGCCTTCGAAGATAAGGAAAGCTACCGCTGGCTGGCAGCCACTGAGCGGGCCGGTCAGATCGCTGGGGCTGCGCGTATGACGATGGTGGCGGATCGCGAGGCCGACATTTATAATCTGTTTGCCCGCAGGCCCGATCATGTGGATCTGATTGTGCGAGCCAATCACAACCGCACACTTAAGGGCGGTGACAAAATGGCTGACCGGATCGCAGCCATGCCGAGGCTGGGCGTGACCCTGCTCACTGTTCCCGCGATCCCGGGGCGGACTGCCCGCGCGGCAAAGCTGTCGATCCGCTTTGGTCAGATAACAATCCAAC
Source organism: Marivita cryptomonadis (assembly GCF_002115725.1). Classification (GTDB taxonomy): domain Bacteria; phylum Pseudomonadota; class Alphaproteobacteria; order Rhodobacterales; family Rhodobacteraceae; genus Marivita; species Marivita cryptomonadis. The sequence continues at coordinate 7,694 of NZ_JFKD01000048.1, forward strand.
CCCCCAAACGTATGAAAAAAGCAGCGCTTACGCCGGTCATTCTAAACTATATCGATTTGCGTGAAGAAACCCCACCTGAGGGGATCAAGCCTATACACTGGCGGCTTTTGACAACCTACAAAATCGCCGATGTCAGTGACGCTTTGGATGTCGCTGAGCGCTATGCAAAACGCTGGAAAATCGAAGACTTGTTCCGCACGATGAAGCGTAAAGGGTTCAACATTGAGGCCTTGCGCATCAAGAACAGCGCGCCCCGCAACCGGCTGATCGTCGCCTGCATGATCGCCGCGACAATCGTGATGCAGATGGTGGCGGAGCGCGACGGCGGCGTCCGCCTGCGCCCGCTGACAGATGCCTTCGATGTAGACGATCAACCTCTACTGGAAGCGCTCAATACCGACCTTGAAGGCCAGACTGATCGACAAAAAAACCCCCATCCCAAAGGCAGCCTGGCTTTCGCCACTTGGGTCTGCGCGAGGCTCGGTGGTTGGACCGGTTACTACGGAAAGCCAGGGCCAATTGTCATCCTGTCAGGCTGGACTGAATTCCAATCCATCAAACATGGCACACATCATGGCACACATCTCGCAAAAAGTCTGACCCAAAAAGTCACACAAGATGTGTGAATCTTATAGGGGTTTACCGGAGGGTGTTTGGCTCAAATGTTAGGCTGCATTTTCGGTTTGGTTCAAACGTTCATAGAAAGCTTCCTCCGCTTCGTTTGGCGTGATGTATCCGATGGCACCGTGTAGCCGCTGGGTGTTGTACCAGTGGACCCACTTGGCGGTTTCCCATTCCAGTTGGCCGACTGATTTCCATGGCCCAGGCACCGGTCGAAGAGGACAGGACTGTGATGGTACGCGGACCGTCAGGCTCCTATGAAGTCACATCTCGCCCGCTGCCGGGGCAATCTGATGGTCGACACGTCAACGCAATGACACGAAGTCAATCATACGATGAGTCAGGCCATCAGGCTGCAATACCACATTCACAATCATATGAAGCCCCAACCGTGCCGTCCGATGCATCGATACCGGCCTCGACCAGACGGTCGCTGTATCGAATGGATAGGTATTGGGATCTGCGGTCAGAATGATGGGTCAGGCTTTGGTCGTTTGCTGGCCGACGCTGGCAAATCGCTTGGTTGGCACTGTCAGAGCAAAATCGGTTGAGGCGGGCAGGGCGAGCATT
>NZ_JFKD01000049.1 GCF_002115725.1 Marivita cryptomonadis
GGGAACCTCGACCTCTCGCAGTAACCCTGCAGCTTGCAGCGCATCGCGCAAGTGGTCTAGTGCCATCCACCAATCGTGATACGCGCGTCGCGCGGCGTTGATCTGCTCTGGATAAGGTCGCCGAATGACGGGGCAGGCGAGAACCTCAACGTTCCGCCATTTTCCGCGGGACCAGACACGCTCGGTGGCAACAACGATTGTGGCAGCTTTTGGCCCATGCTGGTTTTCCCGAACGTCCTGCGGCACGCACCGTGGCACAACGCCTGGCATCCAGTCCGGCGTCATCCCAGCGCGGGCGAGCTCGGCTACGCGGATGGCCATGCGCTTGCCGCCGAGGCTGTCGGGAAGCCCAGCAACAATCGCGGCGATGACCTCTGCATCGGGGTGGGTGTAACTGCTCAACTTGTACCGTCCGCCGTCGACAGCGGTCCCAAGGGCAGCGCGCTGCGCCAGCACGTATTCCAATCCGAAGCTGCGGGGCTCCGCAACGTCGGCCTCAGGCTCAGGCAGCTCGAGCTGGGCTTTCTCGACCCGGAACGCCCATTCAAGGGCTTGCTGGATGCTCATGTCGCGCTTGGCGCGGGCATTTGCGCGGGAGCGACGATGCAGACTGCGATCATGTTTCACTGAATGTTCCTTTCGCGCAGGCGCTGGGCGGTGACGAGGACGCGGGTCAGCATCTGATCGCGCATGGCGTTGGTGATGGCGCTGGAGGGCAGGTAGCGGTTCGAGTTGACCCAATCGGCGTAGAAGGCGGCTGGATCGGCGCTGGGCGGCTTGGCCGTGCATGCGGTGCTGGCCTTCGTCGAGACACGACCCGGTGCGCCTGCAGCCTCCGACTTGCGCCGAGCTTCACGCTGCATGACGCGGTCCAGCGCCTTGGGCCCATCCGGTGGGGTAGGGTGGGTGTCCCGAGAGGCCGACGCTGCCGCAACGATCTCCGCCTTGGTCAAACCAAGATCGACTTGCCAACGCCGAACATGTTCCCTGGGTGGCCAACCTTGCCACCAGCCGGGCAGGGCGCCGCTGGGCTCGAAGCCCAGCGCCGTGAGCAGCGCTCCAAAAAAATCTTCATCGAGGCTCGTGCGCGCCTGCGCGCCCTCCTCCTCCTTTACTGGTTTACTTAAAGGTTCCCTTACAGGGTTAGTGTCCCATTTTGAGACACGGGAATCGCCATTTTTGAGACACGGGTTTGCGCCAAAATGAGACACGGGCCCGTGTCCCGGTTCGAGACACGGCGCAGCCGGGGTGGGGGGCCGCGCACCCGTGTCCTGGATGGAGGTGTCAGCAGTATCCCCGTGTCCCAAATCAAGACACGAGGTTTCATCAGCCTCAACAGGTGGATTTGACGGGGCGCCGGACCCGCCGTCCAGGTCGGGCGTGCCTTTGGTCAGGCCGCCAAACTCGAACCCGAGCAGATACCTTGTCGGGCGCTGCTGGCCGGTTTTGGTGTCGATGATCGGCACCCGACGGATCAGCCCGCGGGCCTCCAGCTCGTCGAGGTGCCGGTTCAGCGTGGCGCGGCCGATCTCGCAATCCTGGGCGAGGCGCTCCTGCGTCGGGAAGCACCCGTAGTCCGGATTGAACCGATCGCACAGATGCCAGAGGACAATCTTCGTTGTGGGCTTGAGCCCGCGCTGCTGGATCGCCCAGTTGGTGGCGGCATGGCTCATCTGCAGCTCCTCCCGTCGTTGGGTCTAGAGCTAAAGACACTTGGTGCCGCGCTGACCACGCGCGTGGTAAACCCATAATCGGCCAGAGCGCCCAGCGCGTCATCCAAGGAGCGCACCAGCGCCCAGCCAAACCCCTGCGCCTGCACCGCGTCGCGAAACGCCTGCTGCGCCGGGCTGAGCTGTCCCTTGCGGGATTTGAGTTCCAGAAACAGCACGCGACCCTCACACAGCACGACCAGATCGGCAAAGCCGGGATGCACCCCCATGCCGGTCAGGATGGCCTGGCGCTTGGCGCCCCGAGGCCCGGCCTGCGCGATCTCATTGGCGCTGTGATGCACGATTGCCCCTTTAGGCAGGACGACCCGCAAGGCGCTGACCACAGCGCGCTGCAGGTCGGCTTCCGGAGTTCCGCGCGTCTTCATCGCCGGTTCTCCGGATCGGCCCAGGCGGGACGCCCACGGCCATGGGTTTTGCCACCCAGAACCACCAGCAGGGTGCGTGCATCCTCGCGCTCCTCGGGGGTTTCGCCATGCTGGACCAGCACATTGCAAGCCAGCCGGACCATGTGGTCGGAATGATGCACCACCTCGGCCACGACGATGCGGGCTTCGCGCAGGCGCTCGTCGATCCAGTCCTGGCGGGCTTCATCGCGGGCGGATCGCTGGCGGCGGCTTTGCGCACGAAAGGGCAGGGGGATGCTCATCGCCGTGCCCCTCGGCGTCCACGACTTAGGCCAAGTGTCTCTTGCTCCTCTAGCCAATCGAGCACAGCGCTTCGGCGGTAATAGATTTTCCGACCTGCACGCACGCAAGGTGGGCCGCGCCGTTCAGCTTCCCACCGGCGCAAGGTGCTTTCGGTGACTTCGAGTTGTTGCGCGAGATCGGTGCGACTGATCCAGCCGCTCAATAAAGTCCCTGAAACTGGCCTCGTTTCCCGTTGGACTATGTGACTGTGCATATGAGTTCTCCCGTTTGGCAGCCCGAACGGCGATCGGACCTGCAGATCAGTCACGCACATCGTCAGGGGTGGCAGGGAGGCACGGGGTGGCACGAAAACGGTGCCACCCGTGCCACCCCCTATTTTATTGGCTCTGAGGGATGTGAGGCCGCAGAAAGCGGAGGCGGCGCTGCGGTGCAGCATTTTGGCTGTCATGGCGGTTCGCGCGTATTCAGCCGCAAACACGTTGATTTACAGGGGATTCGCCAACATTTACGCGCAAACAGGGGGTGGCACCGCGCATTTAAGCGTGCCACCCCCTGATTTCATTGGAAATTTACAAGGCAGGAGGCGTTTACTGGACGCTTCTGGGGGTGATTCCACAAAAAACCCAGATTTGGACTGGCCTGGCGTCTTTCTGTTTTGATGCCAATGGCACGGCCAGAGCCGAATTCCTCAATAAAATAGGGGGTGGCACGCATATTGGCTTTTCCGTGCCACCCCGTGCCACCCCGTGCCACCCCTGCCACCCCTGCGTCATGCTCTGCTTGATAAGAGGCGCGATCTACGCGTCATGACAGTGGCGCAAGAGAGGGCAAAACATGGTGATGAGACAAAAGCTGACCGAAGCCGTGGTGCGTGAGGCCGCAGTTACGGAGGGCCGCGACTACCAGATTTTCGACAGCGAAGTCCGTGGCTTTGCTGTCTGCATCTATCGCAGCGGGAGCCGGGCGTTCACATTGGATTACCGTCATGCAGGGCGCCAGCGACGGATGACCTTTGGTCGCTGGCCGGAGTGGAGCGTCGCGGCAGCGCGCACCCGTGCAAAAGAGCTGAGACGCGAGATTGATGCCGGTGACGATCCCCTGGCCAACCGGACGGCGATGCGCGAGGCGCCGCGTGTGACCGATCTGATCGATCGGTATGTCGAGGTCCACTTGCCGCATCTGGCGCAGCTGAACGCAGCGGATCAGGCGTCGATGATGAAGACGTTCATCGCACCTGCTTGGGGTAAGATGCTGGTCACGGAGGTGAGCACTTACGACGTCGAACTCCTGCTGACCAAAGTGGCGGAGGGGCGGGCACGCCCGGCCAAAGCCAAGCCGAGAAACCGGGCGCGTAAGTTGAAGGGCGCGCGGCCGACACCTGTGCGCGCCAATCGGGTTGGAGAGGTGGTCCGGAAAATGTTTGCCTATGCGGTCAAATGGGGCTGGCGCGACGACAACCCGGCCATGGGATTTCGGCATCGCATGGAAACGCCCCGTGAACGCTTTTTGACCCAAGCGGAAATTACGCGTCTCGCTGCCGCGCTCGATGCCTCAGAAGACCTAAGAGCCGCCAATATCATCCGGTTGTGCATGTTGACTGGCGCACGGGTCGGGGAGGTGCGCCAAGCCCGGTTTGAGGATTTCAATCTCGAGCACCTGACATGGACGAAACCTGCGACAACCACCAAGCAGCGCCGCGTGCACCGAGTGCCGATATCTGACGAGGCTGCGGCGATCGTGCGCCAGCAAAAGCAAGCAGTATTCTCCGGCTGTGCCTGGCTCTTTCCCGGCGACACGCCGGGTCAACCGGTGCAGGAGGTGCGCCGTTTCTGGCGACGCATTCAGAAGGAGGCGGGGATCGAAGATGTGCGCATCCATGATCTGCGCCATACCTTTGCGTCGCTTTTGGTCAGCGGGGGCGCTTCCCTTGAGATGATTGGGAAGCTGCTGGGTCATAGTCAGATGCAGACGACCCAGCGCTATGCGCATCTCATGGACTCGCCGTTGCGCGCTGGAGTGGATGCGGTGGCCAGCGTGTTTCAGCCCAAGCCCCGCCTGGTGCACAACGCTGAGCCGAGGTCAGTAGTACCTGCCCCGCGCCGGGGCGCGAAGAGCGTCAAGACGTCTTCGCCTTGAACTTCAGGGCTACGAGAACCGGCCTCAGCCGTCGCCGGATGGATCGCTCATCTGGGAAGCTTCCATCGACGGAGCGGTCAGAAAACCAGTCCTGAAGCTCTCGTATCCATGCGGCCTGCGAGTTGGGTAGTCCCTGTTCATAGACCCGGCGGGTGATCTCGATCCGCATGGCGGCCCAGTCGTAGTCACCGTCATCTCCAAGCCCAGCGCCTTCTTCGATCCGGCCAAACAGGTCATGGGTTTCTTCAAATCGTCGCACGTCCTCGCCGAGAATCATCACGTCCCCAACCGATAGGGTGACGCCACTCTCTGGCGCGTCGATATGAAGCCAGTCATCACTGCCGAGCGGTCGTACACGGAGCAACTGCGCCGTTTGGGGGCCGGTTCCACAATTGCGAAAGATCCGCACAATATCCATGGACTGGATTTCCACGAGACCGCCGGCGCGTTGGTCTCCACATGCAACCGGCGGGATGCCCGTCACAATTTTCAATGTACCAATCCCCGCCCATGCGGCGATATCGTAGACAGTGCAGCCCCATCGAGCAGCAGTTTCGTGAATGGTGTACAACGCACGTTGTGGCAATCCCATTGGCAGGCGTCCTTTTCGTCTGCAGCGCTTGCGGATCGAGCAGGCCCCGCAGCGATGTTTTTTCGTCAGTTTCGAGACCGGCCCGCCGCGGATTGGGCAAGATGTCCATGGCGATTCGGTGTCGATGATTGACGATAGACCAGCGAGGGGGGCAGTCTCTGACCCCATAAGCTTGGTGGTCGCAGGAAAATGGTGTGTCCTATGGGCACCTCGATTTTTCACTGTCGTCGGCTGATCTGCACGAGTTTTGTGGCATGAAGCCGACAGGAAGTGGCTTTTGGGGATGTTTGGCGGCATAGCCATGGCCCGTTTCGCCTGGTCATGGCGGTCTTCGGCCCCGTCGGCCTGAAGTCCACGTCCCGGATCACGCGGGGCAAGGGTTCAGGCGGCGCAGTTGCGCCAGCCGTCGCATGTTGTAGGCGAGGTTCTTCATTCCGATCTTGGTCTTCGCGCGGATCAGTCCGACGGTGCGCACCAGCGTCCCGCCCATGTCGTTGGTCTGGGCGCCGAAGACATGCTCGACCCGCGCGCGCACGACGGATTTGGTCCGGTTGCTGCTCTTGCCCTGTTCGGTCAGTGGCTTGCCGCGCTTGCCCTTGCGATGGATGCGGCTTCTCAGCCCTCGGGCGCGCAGCTTGGCCTCCATCTCTTCGGAACGGTAGGCCGGATCGGCCCAGACGTCCGAGCCGGTGTTGCCTTGCATGAGCAGGTGATCCACCGCCTGGCTATCGTGCAGGGCCGCGTCGCTGACGTGGTAACGGCGGACCAGCTTGTGCTTGCGGTCCACATTCACATGGTTCTTGTAGCCATAGTGACTCTTGCCGTGCTTCTTCGTCCAGCGGGCGTCCGTATCTTTCTGCGACCGCCTGGCGGGCTTGTCGGCCCAGCCCTCGGGCACCTCGCCGTTCTTGATCGCCTTGTTTTCCTCGCGCGTGTTGTGGTTCTTCGGCACCGGCACGATGGAGGCGTCCAAGATTTGCCCGCCGCGCGCGATGTAACCCTGCCGCGCCAGATAACCGTCGAACTGCTTGAACAGCGCCTCGACCACCCCGGCCTGCGCCAGCCCCTCGCGGTAGAGCCAGACGGTCTTGGCGTCGGGCACCCGATCCTGAAGTCCCAGGCCGAGGAACCGCATGAACGACAGCCGGTCGCGCACCTGATATTCGATCTGATCGTCCGACAGGTTGTAGAGCGCGCCCAGCAACAGCGTCTTGAACATCACAACCGCGTCCATCGGCTTGCGCCCGGCCCGCGACTTGCGCTCCGCCTCGGGCTTGCGCCAGACCCGCTCCAGAACCGGACGGAACTCCTCCCAACGCACAATGGCGTCGATCTCGACCAGCGGGTCACGCTTGGCGTCAAGGCTCGCGTAGCGGTCTGAAAGATCAAAGAAACCCATCTGCGCCATCGTCAAACCCCACAAGTCGAATGCCCTCTGCCTTCTATCCCAGCGCCAAGGTCAGGGCAATTTTTCGAGGTGCCCATATGTCAGGTGGCCAACACTAGATCATCTCAAGCCCCCATCTTCGGTAGGCCGATATTCCTCATATGGACCCGATTTTGCGAATGTGGGTGCGTGATTATGGAGTTTTCCACAAGAATATAAGCGGGCGCCCTGTTTCAGGTGTTGTCAGAGGGTGTCTTGATCTTATTAATCATCTTGGAATGGCTATATTTTTGGACTCTGGATGTATTGAAAATGGAAAAGCAGTATCAATTTAAATAGATGAGCTAAATTATAGCGAGTATGATGAGCCCGGAATGGGTTTTCTGCGCGTCGCTTGGTGCCTGCCTTTGGCTGTCCGCACATGTCACCGCCGTCCGGCTGATGGGGGCGGGGACGGCTGGGGATCAAGGATGCGGACCATCACCTCCGCCGGGATTGTCAATCGCACTGGCCCCTTCGGACTATCCGAGGTGAGCCAGCCTGCCGCGCACATCGTCGCGATCTCGCGCGCCCCTTGGCGCTTGGACTTGCCCAGCCGATCAAAAACCGTCCCGCGTGGCAGGACAGCCCCGGCGACGAAATCCGCGATCAAACTGTTCGGGATGTCCGGTGGCAAAGCTGTGCGCATCGCGGTTGTCAGCCGTTCGGCCAAGTCTGGCGATGTGAGCGTCTTGAGGGTCCGGGTCACCTCCGTCGTCAGGGTGGCGAGCAGCTTGTCCGGGCCCACCTCCTGGTGGCTCGCTTGCGCCGATTCCGCAGGTGCGCCGTCCAGACTCTCGACGGCCAAAGTCAGCGACCAGGACAAGGGCCCGCCCACGCTATGCATCAGGGACTGCAAGAGAAACAGGTCGGCCACGAGGTCGAGACCCGGGACCAGCGCGTCTCCCCGGCGCAGGGCGTACCAGCGCTCCAGTCCGACAAGCAGGCGGGCGAGGGGCGCTGTCTCGTCAGACCACGGTTGGGTATCTACCCGTGCGGTCTCCCGCTCGATCATCGCGGAACCGGCGGTGTCGATCAGCGTGCCGGGCCAGAGCCAGTCCAGCATCTTGTAGATGGTCGCCGCAGGCTTCGGAAAGGGGCACCCCGTATCAGCGACCCGGCTGTCCCAGGCCTCGAGAAGGTCCGCGATCCGATGGGTCGGTGCCCCGGCCACGGTGGGTATCTGCGCGGCAAGCCGGTCCTCGAACCGTGCGACATCCATTTTGCGGACTGCGACCGGCAGCGACTCCCTGAAGGCGCGAGGCAGGTGATCGAACCGCGCGTGAAGGACCCAGAGATCGGCCATCGCTTGGGCGGTCGGGATTTCCAGTTGTCTATTCAGGTATTCAGGCATCGGCCAAGTCTTTTATGGTTATCACAGATAAACTGTGGGCTCCGTTTGTCAGATCGCAAGCAAAAACGGACGCCGGCTGAATCAAAGATGTGGATAAAGACGGACAAGGGCTTCGTTAATTGCGACGGTGTCAGATTCGACCTGCGTTACAGCATGGCCGATTGTTCCTGGGGTCGTGCGCCTTAAAATAGGATACGAAATAAATTGACCGAATGCGTTCAGGCCTCTCAAGATCGGACATTTGGTCCAGCCTGACTGCGATGCCCTTTACTTTATGTCTCACCGGGGTTTGGTGCAATAAGCTGGCAATTCTGTGGAATTTCGACTTTGACACGACGTTCAATAACCATGGAAACCAGATTCAAAGTCTATGAACGACCTATGGCAACGGTTGAACCGCCCACTCCGGAGTTGGGGTGCCTGTGTGAGGGGTCGCATGTGCCGCCTGAATATTCGGCCATCGCAAGGGCGGGATCTGCCTGTCCGGTGTGTGGGCGTGCGCTGTGACCACGGCCGATCCGCCCCGCAGCCCGCCGCTCTTCCTGACCTTGAAATGGGGTGCTCTCGGGGTTGTTTGAAGATGGACCGGAATGAGCGTGCGACGGCCTTTCTGGAGGGGGACGGTCCGCGTCCCGGTCTGGGGAGGGGACGAGCGGGCAGGGGGCGGATCCGCCACAGACTTTGCACTGCACCGCCAAGGGCCCGCTTAGAGGTTCGGCCATCCCGCAGGATCCTAGGTCACTGCATAACCCTGTCCGAATGTTCCGAACTCCACACCCGAGCGACGCATGGTCGAGTACGAGAGTGGGTGTCTTGACGGGCGCGCTTCAGCACCCGCGGATTTCATTCGGGTTGACAGGCGGGGCGATGCGTGGAGTTCAGGCGTCTAGGGAATACTGTTTTGTATT